>NZ_JAINZP010000004.1 GCF_020166435.1 Pectobacterium versatile | reverse complement strand
ACACTGAAACAGCCTGCGCGTGGTTCAGCTTCAATGGACGCATCAACAGCGCGTGCATCAGCAACGCCTGTGACGCCATCAACTTCACGTCAGAATGGTCCGCAGCCCTTTGTTACGAGTGAGGGGGAATCTATATCACCGACTGGTGCTAAAATTATCCTCACGCCTGCGGAGCTTACTTTACAGAACAATCTTCGGGATTTGATGAAACAAGGATCTTACTCAGAGACCGATCTGCTCCAAGGTGTTCAGCAATGGAGAGCGCAGCAATCGATCTTAGAACGAGTCAGTCCTGGTTTGGCTCCGGTACCGCCTGCGAGTGGCATAGCTTCTGGGAAGATCGCACCAGCTATAGCGCCGTCAATCTCTGCGACTTCGCAATTAATTTCGCCGCAACTTGTGCGGACACAGGACGCACGGCATAACACACCATCGTCAACCTCCATCGTTTCGCAGGGAAACACCGAAAGTAGTTTGCGGACATCCGTTATGAAAGGTGATGGGCATCGTACCAGTGTAGAAGAGCCAACAACACAGCGGGCGAATACTGGGAAAGGTGATGTTTATCCCCGAAGCCGTACTCGCGATATTTTCAATTCACGTGATAATCGTCCACTGCATTTTACCAGACAGCTCAGTCGGGATGAACATTCGGTAGCGAACAGCGAACGACAGGAACTGTATGAAAAATTTGCGGCGTTAAAAAACAGAGATTTTTCTGTATTCAGCAAACTTGAGGAGCGATCCATAAATAACCAGCCAACAGAGCCTTTAGAGTTCCAAAAAAAGCTGGAACAACTTAAAAATCTGCGGAGGTGAAGATTGAATGCATTGCTCATGAAAGATAATGTGTTTGCATTGATATGTGATGTTATTTATCAGGTTAACGGCATAGCCCCTGATGAAATTAAAGCACAGGATAGCTTGATTAAAGATATTGCAATGGACTCTGTGGAGTTAGTTGATTTTCTGATAAAACTGGAAGATCTTGGCTTGGTGCTAGATCGTTCACAAATCACAAGTGATCTAACCGTGGAGCAGGTTGTTGAATTTATGATGGCGGAGTTTAGACGGTAAATATTCATTGAGCTATTGCTTCGGGAAACCGGAGCAATAGCTGCTTACCTGAATATCGTGAACCACGTGCCTCAGAGGTATTCTTATTTTGTGATAAAATCGGGTTATACAGTATATTTTTACGGTTCATCATGTCATACCCCTACGATCTTAATGAATTAGCGCGGCACATCAAACAATGGGGACAGACATTAGGGTTCCAGCAGGTTGGCATTTGCGACACCGATCTGTCCACAGAAGAGCCTCGGCTTCAAGCCTGGCTAGATAAGCAATACCACGGAGAAATGGACTGGATGGTGCGTCATGGCATGCTGCGAGCGCGTCCGCACGAACTGTTGCCTGGTACACTGCGCGTCATCAGCGTACGTATGAATTATCTGCCCACCAAAGCCGCATTCGCCAGTACCCTAAAGAATCCACAGTTCGGCTACGTCAGCCGCTACTCACTGGGTCGCGATTACCACAAGCTATTACGCCAGCGTCTGAAAAAACTCGGCGATCAGATTCAGGAATACTGCGGTGAACTGAATTTTCGCCCCTTCGTCGATTCTGCTCCTATTATGGAGCGTCCTTTGGCTGCGAAAGCTGGGCTTGGCTGGGTTGGTAAACACTCACTAATTCTGAATAGAGAAGCAGGCTCTTGGTTCTTTCTCGGTGAACTTCTGATCGATTTACCCCTGCCTATCGATCGGCCGCAGGAAGAGCAGTGCGGTCGATGTATTGCCTGCATGACTACCTGTCCAACAGGCGCAATTGTCGCTCCATACACTGTCGATGCCCGACGCTGCATTTCCTACCTGACCATCGAATTGGAAGGTTCGATTCCGGAAGAATTTCGTCCGCTGATGGGTAATCGCATCTATGGTTGCGATGATTGTCAGCTTATTTGCCCGTGGAATCGGTTTTCACAGCTCACCGACGAAGCTGATTTCAGCCCGCGTGCCGTGCTGCATACGCCAGAACTGCTGATACTATTTGGCTGGGATGAAGAGAAATTTCTGCGAATTACGGAAGGATCGTCCATCAGGCGCATCGGCCATCTCCGCTGGTTACGCAATATTGCTGTCGCACTGGGGAATGCCCCCTATCAGGGTAGTATCGTACTGGCATTGCAAGCCCGTTTGGGCGAAAGCGAACTGTTGGATGAGCATATCTACTGGGCGATTCATCAGCAGTTGGAACGTCGCGCGTCACTGGAAATTGACGTCCAATCCACGCAGAAAAAACGACTTATTCGTGCAGTAGAGAAAGGATTACCGCGCGATGCATGAGCGGTCAAAATGGTTGTCATCAGTTTGTCGCACAGGCTGTGAATAAATAAAAAAACCGTTGACAATCAACTGTCAAGAAAAGTAAAAGCAAACGTCACAATATTTTATAAGTAAAAATTATTAATAAATATCAATAGGATATGCTACACCATTTTATCAAAAATATAGTGTGAACAATAAATAAACAACAGTCTGTCTGTGGATAAGTCTGTTAAAAAGAATATAAATTTTTTATTAACTGATAAAAAAATAATGTGACTTGAATTAACGCCAACGCTCGAAATACTAAGCGGCGTAGACAACAAAGAAAGATGGGCAATAGGACAAACGGCCGACATTATGAATTTGTTATTACCCCTTGGCAAGGGGGGGAACTCTAATTTTTATGATCAAAAGAGAAATTTAGATGAAAAGCAAAATGCGGCGACGCCTCTTTTTATGAAGCATCGCCGCGCAGAAAGCTAAGAACATCGCCAGAGAAACAGAATGGTGACAAATATGTCTCCTTATCGTCTCCTATAGGCTGATGCTAAATAGCTTCTCATATTACCGCTCCACTTTAGCCAGGGCTAGGTTGATTGCTGGGAAACGGTGAAGCTGCATTCATAAATTGCGTTACCTGTTCCAGTAACTGCCACATATACCAGCACCGATGATTGCGCGTTATCGTTTCATGATCGACATTGCTCAGTCCGGTTGGTGATTTATTTTGATTTGGCGATTGATCAGATCGCTCCACTCGGACTGAGTTCCCTTCAAGTGCTCGACTATTTGGCGAAGCTATTTAGGTACGGGTTCTGATCAAGTAATCAAATGCGCTCAAGGACGCTTTTGCGCCTTCCCCAGTCGCGATAATGATCTGCTTGTACGGTACTGTCGTACAGTCACCGGCAGCAAATACCCCCTTCACGCTGGTTTCGCACTTGGCATCGATCTCAATTTCACCGATGCGGTTTCTGGCTACCGTACCTTCCAGCCAGTGAGTGTTAGGCAGCAGGCCAATCTGCACGAAGATCCCTTCCAGCGCTAAATCATGCACCGTATTGGTAATACGATCTTTATAGCTCAGCCCCGTCACCTTCTGCCCATCGCCTTTCACTTCTGTGGTGTGCGCATTCAGAATGATGTCAACGTTCGGCAGGCTACGCACTTTTTCCTGTAATACAGAATCTGCTTTCAGTTCTGGAGCAAACTCAAGCAATGTGACATGTTTCACCACGCCAGCCAGATCGATAGCCGCTTCTACACCGGAGTTTCCGCCGCCAATCACTGCAACGTGTTTGCCTTTAAACAGCGGGCCATCACAGTGCGGGCAGTACGTTACGCCACGCGTACGGTACTGATCTTCGCCGGGTACATTCATGTTTCTCCAGCGTGCGCCGGTCGCAATGATCACACTGCGCGCTGTCAGCGTCGCGCCGGATGCGGTGATCACCTGATGCGGTTTACCCGGTTCGCCACCAGGAATGAGGGCCTCTGCACTCTGCGCGTCAATCACGTCAACATCGTAGTCATCAACATGGCTCTTCAGCGCGGTCGCCAGTTTGGCACCTTCCGTTTTCGGGACAGAAATGTAGTTTTCGATATCGACAGTATCCAATACCTGGCCGCCAAAGCGCTCGCCGACTAACCCAGTACGGATGCCTTTACGCGCCGAATAGACCGCCGCTGCGGCCCCCGCCGGACCGCTACCGATGATTAACACATCATAGACGTCACGCTGGTTCAGCTTCTCAACCTGTTTAGCGCCCGCGCCGGTATCGATTTTAGTCACAATCTCAGCCAAGCTCGTCCGCCCCTGGCTGAAGTGTTCGCCATTCAGGAAAACGGTGGGAACGCCCATGACGTTACGGTTTTGAATCTCATCCTGAAACACGCCGCCGTCAATTGCGGTATGGGTGATATTCGGATTCAACACCGCCATTAAATTCAGCGCCTGCACCACGTCCGGGCAGTTGTGGCAGGACAGCGAGTAATAGGTTTCAAAGTGGAACGAACCGTCAAGATGGCGAATTTGATCGAGTAATTCTTTCGCTTCTTTCGACGGATGGCCCCCCATCTGCAATAACGCTAGAATCAGGGAGGTAAATTCGTGTCCCATCGGCGCGCCGGCAAAACGCGGGCCGCTTTGGGAACCTGGATTGGTAATCAGAAACGAAGGCTTACGCGCTGGTAGGCCATTCTTTTCAACTAACGTATTATCTTCAATAAAACTTACCCGTTCGGACAATTCAGCGATCTCAGCCAGCAAGGTTCTGACTTCAGCAGATTTAGCGGAGTTATCCAGAGCCGCAATCAACTCAACAGGTTTGGTTAATTTTTCCAGATAGGCTTTCAACTGGACTTTCATCGTATTGTCGAGCATCAGTCGTCCTTAATTAGGCAAGTGGGTACAAAAGAAAAATCGGGTGCTATGCACCCGACAAAAAAATCAATTTTTCCGAGGTGCTAGCGTATGTTTTAAATTTTTCCAACCAGATCTAGAGACGGTGCCAGAGTGGTTTCGCCTTCTTGCCACTTTGCTGGGCACACTTCACCTGGATGAGAGGCTACGTACTGAGCGGCTTTCACTTTGCGCAGCAGATCAGACGCGTCGCGACCAATACCTTCCGCTGTGATTTCTACCGCTTGGATGATGCCCTGTGGGTCAACAATGAACGTACCGCGATCGGCCAGACCTTCTGCTTCACGCAGGTTTTCAAAGTTGCGCGTCAGCTGGCCCGTTGGGTCACCAATCATGGTGTATTTGATTTTACCAATCGTTTCAGAGCTGCTGTGCCACGCTTTGTGCGTGAAGTGGGTGTCGGTGGAAACCGAGTAGATTTCTACGCCACGCTGTTGGAATTCGTCGTAGTAGTCAGCGACATCGCCCAGTTCGGTCGGGCAAACAAACGTAAAGTCAGCTGGATAGAAAAAGAATATGCTCCATTTTCCTTCGATACTCTTCTCAGTCACTTCAATGAATTGATCGTCTTTGAATGCCATGTTTTTGAATGGTTTAACTTGGGTGTTAATTACTGACATCACTTTATCCTCATGTGTTTTTGCATGTAGCTAAAGTACAGAAATGTGATCGCTATCACCAATCCGTTGTCTTTATCGAATCAATAAGTCATACCTAACTTGCGGTCTATTATGTCGGGTGTACTCGATGTATTAAAAATCGCTTTAATGAACATAGACAACAATACTTGGTAGCGAGGGAATCGAATTGTTCTTTGTTTCGTGGCAGAGAATTCTCCTTCAATCTGCGGTGCAGGCCTAGTGCGAGTACTTACTCACAAACAATACCAAGCCGCGTTACTGACGATGTGAGCTTACAAGCGTTGACGACAGAAACGCGGTGATAAGGGCGGCTATAAGCTAATGTCGTGGTGGTTGGGCCATGCTTAGGGCAGAATAAATGGAGTAAAAATGCACGGCGCTCGGCAGAAAATTGTAATAAACCCGTGTTATGAGATGCGGATGTGCTTAACCTGCTGGCAATCAATCCGCATAAGCGGCAGAATCGCGTGCTGACACCTCACCTCGGCGAGGCGGCACGTTTACTGAATTGCCGCGCCTCTGATAGTGAAAGTGATCGCTTACTTGCGGTCACAAAGTTGGTAAAACGCTATGGTGGTGTTGTCGTATTGAAAGGTGCGGGAACGGTGATTGCCAGCGAGCGAGACGAGGTTGCCATTGCTGATGTGGGGAACCCCAGCATGGCGACAGGTGGCATGGGGGATGTGCTGTCGGGTATCGTTGGCGGTTTGCTGGCAACCGATTTATTGCCTGTGTTGTTCCGATATGTTAATCCGGAACCGATGTTTTTAGAACCGATGTTTTTAGAACAATAGATAGAATGAAAAGAATAGTCTTACTTCTGCCGGATGAGGCAGCAACGATCTCTTTAGGCACGGCGCTGGCGAAAGCCTGCGACGGCGCTTGTGTTATCCACCTTTATGGCGACCTTGGTGCGGGGAAAACGACGTTTAGTCGTGGTTTTCTGCAAGCGCGTGGTCATCAGGGCAATGTCAAAAGCCCCACTTATACGCTGGTCGAGCCTTATGCGTTATTGCCGCTGGCAGTTTACCATTTTGATCTCTATCGACTGGCCGACCCAGAAGAGTTGGAGTTTATGGGGATCCGCGATTATCTGACGCAGGATGCCATTTGTCTGATTGAATGGCCGCAGCAGGGTGCTGGCGTGCTGCCCGATGCGGATATCGAACTGCATTTGCGCTATCAGGATCAGGGCCGACAGGCTGAACTGTCCGCTGTCTCTGCGACGGGAGACGCGATGTTACAACGTTTTTCTCTTCAGCCAGGAACAACAGAATCATGATGAGTCGTATGGTTAAGCTGTTCATCGGTGTATGGCTGTTACTGGCAGGAACGGCGTGGGCAGCCAATCTGTCTGATATCAAGGTGGATAATGCGTCAGGCCAGGCCACGGTGCGTCTGAGCTTTAGTGGTCAGCCTATTTATGCTTTTTTCCCGCTCAGTAACCCCGCCAGAGTGGTCATCGATATTCGTCAGACTGGCGTCATTCAGGGCTTGCCGTTGGATTTCAGCGGGCAAAATCTGATTAAGCGTGTGCGAACCAGCAACGCGCAGGACGCACAAAGCCTGCGTTTGGTACTGGATTTGACCCAGGCGGCGAAAACGCGGGCGGTGACGCAAAAAGAAGGCTCGGGTTACGTTGTTGTCTTCACCATCACGGGTGATAAAGCGAAAACGGTACAAGCCTCAGCGCCTCCGGCTTCACGACAGCAAAATAGTGCGCCGACAGAACCCGCCAAAAATCCGTTTACCAACAAGCCTACTGTTGTCGTGAATAGCAATGCGTCGTCTACTACGCGAGTGCCGGCCCGACAGGGTAATGAACGGATTGTTGTGGCGATTGATGCCGGTCACGGTGGACAAGATCCTGGTGCGATTGGGACGAACGGGCTGCGGGAGAAAAATGTCACCATTTCTATCGCGCGTAAATTACAAGCCTTACTGAATAGCGATCCGGCCTTTAAAGGCGTGCTGACGCGTGATGGCGACTACTTTATCTCCGTCATGGGGCGTTCGGACGTGGCGCGTAAGCAGGGCGCGAACCTGTTAGTATCGATTCACGCGGATGCTGCGCCGAACCGCAATGCTAAAGGTGCCTCTGTCTGGGTGCTGTCCAACCGCCGCGCAAACAGCGAAATGGCAAACTGGCTGGAACAGCATGAGAAACAGTCTGAACTGTTGGGCGGCGCGGGCGATCTGCTGGCGAACAGCAGCGCGGACCCTTACCTCAGCCAGGCGGTGTTGGATCTGCAATTTGGTCACTCCCAGCGCGTTGGGTATGACGTCGCGACCAAGGTGCTGCGTGAGCTCCAGCGTGTTGGAGGGCTGCATAAACGACGTCCTGAGCACGCCAGTTTGGGGGTGTTGCGCTCGCCAGATATTCCTTCTCTGCTGGTGGAAACTGGGTTTATCACTAATGTCTCAGAAGAGCGGCTCTTGGGGAGTAACGACTATCAGGAAAAACTCGCCAATGCGATTTATCAGGGGCTGAGAAGTTATTTCCAAACACACCCGATGCAATCCGTTCCCAAAAACACTCTCCCAAAGCAGGAAAGCCGCCCACTACAGTCGGCGGCAAGTGATAAAGAAACGCCAGGCGGTAACGTAACTGCGGCAAAAGCGAGTGCGGGTAGTACGCGTCATACCGTTGCGCGTGGCGAAACGCTCTCTTCGATTGCTCGGAGTTATGGCGTCAGCCTCGCAGCCATGCGTGATGTGAATAAGTTAAACAAGGACATCGTCTGGGTTGGGCAGCGTTTGAATATTCCGGCGACAGGGACGAAGCAGACGGCATCAACGCCCGCGCCCCAAAAGGCTGTGCCGGTGAAGCATAAGGTTGTAAAGGGTGATAGCCTGAGTGCGATTGCTGCCCGTTACGGTGTCAGTATGAAAGTGATCCAACAGGCGAATAATATGCGCTCTGGTACGGTACAGCTGGGGCAAACGCTGATTATACCGTCCGCCTGATTCTTCATGCTGACGATGTCGATAGATTGAGGATAGTAAGAGGGATACGCCATGCCGATTCAGGTGTTGCCACCGCAGTTGGCTAACCAAATCGCCGCCGGAGAAGTGGTCGAACGTCCGGCTTCGGTCGTGAAGGAACTGGTGGAAAACAGTCTGGATGCAGGGGCGACCCGGATTGATATCGACATAGAACGCGGCGGTGCGAAGCTGATTCGCATTCGTGACAACGGTTCAGGCATCGGAAAAGATGAATTAACGCTGGCGTTGGCGCGTCATGCGACCAGTAAAATTGCCACGCTCGACGATCTGGAAGCGATCGTCAGTATGGGGTTCCGTGGCGAAGCGTTGGCAAGTATCAGTTCCGTCTCCCGTTTAACGCTGACATCGCGCACTGCCGAACAGTCCGAGGCCTGGCAGGCCTACGCCGAAGGGCGCGACATGGCGGTGACAGTCAAGCCAGCTGCCCATCCTGTGGGCACCACGCTGGAAGTGTTGGATCTGTTTTATAACACGCCCGCCCGCCGTAAATTTATGCGCACGGAAAAAACCGAATTCACCCATATTGATGAGGTTGTGCGCCGCATCGCGCTGGCGCGTTTCGCTGTCGCCATCACGCTGCATCATAACGGTAAGCTGATGCGGCAGTATCGTGCTGCGCCGGATAAAAGCCAGTATGAGCGCCGGTTGGGTAGTATTTGTGGTGCGACATTCTTACAGCATGCGCTCGCGGTGTCATGGCAACACGGCGATCTCACTATTCATGGCTGGGTTGCCGACCCGGTTGGCGCCAAGCAACTGCCTGATATGCAGTACTGCTATGTGAACCAGCGCATGATGCGCGATCGGCTGATTAATCATGCCATCCGACAGGCCTATCAAGATCAGCTTAGTGGCGATCAGCAGCCCGCCTATGTGCTGTATCTGGAGATCGACCCGCATCAGGTTGATGTGAATGTGCATCCTGCCAAGCATGAGGTACGGTTCCATCAGGCTCGGTTGGTGCATGACTTTATCTATCAGGCCGTGATGTCCGTTCTGCAACAGGCATCCTCACCGGCACTTGGCATGACAGAGCCGGAGACCGGGAAACCCGTGCAATGGCAGCAGGAAAACCGTATCGCCGCAGGTGAAAACCACTTTGCCCAGCCGTCACGTACCGATAGTTCGCCATCGTATGGTGGGAAAACGCCGCGCGCGGGTCATTCCGGTCAGGCGAAAGAATCGGCCTATTCCGGCTATCAGCCAGAGAATCCGTACCAGAAAAAGCAGGGTGAGCTGTATAAAACCTTGCTGCAACCGACGGATAGCGCAGCAAGTGCACCGCCGCCGTCTGGCGAGCGTATTTCTGTACCGTCGAATCACATTATGTCGTCGGATAGGGTTGTCCCATCCACGGTATCGCATGACGCACCGCCAAATCGAACCACGACGGATAACATTGCAGCCAGCAATAACAAACAACGTGCGCCGGTTGAATCACCGCTGGAAAGCCAATCAAACGGTTTTGGGCGAGTATTGACGGTTTATCCGCCGTGCTACGCGCTGTTGGAGTACCATAAGGGCTTGGCGATGCTGTCGCTTTCCGTTGCTGAACGTTATCTGAAAGCGGTGCAGTTGACGCCGTCGGAAGAAGGGTTGCGGGCGCAGCCGTTGCTGATTCCTCAGCGCCTGACGTTGAGTAAATCTGAGCTGAACGTTTTGTCTGCCCATCATGCTTTGCTGGCGCGTTTTGGTATTGAAGTCGTGGTTGAGTCACAGCGTGCCACATTGCGTGCCGTACCTTTACCATTGCGCCAACAAAATTTACAAAACTTGATCTCTGAACTGATAGGCTATCTGGCCGACTATCAGACGGTTGAAACACAGCAGGTGGAGCCTGGTGAATTGGCATCGTGGATGGCAACGCGATTGCAGAGTGAGCAGGAAAGCTGGAGCCATTCTCAGGCCATACAATTACTGGCGGATGTCGAGCGGCTTTGTCCGCAGTTGGCGAAAACGCCGCCGTCTGAACTTTTATCGATGATGGACATCCAGGATGCCATCAAGGCTTTAAAGCATGAGTGATGTAGAACAAATGTCGTTGCCGCCCGCCATTTTTATCATGGGGCCGACGGCGTCAGGAAAAACGGCATTGGCAATGGCGTTACGAGAATATTTGCCGGTAGAGTTGATTAGCGTAGATTCCGCCCTCATCTATAAAGATATGGATATTGGGACGGCGAAACCGAGTGCGGAAGAGCTGGCATTGGCCCCGCATCGGTTAATCGATATTCTCGATCCGACAGAATCCTATTCTGCGGCTGATTTTCGCCGCGATGCGTTACGTGAGATGGCGGACATTACCGCTGCTGGGCGCATTCCCCTGTTAGTCGGGGGGACGATGCTGTATTTCAAGGCGCTGCTGGAGGGACTTTCTCCTCTGCCGTCAGCCGATGCCGCCGTACGTCAACGCATTGAAGAGCAGGCAAAAGAAATCGGCTGGGAAGCGATGCATCGGCAGCTCAGTGAGATCGATCCGGTAGCTGCCATTCGGATTCATCCAAATGATCCGCAGAGACTCTCGCGAGCACTGGAAGTTTTTTTCGTTTCAGGTAACACTTTAACTGAACTGACAAAAACGTCTGGCGACGCGCTGTCCTATCAGGTTCATCAGTTTGCTATCGCCCCAGCGACGCGTGAATTGTTGCATGAGCGGATTGAACAGCGTTTTCATCAGATGTTGGCGGCAGGTTTTGAGACAGAAGCCCGGACATTGTTTGCTCGGCAAGACCTTCATACGGATATGCCCTCTGTTCGTTGCGTTGGTTATCGCCAGATGTGGTCATATTTATCCGGTGAAATTGATTACGATGAGATGGTTTATCGGGGAATTTGTGCGACGCGTCAGTTAGCGAAGCGGCAAATGACCTGGCTGCGCGGTTGGGACGATGTCTGCTGGCTGGATAGCGAAAAACCGATTGAAGCACTGGACAAGGTAATACACTTTAAATAATTCAAGTTTCAGAAAGGCGGCAAGGGAAGGAGTCCCGATGAGCTTACTCAGGTAAGTGATTCGGGTGAGTGAGCGCAGCCAACGCATATGCAACTTGAAGTATGACGAGTGGACAGGTTGTTAGTGCATAGGTTGAGTGATTGTGTACAATCGATGAGTCTCAGCGTGCAAGTTTTTTACACCGTTATTTTAGAGCCATAGGGTTCTTTGTTACAAACAACATACAAATAAGGAAAATATAGAATGGCTAAGGGGCAATCTTTGCAAGATCCGTTCTTGAACGCTTTGCGTCGTGAACGTGTTCCGGTTTCGATTTATTTGGTGAACGGTATTAAGTTGCAAGGTCAGATCGAATCTTTCGATCAGTTCGTGATTTTGTTGAAAAACACGGTCAGTCAGATGGTTTATAAGCACGCTATCTCTACAGTTGTTCCTTCTCGCCCAGTCTCTCACCATAGCAACAATCCAGGCGGCAGCAACAACTATCACGGTAGTAACACGACTGCTCAGCAGCAGTCGCCAGAAGCTGATGACGCCGAGTAAGGCGTATTGTCAATTCACCACGGCGCGGGAGAGCTGGACGCATCGCTCGGCCCCTTCGCTGTGGTGTTTTTTGCTCGTTTGAGAGGTTACTCGCTTGTTTGACCGTTATGAATCAGGTGAACGGGCCATATTAGTTCATATTTATTTCTCGCAAGATAGAGATACGGAAGATCTGCTGGAGTTTGAGTCTCTGGTTTCTTCTGCCGGTATCGAGTCTTTGCAGGTTGTTACTGGTAGCCGTAAGGCTCCTCATCCCAAGTATTTTGTTGGGGAAGGCAAAGCCGAAGAAATTGCTCAGGCAGTAAAAGAAACTGGCGCGTTTGTCGTGCTGTTTGATCATGCACTGACGCCGGCCCAAGAGCGTAATCTGGAGCGTTTGTGCGAGTGCCGAGTAATCGACCGTACCGGATTGATTTTAGATATTTTTGCCCAGCGTGCGCGTACTCACGAAGGGAAATTACAGGTAGAACTGGCACAGCTGCGCCACCTTGCAACCCGGTTGGTTCGCGGTTGGACGCACCTTGAACGTCAGAAAGGCGGTATTGGTCTGCGTGGCCCGGGTGAAACCCAGCTTGAAACCGACCGTCGTTTATTGCGTAACCGTATCAGTCAGATACTGTCGCGTCTCGAACGGGTAGAAAAACAGCGTGAACAGGGGCGTCGGTCGCGGGTTCGTGCCGATGTTCCCACCGTTTCGCTGGTGGGCTATACCAACGCGGGTAAATCCACGCTGTTTAACAAGATTACATCGGCAGGCGTTTATGCCGCCGATCAGTTATTTGCCACTCTGGATCCAACATTGCGCCGCATTCAAGTGGATGATGTCGGTGATACAGTGCTGGCGGATACCGTAGGTTTTATCCGGCAGTTACCTCACGATTTGGTGGCTGCGTTTAAGGCTACACTACAGGAAACACGTCAGGCCTCGCTGCTGTTGCACGTTGTTGATGCCGCAGACCCTCGTCTTGACGAGAATATTGATGCGGTTGATGACGTACTGGCGGAAATTGAGGCAGATGAAATACCTGCGCTGTTGGTAATGAACAAGATTGATATGCTGGATGATTTCGTTCCGCGTATCGATCGCAACGAAGAAAATCTACCGGTACGGGTCTGGCTTTCAGCACAGACCGGAGACGGTATTCCGTTGCTATTTCAGGCATTGACTGAGCGACTTTCCGGGGAAATCGCACAACATACCTTGCATCTTCCCCCGCAGGCAGGACGCTTGCGTAGTCGTTTTTACCAGCTTCAGGCAATAGAAAAAGAATGGATTGAAGAGGATGGGCAAATTGGTCTGGTTATTCGTATGCCGATTGCTGACTGGCGCCGCCTCTGCAAAAAAGAGCAGGAACTGATGGACTATATTGTCTGATTTGACTGGCATAAACAGTCTGAACGGTGAAATAGTCTGACGGACTCTGGGATATTGAACCTGAAGAACACCTATCATAAAGAATGGAGCTAAAACATGGCGTGGAATCAGCCCGGTAATAACGGACAAGACCGCGACCCGTGGGGGAGCAGCAGCAATAATGGCGGCAACTCTGGCGGAAATAACAATAAAGGTGGCCGAGATCAGGGGCCGCCGGATCTGGACGACATCTTCCGTAAACTGAGCAAAAAACTCAGCGATCTGGGTGGCGGAAAAGGTTCTGGCTCAAGCAACAGTGGAAATTCTGGTGGCCCAGCATTGGGTGGCCGGATCGTCGGTATCGCTGCCGTCGCTGCGGTTGTCATCTGGGCTGCTACTGGTTTCTATACCATTAAAGAAGCGGAACGCGGTGTCGTCACGCGCTTTGGTAAGTTCAGCCATTTGGTTGGTCCGGGTCTTAACTGGAAACCGACCTTTATCGATTCTGTTCGCGCGGTGAACGTTGAATCGGTGCGTGAACTGGCGACGTCGGGCGTGATGTTGACGTCAGATGAAAACGTCGTGCGCGTTGAAATGAACGTGCAGTATCGTGTCACGCAGCCAGAACAATATCTGTTCAGTGTAACCAATGCGGATGACAGCCTGCGTCAGGCAACTGACAGCGCGCTGCGCGGCGTTATTGGTAAGTACACGATGGACAAAATTTTGACGGAAGGCCGTACCATTGTGCGTACAGATACTCAGCGTGTACTGGAAGAAACCGTTCGTCCGTACAACATGGGTATCACGCTGCTGGACGTCAACTTCCAGACCGCGCGTCCGCCGGAAGAAGTGAAGGCCGCGTTTGATGATGCGATTGCCGCGCGTGAAAACGAACAGCAGTATATTCGTGAAGCGGAAGCCTACGCGAACGAAGTGCAACCGCGTGCCAACGGTCAGGCTCAGCGTATTCTGGAAGAGTCTCGCGCTTATAAAACCCGTACTGTTCTGGAAGCTCAGGGTGAAGTTGCCCGTTTTGCCAGAGTCTTACCGGAATATAAAGCGGCCCCTGAAATCACCCGCGAGCGTTTGTATATCGAAACCATGGAACGCGTGCTGAGTCATACCCGTAAAGTTCTGGTCAATGACAAGGGGGGCAACCTGATGGTGCTGCCGTTGGATCAGATGCTGCGTGGACAAGGCAGTGACAATACGCAAAGCAATAACAGCAGCAGCGCTAGCCCACTGCGTTTGCCTGGCAACAGCAGCGGTGCGACGAATAGCAACCAGACGCGCAGCAGTAACAATGGAAATATCATGGATCAGCGCAGAGCAAATGCGCAGCGTGATGACTTCACTCGAGTAGGGAGAGAATAATCGATGCGTAAGCCCTTACTATTTATCCTGATCCTGGTACTGATGGTGGTCTATGCGTCACTGTTTGTGGTGCAGGAAGGCCAGCGCGGCATCGTGATGCGTTTTGGCAAAGTATTGCGTGATGACGACAACAAACCGCTGATTTATGCGCCGGGATTGCAGTTCAAGATTCCATTTATCGATTCAGTGAAAATGCTGGATGCGCGTATTCAGACTATGGAAAACCAGGCTGACCGCTTTATCACTAAAGAGCAAAAAGACCTGATTGTCGATTCCTACCTGAAATGGCGTATCAGCGATTTCAGCCGCTATTATCTGGCAACGGGCGGTGGTGACATCTCTCAGGCTGAAGTACTGCTGAAACGTAAATTCAGTGACCGTCTGCGTTCCGAGATTGGTCGTCTGGATGTAAAAGGCATCGTTACCGACTCACGTGGTCAACTGATGTCCGACGTGCGTGAAGCGCTGAATACGGGTACCGGTGAAACGACCGAGGCCGATAATGCGATTGCTTCTGCTGCTGCACGTGTCGAGAAAGAGACGGCGAGCAACGAGCCTCACATCAACCCTAACAGCATGGCTGCGCTGGGTATTGAGGTTATCGATGTGCGAATTAAGCAAATCAACCTGCCAACTGAAGTGTCTGACGCTATTTACCAACGTATGCGTGCAGAGCGTGAAGCGGTAGCGCGTCGCCACCGTTCACAAGGTCAGGAAGAAGCTGAAAAGCTGAAAGCGACGGCAGACTATGAAGTTACCCGTACGCTGGCTGAAGCTGAGCGTCAAGGGCGTATTACCCGTGGTGAAGGGGATGCCGAAGCGGCGAAACTGTTCGCTAACGCATTCAGTGAAGATCCTGACTTCTACTCTTTCGTTCGTAGCCTGCGTGCTTACGAAAGCAGCTTCAGTAATAATCAGGACGTCATGGTTCTCAGCCCGGATAGCGACTTCTTCCGCTACATGAAGTCGCCGGACAGCAGCATGGTACCACGCCGCTGATAGTCATTAACTGACGTCCCATCAAGCCCGGGTTCTTTCTCCGGGCTTTTTTTTGCCATTTTCTGGCAGAGATATGTCTAAGGGTTTGCTCCTGCTTGTATTCGAAGTGGGAAAAGGGGGGGTTATGAATTCAACGATTTGGCTGGCGCTTGGGCTGGTTTTGGTGCTTGAAGGGCTGGGGCCGCTGCTGTTTCCTCGACTCTGGCGACGTATGATTTTGGGAATAGCGCAGTTGCCGGATACTATTTTGCGCCGTTTTGGCGGCGGAATAGTTGTTGCAGGGTGCGTGATCTACTACATGTTGCGTAGCCGGATGGGTGGCTAAAATTAAGCGGAAAAATGTGCGCAATCGTGTGCTAAAAGTACTGAAAGCATCCAAATGAGATGGTAGAATCCTTTTTTAAGCAACCTGGTGATTCTTGAAATGGGTAAGAACGTCGTCGTACTGGGCACCCAATGGGGTGACGAAGGTAAAGGCAAGGTCGTTGACCTGCTGACTGAACGGGCTAAATATGTTGTGCGCTATCAGGGCGGACACAACGCTGGCCACACGCTGGTTATCAACGGTGAAAAAACCGTCCTTCATTTAATTCCTTCTGGCATTCTGCGTGAAAATGTTGTTAGCATCATCGGTAACGGTGTTGTGCTGGCGCCTGACGCATTGATGAAAGAAATGACGGAGCTTGAAGCGCGTGGCGTCCCGGTACGCGAACGTCTGCTGCTTTCTGAAGCCTGTCCGTTAATTCTGCCTTATCACGTTGCGTTGGATAACGCGCGTGAAAAAGCGCGTGGTGCGAAAGCAATTGGTACGACTGGCCGCGGTATCGGCCCTGCGTATGAAGATAAAGTTGCTCGCCGTGGCCTGCGCGTTGGCGATCTGTTTGATAAAGAAACCTTTGCCGTCAAACTGAAAGAGATCGTCGAATACCATAACTTCCAGTTGGTTAACTACTATAAAGCGGATGCTGTCGACTACCAGAAAGTGTTGGACGACGTGTTAGCGATTGCCGATATTCTGACCGCGATGGTCGTTGATGTTTCCGATCTGCTGTACAAAGCACACCTGCGTGGCGATTTCGTCATGTTTGAAGGCGCGCAGGGTACGCTGCTGGATATCGACCACGGTACTTATCCGTACGTGACTTCCTCAAACACCACTGCGGGCGGCGTTGCTACCGGTTCTGGTCTGGGTCCTCGCTATGTAGACTACGTACTGGGTATCGTTAAAGCTTACTCTACCCGTGTAGGTGCAGGTCCATTCCCGACTGAGCTGTTTGAAGAAGTGGGTGAGTATCTGTCTCAGAAAGGTAACGAATTTGGCGCGACAACGGGTCGTCGTCGTCGTACCGGCTGGCTGGATGCGGTTGCCGTACGTCGTGCGGTACAGATCAACTCGCTGTCTGGTTTCTGCCTGACTAAGCTGGATGTTCTGGACGGTCTGAAAGAGATTAAAATCTGCGTAGGCTATCGTTTGCCGAATGGCACCGAAGTGGATACTACTCCGCTGGCTGCTGAAGGCTGGGAAGGTCTTGAGCCGATTTACGAAACAGTGCCGGGTTGGTCTGAAAGCACGTTTGGCGTGAAAGATCACAGCAAACTGCCGCAGGCTGCGCTGAACTACATCAAACGTATCGAAGAAATCACTGGTGTGCCGATTGATATTATTTCTACTGGCCCAGATCGTAGCGAAACGATGGTGTTGCGCGATCCGTTCGACGCTTGATTTTGCCACCCTTAACGGGTGATGCGAAGATGAAAAAGGACGGGGTTCCCGTCCTTTTTGCTGTCTACTGTTTAGCCGCCGTGATGTAAGCAACAACGGCTTCTACCTGTTATTCCTGAGCTTCTTTCGCCTTCCGCGCTTTGTTCTTCAGGCTATCCAGCAGCTTATTGTGGATGTTGCTGAACCCGCCGTTGCTCATCACCAGAATATGGTCGCCAGGCTGTGCGGTTTTGACGATGTTTTCTACCAACGTATCAATATCCGCGCTCCAGTGAGCGGGCTGTACGCAGGCTTCCGCGACTTCTACGACCTGCCACGGAATATGTGTGGGCTGGAATAGGAAAACTTCATCGGCGCGACCTAATGACGGCGCCAGTTCATTTTTGCACATTCCCAATTTCATGGTGTTTGAACGGGGTTCAAGTACGGCCAGAATACGAGCCGTGCCGCCAACCTTGCTACGTAGCGCCGACAGCGTCGCCAGAATCGCAGTCGGGTGGTGCGCGAAATCGTCATAAACGGTGACGCCATGCTCTGTACCGCGTAATTCAAGGCGGCGGCGCGCGTTGATAAATCCGCCCAGCGCGCGGCAGGCATCTGCGGGTAGCACGCCGACGTGGTGAGCGGCAGCGATGGCCATCAGCCCGTTGTGCATGTTGTGTTCACCCACCAGCTTCCAGTGGACTTCACCGACGAGTTCCTTATTCAGGTAAACCTGATATTGGCTGGCATCGGTCGACACTTTTTGTGCCCGCCATGTGCCTTCTTCGCCGACCAGTTCCTGCTCGCTCCAGCATCCCATTCCCATCACCTGTTTGAGGTTAAGGTCGTTGGTTGGCAGGATGATCTTCCCGCTGCTCGGCACCAGTCGTACAAGATGATGGAACTGTTTCTGAATGGCTTTCAGATCGTCAAAGATGTCGGCGTGATCGAACTCAAGATTGTTGAGCACCAGCGTTCTTGGGCAGTAGTGTACGAATTTGGAACGCTTGTCGAAGAATGCGCAATCATATTCATCGGCTTCGAGCACCATGAACGGGCTGTCACCCAAGCGTGCGGAAACGGTGAAGTTGCCGGGAACGCCACCGATCACAAAGCCTGGCTGGTAGCCGCAATCTTCCAGAATCCAGGTGACCATCCCCGCCGTGGTGGTTTTGCCATGCGTTCCTGCAACGGCAATCACCCAGCGATCGCGCAGCACATAATCATGCAGCCACTGTGGACCGGAAACGTAAGGTAATCCCTGTTCCAGTACGGCCTCGACACACGGGTTTCCGCGCGTCATCGCATTACCGATGATGACTAAATCAGGCACGGAGCTAAGCTGTGCCGGATCGTAGCCCTGAATCAGCGTGATTCCCTGCTCTTCAAGTAAGGTACTCATGGGGGGATAAACATTTGCATCTGAGCCTGTGACGTCATGCCCCAGCGAACGAGCAAGCAGGGCAAGGCCACCCATAAAGGTGCCGCAGATACCTAAAATATGAATACGCATACATTTTCCATCTTCACAGTGAGTCTGTGTCACATTCTAACGCTATGAATCCGCCATAAGAAATGGATTTGACTAGGTACTCACTTTCTCTTTGGGCTACACTGCATGCGCAAACGTTGGCGGTGCAGAAATGAAACCGCTTTTCATCCGTAGATTCTGGAATAGTGTTATGAAAACGTTAGGCGAATTTATCGTCGAAAAACAGCACGATTTCTCTCACGCCACAGGTGAGCTTACCGCGCTGCTGTCTGCTATTAAACTGGGTGCCAAGATTATTCACCGTGATATCAATAAAGCGGGTCTGGTTGATATCCTGGGAGCCAGCGGTATTTCTAATGTTCAGGGCGAAGTACAGATGAAGCTCGATCTGTATGCCAATGAGAAACTGAAAGCTGCATTAAAAGCGCGTGGTGAAGTAGCAGGTATTGCCTCCGAAGAAGAAGACGAAATTGTTATCTTTGAAGGTGATAAGGCGGAAAATGCCAAGTATGTGGTTCTGATGGATCCGCTGGACGGTTCGTCGAATATTGATGTGAACGTCTCCGTCGGTACGATTTTCTCTATTTATCGCCGTATTACGCCGCTGGGAACGTCAGTCACGGAAGCTGACTTCTTACAGCCGGGTAGTCAGCAGGTTGCTGCGGGCTACATCGTTTACGGTTCTTCTACCATGCTGGTGTATACCACGGGTCACGGCGTTCACGCCTTTACCTACGATCCGTCGCTCGGTGTATTCTGTCTCTCGCATGAAAAAGTTTGCTTCCCAGAAAAAGGGAATATGTATTCCATCAACGAAGGGAACTACATCAAGTTTCCTGCTGGCGTGAAGAAATACATCAAATACTGTCAGGAGCAGGATGAAGAGACGCAGCGTCCTTATACGTCGCGTTACATCGGCTCACTGGTCGCAGATTTCCACCGTAATCTGCTGAAAGGCGGGATTTACCTGTACCCGAGCACGGCGAGCTATCCGAAAGGCAAACTGCGTTTGCTATACGAGTGCAACCCGATGGCGTTTCTGGCGGAGCAGGCAGGCGGCAAGGCCAGCGACGGTAAAAACCGTATTCTGGATATCACGCCAGAGAAACTGCATCAGCGCTCACCGTTCTTCGTAGGAACAGAATCTATGGTTGATGATGTCGAACGTTTCATCCGTGAATTCCCAGATACCTAATTAACATCTATATACCCTAAATAATTCAAATTTCAGGCAGGCGGCAAGGGAAGGACAAATTCGTCAGGAACGAATTTGACCAGCCAAAGGCTGGCCTCCGGTGAGAGACAGGATGTCTCTCATTTCATCCCGATGAGCTTACATAGGTAAGTGATTCGGGTGACAAATCTGCCTGGAGTAGATTTGAACGCTGCTTGCTGCGGCCCTTTAGGGCGAGGCCCACGACGGGCCAAGTATTTGAGCGCAGCCAACGCACATGCAATTTGAAGTATGACGGGTATAGTCCCGTGTGGTCGGATCCTCGGCTACACGGGATTGTCTTTTAAAGCTGTGCGTCGAACCAGCTCTCCAGAATAATCACCGCAGAAGCCGCGTCTACGCTACCTTTATCCAGCGCTTTAAAGCCACCGCGTTCGAAGAGATCGGCTCGCGCTTCCACTGTACTCAAGCGTTCATCGTGTAACTCAATAGCGATGCCAAAACGGCCATGCAGTCGGTTAGCGAACTTCCGTGCCCGTGCCGTCAGTGGTTGCTCGGTGCCATCCATGTTGAGCGGCAGGCCGACGACGACCAGATCGGGCTGCCATTCTGACAACAGCTTCTCCACTTTTTGCCAGTCGGGTATTCCTTCCTGCGCCTTGAACGATGTCAGTGCGCGTGCCGTACCGGTAATCTCCTGACCGATAGCGACACCGATACTTTTTGTCCCAAAATCAAAGGCAAGAATGGTTCTGCTGCTCATCAGGCATGTCCTACTTCAGTGGAGATATTATGAATATCGATGCCCAACTTCCTGGCCGCTGCCCGCCAGCGTTCGGCAATCGGCGTGTGGAACAGAATGTCTTCATCGGCAGGCGTCGTCAGCCAGGCATTCTCCAGCAGTTCTTCTTCCAGTTGGCCGTTCTCCCAGGCGGAATAGCCTAAGGCGACCAGCGTATTTTTCGGTTGTTGGGGCGTGCCTAGCGTTTCCAGCACGTCTTTGGACGTGGTGATCATGGTGTCCTCAGAAATACTGATGCTGGAACCAAATCCGGGGCAGGGCGTATGCAGAATAAAGCCACGATCGTCGGCCAGTGGGCCGCCTATGAAGACGGGTTTATCCAATCGAATGGCAGGATCGCGCGGTGTCGGGTCTATTTTTAGCTTTTTCAGCACATTTTCCACGGAAAACTGATCCATCGGTTTGTTGATGATCAGCCCCATGGCTCCGTCTTCATTATGTTCGCAGATATAGACCACCGAACGTTTAAATACAGAGTCCTGTAGTGCTGGCATAGCAATGAGGAAGTGATGCTGTAAATTCATTGTGTATTTTAATCGATATCCGTCAGCGTTGGAGAAACGGCCCGTATTGCACGGGCCGGATGGTGTGTCAGGTGTCTCTGGTATTAGCGGATACGTGCAGCCAGACGTTTTTCAATGGCATCCATCAGCATGCCAGTGATGGAAACATCTGGGTAGGCTGCTTCGATTTCGCGCACGCAGGTCGGGCTGGTGACATTAATTTCTGTCAGGCGGTCGCCGATAATATCCAGACCGACGAAAATCAGGCCTTTGGCTTTTAGCGTCGGAGCGACGTCTCGGGCAATTTTCCAGTCGCTTTCGGTCAGCGGACGCGCTTCACCGCGGCCACCAGCTGCCAGATTGCCGCGTGTCTCACCGCTTTTCGGGATACGCGCCAGACAGTAAGGCACAGGTTCGCCATCAACCACCAGTACGCGTTTGTCGCCATCTTTAATTGCAGGCAGATAGTTTTGCGCCATGCAGTAGCGGGTCGCGTGTTCGGTCAGCGTTTCGATGATGACCGAGACGTTGGCATCATCCTGCTTCAAACGGAAAATAGACGCGCCGCCCATGCCGTCGAGCGGTTTGAGAATGACGTCGCCGTGTTTTTCATGGAACTGACGCAGTTTGTCTGCACGACGCGTAACGAGCGTATCAGGGGTCAGATGCGGGAACCAGGCGGTGAACAGCTTCTCATTGCAATCACGCAGGCTCTGCGGCTTGTTGACGATCAGCGTGCCTTTCTCTTCCGCACGTTCAAGGATATAGGTGGCGTAGATGAATTCCGTATCGAACGGCGGATCTTTACGCATTAGCACCACATCCAACTCTTCCAGCGCAATATCCTGTTCACCGGAGAAATCGTACCAGCCGTCGTAATCGTACTGGACGCTCAGGCGACGCGTTGTTGCACGCGCGACGCCCGCATGCATATAGAGATCGTTCATCTCCATATAATGCAGTTCCCAACCACGGCGCTGTGCTTCCAGCAGCATGGCAAAGCTGGTGTCTTTCTTGATATTGATGGTGTCAATCGGGTCCATCACGATACCGAGTTTGATCATTCTTTTCTCCTTTACCCCAAATCGCCGAAACGTACCTGTAAGGCGGTCATGGCGGTGAGTGCAGTGGTTTCTGTGCGCAAGACGCGTGGCCCCAACAGGATATCAGTGAATCCGTGTTCTGAGGTCATGATAATTTCACCGGCGGTGAGTCCGCCTTCTGGGCCGATCAGTAGCCTGACCCGATCTACCGGCAGTGGTAACGTATTGATGCTCTGTGTGGCGCGTGGGTGCAGATTCAATTTCAACGCGTTGTCTTGTTCTGCACACCAGGCTTCCAGCGTCATCGCTGGCCTCACCAACGGCACACAATTGCGGCCGGACTGTTCACAGGCGGCGACCGCAATTTTCTGCCACTGGCTAATTTTTTTCTCCATACGCTCGGCATCCAGTTTGACGCCACAGCGTTCAGAAAGCAGTGGGGTAATCACATTGACGCCCAGTTCGATGGATTTCTGAATGGTAAATTCCATCTTCTCGCCGCGTGACATCACTTGTCCCAGATGTAAATGTAGGGGCGATTCTTTATCTTCCAACTTACCTGCTGTGAAGCGAACGCGCACACTCTTTTTGCCAGCCGCGATGATTTCTGCATCAAAGGCATGATTGCTGCCATCAAACAGCTGCAATGACTGACCCGTCGTCATGCGTAACACGCGACCAACATGATTGGCGGCATCGTCACTCAGTTCGACTTCACCGCCGTTAAGGGGGAGCGTTTCGGGATGAAAAATGCGTGGTACTCGCATGCTGAATTAAGACCTTTGAATGAAATTAACGGGTATAGGAACGCCAGAAATAGGCAAAACCACCGTTATCTGGCGGTGGTTTTGTTGGAAACAGATTCGCTATAGTAGGTAGACGAACTAACGCTGGCAAGCTTGTTGAACGTAGGGATTTGGGTTTCCCTGTTTTGCGGCAATGCGCTGATTGCGGGTACATTCCCACTGAGTGACTGGGTATTGTTTATCCCAGGCTTCGAACAACTGGGTTTGCTGGCTGGAAAGGCGTAACTGATAGCGGTCGCGCATGTAGAAATAGGTTCGAGCGATCTGGCCGCGAGCGCGAGCGGGCGGTTCTGCCAGATTATTTTTGAAGTCGACCTTCATCTCGCATTGACCATATTGGGATGCACCACCGTTCCATTGCCCATACATGGCATTGCCACGATCGCCGTTGACCTCGCCGATAGCAGGCTGCAGGTTATGCAAATCGGTTTCCATCTCGCGGTAGACAGGGTCGCTGTTACAGTTCTTTCTGCCGCCGTCTTGCCAGCATTGGCGCTGGTGGCCGAACTGCCAAGCGGGCACAACATGCTCCCACTCGATGCGGCTGGCACGCTGTTCATTTTTCCTGACCTGATAACCGCAGGATTCAAGATCGGGCGTACCTTTCTTGCCCTGCCACGTAATCTTACAGCCGCAGTAGAACGAGCCCGGCGCATCGCGATTAATGTCGACAGCGGCGGCTTTTGCCTGCGAAAAATTATTGATGTTTTGACCCAGCGCGGTAGCCGAAAACAGACCCGCGCCCACGGCGGCGATAGCGAGAATTTTGCGTAGCATATTCCAAATAATCCACAGGCTGTAAAGTTGGCAGACTACCGGATGTCTCGTCGGCAGGCAAATGCAAAAGCAGTTTTTAAAACTGGAAATTCCCTTTTAAATAGAACTTTTTACATCATGACGTAAGATTTTCCCGCAACGACGACAGCGATATTCTGTTTCGCCGCGCAGCACCCGATTGTGCCGACGGATCGTCAGCTCATGCCGTTGGCAATCACACAGGTAGGTGAAGGTTTTCCCCTGTACGGATTGTATCGCAAACCGATGCGTGCGTTTTGCCGGGACGCTCAGCACGTTTTCCATCATCCAGCGCCATTCCTTGCCATGCGGTGCGACACGGCCAAAACGCGCATAGACCAGCAGATGAGCCAGTTCATGAGGAACGACTTCATCGATAAAGGCCTGCTGGTTTTCCTGCAACAAGACAGGATTCAGCCGAATTTCCCAGTGTTGCAGCCAGGCCGTTCCTGCGGTTGAACCGCGTTGCTGGTAATTTACTGCTGGCTCGGTGTAGTTCGTTTGCAAAGTGAGGTTAGCCTGCTGCAATTTATCACGCAGGCAGCGCATCACAGCCTGATGGCTGGCAATGGGGATTCGGGGTGTGTTCATTGCTGTGAGCATAAATTGAGTGGCAGGGAGACGCAATAGGGAAGCTGAAGCGAAATATTCAGGGAGCTAGAATGAAAAACGGCGAATTTTCATTCGCCGTTTGGTATTTATTGCATCGCCGAATTACAGGCCCGCAGCTTCGCGCAGCTGTGCGGCTTTGTCCGTTTTTTCCCACGGGAAATGTTCGCGGCCAAAGTGACCGTAGGCAGCCGTTTCCTGATAAATCGGATGCAGCAGATCCAGCATCTGGATTAAGCCGTAAGGACGCAGATCGAAGAATTCGCGCACCAGCAGCGTCAGTTGCTCGGTGGACACTTTCTCTGTGCCGAAGGTTTCGATCATGATGGAGGTTGGTTCTGCCACGCCGATAGCGTAGGACACCTGAATTTCGCAGCGATCGGCCAGGCCAGCCGCGACGATATTCTTGGCAACATAGCGTGCAGCATAGGCAGCAGAGCGGTCTACTTTAGACGGATCCTTACCGGAGAATGCACCGCCGCCGTGACGTGCCGCGCCGCCGTAGGTATCAACGATGATTTTACGACCGGTC
Organism: Pectobacterium versatile; assembly: GCF_020166435.1. GTDB lineage: Bacteria > Pseudomonadota > Gammaproteobacteria > Enterobacterales > Enterobacteriaceae > Pectobacterium > Pectobacterium versatile. Next base: position 249,326 of record NZ_JAINZP010000004.1, on the reverse strand, counting down.
AGACCGCAGTCACCCATTGGGCCGCCGATAACAAAGCGTCCGGTTGGGTTGATGAAATATTTGGTATTGGCAGTCAGCCATTCTGCAGGCAGAACCGGTTTGATGATCTCTTCCATCACCGCTTCATGCAGATCTTTCTGGCTGATGTCTTCTGAATGCTGGGTAGACAGCACCACGGCATCGATGCCAGCAATCTTGCCATCGTCGTACAGGAATGTAACCTGACTCTTCGCATCCGGGCGCAGCCACGGCAGAGAACCGCTCTTGCGGACTTCTGACTGGCGCTGAACCAGACGGTGTGCGTAAGTCACGGGTGCTGGCATCAGGACGTCGGTTTCGTTGGTCGCGTAACCGAACATCAGACCCTGATCGCCTGCGCCTTGTTCCAGCGGATCGCGGCGGTCAACGCCCTGATTGATGTCAGGAGACTGCTTGCCAATCGCGCTCAGTACGGCACAAGAGTTGGCATCAAAGCCCATTTCAGAATTGACATAACCGATATCACGCACGGTACGGCGGGTAATTTCTTCAATATCGACCCAGGCGCTGGTGGTAATTTCACCACCGACTAACACCATGCCGGTCTTTACATAAGTCTCACAAGCGACACGCGCTTTTGGGTCTTGCTCCAGAATGGCGTCGAGAACCGCATCAGAAATCTGGTCAGCAATTTTATCAGGATGTCCTTCAGAGACTGACTCGGACGTAAAAAGGTGTTTAGCCATGAGTTTCTTTACCTTCAAATCAAAGTCGTTAAGCAGTGTATCAGTTAATCGGTATAGACGGATTAACATCTGGATGGCTATTCTAGGTCACCTTTTGGTCTCAGTGCCAGTAGTTTTTCGCATTAGCGCGCCATCGTCCTTTACCATCGGCCATTTTTTCTTTTACAAGAGATGACTGGCGATAATTTTCATTTTGCTTTTCCAGCAGCATGTAGGTATAAACGGCGGGCGGTGATGCAACCCGCGACATCTTGAATTTTTTATTGATGGCTGACCGCATAGCCTGCGGCGCACGTGGAGGTGGTAGGATTAATGATCCGTTGTTTACTGAGTATATTGCGTTCGCAATATGTCCCTTTTGACGCTACCGCGTCCGCGACTCAACCCTTCTTTTCCGTTTCTCGACGTTGCCTGTCTTTAAATTCGACACAGGACTCCAGGGCTGGTTAACCTGCCTGTTATTCTTTCCGCCAGAAGTGTTTAACGCTTTTCTGGTCACGTTCGCCCGGTGATTTTCACAACGAGTTTTATCGACCCGTAACACGGAGCCTGACAACGTGTTTTACACTAATAAGAGTAATAAAGTGACGGCATACTTCACTATGTCGGTTTTTTCACTGTCGATGCCGCATGTTGCAGGTATGCTCATGTGGGCTGTTTATTCAGGTACTGATGTGATCCGCAGTCCAGAAAAAGAAGAGGTTCGTTATGTCTGACGACATGATTCATCACGGCTCGTCAGCGACGGGTAAACATGAAAATTTGCGCTCTATGCAGGAGGTTGCCATGAATGACCGTAATGCCAGCGAAATGCTTCGTACTTACAATATTGCCTGGTGGGGCAATAATTACTATGACGTCAATGAACTCGGCCACATTAGCGTGTGCCCGGATCCTGACGTACCAGAAGCTCGCGTCGATCTGGCCAGATTGGTCAAAGATATGCAGAAAGAGAACCATCAGCGCCTTCCTGCGCTGTTCTGTTTTCCGCAAATCCTTCAGCATCGCCTGCGTTCTATTAACGCCGCGTTTAAACAGGCCCGCGAATCATTTGGCTATGAAGGTGGGTATTTTCTGGTTTATCCGATCAAGGTTAACCAGCATCGTCGTGTCATTGAGTCACTGGCTAATTCCGGTGAACCGTTAGGTCTGGAAGCCGGTTCAAAAGCGGAGCTGATGGCAGTACTGGGCCACGCTGGCATGACCCGCACGGTGATTGTGTGTAACGGCTACAAAGACCGTGAATACATCCGTCTTGCACTCATCGGTGAAAAGCTGGGCCACAAAGTTTATCTGGTCATCGAGAAGATGTCCGAAATTCGGCTGGTGCTGGAAGAAGCCGAGCGCTTGAATGTGGTGCCGCGCCTCGGCGTCCGTGCGCGTCTGGCTTCTCAGGGGTCGGGCAAGTGGCAATCCAGCGGCGGTGAAAAATCCAAGTTTGGTCTGGCGGCGGTCCAGGTGCTGCAACTGGTTGAGATGCTGCGTGAAGCGGGGCGGTTGGATAGCCTGCAACTGCTGCATTTCCATCTGGGATCGCAGCTGGCGAATATCCGTGATATCGCGACGGGCGTGCGTGAATCTGCGCGCTTCTATGTCGAACTGCATAAGTTGGGTGTAAATATCCAGTGCTTCGACGTCGGTGGTGGGTTGGGCGTGGATTATGAAGGCACGCGCTCTCAGTCCGATTGTTCAGTGAACTATGGCCTGAACGAATACGCCAACAACGTGATTTGGGGCATCGGTGATGCCTGTAACGAAAACGGGTTGCCACATCCGACGGTTATCACCGAATCTGGCCGTGCGGTAACCGCGCACCATACCGTGTTGGTTTCCAATATTATCGGGGTTGAACGCAACGAGTTCAGTGAACCTACAGAGCCAGAAGAAGACGCTCCGCGTGCGTTGGAGAGCCTGTGGTCAACCTGGAAAGAAATCAAGCAGCCGGGAAAACGCCGTTCGCTGCGTGAATGGTTGCACGACAGCCAGATGGATTTGCATGATGTGCATACCCAATACACGCACGGCATGTTGGATCTGACGCAGCGCGCGAAAGCAGAGCAGCTTTATCTGAGCATCTGTCAGATGATTCAGGAACAGCTGGATCCGAGCAACCGTGCGCATCGGCCAGTGATTGATGAATTACAGGAGCGGATGGCTGACAAGCTGTATGTCAACTTCTCGCTGTTCCAATCCATGCCGGATGCATGGGGGATCGATCAGTTGTTCCCAGTAATGCCGTTGGAAGGGCTAAACAAGCCGCCTGAGCGCCGTGCTGTCGTGCTCGACATCACCTGTGATTCCGATGGCACGATCGATCATTATGTCGATGGTGACGGGATCGCGACGACGATGCCAATGCCGCCTTACGATCCAGAAAATCCGCCGCTGCTGGGCTTCTTTATGGTCGGTGCCTATCAGGAAATCCTGGGGAATATGCATAACCTGTTCGGCGATACGTCGACCGTTGACGTGTTTGTCTTCCAGGATGGCACCGTTGAGATTGAAGAATCTGACGAAGGGAATACGGTTGCCGACATGCTGGAGTATGTGCAGCTTGACCCCAAAGTGCTGATGACCCGTTTCCGCGATCAGGTGAAAGAAACTGACCTGGATACCGAACTTCAGGCGCAGTTCCTGGAGGAGTTTGAAAGCGGACTGTACGGCTATACTTATTTGGAAGATGAAGAATAAGCGTTGCTGAGTGAGTAAAAAGGGATGCGAGTGAGCATCCCTTTTTTTCGTCTATCGCTTAGATAAGCGAATTACTCATATTGATATCGGCTGCTGGTTTTGGAAGGGAATCAAATTCTTCAATGACGCTGTCTTTGAAGATAATTTTGGCAATAAGCAGTAAAGAGTTTTTATCCTGAACGCCATATTTATTCAGTAATCGTGATTTGCTGTTCAGTACTGACTTCTTATTTAATCCGATGATATCGGCAATCGCTTCCGCTGTGTAGCCCGCACACCAATGCTGGAATACGGCATATTCAGATTTTGACAATCTGACGGGACTGAATAAACGGCGGTCGTGGAGGTGGACGAAATCGAGTAATTTATAAAAAGAATCGATGGCTGCTGACTTTGAAATAAGAATCGTTTTTTCGTCAATGCACACGGGAGGGTGATTGGGAGAATTATTGATGATAACGAACGACGACGCCATATTATAAAAGTGAGTTCTTATCGACTCGTAGTATTCCTCAAAGCCCTCGCTGCTACCGTCAATGATGAAAATACATTTCTTCTTTCCTTGCTGCAGCGTAAACCTGTTGACGGGTTTTATCGAGAGCATAGGGATACTGGATAGGATTTCCCGTAATCCCACCGTGGTAAAATTGCATTTACTGAAAATTCTCACATCCATGATTTTTAACACATATGAGTTTATTGTCTGAAAGTGGCCATAAACCAATAATCGTTGCTGATGTTATCCAGTTATTAAGAAATCGCGATCCTGAAATGCCTTTAAATCGCTAAAAAGGTGGAGCTTCTAGAGAAACCTGCGGGCGCGACAACAGGTTTTATCATATATCTATATGATCAAACTGGAAAAATTTTTATTGGTTTAACATAGTATGCTTGATTTACTGGTTTATTTCTATCTTTAAATACAGGGGGTTACTCCATCATTCTTGTTTATTGCGACGGATGTCTCTGTGCTAATCACGATTGTCTGTTTTTCCGTATGCCGCCGCATTCGCGGAGTGCTGCTTCCAGCATCTGGAAATCTGCCAGGATTCGTTTCTTAAAAAGAGAACGGGAAGTAAATATGATTGAAAATAACTATCTATTTATATCTATTAATTCTCAAATCCTATCATGGAAAAGATAGAATCGATCGAAGATAGCTGTTATGCAACAGTTTACTGTGAATATGATGGGGATGATAGTGGTCGGATGACTTGCGGGCAATTGAGATTTTTTCAATTGCCCTTGGGTAGACGTTTTGCAAGTAATCAGGGCGTGGAATTACTTCCCAGCAGCAATACGTTCACGAATGTGTTTCGCGCGGCCTTCTGATGAAGGGTGAGAATCGAACATGCTGCTCTCACGACCAGCATCAAGTTTGGCAAGTTTTTCAAAGCTGCTTGCCAGACCTTCCAGCTTGACGCCACGTTTCTTCAGCAGATCGAAGGAGTAATCATCTGCCTGCGTTTCCTGAGTTTGAGAGAATTGGGAATTAACCAGTGCTTCTCCCAGATCGGCGAGTTGAGACTGTGACAGGGAGGCTGCTACGCCACCCGCAGAGCCAATTGCAGTACGTGCAGCCGTCGCCGCATAGGCAACTTGCATGGCTTTACGAGTGTGGCCCAGCGCAACGTGGCCAATTTCGTGGCCGAGAACGCCTTCCACTTCATTGTCATTCATCATATCCATCAGGCCGCTGTATACGCGGATGCAACCGTTAGCCATTGCCCAAGCGTTAACGTCTTTTGTCAGATAAACCTTATAGTTGGCTGGTGTACCGTTGATGTCATGGCCCAGTGCATCTGCAATTTTATTAAGGCGCTGTGTGTATTTGCTGTCGGCAGGGGCAATCTTTGCTTCTTTATCCATTTGCTCACAGGACTGATTGCTGAGCGATTTAACATCAGCATCGCTGAGTGTTGCCGCCTGGAAAGCCTGTGCGCCGGATTGCATTAAGGTACTGGTGTTTAAGTTCTGGCAGCCGGTCAGCAAGGTTGCGACACACAGCGCCAGTACAGAAGAACGAATAGCCATAAAAATCATCTCCCTACGATTGTGTTTGTTTTTTAATACGAAAGAAAAACGGCTATAACCTACCCGAAAACCGCGTAGAGAAATAGATCGGAAAATCTGATTTGTATGTTTTCTGATAGCCCGTAGGCCATGAATTTTGTTTCCAGAGCGTTCCAAAAAGAGGCTGTGGATAAAGGTAAACCCACTGGAAAACATAGCGTATGGCGCTGCAATCAACTGCACAATTGGCAAAAGAACCGCCATTGATTCGTTAGCCGATAAATCCCTGTTTTTTGCTCACGGTTCCATGTGCATTCCCTCTGCTTTTCATGTACATTTGTAATCATATTTATTTTGTCATTCTTGTTTAATTTGTTGTTTTTTATCGATTATTCAAGAAAGGCAGTCGTTCAATCCGATCTGGAGTCAAGCATGTCCTCTCGTAAAGAACTTGCCAATGCTATCCGTGCGCTTAGCATGGATGGGGTGCAGAAAGCCAAATCCGGTCACCCTGGTGCACCGATGGGCATGGCCGATATCGCCGAAGTGCTGTGGCGCGATTATCTTAACCATAATCCGGCCAACCCTAACTGGGCCAACCGTGACCGCTTCGTGCTGTCCAACGGCCACGCTTCCATGCTGATTTACAGCCTGCTGCATCTCTCCGGCTACGACCTGCCGATTGAAGAACTGAAAAACTTCCGTCAGCTGCATTCCAAAACTCCGGGTCACCCTGAATACGGCTACACCGCCGGCGTCGAAACCACCACTGGCCCGCTGGGTCAGGGTGTTGCCAACGCTGTGGGGATGGCGATTGCCGAGCGTACGCTGGCGGCGCAATTCAACCGTCCGGGCCACGAGATTGTTAACCATCATACCTACACCTTCCTGGGTGACGGCTGCATGATGGAAGGGATTTCCCACGAAGTCTGCTCGCTGGCAGGCACCATGAAGCTCGGCAAACTGACCGCGTTTTATGATGACAACGGCATCTCCATCGACGGTCACGTTGAAGGCTGGTTTACCGACGATACCGCTGCCCGTTTTGAAGCCTACGGCTGGCACGTAGTACGTGGCGTGGACGGTCACGATGCGGACGCCATCAAGCGCGCCATCGGCGAAGCCCAGCTTGTCACCGACAAGCCGTCGCTGCTGATGTGTAAAACCGTGATTGGCTTCGGTTCTCCGAACAAGGCCGGTACGCACGATTCCCACGGTGCGCCGCTGGGTGATGCGGAAGTCGCGGCTTCCCGCGAACAGCTGGGCTGGGCGCACGCGCCGTTTGATATCCCGGCTGACATTTATGCTGCCTGGGATGCAAAACCGACCGGTCAGCGTAAGGAAGCGGCCTGGGATGAGGCGTTTGCCGCCTACGCCAGCGCGTACCCTGAGCTGGCTGCTGAGTTCACACGCCGCACCAGCGGTGAACTGCCGACCAACTGGCAGGCAGACGCGCAGAAATTTATCGACGATTTGCAGGCCAATCCGGCGAAAATCGCCAGCCGCAAAGCCTCACAGAACGCGCTGGAAGCTTACGGCAAACTGCTGCCGGAATTCCTGGGCGGCTCTGCCGACCTGGCACCGAGCAACCTGACCATCTGGTCCGGCTCGGTTTCACTGGATAAAGACCACGCGGGTAACTACATCCACTACGGCGTGCGTGAATTCGGCATGACGGCAATTGCCAACGGGATTGCGCTGCACGGGGGCTTTGTACCGTACACCGCAACCTTCCTGATGTTTGTGGAATATGCGCGTAATGCCGTGCGTATGGCCGCGCTGATGAAAATCCGCAGCATCTACGTTTACACCCACGACTCCATCGGTCTGGGCGAAGACGGCCCGACACACCAGCCGGTTGAACAGCTGGCAAGCCTGCGCGTGACGCCGAATATGAGCAACTGGCGTCCGGCGGATCAGGTGGAAACGGCGGTGGCGTGGAAATACGCCATCGAGCGTCAGGACGGCCCGACGTCGCTGATCCTGTCTCGTCAGAACCTGGCGCAGCAGCCCCGTACTGCTGAGCAGTTGGCGAACGTGGCGAAAGGTGGCTATGTGCTGAAAGACAGCGATGGCCAACCTGAGCTGATCCTGATTGCGACTGGTTCTGAAGTTGAACTGGCTGTCGGCGCGTATGACAAACTGACCGCCGCAGGCCGCAAGGTGCGCGTGGTGTCTATGCCGTCAACGGATGCATTCGACAAGCAGGATGCGGCCTACCGTGAAGCGGTACTGCCGAAAGCGGTAGCGGCGCGCGTCGCGATTGAAGCGGGTATCGCGGACTACTGGTTCAAGTACGTCGGCCTGAACGGCGCGATTGTCGGCATGACAAGCTTCGGCGAATCGGCTCCGGCTGAGCTGCTGTTCGAAGAGTTCGGCTTCACGGTCGATAACGTGGTCGAAAAAGCGCAGGCGCTGCTGAAGTAATTACGCCGCGTTAATCTCGATATGAGAAGCCGTCAGCTAACGCTGGCGGCTTTTTTTCATCTTTAACTTAACCTACCTCTTGATGTGCGTTGTTTGTCCCCCGATCGCGGCTTTTTCATTTTTATGACGCAGGTCACTCTTCTGGCGTGTGCCAAACGAGAATATTTCTTTTATGCGTTAATTCGTTTATTCTAGCTGAAGCGTTTCAGTTGTTGTGCTGACGGCGTTTCTCCAGGGGTTCTCTGGTGTCTAAGAAGGGTATATCCTATGCGCTGGGTAACTCTGCTATGACACAAGGAATCACAAGGAACGCCATGACGATTCGTATTGCGATAAACGGTTTTGGCCGCATCGGCCGCAGTGTTTTACGTGCGTTGTATGAATCGGGTCGCCGAGCCGAGATTACGGTTGTGGCGATCAATGAGCTGGCGAGCGCGGAAGGCATGGCGCATTTGCTCAAGTACGACTCCAGTCATGGCCGTTTTTCGTGGGATGTGCGTCAGGAGTGTGACCAGCTTTATGTCGGTGATGACTGTATTCGTCTGTTGCATCAGACAGAGATTCAGCCATTGCCCTGGCGAGAACTCGGTATCGATATCGTGCTGGATTGCAGCGGCGTCTACGGTAGCCGGGAAGATGGGGAAGCTCATCTGGCGGCAGGTGCGAAGAAGGTGCTGTTTTCTCATCCGGGAACGACGGATCTGGATGCCACGGTGGTGTTTGGCGTCAATCACCATCAGTTGGAAAGTGGGCATCGCATCGTTTCCAATGCGTCCTGCACGACCAACTGCATTATCCCGGTCATCAAACTGCTGGATGATGCCTTTGGTATCGAGAATGGTACGGTGACGACGATTCACTCGTCGATGAACGATCAACCGGTGATCGATGCTTATCATCACGATCTGCGGCGTACACGAGCCGCCAGCCAGTCGATCATTCCGGTAGATACCAAACTGTCAGCGGGGATCACCCGTATTTTTCCGCAGTTTGTCGATCGTTTTGAGGCGATCTCGGTGCGAGTGCCGACGATTAACGTCACGGCAATTGACCTGAGCGTGAGCGTCAGGAAAGCCGTAAATGTGAATGAAATTAACGCACTATTGCAAAAATCAGCGCATGAGTCGTTTCGTGGTATAGTTGATTATACTGAATTGCCGTTAGTGTCGGCTGATTTTAACCACGATCCGCACAGTGCCATTGTCGACGGTACGCAGACACGGGTCAGTGGTCAGCATCTGATTAAAACATTGGTCTGGTGCGATAACGAATGGGGCTTTGCCAACCGGATGTTGGATACAACACGGGCGATGGCGGCCAGCGGTTTCTAGTACGACGGTGGCGATCTAGGGTCGCTATCTCGCTCAAGCAACTTTAAAAGAGAATCAACAAGAGGATTCACCATGTCTGTAATTAAGATGACCGATCTGGATCTGGCTGGTAAACGTGTTCTTATTCGTGCGGATCTGAACGTACCAGTAAAAGAAGGGAAAGTGACGTCTGATGCGCGCATCCGTGCCTCTCTGCCGACCATCGAAATCGCCCTGAAACAAGGCGCTCGCGTTATGGTCACTTCCCATCTGGGACGCCCGACCGAAGGCGAGTACAACGAAGAGTTTTCTCTGCTGCCTGTCGTTGACTACCTGAAAGAGAAACTGTCTTCTCCTGTACGTCTGGCGAAAGATTACCTGGATGGTGTTGATGTCGCCGAAGGCGAGCTGGTTGTACTGGAAAACGTCCGCTTTAACAAAGGCGAGAAGAAAGACGACGAAGTCCTGTCCAAGAAATATGCGGCGCTGTGTGATGTGTTCGTAATGGACGCATTCGGTACTGCACACCGCGCGCAGGCTTCAACCCACGGCGTGGGTAAATTTGCCACTATCGCTTGTGCAGGCCCGCTGCTGTCTGGTGAGCTGGAAGCGCTGGGTAAAGCCTTGAGCAAACCAGCCCGTCCGATGGTCGCTATCGTTGGTGGCTCTAAAGTCTCCACCAAGCTGACCGTACTGGATTCCCTGTCTAAAATCGCCGATCAGTTGATCGTCGGTGGCGGTATCGCCAACACCTTCGTTGCCGCACAAGGCCACAATGTGGGTAAATCCCTGTACGAAGCTGACCTGATTCCTGAAGCGAAAAAGCTGCTGGAAACCTGTGATATTCCAGTACCGAGCGATGTGCGTGTTGCGTCAGAATTCTCTGAAACTGCAGCTGCAACGCTGAAGTCTGTTACGGCAATCAAAGACGAAGAGCAGATTCTGGATCTGGGTGATGTATCCGCTGAGCGTCTGGCTGAAATTCTGAAAAATGCCAAGACCATCCTGTGGAATGGCCCGGTTGGCGTCTTTGAATTCCCTAATTTCCGTAAAGGAACCGAGACCATCGCTCGTGCTATCGCAGATAGCGACGCGTTCTCTATTGCAGGTGGCGGCGATACGCTTGCTGCAATCGATCTGTTTGGTATTGCAGATAAAATCTCCTACATTTCTACTGGTGGTGGCGCATTCCTCGAATTTGTCGAAGGGAAAAAACTGCCAGCAGTGGTTATGCTGGAAGAACGTGCCAAGCAATAATTTAAGGTAAGGGGCGTTTTTCCCCTTTCCTGTGGTTGTCTCGATATGTGATGTTCGCAATCTCGTGTCGAGACAGCCTGTCGATTTAACATCGACCTCTTTAACCCCTCCACGGCCAACGAAACGGGACACGTAACATGTCTAAAATTTTTGATTTCGTAAAACCCGGTGTCATCACTGGTGATGACGTTCAGAAAGTTTTCGCAGTAGCAAAAGAAAACAAATTCGCCTTGCCAGCAGTGAACTGTGTCGGTAGCGACTCAATCAATGCTGTGCTGGAAGCCGCAGCCAAAGTGCGCGCGCCAGTCATCGTTCAGTTCTCTAACGGCGGTGCCGCATTCATCGCGGGTAAAGGCCTGAAAGCAGAAGGTCAGCAGGCGGCAATTTTGGGTGCGATTTCTGGCGCTCATCATGTGCACCAAATGGCTGAACATTATGGCGTGCCGGTGATTCTGCATACAGACCACTGCGCGAAGAAATTGCTGCCGTGGATCGATGGCCTGCTGGACGCGGGTGAAAAACACTTTGCTGCTACTGGCAAACCGCTGTTCTCTTCTCACATGATTGACCTGTCTGAAGAATCTCTGGAAGAGAACATCGAGATCTGCTCTAAATATTTGGCGCGTATGGCCAAAATCGATATGACCCTGGAAATCGAGCTGGGTTGCACCGGTGGTGAAGAAGATGGTGTGGATAACAGCCACATGGATGCTTCTGCGCTGTACACCCAGCCAGAAGACGTTGACTACGCGTACACCAAGCTGAACGCGATCAGCCCACGTTTCACTATCGCTGCCTCTTTCGGTAACGTGCATGGCGTATACAAGCCAGGTAACGTGAAGCTGACCCCGACCATCCTGCGTGATTCTCAGGAATATGTTTCTAAGAAACATAACCTGCCGCACAACAGCCTGGACTTCGTATTCCACGGTGGTTCTGGTTCCAGCGCTCAGGAAATCAAAGATTCCGTTAGCTACGGCGTAGTGAAAATGAACATCGATACCGATACCCAGTGGGCAACGTGGGAAGGTATCCTGAAATACTACAAAGAAAACGAAGCGTATCTGCAAGGCCAATTGGGCAACCCGAAAGGCGACGATCAACCGAACAAGAAATACTATGACCCGCGTGTGTGGCTGCGTGCCTCTCAGGCAAGCATGGTGACTCGTTTGGAACAAGCCTTCAAAGAGCTTAATGCTGTTGACGTGCTGTAAGTCAGACGACGTATACATGATTTGATGCTAAGGCTCCTACGGGAGCCTTAATTTTTGGGGCTTTTAGGACTCAATGTTGCGGTTTCAGTTATGGACGTTATGATTTCTCAGTGATTAAAAAACAGGAGCGTTCAAATGGAAGAACTTAATACGGGGTTGGATCAGGCTGGGGACTGGTTGGTGACACACCAGAACTTGTTTTTGCAGTATGCCGTGAATATCGTCGCAGCATTAGTGATCCTCATCGTTGGTCTGGTGATCGCTCGGATCGTCTCTGGCACCCTCAATAAAGTGATGGTCAACCGTTCTATCGATTCAACCGTGGCAGATTTCCTGTCTGCGCTGGTGCGCTATGGCATTATCGCGTTCACGCTGATTGCGGTATTGAGCCGGGTTGGCGTACAGACTGCATCGGTGATTGCGGTATTGGGTGCCGCGGGCTTGGCTGTTGGCTTGGCATTACAGGGGTCGTTAGCCAACTTTGCCGCGGGCGTTTTACTGGTGATTTTCCGGCCTTTCCGTACCGGCGAATGGGTGGATTTGGGCGGCGTGTCCGGCTCGGTTACGCAGGTACAGATCTTCTCGACGACGCTGCGCACGTCTGACGGCAAAATCATCGTGGTACCGAATGGCAAAATCATTGCTGGCAACATCATCAACAGCTCTCGTGAACCGGATCGCCGTACTGAAATTATTGTCGGCGTAGCCTATGACGCTGACATCGACGTGGTGAAAAAGCTGCTGGGCGATATTGTCGCGGCGGATGAACGCATCCAGCACGACAAGGGCGTCACGATCCGTCTGAATGAAATGGCGGCGTCATCGTTGAATTTTGTGGTGCGGGTGTGGACAACCAACGGCGATGCGCAGGCGGTGTATTGGGATCTGCTGGAAAGCTTTAAACGCGTGTTGGATGAACACCGTATTGGCATTCCTTATCCGCAGATGGATGTGCACCTGCATAACGATGCACCCTCTGCATAACGTAGCCTCTACATAGCTTAGCGCCGAATCGAAATAGTCAGAGTAAATGCGCTGACATAATCCGCTAAATATGCACCATGTTCTGATATCGGCATGGTGCATCGTCAGAAATTGCCCTCTCATCTAACGTTTCCGTTCTCTCATTTCAGCGCATTAGCATAGCTAATGTAGCGTTAGAATATTCAATTTCACTTATCTAATCGGCTTCCATACACTCCCCGCGACAACAATCAACGGCGTAGGAGAGAAGTATGTGGGCGGTCTATTTACAAGGCGTTCTGTTAGGAGCAGCGATGATTTTGCCTCTTGGACCACAGAATGCGTTTGTGATGAATCAGGGTATTCGCCGGCAGTATCACCTGATGGTGGCGCTGTTATGTGCCTTGAGCGATATGGTGCTGATTGCCGCCGGTATTTTTGGCGGTAGCGCGTTGCTTAGTCAGTCCTCATTGCTGCTGGGGGCCGTGACTTGGGGCGGTGTTGCGTTTCTGCTCTGGTTCGGCTGGGGAGCAATGAAAACGGCCTTCAGCAAGAATATTGCGCAGGCCAGCGCGGAAGTAATGAAACAAAGCCGCTGGCGCATTATTGCGACCATGCTGGCGGTGACCTGGCTGAACCCGCATGTCTATCTGGATACCTTTGTGGTGCTAGGGAGCCTGGGAAGCCAGTTTGCAGACGATGCCCGAAGCTGGTTCGCGCTGGGGACGATGACGGCATCTTTCACCTGGTTCTTTGCGCTGGCGCTATTGGCCTCTTGGTTGGCACCGTGGCTGAATACGCCGCGGGTACAGCGGGTCATCAACTTTTTTGTCGGCGTAGTGATGTGGGGCATTGCTTTGCAGTTGGCGCGTCACGGTTGGCAGTAATGATTGGAAATAAATAACCTCCCCTTAGGCTGTGTTTCAGAAATTCACCTATATTGTATGGAGTTGGTAATGCGTTATGTTGGTCGGTAAAGCAATCCGTCCCGTCTCTTTCATTCTGGAAGAGTCCGTGTTGGTGCAGACAATCTATTGGCACAGACAATCTGCCAGCGGCATGCGTGACGAAACATAAGTAAGGAGAGAGTGTGAAGCGAGGTATGATGAAGCTCAATGCACTGGCGCTGGCCGCTGCGATAGGATTTGGCGGTGTGTCGATAGCTGCGCAGGCTGCGGAATTGCCGGATGGCCCGCATATCGTGACGTCAGGGACATCCAGCGTAGACGCAACGCCGGATATCGCGCGTCTGGCGATTGAAGTGAGTGTGTCATCGAAGGATGCGGCGGAAGCGAAAAAGCAGGTCGATGCCCGCGTTGCACAATACTTTGATTTTCTGGGTAAAAATGGCATTGAGAAAAAAGATATTAATGCTGCCAATTTACGTACGCAGCCAGAATATGACTATCTGAAAACCGGTGGTTCAGTGTTGAAAGGCTATCGTGCCGTGCGTCAGGTGGAAGTGACGCTACGCCAGCTAGACAAACTGAACGAGCTGCTGGATGGGGCGCTGAAATCGGGGTTGAATGAGATTCGCACGGTAGAATTAGGCGTTGCTAACCCAGAAACCTATCGTGACGACGCGCGTAAGAAAGCCATCGAGCAGGCGACGAGTCAGGCGGAAGCACTGGCGCAGGGCTTCAACGCCAAGCTGGGGCCGATCTACAGTGTTCGCTATCACGTTGCCAACTATCAGCCGATGCCAATGGCACGGATGTTTAAAACGGCAGATGCAGCAGTGCAAAGCGAAGCGGCACAAACCTATGAACAGCAAACCATTCACTTTGACGATCAGGTGGATGTCGTGTTTGAGCTACTGCGTACGCAGTAATGCTCGCGCTAAAACAGGGTTGCGTAAACCATTGATAATACCAACAGGCCTGCTCAGACAGGCCTGTTCTTCTTTCATACTTTCTCAGTACGCTATGACTGCCGCAGTACATGATGACCGTGCGAGAGCAGGGCGTCCGTCACTTTCCTCATCATCCGACTTTCCGGCGCGAAGCGGTGCCAGTAGAGCATCCGGCGCTGAAACAGCCCCGGTGTCAGGTCGATTAACTCGTTATTGGCAAGTTCTCTTTCGATTTGCAGATGAGGAATCATGCAGCAGGTTGTGCCTTGTCGCGCCAGTTGTACAAAGGCTTCCGACGAATTCACGATGTGGCAAGGGACGCTGCCCGGTGACAAATCAAAGTTCTGTTGTAAAAAAGCCTGATGCATATCATCCAGATGGTCGAAGGCGACGGCAGGGGCACGCAGCAGCGCTGAGCGCGTCACGCCATTCGGGAAATAGCGTGTTGCAAAGGCCGGTGAGGCGACAAACAGATAGTCCAGTGCGCCCAGTTTATCCACCAGACAGCTTGGCAGCGGCTGAGACTGAATACTCACCGCACCAACCACTTCACCCCGGCGCAGCCTTTCCTGAGTACGCGTTTCATCTTCTACCTGCAAATTAAGACGAATGGGTGAATCGACTAGCACCGGCTGTAACGCAGGCAGCAGCCAAGTTGCCAGGCTGTCGGCGTTCACCGCCAGCGACAGCAGCAGCGGGATATCGCTGTTGGTTTCATTGCCCAGCCACTCTTCTTCCAGCAGCTCGACCTGATGCAGCAGAGCCAAGAGCTTCTGCCCTTGTTCCGTCGGGCGCGGTGGAATGGTTCTGACCAACAGCGGCTGGCCGAACAGGTTTTCCAACTGTTTAATACGCTGCGAAACGGCAGATTGGGTAATACACAATTTTTGGGCAGCGCGTTCAAAACCACGCTCGCGGATGACGGCATCCAGAGCCTGAAGCGTTCGATAGTCCGGGCGTTTCATGAAAGTAAAAATCCTCTGAATGAGTCTGTTTTTTTCACTATGCCACATTTTGCAGATTTGCCATGCAGAAATCTTATTTTGGCTATTGTGCGCAATCACGATTCAGCAGGGTAGGTGTGGAATGATGTGCATGAAATAATGCATCGGCGGTGAAGTAAATTTGCACGCTTTCCCCAACGTGCATGTTCTATAATACGCACACGTTTTCGTATATCGATTCTACAGGCCAGAAGCAGATTATGACGCAAGATGAACTGAAAAAAGCAGTGGGATGGGCAGCGCTCGACTACGTCCGCTCAGACACCATTGTGGGAGTAGGAACCGGATCAACGGCCGCACACTTTATTGATGCACTGGGTTCGATAAAACATCAAATCAAAGGCGCGGTTTCCAGTTCGGATGCCTCGACGGAAAAGTTGAAAAGTCTGGGTATCCCGGTTTTTGACGCTAATGATGTGGATTCGCTGGATGTCTACGTGGATGGCGCGGATGAGATCAACGGACACATGCAGATGATCAAGGGCGGTGGAGCCGCGCTGACCCGCGAAAAAATCATTTCAGCACTGTCGCGGCAGTTCATCTGCATTGTCGATGCATCCAAACAGGTTGATGTGCTGGGCAAATTCCCGCTGCCGGTCGAAGTCATCCCGATGGCGCGGTCTTACGTGGCGCGTGAACTGGCGAAGTTGGGCGGGCAGCCGGTCTATCGTCAGGGCGTACTGACGGATAACGGCAACGTCATTCTGGATGTACACAACCTGAATATCATGGATGCGGTCGCGGTAGAAAACCACATTAATGGAATCCCTGGCGTTGTGACCGTTGGGCTGTTTGCCAACCGCGGTGCAGATGTTGCGTTAGTCGGCACGGCTGAGGGTGTAAAAACCGTCGTTAGATGAGTTCATGATCGTTCTGACGTGGCGGATGCCCGCGTCAGAAATTTTTTAGCTAAAAAAATCTATTTAGTTAATAGCTCATTTTTGGTACTTAATATCACATTTTCTTATTTTGTTTATCGCCGATATGGCGATGCACATCTTTGGCAGTATTTTTTGCCATAAATCAGGCGCGCTCGTCTGTGGCGCGATTTGGGCGAAGCAATCGTTTGTATTGCTGACTGCGTAATTTTTGTTATGTTGGCAGAAGCTATTGAGCACTCTGTCACATTTGAAGTCTGAAAATAAGGTCGGGAAATGGCAAAGGTATCATTGGAAAAAGACAAGATTAAGTTTCTGTTAGTGGAAGGCGTGCATCAGAGCGCGCTGGATAACCTGCGTGCAGCGGGTTACACCAACATCGAGTTCCATAAAGGTGCACTGGATCCAGAGGCGCTGAAAGCCTCCATCCGCGATGCGCATTTTGTGGGTATCCGCTCGCGTACCCATCTGACAGAAGAGATTTTTGCTGCTGCGGAAAAACTGATCGCGGTAGGGTGTTTCTGTATCGGGACTAATCAGGTTGAACTGTCGGCCGCGACCAAACGCGGTATCCCGGTATTTAACGCACCTTTTTCCAATACCCGATCCGTGGCAGAAATGGTGATCGGCGAAATGCTGCTGATGCTGCGCGGTATCCCGGCGGCCAACGCGAAAGCGCACCGTGGTATCTGGCACAAGCTGGCTGTGGGATCGTTTGAAGCACGCGGTAAAAAGCTGGGGATCATCGGCTACGGCCATATCGGTATGCAGTTAGGTATTCTGGCTGAAAGCCTGGGTATGCACGTTTACTTCTATGATATCGAAAGTAAATTGCCGCTGGGTAATGCTCAGCAGGTGCGCCACCTGTCCGACTTGCTGAATATGAGCGACGTGGTGAGCCTGCACGTGCCGGAAAATGACAGCACGCAGGATATGATGGGGGCGGAAGAGCTGGCGCTGATGAAGCCTGGCTCAATCCTGATTAACGCCGCTCGCGGCACGGTGGTTGATATTCCTGCTTTGTGCGAAGTGTTGAGAAGCAAGCATCTGTCCGGTGCGGCGATTGACGTATTCCCACAGGAACCGGCAACTAACAGCGATCCGTTCCTGTCGCCGCTGTGCGAGTTTGACAACGTGCTGCTGACGCCACATATCGGTGGTTC
This sequence comes from Pectobacterium versatile, assembly GCF_020166435.1. Lineage (GTDB taxonomy): Bacteria > Pseudomonadota > Gammaproteobacteria > Enterobacterales > Enterobacteriaceae > Pectobacterium > Pectobacterium versatile. The sequence continues at coordinate 231,829 of NZ_JAINZP010000004.1, read as the reverse complement.
CACGCAGGAAGCGCAGGAAAATATCGGTGATGAAGTTGCCGGTAAGCTGGCGAAATATTCAGACAACGGCTCTACGCTTTCTGCGGTGAATTTCCCGGAAGTGTCGCTGCCTGTTCATGGCGCACGCGCAAGTCGCCTGCTGCACATCCATGAAAACCGTCCTGGCATGATTACCAAAATTAACCAGATCTTTGCTGAGCAGGGCATTAACATTGCCGCGCAGTATCTGCAAACGACACCTGAAATTGGTTATGTGGTGATTGATGTTGAAACTGACGGTGCGCAAACGGCACTGCAACTGATGAAGGCAATTCCTGGCACCATTCGTGCCCGTCTGCTGTTCTGATGTGTGATTGAGTAGTGCGTTATTAATCAGCCCCGAAAGGGGCTGATTGCGTTATTACAGCGCGATAACGATCTTGCCGCGCATATGCCCTTCCAGCACTTTACCGTGAGCCTGCTTCAACGTGTCTACCGTTAACCCTTGCAGCGTTTCGCTCGCGGTTCCCTGAAGTTTTCCTGCATCAACCAGCTGTGCGACTTCATGCAAAATGTTCCCTTGTTCCGCGATATCCGGCGTGGTGAACATGCTGCGGGTAAACATTAATTCCCAATGCAGCGCTGCGCTTTTGAGTTTCAGCGCCGTTTGGTCGAGCGGATTTTTGTTTTCCACGATGGTGCAGATATGCCCCATCGGCGCGATCAGTTTACTGATGGCATCCCAGTGGCCGTCCGTGTCGTTCAGGCAGAAAATGTAATCGACCTGTTTGATCCCTTCTTTTTCCAGAGACTCGACCAGATTGCGGTAATCAACGACCTTATGGGCGCCGCGCTGGCGGCACCACTCTGCCGAGTCCGGCTGTGACGCGGTAGCGATGATATTCACCGAACTGCGCAATGCCGCCAGAGAAATCGCGAGAGAGCCTACACCACCTGCGCCGCCGATAATCAACAGCGTTTTCTCGCTGTCGGCCTGCTGTATTTTCAGATGCTCGAACAACCCTTCCCACGCGGTTAACGCCGTGAGCGGCAGTGCTGCGGCCGCTGCCCAGTCCAAAGACACAGGCTTGCGTGCCACGATGCGTGAATCAATCAACTGATGGGTGGTGTTGCTGCCGGGGCGGGTGATGTCGCCGGCGTACCAGACTTCATCGCCTACCTGAAGGTGGCTCACGGCGCTGCCGGTTTTCAGCACGACGCCGCTGGCATCCCAGCCGAGAATTCGGGGTTGCTGTAATCCATTTTGACGTAATCCGGCATGAACTTTGGTATCCACCGGATTGACGGAAATGGCTTTTACGCCGATCAACAGATCGTATTCACCGGGTTCGGGGATGTCCTGCGTGATGGCAATGAAATTTTCTGGCTGTTGTGGATCAACGGCTATCGCATGAGCGGTCATGGTCTGTTCCTCATTATTTTCGGAATTCGGTCTTGTGAATAAGACATGTTTTTGAATAAAACCAAGTGTAGAACACGGAGATAGGACTGATAAGATGGACAATAAATAATGCAGTGTTCGTCTGAGGTGAACAATCATGTTTAAACAGTTGCAGGATATGGCGCTGTTTGCGCTGGTAGCCGAGTGTGGCAGTTTTACACAGGCGGCGCGTAAAGCCGGGCTGGCAAAATCCAGCCTGAGCCTGCGTATTAGCCAGCTTGAACAGCAGATCGGCCTGCGGTTGCTGAACCGAACGACGCGCCAGCTCAATCTGACGTTTGCAGGCGAACGCTACCTGATTCACTGTCAGGAGATGCTGCAAGCCAGTGAGCGTGCCGATCTTGCCGTACAGCGCTTGCGTGATAACCCCAGCGGGCGACTGCGTATCACCAGCCCGGCAGGGTTAGGTTCTACACTGCTGGCGCGCCTCACCGCCGAGTTTCAGCAGCGCTTTCCGGCGGTATCGCTGGATGTGTTGATTTCAGATGATGTGATCGATCTGGTGCAGGAGGGCTTTGATGTCGCTTTTCGTACCGGTAAACCGCATGACTCTTCACTTATCGGGCGTTCACTTGGGCAGACTCCGCGATATTTGCTGGCATCGCCTGACTATCTGGCGCGGCACTCGGCATTACTCCACCCACAACAGCTCCAGCAACACCGCTGTATTGCACATCATGCCTGGACGGAGTGGCTCCTTCATCGCGGTTCGGAACTCTATCGCTGGCTACTACCCGATTCGCATATCACGGATAACCTGCTTTACGCCCGGGAGTGCGCGATTGCGGGGGCGGGGATTACGCTATTGCCTGATTTTCTCTGTCTGGATGAAGCCGTTTCTGGAAAACTGGTCAAGGTCCTGCCGGATTGGAAGGTGGAAGCCAACGAGCTTTATCTGGTCTACCCCAGCCGCAAGCTGAATTCGCCCGCATTGGCATGTTTTATCGACTTTGTTTTACAGCATCGCGCGTTGGATGATTACTCAGCGTTTTTGAAAAAGCAGTAGAGATTGCCGTACCTATAATATTTTTGTTTCATTTTTATAGGTATTTTTTAATTTTTATTGAAACGTGATTTCTATCAACTTATTTTAAGTACGTTTTAGACTGAAAATGCCGATAACAATCTTGGTTCCTTTTGACTTTTTTATGAAAGGTTTGTCCTGCGTGGCGTGATTGTCACAATGATATCTGGGCTCTGCTGCACCAATAATGGCAGAGATAATATAGACCAGTGATGGTGAAAATGAGAATGCAACCGATGTCTGTTCAAAAAGAGAAGTTGGGTTACATCAACAATATACGTCTCGTTTCGTTATTTATTACTCTTTTTTCAATTATCCTGATTTTATTTGCGCTTTCTATTAGCACAGCGAGCTATTTCTTAAAGCAGAGTAATGATTCACTGGATAAGGCTAATGAATTGTCTGATATCCGGGCTGGCCTCAGCAGTAGCCTCGATCAGCTACGCGTTGCCAGATTGCTGCTTATTCAGGCGGGGGCGGCAAACCGCATTAGCGATCACGAGGTATATAAATCTGCGTTAGATCAGGCCGCAGGTCGCGTCAGAGCCTCACAGAAGCGTCTGGATGATTATCTCGCGCGTCCCGATAAACTGGAAAGTGAACGCGCGTTGGATGATGAAATTCTTAAGGAGTACGCCAACTACCGCGATAAAGCAATTCTGGCGATGCAGAAAGCAACAAGTGACGGGGAATTTGAAGATCTTATTTCGTTAGAAGGGTCACTGGCTCGCCAGCTAGATGAAGCGTTTAGCGTTCCTGTACGCAAGAAAGTGAATGAACTCACGCAGGCTGCGCAGGATATCAATCATCGTGCAGCGGATAATGCCAAACTGGGGTACTGGATGATGGCGGGCTCATTTGCCCTGTCTATTATCATGGCGATTATGGCGTACATCATTGTACGTAATGTGATCCTCGCGCCAATCAACAGACTGGTTGATCGTATCCAGAAGATCGCGGCGGGTGATTTGACGCAGCCGCCGATGGCGATGGGACGTAATGAGATCGGCATTCTGGGGACGAATATCCAGAACATGCAGGCGGAACTGACGGATACGGTGACGATCGTGCGCGAAGGCGCGGATTCGATCTATCAAGGGTCGTCAGAAATTACGGCGGGTAACGTCGATCTTTCTTCACGTACCGAACAGCAGGCAGCTGCGCTGGAGGAAACCGCTGCGAGCATGGAACAGCTGACCGCAACGGTGAAACAGAACTCTGACAATGCCCACCACGCCAGCCAGTTGGCAAAAAATGCCTCTGAAAAAGCGGAGAAGGGCGGGCAGATCGTGAAGAACGTGGTGGATACCATGCAGGATATTTCTACCAGTTCACGCCGTATTTCCGAAATCACGTCCGTCATTAATAGTATCGCTTTCCAGACCAATATTCTGGCGCTGAACGCGGCGGTAGAAGCCGCGCGGGCGGGTGAACAAGGGCGTGGTTTTGCCGTGGTGGCGGGTGAAGTTCGTAGTCTGGCTCAGCGTAGCGCACAGGCAGCGAAAGAAATTGAAGGGCTGATTGGCGAATCGAGCCGGCTGGTGGATACAGGCTCTGGGCTTGTGTCTCAGGCGGGAACAACCATGGGCGAGATTGTCCGCGCGGTTGTCAGCGTGACCGACATCATGGGAGAAATTGCTTCCGCTTCTGACGAACAGAGCCGCGGCATCGGTCAGGTGAGTCAGGCCGTGTCTGAAATGGATAGTGCGACGCAGCAGAATGCGGCGTTGGTGCAGGAAGCCTCGGCAGCAGCTGTTTCACTCGAAGAACAGGCTGCACGTCTGACGCAGGCTGTCGCGGTATTCAAACTGGCTGGCGTGGCTCAGAGACTGAAATCATCCTTGCCGAAGGCTGCGCCGCAACCGCGCTTAGCGCCAGCGATGGCCCTCGCCGGAGCCAGTAGCAAAGGTAGCGATAGTCAAAACTGGGAAACGTTCTGATTAGGTAAGTGAAGCAGTATTGGAAAGAAAAATGGCCCGCAATGCGGGCCATTTGTTTATCACGTTCAGTGACGGCTTATTTAGCGATCTTCTTGTATTTAATGCGGTGTGGTTCCAGCGCATCGGCACCCAGCGTACGCTTCTTGTACTCTTCGTACTCGGTAAAGTTACCTTCGAAGAATTCCACTTTACCTTCGTCCTGATAATCCAGAATGTGCGTTGCGATACGGTCGAGGAACCAACGGTCATGCGAGATCACCATGGCACAGCCAGGGAATTCCAGCAGGGCGTTTTCCAGCGCGCGCAGGGTTTCGATATCCAGGTCGTTGGTGGGTTCATCGAGCAGCAACACGTTGCCGCCTACCTGCAACAGCTTCGCCAGATGCAGACGGCCGCGTTCACCACCGGATAGCTCGCCAACGCGTTTGCCCTGATCAACCCCTTTAAAGTTGAAACGGCCAACGTAAGCACGGCTTGGCATTTCGGTGTTGCCGATACGCATGATGTCCTGCCCGCCAGATACTTCTTCCCAGACGGTTTTGCTGTTGTCCATCGAATCACGGAACTGGTCGACTGATGCCAGTTTCACCGTTTCACCCAGCTCAATCGTGCCGCCATCCGGCTGTTCCTGACCGGACATCATGCGGAACAGGGTCGATTTACCGGCACCGTTCGGGCCGATAATGCCGACAATTGCGCCTTTCGGTACGGAGAAAGACAGCCCGTCGATGAGCTGACGTTCGCCGTAAGACTTGCTGAGGTTGGAGACTTCCACCACTTTATCGCCGAGGCGAGCACCTGGCGGAATAAACAGTTCGTTGGTTTCGTTACGTTTCTGGTATTCGGTGTTGTTCAGCTCTTCAAAGCGTGCCAGACGTGCCTTACCTTTGGACTGACGGCCTTTCGCGCCTTGGCGCACCCACTCCAGCTCTTTCTCGATGGATTTACGGCGTGCCGCTTCCTGAGAAGCTTCCTGTGCCAGACGCTGATCTTTCTGCTCCAGCCAGGAAGAGTAGTTGCCTTCCCACGGAATACCTTCGCCACGGTCCAGCTCCAGAATCCAGCCTGCTACGTTATCGAGGAAGTAACGGTCGTGGGTAATTGCCACCACGGTGCCTTCGAAATCGTGCAGGAAGCGTTCCAGCCAGGCGACAGATTCGGCATCCAGGTGGTTGGTTGGTTCGTCGAGCAGCAGCATGTCCGGCTTTTCCAGCAGCAGACGGCACAGCGCCACACGGCGACGTTCACCACCAGACAGGGTAGCGATTTTTGCATCCCACTCCGGCAAGCGCAGCGCATCGGCGGCACGCTCTAGTTGGTTGTCCAGATTATGACCGTCATGCGCCTGAATGGTCTCTTCCAACCGGCCTTGTTCTGCGGCCAATTTATCGAAGTCTGCATCCGGCTCAGCATAGAGCGCATAGACTTCATCAAGACGCTTCAGTGCGGTCACGACTTCAGATACCGCTTCTTCTACGGATTCACGAACGGTGTGCTCCGTGTTTAACTGCGGTTCCTGCGGCAAATAGCCGATTTTGATTCCAGGTTGTGGGCGAGCTTCGCCCTCGATGTCCGTATCAATGCCAGCCATAATACGCAACAGCGTTGATTTACCGGCTCCGTTCAGACCCAGCACGCCGATCTTGGCACCGGGGAAAAAACTGAGGGAGATGTTTTTCAGAATGTGACGCTTCGGCGGTACGACCTTACCGACGCGATGCATGGTATAAACATATTGAGCCACGTTGCGACTTCGCCTCTCTCTTATCTCTATGATTTGTCACCATAAGCGGGTGACCATATGTAGCACTGTGTTACCTAATACTAAATCGCCGCTAGGAAATACCCTGGCAGCGGATCGATTATTCTAAGCGCATTACTCTAAGTATGAAGTGTAGCGGGTTTCAGCCTGCGATCCCAGCTATCCGGCGATTTGCCGTGGCCGATCTGAGACCTATGCCCGCCTGATGAATTTCAGAATCGGTTTGCGGATCGGCATATCGTTGTCTGGCATGATGTGCCACACTGGATCTGCCCGATATATCCGTCATACTTCAAGCTGCTTATGCGTTGGCTGCCCTTACTCACCCCAGTCACTTACCTGAGTAAGCTCCTGGGGATGAAATGAGAGACATCCTGTCTCTCACCGAAGGCCAGCCTTTGGCTGGTCAAATTCGTTCCCGACGAATTTGTCATGCGGTTGCCGCCTTCACGCAACTCGAATTATTTTGGGTATAGGATAGGGGGAGCGATACGATGAAGGATGCCGATAGCAAGTTCGATAACGGATGAGGTTAATGCAGGTGATAAAAGCGGGTCATTGGTGGTACGCCGTTTCGGCGATATGTCTGGCTGGGTTTTCCGGCCATGTGCTGGCGGATTCTCTGGACGAACAGCGTCAGCGCTATCAGCAGGTTAAGCAAGCATGGGACAGCAACCAGATGGACACGGTGGCGCAGTTGATGCCGACGCTGCGCAGTTACCCACTTTATCCTTATCTTGAATACCGTTCGCTCACGCAGGATCTGAGTCAGGTCAGTGCGACGCAGGTGAAGCAGTTTATGGCAACGCACCCGACGTTGCCGCCCGCCCGTAATCTCTCTACCAGCTTTGTGAATGAACTGGCGCGTCGTCAGGACTGGATCGGGCTGCTGGCATTTAGCCCCCAGCCGCCGAAGCCGGTCAGCGCTCGCTGTAACTTTTATTACGCCCAGTGGGCAACCGGTCAGCGTCAGGGCGTGTGGGAAGCCACGCGTGATATCTGGCTGACAGGACGCTCGCTCCCTACCGTGTGCGATAAACTCTTCTCCGTCTGGCAGCAGGCGGGCGAACAGACACCGCTGACGGTGTTGGAACGCGCGCGTCTGGCAATGGACGAAGGCAGCGGCAGTCTGGTGAGCTATCTCATCAAGCAGTTACCCGACGATTATAAAACGATGGGCGATGCGTTACTGAAACTCCAGAACGATCCGAATTCGCTGGAGAGCTTCGCCCGTACCGTTGGACCGACAGATTTTACGCGTAAAGTCACGCTGTCAGCCTTTACGCGCACGGCGCGTCAGGATGCTGATAATGCTCGTTCGATGCTGCCGGTTATTGTCCGTTTGCAGAAAATGAGTGCCGCAGATCGTCAGGCAATGGAAGAAACCATCGCCTGGCGTTTGATGGGCAACGATGCCACGCCAGAGCAGGCGCAGTGGCGGGATGACGTAGTGAGAAAGAGTACGTCGACTACGTTGCTGGAGCGCCGCGTACGTATGGCGTTGGGGGCAGGCGATCGTCAGGGGCTAACAAGCTGGATGGCGCGTTTACCGGCGGAGGCGTTACAGAAAGACGAATGGCGCTACTGGCACGCGGCGGCGCTGTTGGATCAGGGCAAACGTCAGGAAGGCGAGACGCTATTACGCAGCCTGATGCAGGAACGTGGGTTCTATCCGATGGCGGCAGCGCAGAAACTGAACGAGCGCTACCCCATTACGGTCATGACGGCGGTGAAGCCGGATCCTTCTCTGTCTCAGCTACCGGAAATCACCCGCGTGCGGGAGTTGATGTTCTGGCAGATGGATAATCTGGCACGCAGCGAATGGGTCGGGCTGGTGGCGAATCGCAGCAAACCGCAGCAGGAAGCACTGGCTCGCTATGCGTTTGAACAGCGCTGGGCAGATTTGAGCGTGCAGGCGACGATTGTCGCGAAGCTGTGGGATCATCTGGAAGAGCGCTTCCCGCTGGCCTGGAATAATGAATTCCGCCGTGAAACGCAGGGGAAAGGTATTAGCCAGAGCTATGCAATGGCGATTGCTCGTCAGGAGAGCGCCTGGAATCCGAAAGCACGTTCCCCAGTTGGTGCATCGGGTCTGATGCAGTTGATGCCCGCTACGGCGCAGCATACGGCCAAAATGAGCAATATCACGTTCTATACGAACAGCAGCCAGTTGTTCGATCCCGAAACCAATATCCTGTTAGGGACGAGCTATCTGGAGTACGTGTACCAGACATTTGGCCGTAACCGCATTCTGTCTTCCGCGGCTTATAATGCCGGACCATCGCGTGTGAATACCTGGCTGAGAAACAGCGCCGGGCGCATCGATCCCGTTGCGTTTATCGAAAGTATTCCGTTTTCGGAAACACGGGGTTACGTGAAAAATGTGCTGGCTTATGACGTCTTCTATCGCTATTTCCTTAATCAGCCAGCTAATGTACTGACGGATGCGGAATGGCAGCGGCGTTATTGAGACGCTGCGTTGCGATCGTTGCCTGGAATTGTGTTATGCTGCCGTACTAGTTAAATAGTATGGCAGCCCGTTATGACTCCGTTATCGCTTATCGACCCAGCACTTTCTGAACAAGACAATGAGCACTGGTTACGCTTTGTCGCGCTATTGCAGCAGTCTATTGCGGAGGATCTTCAATTGCCGCTGCTTCAACTCCTGCTAACGCCGGATGAGCGTACAGCGTTGGGAACGCGGGTGCGAATTATACAGGAGCTAATGCGGGGTGAAATGAGCCAGCGTGAGCTGAAAAGCGAGTTAGGTGCGGGCATTGCGACGATTACGCGCGGTTCAAACAGTCTGAAAGCCGCGCCCCCCGCGTTAAAAAGCTGGCTGGAAGCGCAGTTGCTGTCGGCAGATAAGCCGTTGAGTGACGACGCGTAACGATTACTGTTTCGCTGTCTGAACGGGAATCTGATAGATCGGGTTATGAAACGGCACCAGTGCCAGCAGCAATGCCTGATGATACACGCTAGTGCGTGACAATTTGCCGTCGGTGAAGACGCCGATGGCACCACCTTTATGTTTAATATTCTGAACGCCCGTCAAACGCTCCATTTCATCGCCTAATTCCCGCCCTTCACGGATACCATGTAATATACTTTCTGGAAGAACCAGGCTTGCAGAACGTGATTCGCCACGCAGGTGAGCATTTTCGATCACCATCCAGGCGAAAGTCATGCTTTCTTCAATGCCTGCTTCGACACCGACCCAAAAATCGGCTTCTGGACGCACCTGGCGTGCCATCATGACGCGGTTTCTGGCGCCCGTACGGGTTTCGAGAGAGCCAAGAGGCTGGCGCGGGACACCACTGTCGACGTCAACGCCTTCGATGCGGCAGTTTTCTGCACCAAAGACATCGGTGAATGCCAGAGTAATAGCCTTAATCTTTGCCGGGTTGGTAGTTGCAGCAACAACGTGATACATAACAGTTTCGTACCTTTAGTTAATTTGACGCAGTATAACGGAAAATAACCATGTTACAGGTATATCTTGTTCGCCACGGCGAAACGGAATGGAATGTGGCTCGACGTATTCAAGGTCAATCGGACAGTGCGCTGACGCCAAGAGGTGAGCAACAGGCACAGCAAGTTGCTGGACGAATCAGGACGTTAGGGATTACGCATATTTTTACCAGCGATCTCGGAAGAACGCGTCAGACGACAGAAATCATCGCTAAATCTTGTGGTGATTGCCAGATAATCCTGGAGCCCGGGTTACGTGAATTGAACATGGGCGTCTTAGAAGCCCGCGATTTGGATTCGCTGACCGACGGGGAAGAAAAGTGGCGTAAAGGGCTGGTGGATGGCACGCCCGATGGCCGCATCCCAGAAGGTGAATCGATGGCTGATGTGGCATTGCGCATGCACGGTGTTCTGGAACGTTGTCTGGCGTTGCCAGCGGGAAGTCGTCCTTTGCTGGTTAGCCACGGGATGGCGCTGGGGTGCTTGCTGAGTACGGTTCTGGGGTTACCCGCATCGGCTGAACGGCGCTTGCGTCTGCGCAACTGTTCCCTGTCGCGCATTGATTATCAGCAAAGCCCGTGGCTAGCACCCGGATGGGTGGTGGAAACGGCCGGAGATATTTCGCATTTGGATATTCCGGCACTGGATGAGTTACAGCGCTGAGAGCGGCTCGGTATGTTGGATGGGGATAAAATACTCGCAGCGGATGATAGCGGGTATTTCCCCGTCTGTATCGCGGCTAGGGTGAAAACGCTCGGCATCAAACCCTTTGCGGCGCGTGAGCTGAAAGGTCGGCAGACAGGTGTCATACAGGCTGATAATAAAATCCTGTAGCTCGTCATTTGGCCCTTCAAAAACAAACATCGCGTAGTCGCCGCCCGGTAGCGTGACGGGCTCGCCAGTGTGGACGTCATCGGGCAGATACTGTGGCTCCAGCGCGGTGGTGTAGAGCACTTCGTGTTCGTCGTCTTTCTCTTTACTCGGCCGTGAATGATGCAACCCGTAAAGTACGGGAGGAACGGAGCAGGTCTCTCCTAAAAACTGACGCCAGTAGTGGACGCGAATTTCCGTACGGAAGTTACAAATCTGCTCCAGACGGCAGTTATAGGTTTGCGTTAGCCCAAGCAGCTGTGTCTCTGGCAGCGTGATAAACTGCGGCTGCGGCAGCGTAAACGCACCGAGTCGAATCGGCGGACGAATGCCGAAAGTATTCCAATTATCGGAACGACGATAAGACGCTGGCGTTTGGGCAAACTGCTTTTTAAACGCGCGGGTAAAGGTTTGTTGCGAATCGAAACGGTATTGCAGGGCAATATCAAGGATAGGACGACTGGTCAGGCAGAGAGCAACCGCCGCTTTGGTCAATCTCCTCGCTCGGATATATGAACCAATGGCATGGCCCGTCACGTCTTTGAACATTCTTTGCAGATGCCACTTGGAATAACCCGCTTTCGCCGCCACATTATCGAGTGATAGCGGCTGGTCGAGATGGCTTTCCAGCCAGTTAAGCAAGTCACGTATGATACCGGCTTGATCCATAATCTTCCTCATCAAACACATTGAGCGCGAGCGTATTGAGATCCCGCATCATAGCAATATTTTCACTTTGGTACTGCCGAAGATTTTTGAAAATGTTCCGCAGGTAATTTGGATAAAGAGGGGGATTATAGCGGTTTATTTTGCTCATCCCCTTTTTAATTGTGGTTATTAATCGTTTGTTATGAATTGTCACAGGACCTGAAATATGAACATAAAGCGCATCATGGGAGCGGGTCTGCTATTGCTGTCTACCGCTGGTTTTGTCAGTGCGGAAGAAGTTGGGTCTGTCGATACGGTCTTTAAACTGCTGGGGCCGGATCATAAGATCGTGGTGGAAGCGTTTGACGATCCGGATGTGTCCAATGTGACCTGCTACATTAGCCGTGCCAAAACAGGCGGAATCAAGGGCGGGTTAGGGCTGGCGGAGGACACGGCGGACGCCGCGATTTCCTGTCAGCAGGTTGGGACGATTACGCTGTCCGATAAAATCAAAAACGGTGGCGATCGCGGCTCAGTGGTATTCCAGAAAAGAACATCGCTGGTTTTCAAGAAGTTGCAGGTTGTTCGGTTTTACGATCAAAAGCGCAATTCTCTGATCTATCTTGCTTATTCTGATCGCTTAGTCGATGGTTCGCCGAAAAACGCGTTAAGCGCGGTGCCAGTTATGCCGTGGGGAAAGAGTGAATAACGTGCGGTAGGAACGAAGAAAACAGCCGGAACAGATGCCTGCTCCGGCTGAGGGGAATTAATTTTCCAGATCGCCGCAGAAGCGGTAGCCTTCGCCGTGGATCGTCGCGATGATTTCCGGTGTATCAGCTGTGGATTCAAAGTGCTTGCGGATACGACGGATGGTGACGTCAACGGTGCGGTCGTGTGGCTTAAGCTCACGACCCGTCATTTTCTTCAGCAATTCCGCACGAGACTGAATCTTGCCCGGATTTTCGCAGAAGTGCAGCATGGCGCGGAATTCACTGCGCGGCAGCTTGTATTGTTCGCCAACTGGGCTAATCAGAGAACGGCTATTGATGTCCAGTTCCCAGCCGTTGAAGCGATAGCTTTCCACCAGACGACGCTCTTCCGTGCCGCCGCCCAGATTCATGGTACGTGACAGCAGGTTACGTGCGCGGATCGTCAATTCACGTGGGTTGAACGGTTTGGTGATGTAGTCATCCGCACCGATTTCCAGACCGAGGATCTTATCGACTTCATTGTCGCGGCCGGTGAGGAACATCAAGGCAACGGTGGCTTGCTCGCGCAGTTCACGTGCCAGCAACAGGCCATTCTTCCCTGGCAGGTTGATGTCCATGATCACCAGATTGATGTCATTCTCGGACAAAATGTGGTGCATTTCTGCGCCATCAGTGGCTTCGTGAACAACGTATCCTTCCGCCTCAAAAATGCTTTTGAGGGTATTACGAGTTACTAGCTCGTCTTCAACAATAAGAATGTGCGGCGTCTGCATGTTTGCTACCTAAAATTGCCAACTTAAATTATAGAAATCGGAAGTACAGAAGTCGCTGTCATACCCTGCTGGCCCGCTGGCTATAACGCCAGTTATTCCGGGTATTTCCCTGGAGCTTATCGAGGTAGACTACGCTCTCGCTCAACGTCAGACTCAAGTACGTAAATGCGTTACTGGTGTTCATTCTCTACCCGCTTAGAGGTACTGCTAGCGGGTGAGCGTGGCGCTAATTTAACTGCGCTCAAAGTGGCGCACAGTTTAACCTTATTAACAGCAACATAACAGTAAGCACAGATTTTGCCTGCTGATAAATCTACGGTTCTGTTGACATATATCAAATTTCATTTTAGCACGTTAACTATTTTGTGATAAACACTTATAGGATTGCCAGTTTACGTCACAATTTAGCACTTTTTATGAACGATTTAGCATAGCAAATGCCAATAATCATAATTGGTGCTACACAGTCGTTGGTACTTTTATAACTTATTGAAATAAAATAATTTACCTTATTTTTCTTAGGGTTTTATCTTCCCGCCCATTTTTTGGACTCACCGATGTTTCCTACTGAAGGCTGCGTTGATGCCGGAAATGTTGTTGGTTTATTGTTAATTTTTTACCGTAATACCCAACAAATTGTCGTTATCAACAAATCGTAGTCATCAATAAATTGTTATCGATTATAGGGCTGCGTTGTTTGGCGAGCAGATGAAGGCTTGCCAAAACGGATGTAACCCATACTGAGGAGTCTATGCAGTTTCATATTATTTTGGTTGAGCCCGCTCGGGCTGAAAATGTAGGGGCGGCTGCTCGTGCGATGAAAACGATGGGATTCAGCAGCTTGCGTATTGTCGGTAGCACGGTACATCAAGAGCCCGCTGCCCGCTGGGTGGCGCACGGTTCAGGAGATGTTCTGGATAACGTGCAGGTGTTTTCCACGCTGGCTGAAGCACTGGCAGATGTCGATTTTACGGTCGCGACCACCGCGCGTAGCCGGGCGAAGTATCGCTATTACTGCACGCCAGCGGAACTGACCGGCGTATTGCAGGAGAAGGTTCAATGGATGGCTTCTGCGGCGCTGGTGTTTGGTCGGGAAGATGTTGGCCTGACGAATGAAGAACTCGAACTGGCGGATGTGCTGACCGGCGTGCCGATGAAAGCGGATTATCCCTCACTGAATCTTGGTCAGGCGGTGATGGTGTACTGTTACCAACTGGCTGAACTCATGCAGGTCAAACCTGAAGCGACACAGCCAGCGGTGGCGGGGCAACTGTCGGCGCTGCGCGATCGTATGGATCGGCTACTGGTTAATCTGGCGGTTGAGGACGATGAAAAACTGCGGGACTGGCTGCATCAGCGACTGGGACGTTTAGAGCAACGTGATACGGCGATGCTCCACCGGTTGCTACACGACATTGAAAAAAGGTTGGCGAAATAAGATAGCAGAGATGGCTTTTTTGGTAGTCGAACATCTTGGACTGCGTATTTTGACAACGGTTTGTCCGGCTTATTCCTGTTTAGGCAGTGGGTTGCGCGGCATGAATTTTTCGTTCGACGAGAAGAAAAAAAAGAAATCCGTTGACTTCAAAGGGCGATTGGCCTAACTAATAGGGCAGATAACTCTACTTCTAATGAGATTCGATTTTAGCATGCGCACTATCAGCCTAATCACCACGATTATTACCATCACCGATACAACCAGTAACGGTGCGGGCTGACGCATATAAAGATTCCAGAAAAAGCCCGCACCGAACAGTGCGGGCTTTTTTTTTATGGCAGGTTATCCCTCAACGCCGTCTGTAAGCGGCATACAAAAAACGCTTCCGGCGTTTGGTTGGCAGAAATTCAGGAGAACAGATAAAAATGAGAGTGTTGAAATTTGGCGGGACTTCAGTAGCGAATGCGGAGCGTTTTACACGCGTTGCCGACATTATCGAAAACAACGCGCGCCAGGGACAGGTGGCTGCCGTATTGTCCGCGCCGGCGAAAATTACCAACCATTTGGTTGCCATGATTGAGAAAACCGTCGCCGGACAAGATATCCTGCCTCATTTAAACGACGCCGAAACGATCTTTTCTTCATTACTGCAAGGACTTGCAGCATCTCAACTCGGTTTTGACCATGCCCGCCTGAAGGCATTCGTGGATCAGGAATTTGCACAGCTGAAACACGTTCTGCACGGCATCGCGCTACTGGGCCAGTGCCCTGACAGCGTGAACGCTGCGATCATCTGCCGAGGGGAAAAACTGTCCATCGCTATCATGGAAGCGGTCTTTCAGGCGCGCGGCTATGGGGTCTCCGTTATCAATCCGGTCGAGAAACTGCTGGCGCAGGGACACTATCTTGAATCCACAGTGGATATCACTGAATCGACCCGCCGCATCGCTGAAAGCGCCATCCCGAAAGATCATGTGATCCTGATGGCGGGCTTTACTGCCGGTAACGACAAAGGCGAACTGGTGGTGCTGGGCCGTAATGGTTCTGACTATTCCGCTGCGGTGCTGGCTGCGTGTTTACGTGCCGACTGTTGTGAGATTTGGACTGATGTGGACGGCGTTTATACCTGCGATCCGCGTCAGGTGCCGGACGCTCGATTATTGAAATCGATGTCCTATCAGGAGGCGATGGAGCTGTCCTATTTCGGCGCCAAAGTCCTCCACCCTCGCACCATTGCTCCTATCGCCCAGTTCCAAATACCCTGCCTCATCAAAAACACCGAAAATCCTCAGGCTCCCGGCACGCTCATCGGCATGGATAGCACGGATACCCAGTATCCAGTGAAAGGCATCACCAACCTGAACAACATGGCGATGGTTAACGTATCTGGCCCTGGCATGAAAGGCATGGTCGGCATGGCAGCGCGTGTGTTTGCTGCGATGTCGCGCGCGGGTATCTCTGTTGTTCTGATTACGCAGTCATCTTCCGAATACAGCATCAGCTTCTGCGTATCGCAAAACGAGCTGGCGCGCGCCAGAAAAACGCTGGAAGACGAATTCTATCTGGAACTGAAAGAAGGCGTGTTAGAGCCGCTGGATGTGATGGAACGTCTGGCCATCATCTCTGTGGTGGGCGATGGTATGCGTACGCTGCGTGGTCTGTCTGCACGTCTGTTCTCGGCGTTGGCGACGGCAAATATCAATATCGTGGCTATCGCGCAGGGCTCGTCTGAACGCTCAATCTCCGCCGTGGTGAACAACGATGTCGCCACCACTGGCGTACGTGTTGCCCACCAGATGCTGTTTAACACCGATCAGGTTATCGACGTATTTGTTATCGGGGTCGGCGGCGTGGGTGGCGCACTGCTGGATCAGATCCACCGTCAACAGCCGTGGCTGAAAGACAAACATATCGACCTGCGCGTGTGTGGCATCGCCAACTCCAAAGCGATGCTGACCAATATTAACGGCATCTCGATGGAAAACTGGCATGAAGAGCTGGGTAAAGCCCGCGAGCCGTTTAATCTGGGTCGTCTGATCCGTCTGGTTAAAGAATACCATCTGCTGAACCCGGTGATTGTTGACTGTACCTCGAATCAGGCTGTGGCCGATCAGTACGTGGATTTCCTGGCCGATGGTTTCCATGTCGTAACGCCAAACAAGAAAGCCAACACGGGGTCGATGAACTATTATCACCAACTGCGCAGTGCCGCAGCAAAATCCCGTCGCCGTTTCCTGTATGACACCAACGTCGGTGCCGGTCTGCCGGTGATTGAGAACCTGCAAAACCTGCTGAATGCGGGTGATGAGCTGATTCGCTTTACTGGTATTCTCTCTGGCTCGCTGTCCTTTATTTTCGGTAAACTCGATGAAGGCATGTCGCTGTCTGAAGCGACCACGCAGGCGAAAGAAAAAGGCTATACCGAACCCGATCCGCGTGACGATCTGTCCGGTATGGACGTGGCGCGTAAGTTGCTGATTCTAGCGCGTGAGGCGGGTTATCAGCTGGAGCTGGGCGATATTGAGGTGGAATCCGTTCTGCCTGCCAGCTTTGATGCTTCCGGCGATGTCGCCAGCTTTATGCAGCGCCTGCCGACGGCAGACGATGAGTTTGCTAGCCGTGTTGCACAAGCGCGCGATGAAGGTAAAGTGTTGCGCTATGTCGGCGTGATTGAAGAAGGCCGCTGTAAGGTCAAGATCAGTGCCGTTGGCGGCAACGATCCGCTGTTTAAAGTCAAAGATGGCGAGAATGCGTTGGCATTCTACAGCCGTTATTATCAGCCACTGCCGCTCGTGTTGCGCGGTTATGGCGCGGGTAACGATGTTACCGCTGCTGGTGTGTTCGCAGATCTGCTGCGCACCTTGTCATGGAAGTTGGGAGCATAATTATGGTTAAGGTATATGCACCTGCATCAATCGGTAACGTCAGCGTCGGGTTTGATGTGCTGGGTGCGGCCGTCTCGCCGGTAGACGGTTCACTGCTGGGGGATTGCGTCTCTGTTGAAGCAGCCGATCTGTTCAGCCTGCGTAATGAAGGGCGTTTTGTTAGCAAGCTGCCGGACAACCCGAAAGAAAACATTGTGTATCAATGTTGGGAACTGTTCTGTCAGGAAATTGGCAAAACCGTGCCGGTGGCGATGACGCTCGAAAAGAATATGCCGATTGGTTCAGGGCTCGGTT
The DNA here is from genome assembly GCF_020166435.1 of Pectobacterium versatile. Classification (GTDB taxonomy): domain Bacteria; phylum Pseudomonadota; class Gammaproteobacteria; order Enterobacterales; family Enterobacteriaceae; genus Pectobacterium; species Pectobacterium versatile. Next base: position 214,573 of record NZ_JAINZP010000004.1, on the reverse strand, counting down.
CCAGCGCCTGTTCTGTCGTCGCTGGGCTGATGGCGATGAACGAATTTTGCGGTAAACCGCTGGATGATAACCGTCTGTTGACGCTGATGGGTGAGCTGGAAGGGCGCATTTCCGGCAGCGTTCACTACGATAACGTTGCCCCGTGTTTTCTCGGCGGTGTCCAACTGATGCTGGAAGAAAACGGCATCATCAGCCAGCCTGTGCCGTCGTTCGATGACTGGCTGTGGGTCATGGCGTATCCGGGGATTAAAGTCTCCACTGCTGAAGCGCGCGCGATTCTGCCTGCGCAATATCGTCGTCAGGATTGCATCAGCCACGGCCGTTATCTGGCGGGCTTTATCCACGCTTGCCATACCGGACAGGCAGCGCTGGCGGCAAAACTGATGAAGGATGTCATCGCGGAACCTTATCGGACGAAACTGCTGCCCGGCTTTGCTGCCGCTCGCCAGGCTGCTGAAGATATCGGGGCGTTGGCCTGCGGTATTTCCGGCTCTGGCCCAACGTTATTCTCCGTCTGCAACGACATGGCGAGCGCACAGCGTCTGGCCGACTGGCTGCGGGATAACTATTTGCAGAATGATGAAGGTTTTGTTCATATTTGCCGTCTTGATACGACTGGCGCACGACAATTGGGATAACGCATGAAACTGTACAACCTTAAAGATCATAACGAGCAGGTCAGTTTTGCTCAGGCTATCAAGCAAGGGCTGGGTAGCCAGCAAGGGCTGTTCTTCCCGCTGGAATTGCCGGAATTTGAGCGCACTGAGATCGATGCGCTGTTGGATCTGGATTTTGTGACTCGCAGCAGCCGCATTCTGTCCGCCTATATCGGCGATGAAATTGCGACCGAAACGGTGTTTGAGCGTGTAAAAGCGGCCTTTGCATTCCCGGCTCCGGTTGCGCCAGTTGCGGAAGACATCGCTGCGCTGGAGCTGTTCCACGGCCCGACGCTGGCCTTTAAAGACTTCGGCGGCCGCTTTATGGCGCAAATGCTGACGGAAGTGTCTGGCGACGAGAAAATTACCATTCTGACGGCGACCTCTGGCGACACTGGTGCTGCTGTGGCGCACGCCTTTTACGGTCTGGAAAATGTCCGTGTCGTGATTTTGTATCCGCAGGGTAAGATCAGCCCGTTGCAGGAAAAACTGTTCTGTACGCTGGGTGGTAACATTCACACCATCGCTATCGATAGCGATTTCGATGCCTGTCAGGCGTTGGTGAAAAAGGCGTTTGATGATGAAGAACTGAAAAAGGCGATTGGCCTGAACTCAGCAAACTCCATCAACATCAGCCGTCTGCTGGCGCAAATTTGCTACTACTTTGAAGCCGTTGCACAGCTGCCGCAGGAAGCCCGTAACCAACTGGTGGTTTCTGTACCGAGTGGCAACTTTGGCGATCTGACCGCCGGTCTGCTGGCAAAATCGCTGGGTCTGCCGATTAAGCGCTTCATCGCGGCGACTAACGCCAATGACACGGTGCCGCGCTTCCTGAGCAATGGTAACTGGGAACCGCATAAAACGGTGGCAACGTTATCCAACGCGATGGACGTCAGCCAGCCGAACAACTGGCCGCGCGTGGAAGAGCTGTTCCGCCGTAAGAACTGGCAGTTGAAAACGCTGGGCTTTGGCGCAGTGAGCGATGAGACTACGAAAGAAACCATGCATGAGTTGGATGCGTTAGGCTATCTCTCAGAGCCGCATGCTGCGATTGCTTACCGTCTGCTGCGCGATCAACTGCAAGCCGGTGAGTTCGGCCTGTTCCTGGGCACGGCGCACCCGGCGAAATTCAAGGAAAGCGTAGAAGACATTCTGGGCAAAAAGCTGGATCTGCCAGAAGCGCTGGCTGAGCGTGCCGATCTGGATCTGCTGTCGCACAACTTCCCGGATGATTTCGCGAAGCTGCGTGAGTTCCTGATGTCACTGCCGGAATAAGATTGCTGTAGGGCTTCTTAGTCGCAGTTTGTATGTGGATTAAGAGGTAGTTTCGTGCGCGATAGCGCTGCTATTTTCATGCTATCTCATAGCACGCGCCCGACACGAGGCGGCTCAAACGCCGCTCGCCCCGTGACCCCAGGCTTTCGGCGGGAATTATGCCGCTGACGCGGTTCCATCGGTGTTCCTGACCGCTAACCGAGCCGCCAGTGACGCGCTCCCAGCGCGGCACTGGCTTTCGCGACGTCCTGTCGCTCACTCGGCGGTCAAGCCCACCGCTGCATAATTTTTTACGCCGGATAACGGCAAAATCCGCGATACCTTCCTTTACTTGTGTATAAGCAATCGCCTTGGAAAAGGGGTCGGGATATTCGTCAAAGTAAATTACTGTTCGTGGCGCTTAAACACCAGTTCGTCATTCGACGAGTCTGCTGCCTCGAAGAAGTAACCTTCCAGATTAAACGCTTTCAACTGCTCCGGCTGCGTCAGACGGTTTTGAATAATGAAACGACTCATCAGGCCGCGCGCTTTCTTGGCGTAGAAACTGATTACCTTGAACTTACCGTTTTTCTCATCCAAGAAGACGGGTTTGATCAGACGGGCATTAAGCTTTTTCGGTTTAACGGCTTTGAAATATTCGTCCGATGCCAGATTAACCAGCACATTATCGCCTTGATCGCGTAACGCTTGATTCAGCTTTTCGGTAATGGTGTTACCCCAGAAACTGTAGAGATCTTTACCGACTTTATTTTCCAGCTTGGTGCCCATTTCCAATCGATACGGCCGCATCAAATCCAGCGGACGCAACACGCCATACAGGCCTGACAGCATACGCAGATGTTGCTGGGCAAAATCGAAGTCATCCTCACTGAAATCTTCTGCGGCCAATCCGGTATAAACGTCGCCCTTAAACGCCAGCAGCGCCTGACGCGCGTTTTCCGGCGTGAAATCTGGGTGCCACTCGCTAAAGCGGCCTGCGTTTAGATCAGCCAGTTTATCGCTGATGCTCATCAAAGAACCGATCTGTGCTGGCGTCAGTTTTTTACACACATCAATCAACTGGCTGGAATAGTCCAGAAGTTCCGGCTGCGTATAACGCGTCGTTGCCAAAGGACTGGTGTAGTCGAGCGTTTTTGCGGGTGAAATAGTAATAAGCATGCGCCATGTCCTGTCGGTCTGATTTCTGATGGTCCTACTATAGCAAGATCGTAGTAAGAAAACGGCGATATACCGTAATACTTCAAGCTGCATGTGCGTTGGCTTCCCTTACTTACCCCAGTCACTTACTTGAGTAAGTTCCCAGGGATTCGTGCGATTGCCGCCTTCCTGCAACTCGAATTATTTGGGGTATAGCTATAATACGCCTCGTCTTTCTCGCTCCAGCTCGTTCGGGAAGGGGAAAATATGGCGTCTTATCGGCGTGTAACCGCTATTGTAGGGGCGAGTGGGAAAAGGCTGGCTTGCACGGGAAAGTGCGCGTGTTATTATCAGATTTCGGCGCAAAACAGACGGCCACCAGATTAGATAACAAGTCGATTCATATACGAGCTATTTTCATTCACGAGCACCACGTATAAACAACGAGACATGCCAACATGACGGATAAACTGACTTCCCTACGCCAACTGACCACGGTTGTAGCTGATACCGGCGATATTGCGGCAATGAAACTGTACCAGCCGCAAGATGCGACCACTAATCCTTCACTGATTCTGAACGCTGCGCAAATTCCTGAATACCGCAAGCTTATCGACGAGGCGATTGCCTGGGCGCGTGAGCAGAGCAGCGATCGTAAACAGCAGGTCGTGGATGCCACGGATAAACTGGCGGTCAATATCGGTCTCGAAATTTTAAAATTGATCCCCGGCCGCATCTCCACAGAAGTGGATGCGCGTCTGTCTTATGACACCGAAGCCAGCGTGGCGAAGGCAAAACACCTGATCAAGCTGTACAACGACGCAGGCATCAGCAACGAACGTATCCTGATTAAACTGGCTTCAACCTGGCAGGGCATCCGCGCTGCGGAGCAACTGGAAAAAGAAGGTATCAACTGTAACCTGACGCTACTGTTCTCCTTTGCGCAGGCGCGTGCTTGTGCTGAAGCGGGCGTGTTCCTGATTTCACCGTTCGTTGGCCGTATTCTTGACTGGTACAAAGCCAATGGCGATAAGAAAGAATTTGCGCCGCATGAAGATCCGGGCGTGGTTTCCGTTAGCGAAATCTACGACTACTACAAAGAGCACGGTTATGAAACGGTCGTGATGGGCGCGAGCTTCCGTAACGTCGGTGAGATTCTGGAACTGGCTGGGTGTGACCGCCTGACGATCGCACCAGCTCTGCTGAAAGAGCTGTCAGAAAGCGAAGGTGAAGTGGTTCGCAAGCTGTCTTACGTCGGTGACGTGAAAGTTCGTCCGGCGAAAATGACGGAAGCGGAGTTCTACTGGCAGCACAACCAGGATCCAATGGCGATTGATAAACTGGCCGACGGGATCCGTAAGTTTGCTATCGACCAGGAAAAACTGGAAAAGATGATCGCAGATTTACTGTAAGCATTCTGCTGATGAAAATAGCCGGGATGCCCGGCTATTTTTTTGTCTGCGATTTGGCGTTGTGGTGGGAATAGGTCTATTTTGCCGTCGCGTTACGGGTTTTCTTTGCGATATAAAGATTATCATCGGCGCGTTTCATCACTTCGATGAGATCTTCTCCAGTAATATGGTATTCAACCAGCCCGATACTGACCGTTAGGCTGATTTTCCCCGCCGCGGTTTCACAAGGTGTATCGCTAACGCGCTCTCTGGCTTTATCAACGATGGTATACGCATCATCTAATCCGGTATTCGGTAAAAGGATCGCGAATTCATCGCCGCCAATCCGGCCAAAAATATCTTCGCGGCGAAATGATTTTTTGAACGTGTCGGCAACAAATTTTAAAGCATCATCACCCACGCTGTGACCAAAACTATCATTCACCTGCTTAAAGTAGTCGATGTCGATCAGAATGACGCTCACGGGGCGCTTAGTCAGATTGGCGATACTGAAGGCCTTATTCGCGGCCAGAAAGAACGCGTCTCGCCGTAAATAGCCCGTGAGATCGTCATATCGTGCAATGATAGGCAATTCCACCAAATATTTTTTCGTCAGCAGTGACAGTAGGCTGCCTAAAACGGCACAAAGCAACACGATACTCAGGATGACAATGGCAGAACCGAGTGAGGCCAGGGTTTCAAAAAATGAAGGCTGAGCGGTTTCTGAAGATGTTCTAATACGAATACCTAATAATTCATCTGTGGGGGAAAGTACGGGATAAATTACAGTAAGAGTACCTTTTCCTGCATATTCTCCAATTGATGGGAGTTTATTCTGGCAAATACGGATAACAGCCATATCATTAAATGTCAGGTCGGATGAAGATAATCGATTAATACATTCACTACGTACGTCACGCGTATTAAATACAAATGTTCTTGTTCGTGCCGTGACGTAGCTACCCGTTTTTCGGATGACATCACTCTCTGTCACCTCTCCTCCGATATTATAGGATTCATACGTCTTGATGGTGGTGTCCAGGTTCTGTCGCTCTACTTTCCACGCGCTTTTATTCGCTTCATGCATAAGAAAAATAGTAATGAAAAAGGAAATCAATCCGAACAGGAAGAAGGATGAGGTAGGGTGTGAGAATAATTTTAATATCTTATACTTAAGGTCGTTCATAGTTACTTCCTTGGTATAGCTTTTTTACTTATAGTTGGTGGTAAAGAAGTGATTTAAGTTTATCATATTATCGGATTTTAGGTGGGGTTCTGTAGTGGCCAGCCCTACTCTTTTTCCCTCCTGATTTTATTTTATAAAATGTCTTTCTCTGGATGCCTGTTTTACCCTTTCTATTGTTTTGTTATTTTCATCGCATAGGTATTGCCGACATTTTTTGAGACGGCATTTAATAATTGTTATCAAATAAAATATTGCTTGCCGTATAAAATAGCCGATGTGATATGAATTTTATCGTAGGAAGCGATTCTTCGCTGACAACATTTAATATCCTGATAAAATTGGTGTTTTGTTTAAAATGAGGTGCTTATGAATGTATTGCGTATTGGTTTAGTCTCCGTATCCGATCGCGCTTCTGGCGGGGTCTATCAGGATAAAGGCATCCCAGAACTGGAATCCTGGCTCCGTAGCGCCCTGACGACGCCTTTTGAAGTGGAAACTCGGCTGGTGCCGGATGAACAGCCGATGATTGAACAAACGCTGTGTGAGTTGGTGGATGAACGCGGCTGTCATTTGGTGCTGACTACGGGAGGCACGGGGCCTGCACGTCGCGATGTTACGCCAGATGCCACGCTGGCCGTTGCCGATCGAGAAATGCCGGGATTTGGTGAGCAAATGCGGCAAATTAGCCTGCGCTTTGTTCCTACCGCGATCCTCTCCCGTCAGGTGGGTGTGCTGCGTAAACAGGCGCTGATTCTTAATCTGCCGGGACAGCCCAAGTCGATTAAGGAAACGCTGGAAGGCTTAAAAGATGCCGACGGTAAGGTGGTTGTGGCCGGTATTTTTGCCAGCGTACCGTATTGTATCCAGCTGCTGGAAGGCCCTTACATTGAAACTAATGCGGATGTAGTAGCAGCTTTTCGCCCTAAAAATGCCGTGCACGAAATAAAAGACTGAAGTTAGCCGATTTGAAACATAAGATTCAGCTTTGCTGGTGTATAAAAATTTTGCCGCTATAGTAATTTCTACTTTACACACTGCGGTGACGTTCTTCTTTTTTCACTCTGGCAATACACGGTAACTTATGACTCAGGATCAACACGCCCATCCTCGCCGGTTGAACCGGCAGGACTACAAAACGCTGTCTCTGGCTGCACTGGGTGGCGCGTTAGAGTTTTACGATTTTATTATTTTCGTCTTCTTTGCCGCCGTGATTGGCGATCTCTTCTTCCCGCCGGACATTCCTGAATGGCTACGGCAGGTTCAGACGTTCGGTATTTTCGCCGCAGGCTATCTGGCTCGTCCGCTGGGGGGCATCATCATGGCCCACTTTGGTGACAAGAGTGGACGTAAGAAAATGTTCAGCCTGAGCATATTGCTGATGGCGCTACCGACGCTGGCAATGGGTCTGTTGCCGACCTATGAAGCCATTGGTATTGCGGCACCGCTTTTACTGCTGTTAATGCGCGTGCTGCAAGGGGCGGCAATCGGTGGCGAAGTCCCCGGCGCATGGGTCTTCGTTGCGGAGCATGTGCCGCGCGCTCGTATTGGATTTGCCTGCGGTACGCTGACTGCCGGCTTGACGATGGGGATTTTGCTAGGCTCGCTGATCGCAACGTTGCTGAATACGGTGCTGACGCCAGAGCAGATGTCTGGCGGCGGCTGGCGTCTGCCGTTCTTCATTGGTGGGGTATTCGGCCTTATCGCCATGTATCTGCGCCGCTGGCTGCAGGAAACCCCCATTTTTATGGAAATGCGTGAGCAGAAAAAGCTGGCAGAAGAGCTGCCGCTGAAATCTGTCGTCTTAAATCATAAACGTGCGGTCGTGGTTTCAATGCTGCTGACCTGGCTGCTGTCTGCGTGCATCGTCGTCGTGATTCTGATGGCTCCGACCTACCTGCAAAAAGTCCACGGCATTCCTGCTGCGCTGGCATTGCAGGCGAACTGTCTGGCAACGATTGCGCTGATGGTGGGTTGCGTCGGTGCGGGGCTGTTGGTTGACCGCTTTGGTGCCAGCAAGCTGTTTATTGTGGGTAGCCTGTCGCTGGCCGCCTGTAGCTGGTTCTTTTATAGCTCGGCAGCAAGCAGTACGACGCTGCTCTTTGTCAGCTATGCGATTGTCGGGCTCAGCGTGGGTGTGGTGGGCGGTGTGCCTTATGTCATGGTGCGAGCGTTTCCGGCTGCGGTGCGGTTCTCAGGGATTTCTTTTTCCTACAACGTTTCCTATGCCATTTTCGGTGGCCTGACGCCTGTCTTCGTGACGCTGATTATGAAGGCGACGCCGATGGCACCGGCCTTCTATGTCCTGACGTTGGCCGCTGTGGGATTGCTGTTGGGTGTTTATTTGCAGCGCGATCTGGATGCTGACTCGCAGGTTTCGGCCGATAGCGAGGCGCGCGATCGTTCGCCTGTCGAAGTTTAAGCACGCTATTTCTCAAAAAATAGCGCGTCATCAAAAACAAACGAGCCCTGTCAATCTGACAGGGCTCGTTTGCATGTAAAGCAGGATTGGTCGGTACGGGTATGGCGTCAGAACTTAGTGAGATGCGCCACATGAACCAATTGGCAGTACGGTGCGGCCAAACTTCTCGTTCAGCACTTCAGCCATTGCCAGATAAATCGCGCTAGCGCCACAGATGATGCCTTCGTAACCCGCGAAGGTCAGCAGAGCGTGGTTGCCGGTAAAGTTACCCACAGCCAGCAGAGCAAACAGCACGGTCAGGCTACCGAAAACAAATTGCAGTGCGCGGTTGGTACCGAAGGTGCCGAAGAACATAAACAGTGTGAAGACGCCCCACAGGCCAAGGAATACGCCAAGGAACTGAGCATCGCTGGCTTCCGCCAGACCCATTTTTGGCAGCATCAGAATGGCAACCAGCGTCAGCCAGAATGCGCCATAAGACGTAAACGCCGTCACGCCAAACGTATTCCCTTTTTTATATTCCAGCAGGCCAGCCAGAATCTGGGCAATACCGCCGTAGAAGATACCCATGCTGAGAATGATGGAAGAAAGTGGGAAAAAGCCTGCGTTGTGCAGGTTCAACAGAATAGTGGTCATCCCGAAGCCCATCAGTCCTAATGGACCAGGATTTGCCAACGTGTTCGTGCTCATAAATCCTCTGCAATAACAGATTATTAATAGTCCCTTCGCGTCGGGCGCGGCATTAAGGTTAGCGAATGCGCCAATCACGTTGGGATAGGTGTCGTTTAGGTGTTATTGCCCGCCATTGTGTAGGGAAATGTCTCCATTTCTGCGGCGGGCGCGGCATCATATCGGGCGTTTGGAACGGACACAACATGGGGAAGGCAGAATAGTTTGATCGTACGAGGGGTAAAGGTCATTTTTTTTCATCTTCCCCCCTTGATGATAGAAATGTTGGCCCCATCTTATTTGCAACCGAAACAGTTTGACCTGCCGCAAAGGCGTGTGTCGGGCCGTTACATCGGTGGTTAGCATGAAAATGAAACGTGTGCTGCTGATGAAAAACGAGGGTGTGTTGTTGGAAAACGAGAAATCTTGTTGAAAAACGACATTTCGCCCGCACAGTGGGTTTAACCACCATACCGAATATGACTTTTTAGTGGAGATGTTTAGATGGGTAAGATTATTGGTATCGACCTGGGTACAACCAACTCTTGTGTCGCGATTATTGACGGTACTCAGGTAAAAGTACTGGAAAATAGCGAAGGCGATCGCACCACGCCTTCAATCATTGCTTATACGCAAGACGGTGAAACTCTGGTTGGCCAACCGGCTAAACGTCAGGCAGTGACCAACCCGAAAAATACACTGTTTGCTATCAAGCGTCTGATTGGCCGTCGTTTCAAAGACGAAGAAGTTCAGCGCGATTCCAACATCATGCCGTACAAAATCATCGCGGCAGATAATGGCGATGCATGGCTGGAAGTGAAAGATCAGAAAATGGCTCCGCCGCAGATTTCAGCTGAAGTGCTGAAAAAAATGAAGAAAACGGCGGAAGACTATCTGGGTGAGACCATCACCGAAGCGGTTATCACCGTACCAGCTTACTTCAACGATGCGCAGCGTCAGGCAACGAAAGATGCTGGTCGTATCGCGGGTCTGGAAGTCAAACGTATCATCAACGAACCGACAGCAGCTGCGCTGGCGTACGGTCTGGATAAAGAAGTCGGCAACCGCACCATCGCGGTTTACGACCTGGGCGGCGGTACGTTCGATATTTCCATCATCGAAATTGACGAAGTTGATGGCGAAAAAACCTTCGAAGTGCTGGCAACCAACGGTGACACTCACCTGGGTGGTGAAGACTTCGATAGCCGCATGATCAACTATCTGGTTGACGAATTTAAGAAAGAGCAAGGTTTCGACCTGCGCAACGATCCGCTGGCCATGCAGCGTCTGAAAGAAGCGGCAGAAAAAGCGAAGATCGAGCTGTCTTCTGCACAGCAGACCGATGTTAACCTGCCATACATCACGGCAGATGCGACCGGTCCTAAGCACCTGAACATCAAAGTGACCCGTGCAAAACTGGAATCACTGGTAGAAGAGCTGGTGAACCGTTCTCTGGAGCCGCTGAAAGTGGCATTGCAGGATGCTGGCCTGTCCGTTTCTGAAATTCAGGACGTGATTCTGGTTGGTGGTCAGACGCGTATGCCTCTGGTGCAGAAGAAAGTCGCTGACTTCTTCGGTAAAGAGCCGCGTAAAGACGTGAACCCGGACGAAGCGGTTGCTATTGGTGCAGCGGTTCAGGGCGGTGTCTTGTCGGGTGACGTGAAGGACGTTCTGCTGCTGGACGTAAGCCCGCTGTCTCTGGGTATCGAAACCATGGGCGGCGTGATGACTCCGTTGATCGCCAAAAACACGACGATCCCGACGAAACACAGTCAGGTATTCTCAACGGCGGAAGACAACCAGTCTGCGGTAACGATCCATGTTTTGCAGGGTGAACGTAAGCGTGCGCATGATAATAAATCGCTGGGTCAATTTAACCTGGATGGTATTCAGCCTGCGCCACGCGGTATGCCGCAGGTCGAAGTGACTTTCGATATTGACGCCGACGGTATCCTGCACGTTTCTGCGAAAGACAAAAACAGCGGTCGCGAGCAGAAAATCACCATCAAGGCATCTTCTGGTCTGAACGAAGAAGAAATCCAGAAAATGGTACGCGATGCTGAAGCAAACGCTGAAGCTGACCGTAAGTTTGAAGAACTGGTTCAGGCTCGTAACCAGGGTGATCACCTGCTGCACAGCACGCGTAAGCAGCTGGAAGAAGTGGGCGATAAACTGGCCGCTGAAGATAAAGCAGCTATTGACGACGCACTGAAAGCGCTGGAAAGCGCGCTGAAAGGTGAAGACAAAGCAGAAATCGAAGCGAAGATTCAGGCGCTGGTTCAGGTTTCTGGCAAGCTGCTGGAAGCGTCTCAGCCACAGCCAGGTGCTGAAGGTGGCGCTGATGATGCCTCTGCTCGTCGCGACGATGATGTTGTTGATGCTGAATTTGAAGAAGTAAAAGATAAAAAGTAATCGCCCTTGAGCGGGCGCAGTAGCAGCCACAAGGCTATTGCTGGCAATCAGCACGGGCGTCGAGGAAACTCTGCGCCCGTGCATGCATGTTGAGGGGCAGGAAAATAAATGGCGAAGCAAGATTATTACGAAAGCTTGGGCGTTGCTAAAAACGCGGATGAGCGCGAAATAAAGAAAGCGTACAAGCGTCTGGCGATGAAGTACCACCCGGATCGTAATCAGGGTGATAGCGAGGCAGAAGCCAAGTTTAAAGAGATCAAAGAAGCCTACGAGATCCTTACCGACTCGCAAAAACGCGCAGCCTACGATCAGTATGGCCATGCGGCGTTTGAGCAAGGTGGTATGGGCGGAGGCGGCGGTGGCTTTGGCGGCGGCGGTGCTGATTTTGGTGATATTTTTGGCGACGTGTTCGGAGACATCTTTGGCGGTGGTCGCCGTCAGCGCGCGAGCCGTGGATCCGATTTACGCTACAACATGGAGTTGACGCTGGAAGAAGCAGTACGTGGCGTCACCAAAGAGATCCGTATTCCCGCACTGGAAGAGTGTGATGTCTGCCACGGCAACGGTGCGAAGCCGGGTAGCTCCCCGATCACCTGTCCGACCTGTCATGGTAATGGTCAGGTTCAGATGCGTCAGGGCTTCTTTACCGTGCAGCAGGCGTGTCCACACTGTCATGGTCGCGGCAAGATCATTAAAGATCCGTGCATCAAATGTCACGGTCATGGTCGAGTAGAGAAGAGCAAAACGCTGTCGGTGAAAATTCCGGCGGGCGTGGACACCGGCGACCGTATCCGTTTGTCTGGTGAAGGCGAAGCGGGCGAGCACGGTGCACCGTCAGGTGATTTGTACGTTCAAGTGCAGGTTAAAGCGCACCCGATCTTCCAGCGTGAAGAAAACAACCTGTACTGCGAAGTGCCGATCAACTTTGCGATGGCAGCATTAGGCGGCGAGATTGAAGTCCCAACGCTGGATGGCCGAGTGAAGCTGAAAGTGCCTGCGGAAACGCAAACCGGGAAACTGTTCCGTATGCGTGGCAAAGGCGTGAAATCGGTACGCGGCGGTGCGCAGGGCGATCTGTTGTGCCGTGTGGTTGTAGAAACGCCGGTTAATTTGAACGAACGTCAAAGACAACTGCTGCAAGAGCTTGATGAGAGCTTCGGTGGCCCGTCTGGCGAGAGAAATAGTCCTCGCTCGAAAAATTTTTTCGATGGCGTGAAGAAATTTTTCGATGATTTAACCCGTTAATAGTTTGTCGTTAACGCGTGATAAGAAATCGGCGGGGTAAACCTGCCGGTTTTTTTATGACGGACATCCTTGTCCGTCACCTTACGGCGCTTGCTACGCAACGTTGAAAAACGCTCCCGACGTTTTTTTATTCCTTCCTCTAGATAGCCTCAATTCAATAGATCGTTTTTTACGATGATTAAGCCAGTTTTAATCTGCTTTTAACGAGTGGTTAGGTCGCGTAATCTTGCCAGCAAGAAAGCGAGCGTACGGTATTGGCATTCGTGCCTGATGGGAGATTAAGTTAGTGATAACAATGATTCGTCGCTTTATTCGATTGGATGCCGCCGCTGGTGTGATGCTAATGATGGCAACAGTTCTGGCGATCGCGTTTGCTAACTGGTCGGTGACTGCCGCTGGTTATCAACAATTCCTGATGATGCCGGTGGAAATGCGGTTTGGCGCACTGGAAATCAATAAGAACCTGCTGCTGTGGATTAACGATGGCCTGATGGCGATTTTCTTCCTGCTGATTGGTCTGGAAGTGAAACGCGAGCTCGTCGAAGGCTCGTTAGCCAGCCGCCAACAGGCGATGCTGCCACTGGCGGCTGCGGTAGGCGGAATGATTTTTCCTGCTTTGCTCTTTCTGCTTTTCAACGCGAATGATGAGGTGACGCGCGCTGGTTGGGCGATTCCTGCGGCGACAGATATCGCGTTCGCCATTGGTGTGCTGACGCTATTGGGCAAACGTGTTCCTGCTGGGCTGAAAGTCTTCCTGCTGGCGCTGGCGATCATTGACGATCTGGGAGCGATCCTGATCATTGCCCTGTTTTATACACAGCAGATCTTCTGGCCTGCGCTGGGCGGTGCAGTGCTGGCGATTGCGACGCTAGCCTATATGAACAGGCAGCAGGTTGGTAAAACCTCCGCCTATTTGCTGGTGGGGATCGTCTTGTGGGTCTGCATTCTAAAATGTGGCGTTCATGCGACGCTCGCTGGGGTGATCGTCGGCTTCTTTATTCCTTTACGTACGTCCAACGGGGAATCTTCTCCGGCAACCACGCTGGAACATGGCTTACAAACGTGGGTCGCGTTTCTGATTATTCCACTGTTTGCCTTCGCTAACGCAGGCATTGTGCTACAGGGGATTGTGCTGGAAAAACTGTTTTCCCCTTTGAGCCTTGGCATCGCTGCTGGGCTGCTGATCGGTAAACCGCTGGGCATTACCTTGTTCAGTTGGCTAACCATCCGACTGGGCTACGCTCGTCTGCCTGCTGGCGTCTGCTTTAGCCAGATCGTAGCGGTGTCGGTGCTGTGCGGTATCGGCTTTACCATGTCGATATTCATTACGCTACTGGCTTTCTCCGGCGGCGACGCGGAATTGATTACCTATGCCAAGCTGGGAATTCTGCTGGCATCGGGGCTGGCGGCGCTGCTTGGCTATCTGGCGCTACGCGGGGTGTTGCCTACGCTGGACAAGGCGATGCAACCGTGTAAGGGGTGATGCTATGCCAGAGGCGCGAAGAGGAGGCGGGTGTGTCTCATTTGAATTTTAATCATCTCTATTATTTCTGGCAGGTTTATAAGTCGGGATCCGTTGCTGGTGCGGCAGAAACGCTGTTCTTAACGCCGCAGACGATTACTGGGCAAATCAAATGCCTGGAAGAGCGCCTGCAAGGCAAGCTCTTCAAGCGCAAGGGACGGGGGCTGGAACCGACGGAGTTGGGGCAGCTTGTTTTTCGCTATGCGGATAGCATGTTCCAGCTTAGCCAGGAAATGTTGGATATTGTGAACTACCGCAAAGAATCGAACCTGTTATTCGATGTTGGTGTGGCAGATGCGCTGTCCAAACGGTTAGTGAGCAGGGTGCTCGAAACGGTCGTGACAGAACAGGAACATATTCATTTACGCTGTTTTGAGTCGACGCACGAAATGCTGCTGGAGCAGTTGAGCCAGCATAAGCTGGATATGATTCTGTCGGATTGTCCGGTGGATTCGACACAGCAGGAAGGGCTGTTTTCACTCAAGCTGGGTGAATGTGCGGTGAGCTTTTATTGTAAACGTCCGCAGCCTGAGCAGCCTTTTCCCGCTTGCCTTGAACAACGTAAGCTGCTGATTCCCGGGCGGCGAACCATGCTGGGACGGAAACTGCTGAACTGGTTTACTGCGCAGAATATTCAGACGACTATTTTGGGCGAATTTGATGATGCGGCGCTGATGACCGCGTTCGGCATTAATAACGATGCGATTTTCGTTGCACCGTCGCTGTATGCTAATGAAATCTACCAGCAGGGCGATATCGTCGAGATCGGCAGGATTGAGAACATTCAAGACGAGTATTATGCGATTTTTGCAGCCAGAATGATCCAGCACCCAGCGATGCAGCGCGTCTGTAACGCGGATTTTTCAGCGCTCTTTTGTGATACCGCAGACGCAAAAAAACCGGCCTAGGCCGGTTTTTTCTTAGCAACAACACGCAGATGCGTGATTATTGCATGGCGTTGATGCGCGCAACCAGATTGGATTTATGACGTGCAGCTTTGTTCTTGTGGATCAGGCCTTTACCAGCCTGGCGATCCACGATCGGTTGCATGTCATTAAATGCTTTCTGTGCCGCTTCTTTATCGCCAACAGCGATCGCCGCGTATACTTTCTTAATGAAAGTACGCATCATTGAGCGACGGCTTGCGTTATGCTTACGGCGCTTCTCAGATTGTACGGCGCGTTTCTTAGCTGATTTGATATTAGCCAAGGTCCAACTCCCAAATATATTCAATCGAGGACAATTCAAAGGCCGTGGAATATGCTCGTTTAGCCTTCGTTTGTCAATGGATTTGTGCAAATAAGCGTCGTTTGTACGTCGACACTTGTTACGTTGTGATGGCGCAGGATTTTAGCAGCTTCACGCGGTGGAATACAGCTTTTCGCATCATAAATTCATCCTGAATTTGATAAAGCCCTGTCTGTCATCGGTAAAGTCGGATTGCAAGTGCTGTCCGCCGTCTGGATATTCTGAGTATAGGCGTCATCCATCGATGATTCCGCTAAAAAACGTGCAAATACTGGCATGATTTACAAGGTGGCTGCAAAAGGCGCGAATCGCAGGTTAACCTTACTCGCTGTACAAGGTATAATCCGCCGGTTTCCATAATATTAACCCTTTGTTCTGGGCCAGCCATGCAGCTAATTCGCGGTATACACAATCTTCGGGCACACCATTACGGCTGTGTGCTCACTATTGGTAATTTTGACGGCGTGCACCTCGGACACCAAATGCTGCTTGAACGACTGAAGCAGGAAGGTCGCGCTCGTGGGTTACCAGTGATGGTCATGATTTTTGAACCACAGCCGCTGGAACTCTTCGCTGCAGAAAAAGCGCCCGCCCGTCTGACGCGTCTGCGTGACAAGGTGAAATATCTGGCGCAGGCCGGCGTGGACTATCTGTTGTGCGTCAGATTCGATGCGCGTTTTGCCGCCAATAATGCCGAGACGTTCGTTTCTTCCCTGCTGGTGAAAAAATTGGGCGTGAAGTTTCTGGTCGTGGGGGATGACTTCCGCTTCGGGGCTGGTCGTCAGGGCGATTTCCTGTTATTACAGAAGGCTGGGCGTGAGTCGGGATTTGATGTCATCAGCACCGATTCATTCTGTAACGGCGGCAAACGGGTGAGCAGCACTGGCGTACGTGAGGCGCTCAGTCGCGATGAACTTGAGCTGGCAGAAAGCCTGCTGGGCCATCCTTACAGCATTTCAGGGCGCGTGGAACATGGCAAAGAATTGGGGCGAACCATTGGGTTCCCTACCGCCAACCTGCCGCTGAAACGTCAGGTTTCCCCTGTTAGCGGCGTATATGCCGTCAGCGTTTATGGGCTGGGGCAAGAACCGCTACTGGGCGTTGCCAATATTGGCACGCGTCCAACCGTAAACGGTGACAAACGCCAGCAGCTTGAAGTGCATTTGCTGGACGTGACGATGAACCTCTATGGTCGTCATATTGAAGTCGTACTGCGTAAAAAGATCCGTAATGAACAGCGTTTTGCTTCGCTCGATGCGTTAAAACAGCAAATCGCCGATGATGTGGTGACAGCCCGAACGTTCTTCGGGTTAAAGACACCGGTTTAATTTTTCTAGCCGAAACGAAATCGAGAATCTAATGAGTGACTATAAGACTACCCTGAACTTGCCGGAAACAGGGTTCCCGATGCGTGGCGATCTGGCCAAGCGCGAACCTGACATGCTGAAACGTTGGTATGAGCAGGATCTGTACGGGATTATTCGCAATGCGAAGAAGGGAAAGAAGACCTTCATTCTGCACGATGGCCCTCCGTACGCGAACGGCAACATTCACATTGGTCACTCAGTTAACAAGATTCTGAAAGATATTATCGTTAAATCGAAAGGCCTGTCTGGTTACGATTCCCCTTATGTGCCGGGCTGGGACTGCCACGGTCTGCCGATTGAACTGAAAGTAGAACAGCTGATCGGTAAGCCAGGTGAGAAAGTCAGCGCCGCAGAATTCCGCGCTGAGTGCCGTAAATATGCGGCAGAGCAGGTTGCGGGTCAGAAAGCCGATTTTATTCGTCTTGGCGTGCTGGGCGATTGGGATCGTCCTTACCTGACGATGGATTTCAAAACTGAAGCTAACATCATTCGTGCGCTGGGCCGCATCATTGAAAACGGTCATCTGCACAAGGGTGCTAAGCCGGTTCACTGGTGTGCCGACTGTGGTTCCGCGCTGGCGGAAGCGGAAGTCGAATATTACGACAAAACGTCTCCATCCATTGATGTCGCGTTTAACGCCAGCGATGTGGCGGCGGTATTAGCCAAATTCGGCGTGAAGAGCGTAGATGGCCCTGTTTCGCTGGTGATCTGGACGACGACGCCGTGGACACTGCCGGCAAACCGTGCGATCTCGCTGAATGCGGAGTTCGATTATCAGCTGGTGCAGATTGACGGTCAGGCGCTGATTCTGGCGACCGATCTGGTTGAAAGCGTGATGAAACGCGCAGGTGTGACCCAGTGGCAAGTGCTGGGCGACTGCAAAGGCGCGGAACTTGAGCTGCTGCGTTTCAAACATCCATTCTTGAACTTTGACGTACCGGCCATTCTGGGCGAGCACGTGACGTTGGATGCAGGTACCGGTGCGGTGCATACCGCCGGTGGCCACGGTCCTGACGACTATGTGATCAGCCAGAAATACAATCTGGAAATCGCTAACCCAGTTGGGCCGAATGGCTGCTACCTGAGCGGTACCTATCCTGAACTGGATGGCAAATTCGTTTTCAAAGCTAACGATTTGATCGTTGAAATCCTGCGTGAAAAAGGCATGTTGCTGCACGTAGAGAAATTGCAGCACAGCTACCCGTGCTGCTGGCGCCATAAGTCGCCGATCATTTTCCGTGCGACGCCACAATGGTTTGTCAGCATGGATCAGAAAGGCCTGCGTAAGCAGTCGCTGTCTGAAATTAAAGGCGTGCAGTGGATCCCGGATTGGGGCCAGGCGCGTATCGAAGCGATGGTCGCCAACCGTCCTGACTGGTGTATCTCCCGTCAGCGTACCTGGGGCGTGCCAATGTCGCTGTTCGTCCACAAAGAGACGGAAGAGCTGCATCCACGTACCGCTGAGCTGATTGAAGCGGTGGCGAAACGTGTTGAAGCCGACGGCATCCAGGCATGGTGGGATCTCGATCCGGCCGACGTGCTGGGCGCAGATGCTGACAACTACGTCAAAGTACCAGATACACTGGACGTGTGGTTCGATTCTGGATCGACGCATGCGTCCGTGGTAGATGTTCGCCCTGAATTTAGCGGTCATGAAGCGGATATGTATTTGGAAGGTTCCGACCAGCATCGTGGTTGGTTCATGTCCTCCCTGATGATCTCCACCGCGATCAAAGGCAAAGCGCCTTACCGTCAGGTGCTGACTCACGGTTTCACCGTTGATGGTCAGGGTCGCAAGATGTCCAAATCGATCGGGAATACCGTCAGCCCGCAGGACGTGATGAACAAGCTCGGTGCCGACATTCTGCGCCTGTGGATCGGTTCAACGGATTACTCCGGTGAAATCGCCGTATCTGATGAGATCCTGAAGCGTTCTGCCGATGCCTATCGCCGTATTCGTAACACCGCGCGTTTCCTGCTGGCGAACCTGAACGGGTTCGATCCACAGAAAGATAGCGTGAAACCAGAAGACATGGTTGTGCTGGATCGCTGGGCGGTTAGCTGTGCGAAAGCCGCGCAGGAAGAGATCCTTGAAGCGTATGAAAGCTATGATTTCCATCGCGTCGTACAGCGTCTGATGCAGTTCTGCTCGATCGAGATGGGATCCTTCTATCTGGATATCATTAAAGATCGTCAGTACACGGCAAAAAGCGACAGCGTTGCACGCCGTAGCTGCCAGACTGCGCTATTCCATATCTCAGAAGCGCTGGTACGTTGGATGGCACCGATTATGTCCTTCACCGCGGATGAGATCTGGAACTACCTGCCGGGCGAGCGTGCGCAGTACGTCTTTACCGAAGAGTGGTATGACGGTCTGTTCGCGCTGGATAGCGCAGAAACCATGAACGATGCGTTCTGGGCGGATGTTCTGAAAGTGCGTAGCGAAGTGAACAAAGTCATCGAGCAGGCGCGTAATGACAAACGCATCGGTGGATCGCTGGAAGCTTCCGTTACGCTGTACGCCGATGCCAATCTGGCAGGCAAGTTGAACCAGCTGCGTCAGGAACTGCATTTCGCGCTGTTGACGTCAAAAGCGCTGGTGGAACGTTATGAAAATGCGCCGGATAGCGCGCAGGCAACGGAACTCACCGGACTGAAAATTGCCTTAAGTGAAGCAGAAGGGCACAAGTGTCCACGCTGCTGGCATTACGAGACGGATATCGGTAGCAATGCCGAGCATCCTGAAGTGTGTGGTCGCTGTGCGACTAACGTGGGCGGTAACGGCGAAGAGCGTAAAT
The DNA here is from genome assembly GCF_020166435.1 of Pectobacterium versatile. Classification (GTDB taxonomy): domain Bacteria; phylum Pseudomonadota; class Gammaproteobacteria; order Enterobacterales; family Enterobacteriaceae; genus Pectobacterium; species Pectobacterium versatile. The sequence continues at coordinate 195,248 of NZ_JAINZP010000004.1, read as the reverse complement.
TTGTCTGATGAATAAGATCTGTTCGAGTGGACTGCGCTGGCTTTGGCTGGCGATACTGGTTTTAATTGTCGATCTTGGCAGCAAACAGTGGATCCTTGCCCACTTTGCGCTGGGGGATACGGTGCCAGTGATGCCTTCTCTGAATCTGCATTACGCCCGTAACTACGGCGCAGCATTCAGCTTCCTGGCGGATAAAGGCGGCTGGCAACGCTGGTTCTTTGCTGGCATCGCGATTGCTATCGTGGTTGCACTGCTGGTGATGATGTACCGTGGCAGCGTCAAACAGCGGCTCAATAACATTGCGTATTCGCTGATTATCGGTGGCGCATTGGGCAATCTGTTCGACCGGACATGGCACGGATTTGTTGTCGATTTCATCGACTTCTATGTCGGTGACTGGCACTTCGCCACCTTTAACCTTGCCGATACCGCTATCTGTATTGGTGCGGCGCTCATCGTACTGGAAGGATTTTTCAGTACGCATGATGATACTGATACCGTTAAGCAAAAGGGTCACTGATGTCCGAGAGTGTTCAGCATAACAGCGCGCTGCTGGTGCATTTTATCCTGACGCTGGAGGATGGCTCTGCGGCCGAATCCACGCGTGAGCGCGGCAAGCCAGCGCTGTTTCGCCTTGGCGACGGCAGCCTGTCTGACGCGTTGGAACAACAGCTGTTGGGATTGCAGCGTGGTGATAAACGCAAGTTTACGCTGCCGCCAGAGTCGGCCTTTGGGCCGACCAATCCGAACCTGATCCAGTTCTTCCTGCGCCGTGATTTCGCCCAGACCGGTGTGCCGGATGTTGGCACCATCATGCTGTTCAGCGGCGTTGCCGGAAATGATATGCCGGGGATTATCCGCGATGTGACCGAAGAATCGGTCACTGTGGATTTTAATCACCCGCTATCTGGTCAGGCGATTACCTTCGATCTTGAAGTGCTGGATATCGATCCCGTACAACAGGAGGTGACACATGCAGATCCTGCTGGCTAATCCGCGCGGCTTTTGTGCCGGTGTCGATCGGGCTATCAGCATTGTGGAACGTGCACTGGAGCTTTTTGGTACGCCGATTTACGTCCGTCATGAAGTAGTACATAACCGCTATGTGGTTAACGGATTACGCGAACGTGGCGCGATTTTTATTGAGCAGATTGAAGACGTGCCGGATGGTGCGATTCTGATTTTCTCTGCACATGGCGTTTCACAAGCGGTACGTAATGAAGCCAAAAACCGCGATCTGACGGTATTCGATGCAACCTGTCCGCTAGTGACCAAGGTGCATATGGAAGTGGCCAGAGCCAGTAAGAAAGGCGTAGAAGCGATTCTTATCGGGCATGCCGGACACCCTGAAGTTGAAGGGACGATGGGGCAGTACAGCAATGCGGAGGGTGGCATGTATCTGGTGGAATCCCCCGAGGATGTCTGGCAGCTACAGGTAAAAGACGAAAGCAATCTGTGCTTTATGACGCAAACCACGCTTTCTGTTGATGATACTTATGCGGTGATTGATGCGTTGCGTGAGCGTTTTCCGCAGATTGTCGGCCCGCGTAAAGATGACATCTGCTATGCCACGACCAATCGTCAGGAAGCCGTTCGCCATTTATCAGATAAGGCGGATGTGGTTTTTGTCGTCGGCTCTAAAAACTCTTCAAACTCCAACCGCCTTGCTGAATTGGCACAACGTGCGGGGAAAGCGGCTTATCTGATTGATTCAGCGGAAGATATCCAGGAGTCATGGGTAGCGGGCGCTTCGCATGTTGGGGTGACCGCAGGCGCATCGGCACCGGATATTCTGGTACAACAGGTGATCCAGCGCCTGAAAGAATTGGGCGGCAAGGTGGCAATTGAAATGCAAGGGCGTGAAGAAAACATCGTCTTTGAAGTGCCAAAAGAGTTGCGTGTTGAAGTCAAACAGATAGATTAATGCTGTTTCTGCGGTAGGGCTAGGCTAAAGCCCTATCGCTTTTATCCCCTTCCGTTTTCTTTCCCCTATATTCACTCATGAAAATGTTAATGCATAAAAATGAATTTTTATGCGTTATGCCATGTGGCTTGTTTTTTAACCGCTTGTATTTATCTTCAAATACCTTACGGCTTTTCATCGCTCTGAGCGCCATTCTGATACCTTTGGTTAGACAGTTTTGCTGATTTTCTGCGGCTTCAAACAGTATTTTCTAATCTGGCGGTAAATCCGCTGGCGATAGTGCGCAGCGCCCGTTAACCTGATGTTATTTTTATGTCGTCAGGATCAAAAAGAGAGAGACATTATGAAGGATTCATCCATCCGTATTGCGGTTGTAGGCGCGGGCGGCCGTATGGGACGCCAGCTGATTCAGGCTATCGAGCAAATGGACGGCGTGGTATTGGGCGCGGCGCTGGAGCGTTCTGGTTCGTCTCTGATAGGAAGCGATGCCGGTGAACTTGCTGGGCTGGGGAAAAGCGGTATTACCGTGAATGAAAGCCTGGATGCCGTGCAGAATGATTTCGATATTTTGATCGACTTCACCCGCCCGGAAGGCACATTAGCGCATTTGGTGTTTTGCCGTCAGCACCGTAAAGGCATGATTATTGGGACTACCGGCTTTGATGACGCAGGAAAGGCGGCGATTAAGCAGGCTGCGCAGGATATCGGCATTGTGTTTGCGGCGAACTTCAGCGTTGGCGTCAATGTCATGTTGAAGCTGCTGGAAAAAGCGGCCAAAGTCATGGGCGACTATACTGATATCGAAATCATTGAAGCACACCACCGCCACAAAGTGGATGCGCCATCGGGTACCGCACTGGCGATGGGCGAAGCGATCGCTGATGCGCTGGGACGCGATCTGAAGTCCTGTGCCGTGTACGCGCGTGAAGGCTACACCGGTGAACGCGATCCGAAAAGCATTGGTTTTGCGACCGTGCGAGCGGGCGATATCGTCGGTGAACATACGGCGATGTTTGCTGATGTAGGTGAGCGCGTTGAGATTACCCACAAGGCATCCAGCCGCATGACATTTGCTAATGGTGCAGTAAGAGCTGCAATCTGGATTAGTGCGAAAGAAAGTGGCCTTTTTGATATGAGAGATGTGCTTTCTTTGGATGATTTGTAGTATTTTATTTTTTTATAAATAGTTTATCTAACTGAAAAAGGTGGGTGTTTTTACGTTCACCTTTATTTTTATCGTTTTGGCTTCTTTTTTCTATCATCATTGGTGTTTGTTTGTGTTTTATTCTGTTTTTTAGTGATGATTTTCCCTCCTTACTCCCAAAATGTCCTTTGCTGGTGATTTGTTACTCTTATTTTAGCAATGTTGTCTCGCAACCGTTTACTTATCTCAGTTGATAGGGTTTTTTACGTCAGTGGGCGACTATTTATTTCGGAAAGCATAAAAATAAGAGAAAAAAAGCGGTTTGGGTAGACAATCAGGAAGACCATCATTAAAATGCGCCCAATTTGCCAAAAATTGGCCTTACAGGTAGTTTTTGCATTGATTTAGTGGCTCGAATCTGAATTAATATGCAAATAACGTGATTGTTTATTCCTTGGAGGGTGTTTTGATTAAGTCAGCGCTATTGGTTCTGGAAGACGGAACCCAATTCCACGGTCGGGCCATTGGGGCAGAAGGGTCGGCAGTGGGGGAAGTGGTCTTCAATACGTCGATGACCGGTTATCAAGAAATCCTTACTGATCCTTCCTATTCCCGCCAGATTGTCACTCTCACTTATCCCCATATCGGTAATGTCGGCGCCAATGCCAACGATGAAGAATCCCCCTCTGTACAGGCTCAAGGTCTGGTTATTCGCGATTTACCTCTGATTGCCAGCAACTACCGCAGTGAAGAAAGCCTGTCTGAATACCTCAAACGCAACAACATCGTCGCCATTGCTGATATCGATACCCGTAAGCTGACCCGTCTGCTGCGTGAAAAAGGCGCACAGAATGGCTGCATCATTGCGGGTGATGCACCGGATGCTGCCGTCGCGCTGGAGAAAGCGAAAGCGTTCCCAGGGCTGAAGGGCATGGATCTGGCAAAAGAAGTCACGACGGCAGAAAGCTACAGCTGGTTACAGGGAAGCTGGACGCTGGAAGGCGAATTGCCGGCGGCGAAAAACGAAAGCGAGCTGCCTTACCACGTTGTCGCTTATGACTACGGTGTGAAACGCAACATTCTGCGTATGCTGGTGGATCGCGGCTGTCGCCTGACGGTTGTTCCGGCGCAGACACCTGCTGAGGACGTACTGAAGCTGAATCCAGATGGTATTTTCCTCTCTAACGGCCCAGGCGACCCGGAACCGTGCGACTACGCGATTCGTGCGATCAAAACCTTCCTGGAAACGGATATTCCGGTATTCGGTATCTGTCTGGGTCACCAACTGCTGGCACTGGCGAGCGGTGCCAAGACCATCAAAATGAAGCTGGGTCACCACGGTGGCAACCATCCGGTCAAAGATCTGGATAACAACTGTGTGATGATTACCGCGCAGAACCACGGCTTTGCGGTTGATGAAAATAATCTGCCTGCCACGCTGCGCGTCACGCACAAATCCCTGTTTGACCATACGGTTCAGGGGATTCACCGCACGGATAAGCCAGCGTTCAGCTTCCAGGGGCACCCAGAAGCGAGCCCAGGCCCGCACGATGCCGCGCCGCTGTTCGACCACTTTATTGACTTGATTCAGACTTACCGTTCTTCAGCTAAATAATCAGGAGCGAGAAAATGCCAAAACGTACAGATATTAAAAGCATCCTGATTCTGGGCGCCGGCCCGATTGTTATCGGCCAGGCGTGTGAGTTTGACTACTCGGGTGCACAGGCGTGTAAAGCACTGCGTGAAGAGGGTTACCGCGTTATTCTGGTGAACTCCAACCCGGCAACCATCATGACCGACCCGGAAATGGCCGATGCGACCTATATCGAGCCGATTCACTGGGAAGTGGTACGCAAAATCATTGAAAAAGAGCGTCCAGATGCAGTGCTGCCAACGATGGGCGGCCAGACTGCGCTGAACTGTGCGCTGGAACTGGAACGTCAGGGCGTGCTGGCTGAATTCGGCGTCACCATGATTGGTGCAACGGCGGATGCGATTGATAAAGCAGAAGACCGCCGCCGCTTCGACGTGGCGATGAAGAAAATCGGTCTGGATACTGCGCGTTCCGGTATTGCACACAATATGGAAGAAGCGCTGGCCGTTGCGGCTGACGTCGGCTTCCCATGCATTATCCGTCCTTCCTTTACGATGGGCGGCACCGGTGGCGGTATCGCTTACAACCGTGAAGAGTTCGAAGAGATCTGTGAGCGCGGACTGGATCTTTCTCCAACCAAAGAGCTGTTGATCGATGAATCGCTGATTGGTTGGAAAGAGTATGAGATGGAAGTGGTGCGTGATAAGAACGACAACTGCATCATCGTCTGCTCAATCGAAAACTTCGATGCGATGGGGATCCACACTGGAGACTCCATCACCGTCGCCCCTGCACAAACGCTGACCGATAAAGAATATCAAATCATGCGTAACGCCTCGATGGCGGTACTGCGTGAAATCGGCGTAGAAACGGGCGGTTCTAACGTTCAGTTCTCGGTAAACCCGAAAACGGGCCGTCTGATTGTTATCGAAATGAACCCGCGTGTATCACGTTCTTCCGCGCTGGCGTCTAAAGCGACAGGCTTCCCGATTGCGAAAATCGCGGCTAAGTTGGCTGTAGGTTACACGCTTGATGAGCTGATGAACGACATCACTGGTGGCCGTACGCCAGCGTCCTTCGAACCTGCTATCGACTACGTTGTCACTAAGATTCCGCGTTTCAACTTCGAGAAATTCGCTGGTGCCAACGACCGTCTGACCACGCAGATGAAATCTGTGGGCGAAGTGATGGCAATTGGCCGTACGCAGCAGGAATCCTTACAGAAAGCGCTGCGCGGTCTGGAAGTGGGCGCAACTGGCTTCGATCCGAAAGTGGATCTGGACGACCCAGAAGCGCTGACCAAAATCCGCCGCGAGCTGAAAGATGCCGGTGCCGAGCGTATCTGGTACATCGCTGATGCCTTCCGCGCGGGGATGTCTGTCGACGGCGTATTTAACCTGACCAACGTCGATCGCTGGTTCCTGGTGCAGATTGAAGAGCTGGTGCGTTTGGAAGAGCAGGTCGCTGAAAAAGGCGCAACCGCTCTGGATGCCGATTTCCTGCGTACGCTGAAGCGTAAAGGCTTTGCCGATGCGCGTCTGGCGAAACTGGCTGGCGTGGCGGAAAGCGAAATTCGCAAACTGCGCGATAAATTCGACCTGCATCCGGTCTATAAGCGTGTCGATACCTGTGCGGCAGAATTCGCGACCGATACGGCTTACATGTACTCCACGTATGAAGAAGAGTGTGAAGCTAATCCGACTCAGGATCGTGACAAAATCATGGTACTGGGCGGCGGGCCGAACCGTATTGGTCAAGGGATCGAATTTGACTACTGCTGCGTCCACGCTTCACTGGCGCTGCGTGAAGATGGTTATGAAACCATCATGGTTAACTGCAATCCAGAGACCGTTTCAACAGACTACGATACGTCAGACCGCCTGTACTTCGAGCCGGTAACGTTTGAAGATGTGCTGGAAATCGTCCGTATTGAGAAGCCAAAAGGCGTGATCGTGCAGTATGGTGGTCAAACGCCTCTGAAGCTGGCGCGTGCGCTGGAAGCGGCGGGTGTGCCGGTTATCGGCACCAGCCCGGACGCCATTGACCGTGCAGAAGACCGTGAGCGCTTCCAACAGGCTGTAAATCGTCTGGGTCTGAAGCAACCGGCTAACGCCACGGTCGCGACCATTGAGCAAGCGGTAGAAAAAGCGCGTGGCATCGGTTATCCGCTGGTTGTCCGTCCTTCTTATGTTCTGGGCGGTCGCGCGATGGAAATCGTGTACGACGAAATTGACCTGCGTCGCTACTTCCAAAACGCCGTTAGCGTATCTAACGATGCGCCGGTGCTGTTAGACCGCTTCCTTGACGATGCCATCGAAGTTGACGTTGATGCGATTTGTGACGGTGAGCGCGTGCTGATTGGCGGCATTATGGAGCACATCGAGCAGGCGGGCGTTCACTCCGGTGACTCGGCTTGTTCACTGCCAGCTTACACGCTGAGTAAAGAAATTCAGGACGTAATGCGTCAGCAGGTTGAAAAACTGGCGTTTGAACTCTGTGTTCGCGGCCTGATGAACGTGCAGTTCGCAGTGAAAGATAACGAAGTTTATCTGATTGAAGTGAACCCGCGCGCGGCGCGTACCGTACCGTTTGTTTCGAAAGCGACCGGTGTTCCGTTGGCGAAAGTCGCGGCACGCGTGATGGCAGGCAAAACGCTGGCTGAGCAGGGCGTCACGAAAGAAATTATCCCGCCGTATTACTCCGTAAAAGAAGTGGTGCTGCCGTTCAACAAGTTCCCTGGCGTTGACCCGATTCTGGGGCCAGAAATGCGTTCGACCGGTGAAGTCATGGGCGTTGGCCGCACGTTTGCTGAAGCGTTTGCTAAAGCGATGTTGGGCAGTAATTCACACATGAAGAAAACCGGACGCGCACTGCTGTCAGTACGTGAAGGCGATAAAGGTCGCGTGGTCGATTTAGCTGCTAAGTTGTTGAAGCACGGTTTTGAGCTGGATGCGACGCACGGCACGGCGATTGAACTGGGTGAAGCAGGTATTAACCCGCGTCTGGTGAACAAGGTGCATGAAGGTCGTCCGCACATTCAGGACCGCATCAAGAACGGTGAGTACACCTACATCGTCAACACCACCGCAGGACGTCAGGCGATTGAAGATTCCAAGCTGATTCGCCGCAGCGCGCTGCAATACAAGGTGCACTACGACACCACGCTGAACGGTGGTTTCGCCACGGCCATGTCGTTGACGGCAGATCCGACGGAGAAGGTGACTTCCGTACAGGAAATGCATGCGATGATTAAAGGCTGATTGACCGACTTCGGTTGGCAGTAAGCGGATAATAAAAGCCAGCGTTGGTAACAGCGCTGGCTTTTTTAATTCGGAAATCCCCGGATAGCAGGGCTGGTTTCAGCGAGTAGCCGTATATTCTCTTGCTGAAACCGCGTGAGTACCGTGAATCCAGAGGTGTTATGTCCAGAACGCAGCGTTTGCTCGAACTTTTACAGCTATTACGTCATCACCGTTTTCCTGTGACGGGAGCATACCTTGCGGAAAAACTAGGTGTAAGCCAACGCACCCTCTACCGGGATATTGCCACGCTGCAATTGCAGGGGGCGCATATTGAGGGGGAGGCAGGCTTAGGATATATCTTGCGTCCTGGGTTCATGCTACCCCCACTGATGTTTTCAGAAGAGGAAATTGAAGCATTGGTGTTGGGCACGCGCTGGGTCGTCCGAAGAACAGATGAGCGTTTGGCGGGCGCGGCCCGTAATGCATTGATGAAGATTGCTGCGGTATTACCGCCAGAGTTGCGCCACGAGCTTGATTCTTCTGGGTTATTAGTGGGGAAGGCGGAATGTACCCCCGCAGTGGTTATCGATTTATCCGCTTTGCGTCACGCTATCCGGGCGGAGCGTCGTACGGAGATTGCTTATTGCGACCTTCAGGGCGATGAGTCTCTCCGCATTATCTGGCCGTTCGCATTAGGATTTTTCGATCAAACCCACGTGATTGCCGCCTGGTGTGAGCTTCGTCAGCAGTTTCGTCATTTCAAGGCTGAACGTATCCGCAGCATGACGGTTTTGGATCAGCGTTATCCCCGCCGTCGCCAGCAGTTATTAAAAGAGTGGCATGAAAAAGAAGACATTCCTCAGCAGTAATGGCTACTGACAAAAATTGACAGCAGTGCGTACTACGATGCATTCAGGCAAGCAGAAGCCTTCTGCTTATTACTCACCTGATTACAGGGAATCTCTGATGAACGCACCAAATCTTATTATTTTATATGTGGAAGATGCCGTTGCCAGCGAGCGTTTCTATCGTGAACGGTTTGATTTTCAACCTGTTGAGAAGTCGGAAAACTTTGCCATGTTTGCCTTTGACTCTGGGTTGTTATTGGGGGTGTGGTCTAAACATGAGGTTAAACCGGTGACCCAACTGGCGGGCGGTGGTAGCGAAGTAGCTATTCGTGTCGAGAGTGAGGCTGCACTAAACGCGATGTATGAAAGCTGGAAGGAACAGGGGATTACCCTGATTCAGGACATCACCCAGATGGATTTCGGTTTGACATATGTGGCGCTCGATCCTGATCAACATCGGATACGAGTTTATTATGCCAGCTACTAAGTTCGCTTCGGAATAAACACAAACACACCTTCCCTGTGGAAATTGGGAAGGTGTTCATACCATGCTCCAGAGCGCTTTAAACTAACCGATACGTCGCAGGCCTAACCTAGCGCCACTTTGATACCCAGCGCGATCAACACCGTACCGAGCAGCTTATCCACCAGTTTCTGCGCCTTCGCTAGCCCACGCCGTACCGGCTCGCTTTGGAAAAGCAGCACCAGCACCGGCCACCAGACGACAGATAACAGCCAGATGATCATGGCGTACCACAGCTTTTCACCGATGCCGGAGTGAATATTCAGGACCTGTGTGAACATCGCCAGAAAGAACAGTGTCGCTTTCGGGTTAAGCAGATTGCAGAGATAGCCTTGCAGGAACGCTTTTTTTAGGCTGACGTTTTGCTGCCCCTGATGTGAAACGTCCAGCTTGCTGCCGCTACGCGATAATAATGCCTGAATACCGATCCAGATCAGATAGGCGGCGCCCGCATATTTCAGTACATTAAATAGCCACGGCGTGGTGGTGATGACGACGGCTAGCCCAGCGACGCAGTATGCCATGTGAGTTGCCACGCCGCAGATTACGCCAAACGCGGTCATCAGTGCGGCAACGCGTGGGTAGCGTGTCGCGTTCTTGATGACGAGGAAAAAGTCAGGGCCGGGAGAGAGCATTCCCAGCGTGGCGATAGTGGCGACAAACAGCGATGTTTCTAACATGGTCATCCCAGAGAGTGAAAAGAGTAAGAACGGTTAAAATGATAGCGCCAGAATAATGAATTCGCATCACACTTATTGGTTATTCGGCGGCGATATGTTAACAATTGTCCTTTCATTTTTTGTGGTTAATTTCAGGGGCGGGTTGGGATAACAACATGGTCAGTGAATGTGAGAACCGTGAACTATTAAGTAGCGCAAAACCACTAAGTGGCGAAAAGCGGATGGATGAAGCACCACAGCAGCGGGAAATAACCCGACTGTGCATCCAGTGCGCACTGCTGCTGTTACAGCATGGCGCGGAGAGTATGGTGGTTGAACAGCTGTCGTCACGGCTGGGTATGGCGCTCGGTGCTGATAGCGTTGAGAGCTCCATCTCAGCAAATTCGATTGTACTGACCACCATCATGCAGGGGCATTGTATGACGTCGACACGCAAGAATGTGGATCGCGGCATTAATATGCACGTCGTGATTGAAGTTCAGCATGCGGTCATCATGGCCGAGCATAAACTGCTGGATGTGGCGGGCGTAGAAAAGCGTCTGGGAAATATCAAACCGCTGCGCTATCCGCGCTGGCTGATGGTTTCCGTTGTCGCGCTTTCCTGCGGCTGCTTCAGCCGTTTGAACGGTGGCGGGTGGGATGCGTTTATCGTCACGCTGATTGCTAGCGGTCTGGCAATGTATGTTCGCCAAGTGTTTACGGCGCGACACCTGAACCCGTTGATCAACTTCTGTATTACGGCGTTTGTGGCGACGTCGGCATCTGGGCTGCTGATGCGTTTACCTGCTTTTTCTCAAACCTCGACGGTAGCGATGGCGGCGAGCGTGTTGCTGCTGGTTCCCGGTTTCCCGCTGATTAACGCCGTGGCCGATATGTTTAAAGGCCACGTGAATACCGGTCTGGCACGCTGGACGGTCGCGAGTTTGCTGACGCTGGCAACCTGTATTGGGGTCGTGATGGCGATGTCGCTGTGGGGGTTACGCGGATGGGCTTAAGTTTACTGTGGGCACTGTTGCAGGATATGGTGCTGGCGGCAGTCCCTGCGTTGGGGTTTGCGATGGTCTTCAACGTACCGCTGAAAGTGCTGCCTTACTGTGCGCTGCTGGGCGGTGTCGGGCATGGCGTACGGTTTCTGGCGATACATTTCGGCATGAATATCGAGTGGGCGTCGTTTTTGGCGGCGATCCTAATTGGCATCATCGGTATTCGCTGGTCACGCTGGCTGCTGGCGCATCCGAAAGTCTTTACCGTAGCGGCGGTGATCCCGATGTTTCCCGGTATTTCTGCCTATACGGCGATGATTTCGGTGGTGGAAATTTCGCACCTTGGCTACAGCGAAGCGCTGATGAACGTCATGATGACCAATTTCCTGAAGGCCAGTTTTATCGTCGGCGCGCTCTCTATCGGTCTGTCTTTGCCGGGGATCTGGCTCTACCGTAAACGGCCGGGAGTATAAAACTCTTATATTACGTTTCGGTCTTGTATCTATGTCGACGAGCGAAAGGGCTTTCCGTATAGTGTCAGCAATTTTCTGACCTATAGGGTTTTTTCACCATGGTTATTAGTTTGATTGCTGCACTGGCAGTGGATCGCGTGATTGGTATGGAAAACGCGATGCCGTGGCATTTGCCAGCCGATCTGGCATGGTTTAAGCGTAATACGCTTAATAAGCCGATTATTATGGGGCGTAATACTTTCCGTTCTATCGGTCAGCCGCTGCCCGGCCGACTGAACATTGTCGTCAGCAATCATCCCGGTGATGACGATCGTGTGACCTGGGTCTCCTCGCTGGACGCTGCGCTGGCGGCGGCGGGCGACGTCGAGGAAGTGATGGTGATTGGCGGCGGCAGTATCTATCAACAAATGCTGCCGCAGGCTAACCGCCTCTATCTGACGCACATTGATGCCGAAGTGGAAGGCGACACGCATTTCCCTGACTATGAGCCGGATGAATGGCAGTCTGTTTTCAGCGAGTTCCATGATGCTGACGAGCGTAACTCACACAGTTACTGCTTCGAAATTCTGGAGCGTCGCTAAGCGCGCTTTCCTGCGATAACATTCTGTCGGTAAACGATGAAAAGCTAAACCCGCCTTGTTGCGGGTTTTTTCGTTTTTGGCCCGATATTTTACTTCTCCATTTGGCAGCTTTCCCAAATGGCGTTTCTCAGCCAGCGATGTGCAGGATCGCTCTCGCGTCGCGTATGCCACACCTGCTGGAAGGCAAAGTTGGGTATCACGAACGGCGGCGGAAAAATGTGTAAATCTGGCGTAGTGATATGGGCCATGCTGCGCCGTGCAGCGGTCAAAATTAGGTCAGTACCGGCAATGAGATTGATGGCGGCATGCCAGTGGGGCAGGGTCAGCACGACATTGCGCGCGAGGCCGCTTGCAGCCAACGCGCTGTCAATTTCATTGGCAGAATCGGGATGCATCGTGACCAGAACATGTGGCCGTTCCAGCCATGTCTCAAACGACAGCGTACCGTTTTCCGGCAGCGTGGTGCGGTCGGCCAGACAGGCGAACTGTTCTTCAAAGAGAAGCTCGGCGTGTACCTCGGATGGGCGTTCAGGGAACACGCCAAGGCCTAAGTCGATTTCTCCATCGATCAGCTGTGCCAGCATCATTTCACGGCCGGCATGACTGACGGCTAGCGAAATGCCGGGTGCCTGTGTGCGTAGATGCTGCATGAGCGTTGGCAAGACGGCATTCGTACCGTAATCGGAGAGCGCTAACCGGAAATGCCGCGTGCTATGACGCGGATCGAACTGCGGTGCCTGGATAAGCTCGTTCAACTGATCAAGCGCCTGTTCCAGCGGGCCGAGTAGCGCCTGAGCGCGGGTCGTGAGCGTCAGGCCAGCCTCACGCCGAACTAACAGCGGATCGTTAAAAATCTGGCGTAGCTGTGATAATGAATGGCTGACGGCAGGCTGGCTGCGGTGTAGACGAAGCGCTGCCCGTGTGACGTGTTTTTCCGTCAACAGCGCATGAAGCGTGAGCAGCAGATTCATATCGATACGACGTAAATCATCCATTCTGTGAATGCCTTCCGTATGAATTACGAATTTCCATCAGTTTAATGGATGGGTGAGTATTGGAACATCCCAATTGTGTTGTGAACTTATATTGTGAATCAGGGGGCTCCATGTCGTTATTCTCTTCTTTTTCTCTCTCATTATTGCTGCCGCTGGGTATTGCGGTATTTGCTGGGAGCATTGTGCCTTTTCAGGCTGCCAGCAATGCGATGCTGGGGCGCTCGTTAGGTCATCCGCTTTGGGCAACGCTGGTGTCCCTGCTGGTCAGCATCTGCGTGCTGTTGCCGATTCTGTTTGCTGCTCGGGTGCCTACGCCAACGCTTGGTAATGCCTTACAGGGGCCGTGGTGGATCTGGCTGGGCGGAGTGGCGGGCGTGGCTTATATCACCGCCGCGTTATTGCTGACGCCAAAGCTCGGGGCTTCAGGTTTTATTGTCTGTGTGATTGTCGGTCAGGTTGTGGCATCGCTTGTGATCGATCATTTTGGTTTGATGGGGCTGGCAGTGAAGCCTGCTACGCTGGGGCGAATAGCGGGTGTCGTGTTAATCGTTATAGGGATGCTGGTGGTGCAATGTTCTGCGGCTTCTCAACCGCTGACCAAACCCACTGTTGAAGCCCATAAGCAACCATAATGAGGGGCCATCTCTCCATTCCCTACGAAAATGGTCACATTTCCGTCATCTGTCATCGTTAGTATAAAAATGAGTAACGGCTTTCGTCGTTAAATCGAAATTCCGTTGAGTCGCAGCCTTTGATAGGTAGGAGACAGTACGCATGACGAATAGAAACCGTAATCTGAATACTGACCGTCTGAGCGATCCACGCCGCCGTGAATTACCGTCAGGCGACGTAGAAGCCGTTGGTTTGGCTGGGTTTCTTGGTGGTGGCATCTGGTCGATTCCCACCGAGGAGTTGGTCGTGCCGCCATCATCTAAAAAGGCTCAGTCTGGGGCGACCTTCCCCTTTCTATGACACGGGTTCGGTTGGCGATAGAATGAATACTTTCGAGCCTTTACTCACCCGATAAGGGCGCGATATCGCCAGAGAGTTCGGTGTTTGATGAGAGTGACGGTTGCGTGAAATAGCGCTGATCGTCCCAACGCAGCATCGTCAGTTCTCCCCCCCAACAGCACCCAGTATCCAGCGCGTAAATGTTTTCCGGCGTGCCTTTCCCTTCCAGCGATGCCCAGTGGCCGAATGCAATAGCGTATTCCCCCGCAACCTGGCTCGGCAGTTCAAACCATGGTTTGAGCAAAGAAGGTGCCTGACTTGGCGGTTCTTTGCAGAGCATATCCAACTGCCCGCCAGAGAAGCAGTAGCGCATACGGGTAAAGACGTTGGTGCTAAAGCGTAGACGGGCCAGACCGCTGAGCTCTGGGATCCAGTGGTTTGGCATATCACCATACATGGCATCGAGGAAAAGCGGATAGCTGTCGCTGCTCAGGATTGATTCGACTTCGCGTGCGCACATGAGTGCCGTCGGCAGATCCCACTGCGGCGTGATGCCCGCATGCGCCATCACCAGCTTTAGATCTTCATCAACCTGCAAGATCGGCTGGCGGCGTAGCCAGTTGATGAGCTCGTCTGCATCGGGAGCGGTGAAGAGTTCATTGAGCCGATCTTTTGGTTTATTGCGGCTGATACCCGCATAAACGGCCAGAAGATGCAGATCGTGATTGCCAAGCACCATGCGGACAGAGGAACCGAGGGAACGAACGAAGCGCAGAACCTGAAGTGAGTCCGGCCCCCGAGCGACTAAATCGCCCGTTAACCAAAGCGTATCTTGTTCTGGATTAAAAGAAACTTGCGCCAATAGCGCGTTGAGTTCAACGTAACAGCCGTGAACATCGCCAACTAAATAGGTAGACATAATTAATGTATCAGTGAAGGGATAGCCAGACGGAAAACGGGGATTGGGACCTGAAACGCTTTACCCTGATGGTCAACCATATGGTAGTGGCCTTCCATCGTGCCAAGAGGCGTTTCTATGACGGCACCGCTGGTATATTGGAATTCGCCGCCGGGCTGGATAATCGGCTGTTCGCCGACGACACCTTCACCCTGAACTTCAGTCTGGCGACCGTTACCGTTGGTGATCTGCCAATAACGCCCCAAAAGCTGGACTTCATGACGCCCCAGATTGCGGATCGTAATCGTGTAAGCAAACACGAAACGTTCTTCATCAGGCTCCGACTGTGATTCCACGTAGAAGCTCTGAACCTGTAAACAAACACGGGGCGCATTAATCATGATGAACTCCAGTTATTCCTGTTTTGCAGGATGCTCGCTCAGCCAGTTCGCCAATCGGCAATATTGCTCAACGGTCACATTCTCTGCGCGACTGGTGACATTGATCCCCAGTTCGGTGAGGATTTCCGGGGTGAACAGGTTGCCCAGACTGTTACGCAATGTCTTACGGCGCTGGTTAAACGCTTCCGTAGTGATGCGGCTCAATACGCGGATATCCTTGACTGGATAGGGGATCTCGGCATGAGGAACGAGTCGCACTACGGCAGAATCAACTTTAGGCGCGGGCTTGAATGCTTCCGGTGGCACTTCAAGCACCGGGATTATCTGGCAATAATATTGTGCCATGACGCTCAGACGTCCAAAGGCTTTACTGTTCGGACCCGCAACTAAACGGTTAACCACTTCTTTCTGCAACATAAAGTGCATGTCGCGGATAGATTGAGTATAGGTGAACAAGTGGAACATCAGCGGTGTGGAAATATTATACGGCAGGTTGCCGAAAACACGCAGCGGTTGCCCAGCCTGTTCAGCGAGCGCGGCGAAATCGATCGTCATGGCATCTTGCTGAATAATTGTCAGCTTATCTTTCAGCGTCGGGTGTTTTTCCAACCGTGCGGCCAGATCCCTATCCAGCTCAATAACAGTAAAACGATCCATCCGATCGCCAACGGGCGCCGTCAAAGCGCCGAGGCCGGGCCCGATCTCGACGACCGCTTGACCTGGCTGAGGATGAATCGCCGAAACGATGCTATCGATCACGAAGTGATCGTTTAAAAAGTTTTGCCCAAAACGTTTACGGGCGAAGTGACCTTGGTGTACGCGATTATTCATTACTGTGTTTTATCATTTTAATGGCAAGATTTAATGCCGTGATGAAGCTGCTGGGGTCGGCGCTGCCAGTTGCGGCCAGCTCTAGCGCTGTACCGTGATCGACCGACGTACGAATAAAAGGTAACCCCAACGTGATATTAACGGCGCGCCCGAAGCCCTGATATTTCAGAACCGGGAGCCCTTGATCGTGGTACATCGCCAAAACGGCGTCAGCGTGTTGCAGATACTTGGGCTGGAAAAGCGTGTCGGCAGGTAAGGGCCCAACTAGCGTGATGCCCTGTTGCCGGAGTTCATCCAGCGCGGGGTTAATCACATCCAGCTCTTCACGGCCCATATGGCCGCCTTCACCGGCATGAGGATTTAGCCCACACACATAGATTTGCGGTTGAGCGATACCGAATTTTGTCTGCAAGTCATGATGCAAAATCGTGATGACTTCGTGCAGGCTCTGGCGGGTAATCGCCGCAGAAACGGCTGCAAGTGGCAGATGCGTGGTCGCTAAGGCGACGCGCAGTTCTTCCGTTGCCAGCATCATGACGACACGGTCACAGTGACTGCGATCGGCGAAAAACTCAGTGTGCCCGCTGAATGGGACACCTGCATCGTTGATAATACCTTTATGTACCGGGCCGGTAATCAGCGCGGCGAATTCGCCGTTCAGACAGCCATCACACGCGCGCGCCAGTGTCTCAACAACATAAGCGCTGTTAGCGACATTTAAGTCACCTGGAATGATGGTTGCTGGTGCGGCGATCGGCAGAATGGTCAGGCTACCTGCCTGCTGTGGCTGTGCGGGCTGACCGGGTTGATAGTCACGCAGCGTCAGCGGCATCGATAACTGCAATGCGCGACTGAATAACAGGTCAGGATCCGCACAGATCACTAGCTCTACAGGCCAGGCCTGCTGAGCCAGAGCAATCACAAGATCGGGGCCAATCCCGGCGGGTTCGCCGGGGGTGATCACAACGCGTGGCGTATTGCTCTCAGTCTGCATGAGTTTCAATCTGCATTAGTTACTGGCACCATTAATCACTTTGACATAGGCCGCTGCACGTTGTTCCTGCATCCAGGTTTGCGCTTCTTCAGCGAATTTACGATTAAAGATCATACGGTACGCTTGCTCTTTTTGCGCTGCATCGGTTTTATCAACCTGACGGGTATCCAGCAACTGAATCAGGTGCCAGCCAAAAGAGGAATGAACAGGCTGACTGATTTCGCCTTTCTTCAGTTTCAACAACGCATCGCGGAAGGACGGATCGTACATATCTGGAGAAGCCCAGCCAAGGTCGCCGCCCTGATTCGCTGAACCTGGATCCTGAGAAAGCAGTTTGGCTTGTGAAGCGAAATCAGTGCTGCCGTTTTTGATCTGCTGTGCCACTTCGGCCAGCTTGGCTTGCGCCTGACTGTCCGTCATGACGACAGACGGTTTGATCAGAATATGGCGAGCATGCATTTCGGTTACCGATACGCTTTTGTTACCGCCGCGAATATCGTTCACTTTCAGAATGTGGAAACCTACACCAGAACGGATCGGGCCGACGACCTGACCTTTCTGCGCCTGTGTTAAGCGTTCGGCAAACAGCGTTGGGATCTCCTGCAGCTTGCCCCAGCCCATTTGGCCGCCTTTCAGCGCCTGAGAATCAGATGAATAAGTAATGGCCAGCTTACCAAAATCTGCACCTTCACTGATTTGCTTCACCAGCGACGTTGCCAGATTTTCCGCTTCATCAACCTGCTGCTGAGTCGGGTTTTCCGGTAATGGGATCAGAATGTGGCTCAGGTTTAGCTCATCGTTTTCACCGGTCTGGGTGGCGATTTGCTTAGCCAGCGTATCGACTTCCTGAGGCAGTACGGTAATGCGACGACGGACTTCGTTGTTACGCACTTCCGAAATCAGCATCTCTTTACGAATCTGGTTACGGTAGGTGTTGTAGTTCAGACCTTCATAAGCCAATTGGCTTTTTAGCTGGTCCAGAGACATCCGGTTCTGAGCGGCAATATTGGTAATCGCCTGATTCAACTGCTCATCCGTCACCTGGATACCCATCTTCTGCGCCATTTGCAGGATGATGTTATCCATGATCAGGCGGTCAGTAATCTGATGACGCAGCGTGGCGTCATCCGGCAACTGCTGCCCGGCCTGCTGGGCGTTCAGTTTTACCGACTGCAAAAGACTGTTTACATCACTTTCCAACACGACGCTGTTGTCGACCACTGCTGCGACTTTATCAACCACCTGTGGTGCTGCGAACGCGGTAGAGGCACTCAGTGCCAATCCGAGAATAAGCGTTCTCCAGTTCTTCATACCTTTCCCATTATTTCATCCGCAAGGCGGGTTAAAAGTTCCAACGTTTCAGTGAGACAGCCTGTTTGCCACATCTATACACGTCATACTTCAAGTTGCATGTGTGTTGGCTTCGTTCACTCACCCGAATCACTTACTTGAGTAAGCTCATCGGGATTCTTTCCCTTGCCGCCTTCCTGAAACTCGAATTATTTAGTGTATAAGTACTCCGTATTGCATCAGAATGCGCGCTGGTAAGGCAAAATACCTGAACGCAGCATTTTTTCGGAACCCAGACTGTAGTTGCTGCTTAAACCACGTAATTCGATATTAAACGACACTTTGTTGTCGTATTCGCTGCTGCGGCTGGCGCTGTTCCAGTCGGTAATTTTACGTTCATAACCGACGCTCACGGCCCAACAACAGGTATTGTACTGCAAACCAATCAGCTGGTTTGCTGGCTGATTGGCCTTGGTATCGTAATAATAAGCCCCAACCACCGCCCAACGTTCAACAATCGGCCAGCTCGCGATGACACCTACCTGTGAGATACCTTGCTGGAAGCCAGGGTTCGTTACATTAGGGATCATATCCCGAATGTATTCAGGGCTAGCGTAACGGTAGTTTAACTGTACCAGACGTTCCGCATCGCGACGGTATTCTAACACGGCGTCGCCCAACGCGACTTCGTTCAGACGATTGTCATATTGCAGACCACCGCGAACACCCCAACTGTCATCGATTTTCAGGAAGGAATCACCGGCCCACACCTGGCTGCCGTTATTGTCGCTTTTATCGAGTGACGTGTTGCGGTCACCGGTACGTGGACGATCGAAGTAATAGATTTGACCAATAGAAGCGTTAAAACGTTCAACCAATGCATCATCATAAATACGTGTGGTGATACCGGTCACAAGCTGATTCGCAGACGCGATGCGGTCCAGGCCGCTGTAGCTGCGATCGCGGAACAGGCCGGAATAGTCGGTCTGCATCAGCGTGGAGTCATAGGTATGGATGCTGCTCTGGTCGCGATAAGGCACGTACAGGTATTGTGTGCGAGGTTCCAATGTCTGGGTATAGGCCTGCGACCAGTCCATTTCGCGTTCAAAGACCATTTTTCCATCGACTTTATATTGTGGCATAACTCGATTCACCGAGCTTTTCAGTGCATCTTTTGTACCTTGGTCAATGTTTGGAGTCGAGGAAGCACGGTAACGATCCAGATTATCCTGTTGGTAGTGCGTTGCTAATAGCCTAGCTTCGGTATTCAGGCTGGCCCAGCGGTTTGCCAGAGGGAGACTCAGCGTTGGCTCAACGTGCAGACGCGTCGCTTCTGGGCGGTTGTCGTTGACGTTGGTAAATTTTACCGCCTGACCATAAAGATGCATATCAACTGGGCCGATATCATTCTGGTAATAATTGATATCGAGCTGTGGTTCCGCACGGTAGACATCACGGCTAGTTGCATTAGAAAAGACCTGGAACCGTCTGCTGGACAACGTGGTGTCCCAGTTTTGGTTCGCATATCCTGCACTGAGCTTTTGGGTGATGTAGCCATCGGTGGTCGAACCGTAATGCGAATCTAGATCGGTAAAGTAGCGGTCGTCGCTGACTTTTGTGTAGTCCGCGTTAAAACGCCACACCTGATCCATCACGCCGCTGTGACCCCAGTGGAACAACCAGCGGTTGTCGTTACTATCTTGCGGGGAGACTTTAGCGTATTCATTGTCGCTGGGCAGCCAGTCGAACTGAATGACACCAAGACCCGGTGTGGTCAGGTAGCGGAATTCGTTCTGCCACTGCATACCACGTTTAGTTTGCAGATGCGGGGTGATCGTGGCGTCAAAATTAGGGGCGATATTCCAGTAATAGGGCGTCAGCAGTTCGAAGCCATTGCTGCTACCATATTTCGCATTGGGGATCAGGAAGCCAGAGCGTCGTTTATCGCCGATAGGAAGCTGTAAATACGGGCTATAGAACACAGGTACGCCAGCAATCTTGAAACGCGCGTTCCAGATTTCAGCAACCTGCTCTTCTCTGTCTTGAATCACTTCCGAACCGACGACACTCCAGCTATTATCTCCCGGCAGACAGGAAGTGAAGGAGCCGTTTTCCAGAATGGTGTAGCGATTACTGTCACGCATTTTCATTTTGTCGGCGGAACCACGCCCTTGACGGCCCACCATCTGATAGTCGCCTTCATAGACGTCGGTATCTTTGGTGTTCAGGTTGGCCCAGGCTTTAGGGCCTTTCAGGATGACCTGATTGTCGTCGTAGTGGACATTTCCCGTCGCAGTAATGGTACGCGTTGGCGCGCTACCCTGCGTTGCCGGATTCAACTGGTTCAGTTCCACCTGCTCGGCAGTCATGACGCTGTTACCCTGCTGGATGTTAACATTGCCGATAAATTTGGCGTTGTCGGGATAGTTGGCCTCGGCTTTGTCGGCCTGAATATTGACTGGCAGTTGATTAGGATCGCCTGTTACCAGTGGTCTGTTGTACGTAGGCACACCCAGCATGCACTGTTGAGCGAGATCGGCCAGCGCGTGCTGACTGTAAAGCGCCGACCAAACCAGAGTGGCCAGCAGAGTTGGGAAACTTTTTTTCATACGTGGTATCAGGTGTTCCGTCATCAGGGGCATCATGCTGGCAAACGGTCAGAGACTATATCACTCGTTAGCGTTGCGCCAGTGTTAAATCCCCACCGCCTATACGCACCGCCGTTAGGTGCAAAGATAAATGACAGGTATGATAAAGCAATTTTTGGCTGACGGCATGAGGATTTGAGGAGTATATGCGGTATTGGGGAAAGTTGCTGGGGTTGGCGTTGGGAATCGTCTCAAGTGCTGGCATCTGGGGAATGATCATGGGTTTACTGATGGGGCATTGGATTGACAGAGCCCGGGCATCACGTCGCCGTGATTATTTCTCCGCTCAGTCCACCCGCCAGTCATTATTCTTTCTCACCACCTTTCAGGCTATGGGGCACCTGACCAAATCCAAAGGCCGAGTGACGGAAGCCGATATCAAAATTGCGACGAAGATGATGGATCGCCTTGAGCTGTTTGGTGAGGCCAGAGCTGCCGCTCAACGGGCTTTCCGTGAAGGAAAGACCAGCCATTTCCCTTTGCGAATAAAATTACGCAAACTGCGTGATGCCTGCCTGGGACGTTTTGATTTAATTAAGATGTTTCTGGAAATTCAGCTTCAGGTCGCGTTTGTTGATGGGGTGCTACATCCGAATGAACGACGCGTGCTGTATGTGATTGCGGATGAATTGGGTGTAACGCGTGAGCAGTTTGAGTTTTTTCTGCGGAATATGGAAAGTACTACGGGGCAGCAGTCTCGACAGAATCAGTCACGCCAAAACGGTAAATCGCATCAGCGCCGCAGTAGCGGTTACTCCAACGGACACTCTTATGGCGGCCAACGCCCAGCCTCACCGCTGCGTGGGCCAACGGTCGAAAGTGCCTGTCGTACGCTGGGTGTGCGCAGCAGTGATGATGCCGTGACGATCAAACGAGCCTATCGCAAACTCATGAACGAGCATCATCCCGATAAGCTGGTCGCCAAGAAGCTTTCACCGAGAATGATGGAGATGGCCAAGCGCAAAGCGCAGGATATTCAAGCCGCTTACGAATTGTTGAAAAGCACGAACCAGACAAAATAATCCGCATCCTTCCTCTTCTTACTTACTTCCCTGTTTTACCGCTCCACCAAACCGATTTGAAAATACCGTCAGCGCGTTTGCCTTAGAAATCTGCTTCGCAACGAAAGTGCATCGGGGTATTGAAAGCTGGGTGCGTGATAGCCAGTTCTTGTGCGTGCAGCAAAAGGCGGGGTGCCAGCGCTTTGGCATCGGGATGCGCATAAAAGCCATCTCCGAGAATGGGGTGACCTAGCGCGAGCAGGTGGACACGCAGTTGATGGGAGCGACCGGTAATCGGCATCAGCTTGACGCGCGTCGTACCGTCAGCATCACGCGAAAGTACCTGATACTCCGTCTGTGCTGCTTTTCCTGTTTCAAAGCAGACTTTCTGTTTTGGGCGGTTCGGCCAGTCGCAGATCAGTGGCAGGTCGATGACGCCCTCATCTTGCGCCATATGTCCCCAGACGCGGGCAAGGTAGGATTTCTTGGGTTCACGCTCGCGAAACTGACGTTTTAATTCGCGCTCGGCGGCTTTCGTGAGTGCAACGGCAATCACGCCGCTGGTTGCCATATCCAGACGATGCACAGATTCAGCCGTCGGGTAGTCGGCCTGAATGCGGCTCATGACGCTGTCTTTGTGTTCTGGCGCGCGGCCGGGAACCGACAGCAGACCGCTGGGTTTATTCACCACTATGATGTGCTGATCCTGATACAGAATAGGCAACCAGGGATCGGTAGGCGGATTATAGGGTTCCATCGGAGCACCTTCAGACAACATATAATGTGTGATATTAGGGAGAACACGGGGATGAGGTTCCCGCAGGGAGACCTCGCCCCGTGGTAGGCCCGTGTATCTCGATTTTGCAAACAACGTGTCTTTATAACAGCGGTATGAGGTTTATGCCTATACCGCTGTCAGAAACGTTTACTGGTGCGTCACCACAACCAGACGAATAGCATCGAGACGCCAGTTGGCTTCGTGCAGGTTGCTCAGCACCTGTTCGCGCTGGTTTTCCAGTGCAGTCAGCTCATCTTCACGAATGTTGGGGTTGACGGCTTTTAGCGCTTCAAGACGTTCCAACTCGCGGCGCAATTGCAGGTCAGCCTGCTCCTGAGCCTCGGTGATAAGCTGGCGTGCCTGCGTTTCGACTAGCGCTTCTGCCTGTTGCAGCATGGCGTGAACATCGGGCTGTACCGCATTCACCAGCTTGCTGGACGTATGACGGTTTACCGCGTTGAGCTGGCGGTTGAAGCTCTCAAACTCAACCTGTGCTGCCAGATTGGTACCTTTACGGTCCATCAGCAGGCGAACCGGCGTAGGTGGCAGGAAGCGGGTCAGTTGCAGGTGTTTCGGTGCCTGCGCTTCCACCACGTAAACCAGCTCAGCCAGCAATGTGCCGACCGGTAGCGCTTTATTTTTCAGCAGCGACACTGCACAGCTTCCGGTATCGCCGGACAGCACCAGATCGAGTCCGTTACGGATAAGCGGGTGTTCCCAACTGATAAACTGTGCGTCTTCGCGGGAGAGCGCCTGATCGCGATCGAAGGTGATCGTACAGCCGTCCTGCGGCAGGCCTGGGAAGTCTGGCACCAGCATATGATCGGATGGCGTCAGGATGATCAGGTTATCGCTGCGATCTTCCTGATTGATGCCAACAATATCAAACAGGTTCAGAGCGAACGTCACCAGATTGACGTCATTATCCTGCTCGGCAATGGCCTGCGCTAACAGTTGAGCCTGTTCGCCACCGTTAGAATGCATTTCCAGCAGGCGATCGCGGCCTTGTTCAAGCTGTTGCTTCAGGCTGTCGTGCTGTTGACGACAAACATGGATAAACTCATCCAGTCCCTGCTGTTCACCTACCGTCGTCAGTCGCTCGATCAACTGCGCATGGTGGGCATCATAGATGGTACGACCCGTCGGACAGGTGTGTTCAAACGCATCCAATCCTTCGTGATACCAACGTACCAGCAAGGCCTGTGCGGTATTTTCCAGATACGGCACCATGATCTGAATTTCTTTTGCCTGCCCGATACGGTCCAGACGACCAATACGCTGTTCCAGCAGATCGGGGTTGAACGGTAGATCGAACATCACTAAATGGCTGGCAAACTGGAAGTTACGGCCTTCGGAACCGATCTCTGAACAAATCAGCACCTGTGCGCCTTCTTCTTCAGACGCAAAATAGGCGGCGGCGCGGTCACGTTCAAGAATCGACAGCCCTTCATGGAAGACGGCGGCGCGGATTGCTTCACGCGTGCGCAGCACTTGTTCCAGCTGTAGCGCGGTGGCTGCCTGTGCACAGATCACCAGGATTTTTTCATCACGGTGTGCGGTCAGGTAGTTCAGTAACCATTCCACGCGCGGATCGAAGTTCCACCAGGTGGCATCGTCCCCTTCGAGCTGTTGATAAATTTGTTCCGGGTACAGCATGTCGCGGGCGCGGACTTCCAGCGCCTTATTCGCGTTCATAATGCCGGACACTTTAATCGCCGTTTGGTACTGCGCTGGCAGCGGCAGGCGAATTTGATGCAGGACACGCTGCGGGAAGCCTTTAACCCCTTGACGGGTATTACGGAACAGCACGCGGCTGGTGCCGTGGCGATCCATCAGCATGGTGATCAGTTCCTGACGCGCCTTCTGATTGTCATCGCTGTCGCTGTTGATGGCTTTCAGCAGCGGTTCAATGTCCTGCTCGCCCAGCAGGTCGCTTAGCGCATTCAGCTCAGCCGTTTGGGCTTTTTCGCCCGCTAACAGCAGCGTGACGGCATCGGCAACCGGACGATACTGCTGCTGTTCAGCAACGAATTCCTGATAGTCGTGGAAACGATTGGGATCGAGCAGGCGTAATCGCGCAAAGTGGCTCTGTTGACCGAGCTGTTCCGGTGTTGCAGTTAACAGCAGAACGGCTGGCGTGGCGCGTGCCAACGTTTCAATAGCCTGATATTCCGGGCTAGGGCTTTCTTCGCTCCAGACCAGATGGTGGGCTTCATCCACCACCAGCAGATCCCAGTCGGCGTTGACGAGTTGAGCAAAGCGCTGGGCGCTGCGTTGAACAAATCCCAGTGAGCAGATCACCAACTGTTCAGTTTCAAACGGATTGCTGCTGTCCAGCTTGGCTTCGGCATAGCGCTCGTCGTCAAACAGGGAGAACAGCAGGTTAAAGCGGCGCAGCATTTCGACCAGCCACTGGTGTTGCAGGGTTTCTGGCACGACAATCAGCACGCGGCTGGCACGACCCGCCAGCAACTGCTGGTGGATGATCATCCCCGCCTCAATAGTTTTTCCCAGTCCGACTTCGTCCGCCAGCAAAACGCGTGGCGCATGACGTTGGCCGACTTCATGAGCGATATGAAGCTGGTGCGGGATAAGGCTGGCACGCATGCCGCGCAATCCGCCCCATTGTTGCCGCGCCTGCTCGTTCTGATGCTTGCGAGCGCGATAGCGCAGGGCAAAGCGATCCATGCGATCGATCTGTCCGGCGAACAGGCGATCTTGCGGTTTGTTGAACGTCAGTTTGCTGTCCAGAAAGACTTCACGCAGTTCCGCCGGCGTTTCATCGTCCAGGCGTTGGCCGCAATACACCAGCAACCCTTTTTCTTCTCGCACGTCATCCACTTTGAGCTGCCAGCCTTCATGGCTGGTGACGGTGTCGCCGGGATTGAACATCACGCGGGTGATGGGGGCGTCGCTGCGGGAATAAAGTCGGTTTTCACCGCTGGCAGGGAAAAGCAGCGTAATCATACGCGTATCGACGGCAACAACCGTTCCCAGTCCAAGTTCGCTTTCCGTATCGCTGATCCAGCGCTGACCAAGTGTAAAAGGCATAAATTCTTAGCTCGATGTTCGTCTGTGTCGGAGGAATGTCTGATTACATTATCGGGTGCCGATAATGCTGCTGATGCAAACTCAGAAAGGGCGTTATGGTAATAGATGACGGTGCGTTCGTCACCCCTCAAACTTGCTGTGGCGCGAATTAACCCCTTTCATCTAAAAACATGAATGTCTGCCATTTAAAACATTAATCGCTTTCATTTAAAACAAGCCCATCTGGCCTGTTACCAGTGTAGCAAAATCGTCGTGCAGGAACGGTAGAATGGCGTCCGCGACGGGCTGGAGCTGGCGTTCGACATAATGCTGGTAATCCAGCGGAGAATGCCGGGTTTCCAATGGTTCGGGGCCGTTGACGGTCATCACATAGCTGATCCAGCCGCCGTTTTGGTATTGCAGCGGTCGCCCTTGCTGGCGGTTATAGTCATCGGCGATTTTCGCGGCTCTGGCATGGGGCGGCACGTTGCGCTGGTAATCATCGAGTCGACGGCGCAGCCGTTTACGGTAGATCAGCAGATCGTCAAAATCACCGTTCAGGGTACGATCGACATAATCCCGCAGCCAGTCCTGATAAGGCTGTTGCTGAAAAATCAGCAGATAGAGCTGCTGTTGAAATTGCTGCGCCAACGGTGTCCAGTCGGTACGCACGGTTTCCAGCCCTTTGAACACCATTTTTTCGCCTTGTGGTGTGTCGATCAGGCCGGCGTAGCGTTTTTTACTGCCTTGTTCCGCGCCGCGAATTGTTGGCATCAGGAAGCGGCGAAAATGAGTTTCAAATTCCAGCTCCAGCGCACTGGTCAACTGCTGAGTGTCTTGCAGGTGCTGTGTCCACCATTGGTTAACGTGTTGCACCAGCGTTTTGCCAATCTTTGCTGCTTCTTCTTCGCTATGCGCGTGCTTCAACCAGACAAAGGTGGAGTCGGTATCGCCATAAATCACCTGATAGCCCTGTTCTTCGATCAGTTCGCGCGTTTTGCGCATGATTTCATGGCCGCGTAGGGTGATGGAGGAGGCGAGACGTGGGTCGAAGAAGCGGCAGCCTGTCGCACCCAGCACACCGTAAAAGGCATTCATGATGATCTTGAGCGCCTGCGACAGTGGTTTATTGTTGGTGCGCTTCGCCGCCTCACGCCCTCGCCAAATTTGCTCGACAATCGCTGGCAGGCAGTGCTGTTCGCGGGAGAACCACGCCTCGCGAAAGCCGGGGACGGCGTGCTGAGCGTCAGGATTCTGTGTTCCCACCGCCAGCCCTACCGGGTCGATCAGGAACGTGCGGATGATAGAAGGGTAGAGGCTCTTGTAGTCCAGCACGAGTACCGAATCATACAGTCCGGGACGTGAATCCATCACAAATCCGCCGGGGCTGGCCTCAAGCGCGACGTCACCGAGATTCGGGGCAACGTAGCCCATACGATGCATGCGCGGTAAATAGAGGTGGTAAAATGCTGCGACGGAACCCCCGCTGCGATCGGCTGCCAGTCCGGTGACGCTAGCGCGCTCTAGCAAAAAAGGCAGCAGCTCGGTTTTGTCGAAAATACGCGTGACCAATTCGCAGTCTTGCAGGTTATAGCGAGCAAGAGCAGGTTTATCTTCGGCAAAACGGCGGTCGATTTCATCCATTCGCTGATAGGGCGTGTCGATAGCTTTTCCTTCCCCCAGCAGCGACTGCGCGACAAATTCCAGACTAAACGAGGCAAAATTCCACGTCGCGGACTTGAGCGCTTCAATGCCGTCAATAATCAAACGGCCGGTGGCGCTGGCAAAAAAATGCCCCTGTTTAAAACCGTGTTCCCGCCATTCTAACGCCTGCCCATTACGCCCCAGCTTGAGCGGAATGTTGTAGCGCTCGGCATGTTTCTGTAAGACACGCAGGTCAAACTGCACCAGATTCCAGCCGATGATGGCATCGGGATCGTGCTGCTGCATCCAGGCATTCAGCTTTTCCAACAGCAGCGGGCGGCTAGCGACGTACTCAAGATTAAAATCTTCGTGTTCGGCAGGCGTGCCGTTCGGCGGGCCGAGCATGTAAACCTGACGCTGTCCGCAGCCCTCCAGCCCGATGCAGTAAAGCTCGCCGTGGCGGGTGGTCTCGATATCCAGCGACACCAGTTTGAGCGTCGGGCGGTAATCGGGATTCGGTTTCATGCGGGCTTCCGTCATCAGGCTACCTGACGTTGGGTTACCGCTAAACCACACGGGCGCGGTGATAAAGCGCTCCATCAGAAAGCGTTCCGTCGGGCGAATATCCGCTTCGTAGACCTGAACGCCTCCCTCACGCAACAATTTCTCCAGCCGCAGCAGCTGTCGGTATTGCGGGCAATACAGCCCCAGCAGCGGCTGATGGTGGAAATCCTGCATGGCGAGCGGCTTTAACTGCCAGCGTTTTTCCTGCTGTAAAAGCGTCCTTGCGCGGGCTTCCTGCTGTGCAGGAATAAAGGCAACGGCCTCCTGTAC
This sequence comes from Pectobacterium versatile, assembly GCF_020166435.1. Taxonomy (GTDB): domain Bacteria; phylum Pseudomonadota; class Gammaproteobacteria; order Enterobacterales; family Enterobacteriaceae; genus Pectobacterium; species Pectobacterium versatile. The sequence continues at coordinate 166,961 of NZ_JAINZP010000004.1, read as the reverse complement.
CGGCAGACGTGCGAGCTGCGGGCCCTCATCGGTGGCCAGCCAGAATTCAACCTGCGTGCCGGCTGGTGTGTCGTTCCAGTGGCGGGTCAGTAGAAACCCCTGACGAACCTGAGTCACTAAGCGGCCTTTTATAGCAAGCGGGATTAAGGAAGGATAGTAGGGGTAAGTATGGTTATTTATACAGGTGATGTCCAGCGACATCACCTGTATACCCGTCATACTTCAAGCTGCTTGTGCGTTGGCTGCTCTTGCTCACCCCAGTCACTTACTTGAGTAAGCTCCTGGGGATTCGCGCAGTTGCCGCCTTCACGCAACTCGAATTATTTAGGGTATATAAAGAAAGGGAAAAATGGATTACTGCTCGCTGCCGGAGGCAGAGACCACGCGGTTGCGGCCTTCCTGTTTGGCTTGGTATAGGGCTTCATCCGCCAGTTTGAAGGTTCGATCGATCGATATATTACTCACGCTCGGCTGCCACAGCGCGACACCCAATGAGATCGTAATGCTACCTACGACAGGAATGGTTGATTCCTGTGTGCGCTGCCGCAACCGTTCGGCAATGTTGAGAGCGACGTCGAGGCTGGTTTCCGGCAGTAGGATCAAAAATTCTTCACCGCCGCTGCGGCACAGTATGTCAGCATCGCGTGAGCTGGTGCGAATAAGCTGTGAGAGATAGCGAATGACATTATCGCCGACATCGTGACCGTAGGTGTCATTGATGCGCTTGAAGCGGTCGATATCCAGCGCGATGACCGCAAAGCTTTTTTGCCCCATCTGCCAGTAGCGGAGCACGCTATCCAATCCACGGCGATTGAGCAGTTCGGTCATCGGGTCTGAGTGTGCTTCAGAACGCAACTTACCAATTTTGCGCTGGAGTAAATCGATACCCAACAGCATGGCCTGTTTGAGCTGCGAGGCTTCGAAATACCAGGAGTGGATATTTCTGATGTCATCGGAGACGTCCGTCGCATCCATCTTATTGGCGCTGCGTGCCAATAGCCACAGCGGCTGGGCGATGAGCCGGGCAAGCAGCCAGACACAGAATATAGTTAAAAGCGCGAGCGGAAGCGTGTGACGCAGCACGTTCAGCATCAGGCTATCGAGAGGCTTCAGCGTGATGTCTATCGGGCGGAGCGCTACAATCTGCCACTGTGAGGTGGCTTCAACGGCGTAACCCGCTAGCATGGTTTCACCCAGATAGTTCACCATATGCTGGCTGCCATTGTTTTCGTGATACGCATCGATCTTCAGATTATTGGTTTCTGTTTTGCCAATACGCTCCATGTCACGGTGATACAGCATTTTTTTGTTCTTATCGGTGACATAAATGTAAGAACCATCGCGGTAATAGTGTTTGTCTAAGAGCGTATTAAGAACGCTGGGCTGCTTAAGATAGATGGATCCACCGATAAACCCTTTGTAGCGGCCATCCCGTGTGAAGATCGGCGAAGATATCAGCACAATAAGGTTATTGGCGGCAGAGACATAGGGCTGGCTGATAAGAGGCTGCTTTTCTTTCAGGGCTTCGAGAGCGCCTTCTGTTGTCAGGCTTCTCCCGATTAATTGGAACGTATCCGGTGATGTGGCTCGGACAATACCTTTTTCATCTGCAATGACGACAGAGTTGAAATGGCTGGTCTGTAGCCGCAGGCGGTCGGCTTCTTTAAACAGACTGGCCTTATCATCCATTTGGGTAGAGACGATATTGGCGCTGTAGGCTAACTGCTGCTGGGATTCTTTAAAGAAAGAATGGGTCATCGCCGCAAGCTTGGTGGCGTAAACACGGTTGGCTTCAAGGGTGTTATCAATCAGAAGCTCTCGCTGAACGCGATAGCTGGCATAAAAACTGTTTGCCAGTGTTACCAAGGCGCTCGCCACTGCCAAGAGTAGGATAAGACGTCGTAATCCGAAATGGTTGAGTAGTTTAAAAAACATAGTGGCAGTGTGGCACGGTGGCAAAAAATGACCGCTATCATAAGTGTAGATGCCCGTCGGTGCAAAAGAATTGACCAGAAAACGACATTACTGAAGTGGTACTAACGACTTGAATTAGAAAATGATATTGCGTGTGTCCTTATAATAAGAATAGTTGATATTTATCAAAACGCACAAGCTTTCACCGTCTGAAGGCTAAGCACGCCTCAACGTTAGATAGATAAATCATGCTACATATTTTCAGTAGGATATTGCTGGGTTTCGTGCTGCCCGCCGAGGGAGGCTGTCGCCTGAGAGACGACATCGCGCGTTAATCCGGTGTGTTGGGGTTTTACCGTAGCCACAATCGAATGATGGGGTGAAATCAGGAGTTGACGGCTTCTGCTATGATCCAGACAATCCTTGTTTTTATAACGTACGGGTAGGTTTTATGGAAGCGTGGCTGGATCATCTGGTTACTCAATCACTCGCGTATTCACTGATCGCCGTCATGCTGGTTGCCTTTCTGGAATCTCTGGCTTTGGTGGGGTTGCTATTGCCGGGAACGGTGATGATGGCAACGCTGGGGGCGCTGATTGGCAGCGGACAAATGGGGCTTTACCCGGCGTGGGGGGCAGGGATTATCGGTTGCCTGCTAGGGGACTGGATTTCCTATTTTATTGGCATGCGTTTTAAGGCACCGCTGCATAACTGGTCTTTCCTGAAAAAGCATCAGGCGTTGCTGAGCAAAACCGAATATGCCCTGTATCAGCATCCGATGCCGACGATACTGATCGGGCGTTTCGTCGGCCCGACCCGTCCGCTCATCCCGATGGTGGCGGGGATGCTGGGGTTACCGCCTTATAAATTTGCTGTGCCGAATATCATCGGTTGCCTGCTGTGGCCGCCAGCCTATTTCTTACCCGGTATTCTGGCTGGCGTTGCGATTGATATTCCCGCGGGAACGAACAGCGCAGGGTTTAAGTGGTTGCTGCTGATTACTGCCATCATTGTGTGGGGCGCAGGCTGGCTAAACTGGCGCTGGTGGCGCAGTGATAAGCGTAAACATCATGGCTGGTTTAGCAGAAAGATGCCGCTCAGACGTCTGCGCTGGGTCGCGCCCGTGATGTCTGTGGCGGCGGTTGCCTTGTCGGTCGTACTGATTCAGCACCCGCTGATGCCCGTTTACCGCCATCTGCTATGGCAGGTGTTAAACGGGTAAGGTTGGGCAGGCCGGGAAAGACCCGGCCAAGCCATTTAGCAGTAGAACTCGGCGACCTGCTCGAAAATACGCATTTCTTCACCGTGACGGCGTACCTGAAGGACGTCCTCCAGCTTTTCCACCTGACTGATCATTTGCTGTAGCCGCTGGTCATCTTTGACCAGTAGCCAGATCCGGCTTTCCTCGCCATTTGCCAGCGGCATACACAGAATGCCTTCCACGTTAAATGCGCGACGGGCAAACAGGCCACAAACGTGTGACATGACGCCGGGGTGGTTGCGCACCGAGAGTTCCAGCGTGACCTGACTTGACGTTGATTGCGTTGGCGAAGTTAGTTGAATTGACATAGTCATTAATCTCCGATCATATCGATGTTCGCGGCGCCCGGTGGCACGATGGGTAACACTTTTTCATTGGCGTCAATAAGTACGTGGATCAGCGCTGGGCCCGGCTGGTTGAGCATCTCTTGCAGCGCGGCCTGTGGATTGGCGGCGGCGTTCAGATCGCAAGTTGCAAAGCCGAAGCCTGCGGCAATCGCGAGGAAATTCGCGCTGTAGCGGTAATCGGCCGCGAAGATGCGCTTCTGGAAAAACATATCCTGTTGCTGGTGAACCAGACCGAGTGACTGGTTGTTCATCAGGACGATTTTTACGTTAAGTCCTTCTTCTGCCGCGGTCGCCATTTCCTGAATATTCATCATCAGGCTGCCATCACCAGAGAAACACACCACGGTGCGATCCGGTTCAGCCAACGCCGCGCCAATCGCCGCAGGCAGGCCAAAGCCCATCGTCCCAAACCCACCGGATGTCAGCCATTGGCGTGGACGACGCAGCGGATAAGACTGTGCGACCCACATCTGATGCTGGCCGACATCGGTCGTGATGATGGCATCATCCGTCAGCGCCTGTGCTGTGGCCTGAACCAGACCATAATGGCTTAATGGATCGTCAGCACCCGGCATGCTGAACGGGAATTCCTGTTGCAGCCCGCGGACGGTGGCACGCCATACGTCACGCTGCTGTGGCGCAATATGCGGCAGCAGTTGATCCAGCGCTTGCGCGACATCCGCATTGATCGCCACGTGTGGCTGGCGGATCTTACCCAGCTCGGCGGGATCGATATCGATGTGAATGATGCTGGCATTCGGGCAAAACTGTTCCGCTTTACCAATCGCGCGATCGTCAAAACGCGCCCCCAGCACAATTAACAAATCTGCCTGCTGTAAGATCAGATTGGTTGATCGTGCGGCGTGCATGCCCAGCATCCCGAGTGACAGGGGGTGATCGACAGGCATCGTACCCAGCGCCATCAGCGTCATGGTGGTTGGCAGGCTGGAACGTTCCGCCAGTTGAACTGCCTGTTCGTGCGCGACGCCGCTAATAATCCCGCCGCCGAGATAGAGCACCGGACGCTGAGCCGCGTTAATCATGGCCGCAGCACGCTCGATTTCTTGCTGGGCAATGGCGGGTGGCATATCGAGAGGAAAGACGTCTGGCAGTTCGCTCAGCTCAATGGTCGCATTCTGGATATCTTTTGGAATATCGATCCACACGGGGCCGGGACGGCCCGACTGCGCAATACGAAAGGCTTCTGGAATCACACGCGGCAGTTCGTTGATGTCGCGAACCAGATAGTTATGTTTGGTGACGGGAATAGAAATGCCGTAGGTATCGACTTCCTGAAACGCATCGGTACCGATCATGCTGGAAGGCACCTGACCGGTGATGCACACCAGCGGGATCGAATCCAGTTTGGCATCGGCGATGGCGGTGAGCAGGTTGGTCGCTCCCGGACCGCTGGAAGCCATACAAACTGCGGCGCGTCCGCTGGCACGTGCCATGCCTTGTGCCATAAATCCCGCGCCTTGCTCGTGGCGAGCCAGAACGTGGCGAATCGTTTTACTTTGACCCAGTGCATCATATAACGGCAGGGCCGCGCCGCCGGGAATACCCGCTACGGTGGTGATGCCCTGCTGTTCGAGCAGCCGAACAATTAACTGAGCGCCTGTATAACGCATGTTTACATCCTTCATCAGGGCCGGTGCGGTGTCGGAGCGGGGAGGGTAGAAATAAGAAACCCCGCTCGGCTTGCGCCGGCGGGGTTTGAGAATCTTCGATTCGGAACCCGTTACGGCGCGCTGCCGACGACGACCACGACGACCACGCGCACGACGACGACCGCGTCAACATGCGCGGTGTGTAGTAGTGCTGAAGTGGAAGAAGAATAGTGCGTCACAGGAATCCTATTTATGTTCGAGTTATTTATGGTCGAGTGTTGTGTTCGAATGAATAATCAATCGTCAATCCATATAAGCACAGCAGTACAAAAAGACACAATACCCACAAGGGATAAAAACTGAATATGTCGAATTGGTCACAGTATACCCGTCATACTTCGAGTTGCATGTGCGTTGGCTGCGCTCAGTCACCCGAATCACTTACTTGAGTAAGCTCATCGGGATTCCCTCACTTGCCGTCTTCCTGAAACTCGAATTATTTAGGGTATATATTGGTATTTCACCGCACGATTACCGCCTGATTTTTCGCCGTATAACCGAGATTACTTTCACAATTGGAACAGGGTTTCAATGTTATAAATTATAAAATAATCATTGGGATAGTGGGTGGTGACAAATGGGCGTGTCCCGAGTGGTAGGGAAAGGCGTATTGAGCGGTATCTTATTGATGGCAATGGGTATTGGCCAGGCGATAGCCTGTCAGGCTGGCCCTGCCAATGAATGGATGCGGGGTATTGAACAGCAGCGACAGGCGGATTTGGGCAACGGCTGTTATCTCAATCCGATTATTGCGGGCGATCATCCTGACCCCACGATTATCAAGGATGGGGATGACTATTACATGACGTTCTCGTCATTTGACGACATTCCCGGACTGCTGATTTGGCACTCGCGTGATTTAGTGAACTGGGAACCGCTTGGCCCGGCGATAACGACACCCGTTGATGCCATCTGGGCGCCGGATTTGGTGAAGCACAACGACAAATACTATATCTACTTCACCACGAACCGGATCATCGACGCCAAAGGGACGAAAAAGAAAACGCTGTATGTGATTACCGCTGATGATATTCATGGCCCGTGGACGCCACCGAAAGATACCGGCTTGAAAAATCCGGCCAGCGATCCCGGCCATGTGGTAGGCGAGGACGGTAAGCGTTACATCTTTATGTCTGGCGGCAACCGCGTGCAATTGACGGATGACGGGCTATCGACGGTCGGTGAAATGGCGGTGGTCTATCAGGGATGGCAGTACCCGGAAGAGTGGGATGTGGAAAGCTTCTCGCAGGAAGGGCCGAAGATGCTGCGCCACGGTGACTACTTCTACATGGTGCTGGCGGAAGGTGGAACGGCTGGGCCTCCGACCGGACACATGGTGATTGCTGCACGCTCGAAATCGATCAACGGACCGTGGGAAAACTCGCCGCATAACCCGATTATCCGCACGCAGGATCGTTCAGAGAAATGGTGGTCGCGCGGCCATGCGACGCTGATCGAAGGACCGGATAAAAACTGGTACATGGTGTATCACGGTTATGAAAACGGCTTTATGACACTGGGGCGGCAGGCGATGCTGGAGCCGATCGTCTGGGGTGATGATGGCTGGTTTACATCCGCTGGATTCGATACCGGCAAACCGATTCGCAAGCCGGAAGGCGGCGAGGCAGTGCCTCACGGCATCGGCTGGTCTGATAGCTTTACCGACGAGAAATTTCCGGCTCGTTGGCATTTCTACCGTGCCAATGCGGAGGAACTGAAGCGGGTCACGCTCAGCGATGGCAAGCTGCACCTGAAGGCAAAAGGCACGTCGCCGAAGGACAGCGCGCCGCTGACGATGATCCCTGGCGATCAGGCTTACCAGATTGAAGTCACGGCGAATTTTGCCCCCGGCGCACAGGCAGGGTTGCTGCTGTTCTATAACGCGAAGCTATACGTCGGGCTGTCGTTTAATCAGGACGGCACCGTAATGCACCGCTACGGGCTGGAAAGGGCGGAGAAGAAATTGCCGCATATTACGGGCAATGAGGTGCAGATTCTGATGAAAAACGATCGCCATATTGTGACGTTCTACACCCGCACCTCGGATCAGGAACCGTGGAAGAAATATCCGGTGCAGATGGAAGTGTCAGGCTACCATCACAACGTCGCGTATGATTTCCTCAGTCTGCGGCCTGCCCTGTATGCTTCGGGCGAGGGTGACGTCACGTTCAGCAACCTGCGCTATCAGGCTTTGCCTTAATTCCTCAATCCGAAGACGGACGTGAAATTCCCAGGATGGCGGCCGCTTCGGCGCTGCCATCCTGTAGCGCCTGAGTCGGCCCATCATAATAAATCTGCCCGTCTACGATCAGCACCGTACGTTTTGCGATCCGCATGGCATCATCCAGATTGTGGGACACCATCAACAGCGTGAATTGACGCTCCTGACACACGCTTTCAACCAGATCGAGCATCTCCTGACGCAGCGCGGGATCGAGTGCCGAGAACGGTTCATCCAATAGCAGAATCGGCTGATGACGCACCAGACAGCGTGCCAATGCCGCACGCTGGCGCTGTCCGCCAGAAACCTGCGAGGGCAGACGATCCAGAAGATCGGCCAGACCGACCCGATCGGCAATCTGCCGTAACGTCTCGCGCTGTTCTGCACTAAGCCGCAGGCCGGGATGTAGCCCCAGCGCGATGTTTTGCCCGATTGTCAGATGAGGAAACAGGTTATTTTCCTGAAACAGAATCGAAACCGGTCGTTTAGCGGGAGGCGTCTCGCGGTGAGATTCGCCGTTAAGTCGTAATTCCCCGCTGTCTGCCATCAGGAAGCCCGCAACCAGATTCAGCAGCGTGCTTTTCCCTGCGCCGCTGGGGCCGAGGATGGCGATGCGCTCGCCCGGTTTGACGTGAAAATCAAAATGCATGGGCAAGTGCTGATAAAAGTAGGTCAATTTCTCAAGCGTGATCATGACGGCCTGCCAGTTTCTCAATCAGGGTAAATAACATAAAGCACAGTAGCATTAAGAGCAGCGCCGTGACTGCACCGTCGGCGCTGCGATAGGAACCAATTTGCTGGTACAGATAGAACGGCAACGTGCGGAACTGCTCATTACCGAACAGCGCAATGACGCCGAAATCACCAATCGATAGCACGCAGGCAAAAGCCAACGCCTGCGCCAGCGGCTGTTTTAGCGCGGCGAGTTCGATCAGTCTCAGCCGCTGCCAGCCGCGAATACCCAGCGATGTGCAGAGTCGGTTGTAGCGTTCGGCAACGTCCAGCATCGGGTTTTCCAGTACTTTGATCGCGTAGGGAATTGCCATCAGCGCGTTGGTGAACACCACCAGTGCGTAAGGGGATTGTGGTAGCCCGATGCTGTTATTCAGCAGCAGGAAAAAGCCGGTTGCCAGCACAATGCCCGGCATGGCGAGGATGAGCATACCGCTCAGGTTCATCAACTGCCCGTAGAGTGGCTTCTGGCGTAACTTGAGCTCGCGACTGCTCCAGAGCAGCATCATGGTTAGCACCAGACACAGGAGTCCTGCGCCTAAGGCAATGCGCAGCGAGGTAAACAGCGTTTGCCAGAGCACAGGCTGTTGCAGCACGGTAACCAGCGATCGGTTCACACCATCGACCACCACGGCCAGCAAGGGAGGGACGACCAGCAGCAACAGCGCACCAATCAGCAGGCCGTCGGTGACGCGGCTTAAGGCGCTATCCTGAGGATTGCGCCAGGCAAGCTGTTGTGTGCTGCCGACCGGCAGAATACGTCCCAGCCGCTGGCTCAGCAGCACCAAGCCGAGACAGCAGACCATCTGAATTAACGCCAGCAGCGCCGCGCGTCCCGGATCGTAATCAAAGCTTAATGCCTGATAGATAGCCAGCTCAATTGTGGTTGCCTGCGGGCCACCGCCCAGCGACAGCACTGTGGCAAAGCTGGCGAAGCAGAGCATAAAAATCAGTGCGCCAGTGGGTAAAATCTGTCGGCGCAGGGCGGGCCATTCCAGCAGGCGGAAATGCTGCCAGCTGTTCATACCCAGATTGGCGGCCAACTGACGTTGCTCGGTAGCGATGCCTTCTAACGACTGCAACAGCAATCGGGTCGCCAGCGGCAGGTTGAAGAAGACGTGCGCCAGCAGGATACCCTGCAACCCATAGGGCGAAAACGTGTATTTCAGGTCAAACCAGCCCAGCGCAGAGGCCAGCCAGCCTTGCCGACCATAGACGCTGAGCAGGCCAAAAACAGCGACCAGCACGGGCAGCACCAGCGTCATCGCGCACAGGCGCAACAGCCAGCGATGGCCGGGAAAGCGCCGCCGATACAGCGCTCTGGCAAGGAAGATCGCCGGAACGGTGGAAAACAGCGCAGAGAGAAAGGCCTGCCAGAAGGTAAACCGGATGACATGCCAGAGATAGCTGTCATGCCATAGCGTGCGCCACTGGCTTTCGGGCGCCTGTAGCCATAGCGCGCCGAAAGCAAGTGCGGCAACGGAAATTAACAGCGTTGTGGCCAGTAGCCCCGGCCACAGACGTCCGCCGATCAGTGGCTGACGGCGCGTTGCCATGTCTGAATCCACTGCGTCCTTTGGTCGGCTACTTCCTGTGCGCTGAACTGCATGGCTTTCTCAGGAACCGCGAGCGCCGCGAAGCCTGCTGGCAGATCGGTTTTAACCGCCGGATACATCCAGTTTGTGGTAGGAATAGCCTGCTGGAACGTTGGGCTTAGGATGAACTGCATAAAGCGTTTTGCCAGTTCGGGATTTTTGCTGGAAGCCAACTGCCCGGCGATTTCAATTTGCAGATAGTGCCCTTCGCTAAAGGTGGCCGCTGCGTAGTTGTCTTTCTTTTCTTCAATGATGTGATAGGCCGGTGACGTGGTGTAGCTCAGCACCAGATCCGCTTCCCCTTTCAGGAACAGACCGTAGGCTTCACTCCAGCCTTTGGTGACGGTAACGGTTTTTTTCGCCAGCTTCTGCCAGGCTTGTGGCGCATCGTCGCCGTACACTTTCTGCATCCACAGCAGCAATCCCAGTCCCGGTGTGCTGGTGCGCGGATCCTGATAGATCACTTTCCACGGTGCATTGCTGTCCACCAGCTCATGCAGGCTTTTCGGCGGATTTTTCAGCGTGTCTTTGTTATACACAAACGCAAAGTAGCCGTAGTCGTAAGGAACGAACGTCTTATTGCTCCAGCCGCCCGGCACCGTGACGGCACGGGTGTCCTGACCGTGTGGCGCAAACAGGCCGGTTTGTTCTGCTGCCTGCAACAGGTTGTTGTCCAGTCCCAGAATGATGTCCGCTTTGCTGTTTTTGCCTTCCATACGCAGACGGTTCAGCAGCGATGCGCCGTCTTCCAGAGCGACGAAATTCAGTTCGCACTCGCACTCTTTTTCAAAGGCGGTCTTGATGACAGGGCCCGGACCCCATTCGGAAGCGAACGAATCGTAGGTATAAACGGTAAGCGCAGGCTTGGCGAAGGCCGAAGCAGAGAGCAGTAACAGGCAAGGCAGGCTGATTTTCAGCGCGGTGGCTGAACGGTGTAGTAATTGATTTAACACTTTGCACTCCTGAGAATCATAGGGTGGCAAAGGACTTTGAGGCAGCAATAAGCCGCACTCTCAAATCCCTTCGCCGGTATTAACCGGATCAGGTTCGACGGGTATCTTCTCAGCGAAAAATTTTCCGCACCCCGTTGAGAACGGCACATTGTAAAGGGTTAAGTCGGGCAGCGAAAGGCTCTCAGCGTTCCGGCGGCGCAAACCAGGCGGATTTAAAATCAAACCAGCCCAACATATTCATCCTGACGCCGCGCATACTGCGTTGCCCTTGAAGTTGTAGCCAGTGGTGCAACAGCGGATACAGTTGGCCGCTATCGATCAGTTTTTCACACCATTCCGCCATCGGCAGCGAGTGATTGCGCCACTGCTGCGCGTCCGCATGCAGATCGTCATCCAGACAGTGCTGCACCAGCGGGAGTTCGTAGATCATCGCGAACAGGGAGAATTCGAGCGGCAAATAACAATTCACGCTGCTAAACCAGATATCGCTCTCGGCATTGCCTTGATACCAGTCTTCGTAGCTGACCGTCTGGATATGCAATGTGACGCCGTGCTGCACCAGTAGCGTGCGCATAATCTCGCTTAATATCCGGTATTCAGGGTGTGCCTGATAGAACGTGAGTGTGACCTCCGTCAGCCCTTTCGGAAGGGATTGCGGCACATCGGGATGGTGATGGTGCCAGCGCGGCAGCAGGCTGTAGGCCGGTGACCAGTCACGTTGGTTACTGGTATTGGCGTGGTTGAGTAGCGAAATCGGGTTAAATACCTGTCTGAGCCACTGCTGAGCTTCCGGTCGTGATGCTAACGGCGAACGCTTGTCGAACAGCAGGAAATAGCCACCTTCTTCCATCCGGCTTTCTAACTGCTCGTGACGAGAATTGTCAGACTGGAGTTGGATGGATACGGGCATTTCCTCCGGTTCGTCCGGCAGGACCCAGATATTGACCTCATCAATCAACGCCCGATAGCCAAAATAATCATCGAAGGCGCGGATTTTCAGTTGATTGCTGTTATTACGCACCACGGCGTAAGGGCCGGTGCCAATCGGGTGTTGTGCAAAATCCGGTAGCGTTTGCCACTCTTGCGGTAAAATCATGGCGTGCACGCTGCCTAATAGCCACGGTAGCCATTTATCTGGGCTGTTTAGCTGGATATCGATCACGAACGGCATCGGCGACGTTACGGCTTCAATATGAGAAAAGAGTGGAAGCGGAATAAGACGAGAGAGTGACGTGGTGATGTCATCCATTGTGAGCTCGCGCCCATGATGAAAGCGGATAGCCGGGCGCAGATAAAAGCGCCAATGCAGGGGGGAGATCATCTGCCAGTGATGAGCCAGATCGGGTTCAATTTCCCCATTTTCCTCATTTATATTGGTGAGTCCGCTGAAAATTTGCCGGGCAATGTGCATCTCTGAACGCCGTAGCGCCGAGCCGGGCAGTAAATTGCGTAAAGGACGGTAATAGAGGATGCGCAGAATGTGTTTCCCCTGCCGGAAGCTCCGCCCAAGGTGGGCAAGTAGCATCTGGCGCACCGCTTCCTTGTCACCCACCAACTGCACCAGTTGTTCAATGCGATCCTGTTCCAGCAGATCCTCGGCACGCTGCTGCTGTAGTGCTAATCCGGTATACACAAAGGAGAGCTGCGAGCGTTTTCCTCTTCCGGCTTCGGCTTGCCAGACAAGCCAGCCTTCTTGCTGCATCGCATTCAGCAGTGAACGGATATGGCGGCGTGAGCAGTTCAACACACCAGTCAGCTCTTGCAGCGTGGTGTCGGTGGTTTGTCCCTGAAAATGTTGCCACAGGCGGATGAACTGTTGCTGCAATCGAGGAGAAGACATAAAAGAGGAACTCCCTGCACTAAAGTCATCAATTTATCTTTCCCTATATTACGTCGATACTTTCTAACAAGGAAAGAGAGGAGGTGGCTTATGGCAATTTCCCGTTTGTCCCAGTTCTATCGAACCTACTTATCGACCTGTAAAGCGAAGTGGTTGCGATGGATGTCTACCCAACAGCGCATTGCATTATTGCAGCAGGCGACGCAGTGGCACCTGAAAGACATGTCCGACGACGAATATCGTCATTGGCTCTAGGTGGTGTGAGAAAAAAAATTCTGAGTAATGGTGACGTTTCACCAGCCAGCGAGTTTTTTCGCTGGTTTTTTTTATGGTGTTTACCTGCTGCTAGCTTTGGCTGCTGCGGGTGGTTTGCATGGTTAAAGGGATTTTTCCACTTAGAACCCATCAAGCAGGAAATCAACGGCGTCCTTGATTGTTTTTCGGTACACCTGCGCATCCATAACTTCATGGCCAAGTTGTGAGCGGCGTACGCTCGCCATTTCATGGGTCATTATCAGGTAATCGTTGCCTTCGACAGTGACTATCGGCGTTAGCCTTCGAGCTGGTGGTCTGGCAATTTTGTGTAGTGGAAACAACGGTATCACCAGGCGGGTATGTAATTCCCCGATGATGTCACTTTGGATGTTGAGCAGGTAAGGGTATGAGTTGCTGTTACCGTTATTACGGTAAACTTTATATTGCATGCTTAAAACGTCCTGTCATCGTCGGATAATAAGCCGTGTTTATCTGTGATACGGTTTAGTTCCTGTAATGCCTTCTGGTTCTGCTGCTTCCATTTTTCCCCTTCAGAAAGGCGAATTTCTCTCTTCAGCGCCTCGGTGAGTATTGCGGATAAGTTAATTCCGGCTTCACGTGCCTGTTGGAGCAACACGGGTTCCAGCGTCACACTGACCGTTTTTTTATGACGAACGCTTGTTACGGGCATAAGGCCTCCGAAAATTACACGTGTAATAGCACGTGTAATGATTATGCGTTTGGTTCTGGTGTATAGCAACCTCCACGGAAATGAAATATACCCGCTTATTTCGCTGGCGATTAAACGGCGTGATCGGCTTGCGTGCGGCTTCGCAAAGCGAATCGAAGAAGAAGACTGGAGAGGAAGCATGCTCGCAGAGAAAAACGTCGGGCATGCTACGGCGGGTTACTCCACCGGTTTTAGACGGGCGACAACGTGCCGAAGCATGGGGATCATTGGTGAACATTAACCTGAGCGTGTCGTAGCGTGATGCTTTTATATTCAGAATGGCGAAATAATAAATCAATCAGTAATGTTGAATGTTAAAGCGTGTTTATTTTCAGTAAAACAGAATGAATCCATTAATCTATCTTTGTTGCTATAATTAATATTAACGTAAGAAAAGTGACTAAAATAATTCACTAATTTAGCGTGATGGTTTTTATTTTAAACTATTCGTATGGAAATGATTTATTTTAAAATCATAGGTGGTATTTTTGTGATGGCGGTCTTGTAGGTGAAATTATTTTTTAGAGGTTACTATTTTTTCTCTCACGTTTAACGCACATTGTCACAATCTTTAAATATTATGTAACATGTAGCCGCGTTCTATTTTTCTTGCTTATTTACCGGCAATTCACTTCACAGCAATTTTTTGAATAACTCGATGGATGTAAAAATGAGCGATGTTCCTTACCAGTCAATAGCGATTTACGAAAAACCAGAACCCTGGCACGCTGCCCCAGGCGTACATAACATTAAATTGACGCCCCTTTTCGTTATTGTTTTTTCTGGTGTTTTACTACTTTTTGCCTTGGCGGTTTCCACATCGTCCTATTTTCTTAAGCAGGCTGAACAGTCGTTAAATAGCTCAACGTTGGAATTGAATGTTCGAATGGAGCTGGTTGATAGTGCTAACCATATGCGTGCGGCGCGTATGAGTTTGCTACATGCTGTGAATCACTTACGTAATGGCCTCACTGATAACTATAATGCGAGTATGAAAGCCGCAGAAGAGCGTCTTGCGTTGTCTCAGCAAATGTTTAATGGATATCAAAACCGAGCGGTTCGGGCGGGTGCTGAACTCGCCCGCGATAATGAATTAAAAGCGCGTTACAGCGATTATGTTGAGCGGGGTATCAAGCCCATGTTTGACATAGCGAAAAAGGGCAATGTTGAAGAGCTCAATGCGTTTGAGTCGACAGCCATGTCTAAATTGGATGATGAGTATGATGTGCCGCTGAAAGCGTCTTACCTTTACCGGGTTGAGATGGCAAAAAATATTAATGTGACGGCTGAAAGGCATTCCACACTGGGATATACGCTCATGACGGGCGCATTTATTCTGGCTATCATACTGACAGGAATGACATTTTTATTAATTCGTCGAGTCATTATTAACCCAGTACAGTATTGGGTATCCCGCATACAGGCGATCGCGCAGGGGGATTTAACGCGCGCGAGTGTGGATGTGGGAAGAAATGAAATTGGAATTTTGGGGGACAATATTCAGCAAATGCAGGATTCGCTCTCAGAGACGGTTGGTTCAGTACGCGATAGCGCAGAGTCCATTCATAGTAGTTCGACGAAAATTGCTGTCGGTAACACGGATTTGTCTGCACGTACAGAGCAGCAGGCCGCGGCACTGGCGGAAACAGCGGCCAGCATGGAGCAGCTCACGGCTGCGGTGAAGCAGAATACCGATAATGCACACCATGCCAGCGAGGCAGCGATAGAGACGTCATCCAAAGCGGTAAACGGTGGCAGCATTGTTGAACAGGTGGTGGGGGCTATGGCGGATATTGCCAAGAGTTCAGACAAAATTGCTGAAATTATCGCGCTCATTAATGGGATTGCATTCCAGACCAATATTCTGGCGTTGAATGCGGCGGTTGAAGCAGCGAGAGCGGGCGAGCAGGGCAAAGGCTTTGCGGTGGTGGCAGGAGAAGTGCGTAATCTGGCACAGCGCTCGGCTAACGCCGCAACGGAAATTGCCGCACTGATTAAAGAATCCGAAACTAGGGTGACCGAGGGAACGTCACTAGCATCCGAAGCGGGTAAAGCGATGGCCGAGATTGTGGCTGAAATTAATAACGTTACCCGCATCATGAATGAAATCGCGCTGGCTTCCGATGAACAGAGCAGCGGTATCAATCAGGTGTCGTTAGCGATATCAGAAATGGATCGGGTTACGCAACAAAACGCGACGCTGGTGCTAGAGGCTTCCTCGTCTGCCGCATCGCTCGAGCAGCAGGCTGAGCGGTTGAATCTTGGCGTGTCCCGGTTTCATCTGATGTAAACCGGTTGGTAAAAAGCCAAGAGCCGTAAAAAGACAAGAATGTATTATCAATAGCCAGCGGCTCCGTCGCTGGCTTTTTTTTGCAGTTTTTTCCAGCATGGGGATGTGAATCCGCTTCTGATAGAATCAGTGAAACAGGTACGCCGTTTCTGGCTATCTATAAAGAAGTACGCAGATGTCGTTTCCGCCAGAGCAATTTTGTACAAATGATAAGAGGGTTAACGCGTGCAGAAAAAGCCGGTGGTGCAAGAGCAGACACATTTCAGGCATCTGGAAGCATTAGGTGGTCTGGATATGTTGCAGGCGCAGTACTATCAGCAGCGCTTTCCTCGCCATGTGCATGATACGTATTGCATCAGCGTGATTGAGCAGGGGGCTCAGCGTTTTTATCGTTCCGGTGCAGAGCATGTTGCGCCCAAGGGTGACATTATTCTGGTGAATGCGGACGATGTGCACACGGGGAGTTCCGAGGTAGAAACGGGCTGGGCCTATCGCGCCGTTTATCCGCATCCCGATCTTTTTCGCTCGATTAATCAGGATCTTCAGCGCGCAAAGGACTCCATTCCGTGGTTTCCCAACGCCGTTATTCACGACCCAGGGCTGTCTGATCAGTTACTCATGACGTTCAATATGCTCGCTCAGCCGGGCAATATGCTATTAAAAGAAACGCTGCTGTTGTCGTCATTAACCTGGCTGACGATGCGCTATAGCAAGACGCGCCTGACACCACAGATACTGCCCGTTGCGACGCAAAACATACTGAATGTTAAAGCGTTTATGGACAGCTATCCCGAGAGAGAACTTGCTCTCGTTGAATTGGCCGCGCTGGCTGAACTCAGTGTGTGGCACTTCTTACGACAGTTTAAAGCGGTGGTGGGGATTACGCCTCACGCCTACTTGATTCAGGCTCGTCTGCGCAAGGCTAAGGAATTATTGCGTAAAGGCGATGCTATCCTTGATGTCTCCGTATCGTGTGGTTTTACCGACCAGAGCCATTTCCATCGTCATTTCAAAAACTCGTTGGGATTGACGCCGGGCGAGTTTGCTAAAGGCAACCAATAAATAGGCTTACCCTCTATTCCGAGGGTAAGCAACTTTATCCAATACTCTTAAAAGACGGTTTGTTAGTTTTCCGCTATCGATTTATTTATGGTAGTGCAATGTTATATGGAAAACACCGTAGCCCGTTCATCGTCTGAATCAAAAGACACCGTGAGTCCGTGGAAGCACTTTATGACCGGCGTGGTTGAAATGCTGCCGCTCTGTTTGTCCGTGGTGCCCTGGGGCATTCTGGCCGGTTCTATGGCTATCCAATCGGGATTATCTGTCGGGCAAAGTATCGGGATGTCCGCGATTATTTTCGCGGGAGCGGCGCAACTCGTCTCGCTTGGGTTGCTCATGTCTGGGGCAAATGTCGCGACGCTATTAATCTCCGTTTTTTTTATCACCGCGCAGCACCTGATATATGGCCTGACGCTGCGTGAATACGTTTCAACGTTGAAATTAAGAAAACGGCTTCCTATCGGGTTTTTATTATCAGACGAGCTTTTTGCACTCAGTGAAAAGAAAGACAGGAAGAACAACGTTAGCACTAGCTATTTAATCGGTGCGGGTTTCACCTTTTATATTTTCTGGAATATCTTCAGTATTCTTGGCGTAGTCATGGCCTCATCGGTGCCCGATTTGGATAAGTATCACCTTGATTATTCTATCGTTGCCACGTTTATCACCATCGTTGTACCGATGATAAAGAAGATCAGTACCTTCTCTGGCGTCCTGTTTTCCCTGCTGTTGTCGATGCTATTGAGCTATTTCAAGGTAGAAGGTGCCATTGCTATTGCTGGTGTCGGCGGCATGTTTTTCTCTGTTCTCATCGCATCTGTACTTAAGGAAGAAAAATGAGCTGGTTATTGATATTCGTTCTGGCAGGGATCGTGTTTTTTAATCGCTATATCTTTCTTGAACCCGCGGTGCCGGTAAAAATTCCCGTTTTACTCCATCGGGCGTTAAAGTATTCAGCCCCCTGTTTACTCACCGCGATTTGCGGACCGATTATTTTGATGGACCACGGCGTTATTCGCGCATTTCCTGATAACCCGTATTTTCTCGGCGCGATAGTGAGCGTCGTGATTTCATTCTTTATCAGAAATATTGTGGTCGCGGTGCTCTTGAGTATGATGGCTTTTTATCTTATTGCTGGGTTGCTGTAATCAACGTCATTCTTCCAAAAAAAAAAGCCCGCAATAAAGTGCGGACTTCGGGCTATCTGTAGTTTTTAATCAGTTCAAAAAGGCTGGCTGATTCTTTTCATACTCGGTGATAGACGCTTCGTGTTGCAGCGTCAGGCCGATGCTGTCTAACCCGTTGATCATACAGTGACGGCGGAAGCTGTCGATTTCGAACGGATAGCTTTTGCTGCCCGCCTGAACGACCTGATTTTCCAGATCGACCGTGAAGGTAATACCTTCCTGACTGTCAACCAGCTTGAACAGCTCATCCACTTCTTCGTCGCTCAACTTCACTGGCAGCAGTTGGTTGTTAAACGAGTTGCCGTAGAAAATATCGGCGAAACTTGGGGCAATAACGACGTTGAAGCCATAATCGGTCAGCGCCCACGGTGCGTGCTCACGGGAAGATCCGCAGCCGAAGTTTTCCCGCGCCAGCAGGATACTCGCCCCTTTGTAATGTGGCTGGTTCAGCACAAACTCAGGGTTAGGCTGTTGGCCTGCATCATCCAGAAAGCGCCAGTCGTGGAACAGATGTTGGCCGAAACCGGTACGTGTCACCTTTTGCAGAAACTGCTTGGGGATGATGGCGTCGGTATCGACGTTAGCGGCATCCAGAGGAACCACCAGACCTGTGTGTTGGGTAAATTTAGCCATGTCGGTTTCTCTCTTAATTCAACTCGCGGACGTCGGCAAAGCGACCCGTTACTGCCGCAGCCGCAGCCATTGCCGGGCTGACCAGATGGGTGCGACCCGCGCGACCCTGACGGCCTTCAAAGTTACGGTTGCTGGTTGATGCACAACGTTCGCCGGGGTTCAGGCGGTCATTATTCATCGCCAGACACATAGAACAGCCCGGTAAGCGCCACTCAAAGCCCGCCTCGATGAACACTTTATCCAGCCCTTCCAGCTCTGCCATCGTTTTTACCGGACCGGAACCGGGTACGACGATAGCCTGAACGCCAGCGGCAACTTTGCGCCCTTTGGCGATTTCTGCTGCTGCGCGCAAATCTTCAATACGCGAGTTGGTGCAGGAGCCAATGAAGACTTTATCGATCTTCACATCGGTCAGTTTAATGCCGGGTTGCAGATCCATATAGGCCAGCGCTTTAGCAGCGGAGGCGCGTTCTACCGGATCGCTGAAAGAGTCAGGGCTAGGGATTTCCTGATTGACGGCGATAACCTGACCGGGGTTAGTACCCCAGGTAACCTGCGGTGCGATCTGCGCGGCGTCCAGTGTGACGATCGTATCGAACTGCGCGTCATCATCTGATTTCAGCGTGCTCCAGTACGCAACGGCGGCATCCCAGTTGGCGTCTTTCGGTGCAAACTGACGGCCTTTCAGGTAATTGAAGGTTGTCTCGTCCGGTGCAACCAGACCTGCCTTCGCACCCATCTCAATCGCCATATTACACAGCGTCATACGGCCTTCCATGCTCAGCGCACGAATGGCTGTACCGCAGAATTCAACCACATGACCGGTGCCGCCTGCGCTACCGGTTTTACCGATGATCGCCAGCACGATGTCTTTCGCGGTGATGCCATGAGCGGCATCACCCGTAACTTCAATCTTCATGGTTTTGGCGCGACCCTGTTTCAGGGTTTGCGTCGCCAGCACATGTTCTACTTCCGACGTACCGATACCGAAAGCCAGTGAGCCAAACGCGCCGTGCGTTGCCGTGTGTGAGTCACCGCAGACGATGGTCATACCCGGCAGCGTCATCCCTTGTTCAGGGCCGATAACGTGAACGATGCCTTGATATGGGTGGTTCAGGTCATACAGTTGAACGCCGAATTCTGCACAGTTCTTGATTAACTCCTGCATCTGAATGCGGGCCATCTCGCCACTGGCGTTGATGTCTTTGGTCTGCGTGGACACGTTATGGTCCATGGTCGCGAAGGTTTTCCCCGGTTGACGAACCTTACGGCCCATCGCACGCAGACCGTCGAAGGCCTGTGGGGAAGTCACTTCGTGTACCAGATGTCTGTCGATATACAGCAGCGGCGTTTCGTTCGGCGCTTCATGAACCACGTGCGCTTCGAACAATTTTTGATATAACGTTTTACCCATGGTTATGCCCCTTGCGCGACAAAACGCGCAATCACGTCGCCCATTTCATTGGTGCCGATCGCGCTGCCGGTGCTTGCCAAATCGGCAGTACGATAGCCTTCAGCCAGTGCGGTATTAACTGCTTTTTCGATCGCCTCTGCGGCATCGTCTGCACCCAAGCTGTAGCGCAGCAGCAGTGCCAGCGACAGAATCTGTGCAATCGGGTTGGCAATATCTTTACCAGCGATATCTGGTGCGGAACCGCCAGCCGGTTCGTATAGGCCAAAGCCTTGCTCGTTCAGGCTGGCAGAAGGCAGCATGCCCATTGAACCGGTAATCATGGCGCACTCGTCGGACAGAATGTCACCGAACAGGTTAGAACACAGCATCACGTCAAACTGAGACGGATCCTTAATTAATTGCATTGTCGCGTTATCGATATACAGGTGGGACAGCTTCACATCTGGATAGGCTTTGGCGACTTCGTTGACGATCTCGCGCCACAGAATCGAGCTTTGCAGCACGTTGGCTTTATCGATAGAAGTCACGATGCTGCGACGCTTGCGAGCGGATTCAAACGCGATATGCGCGATGCGCTCAATCTCGAAACGGTGATAGACCTCGGTATCGAAAGCACGTTCATACTGACCGCTACCTTCACGCCCTTTTGGCTGGCCGAAGTAGATTCCACCTGTCAGTTCGCGGACGCACAGGATATCAAAGCCTTTCGCGGCGATGTCACTACGCAGCGGGCAAAACGCTTCCAGCCCCTGATACAGACGCGCAGGGCGCAGGTTGCTGAACAGTTTGAAGTGTTTACGCAGAGGCAATAACGCACCGCGCTCCGGCTGTTCTGCCGGTGGCAGGTGTTCCCATTTTGGGCCGCCAACGGAACCGAACAGAATCGCATCGGCCTGCTCACAACCTGCGACGGTCGCCTGCGGCAGCGGTGTGCCCTGACGGTCAATGGCGATCCCGCCAACGTCATATTCGCTGGTGGTAATGCGGATGCCAAAACGCTGACGTACCGCATCCAGTACTTTATGGGCCTGCGCCATTACTTCTGGGCCAATGCCGTCTCCGGGTAAAACGGCGATATGGTAGCTCTTTGTCATCACACTGTTTCCTGACTGTTTTGTTGTTTGCTATCGTTTTGTTGTTGGTTGCTGTGCTGCTGCAGACGTTGAATTTCTTTTTCTACCTGCTGAGCACGTTTGATGTTGTTTAATACATTTACCATTGCCTGCGCGGAAGATTCAACGATATCCGTTGCCAGACCGACACCGTGGAAACGACGCCCTTGATAATCCGCGACAATATCAACCTGACCCAGCGCATCACGGCCCTGACCTTTGGCGGTCAGTTGGTATTTAACCAGCGAAACCTGATAACCCGTAATGCGGTTGATCGCCTGATAAACGGCATCCACCGGGCCATTGCCTGTCGCTGCTTCTGACTGGGTGTCTTCGCCGCAGATCAGTTTGACAGAAGCGGTTGCCATCACGCTGGAGCCGGACTGAACGCTGAAATAATCCAGATGGTAGAACTCAGGCTCTTCCTGCTGACGGCTGATAAAGGCCAACGCTTCCAGATCGTAATCAAAGACCTGACCTTTCTTATCCGCCAGTTTCAGGAAGGCAGAGTACAAATCGTCCAGATTGTAGTCGCTGTCCTGATAGCCCATTTCTTCCATTCGGTGTTTCACCGCCGCGCGACCAGAACGGGAAGTCAGGTTCAACTGTACTTCTTTCAGGCCGATGGATTCCGGCGTCATGATTTCGTAGTTTTCACGATTCTTCAGCACGCCATCCTGGTGAATACCAGAGGAGTGGGCGAAGGCGTTGGCACCCACAACCGCTTTGTTGGCAGGAATGGGCATATTGCAAATCTGGCTGACCAACTGGCTGGTACGGTAGATTTCCTGATGATTGATGTTGGTGTGCACATTCAGGATGTTATGGCGGGTTTTGATCGCCATGATGACTTCTTCCAGTGAACAGTTACCCGCACGCTCGCCGATACCGTTCAATGTGCCTTCTACCTGGCGAGCGCCTGCATGTACCGCTGCCATGGCGTTGCCGACAGCCAAGCCCAGATCGTCGTGAGTGTGAACAGAAATGATGGCTTTATCGATGTTGGGAACGTGTTGGTACAGAGAGGCGATGATATTGCCGAACTCATGCGGCATGGTGTAGCCGACGGTGTCTGGGATATTGATGGTGCGAGCGCCGGCGTTGATGGCGGCTTCAACCACGCGACACAGGTCTGGGATTGGCGTACGGCCCGCGTCTTCGCAGGAAAATTCAACGTCGTCTGTGTAGTTACGCGCGCGTTTGATCATGTAAATGGCGCGTTCGATCACTTCATCCAGCGTGCTGCGCAGCTTGGTGGCGATGTGCATCGGTGAGGTTGCGATAAAGGTGTGAATACGGAAAGCTTCTGCGACACGCAGCGCTTCTGCGGCGACATCAATATCTTTCTCAACACAGCGGGTCAGGCCACACACACGACTATTTTTGATGTTGCGGGCAATCGTCTGAACGGATTCAAAGTCGCCGGGAGAGGACACAGGAAAGCCGACTTCCATGACATCAACGCCCATACGCTCCAGGGCGAAGGCAATTTGCAGCTTTTCTTTTACACTCAGGCTCGCCTGTAAAGCCTGTTCACCATCGCGTAATGTGGTATCAAAAATAATGACTTGCTCGCTCATCGGTTTAGTTCCTTGTCGTGTCTACTTGTACTTAGCGCTCGGCGAGTAAAAAAAAACCCGCGCATCGGCGCGGGTTTTTGTATCGTGTGGCGAGAAACTTAGTTCTGAACTCTGCCCACAAACCTACCGCGCAAGAAGGATGCGTTTAGTAGTAGGCCTAGTAGGACAGTAAAGTTGAACATGGTGTCTCGTCATCTGAAATTCGGTGTTCCTTTATTGGTACGCGATTATCAGGGTTATGTCAACTTTTGATTGGTGTGACATGCGTCAAGTAAACCAGCGATAGCCTGCGCCGAATGAACGAAAGATCGTTGCGGTTTTGAACAATGACGGTAGACTGCACGCCAAATAATGTACAGCTGTACGCTGAAATGCTGTCAAATTCTTCCCCCTTAGAAATTCTTTTACAGATGAATAATCATTTACAGCCATACCATGTGGTGCACCGGGTCCAAGATCAAATCAATCACTGCGCAGGCCGTATCACGTTGCGCGAGTGGACGCCTGCGGGCGAACAGCAGCTCACCTGGACACAGGCCGGGCAGCGTATTCAGCGGATTGCCAGCGCGCTCTTAGCGCTGGGGCTGGATGTTCAGGAACGGGTTGCGATTTTCTCTCATAATTCAATGAACTGGTCGCTGGCCGATCTGGCTCTGCTGCACCTGCGTGCGATCAGCGTGCCAATCTATGCCACGAATACGGCGGCGCAGGCGGCATTCATCATCAATGATGCGGACATCCGTACGATATTCGTTGGCGGTCAGGAACAGTTGGATGCGCTGCTGGCGCTGCGCGATACCTGCCCACAGCTGCGAAACATCATCGTGATGGATGAGGGCGTTAACCTGCGCGGCAGTGACATTGTGCAATCCCTGCGCGAGTTTGAAGCGCAGGCGGTAGACGATTTCTGGCGTGAGGAATGGCAAACGCGCATCGACAGCCGCGATCTCAACGATCTGTTTACGCTGATTTATACCTCTGGCACGACGGGTGAACCGAAAGGCGTCATGCTGGATTACACCAACATGGCGATGCAGTTAAAGCTGCACGACGATCGTCTGGATATGTCAGAAAACGACGTATCGCTCTGTTTCTTGCCGCTTTCTCACGTATTTGAGCGCGCATGGAGCTTTGTCATTATGCACCGTGGCGCGCAGAACGTGTATCTCAGCGATACGAATCTGGTGCGTGCCGCAATGCAGGCGGTGAAGCCTACCGTGATGTGTGCCGTTCCGCGTTTTTATGAGAAAGTTTACAGCGCAATCCATGAAAAAGTGGCGCAGGCACCGTGGTATCGCCAGCGTCTATTTAACTGGGCTATTGCGCAGGGGCAACACGCTTTTCTGGCGAGCCAGGCCGCGAAGAAAGGCGGTCTTTTCCGCCGCGTGATGCATCGCTATGCAGACCGACTGGTGTTAGGGAAACTGCGCCAACTGCTGGGGGGCGAGATTCGCTTTATGCCAGCTGCGGGCGCGCGACTGGATGACAACATCATTCTGTTTTTCCGGTCGATTGGGATTCGCATCATCTATGGCTACGGCATGACTGAAACCTGCGCGACGGTTTCCTGCTGGGAAGAGGGCCGCTTCCGCTTAGGCTCTATTGGTACGCCGCTGCCGGGCATTGAGGTTCGCATTGGCGAGGAAAAAGAGATTCAGGTACGCGGCGCAACCATCATGCGAGGCTATTTCCACCGTCCGCAGGAAACCGCAGAAACCTTTACCGAAGATGGCTGGTTGAAAACCGGCGATGCGGGGGAACTGGATGCCAACGGTAACCTGTTTATTACCGAACGGTTGAAAGATCTGATGAAAACTTCGGGCGGTAAATATATTGCACCGCAGCATCTGGAAGGCACGCTGGGGCAGGATCGCTTCATCGAGCAGGTTGCGATTATTGCGGACACGCGTAAGTATGTGTCTGCGCTGATTGTTCCCTGTTTCGAGGCGCTGGAAGAATACGCTCACTCCATCAATCTGAAGTACCACGATCGTCTGGAGCTACTGCGCCACAGCCATATTATTGAGCTGTTCGAGCAGCGTCTGCGGGAGATGCAGAAAGAGCTTTCCCGCGTTGAGCAGGTGAAGAAATTCACGCTATTGCCTGTGCCGTTTTCGATGGCGGAAGGGGAATTGACGCCAACGCTCAAGCTGCGCAGGAAGATCATCAACCAGCGTTACCAACTGGAAATTGATGCGATGTACGCAGAGTCTTGATGCTGTCGTAGGCCGGGAAGCGCGTTTCCTGAAAAGAAATGTGGTTTTCGGCCTCAATATTTCACTCTGTAATTTGTGGCCTTTATGGACGATCTCTCAGGTCTGAAGGTTCCCAGTTAGTATTTTATCTCAGTTCCTTTTTCCCCCACGTTCGATTGCCCCTAGGCCTGATTAAGGGCGGTGGTTTTTTGCCGTTTGTCTGCGTCATAATCTGGCGTTATGTTAATGGGTTATCAGTAATCCCTATAAAATTTCGTATTCTTGTACTAAAAGTTAACAGTATTAATACAACGTGAGCGCGGGGATTTCCCCGGTCAATACAGAAGCGGATTCCGCTTTCTGAACAAAAGAGGCAGACCCATGGAGATGTTGTCAGGCGCCGAAACGGTGGTCCGATCGTTGATCGATCAGGGCGTAAAACATGTGTTCGGTTATCCGGGCGGTGCGGTGCTGGATATTTACGACGCCCTGCATACGGTTGGCGGTATCGAGCATATTTTGGTGCGGCATGAGCAAGGTGCGGTACATATGGCGGATGGTTATGCGCGTGCGACGGGTGAGGTCGGCGTCGTGCTGGTCACGTCTGGTCCCGGTGCGACCAACGCGATTACCGGTATCGCTACTGCCTATATGGACTCCATTCCTATGGTGGTGTTGTCCGGTCAGGTTGCGACTTCGCTGATTGGCTATGATTCCTTTCAGGAATGCGACACGGTGGGGATTTCCCGGCCTATCGTTAAGCACAGTTTTCTGGTCAAGAAAGCGGAAGATGTCCCGACGATCCTGAAAAAAGCATTTTATCTGGCATCAACCGGACGTCCGGGGCCTGTGGTGGTCGATCTGCCGAAAGACATCATGAATCCGGCGAATAAGCTGCCGTACGTTTATCCCGAAAGCATCAGCATGCGTTCCTATAGCCCAACGGTTCAAGGGCACAAAGGGCAGATTCGTCGTGCGCTGCAAACCCTGTTGGCGGCAGAAAAGCCGATTATCTACAGCGGTGGCGGTGTGATTAACGCGGAGTGCCACGAAGAACTGCTGACGCTGGCGGAAAAACTTAACCTGCCAGTGACAACCTCTCTGATGGGGCTGGGTGGTTTTCCCGGAACGCACCGCCAATGCCTCGGCATGTTGGGGATGCACGGGACGTATGAAGCCAACATGGCAATGCATAACGCCGATGTGATTTTCGCCGTTGGGGTTCGCTTCGACGACCGTACGACGAACAATTTGGCGAAGTACTGTCCGAATGCGACGGTATTGCATATTGATATCGATCCCGCGTCGATTTCCAAAACGGTCAATGCCGATATCCCTATCGTTGGCGATGCTAAACAGGTGCTCAGCCTGATGCTGGAGCTACTGGAACACGATGGTGCACCGCAGCAGTTTGATGCGCTGCGCGACTGGTGGCAAGGTATTGAGCAATGGCGTGGGCGTCACTGTCTGAAATACAGCACTGAAGGCGACAAGATTAAACCGCAGGCGGTGATTGAAACGCTGCATCGGCTGACGGAAGGTAAAGCTTATGTGGCATCGGACGTCGGTCAGCACCAGATGTTCGCCGCGCTGTATTATCCGTTTGATTTACCGCGCCGCTGGGTGAACTCCGGTGGGTTGGGTACGATGGGCTTTGGCCTGCCTGCGGCATTGGGTATCAAGCTTGCGCTGCCGGAAGAAACAGTCATTTGCGTAACGGGCGATGGCAGTATTCAGATGAATATTCAGGAGCTTTCTACGGCGCTGCAATATGATTTGCCTGTTGTGGTGATCAACCTGAACAACCGTTTCCTCGGCATGGTGAAGCAGTGGCAGGATATGATTTATTCTGGCCGCCATTCCAGTTCTTATATGGAATCGCTACCGGATTTCGTCAAGCTGGCTGAAGCGTACGGTCACGTCGGGATTTCTATCGATACGCCGGACGAACTGGAAAGTAAGCTGTTGCAAGCGCTAGCACAGAAAGATCGTCTGGTGTTTGTTGATATCAACATCGACAGCAGCGAGCATGTTTACCCCATGCAGATTCGCGGCGGGGCGATGGACGAAATGTGGTTGAGCAAAACGGAGAGGACCTGATCATGCGGCGGATTTTATCAGTATTACTTGAGAATGAATCAGGCGCCTTGTCACGTGTCGTCGGCCTGTTTTCACAGCGGGGCTACAACATCGAAAGCCTGACAGTGGCACCAACCGAAGACCCAACGCTATCTCGTATGACTATCCAGACGGTAGGTGATGAGAAAGTGCTGGAACAGATCGAAAAGCAACTGCACAAGCTGGTGGATGTTCTGCGCGTCAGCGAGCTGGGGCAGGGCGCGCATGTTGAGCGTGAGATCATGCTGGTGAAGCTACAGGCTACGGGCTATGGTCGTGAAGAGGTGAAACGCTGTGCCGATATTTTCCGCGGCCAGATCGTGGATGTCACCGCTTCGCTTTATACTGTACAGCTTGCTGGCACCAGCGATAAATTGGATGCATTCCTCAGCGCCGTGCGTGAAGTGTCCGAAATTGTTGAAGTGGCGCGCTCTGGTATCGTCGGCGTATCGCGCGGCGATAAAATCATGCGTTAATCGACTTTTCGCTGCTTTTTCTTTTAAGAGGCCCGATAATCGTATCGGGCCTTTTTATTTCCCTTATCTTATATAAACACAATATATTCAGCTTAAAAGACATCCATTATTGATATGGCAGCTTGAAATATGTGGGTAACGTGATAAAAGCAGTTGCCGTACAAAAGCTTCTGCTGTTAGATCTACGCCATATCCATGATGATTTTATGGTCATCACACTATTTATTGAGCCGGCCTACTTATTTTCCGGCCTACTAAGGGGTTACCGTGAAACTGGATGAAATCGCGCGTCTTGCGGGTGTTTCACGCACGACAGCCAGCTATGTCATTAACGGGAAAGCAAAACAATATCGCGTCAGTGATAAGACCGTTGAGAAAGTCATGGCTGTCGTCAGGGAGCACAATTATCATCCCAACGCTGTCGCGGCTGGATTACGTGCCGGGCGCACGCGTTCAATTGGTTTGGTTATTCCCGATTTGGAAAATACCAGCTATACACGTATTGCTAATTATCTGGAGCGTCAGGCCAGACAGCGCGGATATCAGCTATTAATTGCGTGTTCAGAAGATCAGCCGGACAACGAGATGCGGTGTATTGAGCATCTGTTGCAGCGCCAGGTTGACGCGATTATCGTTTCTACCGCATTACCGCCGGAGCACCCGTTTTATCAGCGCTGGATAAACGGTGGTCTGCCGATTATTGCGTTAGACAGGGCGTTAGATCGTGAACACTTCACCAGCGTAGTCGGTGCCGATCTTGAGGATGCCGAGATGCTGGCACAGGAATTACGGAAAGTGCCTGCGAAATCGGTAGTCTATCTTGGTGCTTTGCCAGAGCTTTCTGTCAGTTTCCTGCGTGAGCAGGGGTTCCGACAGGCGTGGGCGGGTGATCCGCGTGAAGTGAAATATCTTTATTCCAATAGCTATGAGCGTGTGGCCGCTGCTGCCGCGTTTATGGATTATTTGAAAAATAACCCTATGCCCGAAGCGTTATTTACTACCTCATTCCCGCTATTGCAGGGAGTGATGGATGTCAACCTGAAGATTAACGGGCGTTTGCCGAATAATCTGGCTATCGCGACCTTTGGGGATAATGAGCTGTTGGATTATCTGGAGTGCCCAGTATTGTCTGTCGCTCAGCGCCATCGTGAAGTCGCAGAACGCGTACTGGAGCTGGTGCTGGCCAGTCTGGATGAGCCGAAAAGGCCGAAGCCTGGTTTGAATCGTATTCGACGTAATCTGTATCGTCGTGGCTCACTGAGCCGCGCGTAACCTCTGTCTGCATTTCTGCGCCATAGTGACTATGGCGCTTCTTCTTACTTAATCTCAATTCACTACCTAATCTCAATTCGCTTTTATGGCAATGCGACCCGGAATAGCCGACGACAATATTCCAGAAAGTAGCCATATATCACGCCTGTCACCATCGACACCACCAGATTACTGGTGACGGCGGTCAGGATTTGCGCAGGATTTGCCCCGATAGACCAGAGGATAATGGCATAAACAGGGGATTGGAAACTGACATAAGCAAACAGATCGGCAACGCTGCGCACCAGGAAATGATCGCCACCGTGACGTCTGACCATATTCAACACGCGATCGCGATAAAGTCCGTATGGCCAAGCAATGGCAATATTAACGGGGATCGACAACAAGCGTGAAGACAGTGATTGCTCGACGCTCATACCGGAAAGCATGATTTCAATTGCCATGCCGATGATGAAACAATAGATAACGAGCGCAAAGGTATCGGCGGTGGCACTTCGCAATCGTGACGTCGGGGAAAACATAACTGGCTGCTCCATTCCTAGTATGGATGAACTGGTGTAATCAATATGTATGGTTTTTTGTTGTGTGTTTTTTGTTTTTTATAGTGTACATCACTGATTGTATTGCTTGGTATTAGTGAAAAAAAATTATTTTTAGCGTTTTTTTATATTTTGTCGCTATTTTATTTTTAGTTGTAATGTTTCTTGTTTTTTTATTGTGGTGATGAGATTAAAATTGTTTAAAAACAAATGGTTATTTTATTTTTTGAAGGTGGAGGAACGATGAAGGTTAAATAGTTTTAACGCATTGAAGGACGTGAGGAAATAACCGATAAAAAGGCTATTTGTGTCGTTTCTTTTTAATGCTTGTCTGGATGAGGAGGGTGTACAGCTTATCCAGAACGTTTCCTGGACCTGTTTTTTTCAGGAAACTGTATTTGTCGGTAATGATAGCTTAACGTTAAGTAAGTTGGCTGATTAATAAATAGTCGGTGATATTGGTGTTAAAAATGTGACATTGAACAACTATTAATAACCACGGTATGATTCTGCAGGCCCACGTATCCCTTGGTGCTCAAGGTGTTCAGCCTGATAAGACTAGTCTGAAAACCTTTATCTTTGGTATCAGCTTGTGACAATAAAAATAATCGAGATGCTGGAATTGGTGGTTATATGTTTGTAATTTTCCAGTTTGGCGGTGAAATTTTCTTAAATTATCATGACGTTAATCTTTGTTAATTCTTACTCCTTATTTCTTTTATCTCTATACAGTCCCCAATTCATTCAGGAATAATCCCAAAGCGCGTCCGCTCTGGCTTGACAAGGTTTTCATACCCTCCGTACACTCTTAAAGGTGGGGTTTTGTGGGGCAAAGTGGTGAAAAAGGTTATGGAGGGGTAAGTCAGGTATGTTTCGTGGGGCTACGCTGGTTAACCTCGACAGTAAAGGGCGCCTTGCTGTGCCTACCCGATATCGGGAAATGCTGAACGGGGAATCGCAAGGTCAAATGGTTTGCACCATTGACCTGCATCAGCCATGCCTGCTGCTTTATCCCTTACCTGAATGGGAAATTATTGAACAAAAACTGTCGCGCTTGTCGAGCATGAACCCTGCTGAACGTCGTGTTCAGCGTTTGTTATTGGGGCATGCCAGCGAGTGCCAAATGGATAGTGCAGGGCGTTTGTTGATTGCGAATACGTTAAGGCAGCATGCGGACCTCAAAAAAGAAGTGATGCTAGTCGGGCAGTTCAACAAGTTTGAACTGTGGGATGAACAGACTTGGTATCAACAGGTCAGGGATGATATTGACGCTGAACAATCGACTCAGGAACCTTTGTCTGAGCGGTTGCAGGACCTATCGCTATAGCCATGCTGGAAAATTATAAACATACCACCGTCCTGTTGGATGAGGCAGTAAATGGCCTGAACATTCGCAGCGGCGGCATATACATCGACGGTACATTTGGCCGTGGTGGTCATTCTCGTCTGATTCTTTCCCAACTGGGGCCGGAAGGGCGCCTGTTAGCTATCGATCGCGATCCTCAGGCTATTGAAGCCGCCAAGGCGATTGACGATCCTCGTTTCTCTATTATTCACGGGCCGTTTTCTGCTATGGCGGAGTATGTTGCGGAACTCGGACTGACCGGGCAGATCGATGGCGTTCTGCTCGATCTTGGCGTTTCTTCCCCTCAGCTTGATGACCCTGAACGTGGATTCTCATTTATGCGCGATGGCCCGTTGGATATGCGTATGGATCCGACGCGTGGCTTGTCTGCTGCTGAATGGCTGATGAAAGCGGAAGCTGACGACATTGTCTGGGTCTTAAAAACGTTCGGCGAAGAGCGTTTTGCCAAGCGTATTGCTCGCGCCATTGTGGAACGTAATCGTCTCGATCCGATGACGCGGACAAAAGAACTCGCCGAATTGATCGCTGCCGCCAGCCCGTTTCGGGAAAAACATAAACATCCAGCAACGCGCAGTTTTCAGGCGATCCGTATTTACATCAATAGCGAACTGGAAGAGATCGAACGTGCATTAGAAGGCGCACTGAGCGTACTGGCTCCGCAGGGCCGTCTGTCAGTGATCAGCTTCCACTCGTTAGAAGATCGGATTGTGAAACGATTTATTCGCCATCAGAGCCGTGGACCACAGGTGCCAGCTGGCTTGCCGTTAACGGAAGAGCAAC
This sequence comes from Pectobacterium versatile, assembly GCF_020166435.1. Taxonomy (GTDB): domain Bacteria; phylum Pseudomonadota; class Gammaproteobacteria; order Enterobacterales; family Enterobacteriaceae; genus Pectobacterium; species Pectobacterium versatile. Next base: position 135,419 of record NZ_JAINZP010000004.1, on the reverse strand, counting down.
TGCGCAGCCAGGGCGGACAGACGTTAAAAGCTGTCGGCAAGAAACTGATGCCTTCGGAAGAAGAAGTTGCAGAAAATCCACGCGCGCGCAGTTCGGTTCTGCGCTTCGCTGAGAGACTGCCAGCATGATCGGGAACGAACGGCATACTTTGGTCGGCGTCATCGGTGAGGATTTGCTGCGTCATGCAAAGCTCCCAGTGTTGCTGATGGTTGCCGTGCTGGTTTCTGCGGTCTTTGTGGTCACCACGGCACATAAGACACGTCTGCTGACAGCAGAACGCGAGCAGCTTCTGCTGGAGCGTGATGCGTTGGATATTGAATGGCGAAACCTGATCCTGGAGGAAAACTCACTAGGGGATCACAGCCGCGTGGAGCGGATCGCGACGGAAAAACTGCAAATGGGGCATGTTGATCCGTCACAGGAAAATATTGTGGTTAAGCAATGAACTAAATAGGCAACCAGCTAAGCATGAAAGCAGCTCGTACAGGAAAATTAAAGCGCCAGGAAGATCAAGCCAGCTTTGTTAGCTGGCGTTTTGCGTTGCTTTGCGGCTGTATCCTGCTTGCGATGGTTGGCTTAATGGCTCGTGCTGCCTACCTTCAGGTCATCAACCCAGACAGGCTAGTGCGTGAAGGGGATATGCGTTCCTTACGCGTGCAGGAAGTACCAACGGCACGCGGCATGATAAGCGATCGTGCTGGCCGCCCTTTGGCCGTCAGCGTGCCAGTAAATGCCGTTTGGGCCGATCCAAAAGAAGTCAACGAACGTGGCGGTATTACGTTGGATACGCGTTGGAAAGCGCTTTCTGATGCACTCGATATCCCGTTGGATCAATTGGCAACGAAGATCAATGCTAACCCTAAAGGGCGCTTTGTTTACCTGGCACGCCAGGTAAATCCAGCTATTGGTGAATATATCCATAAGCTGAAATTGCCGGGTATTAATCTGCGTCAGGAGTCTCGCCGATACTATCCCTCTGGACAAGTGACCTCTCACCTGATCGGCTTCACCAATATTGATGGGCAAGGCATTGAAGGGGTAGAGAAAAGTTTTGACCGCTGGTTGACCGGCCAACCCGGTGAACGAACCGTTCGTAAAGACCGATTTGGCCGTGTGATTGAAGATATCTCCTCCGTTGACAGTCAGGCTGCACATAATCTGGCGCTTAGTATTGATGAGCGTTTACAGGCGCTGGTTTACCGTGAACTCAATAATGCTGTTGCATTTAACAAAGCTGAGTCAGGCACGGCCGTACTGGTTGATGTGAATACGGGCGAAGTACTGGCAATGGCGAATAGCCCATCTTATAACCCGAACAATCTGGCGGGTACGCCGCAAGACATTATGCGTAACCGCGCGATTACCGACATTTTCGAGCCCGGCTCTACTATTAAACCGATGGTGGTGATGACGGCGTTGCAGCGCGGGGTGGTGAAAGAGAACAGCGTGTTAAGCACCCTGCCGTATTACGTCAATGGACATGAAATCAAAGACGTGGCGCGTTATAGCGAATTGACACTTACGGGCGTGCTTCAGAAATCGAGTAACGTTGGCGTATCTAAGCTGGCGTTAGCGATGCCTTCCTCTGCGCTAGTCGATACTTACGCGCGCTTTGGATTGGGAAAAGCGACCAATTTGGGGTTGGTCGGAGAAAGCAGTGGCTTATACCCTCAAAAACAACGGTGGTCTGACATAGAGAGAGCCACCTTTTCTTTCGGCTACGGGCTGATGGTAACACCGTTACAGTTAGCGCGAGTTTACGCCACGATCGGCAGTTTCGGTATTTACCGCCCACTATCGATTACCCGAGTTGATCCACCTGTTCCTGGTGAGCGCGTCTTCCCTGAAGCGCTAGTGCGTTCCGTTGTGCACATGATGGAAAGCGTTGCGCTGCCCGGTGGCGGCGGGACTAAAGCGGCCATCAAAGGTTACCGTATTGCGATTAAAACAGGTACGGCTAAGAAAGTAGGACCGGATGGCAAGTACATCAACAAATATATTGCCTACACGGCGGGTGTGGCGCCAGCCAGCAACCCACGTTTTGCTCTGGTTGTCGTGATTAACGATCCACAGGCAGGGAAGTACTACGGCGGCGCGGTTTCTGCGCCAATCTTTGGCGCCATCATGGGCGGCGTTCTGCGTACGATGAATATCGAACCGGATGCGTTGCCGACGGGCGAAAAAAACGAGTTTGTAATTAATAGAGAAGAGGGATCAGGTGGCAGATCGTAATTTGCGCGATTTACTTGCGCCGTGGGTGCAAGACACTCCGGCGCGCGCGCTGCGGGAAATGACATTAGACAGCCGCGTTGCGGCTGCCGGGGATCTGTTTGTCGCGATTGTCGGGCACAAAGCAGATGGACGGCGCTATATTCCGCAGGCAATTGCGCAAGGCGTAGCAGCGATTGTTGCCGAAGCAGAAGGTGAGGCCGCTGATGGCGCCGTTCGCGAAATGCACGGTGTGCCAGTGGTGTATCTCAGCAATCTGAACCAGCGACTGTCCGTGCTGGCAGGCCGTTTTTATCAGCAGCCTGCGGAAAAGTTACAGCTGATTGGCGTAACGGGAACCAACGGAAAAACGACGACGACTCAGCTTCTGGCCCAGTGGAGTCAGGCATTAGGCGAAACGAGTGCCGTGATGGGCACGGTAGGCAATGGCCTATTGGGTCGGGCGATTCCGACAGAGAATACGACAGGATCTGCTGTCGATGTTCAGCAGGTACTGAGCCAGCTGGTAGAGCAAGGCGCGACGTTCGCCGCAATGGAAGTGTCCTCGCACGGTCTGGTGCAGCATCGTGTGGCTGCGTTGCCGTTCGCGGTGGCGGTGTTCACTAACCTGAGCCGCGATCATCTTGACTATCATGGCGATATGGAAAGCTACGAAGCGGCTAAATGGGCGCTGTTCGCCGAGCATAGCGTCGGGCAGATGATTATCAACGCTGATGATGAGGTTGGGCTGCGCTGGTTGGCGAAGCTGCCGGATGCGGTTGCTGTCACTATGGAGAACAATCTGGTCCCCGGCTGCCGTGGGCGCTGGCTGAAAGCGACACAGATTGATTATCACGACAATGGTGCCACGATCGCGTTTGATTCAAGCTGGGGGCATGGCGAAATTGAAAGCCGTCTGATGGGCGCGTTTAACGTCAGTAATATGCTGCTGGCGCTGGCAACGCTGCTGTCTCTGGGCTATCCGCTTGATAAATTGGTCATCGCGGGTTCTCATCTGCAACCCGTATGTGGCCGCATGGAGGTTTTCCATGCTGAAGCAAAACCAACGGTCGTTGTGGATTACGCTCACACGCCAGACGCGCTGGAAAAAGCGCTTGAAGCGGCGCGCTTGCACTGTCAGGGGAAACTCTGGTGTGTGTTTGGCTGTGGTGGCGATCGTGATAAAGGTAAGCGCCCACTTATGGGCGGTATCGCAGAACAACTGGCTGACCGCGTTGTGGTTACCGATGATAACCCGCGTAGCGAAGAGCCTCAGGCGATCGTGGCAGATATTCTCTCCGGATTGCTGGATGCTGGGCGCGTTCAGGTCATTCACGGACGTGCTGAAGCGGTTACCAGCGCGATCATGCAGGCGCAGGAAAATGACGTGGTGCTGGTTGCGGGTAAAGGGCACGAAGATTACCAACTGGTTGGCAATCAGCGTCTCGATTATTCCGATCGTATCACCGTTGCCCGCCTGTTGGGGGTGATTGCATGATTCGCGTCTCCTTGCAGCAGCTTGCCACGGTGCTGAATGCGCAGCTGATTGGCAAAGATATTGAAATTGAAGATGTTTCAACCGATACGCGTAAGTTGACGTCCGGCGGTTTGTTTGTTGCGCTGAAAGGCGAGAAATTCGACGCGCATGATTACGCTGCTGATGCAGTGAAAGGCGGCGCGGCGGCTCTTTTAGTCAGTAAGCACTTACATATCGATGTGCCGCAGCTGCTGGTGAGCGATACGCGTCTGGCACTGGGTCAATTAGGTGCCTGGATTCGTCAGCAGTCAACGGCGCGTGTTGTCGCCCTGACAGGCTCTTCCGGCAAAACCTCGGTTAAAGAGATGACGGCGGCGATTCTGCGCCAGTGTGGCTCCGTGTTGTATACCGCTGGTAACTTCAACAACGATATCGGTGTGCCGCTAACGCTGTTGCGTCTGACGGCGAAACACCAGTTCGCAGTGATTGAGCTGGGGGCGAATCACATTGGTGAGATTGCCTATACCACCGATCTGGTGCGGCCGGAAAGCGCGTTGGTCAACAACTTAGCTGCCGCGCATCTGGAAGGTTTTGGTTCACTGGCTGGCGTGGCGCAGGCGAAAGGTGAGATTTTTTCTGGTTTGCCAGTAGATGGCGTAGCGATCGTGAATGCGGACAGCAACGATTTCCCGCACTGGCAGGTCATGCTGAATCATAAAACCGTCTGGCGTTTCTCACCGCAGGCTGCTTGCGATATCGATTTTTTTGCCAGCGACGTAGATGTTTTGGCGCAAGGCACGCGTTTCACTCTGCATACACCGTTTGGTGAAACGCAGGTTCTGCTGCCTTTACCGGGTAGACATAACATCTCGAACGCACTGGCGGCGGCTTCGCTGGCGATGTCCGTCGGAGCGACGCTGGAAGCCGTTAAAGCTGGGTTATCTCAGCTTCAGGCGGTGCCGGGGCGGTTGTTTCCGGTTGCGTTGTCTGAAGGCAAACTGCTGCTGGATGACAGCTACAACGCCAATGTCGGTTCAATGACGGCGGCGGCACAGGTGCTGGCGGAGATGCCGGGCTACCGCGTGATGGTCGTTGGTGATATGGGCGAACTGGGTGATGAAGCCCCTGAGTGGCATCGTCAAGTGGGCGAAGCGGCGCGTGTTGCAGGCATTGATCGCGTATTAAGTGTGGGAACATTGAGTGAATTGATCGGCACTGCCAGTGGCAATGGTGAGCATTTTCAGGATAAAGCCGCGCTGGTTTCACGTTTGAAGGTGCTGATGTCAGAACATAACGTCATCAGCGTATTGGTCAAAGGCTCACGCAGTGCTGCGATGGAGCAGGTTGTACATGCATTACAGGAGAATGCGCAATGTTAGTATGGCTGGCCGAACATTTGGCCAAACTTTATACCGGTTTTAACGTCTTTTCTTATTTGACGTTCCGCGCCATTGTCAGCCTGCTGACCGCATTGGTTATTTCCCTATGGATGGGACCGCATATGATCGCTTGGCTGCAGCGTTTGCAGATTGGGCAGGTTGTGCGTAACGAAGGGCCAGAATCACATTTCAGTAAGCGCGGAACCCCGACGATGGGCGGCGTGATGATCCTCGTCGCGATCATCGTTTCCGTTTTGATGTGGGCGAATCTGTCGAACCCGTATGTCTGGTGCGTACTGCTGGTGTTAGCAGGCTATGGCGCGGTCGGGTTTGTTGATGACTATCGCAAAGTGGTCCGTAAGGATACCAAGGGGCTGATTGCCCGCTGGAAATATTTCTGGCAGTCAGTGATTGCACTCGTGGTGGCTTTCACCATGTATTCCATCGGCAAAGATACGCCAGCCACGCAGCTGGTTGTGCCGTTTTTCAAAGACGTAATGCCACAATTGGGTCTGCTCTATGTTGCGCTGGCCTACTTTGTGATTGTCGGCACCAGTAATGCCGTAAACCTGACTGATGGTCTGGATGGCTTGGCAATCATGCCGACCGTGTTTGTTGCCGCAGGCTTTGCGCTGGTGGCATGGGCAACGGGGAACATGAATTTTGCTGGTTATCTACATATTCCGTATATCCGTCATGCCAGTGAACTGGTGATCGTCTGTACCGCGATTGTGGGCGCGGGGCTTGGATTCCTGTGGTTTAACACCTATCCGGCGCAGGTCTTCATGGGAGACGTAGGTTCTCTGGCGCTGGGCGGCGCGTTGGGGACGATCGCGGTCCTGCTGCGTCAGGAGTTTTTGTTAGTGATTATGGGCGGTGTTTTCGTAGTCGAAACGCTGTCGGTGATTTTGCAAGTCGGGTCCTTTAAGTTGCGCGGGCAGCGGATCTTCCGCATGGCGCCAATTCATCATCATTATGAACTTAAGGGCTGGCCGGAACCGCGCGTGATTGTGCGCTTCTGGATTATTTCGTTGATGCTAGTGCTGATTGGCCTGGCAACGCTGAAGGTACGGTAAGACATGGTGGACTATCAGGGTAAAAAAGTCGTCATTATCGGGTTGGGTCTGACTGGGCTCTCCTGTGTTGATTTCTTTCTCGCGCGTGGTGTTGTACCGCGTGTGGTGGATACCCGTATCAGTCCGCCGGGTCTGGATAAGCTGCCGGAGCAGGTGGAACGACATCTCGGTAGCCTGAATGAAGACTGGCTGATGAGTGCGGATTTGATCGTCGCCAGCCCCGGTGTTGCGTTGGCAACGCCGATTCTGTGTGACGCCGCCGATGCTGGCATTGAGATCGTTGGCGATATCGAACTGTTCTGCCGTGAAGCGCAGGCGCCGATTGTTGCGATTACCGGTTCTAACGGTAAAAGCACGGTGACGACGCTGGTCGGCGAAATGGCACGAGCGGCGGGTTGGCAGGTGGGGGTCGGCGGCAATATTGGTCTACCTGCGCTGCAACTGCTTGAGCAGCCTGCTCAGCTTTATGTGTTGGAGCTGTCGAGTTTCCAGTTGGAAACGACGAGTAGCCTGCACGCCGCTGCGGCAACCATTCTGAACGTGACGGAAGATCACACCAACCGTTACCCGTTTGGTCTACAGCAGTATCGGGCGGCGAAATTGCGTATTTATGAACACGCAAATTTGTGTGTTGTGAATGCTGACGATGCGCTGACCATGCCAGTTCGCGGTGCGGATGCACGCTGTCGCAGTTTTGGAGTTGATGTCGGCGATTATCATCTTAACCGCCAGCAAGGAGAAACTTGGCTGCGTGTGGACGGTGAACGTGTACTCAATACCCGTGAAATCAAGCTGGTCGGGCAGCACAATTATACGAATGCATTGGCCGCGCTGGCGCTGGCTGATGCCGTGAAGATTCCGCGCTCGTCTGCGCTGACGGTGCTGACGTCATTTACTGGGCTGCCTCATCGCTTTCAAATGGCCTTTGAGCGCAACGGCGTGCGGTGGATCAATGATTCTAAAGCCACCAATGTGGGCAGCACCGAGGCTGCATTGAGCGGTTTGGCGGTAGAAGGCACGTTACATCTGCTGCTAGGTGGTGACGGTAAATCTGCCGATTTCTCGCCGCTGGTGCCGTATTTGCAGGGCGAGCACATTCATGTGTACTGCTTCGGTCAGGATGGGCAACAGCTGGCTGCACTGCGTCTGGAAATTGCCGAGCAGACAGAAACGATGGAACAGGCGATGCGTATCATCGCTGAACGCGTTAAGCCGGGCGATCTGGTGCTGCTGTCGCCAGCCTGCGCAAGCCTGGATCAGTTCCGCAGTTTTGAACAGCGAGGCGATGAATTTGCTCGTCTGGCGGAGGAGTTAGGCTGATGCGGTTCTTCGGGCTGGCGTTTATCGAACGCATCAAGAACTGGGTTATGGGAACGCGCGAAAGCGATACGCTCAGCGTTGTCCTGTACGACAGAACATTGGTGTGGTTGACGCTTGGGCTGGCCGTGATTGGCTTTGTGATGGTGACGTCGGCTTCTATGCCTGTCGGGCAGCGTCTTGCCAGCGACCCGTTCCTGTTCGCGAAACGTGATGCGATTTATCTGGGATTGGCATTTGGCCTGTCGTTAATCACTCTGCGCGTCCCGATGGAGATATGGCAACGTTACAGTCCTGTACTGTTATTACTCGCCATCGTCATGCTGCTGGTTGTGCTAGTCGTGGGAAGCTCGGTCAACGGTGCATCACGCTGGATCTCGCTGGGGCCATTGCGCATCCAGCCTGCGGAATTATCCAAGCTGGCGCTGTTTTGCTACTTGTCCAGTTACATGGTGCGCAAAGTTGAAGAAGTACGAAATAACTTCTGGGGCTTTTGCAAACCGATGGGCGTGATGGTGGTGCTGGCGGTGTTGCTGTTGGCTCAGCCCGACCTCGGTACGGTGGTGGTACTGTTTATTACGACGTTGGCGATGTTGTTTCTGGCTGGTGCCAAGATGTGGCAGTTTCTGGCGATCATTGGTTCCGGTGGGTTTGCCGTTGGCTTGCTGATTGTGGCTGAACCCTACCGTATGCGGCGTGTGACATCTTTCTGGAATCCATGGGACGATCCGTTCGGCGATGGCTACCAGCTAACACAATCTCTGATGGCGTTTGGGCGCGGTGAATTCTGGGGGCAGGGGTTGGGGAATTCAGTGCAAAAACTGGAGTATTTGCCGGAGGCGCATACCGATTTCATTTTCTCTATTTTAGGTGAGGAACTCGGCTATATCGGTGTGGTTTTGGCGTTGTTAATGATATTCTTCGTCGCTTTTCGCGCGATGTCTATTGGGAAGCGGGCGCTGGAGATCGATCAGCGTTTTTCGGGCTTTCTGGCATGTTCTATCGGTGTCTGGTTCAGCTTTCAGACGCTGGTAAATGTAGGCGCGGCGGCGGGGATGCTACCGACAAAAGGGCTGACGTTGCCGCTGATCAGTTACGGTGGTTCCAGTTTGCTGATTATGTCGACGGCGATTGTTTTGCTGTTACGTATTGATTTTGAAACGCGTCTGACGAAAGCGCAGGCGTTTACGAGAGGTGCCCGATGAGTGGCGAAGGCAAGCGTTTGATGGTGATGGCTGGCGGTACGGGTGGGCATGTTTTCCCCGGGCTGGCGGTTGCGCACCACCTGATGGCGCAGGGCTGGCAGGTTCGCTGGTTAGGTACGGCGGATCGTATAGAAGCCGATTTGGTGCCTAAGCATGGTATCGAAATTGATTTCATCCGTATTTCTGGCTTGCGTGGTAAAGGCATTCTGGCGCAGTTAAGCGCGCCGATTCGTATTTTTCAGGCCGTGCGTCAGGCGCGGGCGATTATGCGCCGTTACCAGCCTGATGTGGTGCTGGGTATGGGCGGTTATGTTTCCGGCCCCGGCGGCTTGGCTGCCTGGCTGTGTGGCATTCCAGTCGTACTGCATGAGCAGAACGGTATTGCGGGGCTGACCAATCGCTGGTTATCCCATATCGCTAAGAAGGTATTGCAGGCATTTCCGGGCGCATTTCCTAAAGCGGATGTTGTGGGGAACCCAGTCAGAACCGATGTGCTGGCATTGCCTGCGCCGGAAACTCGATTAGCCGATCGCTCAGGCCCTGTGAGGGTGCTGGTTGTTGGTGGTAGTCAGGGCGCAAGAGTGCTGAACCAAACGCTACCCGGCGTGGCGGCACAGTTGGGCGATCGCGTGACGATCTGGCATCAGGTCGGCAAAGGCGCGTTATCAACCGTTCAACAGGCCTATCAGGATGTTGGGCAGACGCAGCACAAGATTACTGAGTTTATTGATGACATGGCGGCAGCTTACGCCTGGGCGGATGTTGTAGTGTGCCGTTCCGGCGCACTAACCGTCAGTGAAATTGCGGCGGCTGGGCTATCGGCACTGTTTGTTCCGTTCCAGCATAAAGATCGGCAGCAGTACTGGAATGCGCTGCCGTTGGAAAAGGCAGGTGCGGCAAAAATTATTGAGCAGCCACAGTTCAGCGTGGCGGCGGTTAGCGAGGTGCTGTCCAGTTGGGATCGCGCCACCTTGCTGACAATGGCGCAAAAAGCCCGCGCAGTGGCCATCCCAGATGCAACCGAACGGGTTGCGGCGGAAGTCAGTGCAGCGGCAGGCAGTCGGGCCACACGTGTGGCTCATGATTAATTAATACAACGTTGTCGGACAACGGCTGTGCGACGACGCTACAAGGTAACGATAGAATAAAGTGAATACTCAACAACTGGCGAAACTACGTTCAATCGTGCCCGAGATGCATCGCGTCCGGCACATACACTTTGTCGGCATCGGCGGTGCTGGCATGGGTGGTATCGCCGAAGTGTTGGCCAACGAAGGTTATGAGATTAGCGGGTCCGATCTGGCACCGAACGCGGTGACGCAGCAGTTGACCGAACTTGGCGCGCAGATTTATTTCCATCACCGTGCGGAGAATGTTCTGAACGCCAGCGTGGTGGTGGTATCGAGTGCGATTACTGCGGATAACCCTGAGATTGTCGCCGCGCATGACGCACGTATTCCGGTGATCCGTCGTGCCGAGATGTTGGCGGAACTGATGCGTTTTCGTCACGGTATTGCGATTGCGGGTACGCACGGTAAGACGACCACAACGGCTATGGTCTCCAGTATTTACGCGGAAGCGGGACTGGATCCGACGTTTGTGAATGGCGGATTAGTGAAGGCGGCAGGAACGCATGCGCGTTTGGGCTCAAGCCGCTACCTGATTGCGGAAGCAGATGAAAGCGATGCGTCTTTCCTGCATTTGCAGCCGATGGTGGCGATTGTGACCAACATTGAAGCCGACCATATGGACACCTATCAGGGCGATTTTGAGAACCTGAAGCAGACGTTCATCAATTTCCTGCACAACCTGCCGTTTTACGGGCAAGCGGTGATGTGTATTGATGATGCAGTAATCCGTGAGCTGTTGCCGCGCGTGGGACGTCATATCACCACGTATGGCTTTAGCGACGATGCCGATGTGCGTATTTCAGGGTATCACCAGACTGGTGCGCAAGGGCATTTTACGCTGGAGCGGAAAGATAAACCGCTGCTCACTGTTACGCTGAATGCGCCGGGGCGTCACAATGCGCTCAACGCAGCGGCGGCGGTTGCGGTGGCGACCGATGAGGGCATTGATGACGAAGCGATTCTGCGCGCGCTGGAGCGTTTTCAGGGTACCGGACGTCGCTTTGATTTCCTCGGTGAGTACCCGCTTGAACTGGTTAATGGGCAAAGCGGTACGGCGATGTTGGTGGATGATTACGGCCACCATCCGACGGAAGTTGACGCCACGATTAAAGCCGCCCGTGCTGGGTGGCCGAATAAGCGGTTGGTCATGATTTTTCAGCCGCATCGCTATACGCGAACCCGCGATTTGTATGATGATTTCGCGCATGTGTTATCACAGGTTGACGTGCTGCTGATGTTGGATGTGTATTCCGCCGGAGAGTCGCCGATTCCGGGCGCGGACAGCCGCTCGCTGTGCCGTACGATTCGCGGAAGAGGTAAGATTGATCCGATTCTGGTGACGGATGTGGATACTTTACCGGAACTGTTGTCACAGGCGCTGCGAGGTGAAGACCTGATTTTGGTTCAGGGCGCCGGCAACATCGGTAAACTGGCGCGTAAACTGGCTGATTCCAGATTACAGCCACAGATGAGTGAATGAGGAACATCATGACTGAGAAAGTTGCTGTATTGCTTGGTGGAACCTCTGCCGAACGTGAAGTCTCGTTACTTTCCGGTCAGGCGGTTTTGGCTGGTCTGAAAGAAGCGGGTATCAATGCGCATGCGGTTGATACCCGTGACGTCTCTGTGACGACGTTAAAAGAAGAAGGTTTCACCAAAATATTCATCGCCTTACATGGTCGTGGTGGCGAAGACGGTATATTGCAGGGCGTTCTGGAGTTCCTGGGCTTGCCGTATACCGGTAGCGGCGTCATGGCGTCCGCACTGACGATGGATAAACTCCGCACCAAACAGGTGTGGCAAGCCGTGGGATTACCGGTATCGCCATACGTGGCGCTGGATCGTCGCCAATATTCGGAAACAGCGGCAAACGCCTTGTTGGCGAAGTTTACCCATCTCGGCTTGCCGTTGATCGTTAAGCCAAGCCGTGAAGGTTCCAGTGTGGGTATGAGCAAAGTGAATACGCTTAGCGAACTGCCTGCGGCATTGGAAGAAGCATTCCGTCACGATGACGATATTTTGGTCGAGAAATGGCTGAGCGGCCCAGAGTATACGGTTGCTATCCTAGGTGATGAGGTATTGCCTTCTATTCGTATTCAGCCTGCGGGTACGTTTTACGATTATGAAGCGAAGTATTTATCGGATGATACGCAGTATTTCTGTCCGAGTGGTTTGCCAGATGAGCAAGAGCAAGCGTTAGCTGGACTGGCGATGGCGGCTTATCGTGCGGTGGGTTGCTGCGGGTGGGGACGTGTCGATTTTATGCTGGATAGCGACGGTGCCTTCTATCTGCTTGAAGTGAATACGTCTCCAGGGATGACGAGCCACAGCCTGGTTCCTATGGCCGCGCGCCAACGTGGGCTGACTTTCTCGCAACTGGTCGTGGAAATTTTAGGGCTTGCTGGCTGATATGTCGCAGGCGGCGCTGAATACACGCGGACGAGAGCCTGAAACGAAAGGAACACGTCGCAGTAATGGAGGCCAATTGGCAGGGATGATTTTCCTGCTGATGGTGATAGGGACGATCGTCTGGGGAAGCTGGATGGTAGTGGGGTGGATGAAAGATGCCAGCCGCTTACCGCTCTCCCGCATGGCCGTGACAGGGGAAAGGCAGTACACCACCAACGACGATATCCGTCAGGCCATTTTGTCGTTGGGGTCGCCGGGAACGTTCATGACACAGGATGTGAACGTGATCCAGCAGCAGATTGAACGCCTGTCGTGGATAAAACAGGCCAGCGTGCGCAAGCAGTGGCCGGACGAATTAAAGATTCATCTGGTTGAATATGTTCCGGTAGCACGTTGGAATGACCAGCTAATGGTTGATGCGGAAGGAAATTCGTTCAGTGTACCCGCCGAACGTATTGGTAATCGCAAGATGCCGTTGCTGTATGGCCCGGAAGGCAGTGAGGCTGAAGTGTTGGAAGGCTACCGCACAATGAATCAGACGCTGGTTGCTGGGAAGTTTACGTTAAAGACGGTTGCGATGAGCGCACGGCATTCGTGGCAACTAGGATTAGACGATGATACTCGCCTTGAGTTGGGGCGGGACGATAGGGCCAAACGTCTGAAACGATTTATCGAGCTGTATCCGCTGTTGCAGCGGCAGGCTCAGAGCGAAAACAAACGTATCAGCCATGTGGACTTGCGGTACGACAGCGGTGCCGCGATAGGCTGGGCTCCAGCCTTGCTTGATCAACAAAATGGTGATCGGCAACGAGTTGGTCAGCAATAAGACATTGATCAGCAACAGAACAGTAACCAGAAACAAGCACAGGCTAAACAACAATGATCAAGTCGACGGACAGAAAACTGGTAGTTGGGCTGGAAATCGGTACAGCAAAAGTGGCTGCGCTGGTAGGGGAGGTTCTGCCCGATGGCATGGTCAATATTATTGGCGTAGGCAGTTGCCCGTCACGCGGTATGGATAAAGGCGGCGTAAACGATCTGGAATCAGTCGTTAAATGTGTTCAGCGTGCTATTGATCAGGCTGAGTTGATGGCAGACTGCCAGATCTCTTCCGTGTATCTGGCGCTGTCGGGAAAACACATCAGTTGCCAGAATGAAATAGGGATGGTGCCTATTTCAGAAGAAGAAGTGTCACAGGACGACGTGGAAAGCGTGGTGCATACCGCCAAGTCCGTGCGCGTACGCGATGAGCACCGTGTTCTCCATGTGATTCCACAGGAATATGCGATCGATTATCAGGAAGGGATTAAAAACCCGGTTGGCTTATCCGGCGTGCGCATGCAGGCGAAAGTCCACCTGATAACCTGCCATAACGATATGGCGAAGAATATTGTTAAAGCTGTTGAACGCTGTGGCTTAAAGGTCGACCAACTGATTTTTGCAGGCCTAGCGTCCAGCTATGCGGTTCTGACAGAGGACGAACGTGAGCTGGGTGTGTGCGTCGTGGATATCGGTGGCGGTACAATGGACATCGCGGTTTATACCGGTGGCGCATTGCGACACACTAAAGTGATTCCTTATGCAGGCAATGTGGTTACGAGCGATATTGCCTATGCGTTTGGTACACCGCCGACGGATGCCGAAGCGATTAAAGTGCGCCATGGTTGTGCACTAGGTGCGATCGTCAGCAAAGATGAAAATGTGGAGGTCCCGAGCGTTGGAGGACGTCCACCCCGCAGTCTGCAACGACAGACATTGGCGGAAGTGATTGAACCACGTTACACCGAGCTGTTGAACTTGGTGAACGATGAACTTTTACAGTTGCAGGAGCAGTTGCGTCAACAAGGCGTGAAACACCATCTGGCGGCAGGGATTGTGCTGACGGGCGGTGCCGCGCAAATAGACGGTCTGGCGGCCTGTGCGCAGCGTGTGTTCCATACACAGGTGCGTATTGGACAACCAATGAATATAACAGGGCTGACGGATTATGCCCAAGAGCCTTATTACTCAACGGCGGTTGGGTTGCTGCATTACGGAAAAGAATCTCATCTGGGCGGTGAGCATGAAGTCGAAAAACGTGCCTCAGTGAGCAACTGGTTCAAGCGAATCAACAGCTGGTTGAGGAAAGAATTTTAATTTTATCAAAGAGATCACCTGGCACAGTTTTATGATCTCGCAGTTACAGGCACAAACGGAGAGAAATTATGTTTGAACCAATGGAATTAACCAACGACGCGGTGATTAAAGTCATCGGCGTCGGTGGCGGCGGTGGTAACGCCGTCGAACACATGGTGCGTGAGCGCATCGAAGGCGTCGAGTTCTTTGCGGTCAACACGGATGCGCAGGCATTACGTAAAACAGCTGTTGGCCAGACTATTCAGATCGGTAGCGGTATCACAAAAGGCCTGGGTGCAGGCGCTAACCCTGAAGTCGGCCGTAATTCGGCTGAAGAAGATCGTGAAGCACTGCGTTCAGCACTGGAAGGTGCGGACATGGTGTTTATCGCCGCAGGTATGGGCGGTGGTACGGGAACAGGTGCTGCACCAGTTGTTGCCGAAGTCGCAAAAGACCTGGGCATTCTGACTGTCGCTGTCGTGACCAAGCCTTTCAACTTTGAAGGCAAAAAGCGTATGGCGTTTGCAGAGCAGGGTATCGCCGAGCTGTCTAAGCACGTCGACTCGCTGATCACCATTCCAAACGACAAACTGCTAAAAGTGCTGGGGCGCGGTATCTCCCTGCTGGATGCATTTGGCGCGGCAAACGATGTACTGAAAGGCGCGGTGCAGGGTATTGCCGAGCTGATCACGCGTCCGGGCCTGATGAACGTCGACTTTGCAGACGTGCGTACCGTGATGTCCGAAATGGGTTATGCCATGATGGGTTCCGGTGTTGCGCGTGGTGAAGACCGTGCAGAAGAAGCGGCTGAAATGGCGATCTCCAGCCCACTGTTGGAAGACATCGATCTGTCCGGCGCACGTGGCGTGTTGGTCAACATCACGGCGGGCTTTGACCTGCGTCTGGATGAGTTCGAGACGGTAGGTAACACCATCCGTGCATTCGCGTCCGATAATGCGACCGTCGTAATCGGTACGTCGCTTGACCCAGAAATGAATGATGAACTGCGGGTAACGGTTGTTGCGACGGGTATCGGCATGGACAAACGTCCTGAGATTACTCTGGTAACGAACAAGCAGGCCAGCCAGCCTGTGATGGATCATCGTTATCAGCAACACGGTATGACGCCGCTGGCGCAGGAAAAACCGGCTGCCAAAGTGGTTAACGACCAGAATCCGCAGACGAATAAAGAGCCAGACTATCTGGATATCCCAGCGTTTCTGCGTAAGCAGGCAGACTAATTTGCTGCCAGATAACGTTGGAATCTCCGCTCTTTGTGCTAAACTGTGCCACCGAACCTGGTTTATACTAGGTTCGTAGGTTCAGTAACATGCGAGATAAAATGATGATCAAACAACGTACATTAAAACGTATTGTTCAGGCGACTGGTGTCGGGTTACATACCGGCAAGAAGGTCACGTTGACCATGCGTCCTGCACCGGCAAATACCGGGGTCATCTATCGCCGCACAGACTTGAATCCCCCGGTTGATTTTCCGGCTGATGCAAAATCCGTGCGTGATACCATGCTCTGTACTTGCCTGGTTAATGAGCATGACGTCCGTATTTCTACGGTGGAGCATCTTAACGCTGCGCTTGCAGGGTTGGGCATTGACAATATTGTCATTGATGTTGACGCGCCAGAAATTCCAATTATGGATGGCAGCGCCAGCCCGTTCGTTTACCTGCTGTTAGATGCGGGTATCGAAGAGCTGAATTGTGCCAAGAAATTCGTACGTATCAAACAGTCCGTTCGCGTTGAAGATGGCGACAAGTGGGCCGAAATGAAACCGTTTAACGGCTTCAGCTTGGATTTCACTATCGACTTCAACCACCCGGCGATTGATGCGGGCAACCAGCGCTATCGTTTGGATTTCTCCGCTGATGCGTTTGTTCGCCAGATCAGCCGTGCGCGTACATTCGGCTTCATGCGCGATATCGAATACTTGCAGTCTCGTGGGTTGTGCCTGGGCGGCAGTATGGATTGTGCCATCGTCGTTGACGATTACCGCGTACTGAACGAAGACGGTCTGCGTTTTGAAGATGAGTTTGTCCGCCATAAAATGCTGGATGCCATCGGTGACCTGTTTATGTGTGGCTACAACATCATCGGTGCGTTTTCTGCGTTTAAATCTGGACACGCACTGAACAACAAACTGTTGCAGGCTGTGCTGGCAAATCAGGAAGCGTGGGAATACGTGACCTTTGAAGACGAAGCTGAAATGCCGTTGGCGTTTAAAGCACCGTCTATCGTGCTGGCGTAACGCTTGAAATTGAAGTAATCATTTCTTATTACGACTGGTTTTACTGGTACTCTCTCCGGCCAGCGAAGCCAGTCGTTCTAATATCTTTCTGAGTTTTTCCGGGCTGTTGCCTGCTAACGTCCTCAATGTCTCCGCACTTTGTTCACTCAACTGACGCAACGGTTTGTCGTCGGTATTTTCCGTCGCTGCAATGCCACTATTTTTCACGATTTCATGCCCTTTTGCGGCAAGCGTTGGATTAATCCTGATGTCGATTGAAGCCAATGATGGTAGTATTTGTGCGCGTAATGCAGAGAGCAACGCAGGTTGTTCGTAACGTAACCGCATCAACCAACTGGCGTTGGCGGTTTCCAGTATTAGTAAACCTTGCCGGTAATTAGCGACGCGGCACCATGGGTGCAACGGTGCAGGCAGTAATCCGCGTACGGCGCGGTTGAGTTTTAATAAGGCGATAGCGCGCTGTTGCACATCTTGTAGCGGGCCTTTACCCGACATGGATGCGCTATCAAACAGAAATTCCAGTGATTGTGGGCGGCTATCACGCATAGGCTTGGCTCCGGTGGATGTTACTCGTGATTGGTATTCTAAATCGTTGGCGACAATTTGGCAGACGTTATTTCTGGCCGCATCTCTTATTAGGGATGGTCGCGGCGAGTCTTGGCTTGCCGACAAGCCTGAACGACTCACAGGATATCGCCTCACTCCCGAATTCAAGCTCCAGTGTTAGTCGCCAGAATAACGTATCGCTGAACCTTACCGATCTGGTCGCCCTGAAAGAAGCGCATCGGCGTTCGTCCTACAGTGTTGACTACTGGCATCAGCATGCGATTCGCACGGTCATCCGTCATCTTTCTTTTGCGTTGACGACACCACAGACGGCCAGTGCCCAGCAGGTTGACGATCTTCAACCTCATTCTCTGGTTTTGCTGGATACGCTAAATGCGTTGCTGACGCAGGATTCCCAGTATCCCTTTGTGATCTCCCCCCATGCTGGGCGCGTCACTTTTTATCCTCAGGCACACCATCAAATCGGCATCTGGCTTGCCCAAATTCGCGGCATCCGTGCAGGACCTTCTCTTCTCAGCTGAAAGTGTAGTGGATAATTAGCTGAAGAAATTTCTCTCTTTTTTTGCTGAGTTTCTCAGTTTTTCGATGTTGTGTTGCCACTGGATACGTGGCACTTGTGAGATTAAAATTATTATGGTCATGAATATCCTAACCAAAATTTTTGGTAGCCGTAACGATCGTACGCTGCGTCGTATGCGTAAAAATGTTGATGTCATCAGTCGTTTAGAGCCAGAAATGGAAAAACTTTCAGATGAGGAACTGCAAGCGAAAACGCTGGAGTTCCGTGTTCGTCTGGAAAAAGGCGCGACGTTGGAGAGTTTGCTGCCGGAAGCCTTCGCCGTGGTGCGTGAATCCAGTAAACGTGTATTTGGCATGCGCCACTTCGACGTGCAGCTTCTCGGCGGTATGGTATTGAACGAACGCTGCATCGCGGAGATGCGTACTGGTGAAGGTAAAACGCTGACGGCAACGCTGCCTGCGTACCTGAATGCGCTGACGGGTCGCGGCGTACACGTAGTTACCGTGAACGATTATCTGGCACAGCGTGACGCCGAAAATAACCGTCCGTTGTTTGAATTCCTTGGCCTGAGCGTTGGTATCAACCTGCCGGGAATGCCTGCTCCGGCGAAGCGTGAAGCCTATGCGGCAGACATCACCTACGGTACCAATAACGAATACGGTTTTGACTACCTGCGTGACAACATGGCGTTCAGCCCAGAAGAACGCGTACAGCGTAAATTGTACTACGCGCTGGTGGATGAGGTTGACTCCATCCTGATCGATGAAGCGCGTACGCCGCTGATCATTTCCGGCCCGGCTGAAGACAGCTCTGAGCTTTATATCAGCGTCAATAAAATCATCCCCCACCTGATCCGTCAGGAGAAAGATGATTCGGATACCTTCCTCGGCGAAGGCCATTTCTCTGTTGATGAGAAAGCGCGTCAGGTTAACCTCACCGAACGTGGTCTGGTTCTGGTAGAAGAATTGCTGGTGAAAGAAGGCATTATGGAAGAGGGTGAGTCGCTGTACTCTCCGACCAACATCATGCTGATGCATCATGTGACCGCCGCGCTGCGTGCGCACGTATTGTTTACCCGCGATGTCGATTACATTGTGAAAGACGGTGAAGTGATCATCGTCGACGAACATACTGGCCGTACCATGCAGGGGCGTCGCTGGTCCGATGGCCTGCATCAGGCTGTGGAAGCGAAAGAGAAGGTGGCCATTCAGAATGAAAACCAGACGCTGGCTTCCATTACCTTCCAGAATTACTTCCGCCTGTATGAAAAACTGGCAGGGATGACCGGTACGGCAGATACCGAGGCATTCGAGTTCAGCTCTATCTATAAGCTGGATACGATTGTGGTGCCGACCAACCGTCCGATGGTTCGTAAAGACTTGCCTGACCTGGTCTACATGACCGAGCAGGAAAAAATCGATGCCATCATTGAAGATATCAAAGACCGCTCTGTAAAAGGTCAGCCTATTCTGGTCGGTACGATTTCCATCGAGAAATCCGAAGTGGTTTCTCAGGCGCTGGAAAAAGCGGGCATCAAACACAATGTGCTGAATGCGAAATTTCACGCCATGGAAGCGGACATCGTTGCGCAGGCAGGTCAGTCTGGTGCGGTCACCATCGCGACCAACATGGCCGGTCGTGGTACGGACATCGTATTGGGTGGTAGCTGGCAGGCAGAAGTCGCACATCTGGAAAACCCAGATGACGCACAAATTGCAGAAATCAAAGCGGCCTGGAAAGTGCGCCATGATGCGGTGTTGGCTGCGGGTGGTTTGCACATTATCGGTACAGAACGTCATGAGTCTCGCCGTATCGATAACCAGCTGCGTGGTCGTTCTGGCCGTCAGGGGGATGCGGGTTCATCACGCTTCTATCTGTCGATGGAAGATGCGCTGATGCGTATTTTTGCCTCCGATCGCGTTTCCAACATGATGCGTAAACTGGGTATGAAACCGGGCGAAGCGATTGAGCACCCGTGGGTCACCAAGGCGATTGCTAACGCACAGCGTAAAGTGGAAAGCCGTAACTTTGATATTCGTAAACAGCTGCTGGAATACGATGATGTGGCGAACGATCAACGTCGTGCGATCTACACACAGCGTAACGAACTGCTGGATGTGTCCGATATCAGTGAAACCATCACCAGTATTCGTGAAGATGTGTTTAAAGCGACTATCGACAGCTATATTCCACCGGAATCTCTGGAAGAAATGTGGGATACGGAAGGTCTGGAACAGCGCCTGAAGAACGACTTCGATCTGGATATGCCGATCAAGGCGTGGCTGGATAAAGAGCCTGAGCTGCATGAAGAAACGCTGCGTGAACGTATTTTCCAGCACGCGCTTGAGGTTTATCATCGCAAAGAAGAAGTGGTTGGCACGGAAGTCATGCGCAACTTCGAGAAAGGCGTGATGCTGCAGACGCTGGATTCCTTGTGGAAAGAGCATCTGGCGGCAATGGATTACCTGCGTCAGGGCATCCATCTTCGTGGTTATGCTCAGAAAGATCCGAAACAAGAATATAAGCGTGAGTCGTTCTCTATGTTTGCCGCGATGCTGGAATCACTGAAATATGAAGTGATCAGCACGCTGAGCAAAGTCCAGGTGAGAATGCCAGAAGAAATCGAAGCGCTGGAGCAGCAACGCCGTGAAGAAGCTGAGCGTTTGGCGCAGCAGCAACAGTTTAGCCATCAGGAAGAAGATAGCCTGAATACGGGTTCACCGGCGCAGGCAGACCGTAAAATTGGACGTAACGACCCTTGCCCATGTGGTTCAGGCAAGAAATATAAGCAGTGCCACGGTCGTTTACAGAAATAATTGACTGCTGAATCCAGTGATTAAAATGTGATAAGTACAAGGGCGGTCATTGACCGCCTTTTACTTGATAAGAACCTGATAGGAAGTGTCATGACGCAAAAACAGTTATCCGTCGCGGTAGGTATCATCCGCAATGCGGAGCAGCAATATTTCATTGCTCGCCGCCCTGATGGCGTTCATATGGCAGGGATGTGGGAATTTCCCGGCGGTAAAGTTGAAGAGGGCGAAACGCCAGAGCAGGCGCTGATTCGTGAACTACATGAAGAAACGGGCATCGAAGCTAGCGCACCACAGGCGCTAAACGATAAAACGTTTTCTACACCGGAGAGAATCATCACGCTTCATTTCTTTCTGGTTGAAACGTGGCTGGGGAAACCTTATGGCCGGGAAGGTCAGGAATCTCGCTGGGTTAACGTAGACGAATTACGTGAGGAAGAATTTCCGCCAGCGAATGCGGAGATGATCCGCTGGCTGAAATCGCTTTAATCTAGCTTTACTTTTTCCTGTCTGAAAGCCCCGGCCTGAAAGCTATAGTGGCGAAACGTGGCCGTTAGCGCGTTTCGCTCCATTCTTCACTATCAGAAACCATATCATCACTTGGAATGCGCTTTTCTTCATCAGCCCATTCACCCAAATCGATGAGCTGACAGCGTTTGCTGCAAAATGGGCGATAGATGCTGGCTGCTTCCCAGATGACCGCCTGCTTGCAGGTTGGGCATTTCACCGTCGTAACTTCTGTTGTCATAAGATTCTTTTTCACTCTATTTGTGACTTAACACATTCTGGTTTGTCAGGGCTGAGTCTAGCAGCAGGCCAGTTCAAATGTTAAACGCGGAGGAATGTGGCCGTTTTCACTATCTAATGGTAGAAAACGGATGGCATAGCGTGTCTTATGGCCGGAGATCTGCGGATAGAGCTGATGTACCTGTTCAAGGCGCAAACGTAGCAGGTCAGCATCGGAGGCATTGTCCTGGAAGAAGCCGTTCAGGCTGGTCTGTGGGCGGAACGTGCCGGAGTGGCGGATCAGCTCCAGGATCATATCCAGCGCTTGTTTGAGCGGCGACAGGGAGTTAAGCCAGCCGGAAACCAATTTCTCGCGCAGTTCCTGAGGCTGGTGCAGCCAGCTATGCAGAGTGGGCAGATCAAAACTACAGCATCCGCCAGGGATACCGAGCCGCTGGCGTACCATGCCAATCAGGCGATCTTCACGTAAGAACTGCCCCATTCGTGGTGCGGCTATCAGCGTACTGGCCAGATCTTTCAATTGGCGTCTCAGCGTATGGATGCGCTCCATGTCAACGCCCGGTACATCACTCCATTGCAGCAGTTTTTGCTGTTGCCGCTCCAGTTCTTTCAGCAGCTCGGTGCGTACATCTCCACGTTCCAATACATCGAGCAGCTCGGCTATGGCACGAAAAAATGTCAGAGCGCCTCCCATATCGGTCAGGGAGTGGTTTTGATGCAACTGCTGCAATAATGACTCGATACGCAACCAGGTACGTGTTTTTTCGTTCAGCGGGTATTCGAATAAAATCGTTGAGGGGGCGTCACTCATTCTTAGTCATCCTGTCGGCTGCGGAGGCGGCGAGCTCTAGGTACTGGCGGTGTAATTCCGCAACCTGTGGAGCCAGCTCGTTTGGGCAGCGACTGTTATCAATAATATCATCGGCATAAGCCAGGCGTTGTTCTCGGGTAGCCTGTGCTGCCAGTATGTTTTCTGCTTGCTGCCGACTGATGCCATCGCGGGCCAGCGTGCGCGCAAGCTGTGTTTCTTTGTCTACATCAACGACCAGAATACGCTGTGCTCGTTGTTGTAAACCGTTCTCCACCAGTAAAGGGACGACCCACAGAATGTACGGTGCGGATGCAGCCTGAAACCGGGCCTGTGTTTCCTGATGGATCAACGGATGGAGTAAATTATTCAGCCACTGTTTCTCCTCTGGTGAGGAAAAAATCCGTTGGCGTAGTGCGGCACGGTTCAATGAACCATCGGTATTGAGCATAGTGTCGCCAAACCGGAGCCTGATGGCGTCCAGTGCGGGTTTCCCAGGCTCGACTACCTGACGCGCGATGATATCCGCATCAACGATAGTGGCCCCTAATGTGGCAAATTCATCGGCTACGGTGCTTTTTCCGCTGCCGATACCGCCCGTTAAGGCTACGATGTATGTCATTGCACTCGTGTTGAGAAGTTAACATTTCTACTATTTTCAAAGGTGAGGGATGTCTTCCTGCCCCTTTGAAGTCAATCAGGCATCAACCGCAGTGTGCTTCACGTTATCACTTTGCTGGGTGATAGGTAAATTTCTCTGATTTTATCCCAAATAAAGTGAAAATCGCAGTCTTGCCGCAGGATTATTCCTGCGTATGATAACGTTACTGGTAAAGGACTATTATTTTTTCACTCAGTAACAATCAATACTGAGCATTCCGCCGTCACTAACCAGGAACTCGAACCTCATGCGTATTGAAGAAGATTTAAAGTTAGGCTTTAAAGACGTTCTCATCCGGCCAAAGCGTTCGACGCTGAAAAGCCGCTCCGACGTTGAACTGGAACGTCAATTCACCTTCCTCCATGCTGGCGGCAACTGGTCCGGCGTACCGATTATCGCAGCCAATATGGATACCGTGGGTACGTTTAGTATGGCGGAGGTGCTGGCCTCTTTTGATGTTCTGACGGCTGTCCATAAACACTATTCTGTCGAACAATGGTCCCAGTTTGTGCAACGCGCACCAGTATCGGTATTACGCCATGTGATGGTCTCGACTGGGACATCTGAGGCTGATTTCATCAAGTTAAAGCAAATTCTGGCGCTATCGCCCGAGCTGAAATTTATCTGTATTGATGTGGCCAATGGTTATTCCGAGCACTTTGTCACGTTCCTGCAAAAAGCGCGTGAGGCTTGCCCAGACAACGTGATCTGCGCTGGAAATGTCGTGACCGGTGAAATGGTGGAAGAACTGATTCTCTCCGGCGCGGACATCGTGAAAGTCGGTATTGGCCCCGGTTCTGTCTGCACGACGCGCGTTAAAACGGGGGTAGGTTATCCTCAGCTTTCTGCCGTGATCGAATGCGCCGATGCAGCACATGGTCTCGGTGGGCAAATCGTGAGCGACGGCGGATGTGCCATGCCGGGCGATGTAGCGAAAGCATTTGGTGGCGGAGCCGATTTCGTCATGCTGGGCGGTATGTTGGCAGGACATGATGAATGTGAAGGCACCATCGTTGAAGAAAACGGCGAGAAAATGATGCTGTTCTACGGCATGAGTTCTGCATCCGCGATGGAGCGTCATGTTGGCGGCGTAGCGGAGTACCGTGCCGCAGAAGGAAAAACCGTGAAATTGCCTCTGCGTGGTCCGGTAGACAATACTGTACGCGATATTCTTGGCGGCCTGCGGTCGGCCTGCACCTATGTTGGTGCAGGCCGTTTGAAAGAACTGACGAAGCGTACAACGTTTATCCGCGTGGCTGAACAGGAAAACCGGATTTTCAACGGATAGTTGCCGCTATTACGCGCCGTCTTTTTGCTGTTAGCGAGAGCGTGCGGCCTAACGTGTAAACGGTGTCGTGCTGTATTGGTCGGTTCAGGCTCCGGCTAATACATTCCCCAACTGGAAGATAGGTAAATACATGCCAATCACCAGTGCCCCGACCATTCCCCCGACGACCATCATCAGCAACGGTTCCAGCGTTTGTGTCAGCATGTCTGCCTGCTGCTGTACCCGACCCTCATGCCATTCTGCCAGTTGTGTAAAGATCGCGTCCAACGCACCGGTTTCTTCCCCCACACGAATCAGCTGCGGACAGGGGGCAGGGAACAGCATGGCGTGATGCTGTGTGGCATGATATAGCGATGTACCTTGATGCAGTTGCGCTTGTATCTGTTGAATTGCGGCCTGATAAAGCGGATGACGGATCGTCGCGGCAGCATCCAGTCCTTCTGGGAGCGTCAAGCCAGCATGTTGCGTCATGGCGAGAATATGGAATATCTGGTTCAGCGATTTACCGCGTAGCAGGCTGGATACGATAGGAAGCTTCAGCAGCCACTCTTGCTCTCGGGTTTTCCATAATGGCCTTTTCTGTCTTAAGCGGGCGTATCCCACGATCAGGCCACTGAGCACCAGTAACCCAATGAATCCGTAGTCAGTGACTATCTCTGCCAGATGGAGCAACTGACGGGTAAACCACGGCAACGGCGTATCGAACGAGGAATAGAGCGACGCAAACTCGGGCAGAACCAGCGTCAACATCATCATGCTGACCACTATGGCAATTGCCAAAACAAAGCAGGGGTAGCGTAGCGCTTTGATGACTTTCTGTTGCAGTCTGGACTGTTTTTCTTGCTGCTGAGCGAGCTGTAGGCAGCATGCGTCTAGCTTCCCGGTCAATTCGCCGACGGCAATGAGGGATTGATACAGAACAGGAAAGATATGAGGATATTCGTGTAATGCCTCAGACAGTGAATTTCCCTGAGCAACATGGGTACGCACATCCCGTAATACGCAGCGCCAGCCGGGGCGCTCGTGCTGTTCCGATACCAGTTTTAATGCTTCCAGCAGCGGTAATCCGGCTTGTAGCAGGGCAGAAAGCTGTTTGATTAACTCGCCTAGCTGCTCACGTTTCCAGTAGCGTAGCGACAGATAATGGCCAGCTTTTACAAGAAGCGGCTGGTAGCCCTGTGCAATCAGGCTGGCATAGGCGCGCTGGCGATGTGTGCTAATGAGTTCCCCATCGATAAATTCGCCTTCGGACGTGATGGCCTGCCAGTGATATAAGCGCTGTAGCCTCATTGCGTCTCCTGATTTATTGCGTGCTCATCGCCCACTACACGGTAGACTTCAGCAAGTGAGGTTAGGCCGTCGTTGACTAACCCAAGCCCTGCGATCAGCAACGTTGGAAAACCTGAATGGCGAGACAGTGTAGATAATTCACTTGTGCTGGCGTTGCCTGCGAGCGCTGCCTGAAAATCTGGCGTGATAGGCAATAACTCATAGAGCGCGACGCGGCCATAGTAGCCAGAAAAACAGTGGCTACAACCGTGGGCTTGCCAATGGTGCAGTGGCCCTTGCCATACGTCGTTTGGCAGTGAAAGTAGCGGTTCTTCTGGGGTTTTACAGTGCGGGCATAACCGACGTACAAGGCGTTGGGCAATAATGAGTTTTAGCGCCGCAGCTAACAGGTAACCGGGGATGCCCAGATGACTGAGGCGAGTTAACGTGTCTACGGCAGAGTTGGTATGCAGCGTGGACATGACTAGGTGGCCGGTTTGTGCAGCTTTTACCGCAATTTCTGCGGTTTCAGCATCGCGGATTTCACCAATCATAATCACGTCTGGATCTTGTCGCAGTAGCGCTCGTAAAATGCGGCCAAAACCCAGTTCGGCTTTGGGGTTGATTGCCGTTTGGTTGATACCCTGCAAGGGGATTTCGACCGGATCTTCCACGCTACAGATATTGCGGCTGCACTCATTTAGCCAGCGTATTGCGCTGTAAAGCGTGACAGTTTTTCCACTGCCCGTTGGACCCGTGACTAGCAGCATCCCCTGTGAGGCGCTCAGCACGCTAATCACCTGCTGTAATGCCTTTGTGGTGAGTCCAAGTTTATCCAGTGCCAGCTCCTGCTGATGCGTTTGCAAGATACGCAGTACGACTTTTTCCCCCTGCTGTACGGGGAGCGTAGCGATGCGTAATGAGTAGGCTTGTTGATCCAGCGTCAGGCTGAATTGGCCGTCCTGCGGCAATCGCCGTTCAGCGATGTTCAACTTGCCCATGATTTTTAGCCGTGCAGTAATACGGTTTGTCAGTTCGGGCGGCGGTGCGGATATGGCCTGTAGCACACCGTCAATGCGTAGGCGTACGCGATAGTTATCTAGCAACGGCTCAAAGTGGATATCAGAGGCGCGCCGTTGAACGGCGAGACGTAGCGTTTGATGGATAAACTGTGCAACGGGGGAGTCCTCGTCATGATCCTGCTGCCCAGTACTGTTGTTACGAGTGTTGGCATAAGGGCTGGCATGGTAGGTTTCTGCGGGCTCGGCAACGGCGTTCACCAGGTTAAGCTGCTGTTCCATTCTGGCTTGTGGCCATTGTTCCACCATAATTCGGCGATTGCTGGCGAAGCGCAGCGCGGCAATTATCTCCGCAGAAGGGGGAGCCGTGACGGCGACCGACAGCGTTTGTTCATCAAGACTGAGCAATAATGCCTGATAACGTCGGCACAGTGTCTGCAACTCGCTGAGTGTATGCTCTGAGGAGAAGGAGGAATCTGTCATGATTAGCCTGCCGTATTATCGAAACGGAAAACGTCCTGACAGGCAGATTGCAGGCTCTCTGCGTTGTCATCCGTGGCACAGTTCTTCGTCCAGCGTGAAGCGCCGATTTCGGTATCCCACGTTGGTGTCAGGATAACGCGTAGCCCTTGCAGAGTGGATTGTCCGGTCAGCGTAATCACCCCTTGAGTGACGCTAACGGCGCTGACATAGCGTGAAGACTGGCTGCCCGGTATTCCCTGATTACCTGCATTGCAGGCCGTAAAAGCGGCATTTTCCAGACCACAGAGATCGACTGGCGTTTTATAAGACACCATCGTTTGTAGCATGTCCGTCAGCGCTGCTTTTTGCAGATAGCCTTGATAAGCCGGTACGCCAATAGCGCTGAGGATGGCGACGATCGCAATGACGATCATCAGCTCAATCAGCGTAAATCCTTGTTGTTTTGTCATGTTGATTTCCCTGTTGTGGCACATAAATTAAAGGCTTCGGTGCAGAAATCCATACGGATGGCGGCAGCATAGAAAAGGGAGCGAAGGCTGACGAGCAGGGAAACGTAAAACAGGAAAGCGGCACGACATGTTTTTAGATATTTGCAGAGGATTGAAAATTTTTTGCGAGCAGAGACGCAATTTTCACGCTGTCGGTGCAGGACGTTCGTGTGGGATTGGCAGCCTATAGCGTTACGATGGTGTACTAGAGGATGAGAGGTGAACGAGGTGCGAAATAGCACCTCTCTGGGAGAAATAGAGGAACGGTTAGACGAAGCGCATGGATAAATCCAGTGCCTGTACGTGCTTGGTTAACGCTCCCACTGAGATATAGTCTACGCCAGTTTCCGCATAGCCACGCAGTGTGTCGAGGGTGACATTGCCGGATATTTCTAGCAACGCATGGCCTTGTGCTATAGCAACGGCTTCTCGGATGTTATCCAGACTGAAATTATCCAGCATGATGATATCTGCGCCCGCTTCCAGCGCCTGCTGTAACTCATCCAACGATTCGACTTCCACTTCTACCGGAACATCGCTGCGTAAAGACTGCGCTTTTTCTACCGCATTCTTGATTGAGCCAGCGGCGATGATGTGGTTTTCCTTAATCAGGAAGGCGTCGGATAAACCGAGTCGGTGGTTGTCTCCGCCACCGCATGATACGGCGTATTTCAGCGCGGTTCTCAGCCCCGGCAGCGTCTTGCGCGTATCCAGCAGTCGAGTGCGCGTTCCCTGCAATACGGCAACATAGCGGCTGACTTCGGTTGCGACGCCGGACAGCGTTTGCAGGAAATTCAGCGCCGTGCGTTCGCCTGTCAGGAGTTGTTTGGCTGGGCCTGTGATGTCACACAGCGTTTGGTTGGGAGTGATAGCGTCGCCATCGGCAACGTGCCAGACGATCGTTGTCGTGTTGCCTAATTGAGAAAAGACTTCCTCAAGCCAGCGCGTGCCGCAGAATATACCCGCTTCACGCGTGATGATGCGTGCGCTGACGGTCTCATTGTCGGGTAACAGAAGGGCGGTAATATCTTGATTAGCATCGACGATGCCACCTAAATCTTCACGCAAGGCCAGTTGCACGCTGGCGGGGATATCTTGTGCAATACGAGCGAGCAAGGCTTTTTGGCGTTGTTCCTGACTGTAGCGACGCGTTGACATGACAAAACTCCGAAGGGGGATTCGGAGGTCTATGCTACCTTGTTTATATCAGGACATCCAGAATGAATAATTATTACAATTCAACCTGTTACTGCTATTAACTTTCCGGCGAGCGATCTCCAATCGCCGGAAAGGGATGTGATTTTAGAAGTTGTAACCGACGACCAGGTAGTAGCCCCAACCGGTAGATTTCACTTCAAACGGGCCTTT
This sequence comes from Pectobacterium versatile, assembly GCF_020166435.1. GTDB lineage: Bacteria > Pseudomonadota > Gammaproteobacteria > Enterobacterales > Enterobacteriaceae > Pectobacterium > Pectobacterium versatile. Next base: position 106,809 of record NZ_JAINZP010000004.1, on the reverse strand, counting down.
GCCGAAATTGAGTTCTGCGCCATCAGCCCATTGGCCGCCATTGTGGAAATAACGAGCGACGAAAGAGTAGTGCCAGTGGTCGTAGCCCAGCGCCAGAATATGGCTGGAGGCAATGGAGTTGTTGGTGCGGCTTGCATTTGATTTATCACGCAGTTCTGAACCAAAATCGAAATTGGTGAAGCTGATATACGAGACGTTGCCGCCCAGCATCGAGCCCAGTGGGTAAGAGTATTTCACTTTTACACGGTAGCCGTCCCATTCGTTTTCGTTCGCCGCGCCGTAGTTCTGCCATTGGTATTTGGCATAGCCGTTTACTGAGAGAGACAGATCGGTACCGGTATCAATATCGGTGCCTAAGCCCATGTACCAGGTGCTCTGGCGTGAACCGCTGTTGCGGCCCTGATCGTAAATAACGTTATTAGCGATGTACCACTCTTTAAACGGACCAAAGCTGAGGTCAGCACCCGTCAGCTTATCAATAGAGAAGCGTGGTTCGATCTCGACAAACAGCGGAGAGCCTTTGTCCCAAATGCCACGGCTGTCAGGATCGCCACCAAAAAATTTAGGCGCATCGGCGTAGCCGTAGAAATCGAACCAGTCTTTACGCGCAAATGCTTCGTATTCCAGATAAGTCGTGCTGTTCAGTTGCGGCCCGAAACGGGTGTGGGCGCTGCCGACGACGTTAATGCTCTGATGCCACCAGTCGGACAGATATTCGGCTTTATTGCTGTCGGCAAGAGCAGGCATTGAGCATGACAGGGCGAGTAAAGCGCCTGCAGCGAAAGTTTTTTTCATGTTAAGTACCATAGTGTTAGGCGTAATGTACGTCTTGTGTGAGATATCGAAATAAAAATTCTCAATATCTAAAAAAATCAGGAGATAATTTTGCTTTGTATTTTAAGTAAAAATAGATGCAATGCACGAAAACTATTAGCGTACATTGCAATATTACATGTGTAATGTGATTTTAATCACATGGTGGGGTTAGGGATTCCACCTTACTAAAAAAGATATCGGGATTGCTTTCAGGCAGGAAAACAGCGGGAATATCACAAAACAAACGGTAAAATCTATTGATACCCAGTTGAATAGATAGCATGGCGTGAAACATGGTATCTTGGATACAAGGATTTTTGGCTACATGGCTTTTACGCCTGAAATTGATTTTTCGCCTGATTCAGCCGGCAAACGATACGATGCGAGGTTATCGCCGATGCTTTTGGAAAATGGCTGGTTATCCGACATTACACACACGCTTTCACCGCATTATGATGGTCGCCCAAATAATGAGGTGCCTTCCCTACTGGTGATCCACAATATTAGTCTGCCGCCCGGTGAATTTGGCGGCCCGTATATCGATCAACTGTTTACGGCTACTTTGGATCCCTCGGCGCATCCCTATTTCGCCGACATTTCCCATTTACGCGTCGCGGCACACTGTGTGATTCGCCGTGATGGGCAAATCACACAGTATGTGTCTTTCGAGCAGCGCGCTTGGCATGCTGGCGTTTCGGTGTTTGAAGGCCGAGAACGCTGCAATGATTTCTCTATTGGCATTGAACTGGAAGGGACGGATGCGCTGCCTTTTACCGCGCAGCAGTATCACTCGCTGGTTGCGATTACACGTCTGTTAATGCGGGTCTATCCCATTACGCTATCGCGCATTACTGGACACAGCGACATCGCTCCGGGCCGTAAAACCGACCCCGGCCCGGCATTTGACTGGGACGGCTATCATCGTCTGCTACAAGAAAACTGGACAGAGAACAAAGGGAGTCTGGATTAATGACGCTGTTTACACTGTTGCTTACGCTGGCATGGGAGCGCTTGTTCAAACAGGGCGAGCACTGGCAGATCGATCATCGGCTTGAGGTCGTGTTCCGGCACGTGCCGCCTCCGTCTTTATTTCAAACGCTGTTCCTGACGCTGTGCAGCATGGGTATCGTGGGGGGCCTGCTGTGGCTCACGAGCGGTATTCTGTTCGGCCTGATTTCTCTTTTGCTGTGGATTATCATCAGTCTGATGTGCATTGGTGCGGGTGAAATTCGTCAGCACTATCGGCGCTATTTGCAGGCTGCACAGCGCGGTGAGGCGGATGCCAGCCGGGAAATGGCGGCAGAGCTGGCGCTGATTCACGGCCTGCCCGTTGGCACAGGCGAAAGCGAGCAATTGAAAGAGCTGCAAAACGCGCTGCTGTGGATAAATTTTCGGTTTTATTTAGCGCCGCTGTTCTGGTTTATCGTTGCTGGACCCTACGGGCCGATTGCGCTGATGGGGTACGCGTTTTTACGCGCCAGACAGACTTGGCTTGCCCGCCACCACACCCCGCTGGAGCGCGCGCAGTCTGGCGTCGATAGTTTGTTGCATTGGCTTGACTGGATTCCTGCCCGCTTGGTCGGTGCCGCTTACGCACTGCTGGGGCACGGCGAAAAAGCGCTGCCTGCCTGGTTTGCCTCGCTGGGGGATTCTCGCAGTTCACAGTATTGGGTGTTAACTCAACTGGCCCAATTTTCTCTGGCGCGTGAATCCCACGTTGAGCCTGTAGAGACACCGAAAGCCGCCGTGACGCTAGCAAAAAAAGTGACGTTAGCACTGGTGGTGGTGGTCGCGCTCCTGACGATATACGGTGCGCTGGTTTGATTTCCTAACGTACGTCCCAGCGCACCCGTTTCTCGCTTATTGCCTGTCTGCGGGCGGTTCGCCGAACACGGGCATACCGTCACGATCCCAGGTGAACGTTTTAATCCGCGTGTGACGATTGGGGTCATACAGCGGATCGCCTTCGATCTCCGTGTAGTTGCGGGCATGGTAAACCAGAACGTCCTCGCCCGTGTCTGTTTGGGTGAAGCTATTATGGCCCGGGCCAAACTGGCGGTTTTCTCGGCTGGTGGTAAAGACCGGCTGCTGCGATTTATGCCAGCTTGTCGGGTTCAGCAGATCGCTGTCTGCATTCGCCCACAGTAAGCCGATACAGTAATTTTCATCGGTGGCGCTGGCGGAATAGGTGATAAAGATGCGTTCGCCGTGCTTAATGACAGCTGGGCCTTCATTGACTTTAAAACCGATGACTTCCCACGGCAACTCCGGCTTGCTCAACATGACGGGCGTGCCTTTCAGCGTCCACGGATTTTCCATTTCCGCCAGATACAGATTCGAATTACCTGAAATAGCGGGATCTTTTTGCGCCCACAGATAGTAGCGTTTGCCTTTATGTTCAAAGTGGGTGGCATCCAGAGAGAAGGTATCGAATTGCGTATAAATCCGGCCTCTTTCAACCCAGTTGCCTTTTAGCGGGTCGCTGTCTGCACATTCCAGTGCAAACATGCGGTGCTGGAATAAGCCGTCTTTGATGTCTTCCGTCGGCGCAGAGGCGAAATAGACATACCATTTGCTATTAATCACGTGCAGTTCCGGTGCCCAAATCAGCGCACTTAAAGGGCCGCGCTCATGCTTGCGCCAGATTGTCACTGGGGTAGCGTGAGCAAGTGCCGCCAGCGAACTGGCCCGGCGAATTTCGAGCCGATTGTATTCAGGTACCGAGGCAATAAAATAGTACTGTCCATCCGTGTGGCGAAGAATGAAAGGATCTGCCCGTTGTTCTATCAGTGGGTTAGGCCATTGATGTGGGTTCATCATTCTCTCCTCCTCTTTTGACGTTGGATGATTGGCTGTTGTGGCTCTCGCTCAGTTCCCGATAGTTATTACGGCGTTTTTCCAGATCAATTTGTATTTGCTGCATAAGCTGGCGATCGACCTTCAGCAAACGCACCACGCCTGCGGTAATCAAATAGCCTACGCCGGGAATAAGGGTGAATAACATAATGATGCCGTTCATGGCTTCTGCATTTTGCTGCGGGGCATTGGCATCATAACCATAGTAGGACAGCAGGAAGCCGACCATCGCACCCGCAATTGCCAGCCCGACTTTCAGGAAGAACAGGTTGCCTGAGAAGCTGATCCCGGTGATTCGCTTGCCGGTTTTCCACTCGCCGTAGTCATCCACATCGGCCATCAGCGACCAGTGGAGCGGGGAAGGGATTTGATGCAGGACATTCAGCAGGAAGTACATCACCAGAATAAAGCTGGTCAGGTGAGGGTTGAAGAAGTAGAAGGCGCTGGAGAAGATCGCCAGTGCGATGTTGACCCAGAAAAACACTTTCAGTTTGCAGAAACGGTCAGTCAGGGGTTTTGCCAATGCGCTGCCAAACATCATGCCGACTACGCCTAGGCTGATAAACAGACTGGCGAATGAGACAGACTTTTCCATCACCCAGGTGACGTAATACATCGTAGCCGCCATGCGAATAAATCCAGGACAGACGTTGCACAGGGTTAACAGCAGAATGCGCGGCCATTGGTCATTTTTCCAGACGTCTCGCAAGTCTGCTTTCAGTGCATCGTTGGTCGGAATGGCAAGCTTAATCCGCTCCTGAACGGTGGCAAAGCAAAACAGAAACATGAAGAGGGCAATGACCGCCATCACACCCATCGACATTTGGTAGCCGCGCGCTTTGTCTTCACCGCCGAACCATTCGGCCATCGGCAGCAGCGTCGAAGATAGAATGAGCGTGGCGATGCCGACCATGATGAAACGGTATGACTGACAGGACACCCGCTCATGTGGGTCCGCTGTGATCACGCCGCCCAACGAGCAGTAGGGGATGTTGATGGCAGTGTACGTCAGCGACATCAGGAAATAGGTAACGAAGGCGTAGATGATCTTGCCGTTGTAGCTCCAATCCGGTGTGGTAAACATGAGTACGCTGAACAGAACGTAGGGCACGCAGACCCAAAGCAGATAAGGCCGAAAGCGACCCCAGCGGCTTTGGGTACGATCGGCGATCGCGCCCATAATCGGGTCCGTGACGGCATCGATGACGCGAATGGAGAGTAGCAGGGTGCCGACCAAGGCAGGCGAGAGCCCATAGATATCTGTGTAGAAGTAGCTCAGAAATAGCATGATGGCTCCGCCAATCATGTTGCACCCTGCGTCACCCATTCCGTAGCCAATTTTTTCTTTAACGGACAGTGCGTTGTTCTTCATGAATACGACTCCTGTGCTTAACGTGTAAACACGATTATTCCCCTCGATAGGGATAAAAGAGCGTATGAAATCGGTTGCAAAAATGGACAAACGGGTCGGGTGGAGCAAAGTGTGATGGAGGCGGCAAATATGAAAATGGCCGACAGAGTCGGCCATGAAAAAGGATGTGGTGAGCGCGGAGGCTTACTTCGGCTGATTTTTCTTTTTGATAAAGTAGCCCACGCCCAGAATAACCAGCCAGACCGGAATCAGCATGACGGAAATCTGAATGCCCGGCGTCAGGAACATGATGACCAATATACCCGCGAGGAACAGCAGGCAGATGTAGTTGCCCAGTGGATAAAGCAGCGCTTTAAACTTGGTCACCGTGCCTTCTTTATCCTTTTGCGCACGGAACTTCAGATGCGCCAGACTGATCATCGCCCAGTTAATCACAAGAGCAGACACGACCAGCGCCATCAATAGCTCGAACGCTTTGCCGGGAATGAGGTAGTTGATCAGCACGCACAGCGCCGTTGCCAGTGCGGAGATACCGATAGCAACAACCGGAACGCCACGGGCATCGACAGTTTTCAGTACTTTCGGTCCGTTACCCTGTTTCGCCAGACCGAACAGCATGCGGCTGTTGCAATACACGCAGCTATTATAAACGGACAGCGCAGCGGTCAATACCACGATGTTCAGCACCGTTGCTACGACGTTACTGTTCAGTTCATGGAAGATCATGACGAACGGGCTACCGCCTTCCACAACCTTGCCCCACGGGTACAGTGACAGCAGGATAGCGAGTGAACCGATGTAGAAAATCAGGATGCGGTAGATAACCTGATTGGTCGCGCGTGGAATGCTTTTCTCTGGGTCATCCGCTTCTGCTGCGGTAATCCCCACCAGTTCCAGCCCGCCAAATGAGAACATGATTACGGCCATCGCCATCACCAGACCGAGCACGCCGTTCGGGAAGAACCCGCCCTGCGCCCACAGATTGGTTACGGTTGCTTCCGGCCCGCCCGTACCGCTGAGCAGCAGCCAGCCACCGAAGACGATCATGCCAATAATCGCGACGACTTTGATGATGGCAAACCAGAATTCCATCTCACCGTAGACTTTGACGTTCGCCAGATTGATGGCGTTAATCAGCAGGAAGAAGACGGCGGCGGATACCCAGGTCGGAATGTCTGGCCACCAGTACTGGACGTAAATCCCCACGGCGCTGAGCTCAGCCATAGCGACCAGCACATACAACACCCAGTAGTTCCATCCCGATGCAAAGCCAGCGAAATCGCCCCAGTATTTATAAGCAAAGTGGCTGAACGATCCGGCTACCGGCTCTTCAACCACCATCTCGCCCAGTTGGCGCATAATGAGAAACGCGATCAGCCCGCCAATCGCATAGCCTAACAGGACCGATGGCCCGGCCATTTTGATTGTCTGCGCAATACCAAGAAAGAGGCCAGTACCTACTGCGCCACCCAAGGCAATCAACTGAATATGACGGTTTTTCAAACCACGCTTTAGCGTGCCGTCCGTTTGTTGATTATCCATCAAATTTAACCCTCTGCCAGTGCAAGTAAAAAACACGGTGTGAGCGAACACGCGTATTAGTGACTGTACGTTTGTGTAATTTTATTTTTACGGGTGGTGTTTCTTTAAATAATGAAACCGCTACCGTTTGCCAGAGAATAGTGGTAAGTGCGCAAGATTGCACTGATTTCTTATAGTCTGATAATTAAAAACTATCGCTACATCAAAATTTTCATCCTTCTTTAATTAAGAGCCTGATGACGAGAAAATCGAGAGAGGTTTTTTAGGATGGGAGGGGGTTGTTACCTCTTTAGGTTTACTCCCTTTTATTATCTCTTTATCCCCGCTGTAAAAAGAGTGCTCACCACAATGTGGAGTTGCCGGGGTGATGCTTTTCTTTTGAGAATAAAAATTCTTATTTTTTGAATTAAAATTCACTATTTTCGTATTTAAACGGTTCAGCAATGCCTGCTTTACGTTTCAAAAAAGTTAAAATATAGACAGAGGGGATTAATGGTAATACCACAGGCGGGCTATCACTTTGCCGCATGTTTCTCGTGCATTTGTTAAAATCTGGTGGGATTGGTGATTTAGCTCAAGGTCCTTATGGACAGAAGGTGAATACTTTGTTACTTTAGCGTCACGTTTTTGAAATTGGTATTACCAATTGACTCCGCGCCATTCGCAGAGAAGAATTCACTATGGCATACAGCAAGATCCGTCAGCCCAAACTGTCAGATGTGATTGAACAGCAACTGGAGTTTCTGATTCTTGAGGGAACCTTGCGCCCCGGCGAGAAGCTCCCACCGGAGCGCGAACTAGCAAAACAGTTCGATGTTTCCCGCCCTTCTCTGAGAGAAGCCATTCAACGCCTGGAAGCCAAAGGTCTCCTTTTGCGCCGTCAGGGTGGTGGTACCTTCGTTCAAGCCAATCTATGGCAAAGCGTCAGCGATCCGCTGGCAGAATTACTGAGCACACATCCCGAATCACAGTTCGATCTTCTGGAAACGCGACATGCGCTGGAAGGCATTGCTGCCTACTATGCTGCGTTGCGTGGCACAGAGTCGGATCTGCAACGTATCCGGGATTGTCATGCCGTGATTGAGAAGGCGAGGGAAGCGGGCGATCTGGACGCCGAATCAGAAGCCGTTATGCAGTATCAGGTTGCTGTAACAGAAGCCACGCATAATGTGGTGTTGCTGCATTTGGTGCGCTGTATGGGGCCGATGCTCGAACAGAACGTGAGGCAGAATTTTGAATTGCTTTATTTGAGCCGTGAAGTGCTGGCTCAGGTTAGCATTCATCGCGCCAGCATTTTTGAGGCGATTGTTGCCCGTGAGCCGGAAAAGGCGCGCGAAGCATCACACCGTCATCTGGCGTTTATTGAGGAAGTATTGCTGGATCTTAACCGGGAACATAGTCGGCGCGAGAGATCGCTGCGTCGGCTCCAGCAACGCAGGGATTGAGCACCCGTAATTTGGGGCTCTGAATGCGGCAATGACGACGATGAGCCTGTCTTCATGCGTTTTGCTTAGGGCGAAACCTAAGTCAGAATGCAGGAAGACAGGCTCCATAAACTAACTGATTAGAGAAGATAAGGAATAACCATGTCAGATCGTTTAAATAATGACGTGGATCCGATCGAAACCCGCGACTGGCTGCAGGCGATCGAATCGGTCATCCGTGAAGAGGGTGTTGAGCGCGCTCAGTTCCTGATAGATCAGGTCCTGAGTGAAGCACGTAAAGGCGGCGTAAGTGTTGCTGCTGGTTTGGCGGCGAGTCAATACGTCAACACCATCGCAGTGGAAGACGAGCCGGAATACCCTGGTAATCTGGATCTGGAACGTCGTATTCGCTCAGCAATCCGCTGGAACGCGATCATGACAGTGCTGCGTGCTTCTAAAAAAGATCTGGATCTGGGCGGCCACATGGCTTCTTTCCAGTCTTCCGCCACTTTCTATGAAGTGTGCTTTAACCACTTCTTCCGTGCTCGCACTGCGCAGGACGGCGGCGACCTGGTCTACTTCCAGGGCCACATCTCTCCGGGCGTTTACGCTCGTGCCTTCCTTGAAGGCCGCCTGACTGAAGATCAGATGAACAACTTCCGTCAGGAAGTTCACGGTAACGGTCTGTCCTCTTATCCGCACCCTAAACTGATGCCGGACTTCTGGCAGTTCCCGACTGTATCTATGGGGCTGGGCCCGATTGGCGCCATCTACCAGGCTAAATTCCTGAAATATCTGGAAAACCGTGGTCTGAAAGATACCTCTAAACAAACCGTTTATGCCTTCCTGGGCGACGGTGAAATGGACGAACCAGAATCCAAAGGTGCGATCACTATCGCGACCCGTGAAAAACTGGACAACCTGGTATTCGTCATCAACTGTAACCTGCAACGTCTGGATGGTCCGGTTACCGGTAACGGCAAGATCATCAACGAACTGGAAGGTATCTTCAGCGGCGCTGGCTGGGATGTGATCAAAGTCATGTGGGGCGACCGTTGGGATGAACTGCTGCGTAAAGACACCAGCGGTAAACTGATCCAACTGATGGAAGAAACCGTCGACGGTGACTACCAGACCTTCAAATCCAAAAACGGTGCCTATGTGCGTGAGCACTTCTTCGGTAAATACCCGGAGACGGCAGAACTGGTTAAAGACTGGACCGACGATCAAATTTGGTCACTGAACCGTGGTGGTCACGATCCGAAGAAAGTCTACGCTGCACTGAAAAAAGCGCAGGACACCAAAGGCAAACCAACCGTTATTCTGGCGCATACCATTAAAGGTTATGGTATGGGCGACGCGGCTGAAGGTAAGAACATCGCTCACCAGGTTAAGAAAGTTAACATGGATGGCGTGCGTTACTTCCGCGACCGCTTCAACGTGCCTGTGTCTGATGCTGATATCGAAAAACTGCCGTACATCACTTTCGATAAAGAGTCTGAAGAGTACAAATACCTGCACGAGCGTCGTCAGGCACTGGGTGGCTACCTGCCTTCTCGTCAGCCTAACTTCAGCGAAAAACTGGAACTGCCAACGCTGGAAGATTTCAGCACTCTGCTGGAAGAGCAGAACAAAGAAATCTCTACCACTATCGCGTTTGTACGTGCCCTGAACGTGATGCTGAAGAACCAATCTATCAAAGATCGTCTGGTTCCGATCATCGCTGACGAAGCGCGCACCTTCGGTATGGAAGGTCTGTTCCGCCAAATCGGTATTTATAGCCCGAAAGGCCAGCAGTACACTCCGCAGGATCGTGAGCAGGTTGCTTACTACAAAGAAGACCAGAAAGGTCAGATTCTGCAGGAAGGTATCAACGAGCTGGGCGCAGGTTCTTCTTGGCTGGCGGCGGCAACGTCTTACAGCACCAATAACCTGCCGATGATCCCGTTCTACATCTACTATTCCATGTTCGGTTTCCAACGTATCGGCGACCTGTGCTGGGCAGCGGGTGACCAACAGGCACGTGGCTTCCTGATCGGTGGTACTTCAGGTCGTACGACGCTGAACGGCGAAGGTCTGCAGCACGAAGATGGTCACAGCCACATTCAGTCTCTGACTATCCCGAACTGTATTTCCTACGATCCGGCATTTGCCTACGAAGTTGCTGTCATCATGCATGACGGTTTGCACCGCATGTACGGTGAAGCGCAGGAAAACATTTACTACTACATCACCACGCTGAACGAAAACTACCACATGCCTGCGATGCCGCAGGGTGCGGAAGAAGGTATCCGTAAGGGTATCTACAAGCTGGAAACGGTTGAGGGTAGCAAAGGTAAAGTGCAGTTGCTGGGTTCAGGTTCTATTCTGCGTCACGTACGTGAAGCGGCTCAGATTCTGGCGACAGACTACGGCATCGGTTCTGACGTATTCAGCGTAACCTCCTTCACTGAACTGGCACGCGAAGGCCAGGATTGTGAGCGTTGGAACATGCTGCATCCAACCGAAACGCCGCGCGTACCTTACGTGGCTCAGGTACTGAGCGATGCGCCAGCGGTTGCATCTACTGACTACATGAAGCTGTTTGCTGAGCAAATCCGTAGCTTCGTCCCTGCTAGCGATTATCGCGTACTGGGTACTGACGGTTTCGGTCGTTCTGACAGCCGTGAGAACCTGCGTCACCACTTCGAAGTGGATGCGTCTTACGTCGTGGTTGCGGCTCTGGGTGAACTGGCTAAACGCGGTGAAATCGATAAGAAAGTGGTTGCAGATGCCATCACTAAATTCAACATCGATGCAGATAAAGTTAACCCGCGTCTGGCATAAGAGGTAAAGATTACATGGCTATCGAAATCAACGTACCGGACATCGGTGCAGATGAAGTTGAAGTCACCGAAGTGCTGGTGAAGGTTGGCGACAAAGTTGAAGCTGAACAGTCGCTGATCACGGTTGAAGGTGATAAGGCTTCTATGGAAGTCCCTTCTCCGCAGGCTGGTGTCGTGAAAGAGATTAAAGTCTCTGTCGGTGACAAAGTTGAAACTGGCAAACTGATCATGATTTTCGATTCCGCCGACGGTGCAGCTGACGCTGCACCTGCCAAGGCAGAAGAGAAGAAAGAAGCGGCTCCGGCTGCTGCCCCAGCGGCAGCGAAAGACGTCAACGTACCGGATATCGGCGGTGACGAAGTCGAAGTGACCGAAGTGCTGGTTAAAGTGGGCGACACCGTTGCTGCTGAACAGTCTCTGATCACTGTAGAAGGCGACAAAGCGTCTATGGAAGTTCCGGCACCTTTCGCAGGTACGGTTAAAGAGATCAAAATCAGCACTGGCGATAAAGTTTCTACCGGTTCTCTGATCATGGTATTCGAAGTAGCGGGTGCAGCACCTGCTGCCGCTCCGGCACAAGCCGCTGCTCCAGCAGCAGCTGCGCCAGCGGCCTCTGCGGCGAAAGAAGTCAACGTACCGGATATCGGCGGCGACGAAGTTGAAGTGACTGAAGTGATGGTTAAAGTTGGCGATAAAATCGCGGCTGAGCAATCACTGATCACCGTTGAAGGCGACAAGGCTTCAATGGAAGTCCCTGCGCCGTTCGCGGGTACGGTTAAAGAAATCAAAATCAGCACCGGCGATAAAGTTAAAACCGGTTCACTGATCATGGTCTTCGAAGTGGAAGGCGCTGCACCTGCGGCGGCTCCGGCTGCCAAGCAAGAAGCGGCGGCTGCACCAGCTCCAGCGGCAAAACCTGCTGCTGCACCGGCAGCGAAAGCTGAAGGCAAGAGCGACTTCGCTGAGAACGATGCTTACGTTCACGCCACGCCGGTTATCCGTCGTCTGGCACGTGAATTCGGCGTGAATCTTGCGAAAGTGAAGGGTTCTGGTCGTAAAGGCCGTATCCTGCGCGAAGACGTTCAGACTTACGTGAAAGATGCTGTGAAACGCGCTGAGTCTGCGCCTGCCGCTGCTACCGGTGGTTCTCTGCCGGGGCTGCTGCCGTGGCCGAAAGTCGATTTCAGCAAGTTCGGTGAAGTTGAAGAAGTGGAATTGGGCCGCATCCAGAAAATCTCTGGTGCCAACCTGAGCCGTAACTGGGTGGTGATCCCGCACGTTACTCACTTTGATAAAACGGATATCACCGATCTGGAAGCGTTCCGTAAACAGCAGAACGCCGAAGCTGAGAAGCGCAGACTGGATGTGAAATTCACCCCAGTTGTCTTCATCATGAAAGCCGTTGCCGCTGCCCTTGAGCAGATGCCACGTTTCAACAGTTCACTGTCTGAAGACGCTCAACGTCTGACGCTGAAGAAATACATCAACATCGGTGTAGCGGTTGATACCCCGAACGGTCTGGTGGTTCCAGTGTTCAAAGACGTGAACAAGAAGAGCATCACTGAGCTGTCTCGCGAACTGATGGCGATCTCCAAGAAAGCCCGTGACGGTAAGCTGACCGCTGGCGAAATGCAGGGCGGATGCTTCACGATCTCCAGCCTGGGCGGCATCGGGACTACGCACTTTGCGCCGATCGTCAACGCGCCGGAAGTGGCTATTCTTGGTGTGTCTAAGTCCGCGATGGAACCGGTCTGGAATGGTAAAGAGTTCACTCCGCGTCTGATGATGCCGATGTCTCTGTCCTTCGACCACCGGGTCATTGACGGTGCTGATGGTGCTCGCTTCATTACCATCATTAACAACACGTTGTCTGACATTCGCCGTCTGGTGATGTAATCGAAAAGCCGGCCTGACGGCCGGCTTTTTTCTGATAAGCTGTTATTTGTTACAGCTGTCAGTGATCAAGGACAAATCGTTAGTCGCTTGTTGTTTCAAAATTGTTAACGATTTTGTAAACTACAGCGGCAAAGACACGTCCCGGTGGAAGAGGGCGTTAAGACTCAATAACAATGACGTCACAGACCCGCCGGAAATCAATTAAGAGGTCATGATGAGTACTGAAATTAAAGCTCAGGTAGTGGTACTTGGTGCCGGCCCCGCGGGTTACTCTGCTGCATTCCGCGCGGCGGATTTGGGTCTGGAAACTGTACTGGTAGAGCGCTACTCCACGCTGGGTGGGGTGTGTCTGAATGTGGGTTGTATCCCTTCCAAAGCCCTGCTTCACGTTGCTAAAGTCATTGAAGAAGCCAAAGCACTGGCAGAGCACGGTATCGTGTTCGGTGAACCTAAAACCGACATTGATAAAATCCGTCTGTGGAAAGAAAAAGTCATCACCCAACTGACCGGTGGTCTGGCTGGTATGGCAAAAGGCCGTAAAGTTAAAGTGGTTAACGGTCTGGGCAAATTCACGGGTGCTAATACGCTGGAAGTTGACGGCGAAAACGGCAAAACGACGATCAACTTCGATAACGCGATTATCGCAGCGGGTTCACGTCCAATCCAACTGCCTTTCATTCCTCATGATGACCCACGTGTATGGGATTCTACCGATGCGCTGGAGCTGAAAAACGTCCCAGGACGTCTGTTGGTTATGGGCGGCGGTATCATCGGTCTGGAAATGGGTACCGTTTACCATGCTCTGGGTTCACAGATCGACGTCGTTGAAATGTTCGATCAGGTTATCCCGGCTGCTGACAAAGATGTCGTTAAGGTCTTCACCAAGCGTATCAGCAAGCAGTTCAACCTGATGCTGGAAACCAAAGTGACGGCAGTAGAAGCCAAAGAAGACGGCATCTATGTGACGATGGAAGGCAAAAAAGCGCCAGCCGAGCCACAGCGTTACGATGCGGTTCTGGTTGCTATCGGTCGTGTACCGAACGGCAAAAACCTGGATGCTGGCAAAGCGGGCGTGGAAGTTGACGATCGCGGCTTCATCCACGTTGATAAGCAAATGCGCACCAACGTGCCACACATCTATGCGATCGGCGACATCGTCGGTCAGCCGATGCTGGCGCACAAAGGCGTGCATGAAGGCCACGTTGCTGCTGAAGTGATCTCCGGCAAGAAACACTACTTCGATCCGAAAGTGATTCCTTCTATCGCCTATACCGAACCGGAAGTGGCGTGGGTAGGTCTGACCGAGAAAGAAGCGAAAGAGAAAGGCATCAGCTACGAAACCGCGACCTTCCCATGGGCGGCGTCTGGCCGTGCTATCGCCTCTGACTGCGCTGACGGTATGACCAAACTGATTTTCGACAAAGAAACTCACCGTGTTATCGGTGGTGCAATTGTCGGGACTAACGGTGGTGAACTGTTAGGCGAAATCGGTCTGGCGATCGAGATGGGCTGTGATGCAGAAGATATCGCACTGACCATCCATGCGCACCCAACGCTGCATGAGTCTGTTGGTCTGGCCGCTGAAATCTTTGAAGGCAGCATCACTGACCTGCCGAACCCGAAAGCGAAGAAGAAGTAAGTTCTCTCGCGTTCGATGAATAGCAATCCGGCACCTTTATAGGTGCCGGATTTTTTTTGCCTGCTGCTTCGCAGAATGCGCCTCCCGTCCGTTTATTTTTAGCCGCGTCAATTACAATCAAACCTCAAAAAAGAAACGATGTTTTGTTTTTGAGGTTATGATGAATCTTAATACCTTACGCACCTCTGTCTGGCTGTTGACGGCTTTGCTGGCTAGCCCTTCACTGATGGCGAACGATATGAACCCTACGATTCAACCCGCGACGGATCAGGCGGTGACAGATGAAGGGCTTCCTTCATTCTATCCGCAGCTTAAGCAGCAGATGACCTACTCGGATTCCTGGCTATCTGGGAATTTTACGGATTTTAGCCAGTGGCAAGCCCAGTCGAGAAAAACGCTGCGTTCGCTGCTCCTAACGCCTGACTCCACCAAAGACTTTGCCCCGCAGGCGATTGAAAAACAGGATCGCGGCAGCTACACGGCAGAAAAAGTTGCCTTTAACCTGACCGATGAAAGCCGTGTAGACGCGCTGCTCCTGACCCCAAAAAGCGCGGGGCCGCATCCTGCGGTCATCCTGCTACACGATCACGGCGCGAAATTTGATATCGGCAAAGAGAAGATGATCAAGCCGTGGGGGAATGACGCACAGCTTGATTCTGCACAGGCATGGGCCGATAAGTTTTTCACCGGCCGTTTTGTCGGGGATGAACTGGCGAAGCGGGGCTATGTGGTGCTGGCGGTGGATGCGCTAGGTTGGGGATCGCGCGGGCCGATCAAATATGAGCAGCAGCAGGCGCTGGCGAGCAATTTCTTTAATCTGGGGCGCTCGCTCGCGGGGCTGATGGCCTACGAAGACATGCGGGCAACGGATTTTCTGGTATCGCTTGAACAGGTTGATAAGCAACGTATTGGCGTCGTCGGTTTCTCGATGGGCGCCTACCGTGCCTGGCAGGTCGCCGCGCTGTCCGACAAGGTGGCGGCAACGGCAGCGGTCTCCTGGATTGGCACGTACGATGGCCTGATGACGCCGGGTAACAATGTGCTGAGAGGGCAGTCGGCATTCTATATGTTGCACCCGGGGCTACCAACACGCTTTGACTTCCCAGATGTGGCTAGCGTCGCCGCGCCAAAACCGATGCTGTTATTTAATGGCGGCAAAGACAAGCTGTTCCCGACGCAATCCGTTGAAGACGCCTACGCCAAAATGCACAAGGTGTGGCAATCCCAGCGGGCGGACAGCAAGCTGCAAACCAAGATCTGGCCTGAGCTGGGACACGTTTTCTATCAGGAGCAGCAGGAAGAAGTCTTTAGCTTTCTGGACCAGTGGCTAAAGCCTGCATCCCGTTAAAACCAGCATTTTGTTAAAACTAGCATTTTGTTAAAACTAGCATTTTGTTAAAACAACAGCCCCAGTAAATAGCGCAGATCGCCTTCCTGCCGTAATGCGCAGCGGTCGGCGATCTGGTTGCTGTCGAGGTGCGCCAGCGAGCCGATGGTTTGCTGTAATTTAGCACGGAGATCGGTAGGGCGCGCTGAGGTTTCTTGACGTGTGGTGCGCTGGATTAGCGTGCTGCCGTTACGCAGGTGCAGCGTAACCTCATGAAAGCGCGCCTCTGGGTCAAGTTCATCGGGTGGTGCGGTTTCATCGGCACGGCGTATGACGCGATTCGCCAGCGCGGAGATCGTGGTTTCAACCGGGGCTTCCGAAAAATGCGCCAGCTTCAATTCCCCTTCAAGCAGCGCCGCTGCAATCACATATTCCAGACTGAAACGCGCTTCTACGCCGTTTGTGGCATTGCGGATAAAGGGAGCGACATCGCCGCCCGGCGGGAAGGTCACCGTGATCTGTTCGATAGCGTCAGCTAAATCGGCATCCGCACCCTTCTGCTGATGCCACTGTTCCCGCAGCGCAAACGCGGCTTCGGCGGCGCTGTGGGTGCCGCCACAGGTCGGGTAGCGTTTGAACTCCAGACCGGGAGAAAGCATACGCCACGGCGCTCCCCAGTTTTCAACCAGCAACTCCGGCTGCTGTTTTTGATCGCCATGCGCGGCAAGAAAGGCATCAATCACCTGCTGTGTATTGCCCTCAAAGCCCGCTAGGCCCAGCTTGACGGCGGTTAGTCCTGCTCTGGCGGCAAGCCCGGCGTGTAGCGGTTTGACCGCTGAACCAAACTGCGCCCGCAGCCCGGCGGCCTGTGTGGCAGCCAGACCAAGAATGGTTTGCGTTTGTTCTACCGAGGCACCAGCCAGACGTGCAGCGGCAGCGGCGGCGGCGATAGCACCGAGCGTAGCCGTGTTGTGGTAACCGAGACTGTAATGACGTGGGCCACATGCCAGACCGATTCTGCCTGCGGCTTCCACGCCGATCACATATGCCGTCAAAAACGCCTCTTCCGTGACGGCGGGATCTTCTGCGGCAAGGGCAAACAGGGCGGGCAGAATGACGGTGCTGGGGTGGCCGCGAAACGCCGGATGATAATCGTCAAAGTCCAGTACGTGACCTGCATAACCCAGGATCAGACTACGCGTCAGGCTGTCCGTGCCGCTGAATACCTGCTTTAACGGCGCGAGCCCGCTATCGGCAATCGCACCCTGTACGATGGGAAGCGCGGTGGAGATGAAATCAGTCACCCCGTCACGGGCGGTATCAATCGCTTCTCGATTGGGTTCGCTATGGATGATGTGGTGGGCAAGCGTTGCGGTGATATCAGTCTGATTGGTCATGGGGCGTCATGTGTCGCTGGCAGAAAAACACTAATTTACTGTGCATCGCTGAATAGCGATTAATAACCAAATGGAATAATAAATTCCATTTGGTTATTAGTGGTTCAGAATCAGAAGCGGTCTTTTAACTGCCTCGGCGTAATACCGAATGCACGGCGCAGAGCGGTGGCAAAGTTGGCGGGGCTGTTGTAACCGGCGATACTGGCCGCCTGCGCAATGCCGATGCCGTCTTTCTGCAAGGCCAGCATGGCGCGCTGCAAACGGCAGTTACGCAGGTATTCAAAAACACTCATATTGAACGTCTGACGGAAGTGGCGTTGTAGCGTGCTTTCGCTCATGTTGACGCTTTTAGCGATTTCACTCATCGACAGATGGTCGGCGCTGCCGCTTTCCAGCATATCTCTGATCTGTTGAATGCGGTGGTAGCTGCGCAGGGTAACACCGCTGCTTTTCTCCTGTGCCACACTGGCGGTCAATGAAGTAAACGCCTCGATAATCAGGCTCATACACTGCATTTCCAGATAAAGGCGCTGGAGCGGCGTTTGGCAAGGTTCAGCGTCCAGCGTTTGTAAGGCAATCGCCAGCGCCTGCCGGGACGGTGTCCACAGGTGTGTCGCCAGGTGAGTTTGCGTGAAATCGTGGATGGCCTGCCAGTCGCCAACGGTGTCCATCATATTGCCGTACAGCCATTCCCTGTCGAACGTCAGCGTAATGGTTCGCTCATATTCATCACGCTTGCCGATGCGGGTAAACATCGTCGGCTCCGTCAACGTAATCAGCGAGGCGGGCTGGTTCTCTCCCAGATGCAGTTCCTGATGACCAAATGAGATATGCGCATTGCCACTCACCACGATGGCCAGCTTGATCGCGCCATCCAGCAGGTTTTGGGTTTTCATATTGTGGCGATTAATCACATCCGCGGTATGCAGGATCAGATGCGGATTGAGCTGTACAACAGTGAACGAGCCAAAGAGCACCGGCGTGTTATCGATCAGCCGGGGGCCGATAAAACGGTAATTGTTCGCGACCAGACTCGATTGCTGAACGATGTGATCTTTATAGATCGGCTTTGATGACTGAGTGAAGCTGCGCACGTGATTACCTACCTGATTAAACCCTTCGACCTGCGCCTTCCATTTTGATGCTTTGGCAAAACATTTTGCTGCTAGAGCAAACCCCGTCCTGAATGACAAATGTAACAATGACCGCGCCAAAATGGTAATGCAAATACTTCTCAATAGCATTTTTCGTTGAGGACGTCACATTGCACGATAAAGGCATTTTCCATTTACGGCAATGCGGAGAAAAGGGCTGATTGATTACACACAGCATTTCATAACAACACGACGTGATGCCGTTGGCATGACGCTTCTCCCCGATAACCGCCATGTTTGCGCGTTTTATCTCCGCCGTTATTCAGCGTTTTGCTGATTGTCGTTAGGTGTCGCTGTACCGGCTGCGATGTTGATCCTTTTTCAGGCTACTTATTCATTTCTTACAGGGCAGGATAATTTTGATGAAACTACCACAATCGCGTCGTTATCTGGCGACGCTCATTGGCGTTAGCTGCGGGATGACGTCGTTTCTGAGCGCTGCGCAGACCTCGCCTTCAACAGAACCTGCCCCTCAGGTGCAGAATCAGGCCGAAAGTAAAGCATCGGGCGATACGATGGTGGTGACGGCCGCTGAGCAAACCCGTCAGGCTCCGGGCGTGTCGGTGATTACGGCTGAAGATATCAGCAAGCGCCCACCTGCTAACGATCTGTCGGAACTGATTCGCACCATGCCGGGCGTTAATCTGTCCGGTAACTCAACCAGCGGCCAGCGCGGTAACAATCGCCAGATCGATATCCGCGGCATGGGGCCGGAAAACACGCTGATTCTGGTGGATGGCAAGCCCGTGTCGAGCCGTACGGCGGTGCGTTACGGCTGGCGCGGTGAGCGCGATACCCGTGGTGACACCAACTGGGTGCCTGCCGATATGGTCGAGCGTATTGAAGTGCTGCGCGGCCCAGCGGCGGCGCGCTATGGTAACGGTGCGGCGGGTGGTGTGGTTAACATCATCACCAAGCAGCCGACGCAAGAATGGCACGGCACCTGGAACACCTTCCTGAACGCGCCGGAGCATAGTTCAGAAGGCGCAACCAAGCGTACCGATTTCAGCCTGATGGGCGGCCTGACCGACAGCCTGAGCTTCCGTTTGTTCGGTAATCTGAATAAAACTCAAGCCGATGCGCGCGATATTAATGAAGGACATCAGTCTGTCCGTGCAGGGAATCAGGCTACCTCGCTGCCCTCTGGGCGTGAAGGGGTGCGTAATAAAGATATCAACGGGCTGCTGCGCTGGGATATGACCGAGCTGCAGTCGCTGGAGTTTGAAGCGGGTTCCAGCCGTCAGGGCAATATCTATGCGGGTGATACACAAAATACAAATACTGATGTCAATACAGGTTATGTTCGCGGTAATTATGGCAAGGAAACCAACCGTATGTACCGCCAGAACTTTGCGGTCACGCATCGCGGCTACTGGGACAGTGGCGTCAGTTCCACGTCGTATCTGCAATACGAACGTACGCACAATACTCGTATCTTAGAAGGATTGGCTGGCGGAACCGAAGGTCTGTTTTCCGCGGCAGATACTTTCGGAACCATCAAGCTGGATAATTTCACCGCGCATAACGAAGTGAATCTTCCTCTGAATCTCTGGGTTGATCAGGTTCTGACGTTCGGGGTTGAGTGGAACGAGCAGAAAATGAAGGATCCGGTATCTAACTCGCAAACGACAACCGAAGCGGGTAGCGTGGGTTCACTGAGCAGCAGTGGGCGCAACGAGAAGTCTGCTGCTCGTCTGGCATCAGCTTTCGTGGAAGATAACGTCGAGCTGACGCAGAGCACCATGTTGACCCCGGCGCTGCGCGTCGATCATCACAGCACGGCAGGCACCAACTGGAGCCCGTCGCTCAACCTGTCACAGGAGCTGGGTGATGATTATACGCTGAAGTTAGGTATCGCCCGCGCTTACAAAGCACCGAATCTGTACCAGACTAACGAAAATTACCTTCTCTATAGCCGTGGACAAGGCTGTGCTGGTGGCACGTCTTGCTACCTGATTGGTAATGAAAACCTGAAGGCAGAAACCAGCCTGAATAAAGAAATTGGTCTGGAGTTTCACCGCGACGGTTTGATCGCTGGCGTCACCTACTTCCATAACGATTACCGTAACAAGATTGAGGCAGGAAACAATGTCATTGGTAAAGCGGTGGGCGGAACCAATAATCAATATGCCAACGCCAATATCTTCCAGTGGGGCAATGTGCCGAAAGCCGTCATTCAGGGACTGGAAGGTAACCTGACCGTTCCTGTCACGGAAACCATCAACTGGCGTAACAACCTGACCTGGATGCTGGAATCGAAAAATAAAACCACGGGCGATTATCTGTCGATTACGCCGGAGTTTACCCTGAATTCATCGGTGGACTGGCAGGCAACGGAGAGCCTCTCCTTCCTGGCCGATATGACCTGGTATGGTCGCCAGAAGCCGAAGATGTATAACTACAAAGGTGAGCGTGTAACGGGTAGCGCAACCAATGAGTTAAGCCCTTATGCGTTGTTCGGGTTAAGCAGTACCTATAAGTTTAACAAGAACCTGAGCGTGACCGGCGGTGTCGATAACCTGTTTGATAAACGCCTGTTCCGCGCGGGTAATGCGCAGGATGTGGTGAACAATAACGTGGTTACCATCGCGGGTGCGGGTGCGGCAACCTATAACGAACCGGGACGGACTTTCTTTGTCAGCGTGAATACGTCGTTCTAAGTTCTCTACCCGTCATACTTAATCGCGAACGCCACGGGAAATCCTGTGGCGTTTTTATTGCGGGATTCCGTCTATGCCGTTTCGTGTCGCTGCTATCAGGGACAGAAAATGCCTTTTAAGGTGGCGACGATTTTCTCCACGTCCTGATTTTCGATGCGGTAGTACAGCGTTTGTGACTCGCGCCGATAGCTAATCAACCCTTCTTCACGCATTTTTGCCAGATGCTGCGAGAGCGCGGACTGGCTGAGCGGGATGTGTTCAAGCAGCGCGCCAACCGACATTTCACCCTTCTCAATAAGCAGGCAAAGCACCAGTAGCCTGTTCTCGTTGCCAATCGCGCGCAGCATAGCCGCTGCTTTTGCTGCACCGTCCTGCATGAATTCCCGATCCGAATTGCTCAACGCCATGTTCCTACCATCCTGCGTGACTGACTAATTTAGTGATGCCTAATGTATTGAGCTTACTATACCCTCGGCCTTGAGCGAGGAGAATGACTGACATCGATAAAACAGCGCATAACGGAGCCAGTGCGATGCGGCCTGCGGTTTACAAGAGGGGCGTTCCTCCCTAGAATAGCCCGACATCCTTTCCTGAATCTGCTGCTGCAGGAAAAACAACCTTCTCTCCGAAACGGGAGGAGCGATTTTTTGTTTTTCTAGGTAGCACCATGTCTACATTTACTCGCTTACAAAAACGTTTATCCCGTTTGGGGATAGACACCGATTACCAACATTCTATTTATCATCTCCGCAGGCAGAATGCAGAAGCGCAGGTTCTGTTGCCGGACACGTTGCCGCTGGAAGAAAAGGCGGTTCAGCAACTGCTGGATTTCGCCTCGGTACACCTACCGGGCAGCGATGCACGCGTCTGTGCCGCCCGCGCGACGCCGGATTTCCATCCTGGCACGCTTGCGCCCGTTGGTAGCATTGTCGCCACAACGGAGAACTTTGTTATCCCGGCGGCGATTGGGACGGATATCAACTGCGGTATGCGCTTGATGACGACGGGCGTGCATCATACGGATGCGGATGAGCACAAACCCGCTCTGATTCAGGCGCTCAAAGACACGTTACTGCTGGATCGGCGTGATGTTCCCGTTACGCCAGATTCGTTTTCCGCACTCTTTGATGAAGGGCTGTCGGCGTGGTTGGCGGCATTGCCCTTACAGGGGCTTTGGCAGGACGTGGACTTCCAACGGTTGGCGGCGGAACTTGGTTCCATCGCCGGAACCGATACGGTTCGTGCAGATAGCCGGCATGCGCCTGAGCCGTTTTTTGCGCCTCGCGAGATACTTCGACCTTCCAGTCTGGGCACGGTAGGGTCGGGTAACCATTTCGTTGAGCTGCAAATTGTCGATGCCGTGTTGGACAGGCACGCGGCGTATCAGGCTGGCGTGCAGGAAGGCGAAGTCGTGGTGATGATTCACACCGGTTCACGGGACGTGGGCTTTTATGTCGGCCAGCGTGGGATCGATAAAGCGCGAGCCTGCTGGCCTGCGGGAGAGAAATATCCGGCGTCCGGCCTGTTTGGTCTGGTTGATGAACAAGCGATGGATTATATGGAAGCCATGGGTGTCGCCGCCCGCTATGCATGGATCAACCGGATCGTGCTGACTGAACTGATCCGTTCCTCCTGGAAGCAGGTGTTTACGCGCGATGCCAGCAAGCTGGTGGTCGATCTGTCGCATAACATTATCCTGCCGGAACACGGAATGAACCTGCACCGCAAAGGGGCTACGCCCGCAAAAGCAGGGGAATTTGCGCTGATCCCCGGTTCAATGGGGGACTACTCTTATCTCGTTACCGGAAAGGGGAATCCTGATTGGCTGTGGTCATGTTCACACGGCGCAGGGCGTGCCGAGCGTCGGCAGAGTATGCGCAACAAAGTCGATGCGGCGAAGCAGGCAGATACGTTGCCCTGGCAGTGTATTACGCTGAAGGATGAGCGCCTGCGGGAAGAAGCGCCAGCGGCCTATAAGCCGGTTACGCCCGTGATTGATATCCAGGAACAGTCGGGGCTGATTCAACCCGTAGCGCGGCTGCGCCCGTGGCTGACGTTTAAGGCCTGATGTGACCCGCTTCTGCGGGAATTGATTCGATATTCTTTGTACTAAAAATGATGGCCCAATCGGCGAGTTGTCGATTGGGCCGTGTGTTTTTCGTTGCCAAAATCCGTTTATCGGGCATCTGTCAGAGGAATAAACGCAGCTCGTTAGGGCTTTTGTTTGATGACGTTATTAGCGCCGCTAGAAGAGAGTTTCGGCTCTGTTCCTCCCCATGAGAGGCGGTTGCTGATGCCATTGAAGGAAACAACGGCAGGGCCCTTAAAATCCAGATCGAGATGGTGTTCCGTACCAGTCACATTCACCTTTGCTGGTTTATCCTCGGAAAGGATGTGCGTGCGGATGGTGTTTTTATACGCGGCGACGGTCAGGTCACCCGTCGATTGACCTGTGGCGGCAATCTCTGAACCGGTCACGGTAAGCGATGTTGCGGTATCGAACGTGATGTTGTGCTCGGAACCTGAGACGGAAATATCGGCACATTTCCCCGTCAGTACGATGTTATTGCCGTTGCCTGAAATATTGACATCATTGCCATGACAAGGAATATCGCGCGTTAAACCGATCCCCTCAAGCTCGATAGGGGCGGCATAGACGGAGGCGGTGAACGCGAAAGCAGAGACGAAAACCATTGGCAGATACCGTGTTATCTTCATGGCATTTTTTCCTGTTATCAAAGAGGTCATCCGGCATCGTTGCCGTAAAGGCATCTATCATCTGTTAACACTTTTCCCGACTCTATTGCGAACATTCTGATTATCGCTACGCCATCAAACGATGATTAATCAGGCTATGTTGTTAAAAACCTACCTATTATGTGGTTAACTCAGCATAGTTAGTGTGTGCCGTCAGGGACATGCTATTCTGCTGATGTCGGCATTTTTCAGTGATAGTGAAATTGGGCACATAGCATAGTTGAATAAAAATTAATGTTGCTATTATGTGAACGAATTAACAATCAATTCAAATCCTGATATGCTGACGAGGCTGGACCGGACACTCTACTACCTTACATCCACACGCTGGCACCCAGGCATGGACACCACAAGCGGGAACAAGAGCGCCGGGCATAATGAAGACAATGAGAGCGAGGAGAACGTCGTGCTAGAAGAATATCGTAAGCACGTAGCCGACCGGGCTGCGCAGGGGATTGTTCCTAAACCGTTAGATGCCACGCAGATGGCCGCGCTGGTTGAGTCACTCAAGAATCCCCCGGCGGGCGAAGAAGAAGTATTGCTTGACCTGCTGATTAACCGTGTCCCCCCTG
Organism: Pectobacterium versatile; assembly: GCF_020166435.1. GTDB lineage: Bacteria > Pseudomonadota > Gammaproteobacteria > Enterobacterales > Enterobacteriaceae > Pectobacterium > Pectobacterium versatile. Next base: position 82,572 of record NZ_JAINZP010000004.1, on the reverse strand, counting down.
GCGTTGATGAAGCCGCCTACGTGAAGGCTGGTTTTCTGGCTGCCGTCGCCAAAGGCGAAGCCACTTCCCCATTGGTCACCCAGGAAAAAGCCGTTGAGCTGCTGGGCACCATGCAAGGGGGTTACAACATTCATCCGCTGATTGATGCGTTAGACAACGACAAGCTGGCACCGATTGCCGCCGAAGCGCTGTCCCACACGCTGCTGATGTTTGATAACTTCTACGATGTAGAAGAAAAGGCGAAAGCAGGCAATGCGCACGCCAAGAAAGTGATTCAATCCTGGGCTGATGCCGAGTGGTTCCTGTCCCGCCCGAAACTGGCGGAAAAAATTACCGTTACCGTCTTTAAAGTCACCGGTGAAACCAACACGGATGACCTGTCTCCGGCACCTGATGCCTGGTCACGCCCTGACATCCCGCTGCACGCGCTGGCGATGCTGAAAAACGCCCGTGAAGGTATCGATCCCGATCAACCTGGCGCCGTGGGCCCGATCAAACAGATCGAAGAACTGAACAAGAAAGGCTTTCCGCTGGCTTACGTCGGTGACGTTGTCGGTACCGGTTCGTCGCGTAAATCTGCAACTAACTCCGTGCTGTGGTTCATGGGGGATGATATCCCTCACGTCCCGAACAAACGCGGCGGTGGTGTGGTACTGGGCGGCAAGATCGCCCCGATTTTCTTCAACACCATGGAAGATGCGGGTGCGCTGCCGATCGAAGTCGATGTGAACGATCTGAATATGGGCGATGTCATTGACATTTACCCGTATGAAGGTGAAGTGCGTCGTCATGACACTAATGACGTGCTGGCGACATTTGCGCTGAAGACCGACGTCTTGCTGGATGAAGTTCGCGCCGGTGGCCGTATTCCGCTGATTATCGGTCGTGGACTGACGTCCAAGGCGCGCGAATCACTGGGCTTGCCGCACAGCGATATCTTCCGTATTTCCAAAGCGGTTGAAGCCAGCAAAAAAGGCTTCTCGCTGGCGCAGAAAATGGTGGGACGTGCCTGTGGCGTTGCGGGTATTCGCCCTGACGAATACTGCGAACCGAAGATGACATCTGTAGGTTCACAGGACACCACCGGGCCGATGACCCGTGATGAGCTGAAAGATCTGGCCTGTCTGGGCTTCTCCGCTGATTTGGTGATGCAGTCGTTCTGTCACACCGCGGCTTATCCTAAGCCGGTTGACGTGACCACGCACCACACGCTGCCAGACTTCATCATGAACCGTGGCGGCGTATCGCTGCGTCCGGGCGACGGCGTTATCCACTCCTGGCTGAACCGTATGCTGCTGCCAGATACCGTTGGTACGGGCGGTGACTCCCACACCCGTTTCCCTATCGGGATCTCTTTCCCTGCGGGCTCCGGGCTGGTGGCGTTTGCTGCCGCGACGGGCGTGATGCCGCTGGATATGCCGGAATCCGTTCTGGTGCGCTTCAAAGGTAAAATGCAGCCGGGTATTACTCTGCGCGACTTGGTTCACGCCATTCCGCTGTATGCCATCAAGCAAGGCCTGCTGACTGTTGAGAAGAAAGGTAAGAAGAACATCTTCTCTGGTCGTATTCTGGAAATCGAAGGTCTGCCGGATCTGAAAGTCGAGCAGGCGTTTGAACTGACCGACGCCTCGGCGGAACGTTCTGCGGCCGGTTGTACGATCAAGCTGGATAAAGCGCCGATCATCGAGTACCTGAACTCCAATATCGTACTGTTGAAGTGGATGATCTCCGAAGGCTACGGCGATCGTCGTACGCTGGAACGCCGTATTCAGGGTATGGAAAAATGGCTGGCCGATCCGCAACTGCTGGAAGCCGATGCTGATGCCGAGTACGCGGCGGTGATCGACATCGATCTGGCCGATATCAAAGAGCCAATCCTGTGTGCGCCGAACGATCCTGACGATGCACGCTGGTTGTCTGACGTGCAGGGCGAGAAGATTGATGAAGTCTTCATCGGTTCCTGTATGACCAACATCGGCCACTTCCGTGCGGCAGGTAAACTGCTGGATAGCCACAAAGGTCAGCTGCCGACCCGCCTGTGGGTTGCGCCGCCGACCAAAATGGATGCGGCACAGCTGACGGAAGAAGGCTACTACAGCGTGTTTGGTAAGAGCGGGGCGCGTATCGAGATCCCAGGCTGCTCGCTGTGCATGGGTAACCAGGCGCGCGTAGCGGACGGTGCGACAGTCGTTTCTACCTCGACCCGTAACTTCCCGAACCGCTTGGGAACCGGTGCCAACGTGTATCTGGCTTCTGCCGAACTGGCTGCGGTGGCTTCGCTGCTGGGTCGCTTGCCGACCTCAGAAGAGTACCAGACCTACATGTCGCAGGTGGATAAAACCGCGCAGGACACCTATCGCTATCTGAATTTTGACCAGTTAGGTCAATATACCGAGAAAGCTGATGGCGTGATCTTCCAGACGACGGTCTAACTCGCTATAGTTCGCATCCCAACATTGAAGGAGGCCTTGTGCCTCCTTTTTTTATGCGCCATCTCTGCTGGAATTGGCATACGGGATTGTGTGCATCTGCAACATGAAAGGTGAAGGTGCATCACGACGGTAGAGTGTAGAGGCGACTAGACTGAACAAAAGAAACATAACAGTGAGGATGGCATCATGGACTATGAATTTTTGCGGGATGTGACGGGCCAGGTCATCGTTCGTATGTCGATGGGACATGAAGCGATCGGGCACTGGTTTAATGAAGAAGTGAAAGGCCAACTGACGGTATTAACTGACGTCGAAGACGCCGCGCGTTCCGTCGCGGGCAGCGAGCGGCAGTGGCGGCGCGTGGGCCATGAATATACGCTGTCGCTGGATGAAGAAGAAGTGATGGTGCAGGCAAATCAGCTGTCTTTCACCACGGATGAGCTGGAGGAAGGCATGAGTTATTACGACGAAGAGAGCCTGTCTTTATGCGGTCTGGATGATTTTCTGACGCTGGTGGAAAAGTATCGCGATTTCGTCCTGCATTGATCGTGTTGGTAACACGATCGTTTTTTGGTCACCGCGTTATTTTGGTAACACCACCCGACAGGCGGGTGGTGTTTGCTATCAATCAGCCAAGATCGGAATGACCAAAGCGTGCCTGCCAGTCATGATCGAACCGGTTAAGCGCATCTTCAACCGCAGGATCTTGCAGGAACAGTTCAGCAACGGCAGGGTCGACGGTAATCGCCCGACACCCAGCCAGCAGGCAGTCCAGCACCTGACGCGGTGTGCGAAAGCTGGCTGCCAGCACCTGAGTCTGCGGGCTGTGCAGGTTAATCAGAGTTTGCAGTTCTTTCACTAGCGCAATCCCATCGCCACCTTGCGCATCAATGCGGTTGACGTAAGGCGCGATATAGCGAGCGCCAGCCAGCGCGGCATAAAACCCTTGTCCCGCACCGTATACGGCGGTGCCGAGGGTGGGAATATCCAGCGCCGTCAATTGCCTGATGGCATTCAAACCCGCATGTGTCACTGGTACTTTGACGACCAGAGAAGGAATCACGTCTCTGAGCTTCAACGCCTCTTCCACCATCACGTCAGGATCGCGCGACATTACCTGAGCAAACAGCTGTCCTTCTGTGCCGATAACAGCCTGCATGCCCCGCAGCACGCTATAAATATCGGATTTTCCGCGTGCGACAATACTCGGATTGGTGGTCACGCCTTTAATCGGCAACACGCCTGCGAGTCGTTCTACTGCGGCGACATCCGCCGTATCTAAATAGAATTCCATCATTTCCCCCGTTAACTAAAACCGGTCTGTCGGATGACATTCATCGCGCGGGCTTAGCGCACGATAATACCCAGTAGAATTCCCACCGCGCCGAAATCGGAATCGCTGAACGTGGTGTTCGCCAGTCCGATACTGCCCAGCACTGGCAGCAGGAAAACAGGCAGGAAGGTAATCAGCAGTCCGTTGGCAAAAGAACCTAAAATCGCACCGCGACGTCCGCCAGTGGCGTTACCGAAAACGCCTGCTGCCGCGCCGACGAAGAAGTGTGGCACCACGCCGGGAATGATCACCGTCATGCCCAGCAGGTAGAGCAGCACCATACCGATCACCCCAGCCGCAAAGCTGCTCAGGAAGCCGACCAGAACGGCATTCGGGGCATAAGGGAAGACGACGGGGCAATCTAATGCGGGTTTAGCATTCGGGACGAGTTTGTCAGAAATGCCTTTAAACGCAGGCACGATTTCCGCAATCACCATCCGCACGCCTTGCAGCACGATATACACGCCAGCGGCAAAGGTAATGGATTGGATCAGCGAAAACATGAACCAGTTTTTCCCACCAGCATTCATCGTTTTCACCGCTTCCGGGCCAGCAAACAGGCAGGTGAAAATGAAGATGAAGAACATGGTAAAAGCGATGGCAACCGGCGTATCACGCAGGAACAGCAGGCTCTTCGGTACTTCCATGTCCTCCGTTGATTTCTCTTTATTACCAAACTTGCTGCCGATAAAGGCCGACAACAGCTGTGATATTGCCGAGAAGTGACCAAAGGCGACGTCATCCGAGCCTGTGACTTTCTTCATATACGGGTGAATAATGGCAGGGAACAGCACCATCGATACCCCAACAACCAGCGATCCAACGGTAATCAGCAGCACGCCTTTCATGCCCGCTGTCGCCAGAATCACGGCAACCATCATCGACATAAACAGCGTGTGGTGGCCAGTCAGGAAAATGTATTTCCACGGCGTAAAGCGGGCGATTGCGATATTAATGACCATCGCGAAGAACATGATCATTGCCATCTCGGTGCCGAAGTTTTTCTGTGCGACGGCGACGATGGCTTCATTGTTAGGCACCACACCCGCGATACCAAACGCATGGTGGAAAATCTGGGCGAAATCTCCCAACGAGGACACGATCAGGCTCGCGCCTGCCCCGAGGATCAGGAAACCCATTACGGTTTTCACCGTTCCCTTGATGCATTCCGTAGCCGGTTTTTTCTGTGCAATCAGGCCAATAAGCGCAATCAAACCGACCAGGATGGAGGGTTCAGACAGCACATCACTCATTAAAAAACGGAAGAATTCCATTTTTGATCCCCCGCTTATAATGCGCCAAGTTCTGTCAGGGCGATCGACAGGCGCTCTTTCATCGCCACTTTATCGATCATGTTGCTCAGGGACACAATTTTCCCCCCCACCGCCTGTGCGACGAGCTGATCGGCAATATCCTTTGTACCGACAAAAATGTCGCTATCCGTGCCTTTCGCCGAGCCCAAATCTACGTGATCCACGTCAGCAACCACGCCGAGTTCTTTAACGATATTTTTAATGCTCATTTCCATCATCAGGCTGGTACCAAGACCGTTACCGCATACGACTGTAATTTTCATAATCTGTGTCCTCTGGTGGCAATTAATAACGAGAAATAACGGAAAGCACCTGTTCTACGTTCGTCGCGCGGAGTAATGCGGCGACGTCATCAGGTGTGTCAAACAACTGAGCAAGCTGTGAAATAATATCGATATGGCTATTGCTGTCCGTGGCAGCCAAAACAATGAGTAAATGCACGGGATCGTTGTCTTCGGAATGGAAAACCACGCCGTCGCGAATCAGCGTCAGGCTGACGGCAAGTTGGTTCACGCCGTCTTCCGGGCGTGCATGCGGCATGGCAATCCCAGGGCCGACGACATAGTAAGGACCGATGGCCTCATGAGAGCGGTAGATCGCCTCAACATAGGTGGATTCAATCGAACCGTTATCCAGTAAAGGCTTACAGGACAAGGCGATAGCGTGACGCCAGTCATCACAGGCAGGTAAAATCTGAACAACGTCTGGTGTTAGTAAAGTGTTAAGCATTAGAGTCACCTCTGTATCATTCTGAACGCAGGATAGTGTGCCAGTGTCGAAAATAATGTGATTAACATCTAAAAAGGTAGCGCTAACTGATATGGCTATCATTAACTGTGACCCGCTTAGCACAAGCGGGGCCATTATTTGTTCCCCCGTGTTGTCACAGGCACACTATGAACGGCGATGACACGGCGTGAATGGCGCAGTAGAAATCAGGGTGTTCGCACGTTGCCTACCCCTTCACGCTAGCCTGAAGGCAATGACGTAACAGGCTGTTATCGCGACCGTGCGATGAGAAAAATGACGAATGGAGAGGAAGTGAGCATGCGTAAGCGTCGCAGTACCGGTAAGGTTACGCTACAGGATGTCGCCGACTACGCGGGCGTAGGGACGATGACGGTATCGCGCGTAATGCGCAAACCCGATCTGGTCTCTGAAAAGTTACGCAGCAAAGTGGAGCTGGCCGCCAGAGCATTAGGCTATGAACCCAATCAAGAAGCCAGCCAGCTTACCGAGAGCACCCATCGCGTAACGCTACAGGACATCGCGAACCATGCCGGTGTTGGCGCCATGACGGTGTCCCGCGCGTTGCGGGAGCCCGGACTGGTTTCTGATGCCACGCAGAAGAAAATCAATGACGCGATAAGAACGCTGGGCTATGTACCGAATCAGGCCGCAGGCGCACTGGCATCAGCTTATCAGCCCGCTATCGCGGTGCTTTATCCTTTTCAGCAAGATCACGCCAGTGTTCGTTTTGTGCAGGCGCTGCAACAGGCGGTGGGCAAACACAACATTCCGTTAATCATGGGCTGCCATGAATATCGCCAGCACACCGAAGCGGGAATGGTCGAAAAACTCTTGCAGCAGCGGCCAGCGGCGCTGGTGCTGTTCAGTGCGCAACTCTCACAGAGAACTCAGGACATCATCCAGGCCAGTAACGTCATTACGGTGAACGTCTCCGGCGCTGATGCGCTGAGTGCAAATATCAATATTGATATCGCCCTTGCTGAAGCGGCGGAGCAACTGACGATGTCGCTGCTGGAAAAGGGATATCGTCACGTGGCTTATATTGGCGCTCATACGGATAACCGTTTGCAAAAACAGCAGTTGAACGGCTGGAATAAAGCCATGCTGGCGCACTATCACAATGCGGATTTGAAAATTACGATCCCGGAAGCACCCAGCCTGCAATTTGGCCGCTACGCCATGACGGAACTGCTACAAAACCAGCCGGAGTTGGATGCGATTATCTGTAGCCATGAGGAAATTGCGCTGGGCGCGCTCTTTGAATGCCAGCGCCGACTGATGAAAGTCCCTTACGATCTGGCGATTGCCTGTCTCGATGGTTCCGAACAATGTGAGCACACGTTCCCAGCGTTAACCGCGATGCGGCTTGACTATGAAAAGCTGGGGGCGGAGGTCGGGCGTCTGGTGCTCGCCATGATGGACAACGACGATCACCCGCCCGTACTGGAAAAGGTGAAATTTATCTTTGAACCGCGCGCCAGCAGCTAACAGGGATCTGAGCAAGCCTGCATCTTTCTCATGCAGGCCTGCCACACGCGATGTGATTAGCTGCCTGCATCGACATGCTTATCGTCGAAGAAGTAGTCTTTAACGGATTCCGGCTTGTTTTTAATCGCCCCAACGCGATGCAGGAATTGACCCAACTGCAAGGTTTTGTGCGGCGTCACACTGAACGACACCTCCGGGCTTTTCAGAATGCTCAGCAGCAGCTCGCGATCGATACGCGATTTGGTCACGCGAATGAAGGCGTCAGCGGCCTCTTCAGGGTGCGCGCTGGCGAAATCCGCCGCTTCTGCGATGGCATTAACGAAGGCACGGTAGGTCAGCGGATTGTCCTGGCGGAATTTTTCGGTGGCGTAGAGCACGACCGGCGAGTTCGGTCCGTCAGTGACCTGATAGGAATTCAGGATGATATGCGCCTTAGGATTACCTGCCAGCGCTTGTTCCTGAAACGGAGAGTTGGAAAAATGCGTGGTGATTTCCGTGCCGCCGCTGATAATCGCAGCGGTGGCCTCTGGGTGTGGAATGGCGACCTGAAGTTTATCCAGACGATTATAGGCTTTATCGCCCCACAGTTCGGCAGAGGCCTGTTGCAGGAAACGTGACTGGACAGAAACGCCCACCGCAGGAATGGCGATGCGATCTTTGTCTGTTAGATCCGTAATGGTTTTTACGTTGGGATTATTACTGATCAGGTAATAAGGGAAGTTACCTGTCGCCACCACTGCACGTACATTCTGACGGCCCTTGGTGCGATCCCACAGCGTGAACAATGGCCCGGTGCCTGCCCCAGCGATATCCACCGAACCGGAGAGCAAGGCATCGTTCACCGCGGCACCGCCGGAAAGTTGTAGATATTCGACCTTGATATCCAGCCCTTCTTCCTTGCCATGTTTTTCAATCAGCTTTTGATCCTGCGCGACATTCAGCAGCAGGTAAACGATCCCGAATTGCTGCGCGATGCGCAACTGTCCTTCCGCCTGTGCCAGAGTTGGCAGACCGAGTCCCGACAGTAAAACCGCGCTGGCTACTGTCAGACCAAGCCATTTACGACGTAAAGCGTTCCCGGAGTGAAGAGGGCGAGTAGTATTGCTTTTATTATTCATAATGACCTGTCCATCAATAGGTTGGGCTGTGTGCAGCCTGATAAAAGATAAGGATGAAAATATCGCCTTTCTGAGAGTAGGGAAGCGCACGGTGCTTGATAAAGAGTTTTTTGACATAAGCTAGACGGGGAATGTAGGGGGCGAAAAATTTATTTTCTTTAATTAGCTTGGTTTCTCCTGAGTGTTATCCGTTTGCGAGATTATTACTGTGGCAATTAGCCCGTTGAACTATTTATCATCTTGTTTTTGAAAAGATAAAATGCGAAGGGGGAGTTAATTGGTAGGTGGATTAACACGGCGATTTTTTGCCGATGGCGTCGAGGTTGGACAAAAACATGCCAGTTTTCACACTTGCTTAGCGATAATTTATCTAGGCTTGGGGGAGAAGCGGCAAGCGCCTGCGCTGTTGCCGCTATCCCGTGTATTAAGCAAGGTTACAGCGATGCACCGCCGCACATCACCAACTGCTGGCCGGTAATGGCCGCGGCAGACGGAGAAAGCAGGTAACCCACCAGATCGGCCACTTCCTGTGGCTGGATGAAGCGCCCAATTGGCGGCAGCTTCGGCGGAGAGCTTTGGCGACCCGGCATGGTCAGCATCGGTGTTTCCGTTGCGCCCGGCGCGACGATGTTTACTGTAATGCCGCGTGGGGCCAGTTCAGCCGCCCAGCTTCTCGCCATGCCGATCATTGCGGATTTTGTCGTAACGTACTGGCTGCGTCCTGCTGAACCGCTGGACGTGCGGCTGCCCAGCAGCACAATTCTTCCACCTTGCGGCAGCTTATCGACCAGACGGTCGGCAAGCACCTGTGCCGCGTTGATATGCAAGCGCCACAGCGTTTCGCCGTCTTCCAGCGAAAGCTGGCCGAGCGGGGCCGCTTTCATAATGCCAGCGGCATGGATGATGGCATCAACCTGCACAATCTCGTCCAGAATGGCCGTCAGCGCGGGCGTATCCATGATATCCACCGCGCGGTGGGTAAAATTTGGATGTGAATAGTCACCCGGCTTGCGTGACAGGCCGGTTACCCGCCAGCCTTCCGCCAGTAATTTTTGTGTGATGGCGGCACCGATCCCTGAGCTGCTACCGGTAATCAGGGCGTGTTTAGGGGCTGTTGCTGACATGTGTCTCCTTAATGCATCCCCGTCATACTTCAAGCTGCATGTGCGTTGGCTTCTCTTACTCACCCCAGTCACTTACTTGAGTAAGCTCCTGGGGATTCGCGCGGTTGCCGCCTTCCTGCAACTCGAATTATTTAGGGGATAACCATTTTAATACAATAACGTGACGGGGATTTTAAACACGGCTTTTTTGACCGGAGCAGGGCTGTCGTTAATCGCACACAGCGCCTGATGAGCTTCACCTGGATAGAAGGTGACGAAGTCGCCTGCCCGCAGGTGGATCTGATGCGGCACCTGAGGATTATCCAGAATATAGAGATCCGGCTTACGTTCAGTCGCGGGCTGACCATGCACATCATTCAGACCGTAACCGATAATCTCCTCGCCTTCCAGAATCAGTTGAATATCAAGGTAGTTGCTGTGAAATTCGGTATGTCGCGTGGCGCGTGGTGCGGTGTTCACAGTGCCGATGTTGTAGAACCATTCGGCACCTTCCGGCTGATAACGGCCTTCGGGCAGCGCATTCAGTTCAGCTAACGACATGCCCGGTGCGGACAGAATGGCCCACAGCGCGTCGGGTAATGTGGCGAGTTTGAGGGTGTTGAGGTTTCCTGCAATCATAATCGTGTCCCGGGTATATACCCGTCATACTTCAAGTTGCATGTGCGTTGGCTTCATTCGGTCACCCGAATCACTTACTTGTGTAAGCTCATCGGGATTCCCTCACTTGCCGCCTTCCTGAAACTCGAATTATTTAGGGTATAGCGGGGGAGAGCCCCGCTGATAAAGAGAAAAAAAGCCGCGCGGTTTAGTTCGCTTTGACCCACTCCTCACTCACCACGACGTGCTTGATCGCCTGTCGGAAGTAAGTGAACGCGACGTGCAGCTTACCGTCCTGCGCTTGTTTGACGCTGGGGTAAGAGAACTCGCGGTTCAGCTTCTCCGTGGAGTTATTGGTCATGCAATAACCGTCGCCCACTTCGATATTACGCTGCCACGGCCAGCTTTTACCGCCGTCTTCCGAAATGGCGAGCGTCATCGGCGCGCGCGGAGCACCCCAGAAGGCGCTACGACCACCGGCTTGTACTTCCGGCATTTTGGCATTGCTGGCTTTGTCTTCTTCATCCTCGATTTCATCGTACAGCGACAGACGGCGCTCGGTCGCATCGGCGGCGCTCATATGGTTGAACACCAGTGCAAGATGGCCATTCTCCAGCGTCGTTACCTGAATGGACGAGTTGTTGTTCGGCAAATCGGTTGCCACGGGATCTGACCAGGTTTTACCACCGTCCGTTGAACGGCTTTGGTAGATGAAGTCCGCCCAACGGCTGCGGTACAGCGCCAGCAGCGTACCGTCCTTCAGCGGGGTGATGTTCATATGCACGCAGCCCGTGCTGTTTGGCACTGGGTATTCCTGCCAGGTTTTCCCCTGATCGCTGGAAATTTTCACGGCGCTGTCATCATCGTTGCCGACCCATTTCTCACCCGGCTGAACGCGGCAGTAGAACACCGGCAGCAGCCAGTCGCCGTTTGCCAATACGGTGATGGGCTGGCGGATGAAGGTACCCGGCTGATCGAGCAGCGTGCCGATCTCGCCCCAGGTGGCACCCAAATCCGTAGACTGACGGTAGCGCACAATCGCGGTGTCCTGATTACCGGATTTCTGCGCGGTGTACAGCAGCCACAGCACGTTGTCCGGCGCGAGGAACAGAACCGGGTTCTGTTCGGAACGCGTGGCATCTTCAGACAGCTTAACGGCTTGACTCCAGCTATCGCTGCCTTTCACCAGACGGGACATATAGATAGAGATATCCGCAATCCCTTCTTGTGTGCCGCCAAACCAGACGCACAGTACATCGCCGTTCGGCAGATGGAGCAGGTTGGCCGCATGATTCTGCGGGCATTCCGATGGAATGTAGGCATCCAGACGCGCGGCATCGCCTTCTGCGTGATGAACTTTTCCGCTACGTTCCACAGTAATGGTTTCGCTACTCATGACTCAGGCTCCTGATTTATTTTCAGTTGGAGAGATTTTGATTTTGTTCGCTTTGTTCGGAATCATGCGATCGATCAGCATGACGATAGCTGGGGTAACCAACGCGATGTACATGTTATCGATGCCGTACGGGTTGCCGAGAATATACCAGACGGAGGTGACGACACAGGCTGATATCAGGCTGGCGTTTGCGCCGCGTGCGCTGTTGAAAAACGGCAGATAGAACGCAATCACCGCAACCACAGAAATCGACAGGCGAATAGCACGGGTAAAGAACGACAGCTTCAGGATTTCAGGAACGAACAGAACGAAGACGAGCGGCGCGAAACCTACGACAAGCGACAGGATTCGGGTCATTTTCATCTCTTTTTCTGGCGTCGGTTTCCAGTAAGGAACGTAGAAGTCCTTAATCAGCAGGGAAACGATAGCCAGTGCCACCATACTCACGCTGATGAAGATAGACGCGACCAGTGACGTGGTGACCAAGCCGGCGAGCCATGGGTTCATGTCTTGCAGGAAGACTGGCATCGCGTACAGGCTGTTGATTTCAGGGTGAGCAAACTTCGCCGCGACACCGATGACCGCGATAGCAAGCGCAATCGGCATACAGAAGAAGAAGGCAACCCAGGTGGCACGTTTGGCGCTGGTGGCATCTTTCGTTGATGAAATGGCCTGAATCACGAACTGCGTACAGAAGATAGAACCGATGGTCCCGATCAGCCAGGCGAAGATGGTGCTGGCACCGAGTTTACCGTCCCACGTCCAGTAGTAATCCGGCATTTGTTCGATCATTGGCTTGAAGCCGCCGGTCATTTTCAATGCCACGAACAGGATGATCATTACGCCAGCGTATTTCACGGCGCTGTGGATCAGCGTGATGTAGGCCGTCCCTTTCAAGCCACCGAAATAGTAGTAGAAGGTACTGACGACAGCGGTAATCAACGCGGCGACAGGCAGGGAGACTTTCAACACCGTGGCAATCGCTGCCGCGCCGCTGACGTAGTTGCCCACGTTAACCAGCAACAGCGCATAGATCATGATGATCGAAATGATGTTCTTGGTGCTGGTACCGTATTTCTCGGCAATCGCGCCAGAGATGGTGATTTTCCCGGTGTTATAAATCTTCTTCACCAGAATCATACCAAACAGCGGGAAACCGATGGCGGCGCCAATCACCGACCAGGATGCGGCAAAGCCGTTCTCAAAGGCAGACTGCGCCGTACCGATGGTGGATTTGGCACCGATGAACTCGGTCATCAGCAGGATACCGACGATAAACGCCGGCAGCGCGCGTGAGCCTTCCATGAATTCGGTGTTCGATTTACTGCGGAGCTTGTAGGTTAACCATGAGGTGAATGCGATATAAAACACAATCATCCCAACGATTATGAGGGTGTCAGTTAAGTTAAAATGGTTCATATCTTCTCGGCCTATAAGTGGAAATTGATATTTCTCTGTTACTGCGAGAATTGACTAAGTATGTTGCGGATGTTGTCTTCATCCTGTGCGGAAAACTGGATCGGATAGCGGCTGACGCCGACATCTTCACCCATAATCGCCAGCGCTTTTTTCACCACAGCCGGTGAGAACGCGATGGCGTACAGTGTCTTACGCAACTCGGCAACCTGTTCTTGTGCCTGACGAGAGCCTTCGATGTCACCCGCGTTGAAGCGGTGCCAAATCTGGCTGATCGGTTCCGGTGCCACGTTAGCCAGCCCGGAAATACAGGCGGAGCAGCCGTCAACAAAGCCCTGGTGAATGAGCGAGTCTGGGCCATTCAGTACGTTAAAACCCTGTACACCTTTCACCGCTTGCACATAGCCGCTCAGGCTTTCATAGCTGCCTGCGCTGTCTTTGATGCCGATGATGTTCGGGTGATCCGCCAGCGTGCGGACGGTTTCCGGTGCCAGCGTATTCCCCGTGCGTGCAGGAATGTTGTAGAGAAACACCGGCACAGTCAGCGCATCGGCGACGGCGGTGTAGTGGGCGATCAGTTCTTCCTGTTTGAGTGGGATGAAATACGGGGTGATGACCGAAACGGCATCGACACCCAGCGCGGCGATGCGCTTGCCGAGCTTGATGGTTTCCCGCGTGGAGATTTCACCGATGTGGCCGACAACCGGCACTTTTCCGGCAACTTCATCAACGCAGGTTTCCGTGACGGCGACTTTCTCATCGGTGTGCAGAACGAAAAACTCACCGTTGGTGCCGTTACAGAAAATACCGTTGCCGTAGCGCATCTGGCGCTGAACCTGAAGACGCATGGCAGCGGGGTTAAATTCGCCCTGGTTATCAAACGGCGTGACGATGGCAGTTAATACGCCGGTAATATTTTTACTCATTGTTCTTCCTCGTGACACGTAATCAAAAAGATGAAAATTTAAAATCGTTCTACCTAAACCCGCGCGTTTTAAAACAGGGTCAGATAAACCTCACGGACATCGTCGGCGCTGACCTGTGTCGGCACGTTTTTCATCAGGCGCTGAACCTGTAACGCGGCATCAACCAGGTACGGCAGGTGGTCTTTTTCCACACCGAGCTGCTGTAAGGTGTTAGGCAGATTGAGTCGTTTAACCAATTCGCTGAAGTAGGTCACCAGCGCCTGGGCTTTTTCCGCTGTACTGAGCGTCAGATCGGCATCCGGCAGCAGGTCATACGCCTGCGCGAATTTGTCCTGTGCGGCGTCCTGCACGAAACGCATGCAAGGGGCGAGCAGGATGGCGTTCGCTACACCGTGTGGGATGTGGTACTTGCCGCCCAGCGGGTAAGACATGGCGTGAACCAGATGCGTACCGGAGTGGGCAATAGCGGCACCGCCGTAATAGGACGCCCACAGCATGTTCAGCTTGGCTTCCATATTGCTCGGCTCGCGCACGGAGGTTTCGAGGTTGGCAAACAGCTTTTTCAGGCCAATCAGCGCGTAGTTGTCGCTGACTGGGTTGGCGATCGTCGAGGTGAAGCACTCGATCAGGTGGCAGAGTGCATCGATACCGGTTGAAGCGGCGATGTGCGACGGCATGCTGATGGTCAGCTCCGGCACCAGCGCAACGTAATCCGGCAGCATCACCGGCGTAATAATGCCGACTTTGGTCTCTTTTTCCGGGATCGCCAAAATGGCATTCGGTGTGGCTTCTGAGCCAGTTCCTGCGGTGGTCGGGATAAGCAGGGATGTGGTGCGGCGAGTCGGTTTCTCTCCTGCCAACAGGCTATCCAGCGTGACGGTGTCATCGCCCGCGCACAGTACGGAAAGCAGTTTGGCAACATCCAGTACGCTGCCGCCGCCTACGCCGATGACCAGATCGGTTTGGATTTGATTGAGCTGGCTCAGTATCTGGGCGACGTCGTGCTGGCTTGGTTCGGCAGGAACATGATCAACCAACAGAACCTGCGGAACGGCTTGCTTAACTTGTGCGATCAGCGCCTGAACGTCAGGCAGCCCGACGATGTTTTTGTCGGTGACAAATAAAACGTGCTGTTTCCCTGCCAACAGGTGACTAATGTCCTGAAGTACCCGGTAACCGCTGAGGATAGTGCTATTGATGTTCATGCTTATTACCTTGCCTTTTCTCTTTCGCCAGAGCGTTATCGCTATGATGATAATGGTTGCGATGGTGATTACTTTCAGTCAAATGGCGTGGTTCTCATCACGCAGAAACGCCATTTGCCACATCGTGGTGATAATTTATAGGTGAAATTCCTTTTAAATAATTTGATATTGCTCACATATAATCAAATGTGATTCAATATAATCATTATCAGGTAATCATGAACCGGGGATGAGGTATGTCAAACGTGCAGCAATCAGCAGAACAGGTATTAGTAGTCGCTGATGACTTTACGGGTGCCAATGATGCGGGCGTCGGTCTGGCGCAGCATGGCGCGCGGGTTAGCGTCGTATTTGACGTTAATAAACTGCATGCGGATTTACTGGGCGATGCGGTGGTGATCAACACCGATAGCCGTGCGGCGCGTGACGACGTGGCGTCTCAACGTACCGCAGAAGCGGTTACAGCCTGGCAGGCTGCTGGCGGACAAGGCTGGATTATTAAGAAGATTGACTCGACGCTACGTGGGAATCTGGGGGTTGAAGTGGCTGCTGCGCTGTCTGCGGCAGGAGTGCCCGTCGCGCTGATTGCTGCCGCGTCGCCGACGCTGGGGCGCGTGACCCGCAAAGGTGAAGTCTGGGTGAATGAGCGCCTGCTTACCGATACAGAATTTGCCAGCGACCCAAAAACACCGGTGGCTTCGGCGTCTATCGCCGCTCGTCTGGCAGAGCAAACCGCTTTATCCGTGGCGGAAATACACCTTGATGACGTCCGTCAGGACAATTTAGCCGACCGTTTGCAGCAGTTGGCGTACGAGGGCGTACGTCTGATTATTCTTGATACCGACGAGCAGGACGATCTGACTCATATCGTTCACGCCGCCAGAACGTTGCCATTTCGCCCCTTGCTGGTTGGCTCGGCGGGCCTGAGCGAAGCGCTGGCGAATACGCAGAATTTTACGCGTAAGACCGAAAGGCCGCTGCTGGCTGTCGTCGGGTCGATGAGCGATATCGCTCAAAAACAGATTGCGGCCGTCAGACTGCGCAGCGATGTCACGCTGGTTGAGATTGATATCAACGCACTCTTTTCACCCGATTCGTCCACCGTCATGGCATCTCAGTGTGAGGACGCGGTGAAGGCGCTGATGAAGGGTAATCACTGCATTATTCGTACCTGTCATAACGAAAATCAGCGCTTCGAGATTGACGCGCGGTGCCAGCAGCTTGGGCTTAGCCGACAGCAGCTTGGCGAAACGATCAGCCACTATCTGGGGGAACTTACGCGCAATATTGTTCAGGCGCTAGACAGCCTGACGGCGGACAGGGCTAACCGGCGTCTGCCGGGTGGGCTGTATTTATCCGGTGGTGACATTGCGATTGCCGTGGCAACCGCACTGGGCGCGACCGGCTTTCAGATTAAGGGGCAAATCGCATCCTGTGTGCCCTGGGGATACCTGCTGAACAGCGTTGTCGGCACGACCCCTGTGATGACTAAAGCGGGGGGTTTTGGCAACGAAACTACTTTGCTCGACGTTTTACGTTTTATTGAGGAGAAGGTCAGTGAGTAAAATTATTGCGGTAACGATGGGTGATCCGGCAGGGATTGGACCGGAAATTATTATCAAATCGCTGGCCGAAGGCGAGCTTTCCGGCGCATCTGCCGTGGTGGTGGGCTGCGTACAGACGATGCGACGTATTCTGGCACTGAATATCGTGCCAGCCGTAGAGCTGAAAATTATTGATAAACCGGCTGACGCGGTCTTCGCGCCGGGCGTCATCAACATGATTGATGAGCCGTTGGAAGATCCGCAGGCGCTGAAGCCGGGTCTTGTTCAGGCGCAGGCGGGTGATTTAGCTTACCGCTGCATTAAGAAAGCGACCGCGCTGGCGATGGCGGGTGAAGTCCATGCGATTGCCACCGCGCCGCTGAATAAAGAAGCGCTGCACTCGGCAGGCCACCTCTATCCGGGTCACACCGAACTGCTGGCGAAGCTGACCAACAGCCGCGACTATGCGATGGTGCTGTATACCGATAAGTTGAAGGTGATCCATGTTTCAACGCACATCGCGCTGCGTAAGTTCCTGGATACGCTGAACCGCGATCGCGTGGAAACCGTGATCGAGATGGCGGATGTCTTCCTCAAGCGCGTTGGTTTTACTCACCCGCGTATCGCCGTTGCCGGGGTTAACCCGCATGCGGGCGAGAATGGTCTGTTTGGTGATGAAGAGATCACCATCGTGTCGCCATCGGTTGAAGCCATGAAAGCTAAAGGCATTGATGTCTATGGCCCGTGCCCCCCGGATACCGTCTATTTGCAGGCGTATGAAGGCCAGTACGACATGGTGGTGGCGATGTATCACGATCAGGGCCACATTCCGCTTAAGCTGCTGGGCTTCTATGATGGGGTGAATATCACCGCCGGATTGCCGTTCATCCGCACGTCTGCTGACCACGGCACGGCGTTTGATATTGCCTGGACAGGGAAAGCGAAGTCAGAAAGTATGGCGATTTCTATCCAGCTCGCCATGCAACTGGCCTGATTGGCAGTAACCCATCACGGTTGATAGCACGGTTTTTTAAGCTACAGTGCACATTGCAGGATATCTTCCTTCCCGCGTTCGGGAAGGTTTCTGGTATCCTGCAATCAAGAACCAACAATGTAAAATAACTTTATACCCCAAATAATTCGAGTAGCGCAGCCAACGCACAAGCAGCTTGAAGTATTACGGGTATATGACAGCAAGATGGATATCGCCGTGGATCCTACATTAACTGATGCTTTCCGCATGAGCGGGGATAAAGTAAAAGGGCAGAGCCGTCTTGATCAGATTATGGATTACCTGAAAAGCCATAATCTGGTGACGGTAGATGAACTGGTGTCCGTGATCGACGCTTCCCCAGCGACGATTCGTCGTGATTTGATCAAACTGGATGAGCAGGGCGTGATTAGCCGCAGTCATGGCGGCGTGACGCTCAATCGTTTTATCCCTTCCCAGCCGACCACGAATGAGAAATTACATCGTAGCCTTCAAGAAAAGCAGGCGATAGCTCGCTATGCCGCGACGCTGGTTAAACCAGGCAGTGCGGTGGTGCTGGATGCGGGAACGACCATGCTGGAGCTGGCGCGAAACCTGACGCATTTGCCGCTGCGCGTGATTACTGCCGATTTGCAAATTGCGCTGTTTCTGTCTGAGTTCAAGCAGATCGAAGTGACGATTATCGGTGGACGTATTGATGATAGCAGTCAGTCCTGCATCGGCGAACACGGCCGCCGTCTGTTACGCAGCATTTACCCCGATATCGCGTTTATCAGCTGCAACTCGTGGAGTCTGGACAAAGGCGTTACCACGCCGACGGAAGAGAAAGCGGGCATAAAACAAGATCTCGGTGCGAATGCCAGCCGCCGGATATTGCTGGCCGACAGCAGTAAATACGGTGCGTATTCGTTGTTCTGCGTCACGCCCCTGTCGGAACTAACCGATATCATCACCGACAGCGCGTTAGCACCCGAGGCGCAAACGGAACTGAAAGGCAAAACGTTTAATCTGACGCTGGTTGGTGGTTTATAGGGGAGTTTTTTGACCAATGAGCATTGAGTTTAATCACGCTCGTCAGGTTCTATCGGTCTTCGACTTCGATGGAACGTTGACCTACCATGACAGTTTTATTCCTTTTTTACGCTTCGCCTTCGGCAAGCGTGTGTTTGCTCGCCGAGTGATACATCTAGTGTTGCCTTCTGTGCGTTGTATACAGCGCAAATTGACGCGAGATGAACTCAAAGAAGCGCTCATCGCCACCTTTCTTACGGGTATCGAGGTTTCCTGGATGCAGGAAAAAGCAGAGGCCTTCTGCAACCGCAAGTGGAATACGTTGATGCGTAAGTCAGGCTTACTTGGCGTTGCCGCAGAACTCCATTCTGGGGCCGAAGTGACACTCTGTTCAGCATCGCCAGAGATCGTGTTACGTCCTTTTGCCGATCGACTCGGTATCAAACTGATTGGGACGCAGCTTGAAGTGAAAAATGGCGTACTGACCGGGAAGATTAACGGGCATAACTGCCGATGTCTTTATAAGGTAGAACGCTTGGAAGGGGTGTATGGCCCGCTGAGCCAATATCATTTGCGCGCGTGGGGCGATACCCGTGGCGACTACGAGCTATTAGCATCCGCTCAAGATGCGCACTGGCGTCATTTTCACCCGCACTGGATGCGGCTCAAGCCGCTTGCAAAACGGTTGCTGCTATCGGGTGTCGTTAAAGGACATCCTTAAATATTAATGGCTCCCCAGTTTGAACCGAGGAGCCAGTATCAATTAGATATTGACGCCGTGCTGGGACGCAAGGGCGGACAACCCACCCGCGAAACCTTGACCTACGGCCTTGAATTTCCACTCAGTACCGTTACGGTACAGTTCGCCAAAAATCATGGCAGTTTCGGTGGAGGCATCTTCAGATAAATCGAAACGAGCAATTTCAGTGCCCGTATCATTGTTATATACGCGCATGAAGCTGTTGCTGACCATACCGAAGTTTTGTTTACGACCTTCGGCATCGTAAATAGTCACGGAAAATACCAGCTTTTTCACTTCAGCCGGCACCTTCGCCAGATGGATTTTCACCTGCTCATCATCGCCGTCACCTTCTCCAGTACGGTTGTCACCTTGGTGTTCAACGGAGGCGCATGGGCTCAGTTTATTATTGAAGAAAATAAAATTAGCGTCAGACAGTACCTTGCCATCTTCACCTACCATAAATACTGAGGCGTCCAGATCGAAAGATTGCCCATCGGTGACACGAGAGTCCCACCCCAGGCCGACCATGGCGATATTCATGGTTGGTGCTTCTTTCGTCAGGGATACATTACCGCCTTTTACCAGAGAAACTGCCATTTTATAGCTCCTGCTTTAGATTGGATTACCGGGCAGTTCAGGCTGCCCGGAGGGGAAACAAGGTGAGGGTTATCAGGATGCGTTGATACCGTACTGTGAACAAACAGATGCCAAACCACCCGCATAGCCTTGACCAACTGCACGGAATTTCCACTCCGCATTATGGCGATACAGTTCACCGAACAGCATTGCGGTTTCGGTTGAAGCATCTTCAGTCAGATCGTAGCGTGCGATTTCGGTCTGAGTGTCATCGTTTACCAGGCGGATGAACGCACCGGAAACCTGACCAAAACTCTGGTTACGTGTTTGTGCATCATGAATCGTGACAACGAAAACGATTTTGTCCACTTCAGTTGGAATCAGATCTAACTTAATTTTCAATGACTCGTCATCTCCATCGCCCGCGCCTGTGCGGTTATCGCCGGTGTGAGCCACTGAGCCGTCAGCAGACTTCAGGTTATTGTAGAAAATGAAGTCAGTATCGCCACGCACTTTGCCGTTAACATTTAACAGGAATGCCGAAGCATCCAGGTCAAAGTCCTGACCATCTGTTGCGCGGGCATCCCAGCCAAGGCCGACTAAGACATTTTTCATCGTCGGCGCTGCTTTGCTCAGTGAAACATTACCGCCTTTAGAAAGAGAAACGCTCATTAAATTAACCTCTTAAGTTGATATTTCAGAATTCAGTGTAAGGAGAAGAAGATTAGCTCTCCTTGTTCTCCTCAGCATCGGGTTTACCTGGGAACATGATACTGATGATAATACCTAGCGCCAGTACACCCAGAACAACAAGTAGGCTGGTGGTTGCCGAGATGCCATAGCCATGGTGCCATATGTGATCGGTTGCGTTCAGGCCAAGCTTGGCGGCAATGAAGAATAGCAACACAATAACGGCTTTTTCCAGATGCACCAGATATTGTTTCAGCGCTTCCAGTACAAAATAGAGTGTACGCAAACCAAGGATAGCGAACATCATGGCGCTATAGACGATCAGCGGTTCACGGCTCACGGCAATAATAGCGGGAACAGAGTCAAAGGCGAACATCACGTCAGAAAGTTCTACGACTGCCACACACAGCATCAGTGGGGTGGCGTAAAACGCGGCTTTGGTACCACGGCCAATGGTGACGTCTTTGTTCTCTGGTTTAGCGAGTTCTTCGTCCACTTCCTTCTGGTTTAACAGAAAAGCGTGGCCTCGCAATTTTGGCCAGATAGGGAAGAAACGCTTAACTAAACGATAAGCAAGGTGCTGTGAGTAGTCCTCGATCTCATCACTATCGTCACCGCTTCTCAACATCATGACGGCGGTCCAGGCAACGATCAACGCAAAGACGATCTCCACATAAGGCCCCAGGCTGAGCAGCCCAGTCCCGATCGCAACGAAGATACCGCGGAACACGATAGCCCCGATAATCCCCCAGTAAAGAACGCGGTGACGGTAGCGGTCTGGAACGGAGAACCAGGAGAAAATCGCCATCATCACGAACAGGTTATCTACCGACAGCACTTTTTCCAGCGCATAGCCAGTGATGAACAAGCTGGCGACCTCGGTACCGTGGTGTATATAGAGGAACCCTGCAAAAGCCATTGCCACCGCGACCCAGAACACAGACCAAAGTGCAGCGCTTTTCAATGAAATCGGCTTATCATGACGGTGCATGAATAGGTCGATAAAAATGGCCCCGATAGCCAGTGCTATGAAAACAATGACGGTTTCTGTCGGGAAGCCGATATTAGTAGACACCATAAATAACCCTTAGAGGATATTGACATCAAAGGCCGAAATCGGCCGGTTGAAACCCAAGCGCTGTTGCGATTTCGCGCACGGCATTTTGTTCTGCTGCATCGAAATCACCGTCACTTTTAGCAACAGCAATACCCACTCGCAGGGCGAGTTGTGCCGCTTCAGGCTGATCTTTGAGCGCCAGGATATATTTCATCGTTTCACCTTTTCCAATTTCTTCATCGAAATCGAAACTGGTGGCTAATTTGTTAAAAAATTCAATGACTTCAGCAGTATCAAATACTTTTAACTCTTCTGATGATTTGAGAAAACCGATCATCTTCTGTTTTTCTTCTGCACTCACACCACCGCTGGATACCGCGATACGGACACAAACAGCGACAGTACCTTGCAGAAATTTCTTGTTTTTGAAGCGTCCGACCTGTTTGGTCAACTCTTCCCGACTGGCGTTAAAGGCACCTTTAACCTTATTAAGAAAACTCATTTTTAAACCCTCGTAAAATGAAACTATTTTGAGCCCGCCTTCCAGCGGAACCCCCAACCATGTGCGTTATCCATCTCGCCGTGGTCACGGAAGAATTGGTTGATACGTTCTACTTTGATGCTTCCCCCTTCATTGACAAGACGTGCGACAGCACACATGCTGCGATTATCTTGTCCTTCCGTCATGCGGGTTTCGATAGGCGGTTGATCGGGGATGTGTAGCGTGACTACGCCATCGGTTTTATCCCAGCTAGGCACACCTTCGTAGATAAAGGCGTAAATCAGAATCTGACGCAGGTTCTTCCATTCACGACCGTTGATATGCAGCCATTCGCCATCTGACACATCACCAGTACGGTCATCCCCTTTGAGCAGGACAAACGGCTCGTTCTGGTAGTCACCAAAGCGGCCTCCCAGAGCCTGAATCACGGTTTTGTGACCATCTTGCATTTCGACAAAAGCACCGAGGTCGAGATCGACGCCCTTACTGCCACCAAACATACCTCGTAGCCCAGAAGCTTTACTTTCACGATGCCAGTTGAGGTTGATGCGGATCTCGCCGAAGTTGTCTCGCTTCTCCAGGCTAATGGCCGGTTTTTCTTTGGTGAGTGATACCTTGCTCAGGTTGATGCGGGTTGGTGCGGGAGTCGGTGCTGGCGTGGGCGCAGGCGCTGCGGTAGGCGCTGGGCTTGCCGACACCTCAATACCAAAGTGCTCGGCGAGAGGCTGTAGCCCGCCGTTAAATCCCTGAGCGATAAAGCGGAATTTCCAGTCGTTGTTACGACGGTAAAGCTCTCCCAGGATCAAGGCCGCTTCCTGGCGTCCTGCCAATTCGACGTTGCCGTTAACCAGAACCTCATTATCAGCCTCAACTTGAATGTTGAGTCGCTGTAAATTTGTGACGGTCTGGCTGCCTTCACAGGCAACGGTGAAGGCGACTTTTTGTACGTCTGGTTTTAGTCGGGTAACATCGATAGTGAAAACGGTGTTATTCCCTTCGTTACTCAGACTGATACTGCCGTCATCGTTACGTGGCTGACCGTAAAAAACCATATCAGCATCGCCCTGTACCTTACCGGTTGAGAACAGACGGAAAGCACTGGCGTCTACTGCTGAGCCGGAAAGTATACGAACCTGCAACGTTTTATTGGGGACGGGGGCATTGCCTCCTGGGATCAAATTCATTAGCGCACCACCGTAGTAACAATATCGGCGTGCATATCACTAATGGTGCGACCACGACAGGCCTGCCCATGAGCCGTGAAATCCCATTGGCCGTTATTGCGACGCAGTGAGGAGATAACGATACCAGTATGAGAACCTTGTTCGGTCAACTGATAGCGAGCCTGTTCTTTATTGGCCTGATCAACAACGCGGCAGAATGCATTTTCAACTTCATTAAATGTTTGGCCACGGAAGCTGTTCACGGTGAACGCCAAATATTCGACGTTTTGAGGTAACCGGTTCAGATCAACGCGGATCACTTCGTCATCGCCGTCTCCTTCGCCAGTCAGGTTATCACCGCTATGCACTACCGACCCACAGGAGGATTTCAATTTACGAAACCATACGGTATCGATTTCATTACCCGCTTTGTCGAGCAGCACGCAACCAGCATCGAGATCAATTGACGCATTGCCGCCAAATAATCCCCCTAAAAGGCCCTTCTTTTTGAGTGGATCCCAGCCTAAACCAAAATGAAGATTGCTGATTGCAGAAGACTGTTTACTGAGAGAAATTGTCTGGTTTTTACTTAACGAAACCATAGCCATATTCCTTATAAAGGTATTGAAAAGAACAACGCTTTTTACACCAAAACCCATTGATTAAGAAAATCATATCATGATGTAGTTTGTGAGCAAGAAACTTTTTACCTTTTATTGTTTTAAATGTATCATGCTAATGATTTTAATATGAATATTAACAAATATGCATAAATCATCGATGGCGTATTGCTATTTTAAGATGTTTCATTAAGGTTTTTTATTTACTTGATATAAATCATAATATGATTGACATATAGAGATGGCATAAATAGACTCAGTACGCTTAAAGTAATCAGTCAACACCGTATGGAAATACATACCAATGACACATAAAATTTGGCTGATGGAAGGTTTGTCTTCCCAGCGCGATATGATTTTGGCGATCAAGTCTTTTGCCGAAACGCGCCGTGCAGATGTGACCATTTTTGCCTCTCATCGTAATGAACGTAATGAAATTTTGTCTCTGGCCGATCGTGCGATCCTGGAGCCTAAAGACGAGGCTGCTCGACTCTCGTTTATTCTCACCATCCTCAAGACGCAGGGAATTCATGTCATCCATGCTGGCCGACATGGCCGCTGGTGCGAAAACCATCGACGTGAAATTGAATCCCTTGGTGTAAAACTCACTACTGGCACTGTCGATGCCAAATCGTTACTGATAGCGGATGACAAAGTCTCTTTTGCCGATGAAATGGAGAAACTGGGGCTGGCTGTCGTGCCGTCAATTCGCGTGTCCTCTGTTGATGAACTCAGGCAGCAGATCGCTGCGGCACCTTTTTCTGGTGCACCGCTGTGCGTGAAACCTGTAACGGGAATTTATGGCATGGGTTTTTGGCGTTTTGATGATAACGCCTCACCGATGTCGATATTTACCGATCCAGACAGACGTCTGGTTGCACCGAAATACTATTTGCAAGCACAGGAAGAGGCGGGGAATTTTGCGCCGCTGGTACTCATGCCGTACCTGCCGGGGCCGGAATATTCTGTCGATATGCTGGTAGAAAACGGCACCGTGTTGGCGGCGGTTGCGCGGCGTAAGGTCGGTGCGCTGCAATATCTGGAGAACAGTGGTGAGGCTTATCAGCTCGCCATTGCCTGCGCTGAGGCAATGCAGGCAGATGGTTTAGTCAATGTGCAAACCCGCAACAATAGCGATGGGATCCCCCAACTGCTTGAGATCAATATGCGCCCTTCTGGTGGCATCGGTTATACCCGTTTTAGTGGCGTAAACCTGCCCGGCCTATTTGCCCTGCGCCAACTGGGATTACTGAGTACACAACAGGTGGTTGAGCTGGCGGCTGACGCTTTTTCGCCCGCGACAGTACGCGCTATAACCGATGTTGTCCGTTACCAGACCACGTTGTCTAATCGACTTCAAGAAGGGTAAGTCGCCATGTCACAGGTTTCACCACAGCCCGTTTATACTCGCAATCTTTCCTGCGGCACACTGAATGTGACGCCAACCGGCGGGGTGGCGGCACTGGATACATTGTTTGATATCGCTGAACGCCGTAATCCTAAGCGCGCCTTTTTGTTTGTTAGTAAGGTTCTGGGGCGACATATTCCTGTGTCTCCAACGGTTATGCGCGGTGTTTATCGCCAGCTTGCAGAACAACTTCCCGCTTCTATCGCGGGTCCCGTGCTGTTTATTGGCATGGCTGAAACCGCGGTGGGTTTGGGCGCAGGGGTTTTTGATGAGGTGAGGCAACGGGTCAGTGACGCCGTTTATTTGACTTCCACTCGTCATCCGCAAGATGGCGAACTGCTGTGTGAGTTTAAGGAAGCGCATAGCCACGCTACCGATCACCTGATCTATCTTCCCGACGCAGAACAACTGCGTCGTCGCGTACTTGATTCGCGTACTCTGATCCTGATCGATGATGAAGCGACCACTGGCAATACATTCATTAATTTACTCGCTGCACTGCGTGAAACGACGTTATTCAAGCATTTGCAACAGGTGTTTGCCGTCACGCTGACTGATTGGAGCGGTAGTGCTCTTGCACAGCGTTGTCCTTTACCGATTCAGTCGATCTCTCTGGTTCAGGGCGACTGGCAGTGGGTGCCGGAGCCAGATGCACCACTGCCTGTGATGCCGACGGTTAACGTTACGGCACGCGGTAACGTTGCGATCACTGGCAAACAGAGCTGGGGACGTTTGGGAATGGTTGAACCTGCGGGGGATTTAGGACGAGATTTATGCGTGTCGCAGGGTGAAAAAATATTGGTGTTGGGCAGTAGTGAGTTTGTTTGGGAGCCTTTCTTACTGGCAGAACATTTGCACACGCAGGGGGCCAAGGTTAAGTTCGGTTCAACTACGCGATCGCCTATCGCAAACGGATTCGCTATTCAGTCAGCGATAACGTTCAATGATAATTACGGGTTAGGCATTGCGAATTTTGTCTACAACGTGCTGCATCAACGTTTCGATCGCATTTTGCTCTGCGTGGAAACGCCGCCAGAGAGTGTTGATTCCCAATTACTCGATGCGCTGGCGACGGTTGCGCCCCAGGTGGAGATTATCAGCTATGACTAAGCCCGTTATTTTTTCTGACCTTGACGATACCCTGTTTCAGACGCGGCGTAAGATGGTTGATGAGCTGGATCTGGAGCCGTACCGCACGGGAGCGCTGGATCCCAGCCTGACGCCGCGCAGTTTTATGACTGAAGAGCAGGCGATGCTGGTGGACTGGATGCTGGAACACGCTGAACTGATTCCAGTGACTGCGCGTGGCACGGAGGAAATAGCCCGTGTGACCATCCCTTTCCGCTCTTGGGCGGTTACCACACATGGTGCGGTGATCCTCACCCCGCAGGGTGAACCGGACAGTGACTGGAAAGCGCAGATATTGAGCGATCTGGCACCCTATGCGGAGCAACTTCACGCAATGCAGCAGGGCATCACCGAACTGATGGCCGCGCGTGGGATTAACGGTTGGGCACGCATTAATTACGAATATGGCGATACCCCGATTTATCTGGTGATGAAGCACCGAGATAGCACCAGACTTGAGGAGCTTTACGCTATCGCTGATGAAATAGAGCAGTGCTATCCGACTCAGGGTTTTTACGTGCACCGCAATAGTAACAACATTGCCTGGTTACCTGATCCAGTAGAAAAAGGGCTGGCAGTGACTTATTTACTCAATAAATTGCGTGCGGAACGGGGAACCTTTCCCGTTATTGGCTTGGGAGATAGCCTCAGCGATCACCGTTTTATGAAACTCTGCACCTGGTACGGGTTGCCCCGACAAGGCCAGTTTGCGGAGGCGATCGCCCGCCGCGTTTTCGGAGACCCCAAAAATGCATGACGATATCACGCCCTTTTCTGGTTCCTATTTACCAGACGACATCCACTTTTTGCTTCAGCCCGTAGAAATTGAAGTGACTTCTGTGGAAGAGAAGGAACGGCTGATTCAATCGGGCGCTAAGCACTATTCAGATATGCTGAGTCAGGAACCGGAACCGACGGTGTGGCACCTTGAACTGTTCTCCCGCGCCCTCGAACAAGGGGGGGGGCGTTTAGCTCGGGAGGTACAGATGCTCGCGCAGACGCTGGCAGATCGTTTTGGTGATACGCCGATAGTGTTGACCAGTTTAGTGCGTGCAGGTGTTCCTCTGGGCGTGATGCTGCACCGGGCTTTGCGTGCTCTGGGGAAAACGTCCTACCACTATGGCATTAGCATTATCCGCGATCGGGGCATTGATAACACCGCGCTGGAATGGATTGAAACCCGCCACGGCAGCGAGGGCATTGTGTTTGTTGATGGCTGGACGGGTAAAGGCGCTATCACGGGTGAATTGATCCGATCCTTAAAGGGGAGAGCGGGATATCCCGCTCAGCCGCGCTTGGTCGTACTGGCAGATCCCTGCGGTTGTGCCTGGCTGGCGGCGAGCAATGATGATTGGCTGATTCCGTTCGGGATTATGGGCGCACCTGTTTCTGGGTTGATATCCCGATCTTTATGGGCCGATGACGGGCTACACGGCTGTGTGATATGCGATCACCTTAAGCGCTATGAGTGCAGCCAAATGCTGGTGGATACCATTGAGGCGCTGCATGGCTCGTCCTCTTCTGTGGTTCCATCATGTTGTGAGTCACTGCCTGAACGACAGCGTTATCTTCAACAACAGAGCGAAAGGGTGATCCGCACGTTGGCTGAACGCTATGACATCAACAGTATCAATAGAATAAAACCGGGAATCGCTGAAGCAACTCGTGCCGTGTTGCGCCGTGTACCGGACCATGTTTTGGTGCGAAAGCTGGACGATCCTGATGTCGCTCTGTTGGTTTATCTTGCCCAGGAAAAGGGGATTACCATTACTGAAGTCGGTGATGAAATTGGTCAGTACCGTGCGGCTACGATCATCAAAAAGGTGCTCTGATGAACAAAAGGCTTTCTCCTTGGAATCTCGGTGCGACGCTTTATATGCCTGCCACGCGTACCGATATTGCTGATGTTATCCTGAACGATAAGATTAGCGGGCTGCGTTCTCTGGTTATTTGCCTTGAAGATGCGGTCGCTGAAAGCGATGTGCCTCTGGCACTATCACGGCTCCGTGAACTGCTGACGAGATTGGCACAAGCGAGAGACGCCGATGGAAAAGCTGACTGGCCGCTGGTTTTCGTTCGTCCGCGCGACAGCGAAATGGGGCAGTGGCTTGTGGATGAAATGGATTTGAGTCCGCTAGATGGGCTGGTGCTACCCAAATTTACCCTGTCTTCTTTGCCTCTGTGGTGGGAAGCGGTGCGTAATAGCGAGCTTTGCATGATGCCCACGCTGGAAACAGAAGATGTTTTTGACGTGGTGCAGATGCGTGAATTAGCCACTCAACTCCAGTCTCACCCTTGCCATGAGCGAATTATCGCCCTGCGCATTGGGGGAAACGATCTGATGAATGTGATCTCACTGCGGCGCTCGCGCCACCTGACTTTATATGATGGGCCTATGGGATACGTGATCAAAATGTTGGTCTCGATATTTGCGGCCCGGAATTTCGCCTTGACCGCGCCAGTCTGTGAACATATTGACGATCACCACATCATGTCCCGCGAACTCGCGTTGGACATGGCGCATGGGTTGGTAGGCAAAACGGCTATTCATCCTAATCAAATTGCTATCATTGAACAGGCGTTGATGGTGTCTGATACTGACTATGCGGATGCGTTGCGTATCCTGAATTCCAGTCAGGCGGTCTTTAAATCTCAGGGGGCTATGTGCGAGCCTGCTACCCATCGGCGCTGGGCATCGGGGATTCTCGAACGTGCTAAGGTGTATGGTATTGCATCAGAGCAAAGCTTGGGACCGCGCTTTATCGCTGCGACGCATAATCATTGAGGCGATCGGCGGTAGATAAGCTATGCACCTTATTCTGGTTGGGGCTCGTTGTTTAATGTTGCCATTGGTTTATCTCTCGTTGAAAAATTTCTGCTAAAATTAAAAGTTATTAAAATTTACTTAGAAATGAATGTATGTGGGAGCATTTATCTGCTGTCGCCAGCATTTTTTGCCCACGTTCAGGAATGACAGCGGTGCTACGGTTCACCCAGCTTTAAGGGCTGCGGTATGATTGGTGGCTCGTTAATTAACCGCGATTAGCACGAGAGAGTCATTTAAAAAATGTCAATGAACACACTTATTTTTCAGTCAATACGATCGTTGTCCTGGAATGCAGGGTGTGATTCTCTATGCAACTAAGCACTCGTCAGGTTCGCGTTTTCCAGCTTGCCAACATCCTGGGAACGGGGAAGCCCGTTGCCGCCTCACAGATCATCACCGCACTTGATTGCTCGGAACCTACGTTGACTCGTGTACTGAAGGAGTTGAGAATCACTTATTCTGCAGAGATAAAATACAGCAAAGCACTGCACGCTTATCACATGGTTCAGCCTGGTCAACTCGATAAAAAGACACTACGTCGTATGACGGAAGCGCTGTCATCTAACGCCGCGTTTAAAGAAGAAACGGTGAGTCGGGTATTTCTGGATAAAGAAAAAAAGAAAGCGGTTTCTCTGTCATTAAGGATGTCGATCTTGCGTAAAATCGACACGCTTGCACGCCTGAAAGACGTTACGCGTAGCGAAGCGGTGGAAATGCTGATTGGTACATGTGCTGATGAGTTGATTCGCGCTTCCTCGCCGTCAAGAAAATAACCCACACCACTTTGGCTTCTCTCGCCAGTATCCCTAGCGGTATCCCATTATCCCCTTCAAGTTAACTGGTTGACGATGCGTATTTTTTGTTGAGATAACGACCAGATTGATTATGATGTCCCAATCGTATTATTCATAAAATTAATGGATTGATGACATGCGAAGACTACCGGTCTATTTGTTACTCGATACCTCTGGCTCAATGCATGGTGAGCCAATTGAAGCCGTGAAGAACGGGGTACAGACACTCCTCACGACGCTACGCCAAGACCCTTATGCGCTGGAAACGGCCTATGTTTCCGTCATTACCTTTGATACCTCTGCTCGGCAAGCGGTACCGCTAACCGATCTGCTTAATTTCAAATTTCCCGATCTGGTGGCCAATGGTACGACGGCGCTGGGTGAAGCGTTATCGCTGGTAGCACAAGCTATTGGAAGTGAAGTTCGGAAAACCACGGCGGAAACCAAAGGAGATTGGCGTCCGCTAGTTTTCATCATGACAGACGGTGCGCCGACAGATGACTGGCGTAAAGGTGTTGCTGATTTTAAATCGGCACGTACTGGCGTTGTGGTTGCTTGTGCTGCTGGGCAGGTAGCAGAAACGAAAGTACTACAGGAAATTACTGAGATAGTCCTACGACTTGATACCGCGGATTCGAATTCCATTAAGGCTTTTTTCAAGTGGGTATCGGCGAGCATCTCGGTTGGAAGTCAAAAAGTGGAATCTGGTAAAAAAGAAGTTATCGGTCTTGACGATCTTCCTCCGCCGCCGCCAGAAGTGAATGTCGTACTCTAAATGAATATAGTGCTCTAACAGAAAAAACAAGGAGACTGTATGTCAGTCAGTTTGCGTAAAGGACAAAGTGTTAGCCTCAAGAAGACTGAATTCGATCTCTCCTCTGTGACCATCGGTCTAGGCTGGGACATCAGTGAAGAGAAAAAAGGATTCCTCGGGGGAATCTTTAGCAAAAAAACAGAAGATGAGTACGATCTTGATGTGGTTGCCTTCCTGTGTAACACCGACGGGAAAGTAGTCGATTTGGGGAAAATCGAAGAAGGTCGGCCAACGTTAGATAACGGGGATGTGATCTTTTTTAATAACCAGCGACATCATTCAGGGCAAATCTGGTTAACTGGCGACAACCGCACCGGCGCGGGAGATGGCGATGATGAGCAGATTATTGCCAACTTGAATACGCTGGATGCCAGATACGAAAAGATCGTCTTTATTGTCCAGATCTACAATGGTCGGGAACTGCAACAGCACTTTGGCAAAGTACAGAATGCCTTTATCCGCGCCGTAGATGCTAAAAATATCGAAATGGCGCGTTTTGACCTGTCTGGCGGGCCTGCATTTAACCAAAAATTCTCCATGGTGTTTGCTGAACTGGTACGTGAAGGGACGGGCTGGAAACTTAGCGCGATTGGCGAACCTTCCGATTCAGATTCCTTTATCACGCATTTAAAGAGCTACCTGTAAATGAGACGTCTACCGGTTTATCTCTTGATTGATACGTCAGGCTCCATGCGTGGTGAGTCCATTCATGCGGTCAATGTGGGGATCCAAGCGATGCTAAGCGCGTTGCGTCAGGATCCTTATGCGTTAGAAAGTGTCTATATCTCAATCATCACATACGACAATGAAGCGCGAGAGTTTATCCCGTTGACGCCGCTGGAAGATTTCCAGTTTACCGATATTGTGGTGCCTAGCGCGGGCGGAACGTTTACGGGGGCGGCCCTTGAGTGCCTGATTCAGTCAGTCGATCGCGATATCAAACGTTCCGATGGCGATCAGAAAGGCGACTGGCGGCCTCTGGTGTTCCTCATGACCGACGGCAGCCCCTCTGACGCTTATGCGTACGATGAGGCAGTGAAAGAAATCAAAAAACGTGCTTTTGGTTCGATCATTGCCTGTGCCGTTGGGCCGAAAGCCAAGCATGAACACCTTAAACAATTGACCAGCCAAGTGGTGGCGTTAGAAACGCTGGACTCTACGGCGTTTTCCGGTTTCTTCAAATGGGTTTCGGCGAGTGTTGCATCAGGTAGCGCTAGCTCCGGTGTCAATGCGGGTCAGGATAACCTGCCGCCACCCCCTCCCGAAATACAGCTGGTTCTGTGACACCAAGGCAGGGCTCCCAACAGGGCTCTGCCTTTATTTTATCAATATTGAACCCAGAGAAGCGCTTACCGCAAAGGCTATTCTGAATAAAAGCGATTCGCTTAATAAAGGTGTCTGTGATGAGACGACTACCCATTTTCTTCGTTCTCGACTGCTCGGAGTCGATGATCGGAGATAATCTGAAGAAAATGAACGATGGCCTCCAGACTATCGTCAGCGATCTGAAAAAAGACCCTCACGCCCTCGAAACCGCATGGATTTCTGTCATTGCTTTTGCTGGTGTGGCGCAAACCATCGTCCCCCTTGTGGAAGTAGTGTCATTTTATCCACCGCGTCTGCCGTTAGGTGGTGGTACTAGCCTCGGGGCGGCGATACGGGAATTGACTAAACAGATCGATGAGCAAGTCAGAAAGACGACGCAAGAGCGTAAAGGTGATTGGAAACCGGTGGTCTATCTACTGACCGATGGTCGCCCGACGGATGATATCACCCCAGAGATTACACGTTGGAAAACACACTACGCCAGTAAGGTTAACCTGATTGCGATTGGCTTAGGGGCTTCTGCCGACTTAAGTACGCTGCGCCAGCTCACCGAAAATGTCTTGTTGTTTACTGATGCACAGGAAGGGGATTTCACCCGCTTTATTAAATGGATAACGGCTTCTGTTACCGCACATAGCCGTAGCGTCGGAGAGGAGACACCGCCGCTGTTGCCGACGACGGGGTCTATTGTTCGGTTGGCCAAGGATGAGGTGGCGAGGGCTTATGATGAGAACTGTGTGATCCTCGTCGGTCGCTGCAATAAATCACGTCGTCCCTATCTGATGAAATATGAGCGCCCCAACGTCAATCTGTCTTCCCTCAATTTTAAGCTCAATATCAACGGGTTTAATTTGGCAGGCTGTTTCCCTATTGATGAAGATTATTTTGCCTGGAGTGATGCCTCCGCCTCTGCGCTACAGGTGAATACGAGCGAATTACACGGTGCGCCGGGTTGCCCCCATTGTGGTAATGCCAGTGCCTTCGCGATGTGTTCCTGTGGAAAGCTATTGTGTATCAACGGGCCAGAAACCGTGATATGCCCATGGTGCGATAATAACATTAGCTTTAGTGAAAATGGCGGTGTGGAAGATTTTGATGTTAACCGTGGGAGAGGCTAATGGATCATGATGTCAGTCTGAATCGCCAGATATTCACGCTTATTCTACAACAGGCAGGAAAAACGCTTCCCGAAGCCGAACATCACGTCTGGGACGACGATACTGAGTTATGCCTACAGTTAGAAAAACTGCGTGAACAGGTGATGCTCAAGGCTGAAGGAACGCCGCCAACTAGCGCCGCAACGCTACCCGATGTGGTAACCGCATCTGGGCCGGATGATACGCTTCCGTCTGAGATCATCGTGTCGGAGAGCGTCGAGCCGGTATCGACCAGCGGTGTAGAATCGACAGAGCAGGAGAACGCGGAAAAAGCACAGTGGGAAACGATGCCATTTACGGAATTGAATGCCACGCAAAATAATCTGAGTGGTGCAGATATGCTAAAACCTGGACAGATCCCAACGTCGAACCAGCGCCAGAACGCGGCTCCCACGACGCGTGCGCCACAGGCAAAAGTTAACATCGCCAATGCGCGTGTCGGTACGCCATTTAACGCGCCTATTGAAATTATCCTCGATAACGGGATCCAGCCTGATATACAGGACGTGATTTTTGGCGAAGCGATCGGACTGCATTTCGACCGAGACACGACGTCGCTGGTGGGAACGCCGACCCAAAGTGGCGATCGGGAAATCACCCTCCACTGGTCATGTGGAGCCGCGCTAACAGGGACAACAACGGTGCTCTTGATCGTGAATCCCGATCCGCGCAGCCTATGGAAAATTATCGATCCTCCAGCGGACGATCGTTATTTTAAAGCGAATGTCGCGCACCAACTGATCCGTCAACCAGGCGTTAATATCGTTGCTGCTAGCCGCCGAGGGCGTTCACACGAACACGTTGGCACTTTTCGTGATGATGATTATTTTATCGCTCACGATAATGACAGCGGCTGGAGTGTCTTGTTGGTTGCTGATGGCGCTGGGAGTGCCAAAAATTCTCGT
Source organism: Pectobacterium versatile (assembly GCF_020166435.1). Lineage (GTDB taxonomy): Bacteria > Pseudomonadota > Gammaproteobacteria > Enterobacterales > Enterobacteriaceae > Pectobacterium > Pectobacterium versatile. The sequence continues at coordinate 48,219 of NZ_JAINZP010000004.1, read as the reverse complement.
GAAGGGTCGCGGCTGGTCACAGAGGAGGTTGGCGGCTATTTAGCACGGCAGATGGCGGAAGAATCGGCCGCATGGCTAAAGCCTGAGATTTCCCAGTGGACGTCGGAAGGCCAGAAAGAGATTTTCACCTTCTTCAGCAGACAGTTTCATAAGGCGGCACAGCGTGCGGTACATAAGCTCGACGGCGAATCGATAGAAACCGGTGAACATGTCAAATCTTACTCCACCACGCTGCTCGCGACGGTATCGTTGCGCACTGCGGATGGGCTGTTTGCTGCCTCATTCTGGCTGGGAGATGGGGCTATTGCCGCCTACGGCCCGGTGGGCAAAGTTCGTCTATTAGGCAAGCCAGATAGTGGTGAATATGCAGGGCAAACCCGTTTTTTGGATCAGAATGCCGTACAGGATCCCCAGTTTAGCGAGCGAGTCATTATCGGCAAATGGAGCGATATTTCGCACCTGATCCTGATGACCGATGGGGTGTCCGATCCGTATTTTGAAACCGATAACGGGCTAAAAAATCCGGAAAAATGGGATGCGCTGGTCGCCGATATTGCCCCCTGTCTGAATGATAGCGAACAGGCGGCAGAACAACTGGCTGAGTGGCTAAACTTTTTCTCGCCCGGAAACCATGATGACCGGACGATCGTCGTGGCATGGTGAGTCTCAGAAATGGATCGCTGGTGATAATCAATGACTAATATTATTAGTTGTACTACCCGAGACGGTGAGCCTGTCCAATACGTTGACGAAATCATCGGTTCGGGTTCGATGAAGGATGTCTATTTTTCCCCTGATAAGACCTACGTGGTGGCTTTCTACAAAAAGCCCCAGAATGAGCAGGCGAAAGAACGGATCGCGATGATCACTGGCCGCTATCGGCAAAGTATTTTTGAGCAAGCGGGGGGCGACTACTGGCAAGACCTGTTCTGCTGGCCGACCAGCGTGGTTGAGCATCAGGGGCGGATAGGGATTGTGGTGCCAACCTACCACAGCCACTTTTTCTTTAAGTATGGTTCTAAGAATGATGATTTTCTTGGTATCAAGGGGCGGGAAAAAGAAGGGAAATGGTTCGCCAGTGCGAATAACCAGAATAAATTCCTCGATCCGCGTGAGCGCGGCAACCTGCTCAATTATCTGAAAGTCTGCCTGTTGTTGACCCGTGCGGTACGGCGCATGCACGCAGCGGGTTTGTGTCATAGCGATCTGAGTTATAAGAATGTGCTGGTGGATCCTGAGGCCGGGCATGCCTGCGTGATCGATATCGATGGTTTGGTGGTGCCGGGGAAATACCCGCCGGACGTTGTCGGCACGCCGGACTTTATCGCTCCCGAAGTCGTTAAAACCACCCATCTGGCGAAAGAGGATGCTAACCGGATCTTACCGAGCATCAGCACCGATCGCCACGCGCTGTCAGTATTAATCTACATGTATCTGTTTTACCGACACCCGCTACGGGGCGGTAAAATTCATGACATGGATGATGAAATGCGGGACGAATCCCTGTCTATGGGGGAAAAGGCTTTGTTTATCGAGCACCCGACAGACCGCAGCAATGCGGTTAAGCTCAGCCAGGTTAGCCCATCATCCTTACCGTGGGCAGATACGGATAAGATCCCCTATACCGTTCTCGGGCCTTATCTTACGCCTCTTTTTGATAAAGCCTTTATTACCGGTTTGCATGAGCCAACCAAGCGCCCAACGGCCGACGAGTGGGAAACGGCACTGGTGAAAACGGTCGATCTCATCCAGCCGTGCCAGAATGTAGCCTGTGAACAGAAATGGTATGTGTTTTCAGGTAAAACGCAGCCCTCATGCCCTTACTGCGGCACGCCGTATAAAGGAAAACTGCCGATACTCAATCTGTATTCTTCGCGTAAAACGGGAAGCTATCGTCCAGACGACCACCGTTTGATGGTATGGAATGGTCAGTCCTTGTATGCCTGGCACGTGAACCGGTTAATTGCCCCCAACGAGCGCACGACACCAGAACAAAAGAAGCGTGTTGGCTATTTTGTGTTTCATAATGACCAATGGTGGCTGGTTAATGAAGGCATTGAGGAATTGATGTCGTTACCCGACAAGAATAAGGTCGCCATCGGAGACAAACTGGCGTTGACGGACGGTGCCCAGTTTGTTCTTTCCACCCAAGAGGGGGGAAGGCTGGTGGTAGTACAGTTGGTCACAAATTAACACGGCACTATTCTAACAGAGAACATGAGCTAACAAAGAACATGAGCTAACAGAGGACATGACGCCATGGGCAGCGTTCGGCGGAGTGTTTTCCGGTATCGCTGCCCTTGTGCGTCTCTGTTGATAAGCGCAAGGGCAGGAATGGGCTTATTTCATGCTGGCGGCGAGGGTATCGACGTTGTGCTTAAACGCCGCCGTGTAAGTTGACGCGGGGCCAGATGCATCGGTCAGCGCTTCCGGGTACAGTTCACCGCCAGGCTGCGCGCCGCTGGCCGTCGCGATTTGCTTCACCAGACGTCCATCGGTCTGGTTTTCAATGAAGTAGCTTTTCACCTTCTCTTTTTTGATTTGCTTAATCAGCGAGGCCACTTTTTTGCTGCTGGCTTCTGACTCGGTAGAGTAGCCCACTGGCGACAGGAACGTCACGCCGTAGGCCTGACCGAAATAGCCGAACGCGTCATGGCTGGTCAGCACTTTACGTTTTTCTGGCGGAATGTCGGCGAACGTTTTCTTCGCATAGCTATCCAGTCCCTGTAGCTGTTTGATGTAGGTTTCACCCTGCTGACGATAGTAATCGGCATTCGTTGGATCGACTTTCACCAGCGCATTGACGATGTTGTGCGCGTAGACCACGCCGTTGCTCATGCTGTTCCAGGCATGCGGATCGGTTTCGGTTTTTCCGTCTTCCACCATCGAGCGTGTTTCAATTCCGTTTGATGCCGTGATTACCTCACCACGGTAGCCGGAGGCGGTGACCAACCGGTCGATCCACCCTTCCAGACCCAGCCCGTTAACGAAAACCAGATCGGCGTTAGCCAGCGTTTTGCTGTCTTTCGGAGACGGTTCAAACTCATGCGGATCGCCATTGGGTTTCACCAGATCGGTCACGGTAACGCGATCGCCGCCGATGTGGCTGACCATATCGCCGAGTACGGAAAAGCTGGCGACAACATCAAGATTCTTTGCCATCGCCAGTGGGCTAAGCAGCAGGCCGGATAAAGCAATAGCTAACAGTGAACGTTTCATTTTTCCCTCACAGACAGTTGCAGATAACGAGATTCATCGGTCACCGACGCAGGCGTAACAGCCCACCGTTGTGACCAACGCAGACCGAGAAACAAAAAAACAGCGTAATCGTCAGAATGATGGCAGGCCCGGCGGGCAGCTCGGCATAGTAGGACCACAGCAGCCCGATCAGGCTGGCGAGCATCCCTTGCAGCACCGCAATGCCGAGCATGACGGGCAGGCGCTGTGTCCAGAAGCGTGCGCTGGCGGCAGGCAGCATCATCATGCCGACCGTCATCAGCGTGCCTAGCAGCTGGAACCCAGCGACCAGATTCAGCACCACCAGCGACAGAAATAGACCGTGGATTAACGCCCGATAGCGCCCTGAACTGATGCGCAGGAAGGTTACGTCAAACGATTCAATCACCAGCGCCCGATAGATCACCGCCAGCACCAGCAAGGAGGTCGATCCGATCAGCGCAATGTCGATCAGCGCGGCACGATCTACCGCCAGAATCGATCCGAACAGCACATGCAACAGATCGACGCTGGAGCCGCGCAGTGACACCAGCGTGACGCCGAGTGCTAGCGAGCCGAGGTAAAATCCGGCAAAGCTAGCATCCTCTTTCAATTCCGTGTGGCGGGTGACGAAGCCGGAGAGCATGGCGACAGACAGCCCGGCGATAAAACCGCCGATCCCCATCGCCAGCAGCGACATCCCCGAGATGAGGTAGCCGATGGCGACGCCGGGTAAGACCGCGTGTGACAGCGCATCGCCAATCAGGCTCATGCGCCGCAACAGCAGGAAACAGCCCAGCGGGGCGGCGCTCAGCGTGATGACCAGACAGCCGACCAGCGCACGACGCATAAAACCGAACTCGGCAAAAGGAGAAGTAATCAGGTGGAATAGCATCATGAGGTGACAATCCTGAGCGTTGGCGTATCGCTGTCGGCCTTGCGCAGGCTATGTAATAGGGGTTGGGCATCTCCCCAGCGGTGGCCGTCTGGGGTGAGGTGTAAGATAGTTGGGAAGTGCTGCCCGACGACTTCCAGATTGTGCAATACGGCCAGAATGGTTCTGCCTTCGGCGTGAAGCTGTTCGATAATCTGCAAGAGTGTTTGCGTGGTCTGGCTATCGACGCCGGTAAAAGGCTCATCCAGCAGAATGATGGGAGCCTGTGTCAGCAGCAGTCGCGCGAAGAGCACGCGCTGTAGCTGCCCGCCGGACAGGACGCCAATATGCCGATCGGCGAAGTCCGTCATGGAGACTGCGTCGAGCGCATCGATCGCTTTGCTGTGCCAGTTGGCGTTAATACTCCGCAGCAAGCCGCGATGGGGCAGCGATCCCATAAGCACCAGATCGCGCACGCTGATAGGAAACTGCCGATCAAATTCGGAGAGCTGGGGTAGATAGCCAATAGCATTATTGTTGCTGTCGTTACCGAGGCTGAACGAACCAGAAAGCGGCGGCAGCAGACCCACCAGCGTTTTCAGCAGCGTAGATTTTCCGCTGCCGTTCGCGCCGATAATCGCCGTCAGCGATCCCTGATGAAAGCATCCGCTGAGTGTCGCGAGCGGTGGCTGATGACGATAGCCAAAGGCCAGTTCCTGTAGAGCAATCATGGCAACATCACCGCCCACCCAACCAATAGCCACAACAGCACCAACAGCAGGGAAACCAGTAACACGCGCTTGAACGCGGAGAGAGAGTAAAAACTTGTCATTATCATCGGCAAAAGGCTAAATTGTTATATTATAACATATCACTTTTTGGCGACGACGACAGAGGGAATAGGTAAAAAATTATGTAAGCCGATTAGGGGGAGGGGTGTGATTGATGAGGCAGGGGGGCACTATTTCGTGCGCGTCGAACACTGTTATCTTCATGCTACGTCGTAGCACGCGCCCGACATAGGGGGCTACGCCAGCCCCCTATGAACCCCGGCTTTTGGCGGAAATTATGCCGCTAACGCGGTGCCTTCGGTGCCCATGCCCGCTTTTCGAGCCGCCAGTGACGCGTTCCCGACGCGGCACTGGCTTTCGCGGCATCCATGCCGCTCACTCGGCGTTCATGTTCACCTCAGCATAATTTTTTACGCCGTGAAGAGAAGACCCGTGAGCAATATGAGTTGGCTCAGTTTTTATCTTCAGCGTGGCGTACGAAGCCTCCCCCGAAAGAGAAAATCTTATACTGTTAAAAAATTCCCCTGCATATCAACCACAAAGCGAGTAGCAGGCTCATCGTTGATGTAACCGGCTAGGATTTTCAGCATCAGGCCGAAGCGGTATTGCAGACTGTCCGGTGGTAGCGTGGTCGTTGGCGTGTAGGCCGCCAGCAGTGCGCGGTACTGTTTCACCCGCGCAGCCGGGATATCCTGCCAGGCGAGATCGCTGCCGTTGCGCAGGCAGTACCAGTCGGTCACCAGCGTGAGCAGCGAAATATCCTGTAACCCTTCGGTGCCTGCAACCGCAGTCGGTTTGCGCTCGGCGGCGTCGGGCAGCGTTTTGGCGCTGAGCGGTTCCTGTTGTTGTGCGATCCACAGCAGATCGGCGCAGTTCAGCGTAGTGATGAGGGGCGATAAATCTTCCGGCCAGTCTTTCACCAGAAAACGCTGGCGTACCAGCAGCGCCAGATGATGGTGCAGGAAATCGTAATAATCGCGGCTTTTCAGGATGTCACCCAGCGGTTCACCGGTGCGATCCAACTCTTTCTGATAAAACGGGAACAGATGGTTGAACTGCGGCACGTTGCGCAGCACCAGCGTATCGATATCTACCCTGTCGTTGTGTAGCGTCGCCAGCTTCATGGCTGGCGGATAGGCAGCGAGCGATGGCACGGCAACATTGACCAGCGTCCCCTGTGAACCGCGATACACGCCGGTGTCGTTAACGTGCAGGTGGCCGCTGAAATGCAGGCGAATACCTGCCGCCAGCGCCTGTTCGGCGACCTCTGGCCGCGGCGTGCGTTTAATGAAGCTGTTGCTGCCAAAGAGCTGTTTTTCATCTTCTACCGTGCCGTCGAGAAAATCGACCAGCGGATAGTGCGAGAACACCAGCAGCTTCTTGTTCTGCGCTTTCGCCCGTTGCACTACCGATTTCACCCACGGCAGCATGAACGGCTTTTCCGTCAACAAGGCGTTCCAGCCCGTGTCGCTGCTGGTGGAGTAGCCTTTGATCTCCTCACGCTTTTCTGGGCCGTTTTTAACCTGATACACGTTGGCATCAATGGAAAGCAGCCACAGTCCAGCTTCCGGCTCCACCAGATAGGAGGCGTCTACGATGTTCCACTGTTTGCTGCCGTCCGGCGAACGGGCGAGATACTGACGCTGACTGAGTTCATCACTGTCACCAAACGGCGTTTCCCAGTGCAGAAAATCGTCGCGTTTAAAGAAACCAAACGGCTTCATCAGCGGCAGGCCACGTTCATAGCCGAGTGCCTGCATTTTGGCTGTGACAATCAACGATTTTGCATCACCGAGTTTGACGTCGGATTTACTGCTCAGCATGGTGCTGCTGCCGTCGGCATTGAGCATTCTCTCCGAGGAGTCATCCCCCTGCGGGCGATTAACGTCGTGGTTGCCCGGCGTGGCGAAGAAGCGCATACCGTGACGCTGCTCATACTGCGTCAGGATAGCGGCAATACCTTCAACGGTAGGCTGTTGCCCATCATCAGAATAATCGCCGGACAGCACGACGTATTTCACCTGCTGTTTTGCCAGTTCGTCGAGCGCGGCCAGCAGCGCAAAGTAGGGTTCGTTGAAGATGCGGGTCGAATTCACCGAATCTTTCAGGGTGCGAATGGTCAGCTTTTTTCCCGTCTGCGCATCAGGCAGGCCGTCAAAATCGTAGTTGCCGTAGATATTGTGGACGTGGACATCCGAAATAATGGCAATGCGCAGCGGTCCGGCGGGGGCTGCCGATTCGCCGTTAGCGTGAAAAAAGCCGCCAGCCAGCGTAATGGCGCTGCCTGCACCGAGCTTAACGAAAGTTCTGCGAGTGAGTGATTCCATGACTATCTCCATAGGTGGGGTTGCTGGTCGAACCCAAAGGACTAGCGGTATATACCCGTCATACTTCAAGTTGCATGTGCGTTGGCTGCATTCAGTCACCCGAATCACTTACTTGAGTAAGCTCATCGGGATTCCTTCCCTTGCCGCCTGCCTGAAACTCGAATTATTTAGGGTATAGCGCATAATCATGACAGGCTATCAATCGTGCGCCGTCGAGTGCATCACCCATCGGGGCGGCGAGTTGGGATTGCCACTCGTCCGGTAGCCACGGACGAATATGTAAGCCGATGCTGCCCATGAGCGACAGGCGGGGAGGCGTATGGCGTGCTACGGCGGCCAACAGCAGGCCGATTTCGCTAGCCGTCTGCGCCAGTAGCGCGTGAGAAACGGTATCGTCCTGCTGAGCGCAGTCAAATACGTGGCGGGCGAACTGCGCATAGTCGCCCGGTTTCGCCTGCTGACTAAACGTCTGTAGCGCGTCGAGCGTGTTCGCGGCCTGCGCGGGCGCTACACGGGCAGAAAAGAAATCGTCGATGCGCTGACTGAGCGCAGAGGGCGCGCACCAGCCTTGCAGCACATCATAGGTATGTTGCAGCGCCGCTAGGCCAAGCCGTGCGCCGCTGCCCTGATCGGAAATCGGGAATTCATGGCCGCCGTAGGCGGTAATCGTCCGGTTTTGCCACGCCAGCCCGCAGGAACCCGTGCCAGCAATCACTACGCCCGCATCTTTCCCTTGGTTGACTGCCAGACAGGCGCCCAGCGCATCGGTATTGAGCACCTGAGCGGCGTAAGGATGCGGCAGTGCAAGAAAGGCATCATAGGCGGCACGGTGTTCTGCGCTGGCGAGTGCCAGCCCGACTTTCAGCCGGGATACGTCATCCGGTAAAAGTCCGCTGTGCTTCAACGCCTGTGCGATAGCGTCGTCCACTGACTGACGTACGTTCTCCACGCCGAGTAGCAGGTTGGCACGGCCGCCGTGTCCCTGCCCGAGCGGCGTGCCGTCCGCCTGATAAATCCGTGCCCGACAGCCTGTGCCGCCGCCATCCACCCCGGCATAGAGCCATGTTGTCATGATGCGCGTGCTCCAGAATCCAGATAGTGAAGGCAGGCAACCGCCAGATCGCCGCTGATACTGACGGTTTCAGTCTGCGAGTCCGGCAGGCTGCTGAGCAGCAGAGCCAGTTCACCTGCGCAGCGGGCCAGCAGTTGCACCGCCAGCGCATCCTGCGGGTGCGCCAGCACAATTTTCCCTAGCGTGCTGTAGTCTGCGGCCTGCGCCTGTTTTGACCAGTCGATCACCCGATCGATATGCTTATCGAAGTGCAGGAACAGTGCTTCACTGAGTGGCGTCAGTGGGGTGATGCCCTCAACGGCCTGAAGCATCTCTTGCACCGCCCACAGCCCCAGCCGCGACAGGCTGGCTGGGTTGCCGATGGGAAAGCTATCACCACCGCGACAGGTCAGGAGGCCGTCATGCCAGTACAGCAGCCGGGTAAAGCCGCCGGTGACCAGCAGATAGCGGCTTTGCCCTGGCCAGCGCTGTTCGCACAACGTGCTCTCCTGCGCCCGATCAAAGGGGCGATCGCCATCAATGCCGACCTCCCTCAGTTGCCCTTTCACGGTGCGTTTTTCCGCTGTTGTTGATTGGTCGCGATCGTTTCGTTGAGGCGCTTCACATCGTTTGAGGTCAGGCGCAGATACTCATCAAACGACACTTGATCGTTCAGATATTGGGTAAAGCGCGTCAGGATGATGGGGTACAGTTCGTTCGCGCCCAGACTTTCCATGCGTTCCCAATCAAAGACGTAAGACGGGATCTTTTTGATCTCTTCACGCGCAGTGTTCAGGCCGTCGATCACGTGCTTATCTTTGGTCTGGTAGTGTAGATCGGCAATATCTGCGCCGACGATGATATTGAAGCGCTCGGCGATCTCACGTTGCAGCGGCTCACTGCCCAGCCACTCCATGAATTCGGCGACTTCCTGCGGGTGTTTGGTGGTGGTGAACGGCATGATGAAGGTCGCGCCGCCCATCGAAATACACTTCTCTTTGCAAGGCGCAGGCAGCACTTTCCAGTCAAAACCGTCGCCAATCTGCTTACTGAACTGGTTCAACAGCCAGTTGCCGGAGAAGTAGGTCACGATGTTACCGTTCACGAAATCGTCCGCCATGCTCTTGTACTGGCCGCCGCCCGCCGCGCCCCACATTTCACGCGGGAACACACCTTCATCCGACCAGCGCTTCAGATCTTTAATCCACTGCTGTGCTGCCGCATCCGGGAAGTTGATCAGCCCGTCTTTATCGTAACGTGCGCCATAGGAGTAGGCAGGGCCGGAGAAACGAAAACCGCTGCGGTCGATGGTGAAGGGAATATGCACGCCGGTTTTTTCCGCGACCAGCTTCGAGGCCTTCATCAAATCATCAATCGTGTAGCCCGGCTGCGGTAGCGGAACGCCCGCCTGCTCAAACAGCGTCACGTTAATAAATGGCAGGTCGGCGGTCCAGGAAGCGACAAAGCCCGGCAGCGCATCGGCTTTATGCACGCCTTTCACGCGCATGATCTTTTCGATACCGGCGCTGTAGCGTTTCTCAAATGCAGCGGGATCTTTCAGGTAGGGACGTAAATCCAGCGTATAGCCGAGCAGCCCCATTTGCGTGGTTTTAGCAATATCGGGGCCTAAGCCCGCAGCCAACTGCATCGGTAACTGTGTTTGCAGCGCGTTATAGCCAGTGCTGACGAAATTCACATCAATGCGTTCATTACTTTGAGAGAAGGATTTAACTTTCTGCTCCATGAAATGCACTAATTCGGGATCGTCGTCACTATATAAAAATGTTATTTGCGTTTTGGCGGCTAACGCGCTGTTGCCGAATAACCCCAGCGCAAGGGCGGAAAAAAATAACGCGGTGTTGGGACGTATCATAAACATCTCCACATCATAGGTTTGATTAATGGCGCAAATACCCAAGCGTTGGCGACGGGCTTATTTTATTCCTGCGATTTATCTTGTCTTTTAATTAATGCAAATTTGCATTCATCTGTCATTTTCATCATGCAATCATGGACAGAACCCTGATTGATTTATGTGAAGCAGGTTAAAGATATTTTAAATGTTGATTTAAATAAAGCATTTTTGTGATATTAATCACATATATAAAAGAGATAATCTTATTTATTAATGCGAAATATCAATAAATGAATGCAAATGACAATTTAATGCAAATTTGCATTCTAATTGCGATGTCACAGTGCAGTGAATGAGCCGATGCCCTAAATATTGGCAGGGCGTGCACAGCGAAAGTGCAAATAAATGCAGCCATACATTTTCGTTATTTTATTTTCAACGCCGTAAACAGGATTCCGTATGAATATCGGTTGGAAATTAAAGAAGAACGGCGTCATTAATCGGTTTCTCATCACCGAGTTGACGGAGAAACGTTATTTCGCCGAGCCGGATACGCTGCCGGATAAGGTGAATTACCGCTTTATTAACGGCTTTGTCGATGTCGGTGTTTTACCCTGCCGCGTGCGCTTTTTGCAGGAAGAGGCAAAGCGCGAAGTGACGTTACCCGAAAATCTTCATTTCCCGCTGATGTGGAGCGGCGGCGATGAAAGTCGCAGCGTGAATTTCAGCGATTTCTGGCCGTGTCCGGTTCACGTTCAGCGCTTTGCTCGCTGCACGATCCACAGTGACCGGGCGCAGACGGCACCGTTTACGCTCAGCACCTGCGGCGGCGTCACGCTGTGGCTGAACGGCGAACAGGTTACCCGCTTTACGCCGTTTACCCGCAACACTGAGCAAACCTGTGCGATCTCGCTGCCGTTGAGAGCGGGGCTGAACACGCTGGTGGTTCATAGCGAAGAGCTGTGTGAGCGTGATACCGACTACCTGTTTAGCCTGTGCTATCAGGGGGAAGACGCGCTCTTCTGGCAGCTTGATGAAGACGCTGCGCTCAGCGCACAGCTGACCGCGCTGGATAGCTGGGTGAACGGGCTGACGCTGGAGAATAACCTGATCCAACCGCCCGTACTGGTGCTGAATAGCTCACAACCGCTGTTGGAAACGGTGACGATGGCACACCGATTGGTTGGCAACGTCAACGAGTCCGTTCCTGCGTGGCAGCAGCAACACACGCTGCCAGCCGGCAATCTGGGCTGGCAGGTGGATTTACCCGAAATCTTGGTTGGCTATTACGATCTGGTCTGCGCCGCGACCTGCAACGGCATTACGCTGACGCGCACCCTCAGCTTTGGGCGCTTGCCTGAACAAACGATGCCTGCGTTGCCGACATTAGCGGCGCGGCGTGAAGCGGTACTGCGCCATACCGCGCTGCACGGTTTTGAGCGCCTCGGTCGGCTGCTGGCGATTGTCGAAACTGGTGAGGGCAGCGATGCCGCCGCGCCGATTCTCAATAGCGCATTGCAGAAAATCAGCCGTCGTGAAGACTGTGCCGATTTCCAACTGGTGCCGCTGATTTGGCTGTGGCAGCGCTATCAGGGACAGCAGTTGCCGCCGCAGGACTGGCGGCGCGTGCGCAGCGCGATTCTCGGTTTCCGCTACTGGATTGATGAGCCGGGCAACGACACCATGTGGTTCTGGAGCGAAAACCACTGCCTGTGCTTCCACGTCGCACAATATCTGGCCGGACAAAACTTCCCGGATGACACCTTTCCGTGCAGCGGCCGTCGCGGGCTGGAGCAGAAGACGATGGCTCACGAACGCCTGACGCGCTGGTTTGATTCCATTCTGGAACACGGGCTGGTGGAGTGGAATTCGGCGGCCTATTACCCCATCGATCTGATTGGGCTAGTCGCGCTGTACGAACTGGCTCAGGACGCCGATCTGCGCGAGAAATCCCGCGTGGTGATTGACCGCATCATGCTGATGACGGCGTGGGTGCATCAGAACGGCGTCGCGGTTGGCACGATGGGACGCGCCTACGATAAAGAGCTGCGTTCCGGCATGTTGACCGAGCTGTCCGGCCTGTGTGCGCTGATGTGGGGCGAGGGCTGGCTGATTCCGCACTGCGCCGCGCTGCCGCTGCTGTGCCTGAGCGACTATCAGCCACCGGAAGCGACGGATCGGATCGCACACTGGTCACTGCCGCACGGTGCCGAAGCGCGCTGGGTACAAGGGCTGAACCGCAGCGCCCGCATCATCGCCTGGAAGCAGCGCGATGTTGCCTTTTCTTCCGTTTTCGATCATCACCCCGGCGAGCATGGGCACCAGCAGCATCTGCTGGATGTGCGGCTGGGCACACACTATGCCGCCCGCCTGTGGGTGAACCACCCCGGCGAAGATCGCCCCGACGGCGTGCACCGTCCTTCTTACTGGGCGGGAAACGGGCGTTTGCCGCACCTGATGCAACATCGTAATCGCGCGCTGATGGTGTTCGATCTGCAACAGGATATTCGCCCGTGGACGCACCTCTATCTGCCACAAACCGCACTGGATGAGGTCATCGTTGAAGATGTCTGGTGCTTCGTACGCGGCGGCAACGGCTATGCCGCGTTTCATAATCCCGCCGGATTACAGCCGTTTGCGACCGCAGGCCAGCAGGCGGAAGGCGAACTGCGGGCGTATGGCGAGCAGAACGTCTGGTTCGTTGCCGTGGACAGCGGCGATGGTGCAGAGGGATTTGCTGCGTTTGCTGACCGCTTCCGAGGGCGTTCGCTGATACAGGACAGCGACGGCGTGCGTATCGACGATCCCGATTACGGCGAACTGGCCTTTAGCCACGCGGCAGGATTCAACGTGGCGCAGCAGCCTTTCCTTTTCCGCGACGATGTCCCGGTCGTCCCGCAGTTCAACACAGGAAATCCATGACATGCAGACAGGTTCACTTAACCGACAACAAACCGAAGTGCTGCTGGCGCAGGTGGCGCGGGCGTTTTGCCGCCTGAAGGCTATTGACAGCGTGACGCAGGACGATGCGCCGGATGCCGGGCTGACGATTCAATTCGAAGAGTGGGATTGGGAAGTTGGCGTCGGGCTGTACGGCTTCTGGAAGCTGGCGCATCTGACGCAGGATGACACCATGCTGACGACGCTGGCGAACTGGTATCAGCAAAAGCTGGATGCTGGGCTGCCACCGCGCCAGATTAACTCGACGGCTCCGATGCTGGTGCTGGCTTTGTTGTGTCAGGACAAGCCGGATGCGCCTGCACAGTGGCGCGAAACCGTGAGCGACTGGGCGGATTGGCTGCTGCACTCGCTGCCAAAAACCGAGGATGGCGGCTTCCAGCATACGGTGAAAGAGCGGCCGAATACCGGACAGCTGTGGGACGACACGCTGTTTATGGCGGGTCTGTTTCTGGTGGTCGCGGGGAAATTACTTTCCCGCCGCGATCTGATCGAAGAGGCGGAATACCAGCTTGTCACGCACGCGCGCTATCTGGCCGATGTGCGCAGCGGGCTGTGGTATCACGGTTGGACGTTCGTCGGTCGCCATCACTATGCGAATGCGTTCTGGGGACGCGGCAATGCCTGGATCACGCTGGTGCTGCCGGAAATGCGGGTGCTGGCGGAGGATCAGCTGTCCGCGCCGGTACTGCGTACGCTGGAAGCGATTCTGGAACAGCAAACGACAACGCTGGCGCGCTGCCAGCACGATTCTGGCCTGTGGCACACGCTGCTGGATGACCCTGATTCACCGCTGGAGACGTCTGCCAGCGCGGGATTCATTGCCGGGATTCTGACGGCACGGCGGTTGGGCATGCTGCGCGACTTCCCGCAGGACGTCTTGGAAAAAGGCTATGCCGCCGTGGTGGCGCAGATTGACGCGCAGGGCGTGGTGCAAGGTGTCTCGGACGGCACGGCGATGGGACACGACTTACAGTTCTATCGCGATATTCCCAATGTCGCTGTGCCTTACGGGCAGGCGCTGGTCATGCTGATGTTATTGGCACAGTTAGATTCTGTTTGCGAGGGCTGACAATGGCGAGTCTGGAACTAAAAAACGTCCACAAAAGTTATGGTGCGGTGAGCATCATCAAAGGCGTGGACTTAACGATTCATGACGGCGAGTTCATGGTCTTTGTCGGCCCGTCGGGTTGTGGAAAATCCACGCTGCTGCGCATGATTGCCGGGCTGGAAGAGATCAGCAGCGGTGAGCTGTTGATCGACAACCGCAAGGTGAACGATCTCACGCCAGCAGAGCGCAAGATTGCGATGGTGTTCCAGTCTTACGCGCTCTATCCGCACCTCTCGGTGCGCAAGAACCTCGCGTTCGGGCTGGAGAACCTGCACTTTCCTAAAGACGAAATCATCCGTCGTATTGATGAAGCCGCCCGTATGCTGGGGCTGGAACCTTATCTGGATCGCCGGCCGCGTGCGCTGTCGGGTGGGCAGCAGCAGCGCGTGGCGATTGGGCGCGCCATCGTGCGTGAACCTGACCTGTTCCTATTTGATGAACCGCTCTCCAATCTGGATGCCAAGCTGCGGGTGCAGACGCGCGGCGAGCTGTCCCGCCTGCACCAGAAGCTGCGCACCACCATGATTTACGTGACTCACGATCAGGTGGAAGCGATGACGATGGCGCAGCGCATTGTGGTGCTGAACGCCGGCCGCATCGAGCAGGTTGGCACGCCGTTGGAGCTGTTCAATCGGCCGAAAAACAAATTTGTCGCGGGCTTCATTGGTTCACCGCGCATGAATATGTTTCCTGCGCAGATCGTCGCCACCTGCGCGGACGGCGTTGAGGTGCAGTGCCCGTCTGGCAATCGTCTGGTGCTGCCGTTTATCGGCACCGTCGGGCAGAACGTCACGCTCGGCATTCGCCCTTCACACTGTGAGCTGGTGGAGGAAGGCGAGGGGATTGCACTGTGTGTCGATCGCTGCGAGATGATGGGGCATGAAACCTTTATCTACGGGCGGATGGGCGGCATTGACGATGAGATGATCGTCCATCTGGCGCAGCACCGCGAGTTCGCTGCGGGTGAATCGGTATTCGTCCGCTTCCCGCCAACGTACTGCCATCTGTTCGATGGCAAAACGGATGACACATTGCCGCGCTGTACCGAGCATTAATTATCGCGACGGGAGAGGACGACATGAAAAAGATTGCCTTACTACCCGCAGGATCGCTGATCGATAAGCTGGTGACGCCAGTGGAAAAAGCGGTGAATCTGCTACAAAAACTCGGTGGCCGCAAAGTGATGCCGTGGTTTTTTATCGCGCCCAATATGCTGCTGTTCGCCGTTTTTGTCTTTATTCCGATTCTACTGGCGGTGTGCTACGCCTTTACTGGCGGCACCAATATTTTGCTGTGGGAGCGCCCCTACGTTGGCGTGGATAACTTTTCCACGCTGCTGAGCTGCGGCAACTACGCCGAGCCATCCACCTGTGAGCAGGATCTGTTCTGGACTGGCGTCTACAACACGGTGTCGTTCACCTTTTTCAACGTGCTCTGCACGCTGCTGGTGGCGCTGGTGACGGCGCTGATCCTCAACCGCAAGATTATCGCCCGTGGTTTTTTCCGCGCCATGTTCTTCTATCCGGTGCTGCTGTCGCCGGTGGTCGTTGGCCTGATCTGGCAGTGGTTCCTGAACCGCAACGGCTTGCTGAATCTGGTGCTGTCGTCGCTGGGCGGGCAGCCGATTACCTTCCTGCTCGACCCAACGTTTTCGCGCTTCTGGGTGGTGTTTGTCTCCGTCTGGTTTCACGTCGGGTTTTATACCCTGATTCTGCTGGCCGGATTGCAGGCGATCCCGCGTGATATTTACGAGGCGGCGGCGGTGGACGGCACCTCGCGCTGGCGTGGTTTCTATCGCCTGACGTTGCCGCTGCTAGCACCGAATATTCTGGTGGTGGTGATTCTGCTGACCATCAATAGCGTGCAGATCTTCGATGAAGCCTGGGTACTGACCAACGGCGGCGGCCCCGGCACGGCCAACAGCTTTATCGTGCAGTACATCTACCAGACCGCTTTCTCGTCGAATGCCTCGCTTTACGGGCTAGCCTCGGCAGCGTCGGTGTTGATGGGCGTGGTGCTGATGATTCTGACGGCGTTACAGTTCCTGCTGACGCGTCGGCTGGAAGGGAAAAAATAACGGGAGCCATGATGAAAATAATCGCATTTCTCACCCGTACCCGTCATCCG
Source organism: Pectobacterium versatile (assembly GCF_020166435.1). Classification (GTDB taxonomy): domain Bacteria; phylum Pseudomonadota; class Gammaproteobacteria; order Enterobacterales; family Enterobacteriaceae; genus Pectobacterium; species Pectobacterium versatile. The sequence continues at coordinate 31,909 of NZ_JAINZP010000004.1, read as the reverse complement.
GGGCGCATCCATATTACGGATATTATGAGCTGGGTCTGGCTGGTGGTGGGTACGCTGCTGGTGATGATTCCGGTGATGTGGGCGGCGATGTCGTCGTTCAAAACGCCTGCGGAGATCAATCGCTTTCCACCGAGTTTTCTGCCGCAGGCGGCAGATACCGTCACGCTGCCGGAGTACCCGAAGCCGCTCGAGCTGTGGCAGGTTAAGCAGGAAGACGGCGAAGCGAAAACGATGGCGCTGGTACGTCGCATCGGGCTGATTGCACAGCTGGTGAACCCGGATGCGCCGAGTGAAGTGGTGCGTGTGTCGACCAAAGATCTGGTGCCAATGAAAGCGTTGCATCTGGAGACGGAGAACTACACGACGCCGATAACGAAGTTCCACTTTGCCACCTACCTGAAGAACACTGTGTTCGTGACGGTGATGGCGACGTTGCTGACTCTGTTGCTCAGTTCGATGGCGGCCTTTGCACTATCGAAATACGAGTTTCGCGGGCGCGGTACGGTGCTGACGCTGTTTCTCTCCACGATGATGATTCCGCTGTCGGTGGTGATGGTGCCGACGTTTCTGGTGGTGATTGGCTTGAACATGGGCGATAACCTGTGGGGCGTGATTATTCCCACGGTGGCGACGCCGACCGGCGTGTTTCTGCTGCGGCAATACATGCTGACGATCCCCGATGAGCTGATCGAGGCAGCGCGTATCGATGCCGCCAGCGAGTTCCGTATTTACTGGAAGATCATCCTGCCGCTGACTGCACCCGCGCTGGCGGTACTGGCGATCTTCTCGGTGATCTGGCGTTGGAACGACTTCCTCTGGCCGCTGATCGTCCTCTCCAGTCAGGACAATTTTACGCTGCAAATCGGCCTGAATGCGTTTCAGGGGCAGTTCTCGGTGCAATGGCACTATATACTGGCGATGACGATGCTCTCGCTTCTGCCGGTGACGGCGGTGTTCGTCTTCCTGCAAAAATACATCACGACGGGGATTGCCAACACGGGGATGAAATAATGGCGACACTCAAGGATATTGCCGACCGCGCGGGGGTTTCCATCAGCACGGTTTCCCGCGCGCTGAACGGGACAGCCCCGATCAGCGCCAAAGTCAGACAGCACATCATGGCGATTGCCACCGAGCAAGGCTATCCGCTGCATAAAGTGGGCAAAGCGACCGTCGCGCAGACGGAACCGCTGCGGCACATCCTGCTGGCGACGCCGCGTAACCTGATGCTGGAAAGTGAGTACAATCTGGTGTCGCTGACGCTGATTAACGCCCTGAAAACGCTGTGTTTGCAACGTAATATCCAGCTTCGCCCGTTTCTCGGGGAGCACGACACCATTAACGAACAGCAGCTACTGCGTGAACTTCAGGGCGGAAAAGAGAGCGGGATTCTGATCGTGAATGACGATCACCCAACGCTGCTGAACGCCGTGGCGGAAAGTGGTATTCCGGCGGTGCTGATCAACGGGGAAGATCCCTCCATGCGCCTGAGTAGCGTCACGCCTGCCAACCACTATGCCGCCGCCGCGGCGGTGCGTTATCTGATTGAACAAGGGCACACGCGGATCCTGCACCTGACCTGGACGTCGCGTATGACGATCAAACAGCGCGAACGCGGCTATCGGGATGCGCTCGCGCAGGCGGGCATAGCGGTGGATGAGGATCTAATTCTGTCGCTGCCGGATTTCCACCCGCGCACGGCACGCGATGCGCTGCTGCGCTGGCTGACGGCTAATCCCGACAGATTGGGCGTTACTGCGATTTTCTGTGCGGCGGACAATCAGGCTATCGGCGTGATCGACGCGCTGTATCAGCACGGGCTACGCGTGCCGGAGGACATGTCCGTCATGGGCATGGACGACATCCTGCCGTTCGACATGCTGCCGGTTTCACTCACCACGGTACACCTGCCGTTTGAGACGATTGCCCGTGCCGCGCTACAGCTACTGGCGCAGCAAATGACGCCCGCACAGGCACTCGGCATTGCCCAGCGTACTGAACTGGCTGGGCAGGTGGTGGTTAGGGAATCGGTGCGGCGGGTGGGGTAGGCGGGCGTTATTTCAACGATAACAGCCGCTCAAGCGCTGTGACGCGGTAGTCGCGGGAATCGATATATCCACCGAACCATTCGCTCTGGCTGAGTAGTATAAAAAAGAATCCGTAATCTCATAGAAATTACGGATTCTTGCACAATCACAGGAGACTTTAATCAGAGCCTTGATCGAGGTTAGGGGTAATGGCACTGAGCTTTTTAATAAAAAGGCGGCGAATTATGCTATGCCTCAAATAATTCGAGTTGCTGGAAGCCAATGCACATGCAACTTGACGTATTACGGGTATAGATCGTTGCCAGGCGTTACCGTTTGAATATGCTACCGTGCCATTTTGACTACTTCTCTATCCATGCCTCTCGCCACGCAAAACCGAAGCCGGGTTCATATTGTGTTGATGTTTGAGTCCATTGTCGACAGTAGCCACTATTAGGTGCCGGCCTGCATTCATAAATTTTGCCATTTTTAGGCTGTTTCACCAATGTGCCTGCATTATATACGTTAAGACCGTTAGGAAATACGTAGTCATAATCAACTGGGTCAACTGGGTCAACTGGGTCAACTGGGTCAACTGGGTCAACTGGTTTATTTGGATAAACTTTAGCTGCATTATGGCGTGTAGCATTCAGAACACGGACGTTATCCTGATTTGCGGTTCCCATTGGTAAATTATTATGAAATAGGTTAGGGCTGGAGTAGGCGTTAATTCTAGGACAAGAAATAGATTGACATCCATAAGCCATCACTGTCCGCCAGGGAGGATTTCCTAGATATTGATATCCATACCCGTAACTAAAATAAGGATTGCTACCTGCGTTTGGGTCATGTGTTGCCCCCAAGTTATGTCCTATTTCATGCGGAAATGTATATCCAGACACACAGGTATGTGTCACAACGCTAAAACCAAGTCTCCTAAATTGTTCAACTGTACCGTTTGTTACATATGCCAAACCACAATATGCGGGATTGATAACCATCAAATTAACAAGGTCGGCTTGTGCAAGCTCCCGATGTTCTGCTGCAAACTTACCCAGTGGAGTATTTGGGTCACGGAGTGCAGAAAGTAATTGATCGTATGTTCGACCTGCTTCACTGATACCAGTAACGACAGCGGTTACTTTATACTGAATTGGCAACTTACTATTTGTTGCTGCGCTCTGTAATGTATCTGTAGCTAATGTAACAAAACCAGGATACTGAGCAGCACCAATTCTATTATATGCTTCTGGCGTTGTTATCATCAAAACATTAATTCTACTGATATCATCAGCTCGTACATCTAAATTTAATGATGATGATGTTTTGTCTATAGGTTGCTGTGTAACCGTATTAATCTGTGTTTCTTTGGGCTTTACTGTGGTTTCTTCGCTATCGGAGTTAATAATCGGAGGTGCTCCTTCGGGGAATTTACTACTATCTATCGTAACAATAGCAATTTGTTCATTATTTAAGGGCGTGATGGAGTATGTTTTATCCCGAAATGAAATGAGACCGGTAATAAGATTGTTGTTTTCTATCAACGTAACATAATTACTTGTAGTGTTTTCTATTTTATCATTGATGGATTTATTTTTTATCAACGATGATATGTCGCCTTTCCAAACTAAAGAGCCGTTTTCATCTTTTTTAAAACTTACTAAATTAGAGCTAATTATAACGCCCGGGGAAGTCTCAAGTCGAATGCTCTTAATGTCCTCACCTAGTTTATTAATTTTTATCTTACCAATATATAACTCCTTCGTTGTTTTTTCTTCTAATAGTGATTTGACGATCGGTTCTGCAAGTGCATCAGCAGACCTGCCACTAGGTTCGATTTGATAAAGTAAGGTTGCATTAGCATAATTTCCCAATAAAAATAAAGCTAGAAAACTTGCCCTAAATAATGATGTGATACTGATCATGAATACCTCCAAAATAAATGGTTAGGATAGTTTTAATTATCTTGCTTAATTTTATTTGTAAGGAATGGTATAAAATAGCCCATGAGAAAAAGCTGCCATAGAAAGTATGCACAAGTAAATCATGGTGCATGTGGTAATTATAAATGATATTTAATAACTTTCCATTTAGAGGTGGAAATATCATGTTTTATTTTAAACGTAGCCATTGAATTATATTTGTGCTTATTTTTAATCAATTCTTGATTTTATGATATATTAATTTGATGATGTTGATATTTTTTTTAGAATAATACAGGCGGAAATGTTTTGTAATGTGTTTTTTCAAGACTGTAATTGAAATTATTTAATTGCCTGTTTTTATACTTTTACTCCAATAGCAGAGACAGGAAAAACATGGACGAAAAAACTCAAATCCCTCATGGCTGAGCGGGTCAAATTCCTTAAAATCGAAAACGATCTCAACCAGTTTTCTCGGATGTGATAAACATCGTGTATCTGCAAACCCACATTTAGCTGAGCATAATTAACAGTCTGAAATACGTGTTGTGGAAAGATTACAGGCCGTTACCGGCGGGTTTAAAGCGGTGTATCAGGGCCTATGGCAAAGGCGGCTCTGATGGCACAGGATACTTTTGTCGGCATCTGGGATGAGAAATTCGCGCAAATCAGCAAAAGTTGGCGCACAGATTGGGAAAATCTCAACAGTTCTTCTCTTACCCACCCGATATCCGTAAAGCTATCTATACTCGTCATACTTCAAGTTGCTTGTGCGTTGGCAATATTCGGCTCATTTTTGAGCCTCGCTCTAGAGGGCCGCCGCAAGCGGCGTTCAAATTGGCTTAGCCAATTTGCCCTTACTTACCCCAGTCACTTACTTGAGTATGCTCTCGGGTATTCGTGCGGTTGCCGCCTTCATGCAACTCGAATTATTTAGGGTATACACCGTTAATGCCATTGAGCCGTGCGATCACCACTAATTCGGCGGTGGTTAGCTCGCATAATTTACTTGGGACGTTTTGCTTTGCATAAAGGCTACTGTTAAAGCGGCATTCTATATTCGATCATGCCTGGTTTTTCTGCTACCCAATCATAAAGCCGCTGTGCTGTTTTATTCGTTTCCTGCGTATGCCAATAAAGACGATCGCAGTTTTTTTCTTGTGCCTTTTCCCTGACATATTCAATCAGTTTTTTCCCAACGTGTTTACCGCGAGTGCTAGGAACAACAAACAGATCCTCTAAGTAACAATAAGGGTTTACTCCCCATGTGGAATCGTGAAAAACAAAGTGTACGAAACCGACAATGTGTGAACCTTCTCTTGCTACCGCGCAATACACCGGTATATCGGCGTTAAAAAAGCGCTCCCAGGTGGTTTCAGTGACGTCATCGGTAAGTTGGACTTTATAGAACGCTTGATAACTTTTCCAATAAGGCAGCCATTGGTCATAGTCTTCTGGCGCGACGGAATTAATAATAATTTCTTGATCTATATTCATCATTTTACTCTCATAGGGTTGCGGATAGGGCTGAACATCAGGCTGATATTTATAACAATTAAACAGACTGTTATGCCCATCCACTTATTGAGAGGGAAGCAGACCAATTCGTTTAAATTCCTACGTTCTGGGCCGTACATTAACAATCATATCGGGCTTCTTGCGGGATAGGCCAACATGAATAAACACGCGCATACACTGGCACACTCTGTCAGGAAAAATTACTTAACGTTAAGTGGATTGCTATTTGCCTTCTTCTGGACATGGTCAGTCGTTTCTAGCAGCGGGTGGCAGGCGCGTCATTCTGGGATGGATGGTCGCCGATGCCGTCCAAGCAGGAAGGGTGGGCCGGGTCGTTTACCCTGCCGCGTGAACTCGTTGAATGTCATGGAAAGCTATATCAGCGGCCTGTTCGTGAACTGGAAAGCCTGCGCCAACATCAACAACATGTTGAACCATCATATGGTGCTGCGAGGCGTCTGATAATGAGCGCCCCGTGGTTTGCCAGGTATGTTCAAATCCTTCACGCCGATCGTGGTTTGCCGCTTCTGCCTCAGGGAGCCAAAAGCAGAGCGGTTTTTGGTAGCCACGGTCAATGAGATAGCGTGTTGCCTGATGCTGCGCGTCAAAATTATTCGGAATGTAGGCGGGGAGTGAGCGATCAGTCTGACTGACAGTTTGCTAAAATAACATTTTCCCCTTTTAGCACATCTGGCAACGTGACAGGGCGAAGCCCCATGGTGGTGGTGGTGACCCTTTTTATCATAAAAGGGTGGTTAATCAGTGATAAAGAGCCAAATGCCACGGAAAATGAAAGAGGTATTTGGCTTTTTCATTCCTTTTTTCATTGGTCAAGCAGGTGAGGACACGCCACTTTCCTCACCTGCGACACGGTTACGCCTTGTTATTACTCCAGTTTGATGGATTCATTATTAGCGCTGACTGCATCCCTACGCTGCCGCTCATCGACGGATTATAGGCCTGTTGCCCGTAGAATGAAGGGGGCTGATTCTGTGATGTAGATGACGAGCTATTTGTTCCACCTGACGTAGGGAGTAATGGTTTTACACCTTGTTTGGCTATCGCCCCTGTTAGACTGCCAAACGCAGGTATCGTTAATTTGCCCAACGTGAGGCTTTGCAGCGTTTTTATTACGGGTATGCGACTGAGCTGAGTGGACTGTGGTACGACGCCAAGGTTGCCAAACGAGCTGTAGGCATTGCTGACATCAGTAAGCGATGACGGGCTGAATGAGAGCCTGTTACCTGTACCAAGAATTTTGTCGTAAATCTTCGATTGTTGGTATGCTAACGCACCGCCTGCACCGGAGACCGCGCCAGTGATTGCTCCACCAATCGCACCCGTAATCGCACCGCTGAACATCGATTGTTGCCAGGTTCCCGAGTTGGCGACGCCGAAGGCATCGTTGACAAAATGCTGGCTGACGCCTTGTGCAGCGCCAATAACACCTCCGGAGACCGCACCAACAAACGATCCCGCAATGATGCCGCCTGCCGTTGTTGATGTTGCCGCCGCCGCCGCCGACCCAGCAGCAAAAGCACCGACCCCGCCAGCTGCGGATAGTGCCCCCGCAACGGCACCGATCCCTGCTCCGGCAAAGATGTAACCTGCCAGTGCGCCCCCTTTTAGCCCAGATTGAACGCCCGTATAGGCAGCGGAGATACCGCCAATCGCTGCGCCAACCAGTGCCCCCGTGAGCAAAATAATCAGAATTGACGCTATTTCACCCGAAGAGTCGGTTTGGTTGACAGGGTTGTTGTAGCAATAAACGAACGGGCCACCATATTGGAATTTGGGATCGCACGAGTAGAAGCGCCCAAGCTGGGGATCGTAAAAGCGGGCACGATAGTTATAGATTGCCAGTTCTGCATCAAACTCTTGGCCAGTATAGCGGTAGTGAAGAATATCCGGTGTACCGACACTATTGGCAAATAGCTGACCAAACGGCATGTAGTCCAGCATGGTGGCAACGGTGCCGTCGTCAGCAATGACGGCGCGTACCGATCCCTGCAAATCTTTCAGAACATAATATGTCACATGGTTTTTTACCATCGCCAATAGGCCACCAATGCCATAGATATATTGGGTGTTTTGTTCCCCTGACTCCATCAGCGGGAAGTCACTCAGCCCATGTACATACAGCGTTTGTGTGCCGTTACTCCGCCGCTTTATAACGCGTTGATTAAGGCCGTTATAGGTAAATTCCAGCGAGTTGCCCTCTTCCAGTGAAACGAACTGCGGTAAATTATTCAGCGCATTGTAGTCGATGCGTGCAATATGGCGATGCGATGAGGCGGTGACATTGCCGAAGGTGTCATAACGATAATGCTGTGTTTGCGCGTTATCATGATGAACGGCAGCAACTTTATTGCTGTTCTTTAGGTAATCATATGTCCTCAGTGCCGTTCCCTGCTGAAGAGACAAGATATTGCCATTGGGATCGAAGGTAAGCGGGTGGCCGACGCCAAGGCTGTAGTCATCGTGAGTGCTGTGCTGTGCGACGATTAACTGGCCGCGTTTATCGTACTGATAGCGGTAGGCAAATGTGTTTTCTGGATTGATGCTGTTTTCGCTGGTGGCGCTGGCAATATTACCGTTGTAGTAACCTGAGCCGTTATAGCCACCGGATGTATAGCTAAAGGTGTGTTTGAGCAACAGGCTACCGTCAGCGTACTGGTTGTCTATTTCGGTTACCCATCCCGGTGAGTTGTAAGCCAGACGACGTACAAGCGGGCGACTCCCTGTGGTATTGAGCTGTTCTCCGGCGAGGCTGCCATCAGCATGATAACGATATTGTGCAAACTTTCCAGGGTCGCTCTCCGTACCGATGGCCGTGTTTTGCCCCATGTTATTATAGGTGTAAATGACACTGGGAACGGGCGCGCCGGTAGGGTAATCAATACGCGTGGTATTACCCAGATTGTTGTAAGTATATGTCGTGGTTTGCGCAACTTGCTCTGGCACGCTCAATGTGGTGCGTGTTGTGTTGCCGTAGCGATCGTAGCCGTAACTGTTCTCGACGATCGTATCGCTGGCATTTCGTTTCTGTATTTTCCATAAACGCCCGCGTAATGTGACGTCTTCCCCTGTTCCGTCATAGCTATTTTGGGTTTCCCAGAGGTTATTCTGTGGATAGCGCGGATCGCTGTTCGCTATGCTCTGTAATTGACTGCCATCCCCCCAAGAACGCGTAATTTCTCCTTCCTCAATGATACGACCCAGAATGTCATATTTCTTATAGAGAACGGTGCCTTTCTCAACCGTTAACGGCGTTGAACTAAAGCGTAGACGACCTGCGGAATCGTAGATATAGCGCGTTTCTCCCGTATCTGGCGTCGTTCGGGATATGAGTTGCTGCAGGAAGTTATAGCGGTTGTGGGTCGTAAATGCCCCAGCGTCGTTGCCTGGTAAAAAAGCGTTCGGATGCAGGATTTGGCAGATATTCCCCGCGGCATCAAAAACTTGCTGAACGGCATCAACAACGGTGTTATCTGCATTGGTCTGCTTGCCTAACGTTTGTCCTCTACGATCTTTAATTTCCAGAACCTGAGAGCCATTCGCATCGGTCAGCGCGGTAACCAATAGTTCGCCTGGGCGATACAGAATTCCTGCGATGCTTTTTTGATCGGTAACGGCATATCTTATCTGGGTGGTGTGGCTGTTGCTGCCAGTGATGGCAAACAGTTTACCGGGTAACCCTTTTTTGAGTGGTCTACCAAGTGATGACGCTTCATAGCGAGTGCCGCTGTACGGGTATCCTTCATCTTGTGGATAAAGCGTGCTGATTTCGCCACTCATCATGCCCGTTGCACTATCCAGCCCGCTGACAAACCCTGAGCGGTAGCCGAAAAGTGTGTTGTCAAATGTCGCTATCTTGGTTTCAGCGATGCAGTTCCCTAGGGCGTCATAGCATTTTTCTTTAACCAAACACTGGATACCATTTAACACCTGATACTGCATACCCTGCCGATTTGCATTTTTATACACCATTGAAATTTGAGGTGAGCGATACGTCACAGGGTTAGCGAATTGCAATTCGCCCTGTGCTGAAAACACGCATTCGCCACGCAGTGGCGTTGGACTTTTTATGGCAAAAACTTGTCGACCATCGGCGAATAAGAGCACGGCTCCGTTGACAGGAATCAGTAAAACCGTTGCGGGAACCTGGCCATTAACTTTGCTATTTTTGTGCGTCGTGCCATCCAGTTCCAGCGTCCAGCCCGTTAATGACTGCCATTTGGCGTTTAAGCAATTACCGATAGTGATGCCAAAAGCGGCATTCTGAGGCGTGTAGGAAGAGAGGGTAACGCCGATAGCATAGCAGTCATGTTGCTGGGTTGGCCGCCATGAAATGGTGTTAATTGCCAGACCCGTGTGGCAAAGCTGGCCGTTATTGAGCCGCCACGCACCGACGACATCCCGCTGCCAGTGCTCCCAGATTTGCTCGCCGTTCATAAAGGTTTCGTAGAGGCCGCCTTCTGCCGCCATGATGTCACAGCTACTGGAGGGATCGTTTTGAGGATAGGCAAAGGGCTGTGCGTCATTCCAGCTTCGCGTCGCGTAGCTTACCGACCCTTTTTTGCTGTTTTCCTGTGGGCCAACTTCGGTGAATTTCTGGCGTAGTGCATCGTAGCCATAACGCATGATATCGGCATTATTGCCGAGCGTGGCGGTTTCATCCCAGTAGATTGGGTCGTAAAATTTCGCTTCCATGTTGCTGGTCAACGGGGTAATGCTGATGTTGTTGATCAGAAGGTAAGCGGACGATTTTTCATTCGTGAATGCCACGGTTAGCGGGAGGGGAACCCCTTCTCCTTGATAGTCGATGACCGCCTGCCAGTACACCCATTTCGCTTCATCGGTAGGGATAATCGTCATTTTTTTACGTTCACCGCCGCCTGAGCGCGTTTCCAGATAAACGTTGCCCGCGTTGGTCAGAAACCCTTTTTCCACTTTTATCCAGCCAGCAATGATTACTGTCTGCGAGTGTTGTAGCTGCGCTATTCGCGACAGTGCGCTGTTAGCGGCAAGTTTAAAACTCTGGGTGCCTGTGCACGCATCACCAGAGGTGAGATAGTCTGCCATCGTCCCCTTGCCTGACGATAATTGCCAGTTCGACGAATAGGCTTCATAGGGTTCAAAACCGACAAAATCACAGGTGTTCTCGTCTTCGCTGGTGAAGGTCGCAATCGGCAGAATTTCGTTTTGATCCCATAGCGTGCTTTCTATCTGTTTTGTGGCGTCAGTCCCACAGGTGATTGCCCCATAAAAACGCCTGCGCAGAACGCTATTTACCTTCAGCCATGATGTACCCGGGTTGGCAGCGATGAGATGTGAGCTCTCTGGCGTGGTGTCATCAGAAGCCTGTTGCAAGATATACGCCTGGCTTGCTGCCCACACCGTTGGAGCTGGGCGACCAGAGAGTGGAAACTGACGTGACTGAGGGGTGTATTGTTGCAGGCTGCCGGAGAATACCGTTTTCTTGCCGCCATTAGCCGAGCTGGTAACCGAGTCAAAATGGGTGAAAGGAACGTCGATAACGTGCTTAAGTAAGAACCACGGGTAGGCCTGATATGCATAACCATAGTCTTTGGTGATCGTTTCTACCGTACCGTCTTGAGTCACATTATCAAACGTTTCCTGTACGAGTTTGCCAAACTGGTTGTCATAAGTGTAGCCCGTGGTCGTCAGCAGGCCATCATTGGTGCTTGTGTCGGTGACGCAGCGGATGTAGCCGCCAAATAAGTCACGTTGCACTCCCTTGACGGTGAGCGTTGTAAACACTTCCACATGCTTCTGTTCATGTACCAACAGATTATGGCTGCTATCGAAGGTTTTTTGTTCAATAAGCTGCCCATCTAAAAGGCCTGAATCGTCTTGGTCTGACGTGCTGACCTTCTGATTTTTTCTGGTTAGCCCGTTGAAATAATTATTTTCGGTATAGCCAAAAAGCGGGGTGGCTGGCGTGGTGGTGCCCGGATAAGAGGTGCTTTTGTAATATTTAAATACGGCACCGGTTGGATCGCAGGTTGCCGTTGCGATATCAAAAACATACGCCGTCGTGCTGGTGGTATAACCGTCATTGATACTGACCGTATCGACGCAATAATCCACCAGCGTACCTTGCAGGGTATTATCCAGATAGCGGTTCAGCGTTAGGGTTTCTGCGTTATCAAAGCTCTTTTCCAGCGGCAAATAGGTGACAAAAGTGGAGAGGCCTGAAGGGTATTGACCATTAATGTTAGTTTTGATTTGCCCGTCTGCACCGATCTGTGTGAAGTAGCGTTGGACGATAACATCTTTACTGGCAAGGTTCTGGTTGAGGAGTGGCCAGACGGTCGTATCTTTGACTGCCGTTCCTGCCAAATTCAAATAAGAAATAAAACGCGGTCCCTGATTGATCATGGTGGTGCTATCTATCTCATACGGCACTTCCTGATAGTGGTTGACCGCATCCTGCCAGTTACACCAGGAACCACGCTGGTAGATACGATTGCCCATGGTGGCAATATCGGCACCGGCCGTTGGGAAGAAATGTATTTTCCGCGCGGATGTGGAGCCGTCTTTACTATACAAATCTATGGCACTGTTATCCCAGCGGGTAATTTGGGTCGTGGGATCGTAGCCAATGAGTTTGGCTTGCACGGCAGATTCCCGATTACTGACCGCGATAGCGTAATCGGTGCCGTAGGCATACCAGTTTATGTCCTGATCGCTACAGGTATCGCGGAAATTCAGGCTTTTGTTAAACAACCATGATGCGCCGTTGTAGCGTAGCAAATGAGGGCCGGAAGCAATCATGCTGTTGTTGATGAATCTGGCGATAAAGGGAATGGTAATCACACTGGAGGGATTACTTTTCGGTAGGCGACAGGGGAAGTCGACACTGTTTATCGTGTTAAAAGCAGCGTCCCATTCCAGAACTTTAATGGTGTAGTCAACGCTAAGAGAAACTTCCTGAGTAATGTAAGTCAGCGCAATAAACGAGGCGCTGCTGGCAAACCCAAAGCTGTTTGCTGGATTAGTGCCGCCTATGGTAAAGGTCAGCGTTGTGGACGCGCCGGTATGCCATTGCTCGCCACCGTCCTGATAATAGAGTGTGAATGTATTGTGATGCGTGCCGCCGCTTTCTGGCGCATAGTCCAGAATGGCGTAGTACTTGTTTGTAGCGGTGATGTAAGGCTTGTTGTTTGGCTTATTTGCCGCAAGATCGGAGGATCTCTCTTCAATAATCCATGACTTGGCAAAGCTATTCCATGTGTAGCGTAGTAGCTTGCGGTTATCTTTATCACAAGTGACGAAGAAATTGTCACCCGCGGCGATTTGTAAATGAGCGGTTTTTGCATTTATCGGTGCCGTTTCGAGCCATTCCCCCCATTTGCGGTTGTCTTTATGGTAAACGTGTACGCCTGATTTCCCATTCTGTGGGCTGGAATAGGTTAGACAGGCAAAGTCAGTGGAGGTAATCACGTTAACACTATTGATATCGAACGCGGCCTTGATGACCTGAGGCGTGGGCGTCCACTGTTGCCAGCGCCCCAGCCAGGTATAGAAAGTGATATGGATCTGGTCGGTCGATTCGTTTAGCCATAGGCTGACCACATAGTCCGCCCCAAACCAGACTCGAGGCTTCGCGGTGCGTGGCCAAGGGGTGGTAATCTGCTGCTGCCTGTCACAGAGGGGCAGCGCCTGCTGTTTGTATCGGTAGGTGATATCGGCCCCATCGGGCGTAATCGCACGGCTTAGCGCCCCAGCGTTAACGCTGCCTGCCGGCCAGTAGCTGAGTTGCAGGTCTGGCAGGGAACACGGGGTGGCGTATGTCCGGCGTATACTGGTTAGCGTGCGTTTGACAGTGTCGCCGTAGAGGTTGTCATTCTTTGCGTAGTGGCTGAAATTGCTGCTGATGTCATAACCCAATTGCACGGTATAAAGCAGAGAGCCTTGAGGATTATTAACGACAATATTGTCCAGATAACGAGTTTCGTATCGGTCCTGATAGGGGCTCGGCTGGTTATCAGGGATCTGCGTATAGGGTGCATTCCAATGTGGAGACAAGTATTCGCGCGGGCCAGCAGGGGAATGAATATCGTACAGTTTTTCCTTGTAGTTGAAATTAATGGTACGGTTAAACATGTCGGTGATTGTTAAAAGGTAGCAGGCTTTAGTAAACGATAACCCGTTGTCACCAATCTGTTGTTCCACCACATCATAGCTGAACGTGATGGTATCTCCCCAAAGGCTTTCGATTTGTACTAAATTCCAGGCTGACGCGAATCTTGATTGTAATCGTGTTTTATCTCCGGCATGCGTCAGCGCTGATTGTCCTGACCAGTTACCCCATCTTACTTTCCATTGAATAGCATGTTGATTCGGGGTTATTCCACCGTAAAAATAACTGGTGCCATCATCTTTCACAATTTCCCAGCGTTCAAACTCTGGGTAATATAAAATTTTACTGAAATCATATTGGAAACATTCAAAGGCAAAACCACCAGAAAGGACACTCAGATGTGAGTCTCGGTTCTTAACGACAAACACACGTTGATTTTGGCTATCAATAATTTCCCATTGTTGATTCGGTTCGATGGTATTGACACGGGCATGACTATCAATCGTTATTCCAGAATCAATAAACTGAGACTGAATAGCGGAATCTATTTCCCCTTTGTTAAGAGGGGGGATACTGTTATTGGAAAGTGTCGCACGCTGCCATTCATTTTTTGTTCTTATTAATTCTGTTGCGCTGTTATTAATGTAAATTTGATAGGTGTTGTCGCCTGATGAGGCACTCCCTCGTGTTTCAACTTCTATTCTTTCAAAAGGAAGCTTCCAGCCTAGTCCTAATATACTTGTTGGGGCGCTGGCATTTGATTGATGAATCTCATTTTTAACATTACTGCCATAGGATGCCGTCACTTTCACATCCAGCTTGTTTCTTCCTTGCAGTGAAACTAAGTCTAGAGGTAGGTTTATATCACCACGAAATAGATTAACGCTGTCCTTAAATATATTGTTGATATTTTTTTCGAATTGGCTTGGGCGTATTTTTGGGGTTTGACTGTTCGTGCTATTGTTCATTTTTTATATCCTTTTAATGAAGCGTTATCAGTCAGGATGCATAAGTTAGGCTAGAGACGGTAATGTGTCGTGAGGATAATGGCTTTCTGACGTGTGAACCGTGTATTCTGGACGGTGTGCTGGTACTCAAAAGTCGCAGATAGCATTTCTGCTACCTGCGATATAATTAATCAAAAAAGAGAAAGATAAAATTATGAATCACATTCTGCGACAACAAGAACGTTGACGCTGCCATAGGCTTTATTATTGGACTTGTCTTCCATAAAACAGGTTGCAGAAACGGTGACTTTATTGCCACTAAAACTTGATATTGAGCTGGCAACGCTAATGGTTTTTAAATGGTGATCAGCACTACCGAAAGAAAGTTCAAAGGCTTGAACGGCGACAGAGGCGTTAAGTACACGAGTTCCGAAATCTATACTTTGTGTTGCACCTGATTGAACTTTGACAGCTTCAAATTTTGTAGTGGACATAGCTTATCCTTATTAATAAATAATTGTAGTTATGCTTTATATACCCTAAATAATTCGAGTTGCGTGAAGGCGGCAACTGCGCGAATCCCCAGGAGCTTACAGCAGTAAGTGACTGGGGTGAGTAAGGGCAGCCAACGCACAAGCAGCTTGAAGTATGGCGGGTATAGCAGGAGTATTGCTGTTAGCCATTTTAATAACGTTAATGCAAGAATAAATTATATTCAACGAATGGCTTTGTCAATCTCGCAGGGATAAAAATAATTCATTTTATTTTTTCTTTTATCGTGTTGTTTTTTAAGGGTTTATTTTATAGTCTCCTTGGTTATTGTTAATGTGGTTATTATTACCACGATCTTCTTTTAAGTGAGAGGAGAATAATAAATTGTATTTTATAAGTGATTCTGATGACTCAGGTTTCAATTACAATCCCAGAACATAACGCCAAGGAATGTAAAATACCTATTTACATTGATTTTTTATGGCAATTTTATTAAGAATAATTTTTATGACTAATTTTTTTAAGTGGTAATGGAAAAGCTAAATCTCTCACAAACTTAATGATATTAATAACTCAAATATCATTTTTGATAAAATAACCAATGATATTTTTATCGCGTAGCATGATGATTATGCTATTAAATCAGGATGACCCTGAGAAATGCAATCAATCTTGGGGAATAAAAAAACCCTGCCGGAGCAGGGTTTCCCACAATCAAATTTTTGGTGCACTTAAAAGTAAATCTTAGAACGGAATGTCGTCGTCGAAATCCATCGGCGGTTCGTTGCTTTGTGCTGGTGCGCTGTTCTGTGCTGGGCGTTGCTGAGATTGCGCGCCGCCGCTGAACTGGTTGCCACCCTGCGGCTGCTGAGGTTGACCCCAACCGCCTTGTTGCTGGCCGCCACCTGCATTGCCACCGCCTGCTGGTGCGCCGCCGCCCTGGCGTCCACCTAACATCTGCATGGTGCCGCCGACGTTAACAACCACTTCTGTGGTGTAACGTTCTACGCCCGCCTGATCGGCCCATTTACGGGTTTGCAGTGCGCCTTCGATGTAAACCTGAGAGCCTTTGCGCAGGTATTCGCCCGCGACTTCTGCCAGCTTGCCGAACAGCACCACACGGTGCCATTCGGTCTTCTCTTTCTGCTCACCGGTTTGCTTGTCACGCCAGCTTTCCGACGTAGCCAGCGTGATGTTGGCAACTGCACCACCATTCGGCATATAGCGGACTTCCGGGTCTTGACCCAGATTCCCGACAAGAATCACTTTATTAACGCCTCTGCTGGCCATGCTCGTCTCTCCTGATGAATCGATAGATTTATTTTAAGTCTAAACGATCAATCTTAACATGGGAAAACGCTCTGTCATACCTGCGAAATGGCTTCAGAAATGAAAGTAATATTTGCAGCGTTTGCAAAATAAACGGGTTTAATACTGGATATCCATTCAGCCTTTTTTATGGCAAGCTATCCCTGCTTGCCACCCTATCGGGCCGTCGCGAGCGACGTTAAAAAATGCGTCCGGCATTTTTTTTGTGCCATAATTGCTCGTTTCGTACCGGTTCTCTCTGCTCGAGAGGCGATGACAAACCGTTTTTATTCCGGGAAGTGTGTGAATGGATAAGATCGAAGTTCGTGGTGCTCGTACCCATAATCTCAAGAATATCAACCTGATAATCCCTCGTGACAAGCTGATCGTAATCACCGGTCTGTCTGGTTCGGGTAAGTCATCGCTGGCGTTTGACACGCTGTATGCCGAAGGGCAGCGGCGCTATGTGGAATCACTCTCCGCCTACGCCCGTCAGTTCCTGTCGCTGATGGAAAAACCGGACGTCGATCATATAGAAGGGCTATCGCCCGCCATCTCTATCGAACAGAAATCCACCTCGCACAACCCGCGTTCCACGGTCGGGACGATTACCGAAATTCATGACTACCTGCGTTTGTTGTTTGCTCGCGTGGGTGAGCCGCGTTGCCCAGAGCACGATGTGCCACTGGATGCGCAAACGGTCAGCCAGATGGTGGACAACGTGCTGGCGCAGCCTGAAGGCAAACGCCTGATGCTGCTGGCGCCGATTGTGAAAGATCGCAAAGGCGAACACAGCAAGACGCTGGAAAACCTGGCTTCACAGGGCTATATCCGCGCCCGTATCGACGGTGAAGTGTGCGATCTGTCCGATCCGCCGAAGCTGGAATTACAGAAAAAGCACACTATTGAAGTCGTCGTCGATCGCTTTAAAGTGCGTGACGATCTGGCACAGCGGTTGGCGGAGTCATTCGAAACCGCGCTGGATCTGTCCGGTGGTAGTATCGTTGTTGCCGATATGGACGACCCAACCCAGCCTGAACTGTTGTTCTCGGCTAACTTTGCCTGTCCGGTGTGTGGCTACAGCATGCATGAGCTGGAACCGCGCATGTTCTCGTTCAATAACCCCGCGGGCGCGTGCCCAAGCTGTGATGGTCTGGGCGTGCAGCAGTTCTTCGATCCGTCCCGCGTGGTGCAAAATGCCGAGCTGTCGCTGGCAGGCGGCGCCATTCGCGGCTGGGATCGTCGCAACTTCTACTATTTTCAAATGCTGCGCTCCTTGGCGGAGCACTACAAATTTGACGTCGATGCCCCGTTTGAAAGCCTGAGCGCCGCGGTTCAGAAAGTGATCCTGTATGGCTCAGGTAAAGAGAACGTCGAATTCAAATATATCAACGATCGCGGCGATACCTCGATACGTCGCCATCCGTTCGAAGGCGTGTTGCACAACATGGAGCGCCGTTATAAAGAAACGGAATCCACGGCGGTGCGCGAAGAGCTGGCGAAATTCATCAGTAACCGTTCCTGCGCCAGCTGTGGTGGAACGCGTCTGCGTGAAGAAGCGCGTAACGTGTTTGTCGAGCAGACGACGCTGCCGCAGATTTCCGATATGAGCATCGGCCATGCGATGACGTTTTTCCAGAATATGAAGCTCAGCGGGCAGCGTGCTCAAATCGCCGAGAAAGTGCTGAAAGAGATTGGCGATCGACTCAAGTTTCTGGTGAATGTCGGGCTGAACTATTTGTCGCTCTCCCGTTCGGCGGAAACGCTGTCCGGCGGCGAGGCGCAGCGAATTCGTCTGGCTAGCCAGATCGGTGCCGGGCTGGTTGGCGTCATGTACGTTCTGGATGAGCCGTCCATTGGCCTGCATCAGCGTGATAACGAGCGACTGCTGGAAACCCTCATTCACCTGCGTAATCTGGGCAATACCGTCATTGTGGTTGAGCATGATGAAGACGCGATTCGTGCCGCTGACCATGTGATTGATATCGGCCCCGGTGCGGGCGTGCACGGCGGGCAGATTGTCGCAGAAGGCACGATGGAAGAGATCATGGCGGTGCCGGATTCGCTGACGGGGCAGTTCCTCAGCGGTAAACGCAAGATTGAAATACCGAAGCAGCGCGTGCCTGCGGATCCGACCAAAGTGCTCAAGCTGATTGGTGCGAAGGGCAACAACCTGAAAGACGTCACGCTGACGCTGCCGGTTGGGCTGTTTACCTGCATCACTGGGGTATCGGGATCGGGCAAATCGACCCTTATCAACGATACCTTGTTCCCACTGGCGCAGCGCCAGTTGAACGGTGCAACGCTGGCAGAGCCTGCCGCGCACCGCGAGATTCAGGGACTGGAGCATTTCGATAAGGTGATCGATATCGATCAAAGCCCGATCGGTCGTACGCCGCGCTCTAACCCCGCAACTTATACCGGTATTTTCACGCCGATTCGTGAACTGTTTGCTGGCGTGCCGGAAGCCCGTACCCGTGGCTACAATCCTGGCCGTTTCAGCTTTAACGTGCGCGGCGGGCGCTGTGAAGCCTGTCAGGGCGACGGTGTGATTAAGGTCGAAATGCACTTCTTGCCGGATGTCTATGTGCCGTGTGACCAGTGCAAAGGCAAGCGCTATAACCGCGAAACGCTGGAGATTCAATACAAAGGTAAAGGCATCCATGAAGTGCTGGATATGACCATTGAAGAGGCGCGAGGGTTCTTTGATGCCATTCCGGCGCTGGCGAGGAAACTGCAAACGCTGATCGACGTCGGCCTGTCCTACATTCGTCTTGGGCAGTCGGCCACCACGCTATCTGGCGGGGAAGCACAGCGTGTGAAACTGTCACGCGAGCTGTCGAAACGTGGCACCGGGCAGACGCTGTATATTCTCGACGAACCTACAACTGGTCTGCACTTTGCCGATATTCAGCAACTTCTTACTGTTCTGCATCAGTTGCGCGATCAGGGTAATACCATCGTGGTGATTGAACACAATCTGGATGTAATTAAAACGGCAGACTGGATTGTCGACTTAGGGCCGGAAGGCGGCAGCGGCGGCGGGGAAATTCTGGTCTCCGGCACGCCGGAAACGGTGGCGGAGTGCGAACAGTCTCACACTGCGCGTTTCCTGCGACCGATTCTGGCGCGCGAAGCCTGATAGCAGGAATAAGGCAATGTGGACGCAATATGAAATCCGCCTGAAGCCGAAAAGCAGAGGCTTCCATCTGGTGACCGATGAAATACTGGCGCAGGTCACCGCACTGCGTCAGATAAACGTCGGGTTGATGCAGGTATTCATCAAGCACACCTCAGCGGCACTAACGATTAATGAGAATGCCGACCCTACGGTGCGGCAGGATTTCGAGAGTTTCTTTAATCGCTTAGTGCCGGAGGATGAACCGTACTACCGCCATACGTATGAAGGTAGCGACGACATGCCCGCGCACCTGAAAGGCAGCTTGCTGGGAAACAGCCTGACGATCCCTGTCACCAACGGACGCCTGAACATCGGCACCTGGCAGGGCATCTACCTGTGCGAACATCGCAACCACGGCGGCAGCCGCTCGCTGGTTGTCACGCTCAACGGGGAATAACGCCACGAAATGCGTCGCGCCAGCGACGCATCCCGATAAGTACCGAATTGCCTGTGCGGCAGTGAACACCATGATTTACATGTATTTATCTGAACTACTCTTTCTAAGCTGCCTATACGGCAGTGAACATGTTCAGCGATCGCTAGCGAATCAGTCCAATTTTCTAAGCTGCCTATACGGCAGTGAACATGGCGCAATCCAGTGTATGGAAGTTGGTTTCTTTCTAAGCTGCCTATGCGGCAGTGAACATTTCCGGCACGATGCAGTCAATCAGCAGTTCTTTCTAAGCTGCCTATGCGGCAGTGAACCTCCGCGCCAAACGCGTTCATTAGCTCGATAATTTCTAAGCTGCCTATGCGGCAGTGAACGCCGTTCACTGACATAACTAGACGCGTGGACATTTCTAAGCTGCCTATGCGGCAGTGAACATTCGGTGTAATTAGATGGGCTATACGTGATCTTTCTAAGCTGCCTATGCGGCAGTGAACTAGCATTCACCGAGTTTATTCTGTCCCTTACGTTTCTAAGCTGCCTATGCGGCAGTGAACATATTAGGCTCCCTGTGTGGCGCTATGGGGGATTTCTAAGCTGCCTATGCGGCAGTGAACGATGCTTAAATTAGTCAACGCTAGGCATGATATTTCTAAGCTGCCTATGCGGCAGTGAACTTGAGTTCGCAGGTTCCTGCATTAACCATGCTTTTCTAAGCTGCCTATGCGGCAGTGAACCGCTAAGGACGCCACGCCGTTCCGTCGCGTCGTTTCTAAGCTGCCTATGCGGCAGTGAACGCCATGTTTGAATTAGTAGCCGAAGCCGTCAATTTCTAAGCTGCCTATGCGGCAGTGAACAATCCGCTATTCCTGAGGCGCTCAAGGCGCGATTTCTAAGCTGCCTATGCGGCAGTGAACTCCGGCAACAAATCCGCATTCGCTCGACACATTTTCTAAGCTGCCTATGCGGCAGTGAACGCTCAAGTGATTGCTCTTCGATTTCTACTTCTTTTCTAAGCTGCCTATGCGGCAGTGAACGGGCGGTATCCCCTCTTACCCCTTCACCCCAGTTTCTAAGCTGCCTATGCGGCAGTGAACCGTTAAGGTTTTAAGATAACCACCAGATTTTTAAAGAGAATATGACTTTTTTGGTGAAAAACCCTTTTTTATTAGGGCGACCAACTGCAATTAAAAATCAATAGCTTGCAGTTGGTCGTAAAAAAAGGGTCAGAACCACGGAACGGTGGCTTCTGCGCTTAAACCGTAGGAAGAGAAGCGGCCAGCGACAGGGGCGTCCTGTAGCGGGCCATGTTCCACAAACACGAAAAACATCTGCCCGTTGGACAAGCTTTTGATTTGCACAAACGGCAGTGCGCTGCGTTTTTCCACCGCATCGGGAATGCGTGCTGCGGCTTCCGCTTCCGTTAGCCAGCCTTTGCTGACCGAGCGTCGGCGTAACCGTTCGGCGCTGCTCTTGAGCTGAACGCGGCGCACGGTGCGAAATTTCACGCCGTCAGGGATGGCTGTACACGCGGAAACCTGCGTGTAATCCCGCAATCCTTTCAGCCAGGCCGTTTGCTCCAGTGTAGAGAGCGCTTCTGTCGTACCGTGCAGCCGCAGGCATTCCCCCAGCGTTTTACCCACTTGGGGAAAGCTGATCCCAATCTTGCCATCCGCCACCTGTCCGAGCGCCCGGTGCAGTTTGGCAAATAGCGCGTTCAAGAGCTGCGAGGCAGTGAACTCAGGATCGGGCTGGACGCGAATATCAATGTAGTGATCCATACCGCCACCTTATTCGCCTTTTTCACCAAACACACCGCCGCGAATCAGCGTGGCGATCACATAGTGCTGCTGCTCCGGTGCAGGAACATCGCCTTTAATCACCCAGTTATCCAGCAGCGTGTAAAAATCCATTTTATCTTTGGGCTGGCGGTAGGCTTTACCTCGGCTGGTCACGGAACCGTAAGGTTCGACGGCAATCGGGCCTGCTTCATCGGCGGCGGGATACCAGTCATCAACGGTGCGCAGCGCGTTACCGATTTTCTGCGAGTGAATGGCGGCGACGTCATTCACCTGATAGAGAATCTTGCTCTTGCCGTTACGCGCTTTTTCATCGAGCACCAGTTCCTGAGAAGGGAAGACTTCCTGCCCGTTGCCGAGCTGTACGTAGGCTTCCACGGTAAAAAGCACCGAGGCGTCGCCCGCCAGCCCTTGCTCAATCGCCTGTGCTAATGCGGCAAGGTCACCCGTTGGCTGGCTGAATTGGCGCAGCGAATAGTCTTCACCATTGAATTCCCAACGCAGCTCGCCTGTGGTAACCACCACGCGAACCGCTTCCGCCCCGACGCGATTGCGCCACAGAAAACGACCGTTTGCGATGTTTTCTGCATAGCGTGCCGCCAGTGTGCCAAAACCTTGATCCTGAGCGTATCCGGTGATGATGTTACCCAGCGCGGTTTGATAGTCCTGATCGTTACAGACTGAGGGCTGCGCGAGGTTACCCAGCACCCGCAGGGTAAACACGACTTTCAGGGTATCGGCTCCGAAGGGAAGGGCGGCAACGTCTACGGTTTGCAGGTTGGCTTTCTGAATTTCTGCATCCAGTTTGGCCGGGTCACTGGTGAGGGCATTTTTCAGGCGGTTGGAGATCGTCCCGCGTACCGATTTCTCCTGAATGGCAATCGGTGTCCAGTTATCCTGCTGCGCCCAGTTACCTGCGTACATTACCGCGTCCGAATTCGCCAGCTTGCGTTCAAAAGCCAGTACCGATGCAGTTTTTAAACTTGTTGGTGCTTTTGCCATGATGTCGTCCTTTTTAGTCATCGAATTCGTAGGAAGTGTCTTCTGCTGCTGAATGGGGGTCTGCTAATTGGCGGCAGTGATAATCGCCGTTCTGATAGTCGTACTCCCAGAGTATCTGGCGGATATCACTGATGCGATGCGCGCCTTGCCATTCCCCGATGCCGTAGGCGGCTTCGGCAAAACAGAATGGCGTGTGCGGATCGCGGGTTTTATCGACTTCACCGGGGGCATAAAGCGGCGAAATGGCGCGGTAGCCGATCATTAGCGGGATCAGGAAGCCGCCGCCACCGGGTTTGGGCTGGTATTGCCACTGTACATTGCTCCCGTTGGGATCGCGCTCTGCCCGCATTTTTAACGCGGCGAAATCCAGCCAGGCATCAATCAGTTCCGCTTGCGGATTATCCTGCTGTAGCGTCTGGAAATGATCATGCAGTAGCGATGTGCGATCTTTTAGTACAAAACCAGGCAATAAACGGCGCATCACTTTACGGGTTTCTGCTTCGTCGCTGGGTAATGACTGGAGGGTGACGCGCTCGATATCGACAATCGTGCCGCCTGCCAGCCGCTGGCACTGTGCCTGCTGGGTGAGGAAATCACGCAATGCCGTGGTATCCGCTGGGATCTGTCCCTCGCAGCGGATTAGCAGCGAGACGGTCATGTGCATACGGCCTTCTTCATTGAAGGCGGCGGTTTTTGCTTCTTTGGTCAGTGGGTTGCGGGTCAGAGCGAAGCTCCGTTCCCAACTGGAACCATAGGCGTGTAGCTGATGTTGATGGCTCACCACGCCGCAGCCTTCCAGCGTCAACCTGTGGCTGGCCTGCAATTTACGCGACAGCGCATGGGTAAAACCAAGAAAGTGCGTAATAGCGGGAAAACCGTAGGTCAGCCCGGCAATGGCGTTGGCGTTTTCGACCTTGATACGATGCAGAATAATCAGCGTGCTCATGCCAGATCCTCTTTCAGTGCGCTTTCCATTTCACGCATCCGGCGCTTGAATAGCGCAGCGGTAGACCATTCGCGGCGTTCGACTTCGCCGAAGATCAAATCTTCATGCTTGAGTCGACGGTTCAGCCAGCGGCCAAAATCGTAGGCCACGTCCTTTTGCCAGTCTTCTGCTTCACGCTCGCGGCGGAAAACCGTATCCGTTTCTGCACGATAGGGATCGAGCCATAGCTGCTGGGCACGTGTCAGTTCAGACTCTGCGCTCCAACCAGCGGGCAGATTTTGCACGCTGGTGACATAAAAGAAGAGCTGATCGATCAACTGGTCGAGGTAATGCAAGCGCTGTTGACGAATGTCACGATTGTTTTCCACCTCTTTGACGCTAAGCAGAAAGCGCTGCATCAGCGCTAAGGTCGCTCGGGTGTGATAGTCCACCTCGCCGCGTGGACGGAAAATAGAGTCATGCTGCTGTGGTGGTTTTTCAATGCTGTTCCACTGTGGTGGGGCACTACTGAGCAAATAGGAACGGCCGCTACGGCTGCTATTGAGTGAGGAAATATTTTGCGGCTTGGTGCCCCCCATATTCTGTACTGCCAGATAGGGGTAGCTGATAGAGAGTTGGTCGTGCCACTGATTGGCTTTTTGCGCCTGACGAATGGCTTTGGCTTCATCACCAAAGCGCACGGCATTAACCCGCTGGTGGAGTGCATGAGCGAGTGAAGAAGAGTAAAGTGGGCTGATCAGATGGTATTCACCGTTTTCGAGTGGGAAATAGATCTGCTTGGCTAGCTTATGCGAACTGGGTTGTCGATCGGTAAAGACCTGCTGAAAGCCTGCCAGCCACTGTGCGAGCTGTTCTGGGCTTTCTGCCAGCGCTTCTAATGCACTGTGGTCGCCGCGCTGTAAGGCGGCGACCAGCGAATCACCTTCGTGTTCGGTCTGGAGCAACTTGGCGACATCAAGGGCGGCCGCGTTGCCGACTGCATCGATAGCGGGCTGTGTCAGTGTTGCGGTCGAAAGCGTTTTGGCATTTGCTACTGTTTCAGCGCTAAAGATGCTGCTGCCTTTGGCATCGCTGTGGGTAAATTTCAAGGCGTGGGTGACCAGACTGATTTGCCCAGCACGGCTGGCGGCATCGGTTAACCAAGCGCGAACCTCATGTTTTTGCTCGATCTCTCGCCGCTTCTCGGCCAGCTCCACTTCCTCTGCGGCTAACGCTTCGCCGCTGAGCACCGCGCGTTTCTTCTCTGCCTCTTTATCGAACGCATCCAGCTTGGCCTGCTTTCGATTGTTGATGTAGGAGAGTATGAATTCGGTCAATTTCTCACCACTCATAGTTAATCCTTTATTTTTAGATTCTTACATGAATTTTTTTCTAGTTCCGATTGATTGTTATAGAAAAAATTGAGAATTGCTGTCCCTTTGCTGAACTGTCCGCTTGGTTATCGATATACATAATCATTGGTTTCGTGCCAAGGGTAACTATCAATATACAGGCGATAACCGAAACACATAACCAAATGATTTTTAATCGTTTCATGATGGAACAGCCTGTAAACAAACCCACACAATATGGCAATAGTAATTGATGAATGAATAGTTGTAAATATCCTAGATATATTCTCTATAAAATTAAAAAATTGGTTTTTATGTAGCTTGCTATGTAGAATTAAGCTACTGCTGTATCAGCAGCTTAGAAATAGATATGTTCGCTATACATATAAACTGCCGTACAGGCAGCGGCGCACTCAGTTGAGTGCGCCAAACACCCCTAACAGCGGGTGCCAGAGCCAGTCTTTTGCCTCTTTTTCCCGTAGGCGAATTTCGCCGAAGCGTTCGCTAACCCGTTTGAGTTCCCACTGTTTCTCGTCCGCCAGTCGCTGGTATAAGGCGTGGTAGTCGGGATCGAGCCATGCACAAACGCCTTCTGCCATGTGCAGTGACGTGGGGCGGATCACATCGCTTTGCTTCCACTTGCTGGGGCCGTCGTCCGGTATCATGAAAACGGCATCTTCATCGTCGTCGGCGATCCACAGGGTGTACGGTTCATCTTTTGCAGATTGACGAAATGGCGTACGCCGTTGGAGTTCACCGTTCCAGTGCGGATGTGCGCGCCACCAAAACGCGGCGGGCGGGCGTTTCAGCCCATCAAGATTTTGATTTTTTAGGCCAAGTAGCGTTTTTCCTAAAACAGCATGTTCTAACGCCACCAGTGAAAACGGCTTGGTGAGGGCTGCCGGTTGCACAATGCGCGGGGCGGCGTTGAGATGACGGTAGTCCTCCTCCTGCAATAGCTGACGAAGGTCATGTGTGGTTAGCGGTTCATCGTTAGATTCAAACCCAGGCTTACAGTACGCGACGTCTTCACCTCTCAGCGCGCGAATATTGTGGCTAAGCAGATAGATATTGGGGGTTTTAGGTACATGCTGTTCATCCTGTCTATGGCGTAATATTCGTCCGGCAAGCTGAATAAATGAACGCATTGAGCTGGGTTCGACAATCGCCCAATCGTAATCATGGTCTCTACCGACTTCGGCGACTGAGGTCGCTAACACCACAAAGATATGATGCTGCTGCGGCGCGTTTTCTATCGCCTGACGAATCTCCGCCACCTGCCACAGCGCATCGGCGTCGTTACGCATCAGCGCGGCATCGAGCCGCTGCTCAATATAGGAACGCATCGCCAGCGGGTGTTGGCTGTGATAAATGCAGTAATGAATACAGGTGTCCGGCGGCGAAGGTATAGCAAGCAACTGACGGGCGACGGCAACCAGCGGATTGATATTCGCCATTCTGACCAGCCCCAGAGAAACGGCTTTGCCGTTCTTGTGTTTCTGATGGTGCTGTAAGTGCAAATCGCGTATCAGTGGGTGGATCGCCTGCGCGACAGCCAAATGAACATCATCTTTATTTTTGCTGGGGCTACTGACGGGCACAATGGAGGCCAGCCGAAGCGGAAGTTCCTCTTTGGTAAGATTCTTCAGCCGCTGCTGAACGAACGCATCGTGCTGGGTCATGAAGCTTTTCACATCACCATATTGCTCATGCTGACAATCAAATTCATCAAACCAGCCGCAGCACACGTTAAGCGGTGTATTCGGTGTACCGTAAGCCTGTTGCCAGGCGGCACGGCCATCAAGATAGGCACCGAACAACGCGCGAATTAACGCGGGTGGCAACGTGGCCGAGGAAAGTAGAACACGCGATCCCAGCATTCCTGCCCAGTTCACCAGTCGGCACAGCGCGGGAAGATCTTCCAGCCCAAAATCATCCGGTTCATCTAGCACCAGATCGGAGGTCAATAGCCGTAGCATCGGGGCAATCTGGTGGCCGCCGCGCAGACTTTCCATTGCGGGCATCAGGTGATCGATGGTGGTGATCAGCACCGGTGCACTCAGTAATTGATGCAGGGTTGGGCTACGTTCCAGCCACGTCTTTAACCTGCCATCGTCCAGCGAGCCATCGTAACGAACATACTGATGTTCAGAGAACAGCGGATCGGCGGATTCACTGCCCGTCTGCGGCGTGTGCTGTTGGCGCGTCTCATTTTCCAACCGCATTTCATGGAGATCTTGTACGGCCTGTGAACCAATCAGCACCGCTAAGTCGTCTTCATCCAGCGTTAAGCGCTGCCGTAGCGCATCACCGGTTTGCAGCGTCAGCGTGCGTAACCCCAGCGCGACTGAGAAGCGGCAGCCGAGCGCTTCATCTGCCAACCCATACATAATTCGCGCGTTAGCGAAGGTTTTCCCCCGGCCTGTCGAGGCCATGTTGACGCCGAAAAAACCATGCTGCTTGCTGGATTCCTGAATGGAACAGGCAAGATCGAATGCGCGATCCTGCCAGCGAAAGCGCGGGTGCGTGCTGCGCTGACGGAAACCTTTGTGGCGAGTAATCGCGGGTAGCGTGTCGCGCAGGTGTGGCAGGCTGCGTCCCAGCAGCAGAGCATTTTGCCCGACGCCGACGCAGTGTTCGTCCAGCTTCTGTTTATATTCCCCCGTTTTGCGATCGGTGTTAGCCCAGACGGGATAAGCGGGATCCTGCCAGCCCGCTGTTGGATCGCCTGCTGAATAATGGTGGTCAGCCAGCATGAGTGCGAGACGAGCCAGATGCACGGTCAACCGTTGATCTAACTGAGCGAAATGCATGAATGAGGGGAGTTTTAGCGCTCGACCCGCAAACTTGCGCGCCTTCTCACGCCAGACGCTGCTGCGCAGCGGCGTACCGTGAGGAAACTGCCACACCTGTGCCAGATTGGCTGGCGTGACATCGGTCTTGCAATGATTGAGTGCATTCCATTGTGCCGAGAGATGGTCGGTTAACCATGTTTCTGCATAGTTGAGCTGCGGTTCACTGCTGTTGGGTGTAAGCTCTGTCGATTTGTTAAACACAGGCAGCCGATGGTGCGACACAATCAGCCAGGCGATAACTTGCGCCAGCGGCGGCAGGGTCAGAAATGGCGTGTCGTTCACTGCTGGCGTATCTTGCTTTAGGCTGGCGAGCAAAGTGACTTCGGCTTCCGAAGTGATGCTACTGAGTACGGTTAACCAGCCTTTGTCGTCTTGCTCCCCCACGAAGGCCTGAAACAGCCGCAGCGACACCCATTCATGCCGATACGGTTGGCTGCGTGGACCTGTGCCGCTCAACCCTGACTGAAATAGCGCATTGGCCTTGCCGACATCGTGGAATAACCCGGCAATGGCCGCCAGCAGGCTAAACACCTCGGCGTTGTGCCACGGATTTTCATCTTTTGAGCGCAGAATATCGCGGCTGGTGGTGTTGGTCGGCACGCTCCCCTGTGCATTAAAACGCCGTAAATTACCGACGATCCACAGCAGCTCGGTATGATTCGCACTGCGAACCCAGTGACAGGCGACGGCCGTATTACGACGCGCCGTTTTGCGCAGCAGCTTGCGTAGCGTGTTCAACCCTTCCTGCGTAATAGCGGTTTGCCACGTACGCTCGCCCTTGCGTTCGGCAAACTGATCCAGTATCCGGCGGGTTTCGACCAGCGCGCGCTTATTGCATTCTGAAATTAGCAGAATGTTCATCGACCCACCTGACTCAGCGTGCTGGCGACATCCTGCAAACCGCCGATCATCACATCCAGCGCCTCGGATTGTTGGAATGCGGTCAGGCAGCGCTGACGAAATTCTTGCTCATCCTCGCCTTCCATCGCGGCAATAAACGCCTGTGGCAGTACGAGTGCGTCCTTAATTAAATCAGCGACGTCGAATACCAGCCCGCCGCGGCGAGTTTTACCGTGCAACACCGCTAATCCGTGCGGCAGACCCAACACCCACGTCGCGACGGCAGCCAGCCCATAAGCCAGATAATTACCGTGATCGAGAAAGCGATTGGCCAGATCGGTACCACCGCCGCGTTTGGCGCGGGTAAAGTCGCCATAGCTCACGGCAGTGGCGGCCAGTTTGTACAGGGCTTTGGTCATCATCGCTTCCTGCACCAGCACGTCATTGCTGGTGTGGCAGTCGGTTAGCCCTTTTTCATATCGATCAAGAAGCGCCTGAAGATGGTCGGCTTTAAAGGTAAAGCGGGATTCGCGGGACAAACGAGAGCCCAGCCAGTGCTGACGAATTTGTGTTATCCGCACCTGTTGGAAGGCGATGGCGGCGGCCAGCCTTTTCTCATCATCGAACCAAAAGCTGACCCAGTCCTGCAAATACTCGGTTGGTCGATATTCGCTCTGCGGCGATAGCCAGGATACCGCCACTTCCGCCTCGTTGGCCGCAAACAGCGGAGTACCGCCGCCGCCACAAAAGCCAACCATTACACCAGCTCTGGCAAATTCCCGCATCGCTGCCTGCGTGACGGAGGTGCCGGTTCCCAGCATGACAACGCTGGTATTGGCGATGGGGATATTCCAGTACAGGGACTGGTTTCCTTCTTCCGTGACATATTCGACACGGCCACCGTTAACGAGAATGCGGCAATGCTGGAGGTAATAAACATTGGCACGTTTGGAATGCAGAATGGTTTTTAAGTCCGAAGGGCTAAAGGCGTTATCCATAATGTATTTTCTGCCGCAATCGATAATAGCTGTGATGCCAGCGAATAAATCGCAGGCTAACTATTTGATAAGAAAAAATATAATCTTCAGAAAACTAACGAAAATCAGACTATCACAAATATTCTGGAAAAATGGTGGCTGCAAAAAATATTACCCAGACTCAGACCCTTTTTATTTGGCCTATTTCACAGGATTAAAAATCAATGAGTTACGAAAGGACGAAAAAAAAGGGTTTTTGCGGCGAAAACGGCAATTGCTGCTAATAAAACAAATCGTTAGAGTGATCGGGCAACGGTTCACTGCCGTATAGGCAGCTTAGAAAGTCTCCGGGAGCAACTGATCACAACAGAAAAGGTTCACTGCCGTATAGGCAGCTTAGAAAAAGGCATGGCCAACCCCGTGCCTTTCTTTTATGTTCACTGCCGTATAGGCAGCTTAGAAAAAGCAAAAAAATAAATAACTTTACTAATCATTGTTCACTGCCGTATAGGCAGCTTAGAAAATGAAAGTGCTGGTGAAAGACGGTAACAAGATGTTCACTGCCGTATAGGCAGCTTAGAAAATCATCCGGGCATCTTCTGACGACGTGAAAAAGTTCACTGCCGTATAGGCAGCTTAGAAACGTATGTCAAAAATCGTAGATACCGATGAAGCGTTCACTGCCGTATAGGCAGCTTAGAAAGGAAGAATTCCCATCAATGTTAAAGAGCGCACGTTCACTGCCGTATAGGCAGCTTAGAAAATAGGAAGGTGTCTACTACGTAAATATGACCAGTTCACTGCCGTATAGGCAGCTTAGAAATCGCCTGCATCAGCACCGTCTACGCACAATGCGTTCACTGCCGTATAGGCAGCTTAGAAACAACCCGCTTCGGCGGGTTTTTTGTTGCCAAAGTTCACTGCCGTATAGGCAGCTTAGAAAAATCGCCTGTTAGTGAACACCATTCGTTCACGGTTCACTGCCGTATAGGCAGCTTAGAAAACTATTCGCCCGCCCCGTTCCATCAGCCTCAGGTTCACTGCCGTATAGGCAGCTTAGAAAGTTAAAAGCAACACGGGCAGCCAGAAGCGATAGTTCACTGCCGTATAGGCAGCTTAGAAATCTCCGAAAGTGGTGCCGCGAGAATGGAATAAGTTCACTGCCGTATAGGCAGCTTAGAAAAGCAGAGTAAGTGCGGATAATTACTGGCTTGCGTTCACTGCCGTATAGGCAGCTTAGAAAAGCGCGACGGGATAATTCCGCGCTAACGTTGCGTTCACTGCCGTATAGGCAGCTTAGAAAGACCAGGTGCGCCAGATTCTGGCCGTGGAAAAGTTCACTGCCGTATAGGCAGCTTAGAAAAATAGCCGTCATCGGGGCCGTTCAGGAATTTGGTTCACTGCCGTATAGGCAGCTTAGAAAAGAATGACCAGCAGGGATGTCGGTGGATAGACGTTCACTGCCGTATAGGCAGCTTAGAAACGGAAATCGGCGGGATTTTTTTTGATGCAATAGTTCACTGCCGTATAGGCAGCTTAGAAAGCGTTCCGATTCGTCAGAATCAAGACAACATCGTTCACTGCCGTATAGGCAGCTTAGAAAACTATGTTGATGGGGTATAAAATGGCTGAATTGTTCACTGCCGTATAGGCAGCTTAGAAATGGATAACGCTATTCATGTACTCAACGAGGATGTTCACTGCCGTATAGGCAGCTTAGAAAGCCTGGGGCAGCGATAAGCACCTGTTCGCCCAGTTCACTGCCGTATAGGCAGCTTAGAAATCCAATGAGTTTGACCGTCTTCTGAATAACCTGTTCACTGCCGTATAGGCAGCTTAGAAACCTCTTCAACACTGTTAAACGGGCAATGAATTAGTTCACTGCCGTATAGGCAGCTTAGAAACAGTCAAGATCGGTGGGCGTTAAGCCCAGTAAGTTCACTGCCGTATAGGCAGCTTAGAAATGATTAGGGATGAGGGCGAAAACAATCTGATCGTTCACTGCCGTATAGGCAGCTTAGAAATAGGAGCGAAAGACTAGTGCCAGTAGCATCATGTTCACTGCCGTATAGGCAGCTTAGAAAAGTGGTGCGAGCAGCGTGATAGGCACCATGTTGTTCACTGCCGTATAGGCAGCTTAGAAAGTGCAGATCCCCAGTGGTTATTGGAAAATTTTGTTCACTGCCGTATAGGCAGCTTAGAAACGGCAGAATGGTTAACTCACGGATGCTTATCGGTTCACTGCCGTATAGGCAGCTTAGAAAAC
>NZ_JAINZP010000039.1 GCF_020166435.1 Pectobacterium versatile | reverse complement strand
CGGCGACAGATACTGCCCGCTCTCCGCATCATAGTAACGATGCCGGTTGTAGTAAAGTCCCGTTTCAGCATCGTACAACTGCCCCTGATAGCGCAGCTCGCAGTACACTTCCTCGTTCGCCGCATCGCCCAGATAGCGCCGCAGCGGGATAGGTCGTCGTTCTTCGCGGTGTGCGCCCCACAGTCCCTGCTCCCCGCGCCAGCGAACTTCTCCTTCCTCGCTGCACAGCTCTCTCGCCGTTCCCGTCAGGTCCGTCACGATGTAGTGCAGTTGCGTGCTGTCGCCCTGCGCTTCTACCTGCGCCAGCGGCCGGAAGCTTCCCGGCTCATATACCCACTGCACTTCCCTTGCGGCACTGCCATCTGCATAGTACTGCTGCTGACCAATCAGCTGGTCGCCATCCCAGCGGTACGCCACCCGCGCGACCGCCTGCGCCGACGTTACCTGTCCCTCGCGCACCTTGTTAATTCTGCGGCCAAACGCATCGTAACGATAGCGCCAGCGTGCCCCGTCCGGCAAACTCACCCGCACCAGACGGTCCTGCACGTCCCAGTCGAAATACGTTTCCTTCGGCCTGAACCCCGGTCGCGTTTCCCGCTTCATTGCCAGACGCCCGCAGTCATCATACCGGTATTGCGTATGGCCACGCTCCACCACGCGGCCCGCCGCATCGTACCGCGCAGACGCCTGCACCACCGCATCCTGCACCTTCAGCGTCTCACCCAGACCCGGCGCTATCTGCGACACCTCACACAGGTTCTGTTCGCTGTCGTAGCCAAACAGCCGCGCCTGACGCCGCCGTCCCTCATCGCGGCGCTCCGCCGTTACCTGACCTGCCCCGTTCAACCGGAACGCCTGTTCACCCCAGTGACTGTCGCTGATGCCCGTCAGACGGTCCAGCACATCGTACTGATAGCGCCGCTCCAGCACGTCATTCACCCGGCCGTCCGTCCCTTCGAGCGCCTGACGCTGCAGCAGCCCCGTCGGACTCCACTCGTGGCGCAATGCAAACCCGCTGCCGTTACTGCGCCGCTGCTCTTCCCCCGCCGCCGTATGGCTGAACTGCAGCGGCTGATGGGAACCAATTCCCAGCGACGACAGCCGCCCCGACTGCCACGCCAGCTGCAGCGGCGCCAGAATCCCCTCCACCACCGCACGCTGACCGCCCGCATCGTAACCGCTCTGTACTGCCTCGCCGTTGACCGTTTCCGACGTCACCTGCCCCGCCCGGTTATAGGCGTATTCCACCACCGCATCCGGGCTGGCGGCTTTGGTCAGCCGGCCGGCTACGTCATACGCCAGTTCCGTAATGCCGTCCGTTTCCCCGTCCGCTTTCTGTGCCGTGATGCGCGTTATCCGCCCTGCCGCATCATGCTCGTAATGCAGTGCGCTGCCATCCGGCGCGGTACGCTGCACCAGACGGTCTGCCACATCGTACTGATAGCGGTACACCCGGCCATCGTAATGCCGCTCCTCGCTCAGCCGACCGCTGGGGTCAAAGCCGTACGTCCAGTCCAGTCCCTGACTGTTCGTCACCCCGGCGAACTCCGCTTCCGTGTTATAGTGGTAGCGCACTGTCGCCCCCAGCGGGTCCGTCGCTTCCAGCAGATTATCAAACGCCCCGTAGCGGAACTGGTAGCGCTGACCCAGCGCATCCGTCACCGCCGTCAGGTTACCTTCCACATCGTAACCAAACCGCGTCTCGCTGCCGTCTTCGTACACCACTTTCGACGGTGACTCGCACACGCCGTCATACTCCCAGCGCCGCACCTGCACGCCCACCTCATGCCCGATATGCCGCTCCGTCAAGCGGTCAAGGTCGTCATACCGGAACATCACCGCCGGTGCATTATCCCGCTCAAGGCTGCTCAGCAGGCCACGGCGGTTATAGTGATAACGCTGCAACACGCCATCCGGGCCTATCACCGTCGACAGTTGCCCTGTTTCACCGTAACGATACAGCCACTCTCGCCCTTCCGGGTCGTTCACTTCCACAACCTGCCCGGCAGCATTACGCTGGTAACGCCATTCGCTGCCCAGCGGGTCGATATAGGTCAGCAGCTGTCCGTTATCGTCATACGCGTAGTGATGCGTCGCGCCGTCTGGCAGCGTAACCTCGGTCACCTGCCCCCAGTCATTGCGCTGATACGCCGTGCGGCCGCCCAGCGGGTCGGTCTCCGCCACCAGTTGGTTGTCCACCCACTCGTAGCGGGTCTCCCCGCCATCAGGCGTGCGCTGGAGCAGAATATTATTGCGCTCATCGCGCACATAGCTGAATACGCCACCAAACCCGCTGTGGTAATGGCTGGTCAGGGTGTCATCGTCGTAGTCAAAGTGACCCGGCCAGTAGCCTTCCGACGTTCTGTCACGGACGGCGCGGCCTTTTTTATCGTAATCGTGCTCAACCCAGGTCGAGCCTAAATCCGACCAGCGCAGCAGCCAGCCTTCTGATGAGTAGCGATAGTCAAAATTGCGCCCCTCATCCGCCCGTATGCTCAATAAATGCCCGTGTTCGTCATAGGTATAGCTGACCAGCGTTTTTAAGGGCTGGCGCTGCGGGGTACATAGCGTCAGTGCCGTTATCCTGCGTCGCTCCGTTGTGACGTGAATCAAGCGCCCGTCGGACAATACAACCCAGCACAGGTCGCCCAGCATCCACTCGAACGTCACCCGATTGCCCGCCGCATCGACAATCGACGTCAGACAAAGCTGGAGACCGAGTGCATGCTCAAACCGATAGCGCAGGCCATCAACATGATGAAGAACGAGTTCCCCCTGTTGGCGGGTCAGCCGCCATTGCAGGTTGGACGGTGAACGGCTGACTTCTCCCTCATTGGGCAAGGTGAAGAACGCCTGATTGAACTCACCATCCGTTAGCGTTGCTACCCCGTTGTTGAGCGTCAGGCTGATATCCCAGTTGGTACGCCACAGCCTCCCCAGCAAACCGGCGTACCGCTCGCCCGTCGAGCGGTAGTAGCGTTGCAGTGACAGCGGCAGCGTCCCCGTTAGCTGAATATCGGTGCGCTGTTCCACCACGGCACCGGTTGCCATATCGACCGGGTCGCCTTTCTCTTTGCTGTTTTTGGAATCTGCTGGGGTCTTGCCATCATTCGACTGCGCCTCCGCCTCCGCCCCCTTTTTCCCTGATGGCTTTTCGGTATTTTTGCCCGCATTAATGTTTTCAGCTTCTGCCGGCGCAGATTGACTTTTCTTCTCTACGGGCGCTTTCGGTTTGGGCTTTTCTTCAATGGCATCAGTCGGTTTTGACGGTTCTGATTTGTGTGGCGTATTTTTTTCTGGAGATTGTTTTTTAGGCGGCTGATCTTTTCCTTTGTCACCATCAGGCTTGGCATCGCTTTGTTTCGTTGCGGTTGGCGCATCAGTAGGCTCAGGCTTTGAACCAGAGGATGGACTGGCCGCCCTGCTTTCCGCCGTCGTATGGCTTGGCGGGGTATCGGCCTTTTTCGCGAAGGAACCTTTAGGCCGCGGACTACCGGAAACCCGTGTCACAATCAGAGGAATAAACTTATCGAATTCTTTCTCAAGGGTCGCAATGGCCTCATCGTAACGTTTAACTAACTGATCTAAATAGTCGAGCATCTTGCTGAACCGATCTTTCATCAGCGCAACAATCCAGCCATCCTTCTCCGAGGCCTTCATTGCCGTCACCAAAGCCTGCTGCATGGTCAACAGCATCGCTTTGCCTTTCTGTCCGTATTCTTTCAACAAACCACGCAGTTCGGTGACGCCTTTCACCAGATTACCGTTGGACAGGCTGCGGATCGTTTTGATGGCAAACTGCACAGCCGCCGGTGAGGAGGCATTTCTCAGCGCTTTAATAATCGCCCGCCCGCTCACCTTAATGGCGTCACCCAGCCCGGGAATTACCCCAATCACACACAGGACACCACCGGCCACATGCAGTGGGTCGTCCATCAGTTTAGGATCTTCATGAGTTTGCCAGCACCACTCACCAATGGAGTACACGTCCAGCGCTTGCCCCACGACAGGAATACAACCCAGAATAATCTCGCAGAACATCATGAGCGCGGCGTTATCATCCCCACCCGCATCCGCCGTTTCTGCCGCGAGGCTGTGGTGGATTTTGTTGATGGCCTGCTTCAATTGGCGATTACCGCGGTTAATCTGTTTATCCAGTTCCCAGAAACGCTTGTAAGCCTTTTTATAGTCATCTGGGATAGACGTTAATATTCCCGCGCCATCAACATCAACGTGTCGATCACTGCTGTCATCGGCGTCATACGTCACTAGCCCCTGTTTACGCAGGAGAAGGAACAGCGTGAAGTACTCACCTGCTAGTGCGGCATAACCCGGAGTAGACTGTAATACGGGGTTGTTCTGAATGGTTTCCTGCGGCGTAAACTCATCCTCACCTTCCTCGAGTAGCAGTTCAAACGTGCCGCCCCCCATGTCGTAAATAAAACAGAGGCCGTTGGCATCCGTCTGACCGTGGATTTCCGTTTTATTACTGTCGATGAGGACAAATGGCGCATTGGGAACCGGCTCCCCAGAGTCATAATGGTAATAAATCAGGACTTCATAACCACACTTGGCACAGCCTCCTGATATTTTTTTATCCGTGCTAAAACCCCGACTCGCTGCATCCTCGCTGGAAAGCAACGTTGCCTGTTTTTTCTGACTCATGAAATGACGTCCTTTTTATTTTATGCTTCGTCCAGGTGGTCAATGGCTGCCTGATACAGACGATCCATACGGCTTTGCGTGCCAATGTATTCAGGCTGTACCAGAATGTTTTTTGCCCAAGGCTGATGAATAAATTCCGGCGAGAGTTCTGTCGCCAATGCCAGCCAGCGCACGATATCGCGGTCGTTGTTAAAGCCGTTGTTTTTCGCCTGTTCCGTCTGCTGATGGGTAAACGCCTGTAGTTCATCATCAGGCGCGTTTTGCCAGTCAGCATGGTAAGCACGCAGATGTTCCCTATAGCGTGCCAGATTGTGATGCCCGTAAGGCACCATGATGGCTTGCCATTGTTCGTCACTCAGTTGGCGCGGCAGGATGTCTGGAATAGAGTGTGGTTCGCGGGCGGTGAGATTTAAGGCACGTACCGCGCCGTCAGGAGAAATGTCGCAGAAGCTGGCTATCGGGCCATAAAGTGCACAGGCTTCTTGTGCGGAACTGGCGGATAACAGCTGATTTACCACCTGCCAGTCACCCACGCGCAGGATGGCATTCTCCCCGGAAGGTGAGGTCACCAGGCTCCACTGCCGCAGATGCTTCGTGACATCAAGCAATTGATCGAGCGGTGAATATGCCTGCATAAACCATTCCAGCTGTAGACCCATTCCCCAGCCCGGCTGAGTGATAATGTGTTCTTTCACCTGCGACCAGTTAGCGGCGTGAAGTGGGATGCAATAGGGCGATACCGAGGCATGAACGCGCCCTGCTTCACCCCAGTACAAGCGCGTCTGTTCCAGGCTGCCCCCCCAGCGTTCGGCCAGCCACGGCACAGCATCGTTCATCGACGCTTCGGCGATAACAAAACAGCCGCCCTGAGCGATACGCGTTTGCCAGACAGCGTCATCTTCCGGCGTCAATTCAAGGAAAGGTTGCGATACACTCACAGCGTGACCTCCGTTATGTCAGGTAACTCTCCCCGCATCCAACTGGGGCGATGGTAATTAAGTTGCACGCTCTCAATGCGTTCAGGTTCGGATTTAAAAATCCGAATACTGTCCGCAATCGAATAGCGCTCTGTCAGATGAATAAAGATCGGGTGCAAATAAAATTCACTACCGAGTACCCAGCGATGAGCGGACCAGGCTTCACACTCCGCTTCGCTGGCTTTGGGATAATATTTTCCTGCTAATGCAATGCCGCTAATAAAGCGTTCTTTTACTATTTCGATGTCCAGTGGAAAAACACATTTCGCGCTGACAAAAAGAAAGAGTTCATTTGCCAACCGGTGTAGGCGATTGTCATTAGCGAGAAGATAATATTGATAACGCGTTAAATTAATTTGATAGTCTTTCTTAATTTCGTTCTTATTTTCGTTATTCATTTCCTGTTGTGCGAATAGCTGATACTCCCCATGTTCGCTACTCACTATGGGTAAATACATATTATTCAGCGAGCCGAGAAAATCCGTTTGAGCAGCACGATCCAGAGTGGACCACCAGGCCGATAACACCTCTGGCGCATAGCTACGAAATAGCGCTCGAGTGCCATCAGGCCAGAGACAAAAAATGCGCTGCTGCCAAAAATCAATAACCTGCTGCAATGCCAACTCGCAATGCATGAGGATCACACCGCTCTGTCGCGCTGGCTGTGTATCGGTCAGCCAATGCAGTAATGTTTCTCCTGGTTTTCCTTCTTCTATTTTCACCACAATAGGCGCCCACATCTGCCAGCTTTCGGCACCTTTGCCAAAATGCAGCTGTTGCCATATCTCCGCCGCCGCAGGTTGAAAAGCCTGCCAATATTCAGGTAATTCGGGATAACTCAGCGGTGAAATAATAGCGTACAACGGCGCATCAACCTGGCTGATTTCAAACAGAGTATAACTGTTTGTTATCATGGCTATTTACCTATAATTAAATGGGATAACTTTTAATACCTTGGGCGTGTATTAAGCATGACAGCAACGACCAGATAATCAGCATGATTATCTGGTCGGGAAGTGCAGTTTATTTTTATGACGTAGGGAAAATAATAAAAACCGTGAATCAAAATAAAACTATACTGGCAGTCCTTTTTCCCAGCGCTCCCGAACTTCAGTAGGAGACAACGGTGGAAATTTAACGCCGCGATCGAGCAATAGCTGTTTTACCTTCAGTGCCCAAGGGTAATGAGGAGATTTAGGGGACATAATGGATAAGCTGTCTTCAACACTCCAGGCTAAGCTAGCCCCCGTAGCCGAATAGGTATTAACATTAGCGCCCTGCTCAATCAGCCAATAGGAGATTTCATACTGGTTAAGATAAGCAGCATAGTGAGCGCTATTGGTTTTTTGCTCATCAGTTAAATTGACGTCAGCCCCACTCGCCACAAGTAATTTTATATCGGCCCAGCGTTCTTCGTTAATGGCACTAAATAGTGCTGGTTGTCCAAGGCGCCCAATTGCATTCGGATCGCCCCCCGCATCCAGAATAATGCGAAGCCAGTCTGGATCTTTAACACCAGATACTCGGTTCACCGCACTATCACCAGATCCATCTTTATAATTTGGATCGGCACCCAATTTAAGCGCCAGCGTGACGGCCTTTTTATCCTGCGTTTCATAAATCAGCCACAGCAGCGGCGTCACCCCTTCTTTGCCCTGAATATTCAGGTTAACGCCCTGCGACAGCTGATAACGCGCCGCTGCTTCGTCACCTTTTTGGATACTCTGCAATACCGCCACCACGGGTGGCTCAAAAAGTTCACTCGCCCGCATACTGTGTCCTCCTGCCTGACAAGCGGTTAATAATCCCAAAATAACGACGCCCAACCATTTTATACGTGCCAACCATTGCATTATATTCCCCTGAATGTATTGGTTATCTTCCCGATATCTTCCTTTTTCTGGCTTTCAATACCCGCGATAACCTGATCCATACCGTGCCGAGCAATCGGCGAGCCGCCAACTGCGGGAAGCGCCATCATATCACCGCTTGCTTTCGGCAAGCCCCCTCCCAATAGTTTTGCAACACCGATGGCTCCCCCAAGAACCGCACCAGCAGCGCCACCAATCAATGCCCCTGCGCCAGAGAGTAGGCCAGGAATCAAGGCCTTACCGTAGGTTTGCGCCATGGTTAATACCTCACCATCCACCGCCTGCGTCTTTATTAATGATGCGGTTTTCGCTAGGTCAGCGCCACCAACACGCGCCACTGTATTGGTATGCAAGCCAGCAGCATTAAAGGTATAGCCGGGTAACCCAGTCACACCAACCCCAGCAGATGCCAAACCACCACCTAATGAATGCCCGACAATTACAGGGGGTGGAGAAATCGCTTCCTTCACTTGCTTCGCTAAATACATCGCTTGCTTGTATTGTTCTGTCTCCAGCCCCATTCCTTGCCCTGCGTTGGTCAACCAGTCTTTCACTCCCGTCACCGCATTGTTCGTTCCCCGATAGGTCAGCATCGTTTCACCGTTAATCGCAGACTTGAACAAAGCAGAACCAAACCCTGAATCAGGGTCCATAAATTTTGCCCCTTTAAGGCTCGGTAATAGACTCGTATCCAGAATATCCAGCCCGACCGGCGCCTTAGGCAGTTTATCCAGCACGCCTCGTCGGAATTCATCGACCGAATACACATACTGGGCCGCCTCCGCACGTAAAATGCTGTCGTTGTTAAACGCCAGCCGCTTTGCTGCATCAGCTAGTCCCGGCAGCGTCGCTGCTTCAGTCGCCAACTTGGCACGCGCCAGATAGCGATCTTTACGTTGAGCAACGGAGAGCAGGTCATCAAGAATGGGCAGCTCGGCGACCGAAGCCCACTCCATTAACGTCGGCAATAGCATTGGCGTCAATGCCAACAGAGGCGCGCGACTTTTTGCCGATTGTTCGGCGCACGGTTTCACCGGGGATTGATAGGGTGAATCGCCAATGATCACATTCCCACTGCCAGCAGCAACCGAGCCGCCGCAGCCGATCGCATCACCAATACGCGCCGCCAGCTTTCCGTTGATGATGACCGTACCAGAACCCGCGGATATCGCACGGTTGTGCACACCGTGAGGCATATTGGGGCAAGGGCAGGCATGGAGCAAAACCCCATCGCCTTTACGGGCCGCTGGTTTGCCATTGATGATGACATCACCGCTGCCTTCGATAATCGGGGTGGCAGGGAAACAGCCGTGACCCGCACAGCTGTCCCCTAAACGTGCAGCACCTGGCATAGTTCCTCCTTAACGTCTGTCTGGCGCATCCGGCAGCGTGGGCTTAGTTGGGTCTTCTGGCGTAATCGATACTGGCGCAGTCCCTACGCCAGCCGCACCGCCATCGTTGATTTTCACAATCGTCCCAGAAATCGTGACGCCCGCGCTATCAATCTTGATAAAACCGCCAGGCGCTTTAATGGTCAGAGCCTGCCCCGCTTCCAGCACGATATCTGCGGCTTTCAGGTAGCTGTCCGTATTGACCAGAACACGCTGGTGCGCGCCGATAAGTGTCTCTTCAGAACCGGACATCGTGGTCTGACGACTCCCTTCGATACGGGTAATTTCTCCCCCGCCGATAAAGCGCTTGAAGGAAGAGCCAATCTTCTGAATAAAACTCCGCCCAATCTCCTGATGATGATCCTGACCAATGTTCTCAAAATCATCTTTCCCTATCGTTCGATGGCGGTGGCGATCGACCCGCTGGAACTGATCCTGAGTCACGCTGAGGTGCTGATCGCGCCCCACGCTCTGTCGATGAATGTTGTTGATGACACCATCCATATCTTTCTGCGCGTGGTAATAAATTTGTTCACGCGTCGCCTCATCTTCAAACCGCAGTTCGTTGAAGCCACTGCCTTTATGGGTATCAGTACGCAGCGTGGTACGCGTTTTGTGTGCGGGTAAAACATACGGCGTCGGGTTGGTCGCGTGAAAGGTTCTGCCTGTCACAATCGGTTGATCCGGATCGCCTTCAAGGAAGCTGACGATCACTTCATGGCCGATGCGCGGGATCGCAATCATTCCGTACTGGCCGCCTGCCCAGCCTTGGCTGACACGCACCCAGCAGGAGCTCTGGTCGTTACTCGCGCCGTATCTGTCCCACGGGAATTGCAGTTTCACTCGACCGTACTGATCACAGTAAATCTCTTCTCCCGCCGGACCGACAACGGTGGCGATTTGCGGGCCGTCCACCATCGGTTTGTAGGGCATGGCCGCACGCCACGTCGTCGTGCCTTTCACCACCGCAAAGCTGTTGCTCATGGTCGTCGGTTCGCCGCCGCTTTCCTCTTCCAGCGCCTGCGGCTGCTGCCCGACGTGCGTCACGCTCACCGTCTGCCACACTGCATTCAGCGTCGCATTCGGGTGCTCCGTCAGGGTAAACGTGTTGCCCGGCATCAGCCCCGCGCAGTTGGATTCCCCTTCGCTCGTCACCGCCCCTGAGCGCAGTGCATCCAGCCGGTAGCCACTGAACGCCTTTCCGCTCGGGTCTTGCTTATAGCGCCCCGGATAGTCGTAATGCTGATAGCTTTCGCGCTGGTGCTCTAGCTCACTGCTCATCTTCTTGTGCGACAGCCCGTAAGCCGGTGTCTTGAAGTTGTAGTCTTTCAGCTCGACTTCCGCCGTGCTGACCCGCTCCGCATAGTGAAAGCGACGGACATATTCGCCCTCGCTCAGCCCCTGCGTCGCCAGATTGAAGAACAGCTCGGGGCCTTTGGTCAGCGCACCCGCATCATCGGCAAACACCACCCGGTGTTTTCCCTCTTCGTATTCGTGGAAGAAGTACAGCCCTTCCTCGGCGGCCAGACGGGTGATAAAGGCTAAATCGCTTTCCCGATACTGCACGCAGTATTCGCGTGGCGCGTGCTCATGGCGCAGCGCAAAGGCGTAGTCGGTAATGCCCGCTTCTTCCAGCAGCGCACCGATAATCGCTTCCGGCTTTTGTGCCTGAAAGAGACGGGCGTTGGTGCGCAACCCCAGTCGCCACAGCGCCGGACGCACTTCCGCCTGATAGCGTGTGCGCCGGAATCCGGTGTCGCCCTGCGTGAAGCCACTGATAATTCCGCTGACCCGACGTTTTAGCTCGCCCTCATACCAAATCATCAGCTCGCACGGTTGGTCCAACACCGCGCCGAAATCCACATCCGGCAACGCGCTCGCCAGACTCAGCGACAGGCTGAAAGGCCGATTCAGCCCTTCATCCAGCCTGAAATCCACCACCGCAAAGGTGCCTGCCTCCAGAGCGCCGACCTTTACGGTGAACTGCAATCCTGTGCTATTTGCCACCTGCCTTCTCCTTTTTCCTTCGCCATGGCTACCGCACGCCCCCGCTCCCGTTGGAGCGGTACGTCGCTATCCTAATTAAAATGAAAACCTGCGTTGTGGTCTGAGCCTGCTCACATCACAACTCACGCCAAAGAAAAAAACAGAAAACCCGGGACAAGCCCGGGTTAGAAACAGAAAGATTACGCTTCGACCGGCGCACGCCAGTCATCAGAGCCGGAGGTACCG
>NZ_JAINZP010000038.1 GCF_020166435.1 Pectobacterium versatile | reverse complement strand
GCCACTACACCAGCCCGAGATATTCCGGTTTATTACTGGCCTTCAGTTCCTGTCTTCTGAACCAGCGTTCCCTCTTTCTGTTCAGACGCAGCAGCGACGCGCCCAATAAAATCCCAACCTAGTGATTTGATATAGCGGAACCACGTATTCTGAAACTCGGCATCAGTGACAATGATCACTTTTTTATCCGGTGGAATCACGTTGCTGAGAGCATCCAGAAAGGCTTTTTGGATATAGGGGGCTTTGCTGTGCTTATCAGAAGGGACAACCTGGCTCATCAGAGGGATAGAGCGGCCATCGTAAATCAGGCTTTCGAGTAGAACATGGAATTCCTGTGAAGGAGGAGCCACTCCAGTCAACAGCAACGACATACCATGAAAATGGTTGAGTCAGTAGTCAAGTAATATTTTTGAATATCATAGGGATATTGCTGTTAAGTTCAGTATTATCCAGCAGGCGATCAATCTGTTTAATATTGTGTTTTATCTGTGCAGTCCCAGAAAGATATCGTCCGATACTAGTCAGGGTGAGCAATACGCCACGGGTTAAAGCAGCGATAACGTCAAGAAGGGCATTCTGTCGATATTTGCGGAAGGGAGCTAAAGCGCTCCGGAAAAACGTCTGACATACTTGATAAGCAGGCATAGAGGTGATTTCGCTGAATGAGTCGCACAATCAGTAGACCACAAAACTCTATGCCTGTCTTTTCACTCCCCCATTACTGGGGATTCCTTAGCCAAATTGGGGCTTTCTCGATGTGGTGATAAACGAGACTTAGTCGTTACGCATGATGCCCAGAATACTCAACAGGCTAACGAAGATATTGTATATCGCGACATACAGACTAACCGTTGCTCGGATGTAGTTAGTTTCACCACCATGGATGATGTTACTGGTTTCCCACAGGATGGCACCCGCAGAGAACAGAATAAACAGGGCGCTGATCGCCAGATGCAAAGCTGGGATCTGTAGAAACAGATTGGCAATGACGGCAACAACCAGAACAACGAATCCTGCCATCATCATGCCAGACAGGAAGGACATATCCTTACGTGTCGTTAAGACATAGGCCGAACAGCAGAAGAACACCACTGCTGTACCGCCCAGCGCTAACATGACAATATCGCCTGCGCCGGTAGAGATCAGCGAGCTTAAAATCGGACCCAGCGTATAGCCCATAAATCCGGTCAGTGCGAACGCTGCCAGAATACCCGCAGGGCTGTTCGCTAGCTTGTGCGTCAGGAACATCAGACCATAAAAACCAACCAGCATCAAAATTAAGCCAGGGGCGGGCAGATTAAGTACAGTACTTGCCGTTGCGGTAACGGCGGAAAAACCCAGTGTCAGCGACAGCAGGAAATAGGTATTACGCAGCACTTTGTGAGTGCTGAGTAGCGAGCTTTCACGGGTAGAGGAAACAACAATACGATCCATATCAGCGACTCTCTCTTCAGGGTGCTATTATCCAATATCAAAGAATAAATAGTTGCAGGGCGTTATTAAAGATGGTTTACCCTTCTTTACGCTGCAAATGAGTCATACTCCGTGCCTATGCTCGTATTTTGTCCTGCAATTCGTATGATGGTGGAGATAAATTGCTCTATTTTATGCGTCAGGTGACGATTTCTTGTTCTATTGTGTTGTACTAGATTGTTTTTCAGGCAATTGAGTATTGTGATGCTTTACAAGCTCCCACACACTGTTTATAGTTCGTGTCATTACGGAGGAGTGGCCGAGTGGTTGAAGGCACCGGTCTTGAAAACCGGCGACGCGAAAGTGTTCTAGAGTTCGAATCTCTACTCCTCCGCCAACGCACTAATTAAATCAATGATTTGACTATAATTTTTGATTTTTCACCATATAAAAACTAATTACAGGTTGACACTTT
Source organism: Pectobacterium versatile (assembly GCF_020166435.1). Classification (GTDB taxonomy): domain Bacteria; phylum Pseudomonadota; class Gammaproteobacteria; order Enterobacterales; family Enterobacteriaceae; genus Pectobacterium; species Pectobacterium versatile. The sequence continues at coordinate 9,891 of NZ_JAINZP010000038.1, read as the reverse complement.
TCAGCATTAAAACGCCCAATGAACTTCATCGGGCGTTTTTTATTTTAACGACGGATGGGGACGCTGGGTGTTGTAGATTTCCACCGACTCTCTGACCCTCTTTCTTGCCTCCTCAATATCTTCCGGCTTAACGAGCAGATATTTCGTTTTTAAAATCCCATTTACTCATTCTGCTAATGCATTCTGATAACAGTCATACCCGTCTGTCATTGAAGAGCTTTCTGAACATGAGCACCCTTCGCTAAACGAATTAGCCGAGGTCATTCAACGCCGAGCGCCACAGCTGCGCCATTAGTTTTCACGACAAGCAAATATGACGTTCAAAGACAAATATTGGCGATGCTGTGGTATTCAGCATCGCCTACTATCTGCAACTTATTTTTCCAACCCCAGCCGCGGGATTTCAATTTTCGGACAACGATCCATTACGACTTTCAGCCCGGCATCGTGAGCCAAAATTGCCGCTTGCTCATTAATGACACCAATCTGTAGCCAAAAAACGGTAGCGCCGATGGCGATGGCCTCTTTGGCTATGTCATAAGCTGCCTCCGGCTGGCGAAAGATATCGACCATATCAACCGGTTTAGGAATATCCGCTAAGCCGGCATACCCTTTTTGACCTAAAAGCGTCTGACCGGCCAGTTTGGGACTAACGGGGATAACCTCGTAACCCTGTTTAAGCAAATACGCCATCACACCATAACTCGGGCGGGACGGATTATCACTGGCCCCTACTAACGCAATGGTTTTTACCGTTTTCAGTACAGACTCAATATCTCTGTCATTCATGCTATTCAACCTCTCTTGCGTGATTTATTACAGTGTATCGCACATCCTACGAATAGCAGGAAATGACTTAAAACCACCGCCATCTGTGCCTTATAGCGCGAAAAATGCCATAACACCCTGTTTCAAATTGAAACCTTTGACACATTCAGACAATTCCTCAACAATACTCGGATTACGTGTCATCTGGGAAAATTATGAAATTCGGCTTCATCACTGTCTGCCTTTTTATTGCAGGTTTAAGTACCTCAGCAATTGCGGCAACAACGTTGAAATTAGATCAGAAGATCGATCTCCTGATGGTTGACGGGCAGAGGATGTCAGGCTCGTTGCTGAAAGGTGCCGATAGCCTCGAACTGAGCAGTGGGCAACACCAGATTCTGTTCAAGGTAGTCGATACTGTCGACCATCAAACCGGTGCGCCAACAACCTATTTTCCTTCAACATTCATTGCGACCTTTAATACAGAAAAAGTGGCATCGGTATCATTTAAACTGCCGCCGCTGCAAACCCTTCAGGATCGCAAGAACTTTACCGCCCAGCCTGGATATCAATTGCTTGATGAAAAAAATCAGGCAATCCCTGTTCGTACCGATGCAATTGTGATCGCAGACAGTGAGCTGCTCGATATAGAGCGAAAAATGTCCGAGTACAACGCAGCAGCGAAAGGCGCTTCGGTTGCAGGCTTTGCTGCCGCACTGAATGAATCCGTAAGCTGGTGATTTTATACGCAGTCACCGTAGATTTTTGATACCCGTTCCCCTTTTCCTGCTTTTATCGCTTTGCACTGAAACTGCGTTTCCGTAATCTGTCTGTACCCTAGCGTCAGCTTTACTACACCAGATTGAAGGACGTAACCATGGAGTTCACCACCCGTACCATCCCCGCGCAAAAACATATTGCGCTGGTAGCACACGACCACTGTAAACAATCTTTACTGGATTGGGTTGGTACGAACAAACAACAGCTCACAGAGCACACGCTTTATGCTACCGGAACTACCGGTAACCTGATTCAATTGAACACGGGTCTGCCCGTAAAAAGCATGCTAAGTGGACCGATGGGGGGTGACCAGCAGGTTGGCGCACTCATTTCTGAAGGGAAAATCGATTTAATGATCTTCTTTTGGGATCCGCTTAACGCCGTGCCACACGATCCCGATGTGAAGGCGCTGCTGCGGCTGGCTACGGTTTGGAACATTCCTGTTGCCACCAACCGGGCAACGGCTGATTTCCTGATTAACTCAGCACTATTTAAAGAACCGGTTCAAATCACCATTCCTGATTATCAGCGCTACCTGCAAGACCGTCTGAAATAATATCAGCACATCACAATGGACCAGCAGCGCACTACATGTACTACACCGTCGACGCTGGTCTCTTCTGTTCTACATCTCTTTTTTGTTATCCTGGCTTACGCTGCGTCGGTACACCTAAACGATGAAGATGTTCAATAAACACCGATGGATTCGTCACATCCTGTAGCAACCAAACGCGATGTTTCGCCCTCGTCAACGCTACATACAGTAAACGTCGCTCTTCCGCATCGGGGAAATCCTCTGGTTCAGGTAATAGCACGGCCTCAATTACGGACTCTCTTGCCGGAGCCGGGAAACCGTCTTTCCCTTCATGCATACCCACGATAATGACATATTCCGCCTGCTGCCCTTTACTGGCATGCACCGTCATGAAATCAATCTGCAAATTCGGCCATTTGGTTGCTGCCTTCTCTAAAATTGCCGGGCGTAAATGGTGATAACGCGCCAGCACGAGAATGCGTTCATCAGCTTTCACAAAACCGCTCAGTTTATCCAGAAGTGGCTCAAGCTGATCCTGAGGCAGAATAGTCACCGCTTTTTTATCTCCCTTACTCAGGCTATTAAGCGGTTTCTTCAACTGATACGGATTTTGCTGTATGAACGTATTGGCGACTTCACCAATGCGTTCATTAAAACGATAGGTGGTATCCAGCGCGCATTGTTCGCCTACGCCGAAATGCTGTTCAAATGCTGTCGTCAACGCCAGCTCAGCACCGCTAAAACGGTAAATTGCCTGCCAGTCATCCCCGACGGCAAAAAGACAGGTGCGGCTATTTTGTCGACGCAATGCTGCTAACAGCGTTGCACGCTGTGGCGAAATATCTTGAAATTCGTCCACCAGAATATGCTTCCAGGGGCTCACAAAGCGCCCTTTATCCAGCAAGTTTACGGCCTGATGGATAAGACCGGAGAAATCGACGGCATTTTCATCCTTAAGCGCTTTTTTCCAGGCTTTCAACAACGGCGCCATCAGGCGAATTCGTTGCTGAAACTCGGTCCGAATGGATTCTGGTGCCTGCTCAACCATTTCGCTCTGGCTGCCGCCGTGCATACGCATCAATCCTAACCAGCGCTCAAGTCGCCCGGCCAACCGCCCCGCTAACTTCGGGTCGTTCCAGAAATCGCCTTCGGGTACATCCCATTCAAGCTCTTCCGTTAACCAGCGTCGCCACCCGTTAGCCTGCGTTTTTTTCTCTGCACACTGCTGCTGCCAGTGAGAAATCAGCAGTTCTCGCCGCTGTTTCGCATCACTTTCTAGCTGGCTTATCATCGGGGCCTTGCGGCTGGCCTGCTGAATAATGTGCAATGCCAGTGCATGGAACGTCTTAGCCTGAATCTCATCCGTGTTGAGCCGCTCCCGGATGCGCTCGTTCATCTCTTCCGCCGCTTTACGACCGAATGCCAGCAGTAAAATCTGATCGGGCGTGGCCTCTTGTCGGTGCATTAACCACGCCGCTCGGGCCACCAGCACGGAGGTTTTTCCGCTGCCCGCCCCGGCCAATACCAACACGCCCTCTTCGCCATTGATCACAGCTTTACTCTGCGACACATTTAATGGCGAACTCTCCACCGTTTCAAAGAAAGGTTGCTCTGTCGCCAGTGTACGTTCCATCCATGCCTGATTCACTGCGGCGCGCGTCTCATCGCCCTGCTCAAGCCAGCGCAAGCAATGCTGGTAGTGATCACGACAGTTATCAAAGGCTTCAAGACGAGACACAGGAAGAGGCAAAGCCCCCAGCGAATCGCGAATGGCATTCTGCAACGTTGCCAGAGTCTGACGGCTAAACCATTTATCCTGCTGCGTCAGCGTTTGAATGCTGTCCGTTTGGCGCTGCAAAACTTCAGCGCTGATCAGACTCATCTCCTCGCTCCAGTCGAGCCAGGATTTAAGAAGATGGCGGTAAAAAGCCTGCGTTTCCTGCCACTCTGTTCCGTGCAGGCGCACCACTTTTCCGGCTGGCAGTTCAAATTCCAGCTCTCCCCACACCAGCCCTCTTTTACAGTGAATACTCAGCAACTGATTAAAGGGGATCAGGTATTGATGTTTATCGCCACTCACTTCGACACCGGCATTCAGTAACCGCACCCGATTGTAGGGATGCTGGGCCAGATGTTTACCTAACGAGGTAGATTTCAGTTCCATGATGTTCGCGCCATGACTATGTGAGAGGTTATTCGTCCATTTTTTATCGTTTATCTGTTCCCTAGTTTACCCGTTATCGGACTTCACGCTCTAGCCTTAAAAACAGGTTAGGATATCCTGATGCTTAATGTGATAATTCTTTTACCATCAGCGAGTTTGGGACGCTATCTAGCTACCTTACAAGTACAGGAGAGACTATGCGTACTGTGTTGAATATCCTTAATTTCGTATTAGGTGGTTTTTTCACCACATTAGCCTGGCTTCTGGCAACAGTCGTCAGCGTGTTGCTGATTTTTACCTTACCGCTAACGCGTTCATGCTGGGAAATCACCAAGCTGTCGCTCTTGCCTTATGGCAATGAAGCTATCCATGTCGATGAACTACGCCCAGATGAAAAGAGCGCGATTCTCAGCGCAGGTGGATCGCTGCTGAATATCTTCTGGTTCATATTCTTTGGCTGGTGGCTTTGCCTGTCGCACATCATTACCGGTATCGCACAGTGTATTACGATCATTGGCATTCCTGTCGGCATCGCCAATTTTAAAATTGCCGCCATCGCGCTGTGGCCTGTAGGGCGTCGCGTGGTTTCCGTCGAACTGGCGCAGGCTGCGCGGGAAAACAATGCCCGCCGCCACTTTCGCTAACGGCATCTAAGGATATTACGTTGCTCACCTTCGCCCCAGGAATTCGCCGCTATGTGTATAACAGCAGTTGGCTATATACCATCCGCATCCTCATTGCACTGAGTGGTGCAGCGGCCGTTCCTTGGTGGCTGGGGCAGCCAACATCAACAATTCCCGTCACGCTTGGCGTCGTCGCAGCCGCCCTCACCGACCTTGACGATCGCCTCACTGGACGTCTGCGTAATTTGTTCATTACGCTGGCCTGTTTTTTTGTCGCCTCCGTTTCGATCGAACTGCTTTTCCCCCATCCTTGGCTTTTTGGCCTTGGTCTGGCGGTATCGACCTGCGGCTTTATTCTGCTCGGCGCATTAGGGCAACGCTATGCAACCATCGCATTCGGCGCACTGCTGATCGCGATTTACACCATGCTGGGCATATCCCTTTACGACAACTGGTATCAGCAGCCCATCATGCTGTTGGTCGGGGCATCGTGGTACAATTTACTGACGCTGTTTGGCCATTTGATATTCCCAATTCGTCCGCTACAGGACAACCTCGCGCAGTGTTATCAACAATTGGCCCGCTATCTGGATGCAAAAGCCAATCTGTTCGATCCCGATATTGAAGAAGAAACCGACAAACCCTTAATTGACGTCGCGATGGCAAACAGCCAACTGGTTGCCACGCTCAATCAGACCAAATCATCGTTATTAACGCGTCTGCGTGGCGATCGCGGCCAGCGCGGGACGCGCCAAACGCTGCATTACTATTTTGTCGTGCAGGATATTCATGAACGAGCCAGCTCATCGCATGTTTACTATCCGCAATTGCGTGAAAAACTGCGCTATAGCGACGTCCTATTTCGCTTTCAGCGTCTGCTGAGTAGGCAGGCCAAAGCCTGTCAGCAGTTGTCGCAATCCATTCTGCTGCACCAAAAATATCAGCATGACGGCCGCATTGAGCGGGCTTTCGTGCATCTTGAATCCGCTATTGCACGTATCGCTGCCAACAATATGGCAGACGCCGCACAAATCAAAGCGCTCACCTATCTCTTGAATAATCTGCGCGCCATTGATGCCCAGTTGGCGACTATCGAATCTGAACAGGCCATTGAGCAAGAAAACAACTCGGAAAACATGCTGGCAGATGACAAAATCACGGGGTGGAGCGACATCCGCTTGCGTATTAGCCGCCACCTGACACAGCAGTCAGCACTGTTTCGTCATGCCATCCGTATGTCTGTGTTGCTCTGTAGCGGCTACACGTTGATTCAGGTCACGGGCTTGCAACACGGTTATTGGATTCTGCTCACCAGCCTGTTTGTTTGTCAGCCCAACTATAACGCTACTCGGCGGCGGCTGACGTTAAGAATAATCGGGACATTGACCGGTATTTTGCTCGGCCTGCCCATTCTGTACTTCGTTCCTTCGCTGGAAGGACAACTGACGTTGATCGTTATCAGTGGCGTACTATTTTTCGCCTTTCGCAACGTGCAGTACGCCCACGCGACCATGTTTATTACGCTGCTTGTCCTGCTCTGTTTCAACCTGTTAGGTGAAGGGTTTGAAGTTGCGGTGCCACGCATTATTGATACGCTACTCGGGTGTGCCATCGCCTGGGCGGCAGTGAGCTTTATTTGGCCGGACTGGCGTTTTCGCGGTCTGCCAACCGTCATCAATAAGACATTGGACGCCAACTGCCGTTATCTTGATGCGATCATGGTTCAATATTATCAGGGGAAAGATAATAGCCTGCCTTATCGCATTGCTCGCCGCGATGCGCATAACTGCGATGCAGAGCTGGCGTCTGTCGTGTCGAATATGTCTTCAGAGCCTCATGCGACCAGAAGCAAGCTGGACAGCGCATTCCGCTTCATGTGCCTGAATCATACGTTGCTAAGCTATATTTCGACGCTCGGCGCACACCGAGGGAAAATTACCTCAACGGAAACACTGCAATTGCTGGATGATGCCGTTTGTCACGTTGATGATGCGCTACACTGCTGCGAAGAGGAAAGTTTGCGTATCAATCAGGGATTGAAAACCATCACCACCAGCCTTCAATCCCTTTCACCCGAGTCAGACAGTAAAGAATCATTAATTATTCAGCAGATCGGCCTACTGATTGGTCTCTTACCTGAGCTCGTACAGCTAAAAAATGACATGATGACATAGTGAAAATAGGTGCATTTCTTAGTGCTTTGGCCCTTTGGATACCGCATTATTTTTATACCATTCCAATAGTTCGTTGCGGATGCCGCGAGGAAGCGCCGCCTGATGTGTGCCACAAATTGCACCAGCAAGCGCCAAGAGCACATTGACACTCAGATTAGCCCGAACCTTTCGTAACTTGAGATAGCTGTTTTTCGCGCCGTATTGCTGTAATTCATCGACATTCTTTATCCCCGCTTTCCACAGCAGGCGTTCAATATCGTGATTAAGGTTCGGAAGGTCCTTTAAGCGTCCTCTCGTGCTTCTGACCGCTTTATCATACTCCGCTCCCATCAGCGCCAGACGGGCAAAATACAGTAACTGCACAGGCTCTTGCCATAATGCGTCATCGACAAGAAAGTAATTCAACGGAACGGGCATACCGCGTTTGGTATAAATCAGATGAGGCATATCACGCTGCTGGAAATATTTTTCATCTCTTTTACTCGCGCGAAGATAGAGTTCCCCTTCAGATACCAGTCCAAAAATCGTTCTATTTGCTGCGATGCTGTAGCCACCAAATTGGGAACGCGAAGTGATATCCCCCAAAGATGAAAAAGACTGCTGAGATTGCAAAATCCTTTTTTTGCATAATTGCTTCATTGCCATAATCCTTAGTATTGAAATGATCTCTTACTGAACAATTGAAATATCTGTAGCAGGAACAAGTAATTAACCACAGCCCCGAGGTGGCTTCAAACAGTAAATGTGTTTACTGTCTCTTGCATAAGGAATATGCGAAGCGCTTTCAAAAAATCAGGTTGATTTTCATGCACACAACGGATACTGTATATTTATACAGTAACACTATGGGGGGAACTCATTATGCGTACGCAATCAATCCGCTCTCACAACATCGAGTCATCATCGTTTTCTGCAAATCAACACGCTGCGGAGCCCTCGGTTGCCACAGGTGGAATTATCAGCGAAATCGTGTACAACACCGATCAACCCATAGTCACACACCTGTTATTACCGCTCTTGCAACAGCTAGGTACGCAGTCTCGTTGGCTGCTGTGGCTTTCGCCTCAGCAAAAATTGAGTCGTCCGTGGGTGCAGCAATCTGGATTACCACTGGACAAAATGGTGCAACTCCACCATATCAACCCTTTGTTTACGGTTGATGCCATGGAAAGAGCCTTGCTGACAGGGAATTACAGCGCCGTTTTGTGCTGGTTGCCGCACGAATTAACAGAAGAAGAGAAGGTTCGGTTACGGCTCGCCGCACAGGCAGGAAATACTTACGGCTTTATGATGCGGCCAGAAAATGCTGGTGGGGACGCCTATAGACTGTTTCCCAGCCTTAAAATTCATTCGACATTGTATCATTAAGTAAATTAAGAATTTTCTCAGCCCATTCAGATTGCGCGCCTTGTCGATCGCCGTAGAGCGGTATTCTGCGGGCTTTTGGGATATATTTAATACAGCCTAAAGACGTAAAATCTGTCAAAACCATCTACTATTTGTTAGCAAGTATGTATGAATCGTGCGGTTTTCTTATGACGTAAATCACATCATACTTGTAACTTTCTCATCACGTTGTAGACTTTAACTCGCTGGAGTTGCTCTTTTATAACGTCAGTTGACTGACAGTAAGTCATAAATAAGGGCAAAGTCTCCAACCAAAGGATTTTAACCAAAGGTTTATTAGCCCTCCAGGTTAATTGCCGATTTGGATGATAATGAGGCGTAAAATGAAAAAAACAGCTATCGCAGTTGCAGTGGCACTGGCTAGCTTCGCGACCATCGCGCAGGCAGCTCCTAAAGATAATACTTGGTATACTGGTGGTAAACTAGGTGTGTCTCAATTCCACGACACTGGTTTCTACGGAAATGGTTATACTGGTGTCAATAATAACCCAATCAAAAGCAAGTTAGGTGCTGGTGCATTTGTTGGTTATCAAGCTAACCCGTACTTGGGCTTTGAACTGGGCTACGACTGGTTAGGTCGCATGAAGTTCGCTGGTTCTGATTCGAATCCAGCAGATAGCGCTAGCTTCAAAGCGCAAGGCATCCAACTGGCTACTAAACTGAGCTACCCAGTTATGCCTGATCTAGATGTTTACACCCGTCTGGGCGGCTTGGTATGGCGCGTTGACAGCCATGCCGACAGAAGCGGCACTCATATCAATAACGACGACACTGGCGTTTCTCCGCTGGCTGCGATCGGTATTGAATACGCTATCGACAAAAACTGGGCTACTCGTGTTGACTACCAGTGGGTAAGCAACATTGGTGACGCTGGTACTGTTGGTGCGCGTCCAGACAACATGCTGATGAGCGTTGGCCTATCTTACCGTTTCGGCCAGGATGACCGCGTAGCACCAGTTGTTGCTCCGGCTCCAACCCCAGCTCCAGCTCCAGTTGTTGAAACTAAGCGTTTTACGCTGAAATCTGACGTCCTGTTCAACTTCAACAAAGCAACGCTGAAAGCAGAAGGCCAGCAATCACTGGATCAACTGTACACCCAACTGAGCTCTCTGGATCCAAAAGACGGTTCCGTTGTTGTTCTGGGCTTCACTGACCGTTTAGGTTCCGAGCAGTACAACCAAGGCCTGTCTGAAAAACGCGCACAGAGCGTCGTTGATTACCTAGTTTCTAAAGGTATCCCTGCGAACAAAGTCTCTGCTCGTGGCTTGGGTAAATCTCAACCAGTTACCGGCTCTACCTGTGACAACGTGAAACCTCGTGCTGCACTGATCGACTGTCTGGCACCAGATCGTCGCGTAGAGATCGAAGTTAAAGGCATCAAAGACGTTGTAACTCAGCCTCAGGCTTAAGTTATTAACGAAAAAAAACCTCGCTCTGGCG
>NZ_JAINZP010000037.1 GCF_020166435.1 Pectobacterium versatile | reverse complement strand
CGCCCACGCGTCGGTTTATTTGGGGGGCATCAGCCCCGCACACCGTCGTGGCTAAGTCTCCGGCCACCAGCCGGTAGCGAGGCGCGACTACCCGCTTTGAAGGCGTTTTCCCATTTTTTCGCTGACCGAAACGGGCAAAAGAAAAAGTGGGCTAAAAACGGCGTCTCAAAGGGGGTAGTCGCGCGTAGCGTGCGACGGTGTGCCGCTGTTGACGTTGGGGGTTTTGGCGTGGCGTCCAGCCGCGACATTACCCCCATGCGACAGGCAATAAGGGCGTCCAGCCCGCATGAACTGGTGCACGCCGTTCTGTGCCGGGAAATGTATTTTCCGGCGCATGGCTGCAAACCAGCCACCTCTTTATCACAACAAGATCGCCTCATGACGTCGACTCATGCCAGTACCCCAAGGTATGCGCCCATGTAATGAGGCGATAAAGCCGAAAGAGCGAACACCCCAGTAAAATGCGAAGGAGGAACCATGCTGATTTCTGATTACCGTGAACGCCGAGCGCGTAGTCACGAAAAAATGCGACTTCTGCTCACCTTTCTGAAAGAAGAAACCTACAGCGACTTTAAAACGTTGATGCTGCTTTTTGATTATAAAAATCACAAACCGCTTTATCTGTTGCTGGCAAAAGCCATCGACATGGGATTGATCCAAAAGCATGAAATAAACACCAGAATGGTGAAAACCTCTCTATGGGGGATCACCAATGACGGATTATCCGTTGTTGCCACACCCCATGAGGATAGTTTTCCTGCACGGTTTGAGCCCTCGAAAGTCACTGGCTGGACGCTGATGCAGCGCCTTGATCGTCAGCTAGCACGGCTCCTTCTTGAGAAGAAAGGCGCTTATGGGTGGATCAGCGGCGCTGATTCAACATTCCGCAGCCGCTATAAGGTATATCATCGCCCGACCGGGGTGATAACGTTACCAGACGGAACCGTCATCGCCGTTGAGACTGAGCGCCATCTGAAAACCAAGGCCCGTTATCAGGCGATTATCACCCAACATTTGATAACTCGTACTCAAAAACGTTGGATGTACGTTTTCTATATCGTGCCCGATCCGCAGATAAAGCGAGCTATTGAACGGATGTTCAATAGCGTGAAATACGCCATCGTTAGCCATCAGCGTATCCCGCTGGAAGCGAAGCACCGCAATGTTTTTCGGGTTTATACGGTTGAGGAGTTGAAGGGGTTGGGGTTGGATTTGAATTTTGGCTAATTGCTGAACAACCACGCGGAGTATATACTAAAGGTATACACATGAGAGGAGCACCATCATGAAACATCGCGTCAGCGTTACCGTAGACAAAGACAATTATCAGGTTCTGAGTGCTGCCGGAGTCAATATTTCCGGGCTGGTGAATGACGCCATTGGCAAAGAAGCCCGCCGCATCAAGGCTGAGGAGTGGAAGAAGGAAAACCGCGAAGGGTGCTTGATAGAAAAAAGCACCACGCTGTCGAAAAGGTCCTGTCTGGGCGAAGCGTTTACTTATACCACTGAACCAGTAGGATACGCTGTGTTACTACTTCGATGATGGCCAGACAGAGCCTGACAACAACGCATCTGAGCGGCGTTACGCACAGTATGTCTGGGAAAGAAAAATTATATCATCCTCAACTGCGACCACTGTGGTAAGCTTGGAGCATTGCTGTATAGCCTGCTCGGAACGCGCAGGCTGAACTGTATTGATCTGAAAACCTATTTTCGCCATCTTCTGAGCGTGCTGCCGGAGTGATCCGGCAACAAAGTGTCCGTGCTGCTGCCATGGAACGCAGCTCTTACCGTTAAACAACCATCAACACGGCACTGAATTAGGGTCAGTGTTAGACATATACTTAAGTCTATCTCTTAAATTAAGAGACTTCCCCTGCCTGGCTTTTTACGAGGCTCACTCAATTACGACGTCTGTATATCAGTTAAATGGGGTGTAAAATTACACGATGACGACTCTGCGCATAATACGTGCCTGACCTGCCGGCACTGCCCCGTCTCCGGTGTGTAATGTCGAACCATTATCCCATATCACTAAGTCCCCCTCCTTGTACTGATGCGCGTAAATATAATCCGGCTTTTCACAATGAGCATAAACGGTACTCAGGCAAGACTGGCTCTCTTCTTCCGTCATACCTGATATTGCGTCTGTGTGAGTCCAGTTAACATAAATTGATTTACGCCCTGTCTCTGGATGTGGACGCAACACAGAATGCAGAGTATCAGGTCGCTGATCTTCAGGTTCAATAGTTAACATAAAACCGCGTTCCTGGCAGCGCTGCATCAGTTTTTGAGAAAAACCGAAAATAGCCTGCTTATCCTCCAGCTTTTCCTTAAGTGCCAAGGGTAAATCATCGCAGGCTGCCAGCGTATTACAGAACAGCGTCTTTCCACCTTGCTCAGGAACTTTCTCAGCATAAAAGGTAGTAAACCGTGGGGGCTCTTTTTCATAACACATATCGGAATGCCAGATAGGAAACCCAGGGCCGGGATACCCTTGCGCCTCACCATTTTTCTGAACGTTAGTCACATAAGTCATTTCCGGCCATGGGCAGGTATTCTTTTTCAGCGGGTGCGGAAAAATGTCTCCTAATTTACGGCAAAAGATAATCTGTTCTTCAGGTGTTAATTGCTGCCCTGAAATAACCACTACCTGATGATTTAGCACGAGCCTGATCAAGGACTCAGCATCTGACTGATCGATTGACTTTACATTAATTCCGGTTACTTTGAGCCCAAATCCCAGACTCAGTTCTGTATGTTCAAATTCCATATCATACTCCGTATTTAATTTTAACAATTGAAACAGCACTAACAGCCAGAAAAGAAACAATGAGAACCATCACACTCAAATCGTAAATTTCATGTCTGAAAAAAAACAGCAACAGGCCAGTGATCAGAAAAGTGATGAAAAATTGCTGAAATCCCTGAAAAGCAGCAGCCTGAATCGGTATATCGGGAAATGTTTGTAATGCAGCAGAAATGGCAGGTCCGAAATAAAGGCCACAGTTTACTTGCATCATCATTATCCAGGTAACAAACCCATAAAAAGGCAATTCATAGAAAACAGTGACCGTTGCTAAAAAAGCAGACAATACTATCTGAGCTATCAGGCAGTGCTCCAAAAGCAGCCCTGAAGGCTCTTTCTGCCGTGATAGAGCACCCATGTAACTGCCAATCATGAAGCAACCCGAAGCTATAGAAAACAACAATGCAAGCGCCCATTTGTCCTGCAGATAGACCGTATGCACAATAAAAGGCGAGGTAGAAAAGAATAAAAAGATCCAACTCATGCCTGCTGATGAACATATAGCATAACGCCAGAATAGAGGACTCCGTGCAATCTGCCCGTAATATTGCCGAGGCGCAGGCTGCGTGCGCCAGTAAAATAAAGGACTAACCCGAAAAAATAAAAGCAGAATCAGGCACCCCGTCAACGCGAGCATAAAAAATATGCCACGCCAGTTAGCCCCTGTGTTGAGAATTGCAACACCCACCAGAGGTGCAAGCAATGGTCCAAGGCTAGTTATGCCTGACAGAATACTGTGTCCTTTGGTTACCTGTGATGCTGTAAAACTTTGTGTGATTAATGCCATTGATATAACCAGTGTTGTACAGGACGCCAAAGCCTGCATAAAACGCAACACGAGTATTCCGGTATAAGATGTTATGAACGCAATACCTGCTGAACTCAAAATAAACAACACAATTGCCAGCAAAAATAATTGATGATCACTGAAACGGGTGGCACCCAACCCGACCAGGAGCTGGCAAAGAGCAAAACCCAGAATAAAAATATTCAGCATCCACTGCATCTGACCAGCGGTTAACTGGAGAGACACGGCCATGTCAGGCAGCGCTGGCAAGAGCATATCCATTGCCAGCGCCCCCAGAAGCGCTGGCAAAGTCAACATTAGCATGATCAGCCAAAATCTACGCTGATGGTTCATAGCTTATCCCTGCTTATCTCCTGTAACGCCACTTTGAGTAACTGAAGCATGGCATCATAATCCTGCCGCGCCATAATTCCCCATTGACTGTGAGCATAACGTACCGGTAGAGCCAAATTAATGGCTCGGACACCCTTTCCAGAAAACTGTAGCGAAGAGGCATCCTGACCGTAACTGTGTTCACTCTCCCACTGTTTCGGAATATTGTGAGCACGGGCTACATCATGAATAAACGTCACTAACCGAGTATCGGGTAACATACTTCCGTCGTAGATGAACAAAGCCGGCCCAGCACCCAGTATGGGGGTAGTTTCTTGGGTAAATTGAGTAGGGTAATCTTTTGCAATGCCCGCTTCCAGATTCAAAATCACATCAGCATCAACCTGCCCAGCCAGCGCGGCGGCGCCTCGCATGCCGACTTCTTCCTGTACGGTTGCAGCAAAGGTGAGATTGAGATGTTGATAAGTTTCAGGGTTTTTACTGATGTCAGCCAGCAGTTCGGTCATCATGGCAAGAAGAGCGCGATCGTCAAATGCTTTAGCCGCATAGCGTTTACCCGGATCCAGAATCGTGAACTCAGCGGCAGGCGTGATAGCTAAACCAGGCCTGACACCTCTATCCAACAGTTGCTGCCGAGTAAGTCCCGTATCAAAGAATAGTTTTGCCGATGTGACCGCTGGAGGAACGCTGAAATCATTGAGTACATGCGGTGCATCCATTCCAGTGAAAGCAGGCAGCGTTTTATCGCCAATCGAAATATTCCAGCGATGCCCCCATAAAACATGATCTATCCAACCTCCTAATGGTTTTGCTTTAATATATCCTCGCTCATCAATATCTGTGATGATAAACCCCACCTCATCCATATGAGCCATGATCAACACATGGAGATTGTTTTTTGATTTCTCTGATTCTTTGTTTTTAATCCGCGCAATAACATTACCTACATTGTCAATGGATATATCAACATTATTATTTTTCCACAGTTCGATTATGACATTTCGCACAGGCCCTTCAAAACTACTTGCGCCTGGAAGATTCGTTAGCTTTTCAATTAAACTTTCCGTTTCATCCTGTGCGTTAATCGAGAATGAAAAGAAGTATGACATTAAAGTCAAAAATAAAAATATAGTCGTACTCAGGGAACGATACATATCATCTCTCAAAGAATAAAAATTAAAAAACGGTATTTACATGTCCTTGCATTAGGCCGTAGCAGACAGATTCCATACTTCAAATTTACCGGAAATTTTGAAACCAGATTTCTTGTAAATATTCAGTCCATCAGGAGATGCCTGAAGCACGCAAATTTTTGCTTGTTTTTTCTGTGCTAACTGTAAAGCACTGTGAAACATCTCGCTACCAAAGCCTTGCCTACGCCATTTTTCCGGCGTCGCAATATCAAAAACTCCTGCAACATTGTCTTTTAAATACAGGGTAGCCGTCGACACAGGTACCCCATCCAGATACCCTACCAACTGAATAAGATGTTCATCCAGACGAGTACAATGTTCACCTGCTGCCTGATAAATTGCACGGATGTTTTCTGCTTCAACAGGGTTACCCGGCTCGAATATAGCTGATAAAACCTGTCCAAAATCCCGAAACCGCACCGGACTATCACAATATTCGATGCAAGATAATACTTTTTTCGGACAAGCTGGTATCGGTGCAGTAAGAGGAAAATACATTCCTACATCATTTTCTTCATGACACCAGCCTGCCTGTTCCAATAACTCTGCAATAACCGTCGTGGGTTCAGCAAACCACCACGCTGCTGGCATATTTCTTTGACGATAATATTGGGTAATATGCGTAATATCTTCCTGTGATGTCGGCGTTCCAAAAACAGTATTAAAGGTATCAGAGCGTTTACCACAGTCGATGTACTGAAGTCCGTTAAGGTAGCGTACCTGCATATCCGGCAACTGCCGAGCTAGAGAGGAAAATTTTTCAGAAATATTATCCGACATATAAAGACTGACATTCACTTCATTGATGTTAATCATATTTTTCTCTGTATTTTTAATGATCATATCGTGCATACGTATTTTTACCTATCGTTAAATTGGGTGAATTTATTAATTATTTCCAACCGAAGTTAAGACTTCACAGATAAGCCTCATTACATTTTCTGATTGCTGGTGATGATAAAAATGATCACCTTTATGAGGATAAAAGGCGATGTTCTCTCCGCTGGAAAATCGCCTCCATCCGTCAATCATCTTTTGTGTGATCAAATCATCCTCCGTTCCCCATAAAATATGGATCGGGGTCCGCAAAGGTTCAGATATCGGACTGACATACTTTTCACACAAGCAAATATCCTGGCGTAATGTGGCCAGGAAGGGATACAACAGTTCTGGCTGCTCAAGCAAGAAAGTCTCTGTCCCTCCCATGCCTGCCAGCTCTCGGATTAATTGTTTATCACCCAGACCAGTAAGGCTTCGGATAATCGGTTCATCAGGTGCCCGGCAACCTGAAATAAAGAGAGCATGAGCAGGCTTATCCCAGTAACTTTCCATTTTACACGCCAGCTCAAATGCAATCAGACCTCCCATGCTGTGACCAAAAAATACTATCTTTTTATCCATGAGATTTTCTAGTTCAGGCATTATCAAATCTGCCATTGACTGGATACTATCGGGCATAACGTCTTCCCTTCTGGCTCCACGGGCTGGCAATTGCAAATATCGGCAATCCGCATGCTGAGAAAAATACCTGAACCAAGGCATATAAGCCTCACCACAACTGCCGGCATGAGGAATAAAAAGGATGACAGAATCTGCTCTGTTATTACGTACCGGGCTGAGATACACAGTCACATCTCCTCATAATCAGTAGTGACTTCCTGTGGCACTACGTCTGCTTTCTCACTGTCCTTCTGTTTCAGCCGCCTGACAAAATGGCTTAGCTTTGGCGCAGCGTAGATATCGGCGATATTCACGGTGGTGAAGCCCTGCTGCTTTAATGCCTGTATAAGTTGAACAGAAAGCAGAGAATTCCCGCCTGCTTCAAAAAAATGGGTGTCAGTGGTGGGTTTATCACTGAACCCTAGGCATTTTTGCCAGGCCGCGACAATCAGGGTTTCGGGATCGCTATCACGTCCCCCCCCTTCAGGCTGAATGAAGTTCTTGCCGGACTGATCAGCTGGTGACGGGATGCTGTGGCTGTCAAGAGGTGTCGCTGGTAGCGCGATTCTGTACAGCCCCTCATTTTTATTCAGTGCTGGCGGAGCATCCTCACAATGCATAATGCTCAGGGGAGTCCCGTCAGCAACCTGCTGTAACTGCTGCTGCCAGTGCTCCCAGTTCTGTACAGCCAAATGACAACGGTAGCTGTACTTTTCAGAAAGATAACGTTGTTGAAGCGTCCAGGCGCAATATGGCAGTGTGTCAGGCGACATGGATTTAGTCGCTTCGCGCAACTGACGTGCCAGTTCCTGTACCCCCTGCCCAGTGGATGCAGCCAAAGGGATAAGGAAGGGCCCAGTTATATGCTTCATTTCTCGTGGTGGTGCCGCGCCCAATACCATATGCACATTTGTTCCACCAACGCCAAGCGACGTGACGACGCTCATGCGTGATGCACCACGCCATGGCAAGGGCCGGGCATGTAAAGCAAAAGAAGACGTGCCTTTGAGCATCGTGCCGGTCTTGTGAGGCTGCGGATAGATCAGTTGGTTGTGGAATGACAGCAGACATTTTGCAACGCCCGCAAGGCCACTTGCCGCATCCAGATGACCGATATTTGCTTTGATACTCCCGAGTGAAGGGAGCGGCATCTGGCAACCATAGACTTCACTCAAGGCAGCCAGCTCAATCGCGTCCCCCATACTTGTTGCCGTACCATGACCTTCTATAAAGCCAATATCGCTGGCTTTTACTCCAGCCACTTTTAACGCACGCTGCATAACGGCAATCTGTTGGTCAATACTCGGTGCCGTGAAACTGACCTTTTTTCTACCATCATTATTAACTGCGCTGCCCTTGATTATGCCCCAACACGGGGCTCCCTCCAGCAGTGCTTGTTCCAGCGGTTGCAGTACGAGCACAACCGCCCCGGTCCCGCCAATAGTGCCATCAGCATCTTCAGTAAAAGGGCAACAGGAGCCGGATGGAGAAAATATCATTCCTTCACTGACAGGGTATGCTTCCTTTAACGGCAATGTCAGTGAAACACCTGCGACAAGCGCAATAGAGCACTCTCCCATTCGTAAAGCCTGGCAAGCCTGATGCAAGGCAGCAAGACCACTGGAACAGCCGCTTTGTACCGTGATTGCAGGCCCCGTGAGGTCAAGATGCCAAGCAATACGCGTCGCTAAAAAGTCTTTATCATTGGCGAGCAACAGGTTATAGCGGGCAATAGCATTGTCTGCATCCTGTTCCAGACAGGCCCGCCAGTGAGACTGATTAGCGGAGCAACTGGCAAACACGCCACATTCAATAGCCTGTCGGCTACTAAGCGAACGATATCCGGCAGACTCCAACGCTTTGACTGCTTCCTCAAGCGCCAGTCTGTGTTGCGGGTCCAGACGGCTGGCCTCCGCTTCAGCCAGCCGAAAATACTGGGAATCAAACCAGTCGTGCCGTTGAATTATTCCTCTGGCACCCACTCTGTCAGGATGCTCGTTATCAAACCGTTCAATTGCCGACCCAGCATCAGCCAACAATTCATGAAGTTGCCACGGTGTGTCACTTGCGGGCAGGCGAACACTCATTCCTGTGATTGCGATATCCATAGTCATTAGATCGTTTCTTCCTCAAAAAACTGGTCAACCAACCGTTGTTGGTCACGGATGCAGGGATGGCGAAATATGTCAAGTAAAGTAATAACAGGTTGCTCCAGCAATTTATTCAACTGCTGAACCAGCAATGCCGCCTTGATTGAGCTGCCACCCGCTTCAAAAAATGGCAAATCATCTGGCAGGCTTTCGTGGCCAAGGATTTGCTGCCAGATGTACTGTACCGGTTGTGTTGGATGCTGTTGAGAAAGACCGGTGTCCGTTAACGGGTCAGGCAGTTGACTTTCGTCTATTTTGCCGTTTACCGTTAGCGGAAGGGCGGCAATACGCATCAGCTTCTCGGGGATTGCCCATACAGGCAGCGATTGCGACAAACGTTTTGTAACCGTTTGCGGCGTAATATCCTGTTCCGCGACATACCAGGCGGCCAACATGCGTGTACCACCGCCTATGTGAATCGCTCTTACGACACAAGCCTTTATGCCCGGAATCTGTCTGAGTGTGACGCTGATTTCATCCAGTTCAACGCGATGGCCGTTGATTTTTACCTGTTTATCCAGCCTGCCCAAGTAATACAGTTGCCCATTGCCGTCAGCAACAGCCAAATCACCACTAAAGTAATAGCGATTTGTCTGACTGACCAGTGTGCCAAACCGCTGCTGATTGAGCGCCGGCGAGTTAAGATATCCGGGACTCACCCCATCTCCGCTGATACACAATTCGCCAGGAACGCCAACTGGGCAGAGCAATCCTCGTTTATCCCGCAGTACAATTCCATTATCTGCAAGCGGCTTGCCGATACATGACATCGTGTCGTCGGGGGACATCTCATGCACAGTGGCATGAACAGTAATTTCAGTGATGCCGTACATATTGATCAGGCGAGTTTGTTCTGAGCCGTAACACTGCCACCACGGATTTAAATCTGCCGGACGTAACGCCTCTCCACCAAAAATAATCATCCTCGGGCGATGATTTAACGTCGTACCCGTGGTCCCAATGAAGTTACGGAACGCAGTGGGTGTCAGACTTAATACCGTAATACAGTGTTGATCCAACAAGGAGGCGAAGCCGACCATGTCAGTTGCCAGGGCTGGAGGAACGATGACTAGACGCCCACCATAGAGTAAGGCACCAAATATTTCCCACACTGAAAAGTCAAATGCAAAGGAGTGAAACAACGTCCAGCTATCCTGCTCGCCAAAGTTGGCCCATTGTTGACAGGCGCTGAACAGTCTGCAGACGTTATGATGCGTTACAGTGACACCTTTAGGCTGCCCTGTTGTCCCAGACGTAAATATGACATATGCCAGATCGTCTCCGGAAACCGATACTGGTGTCATACTCTGGTTCGGGCGCAGGAGCACGCTGTAATGAATGTCTTTCGACGCAGGTATGACCGAATCATCCACCACCGTCAGGCAAACTTTACTTTGTTGAGCAATATAGTGATTTCGCGCAGACGGATTACGGGGATCAAGCGGCACATAGAAAGCACCTGTACGCAATACCGCGCATAAAACGGCAATCAATCGCCAGCCTTTTTCCATACTGACACCGACGGCATCGCCCGGTTTAACCCCTGAAGCCTGTAATCCAGCGGCTAGGCTTTCCGTTTCCTGCCACAACCGGGCATACGTTATTGCGGTATCGTCATCCTGAACAGCAATACGGCTGGAAAAGATTTCTGCACTGGTGGCCAGCCAACTCACCAGCGATGTAGCAGTTGCCACAGGGGAGGATTCCTGCAATGCCTGTAATAAAGGCTGCTGCGCTAGAGGAACTGGGTTGATTTGACGGAGTACCGTGTCTTCCATCGCGCAGCCCTGACAGAGGAGTTGTTTGAACAACTGGGAGAGTGTGCTTACCCATTCCGGATAAACCGTGTCTCCCTGATATTCAAAAATCACTCTTAAATCGCCCTCTTCCGTCACAATAGCGGAAACCACCAGCGGTGCTTTGGCTTCCTGAGGCTGATAAAAATCACAGCGAACAGACAGGTCAAAAGATGTTCCCATGCCCTGTAGAAAATCCATATAGCTAAATAGCGTACTGAACATGGCATCTTTATCTGCCACACCTTCCAGATCGGCCATTATTCCGTCTATGGCTACGTCCTGCCAGGCCAGACTATCACTGAGCTGTTTCTGAATTTTCCGGAGCACATCCCCCGCGTTGCTCTCATCGTTCAACTGACAACGTAAAGGCAGCGTATTGGTCATATTCGCAACACAACGCTGTAACTCTGATTGCTGGCGGTTTGCCACAGGAGTGGCGATCACTATGTCCTGATTTCCGCTTAATCGCTGAAGCGCGATAAATAATGTCGTCATGAGCAATACCGGCAGCGTGACGCCTTTTTCACGCCCTTTATCTACCAGCTCTTGATGTACCTCACGGCTGAAAGTCCAGGAGAGTGAGCCATCGGGTACATTGCACAACGCCTGAGGCCAGACAGGTTTTGACTGAAATCCGTTCAAAACGTCTTGCCAGTAAGACTGGGCGGCCCGCCGACGTGCCTCATCGGGTTCAGTTATCACATAAGTCGCTGGTGCTGAATGCCTCTCATCCCGGTAAAGTGATGCGATGTTCTGAAGCAACGCACGTAAGCCAAGCCCGTCCACTGCGGTATGAGCGATTGAAAGCAACAACGTGCTGCCCACAGCATGACCATTGTTAAGCAACAATGCCCGAACAGGAGGCTCAGACTCCAACTGAAATGGAATCGCATAAAATGCAGATAGTTCACCGTCTGTGCCCGTACCACATTCCTGCCGCCACACGTCATCCAGACATGCAGGACGATAGCAGGCCCCCTGCTCATCCGGTTCGATACAGCAAGATAAAGCCCGACTCCTGTGAAGCACGGTGAGAAATGACTGTTTTAAGCGAGGAACATCGACGCCCTCATCAAAACATAATGTTACTCCGATGTTGTAGCAGGCTCTGGCACGATGCGTTTGATACACCTTAAACATGCGGTACTCAATTGCACTCAAGCGATCGGCTTCAAGCGTAAGTGGCGCCGAAACCGCCCCAACAGACACAGGCATCCTTTGAATCTGTTGTTCCAGATCCCTGAGAGTGACGTTCTGTCTCAGCAAAGTATCAAGACTCACTAACTTACCGAGCTGTGTGCGGAGCAGTGTCTGAAATCTCACAGCAGAAAGGGAATCCCCACCCTGCGCCATGAATGCCGCT
>NZ_JAINZP010000036.1 GCF_020166435.1 Pectobacterium versatile | reverse complement strand
CGCAGCGTCTGTGACAGGCTGCTAAGGTAAGTGGCTTCTGGTGTCGGGGCTTTGGGTTTGGTCATGGTGGCGCGTCCTGCGAGGTGAGGGGAAGAAGCAGATAAGAGAACTACGGTACGATGGGTTTATCCTGTGATGCCGGAACAGTGCTTTTGCCGTTAACCCGACCGGATGGCGCAGAACCCTTTCCGGCACTGGCTTTAACAGCGATTGCCTTGTCCGACCGACCACCGACTGCACCCCGACCAGAGGCCGACCGCTTTTCATTTACCCCCGACCGGACGGAGTCATATTGACCTTTCTCTGACGTTTTTACCGTTTTCACTGGCGTTTCCGGCACGTCGATAAGCCCGCACAGGTGCGCGTTATCCGCCTGTGTGTCGCCGTCGAACAGCAGTTCGTAGCAGAACGTCAGCCCCCGCTTGTGCAGCAGCAGGTATTCCAGTTCAACCAGCCGCGCAAGGTGGATTTTCAGTTGCGTATCGCCCCATTGCACCGCATCCCGTAGCTGTTTGCGGGTGAAGTGAAGCTCCGCTTTCGGCTTGCCGCCGTCCGCTATCCAGCCCTGTATCAGCAGCAACAGCTTTCTTGTCTGCGGCGGCATCTCGTCCAGCGTCCGGCCAAGGATTTCATGCGCCAGTTTGTTGGCCAGCACGATATCCGACCGTTCAACCTCGATATACTCGATAACCTGCCCACGGTGCTCTACCGTCTTTACCTCCCGCTGGTACTGGTGCAGCAGCGCGATGGACTGGATTAACGTCAGGTATTTCATATGGTCGCGGCGGGTTCGCGTCTTATCACTCAGGAACGTCAACTGGCTGGCGAACGGGTTCACCACTTTTAACGGTTTCAGTAACCGCTGGGCATTTTGATGCAGTTCAGTGAGATACCCTTTCTCGTTCTCCATCAGCAACCCTTCCAGCGTCTGTTTATGGCGCTGCAAGGCATGTATGGCTTCGGTCTGTTCGCGGGATTCGTTCACGGTAAGCACAAGGCAACGGTTAAGCAGTTCTTCATCCACGTCGATAGCGGTTGTGGTCAGCATCAGCATCACCGGGCCTTTCACCGTGTATTGTTTGGTCACCAGATTGCCCGTGGCCTCATCCTTGCCCGTACTGGCGATGGTCAGTTCTCCGTCACTCTGCAACAGCTTCAGCGCATACGCCGCCTGCCGCACGCCTTCTTCTTCCGCTATCGCCAGTATCTTGTGCTGTAAGTTCGTTTCGCCCAGATAGAACAGGCTCTGGCCTGTCATCGCGCTGTACTGTAAGCGCTCTTCCGGCGGGATAAGATTAAGCACCGCATCCATCAGGCTGGATTTCCCCGCCGCACTGGATGACTGGATTAATACGGCCAGTGGCTTATCTAACTTACGGGAGACAGCGGCCAGATAACCCGCGACTAAGTTGGTCGATTCGCCGACCACGCCACAAGCCGCAAGATCATCCGTCAGCCTGCCGATAAGGTTCGGGTCACGCAGCAACGCCAGCGCTTCCGCTTTGGCGGCGTCATCCAGTTCCGGCGCGGTGTCACTGGCGATTTCCGGCTGGCTCAGGTGATTTTCCAGTGCCAGCAGCACACGGCCTAAGCGCTGTTTGATGTCGCTTTCCGCTAGCCCTAACTCACTGGCCGCTAACCGCGCATAGCCCGCACGGCTCCGCGCACTCATCATGTCCACGCTGTCCGCGAACACCACGCCGCTCTCCGTGTCCAGCACCTGCGCGTTTACCTTCATCACGCCACTACCGGCTTTCACTGATGCCATGCCCCGGATGCGCCATTGCTGGCCGGACAGCGCTATCTCAACCTCACCGTTCGGCAACGTTTCAACCACAACCCCGGCGGCTAAAGAGGTGGCGGGTTGAGACGGGTTTTCAGGCTGTGGCTCAGTGTCTTTTTCAGGCTCTGCACTGACCACTTCCCCCATCGGCAACGCCCCATCTACCAGTAGCCCGAACGCCGCTTCCGGTTCGGCAACACTGCACAGATAGCCGTTCGCATCCATGCCCGCTGGGAACACCACACGGAACGGCGCAATGCCCCCAGCGGCTAAGGATTCGGCCAGTTTCACCGCCCCTTCATCCCCCGCCGCATCGTTATCGAACGCGAGCAACACCTGTTTTACACCATGCCGGATAAAGGCTTTGCGCATCTCATCGGTAAAACCATTCACCCCATACGCTGCCGTCACGTTGCGATAACCTGCTACCCAGAACGACATCGCATCGATAAGGGATTCGCATAAGATAACGGACTTACTGGCAACCAGTGCCTGCTCGTTCCACACCCCGCCGTGGGGTCCCGGCAGATACAGATGGTTCGGCGTACCCGCACGTAACCGCTCACCCACCTTGCGACCATAAAGCTCCCGCACCTGGCCGTTAAGGTCGATAACCGGAACCACTAACGACCCTGCCAGATGTTCATGACCGGATGAACGCATCACGCCCAGCGCCTGCAACTGACTGCGAACGGTTGCCCCGTCTTTCAGTTTGCTTGATGGCAGGCGATAGCCCAGCGTCCGGTTGGCGAACCCCAGTTTAAAGGCCGCGACTAACTCAGGATGATTGAGGCGACGCTTTTCCAGATAGGCGATGGCCTCCGGCGCATTGAGTAAGGTGTGGTGATAGAACGCCACCACCCGATGCAGCAATGCCTGCCGCTCCTGTTCATTAGTGATATCACTGACAGGCGGCAGCGGCGCAGCGGCTGGCACTTCACCCAGCTCACGCCGCAGCTTATCGACCGCATGCGGCAGGCTTAACCCTTCCGTCTTCATCACCCAGTCCAGTACCGAGCCGCCTGCATCACAGCCGAAGCAGTGATAGAGGTTCTTCTCCGGCGAGATAACACACGATGGCGTCTTCTCCTGATGGAACGGGCACAGCACCACATAGTCCTTACCGCGCTTCACCACCTTTCTTCCCTGACCACGCACCACCTCAACCAGTGACACGGCGGCTTTCAGGTGCTGCAACTCGGATTCGGGGATGCGTGCCATAAAAATGTTCCTTATAAAACCTTGTCAATGCCCTTATTGGATACTATTATATGACCCATTAAGAGCATTCAGTCAAGTCTATTCAGAACAGGGAGTGATAATGAGCGATACCGGTAATTATCAGGGGATGTTCTGGATGAGCTTTTCAACCCGTTTTCTGCAACTGCGCAAGCAGCACGGACTGACCCAGCCGCAGATGGCTGACAAGGTGGGGATTCATTTGACGCAGGTTCGCCGCTACGAGTCCGGCGAGGCACAGCCCTCTTTAGATATTCTCAAGCGTATTGCCGTCACCTTTAACGTGTCGGCTGACTGGCTGATTTTCGAGGAAGGCGAACGCGAACCGCAGGATGAGTTAAAGCTGAAGTTTGAAGCCGTTAAGCAGATGGATGAGGAAGAACAGAAGTCGGTCACATCGATTCTGGATGCCATGATTTTAAAACATCAGGCGAAGCGCTTGTTAGGCTGAGTCTGAACTGACGCGGCGCTGGCGTGGTTGCAACACACCAGAGCCGCTAACCACAACCAACTGGAAGGAGTTGACTATGGCTGACGCGCATTCTACGCCAGATACCACCGTTTTTAAAATCGCTCAGGCCGAACGCTTTACCCGTGTGGGCTATCGACCGATTAAAGGCAACCACGACACGCCCGCCATCAACATCGCCGGGCAGTGGCTGAAGGACGCCGGATTTACCACCGGGCAACCGCTGAAGCTGCGCATCATGCCCGGCTGCATTGTCATCACCACGCAGGATATCCATGAACTCTGGGGCAACCTGCAAGCGCTGAGCATCGCCCCGTTTGATGAACGTGCTGCCGCAAGCTGGCTTAATCGCTTCCCCGGTGGCCTGAACGTGGAGGGCGCACGATGAGCATCAAGACCGCTTTCCAGCATGGGGAACTGCCGGAGCTGACGTTAACGGGTGACGAACTGGCGCAGGCAGGCTTTACTGCCGAGGCGATGTTTCGTATTCAGCTTTACCGTAATGGCCTGATACTGACACGGCTCGATGAAGATGCCGATATCGCGGCGCTGATGGCTGAACTCGACGGCAACGAGACGGAAGGCGCAGACTGGGTCAGTGACAACGGCGAACTGACACTGGCAGGCGACTGGCTCACCCTGAGCGGGTTACTCGGCCAGCCATTAAGGATTGAGGTGTTGCCCGGTAAGATAGTCATTCGGGCAGAGGTGGGAACTATGCTGGCGTAATAATATACAAGCCGATAAAAATAAAATAGCCGGAAGGATTTTGAGATCGCTTCCGGCTTCTTATATCACCCATATTTCAGTTCAAGACTTCCAACAATGTCAAAAACATGATCATATGTACTTAATATTACTCTTTTTCTATTTTTTTTATACTTCCCCTCAACCTCATCAAAACTGGAAAGCATGTATTTCTCATAAGGAAAATCATCTATTTTATATATAGACACATTTTCTACATCACTAAAACAAAACTCAACACACACGTCGGGAGCATCTTTAATTGAGGGTATACAACCGCGCAAAGAAAGTGAGGTTTTGACATTCACCATCATAGGTGCAAGTTGAATAGAGTAATCCCTAATAATTAAGGCATCTCTTGAGAAAATACGACCATATTTTGTATCCAATTCTTTAATTTTTAAATCAGTCATTATCCGCAGGCCTTCCTTACCGCAATACCTTTCCCACCTGTTTCTGTGGAAAAACGTCTATTAAGATTTATCTCTGCCAACTCTTCAGGAGTTGCCCACCTAGAAGGCATTTTTGAAATACCAGCTTCTTTTGCAGCATACAATCTTCGGTTATCCAAACTAAATACCGAATCTTTATGAGCCCCTTGGGACATTAATCTTTCTTGGACATTAGTCGGCAAATCACGCATTCTGACTTTTCTAATAGGCTCAACTTCATTTATATAAGATGGGTTGTTTTTCAATCTATGTACTAATTCATTTATTGAACCACCATCCGAAAATGAGCCAGCAATACTGTCCTGAGAAAAAAGAATAGTTTTTGGACTAATTAAAGATAATCCAAAGGGATCAACCCACTCCAGAGGATTATGCACATAACCCTGCGGCCTTATTCCCCCACCCAGCCCTATCGGGTCATAGGGACGATCCTGACATGGTCGTACTTTTTAGCGCACTTAACCCATTGGTGCAACGTGCTTTTTAAGTCGCGTTTTCGGCCTAGTTAACAACACCTTAACCCGAACACCCCGACGCGCACTTTTAGCCCCGGACACGCTACCGCCATGCTGTGACTTCCCTGCCTGCCTGTGCCACATCATAGCAGCGGCGGCAGCCGCTGCCATTAGTCGTTGTGTTAATGAACCGGGTTTTATCGCGGCGCGAGCCGTTCCGCAGCTTGCCTGTGGGACGGTGAAGCGTCTGCCGGGTGCGGGCTGGCGAAGCCCGCAAGAGAAGAAGTTAAACAGGGAGGCCCCCGGCGGGGGCCGCACGGGGCGGAGATGGCGAGCACGGGAACGAGCAAGGAGCCTGCGACTGCGAGCCGGGCGCAGCCAGTGCAGCGGGGTTGGGGCGGGGCGAGGTGAAGCCCTTCAGCGGAGGCCGCAGGCCGACAACTGCTTTTCTGTTGACGTTGATGTTGGCCGAGGATTAGCATCGGCGCTTCCGCCGCCAGGGAGGGCGGCCACACCGTCAGAGCCAGGGAAGGAACGCGATGCTGATAGCAGAGCGAGCCTGCGAGCTGTGCGCCACACGATACTGAGGAGCCGAACCCCGGCGGCCAGCCGCTCACCATTGTTGAGGAAGACCGCAGCGCGCCCATTACCCGACCGGCGCCGACATAATGTGTGTTGCGCGCAGGTTGCGTTCAGCAACTTGCGCGTAATGCCACATTATGTTGAATGACGTTCGGCCAGCAACGTTACCTACAGAGAACGCCATTGTTTGGCGCTGGCCGGGCGGCATTTACCGCAGGAGTGCCTCAGCCGACCAAGGCAGTAAGCCCGCAGGGACGAGGGCTTTCTGCCCTGCACCGTCCTGCGGTCTCGAAGAGAAGGAGCTACTTTTTCGGGCTGTCCGGCGATGCGGTAGTGTCCGGCTTGCGTTTCTTTCTGCGCCTCGCTTTTGGCTTGCGCTCTGCCGGATGCGTTTTCTCATGCACCTGTTTCAGATGACCGATCGCCACACGGGTGTATATCTGCGTCGTCTCCAGCTTCTCATGGCCTAAGATAGCCTGGATGTGTCGCGTATCTGCCCCACGCTCCAGCATCTGCGTTGCCATCGAGTGCCGGAACACATGACACGCCCCGGCCTTTTTCAGATGCGCATCATCCCGTATTGCCCGGCCTGCCAGTATCGTCAGCGTTGACCGTGCCAGCCGCTTGCCCCATATCGTCACGAACAGGTAGCCACTGTCGTGCTTGGTCGTCAGTCGCGGCCTTACCGCGTCCAGATAGCGCTGTACCCAGACCAGCGCCCGCAGGCCAACCGGCACCACCCTGTCCTTGTTCCCTTTGCCCTGTCTGACCACCAGAACCCCGCGCCCCACGTCCACATCGGCCAGCATCAGCCCGGACAGCTCTGACCGCCGTAGCCCCGTGCTCCACAGCATTTCCAGTACCGCACGATTGCGTAACCCGGTTAGCGTGTCCGTGTCCTGTGCCTCCATCACCGCCTCGGTTTCTTCCTCGCTCAGTATCTGCGCCGGTAACCGCTTCTCGGCTTTCGGTAATGTCATCTGCTCGGCGGGGTTATACAGGATATGGTGACGTTGCAGCAGCCAGCGGAACAGCCCACGGATGGCCGTCAGGCGGTTAAGCTGACCACCCTGTGCCAACGGTTTCCCGTCCGCCTTGCGGTAGCCATGAAGATAACGCTGATACGCTTCCAGCACCGACAGACTCACCTGTGCCGCCTGTGTGATGCCCCGCTCTTCACACCACGTCACGAACGGGCGCAGCCGTTCACCGTACCCTTCCACCGTGCGCGGGCTGTGGTTCGTCGCGGTCAGGTGTTCAAGGTACGCGCTCATGTACTGGCGCAGCGTCTGCGGCAGGTTGCTAAGGTAAGTGGCTTCAGGGCTGGGCGGTTTCGGTCGGGTCATGGTGGCGCATCCTGCGAGATAAGAAGAAGGGAACTACGATGTGATGCGGCGACTTTTCTTTACCGGAACAGTGCTTTTCGCCTTATCGCCACTTGCGACTAACGAACCCTTATCCGGCGTGGCTTGGCGGGATTTTCCTTCCTCCAACTTGGCACCAACTTGGGGGCAACTTGAGGCCAACTTGCTCTCCTTAACCCCCAACTTGCGTAAGTCGTACTGTTTGCCTGTATCGTTTTCTGGCGGATCGATAAGGCCGCACAGATGCGTGTTGTCATCGCTGCCATTCCCATCCCACAGCAACTCGTACTGCAACAGATGACCCCGGCTCCCACCATGTACCAGCAGGTATTCCATTTCGACCAGCCGCAGACAGTGAACTTTCAACTGGTTATCGCTCCACTGTGTCGCGTTGCGGATATCCCGCCGGGTAAAGCGCACCTCGCTCGGTTTTTTGCTCTGCGTATGCGCTAACTGGTTCACCATCCCCTGTATCAGCAGCAACAGCTTGCGCGTCTGTGGCGGCATCTCGTCCAGCGTCCGGCCTAATATCTCGTGCGCTAACCGGTTCGCCAGCACGATATCCGACCGTTCCACCTCGATGTATTCGATAACCGTGCCGCGATGCTCTACCGTCTTCACTTCCCGCTGGTACTGGTGCAACAGCGCGATAGACTGGATTAACGTCAGGTATTTCATATGGTCGCGGCGGGTACGGGTTTTATCACTCAGGAACGTCAACTGGCTGGCGAACGGATTGACCACCTTTAACGGTTTCAGTAACCGTTGGGCATTTTGATGTAACTCCGTCAGATAGCCTTTTTCGTTCTCCATCAGCAGCCCTTCCAGCGTCTGTTTATGCCGCTGCAACGCATGGATTGCCTCGGTCTGTTCGCGGGATTCGTTCACCGTGAGAACCAGGCAGCGGTTAAGCAGTTCTTCGTCCACGTCAATGGCCGTGGTGGTCAGCATCAGCATCACCGGGCCTTTCACCGTGTACTGTTTCGTCACCAGATTGCCTGTGGCATCATCTTTGCCTGTGCTGGCGATGGTTAACTCACCATCACTCTGCAACAACTTCAGCGCATACGCCGCCTGCCGCACGCCTTCCTCTTCCGCGATGGCGAGGATTTTATGCTGGAGATTGGTTTCGCCCAGATAGAACAGGCTCTGGCCTGTCATCGCGCTGTACTGTAAGCGCTCTTCCGGTGGGATGAGGTTCAGTACCGCATCCATCAGGCTGGATTTGCCCGCCGCACTGGATGACTGGATTAACACCGCCAACGGCCTGTCCAGTTTGCGCGACACCGCCGCCAGATAACCCGCTACTAAGTTGGTCGATTCGCCGACCACGCCACAGGCCGCAAGGTCATCCGTCAGTCTGCCGATAAGATTCGGGTCACGCAGCAACGCCAGCGCTTCCGCTTTGGCGGCATCATCCAGTTCTGGTGCGGTATCACTGGCGGTTTCGGGTTGAGCAAGGTAATTTTCCAGTGCCAGCAGCACCCGCCCTAAGCGCTGTTTGATGTCACTTTCGGCCAGCCCTAACTCACTGGCCGCTAACCGCGCATACCCCGCACGGCTCCGCGCACTCATCATGTCCACGCTGTCCGCGAACACCACACCGCTGGCCGTGTCGATGACCTGCGCGTTCACCTTCATCACGCCACTGCCCGCTTTCACCGACGCCATCCCCCGGATGCGCCACTGCTGACCGGATAACGCTATCTCAAGCTCACCGTTCGGCAACGCTTCAACCACAACCCCCGCAGCTAAGGAAGAGGCTGATTGAGACGGTTTTTCAGGCTGTGGCACGGCTTTCCGCTGTGGCACAGATTCAGGTTCAGCGTTCACCGCTTCCCCCATCGCCATTGCGCCTTCTACCACCGCACGGAACGCCTGCTCCGGCTCGGAGACTTTGCACAGGTACTCGTTCGCATCCATGCCGGACGGGAACACCACACGGAACGGCGTGATGCCCTCAGCAACCAGAGACGAGGCCAGTTTCACCGCGCCGTCATCCCCTGCCGTATCGTTATCGAACGCGATAAGCACTTGTTTCACACCGTGGCGGATAAACGACTGGCGGATCTCATCAGTGAACCCGTTCACCCCATACGCCGCCGTCACGTTGCGATAACCCGCTACCCAGAACGACATCGCATCGATTAACGATTCGCATAAGATAACGGACTTACTGGCGACCAGTGCCTGCTCGTTCCACACCCCGCCGTGTGACCCCGGCAGATACAGATGATTCGGCGTTCCCGCACGCAGACGGTCGCCCACCTTGCGCCCGTACAGCTCCCGAACCTGACCGTTCATATCGATAACCGGAACGACTAATGAACCTGCCAGATGTTCATGGCCGGATGAACGCATCACCCCGATGGCCTGCAACTGGCTGCGAACGGTTGCCCCGTCTTTCAGTTTGCTCGATGGCAGGCGGTAGCCCAATGTCCGGTTAGCGAACCCTAAGCGGAACTGCGCCACTAACTCCGGATGATTGAGGCGGCGCTTTTCAAGATACGCGATAGCCTCCGGCGCGTTCAGCAGCGTGTGGTGATAGAACTCGGTAACGCGATGCAGTAACGCCTGCCTTTCCTGCTCATTAGCAATATCGCTAACAGGCGGCAACGGCTCAGCGGCTGGCACGCTACCCAGCTCACCCCGCAGCTTATCGACCGCATGCGGCAGGCTTAACCCTTCCGTCTTCATCACCCAGTCCAGTACCGAGCCGCCTGCATCACAGCCGAAGCAGTGATAGAGGTTCTTCTCCGGCGAGATAACACACGATGGCGTCTTCTCCTGATGGAACGGGCACAGCACCACATAGTCCTTACCGCGCTTCACCACCTTTCTTCCCTGACCACGCACCACCTCAACCAGTGACACGGCGGCTTTCAGGTGCTGCAACTCGGATTCGGGGATGCGTGCCATAAAAATGTTCCTTATAAAACCTTGTCAATGCCCTTATTGGATACTATTATATGACCCATTAAGAGCATTCAGTCAAGTCTATTCAGAACAGGGAGTGATAATGAGCGATACCGGTAATTATCAGGGGATGTTCTGGATGAGCTTTTCAACCCGTTTTCTGCAACTGCGCAAGCAGCACGGACTGACCCAGCCGCAGATGGCTGACAAGGTGGGGATTCATTTGACGCAGGTTCGCCGCTACGAGTCCGGCGAGGCACAGCCCTCTTTAGATATTCTCAAGCGTATTGCCGTCACCTTTAACGTGTCGGCTGACTGGCTGATTTTCGAGGAAGGCGAACGCGAACCGCAGGATGAGTTAAAGCTGAAGTTTGAAGCCGTTAAGCAGATGGATGAGGAAGAACAGAAGTCGGTCACATCGATTCTGGATGCCATGATTTTAAAACATCAGGCGAAGCGCTTGTTAGGCTGAGTCTGAACTGACGCGGCGCTGGCGTGGTTGCAACACACCAGAGCCGCTAACCACAACCAACTGGAAGGAGTTGACTATGGCTGACGCGCATTCTACGCCAGATACCACCGTTTTTAAAATCGCTCAGGCCGAACGCTTTACCCGTGTGGGCTATCGACCGATTAAAGGCAACCACGACACGCCCGCCATCAACATCGCCGGGCAGTGGCTGAAGGACGCCGGATTTACCACCGGGCAACCGCTGAAGCTGCGCATCATGCCCGGCTGCATTGTCATCACCACGCAGGATATCCATGAACTCTGGGGCAACCTGCAAGCGCTGAGCATCGCCCCGTTTGATGAACGTGCTGCCGCAAGCTGGCTTAATCGCTTCCCCGGTGGCCTGAACGTGGAGGGCGCACGATGAGCATCAAGACCGCTTTCCAGCATGGGGAACTGCCGGAGCTGACGTTAACGGGTGACGAACTGGCGCAGGCAGGCTTTACTGCCGAGGCGATGTTTCGTATTCAGCTTTACCGTAATGGCCTGATACTGACACGGCTCGATGAAGATGCCGATATCGCGGCGCTGATGGCTGAACTCGACGGCAACGAGACGGAAGGCGCAGACTGGGTCAGTGACAACGGCGAACTGACACTGGCAGGCGACTGGCTCACCCTGAGCGGGTTACTCGGCCAGCCATTAAGGATTGAGGTGTTGCCCGGTAAGATAGTCATTCGGGCAGAGGTGGGAACTATGCTGGCGTAATAATATACAAGCCGATAAAAATAAAATAGCCGGAAGGATTTTGAGATCGCTTCCGGCTTCTTATATCACCCATATTTCAGTTCAAGACTTCCAACAATGTCAAAAACATGATCATATGTACTTAATATTACTCTTTTTCTATTTTTTTTATACTTCCCCTCAACCTCATCAAAACTGGAAAGCATGTATTTCTCATAAGGAAAATCATCTATTTTATATATAGACACATTTTCTACATCACTAAAACAAAACTCAACACACACGTCGGGAGCATCTTTAATTGAGGGTATACAACCGCGCAAAGAAAGTGAGGTTTTGACATTCACCATCATAGGTGCAAGTTGAATAGAGTAATCCCTAATAATTAAGGCATCTCTTGAGAAAATACGACCATATTTTGTATCCAATTCTTTAATTTTTAAATCAGTCATTATCCGCAGGCCTTCCTTACCGCAATACCTTTCCCACCTGTTTCTGTGGAAAAACGTCTATTAAGATTTATCTCTGCCAACTCTTCAGGAGTTGCCCACCTAGAAGGCATTTTTGAAATACCAGCTTCTTTTGCAGCATACAATCTTCGGTTATCCAAACTAAATACCGAATCTTTATGAGCCCCTTGGGACATTAATCTTTCTTGGACATTAGTCGGCAAATCACGCATTCTGACTTTTCTAATAGGCTCAACTTCATTTATATAAGATGGGTTGTTTTTCAATCTATGTACTAATTCATTTATTGAACCACCATCCGAAAATGAGCCAGCAATACTGTCCTGAGAAAAAAGAATAGTTTTTGGACTAATTAAAGATAATCCAAAGGGATCAACCCACTCCAGAGGATTATGCACATAACCCTGCGGCCTTATCCCCCCACCCAGCCCTATCGGGTC
>NZ_JAINZP010000035.1 GCF_020166435.1 Pectobacterium versatile | reverse complement strand
ACTCAATGCATGAAAAAGGCACTTCGGTGCCTTTTTTACGTCTTAATGATTAAATGGAAATTGAAATAAAAATAATTCTTATTTAGAATAACTTTGTTGGTTAAAAAATCGCTAGGAGCGGTTTCAAATACTGTTTGCAGTGTCCCGAAAGGTAGCGTGAAAGACACTCGCGATAACAATGAGTCATTCTGGTATGTATGTTTGTTTGTGTAACGCAATTTCTGACAAAGTCATTCGTAATGCTGTTCGTCAGCACCAGCCTCAATCTATGCAACAATTACGAAAACTCGTTCCTATCGGGACAGACTGCGGGAAATGTATTCGTCAAGCGCGTGTCATTTTTGAGGAAGAACAGGCTAAAATCCCTGACATGCATGAAGTAGCATAAAATGTAGGGGCGTTTTTTTGACTCTCTGCCGACCGGTTCTACACTTTAAGAACTGGATCTGAGGAGCATGTCATGAAAGGCGATAAAACAGTCATCACACACCTGAATAAGTTATTGGGCAACGAGCTGGTAGCCATTAACCAATATTTTCTTCATGCCCGAATGTTTAAAAACTGGGGCTTAACCCGTCTAAACGATCACGAATATCATGAATCCATTGACGAAATGAAGCACGCTGATCGCTACATTGAACGAATCCTATTTCTTGAAGGCATCCCGAATCTACAGGATTTGGGTAAGTTAAATATTGGTGAAAATGTTGAAGAAATCTTACATTCGGATCTTCAACTTGAATTGGATGGCGCAAAGAATTTGCGTGAGGCAATTGCCTATGCTGGGTCAGTGCATGACTACGTCAGTAGGGATTTAATGATAGAAATTCTTGCCGATGAAGAAGGCCACATAGACTGGCTGGAAACAGAATTAGATTTGATTTCACGTCTTGGCATACAAAACTATCTTCAAGCTCAGCTAAAAGCTGAGTAACATAGCAGGTACGATGCTATGTACTGTTATCCCCAATCCGGCTGGCGTCGCACACATCGTCCGGCCGGATTTAAAATCATTTCATCCCGCTTGTTGCTTCCCCTGCCAATTTGCGTATAATGCGCGAGCTTACCGAAACTAGGTAAGCCTGATTCAATCCGAATCAGGCGGTCAATATTCATTTATTGCCCAAAACAATACTCCCGATATGGGGGTTATGTGCTGACGATTACACTCCCCCATCAATCGAAATGGGTGTGAGGAGTAATTATTTACG
Organism: Pectobacterium versatile; assembly: GCF_020166435.1. Taxonomy (GTDB): domain Bacteria; phylum Pseudomonadota; class Gammaproteobacteria; order Enterobacterales; family Enterobacteriaceae; genus Pectobacterium; species Pectobacterium versatile. The sequence goes on along the minus strand of NZ_JAINZP010000035.1, from coordinate 23,764 downwards.
TTTATAAATAATTGGAGCTCTGGTCTCATGCAGAACCAAAGAATCCGTATCCGCCTGAAAGCGTTTGATCATCGTCTGATTGATCAATCAACTGCGGAAATCGTCGAGACTGCTAAGCGCACTGGTGCGCAAGTACGTGGTCCGATCCCGCTGCCGACCCGCAAAGAGCGATTTACCGTTCTGATTTCTCCGCACGTCAATAAAGATGCGCGCGATCAGTACGAGATTCGCACTCACAAGCGTCTGGTTGACATCGTTGAGCCAACCGAGAAAACCGTTGATGCTCTGATGCGTCTGGATCTGGCTGCTGGTGTAGACGTGCAGATCAGCCTGGGTTAATCAGGTCATTGAGCGATTGAGAGGTTGAAACAATGATTGGTTTAGTCGGTAAAAAAGTGGGCATGACCCGTATCTTCACTGAAGATGGCGTATCTATCCCCGTAACCGTTATCGAAATTGAAGCAAACCGCGTAACTCAGGTTAAAGACCTGGCTAACGACGGTTACCGCGCTGTGCAAGTAACTACTGGTGCTAAAAAAGCAAGCCGTGTTACTAAGCCAGAAGCAGGTCACTTTGCTAAAGCTGGCGTAGAAGCTGGCCGTACTCTGCGTGAATTCCGTCTTTCTGAAGGCGAAGAGTTCACTGTAGGTCAGAGCATCAGTGTCGAAATTTTCGCAGACGTTAAAAAAGTAGACGTTACTGGTACATCTAAAGGTAAAGGTTTTGCTGGCACAGTTAAGCGCTGGAATTTCCGTACTCAGGATGCTACTCACGGTAACTCCTTGTCCCACCGCGTTCCGGGTTCTATCGGTCAGAACCAGACTCCGGGCAAAGTGTTTAAAGGCAAGAAAATGGCAGGCCAGCTGGGTAACGAACGTGTAACCGTTCAGAGCCTGGACGTAGTGCGTGTTGACGCTGAGCGCAACCTGCTGCTGGTTAAAGGTGCTGTTCCGGGAGCTACGGGTAGCGACCTGATCGTTAAACCAGCTGTGAAGGCGTGAGGAGATAGCAATGGAATTAGTATTGAAAGACGCGCAAAGCGCGCTGACTGTTTCCGAAACTACCTTCGGTCGTGATTTCAACGAAGCGCTGGTACATCAGGTTGTTGTTGCTTATGCAGCAGGTGCCCGTCAAGGTACTCGCGCCCAGAAGACCCGTGCTGAAGTAACCGGTTCCGGTAAAAAACCTTGGCGTCAGAAAGGTACTGGCCGTGCGCGTTCTGGTTCTGTTAAGAGCCCGATCTGGCGTTCCGGTGGTGTGACCTTCGCTGCTAAGCCACAGGACCACAGTCAGAAAGTTAACAAAAAGATGTACCGCGGCGCGCTGAAAAGCATTCTGTCCGAATTGGTACGTCAAGATCGTCTGATCGTTGTCGAGACGTTCTCTGTAGAAGCACCGAAAACTAAGTTGCTGGCGCAGAAACTGAAAGAAATGGCACTGGAAGACGTGTTGATCATCACCGGTGAACTGGATGAGAATCTGTTCCTGGCCGCTCGTAACCTGTACAAGGTTGACGTGCGTGATGCAGCAGGTATCGACCCAGTTAGCTTGATCGCCTTCGACAAAGTCGTTATGACTGCTGATGCAGTTAAGCAAGTTGAGGAGATGCTGGCATGATCCGTGAAGAACGTCTGCTGAAAGTACTGCGCGCGCCGCACGTATCTGAAAAAGCATCTACCGCGATGGAAAAAACTAACACCATCGTTCTCAAAGTTGCTAAAGACGCGACTAAAGCAGAGATCGTTGCTGCTGTCGAGAAACTGTTCGAAGTAGAAGTTAAAGACGTAAACACCCTAGTAGTTAAGGGTAAAGTTAAGCGTCACGGACAGCGTATTGGTCGTCGTAGCGACTGGAAAAAAGCTTACGTCACCCTGAAAGAAGGCCAGAATCTGGACTTCATCGGCGGCGCTGAGTAAGTCGGAGGAGAAAGACAATGGCAGTTGTTAAATGTAAACCGACATCTCCGGGTCGTCGCCACGTTGTTAAAGTGGTTAACCCTGAGCTGCACAAGGGCAAGCCTTACGCCCCATTGCTGGAAAAGAACAGCAAATCCGGTGGCCGTAACAACAATGGCCGCATCACTACCCGTCACATCGGTGGTGGTCACAAACAGCAGTATCGTCTGGTTGACTTCAAACGCAATAAAGATGGTATTCCTGCGGTTGTTGAGCGTCTCGAGTATGATCCGAACCGTTCCGCGAATATCGCGCTGGTTTTGTACAAAGACGGCGAGCGTCGTTACATCCTGGCGCCGAAAGGCCTGAAAGCCGGCGACCAGATCCAATCTGGCGTTGATGCTGCGATTAAAGCGGGTAACACCCTGCCGATGCGTAACATTCCAGTCGGTTCAACGGTTCACAACGTAGAAATGAAACCAGGTAAAGGCGGCCAATTGGCTCGTTCTGCTGGTACTTACGTTCAGATCGTTGCTCGTGACGGTTCTTACGTTACCCTGCGTCTGCGTTCTGGCGAAATGCGTAAAGTCGAATCCGACTGCCGCGCTACGCTGGGCGAAGTTGGCAACGCTGAGCATATGCTGCGCGTTCTGGGTAAAGCTGGTGCTGCACGCTGGCGTGGTGTTCGTCCTACCGTTCGCGGTACGGCAATGAACCCAGTCGACCACCCACACGGTGGTGGTGAAGGTCGTAACTTTGGTAAGCACCCGGTTAGTCCGTGGGGCCTCCAGACCAAAGGTAAGAAGACCCGCAGCAACAAGCGTACTGATAAATTTATCGTACGTCGCCGTACTAAATAATCTTAGAGGATAAACCATGCCACGTTCTCTCAAGAAAGGTCCATTTATTGACCTGCACTTGCTGAAGAAGGTAGAGAAAGCGGTGGAAAGCGGAGACAAGAAGCCTTTGCGCACTTGGTCCCGTCGTTCAACGATCTTTCCAAATATGATCGGTTTGACCATCGCTGTCCATAATGGTCGTCAGCACGTTCCGGTGTTTGTTTCCGATGAAATGGTCGGTCACAAACTGGGTGAATTCGCGCCGACTCGTACTTATCGCGGCCATGCGGCCGACAAAAAGGCCAAGAAGCGCTAAGGTAGGAGGAAGAGATGGAAACTATCGCTAAACATTGCCACGCTCGTTCTTCTGCTCAAAAGGTTCGCCTGGTGGCAGACCTGATTCGCGGTAAGAAAGTGTCGCAAGCTCTGGAAGTTCTGACCTACACCAACAAGAAAGCTGCTGGTCTGGTTAAAAAAGTGCTGGAGTCTGCTATTGCTAACGCAGAACACAACGATGGCGCTGACATTGATGATCTGAAAGTCGCGAAAATCTTCGTTGACGAAGGCCCAAGCATGAAGCGCATTATGCCGCGTGCTAAAGGTCGTGCGGATCGCATCCTGAAGCGTACCAGCCACATTACTGTGGTTGTGTCCGATCGCTGAGACTCTGGAGACTAGCAATGGGTCAGAAAGTACATCCTAATGGTATTCGCCTGGGTATTGTCAAACCTTGGAACTCTACCTGGTATGCGAATACCAAAGAATTCGCTGACAACCTGGACAGCGATTTTAAAGTTCGTAAATACCTGACGAAGGAACTGGAGAAAGCTTCCGTTTCTCGTATCGTTATCGAACGTCCGGCAAAAAGTATCCGTGTGACCATTCACACTGCTCGCCCGGGTATCGTGATCGGTAAAAAAGGTGAAGATGTTGAGAAACTGCGCAAAGTCGTAGCGGATATCGCTGGCGTACCTGCACAGATCAACATCGCAGAAGTTCGTAAACCTGAACTGGACGCAAAACTGGTTGCTGACAGCATCACTTCTCAGCTGGAGCGTCGTGTGATGTTCCGTCGTGCTATGAAGCGTGCGGTACAGAACGCCATGCGTCTGGGCGCTAAAGGTATTAAAGTTGAAGTAAGTGGCCGTCTTGGCGGCGCTGAAATCGCGCGTACCGAATGGTACCGTGAAGGTCGAGTTCCATTGCATACACTGCGTGCGGATATCGACTACAACACCTCCGAAGCGCACACCACTTATGGTGTTATCGGTGTGAAAGTGTGGATCTTCAAAGGTGAGATCCTGGGTGGTATGGCTGCCGTTGAACAACCAGAAAAACCGGCTGCTCAACCTAAAAAGCAGCAGCGTAAAGGCCGCAAGTAAGGAGAGTCGCTGATGTTACAACCAAAGCGTACAAAATTCCGTAAGGTGCACAAGGGCCGCAACCGTGGTCTAGCGCAGGGTACGGATGTTAGCTTCGGCACTTTCGGTCTGAAAGCTGTTGGCCGCGGTCGCCTGACTGCTCGTCAAATCGAAGCTGCACGTCGTGCCATGACTCGTGCTGTTAAGCGTCAAGGTAAGATCTGGATCCGTGTATTCCCGGACAAACCGATCACCGAGAAACCGCTTGAAGTTCGTATGGGTAAAGGTAAAGGTAACGTGGAATATTGGGTTGCCTTGATTCAGCCAGGTAAAGTCCTGTACGAAATGGACGGTGTGCCGGAAGAGTTAGCCCGTGAGGCATTCCAACTGGCAGCAGCGAAACTGCCTATCAAAACCACCTTTGTAACTAAGACGGTGATGTAATGAAAGCAAATGAGCTGCGTGAAAAAAGCGTCGAAGAGCTGAACACTGAACTGCTCGGCCTGCTGCGCGAGCAATTTAACCTGCGTATGCAGGCTGCCAGTGGTCAGTTGCAACAGACTCACCTGGTAAAACAAGTGCGTCACAATATTGCACGTGTTAAGACTTTACTGACTGAGAAGGCGGGTGCGTAATGACCGATAAAATCCGTACTCTGCAAGGTCGTGTTGTAAGCGACAAAATGGAGAAATCCATGGTTGTCGCTATCGAACGTTTTGTGAAACACCCGCTTTACGGTAAATTCATTAAGCGTACGACTAAGCTGCACGTACATGACGAGAACAATGAATGCGGTATCGGCGACGTGGTTGAAATCCGCGAATGCCGTCCGCTGTCCAAAAATAAGTCTTGGACACTTGTTCGCGTTGTAGAGAAAGCGATTCTGTAATAAAGTAGCGCTCTTCTCTTATGATAAACGGCTCTGCAAAGGGCCGTTTATTTTTTCTACCCATACCAAGGAAGCGGTGTTATAATGCTGCGCCCTCAATTATGGGGTATTTAATGGCCCGAAAGGGTCCTAGAGTAGTAGTTGACAAGCGGAGCACTAAAATGATCCAAGAACAGACTATGCTGAACGTGGCCGATAATTCCGGTGCACGTCGCGTAATGTGTATCAAGGTTCTAGGTGGCTCGCACCGTCGCTACGCAGGCGTCGGCGATATCATCAAAATTACCATCAAGGAAGCAATTCCTCGCGGTAAGGTGAAGAAAGGCGATGTTCTGAAGGCGGTAGTGGTGCGCACCAAGAAGGGTGTTCGTCGCCCGGACGGTTCTGTCATTCGCTTCGATGGTAATGCTTGCGTTATTTTAAACAATAACAGCGAACAGCCTATCGGTACGCGTATTTTTGGGCCGGTAACTCGTGAACTGCGTAATGAGAAGTTCATGAAAATTATCTCTCTGGCACCAGAAGTACTTTAAGGAGCGAATCATGGCAGCGAAAATCCGTCGTGATGACGAAGTTATTGTGCTAACCGGTAAAGATAAAGGTAAGCGCGGTAAAGTAAAAAATGTCCTGTCTGCTAGTAAGGTCATTGTTGAAGGTATTAACCTGGTTAAAAAACATCAGAAGCCGGTTCCGGCCCTGAATCAACCAGGTGGCATCGTTGAAAAAGAAGCTGCAATTCAAGTTTCTAACCTTGCAATCTTCAATGCGGCAACTGGTAAGGCTGACCGTGTAGGCTTTAGATTCGAAGACGGAAAGAAAGTCCGTTTCTTTAAATCTAATAGCGAAACTATCAAGTAATTTGGAGTAGTACGATGGCGAAACTGCATGATTACTACAAAGACGAAGTAGTTAAAAAACTCATGACTGAGTTTAGCTACAATTCTGTCATGCAAGTCCCTCGGGTCGAGAAGATCACCCTGAATATGGGTGTTGGTGAAGCGATCGCTGACAAGAAACTGCTGGATAACGCAGCAGCTGATCTGGCAGCAATCTCCGGTCAAAAACCGTTGATCACCAAAGCACGCAAATCTGTTGCAGGCTTCAAAATCCGTCAGGGCTATCCGATCGGCTGTAAAGTAACTCTGCGTGGCGAACGCATGTGGGAGTTCCTTGAGCGTCTGATTTCCATTGCTGTACCGCGTATTCGTGACTTCCGTGGCTTGTCCGCTAAGTCATTCGATGGTCGTGGTAACTACAGCATGGGTGTGCGTGAGCAGATCATCTTCCCGGAAATCGACTACGATAAAGTCGATCGCGTTCGTGGTTTGGACATTACCATTACCACTACTGCGAAATCCGATGATGAAGGCCGTGCGCTGTTGGCCGCCTTTAACTTCCCATTCCGCAAGTAAGGTAGGGTTACTAATGGCTAAGCAATCCATGAAAGCACGCGAAGTTGTTCGTGTGAAACTGGCTGAAAAATACCGCGCTAAACGCGAGGAATTGAAAGCTATCATCTCTGGTGTGAACTCATCCGACGAAGATCGTTGGGATGCAGTTCTTAAGCTGCAGACTCTGCCGCGTGATTCCAGCCCGTCTCGTCAGCGTAACCGCTGCCGCCAAACTGGTCGTCCGCACGCTTTCCTGCGGAAGTTCGGGTTGAGCCGTATCAAGGTCCGTGAAGCCGCTATGCGCGGTGAAATTCCGGGTCTGAAAAAGGCTAGCTGGTAATTGTCACCAATTGAATCACGGGAGTAAAGACAGATGAGCATGCAAGATCCGATCGCGGATATGCTGACCCGTATCCGTAACGGTCAAGCCGCGAACAAAGTTGCGGTCACCATGCCTTCCTCCAAGCTGAAAGTGGCAATTGCCAACGTGCTGAAGGAAGAAGGTTACATTGAAGATTTCAAAATCGAAGGCGACACCAAGCCAGTTCTGGAATTAGAACTTAAATATTTCCAGGGCAAGGCAGTGGTAGAAAGCATTCAGCGAGTAAGCCGTCCAGGTCTGCGCATCTATAAAAGAAAAGATGAGCTGCCAAAAGTTATGGCCGGTTTGGGTATCGCAGTTGTTTCTACCTCTAAAGGTGTTATGACTGATCGTGCAGCTCGCCAGGCTGGTCTTGGTGGCGAGATTATCTGCTACGTAGCTTAATCGGGAGGAAAAATGTCTCGTGTTGCAAAAGCACCCGTCGTCATTCCTGCCGGCGTAGAGGTAAAACTCAACGGTCAGGATGTTTCGATTAAGGGTAAAAACGGCGAGCTGAGTCGTAAGATCCATGATGCTGTTGAAGTGAAACAAGCTGACAACGCTCTGACTTTCGCTCCACGCGAAGGTTTCGTTGACGGATGGGCCCAAGCGGGTACCACTCGCGCTCTGTTGAACGCAATGGTTATCGGTGTTACCGAAGGCTTCACTAAGAAGCTGCAACTGGTTGGTGTTGGTTACCGTGCTGCTGTTAAAGGCAACGTGGTTAACCTGTCTCTCGGGTTTTCTCACCCAGTAGAGCATGCACTGCCGGCAGGTATTACTGCAGAATGCCCAAGCCAAACTGAAATCGTACTGAAAGGTGCTGATAAGCAGGTTATTGGTCAGGTTGCTGCGGAATTACGCGCCTACCGTCGTCCTGAGCCTTATAAAGGCAAGGGTGTCCGTTACGCCGACGAAGTCGTGCGTACCAAAGAGGCTAAGAAGAAGTAAGGTAACACTATGGATAAGAAAGCAGCTCGTATCCGTCGTGCGACCCGCGCACGCCGCAAGCTCCAGGAACTGGGTGCGACGCGTCTGGTGGTACATCGTACTCCACGCCATATTTATGCGCAGGTCATTGCACCGAACGGTTCTGAAGTCCTGGTAGCCGCTTCTACTGTAGAAAAAGCTATCGCTGAACAACTGAAGTCTACCGGTAATAAAGACGCAGCAAGTGCAATAGGTAAAGCTATTGCAGAACGCGCGTTAGAAAAAGGCATCAAAGATGTCTCTTTCGACCGTTCCGGTTTCCAATATCATGGTCGAGTCCAAGCACTGGCAGATGCTGCCCGTGAAGCTGGCCTTCAGTTCTAAGGTAGAGGTGTAAGATGGCTCACATCGAGAAACAAGCTGGCGAACTGCAGGAAAAGCTGATCGCGGTAAATCGCGTATCTAAAACCGTTAAAGGTGGTCGTATTTTCAGCTTCACCGCACTGACTGTAGTGGGTGATGGCAACGGCCGCGTTGGTTTTGGTTACGGTAAAGCTCGCGAAGTTCCAGCAGCGATCCAGAAAGCGATGGAAAAAGCCCGTCGCAATATGATGAATGTCGCGCTGAACAACGGCACCCTGCAGCACCCAGTTAAAGGTGCTCACACGGGTTCTCGTGTGTTCATGCAGCCAGCTTCCGAAGGTACCGGTATTATTGCCGGTGGTGCAATGCGCGCCGTTTTGGAAGTTGCAGGGGTTCACAACGTATTGGCTAAAGCCTATGGTTCCACTAACCCGATTAACGTGGTTCGTGCAACGATTGATGGTTTGGCCAATATGAAGTCCCCGGAAATGGTCGCTGCCAAGCGTGGTAAATCCGTTGAAGAAATTCTGGGGTAATGACCGTGGCAAAGACTATTAAAATTACTCAAACCCGTAGTGCAATCGGTCGTCTGCCGAAACATAAGGCGACACTGCTTGGCCTGGGTCTGCGTCGTATTGGGCATACAGTTGAACGTGAGGATACTCCTGCGGTTCGCGGTATGGTCAACGCGGTTTCCTACATGGTTAAAGTAGAGGAGTAACAGATGCGTTTAAATACTCTGTCTCCGGCCGAAGGTGCTAAACACGCACCGAAGCGTTTAGGTCGTGGTATCGGTTCTGGTCTGGGCAAAACCAGTGGTCGTGGTCACAAAGGTCAGAACTCTCGTTCTGGCGGTGGCGTACGTCGTGGTTTTGAAGGTGGTCAGATGCCTTTATATCGTCGTCTGCCGAAATTCGGTTTTACTTCTCGCAAAGCGATGATCACGGCAGAAGTTCGTCTGTCTGATTTAGCTAAAGTAGAAGGCGACGTGGTTGACCTGAATACGCTGAAAGCCGCTAATGTTATTGGCATTCAGATTGAGTTCGCGAAAGTGATTCTGTCTGGTGAAGTTGCTCGTCCGGTAACGATTCGTGGTCTGCGTGTCACTAAAGGTGCTCGTGCTGCTATCGAAACTGCTGGCGGTAAAATTGAGGAATAAGTAGCAGATGGCTAAGCAACCAGGATTAGATTTTCAAAGTGCTAAAGGCGGAGTTGGTGAACTGAAGCGCAGACTTTTGTTTGTTATCGGTGCGCTAATTGTTTTCCGTATTGGCTCTTTTATCCCAATTCCTGGTATTGATGCCACTGTGCTTGCCAAATTGCTTGAACAGCAGCGAGGCACCATCATTGAAATGTTTAACATGTTCTCTGGTGGTGCTCTCAGCCGTGCTTCTATCTTTGCACTGGGTATTATGCCGTATATTTCGGCGTCGATTATTATCCAGTTGCTGACGGTGGTTCATCCAGCGTTGGCTGAAATAAAGAAAGAAGGTGAAGCTGGCCGTCGTAAGATAAGCCAGTACACTCGCTACGGTACCTTGGTATTGGCTATATTCCAGTCGATCGGTATTGCTACCGGTTTGCCAAATATGCCTGGAATGCAAGACTTGGTTATAAACCCAGGCTTTGCTTTCTACTTTACCGCTGTTGTGAGCCTAGTTACTGGGACAATGTTCCTTATGTGGCTGGGAGAACAGATTACGGAACGTGGTATCGGTAACGGTATCTCGATCATAATCTTCGCTGGTATTGTTGCGGGACTACCGCCGGCCATTGGCCATACCATCGAGCAAGCTCGGCAAGGCGACCTGCACTTCCTCCTGTTGCTGTTGGTTGCAGTTTTAGTGTTTGCAGTAACCTTCTTCGTTGTTTTCGTTGAACGTGGCCAACGTCGTATCGTTGTTAACTATGCAAAACGTCAACAGGGTCGTCGTGTTTATGCAGCACAGAGTACGCATTTACCGCTGAAGGTGAACATGGCTGGGGTTATCCCTGCAATTTTTGCCTCCAGCATTATTCTGTTCCCAGCCACGATTGCATCTTGGTTTGGGGGCGGTACCGGTTGGAACTGGCTGACAACTATTTCGCTGTATTTGCAGCCCGGACAACCGCTTTATGTGTTACTCTATGCGTCTGCAATCATCTTCTTCTGTTTCTTCTACACTGCGTTGGTTTTCAACCCGCGCGAAACAGCAGATAACCTGAAGAAGTCCGGTGCATTCGTGCCAGGAATTCGTCCGGGAGAGCAAACGGCGAAGTATATCGATAAAGTGATGACTCGCCTTACTCTGATTGGTGCGATGTATATTACTTTTATCTGCCTGATCCCGGAGTTTATGCGTGACGCAATGAAAGTGCCTTTCTATTTTGGGGGTACATCTTTATTGATCGTTGTTGTCGTCATCATGGACTTTATGGCTCAAGTGCAAACTCTAATGATGTCGAGTCAATATGAGTCTGCATTGAAGAAAGCAAACCTGAAAGGCTATAACCGTTAATTAGGTGAGCTTGAGAAGTTACGGAGAGTAAAAATGAAAGTTCGTGCTTCCGTCAAGAAATTATGTCGTAACTGTAAGATTGTTAAGCGTAACGGTGTCGTTCGTGTGATCTGCAGTGCCGAACCGAAGCATAAACAGCGTCAAGGCTGATTATCTCGCATATTTTTCTTGCAAAGTTGGATTGAGCTGGCTAGATTAGCCAGCCAATCTTTTGTATGTAGCTGCAACATTATTTGAGTATCCTGAAAACGGGCTTTTCAGAATGGTGTTGCTGTATAAAATTGTAGGAGTGCATAGTGGCCCGTATAGCAGGCATTAACATTCCTGATCATAAACATACCGTTATTGCATTAACGTCGATTTTCGGTATCGGTAAAACTCGGTCGCAGGCTATTTGTGCTGCAACAGGAATTGCCGAAAATGTTAAGATCAGTGAGCTGTCTGAAGAGCAAATCGATAAGCTGCGTGACGAAGTTGCCAAGTTTGTTGTAGAAGGTGATCTGCGTCGTGAAGTTACCCTGAGCATCAAGCGTCTTATGGACCTTGGTACTTATCGTGGTTTGCGTCATCGTCGTGGTCTGCCGGTTCGCGGTCAGCGTACCAAGACTAACGCCCGTACCCGTAAGGGTCCGCGCAAACCGATCAAGAAATAATCGGGGTGATTGAATAATGGCAAAGGCACCTATTCGTGCACGTAAGCGTGTCAGAAAGCAAGTCTCTGACGGTGTGGCTCATATCCATGCTTCTTTCAACAACACCATCGTAACCATTACTGATCGTCAGGGTAATGCGCTAGGTTGGGCAACTGCCGGTGGTTCCGGCTTCCGTGGTTCTCGCAAATCCACTCCGTTCGCAGCTCAAGTTGCAGCAGAACGCTGTGCTGAAGCAGTGAAAGAGTACGGTATTAAGAACCTGGAAGTTATGGTTAAAGGACCTGGTCCGGGCCGTGAGTCTACTATCCGCGCGTTGAACGCGGCTGGTTTCCGCATCACTAATATTACTGATGTGACTCCGATCCCTCATAACGGTTGTCGTCCGCCGAAAAAGCGCCGCGTATAACGCCGCTTTTAGGATTGTTGGAGAAAGAAAATGGCAAGATATTTGGGTCCTAAGCTCAAGCTGAGCCGTCGTGAAGGCACCGACCTGTTTCTGAAGTCTGGTGTTCGTGCGATCGATTCCAAGTGTAAAATTGAACAAGCTCCTGGCCAGCACGGTGCGCGTAAACCGCGTCTGTCTGACTATGGTGTACAGTTGCGTGAAAAGCAAAAAGTTCGCCGTATCTACGGTGTTCTGGAGCGTCAGTTCCGTAACTATTATAAAGAAGCTGCACGTCTGAAAGGCAACACAGGTGCAAACCTGCTGCAACTGCTGGAAGGTCGTCTGGATAACGTTGTTTATCGTATGGGTTTTGGTGCCACTCGTGCTGAAGCACGTCAGATGGTAAGCCACAAAGCTATCATGGTAAACGGTCGCGTTGTTAGCATCGCTTCTTATCAGGTATCCCCGAATGACGTAGTCAGCATCCGTGAGAAAGCGAAAAAGCAATCTCGCGTGAAAGCCGCTCTGGAGCTGGCTGAACAGCGTGAAAAGCCAACTTGGCTGGAAGTTGATGCTGCCAAGATGGAAGGTGTGTTCAAACGTATTCCTGAACGTACCGATCTGTCTGCGGACATTAATGAACACCTGATCGTCGAGCTTTACTCCAAGTAAAGCTTAGTACCAAAGAGAGGACACAATGCAGGGTTCTGTGACAGAGTTTCTAAAACCGCGCCTGGTTGATATCGAGCAAGTGAGTTCGACGCACGCCAAGGTGACCCTTGAGCCATTAGAGCGGGGCTTCGGCCATACTCTTGGCAACGCACTGCGCCGTATTCTGCTTTCATCCATGCCAGGTTGCGCGGTGACCGAGGTTGAGATTGATGGTGTACTGCATGAGTACAGCACCAAAGAAGGCGTACAGGAAGATATCCTGGAAATCCTGCTCAACCTGAAAGGGCTGGCGGTGAGAGTTCAAGGCAAAGATGAAGTTATTCTTACCCTGAATAAATCTGGCATTGGCCCTGTGACTGCAGCCGACATCATCCATGATGGTGATGTCGAAATCGTCAAGCCGCAGCACTTAATTTGCCACCTGACCGATGAAAACGCATCTATTAGCATGCGTATCAAAGTTCAACGTGGTCGTGGTTATGTGCCGGCATCTGCCCGTATTCATACGGAAGAAGATGAGCGCCCGATTGGTCGTCTGTTAGTTGATGCTTGCTACAGCCCTGTAGAGCGTATTGCCTACAATGTTGAAGCAGCTCGTGTAGAACAGCGTACTGACCTGGACAAGCTAGTCATCGAAATGGAAACCAATGGCACGATCGATCCTGAAGAGGCGATCCGCCGTGCGGCTACCATTCTGGCTGAACAACTTGAAGCTTTTGTTGACTTACGTGATGTTCGTCAGCCAGAAGTTAAAGAAGAGAAACCAGAATTCGATCCGATTCTGCTGCGCCCTGTTGACGATCTGGAATTGACTGTCCGCTCTGCTAACTGCCTTAAGGCAGAAGCTATCCACTACATCGGTGATCTGGTACAGCGTACCGAGGTTGAGCTGCTCAAAACGCCTAACCTTGGTAAAAAATCTCTTACTGAGATTAAAGACGTACTGGCTTCCCGTGGTTTGTCTCTGGGCATGCGCTTGGAAAACTGGCCACCGGCAAGCATTGCTGATGAGTAACCAGATCACAGGTTAAGGTTTTACTGAGAAGGATAAGGTCATGCGCCATCGTAAGAGTGGTCGTCAACTGAACCGTAACAGCAGCCATCGTCAGGCTATGTTCCGTAACATGGCTAGTTCTTTGGTTCGTCATGAAATCATCAAGACGACCCTGCCGAAAGCGAAAGAGCTGCGTCGCGTTGTTGAACCGCTGATTACTCTTGCCAAGACCGACAGCGTTGCTAATCGTCGTCTGGCATTCGCCCGTACTCGTGATAACGAGATCGTGGCAAAACTGTTTAATGAACTGGGCCCGCGTTTCGCGAGCCGTGCCGGTGGTTACACTCGTATTCTGAAGTGTGGCTTCCGTGCTGGTGACAATGCGCCGATGGCATACATCGAGCTCGTTGATCGCTCAGTTTCGCAGACAGAAGAAGTTGCTACTGCAGAGTAATCTGTAAGAGCGTAAAAAAACCGGGGAAACCCGGTTTTTTTATATCTGAAATAAATCATGCTTTCGCATAAATATACATGGTGAGCAACTACCTGTGTCTGAGTGAGTTGAAAAATATATCCCACCTGTTCTCATCTACCCATTTCGACTATATACTCTGCATGTTTTATTGATGTACATACCAACCCGAGTTTCTTAGGAGTAATGATGACCACATACCGACATAAACGTGGGAAAATCCAAGACAACGCCATTGAGGCATTGCTACATGACCCACTGTTTCGCCAACGAATTGAAGTGAATGAAAAAGGGAAGGGAAGTTATCGTAGAAAAGAGAAGCACATGAAGAAAGGTAATTGGGAGGCCAGTGGTAAGCAATCAAATGATTATTTACCTCTGGCCTTTCTACTTTCTGCGTAATGAAGCAGAGGTCTAATAGAAACTCAATTTTTACTGTTTGGGCTGCTGTTCTTTAAGTAAATCGCGAATTTCAGCTAATAGCTTCTCTTCTGCGCTAGGTTTTGGCGGTGCGGCAGGCGTATCTTCCTGTTTCCGACGCATTTTATTCATAAGCTTGATCGCTATAAAAATCGCGAAAGCGACGATGATAAAGTCGAAAATATTCTGGATGAAAGCGCCATAGTTCATGACAACGGCGGGAATTTCACCTTGGGCGTCACGAAGAATAAGGCTGAATTGTTTAAAATCGACCCCACCAATCAAAAGTCCAAGTGGCGGCATAATAATATCTGATACCAGAGAAGAAACGATCTTGCCGAAAGCTGCACCAATAATGACACCCACCGCCAAATCGACAACGTTGCCACGCATGGCAAACTCTCTGAATTCTTTAATGATACTCATATCCGTTCTCCTTGCCAAAAATTATAAATTAATTCTAACCAATAGCCTCATCTTTGCCAGATTATCGATCAGCAATAAATGTGTTCCCACATTACAAAAAGAAGGGACTCGGTTGAAATAGACGTTCAACATCAGGTACAAATTTCTTGTCAGCCAAGAACATGATGACATGGTCACCTTGCTCAATTTTACTATTTGCGTTGGCAATGATGACGTCATCACCGCGAACAATTGCGCCTATAGTGGTACCGGGTGGAAGCTTAATATCTTCGATCATTCTGCCGACAACTTTTGATGTGCCCTCATCTCCGTGGGCGATGGCCTCAATTGCTTCAGCTACACCACGACGTAAAGAGGATACGCTTACGATATCCGCTTTACGGACGTGGCTAAGTAGCGCAGAAATTGTTGCCTGCTGTGGAGATATTGCGACATCGATGACGCTGCCCTGAACCAGATCGACATAAGCTCGGCGCTGGATAAGCACCATTACTTTTTTCGCGCCCATGCGTTTAGCCAGCATAGCTGACATGATATTCGCTTCGTCATCGTTGGTAATGGCGATGAATACATCGATCTGCTCGATATGTTCTTCGGCGAGGAGCTCTTGATCTGAAGCATCACCATGGAATACGACCGTATTTTGCAGAAGCTCAGCCAGTTCCACAGCTCGGTCTGCATTTCGTTCTATCAACTTAATGCTGTAATCTTTTTCTAACCGCTGCGCTAACCCTGCACCGACATTCCCGCCACCAACGATCATGATCCTTTTATAGGGTTTTTCAAGGCGTTGCAATTCGCTCATCACCGCACGAATATGCTGCGAAGCGGCGACAAAAAACACTTCATCTCCAGCTTCGATGATGGTGGATCCCTGTGGGCGAATCGGGCGATCGTGACGAAAAATAGCCGCAACGCGGGTATCTACGTGGGGAATGTGTTCGCGTAGGGAGGTAAGGGCATTACCCACTAGTGGGCCGCCATAGTAGGCATTAACTGCGGCAAGACTCACTTTACCTTCAGCGAAGTTAACGACCTGAAGTGCTCCGGGATATTCGATCAGTTTGTAAATGTTATCGATCACCAACTGTTCTGGGGAGATCAAGTGATCGATGGGAACCGCTTCTGGTAAAAACAGCTGTTCTGATTCACGAATGTATTCAGCGGCGCGAATGCGTGCAATCCGGTTTGGGGTTTTAAAAAGAGAATAAGCAATCTGGCAGGCTACCATATTCGTTTCATCTGAATTGGTAACGGCGACCAGCATATCGGCATCTTCTGCCCCTGCTTCACGCAGCACTCGCGGATGAGAGGCATAGCCCGTAACGACACGCAGGTCAAACTTATCCTGAAGCTGGCGTAACCGATTAGCATCAGTATCAACGACAGTGATGTCATTGTTTTCACCCGCTAAATTTTCCGCCAGTGTTCCGCCGACCTGACCCGCGCCAAGAATGATAATTTTCATAATAAGCCATGCCGTTTATTAATTGCTGTCTGTTGCAGACAATACTGGGTTCAATATCAGTTTTTTACCAGCTTCGCATAAAAGAAGCCATCGCCACTATCGGCATGGGGAAGCATCTGTATACCTGGCATTTCTCTTGTACCTGTATCAACCAGTTTTGCATCGGCATGGCGAGTTAGGAAATCCGTAACTTGTTGAGCATTTTCTTGCGGCAGGATGGAGCAAGTAGCATAGACCATTGTGCCGCCGGTTTTGAGATGTGGCCAGATGGCATCAAGGATCTCTTTTTGTAGCGCAACCAGCTCTTCAATATCTCTGTCTCGGCGTAACCACTTAATATCAGGATGACGACGAATCACACCCGTGGCTGAGCATGGGGCATCCAACAGAATACGATCAAACACACGCCCTTCGCACCATGAATCGGGGTAACGTCCATCGCCTTGTTTTACTTCGGCATGCATTTGTAACCGCAGTAAATTTTCTTTTACTCGGCCTAAACGTGTTTCATCTACATCGACAGCGAGTACATGAGATTTTGGTGCCGCTTCTAAAATGTGTGTCGTTTTTCCACCGGGTGCAGCGCAGAGATCGAGGATCTGTTCGCCATCTTGTGGATCGAGCCAATAGACGCAGCCTTGAGCCGATGCATCTTGTACCGTTGCCCACCCTTGAGAAAATCCTGGCAATTGATCGACCGCACAGGGAGAAGCAAGTCGTATCGCAGCGCTGTATTCAGCATGAGGAAATGCTTCGATTCCCTCTTGCTCTAACAAGTTTAAATACGCTTCACGTGTGTGGTGTAATCGATTCACACGTAACCACATTGGGGGGCGTTGATTATTCGCTTCAACGATGTTTTGCCAGTGATTTGGATAGGCACGCTCAATGCGCGCCAGCAGCCAGCTTGGATGCAGGTAGTGGGATGAGTGAGTTGCCTCACGTTGAATCAGTTCTTCCTGCTGACGCTGAAATTGGCGTAATACGCCATTAATCAGCCCCTTGAGTTGTGGTTTTTTTAACGCCACAGCACCTTCTACTGTTTCTGCCAGAGCCGCATGTGGCGGGATCCGCGTATATTGCAGTTGGTAGATGCCGACCATGATGAGGTAGTGCAGCGTGCGTTGTTTACCTGTCAGAGGTTTAGCCATCAGTTGTTGAATACACCATTCCAACTGCGGTAAAACGCGTAATACGCCGAAGCAAAGCTCTTGCAAAAGTGCGCGATCTTTATCGGAGACTTCACGCTGATGAACAGGTAATAAGGCACTGAGTGATTGCCCCTGATCCAGAACCTGTCCCACCACTTTTGCGGCAATACTGCGTAGATTGTATGAGCTTTTCATGTGTTAGCGATGACGTATACGTAAAAGAGAGAGGATATACCGGCATGGTGCCGGTATGAAAAATAGATTAGTCCAGTGTATTACCGGGAACGAACCACTCACGACGTGAGTTAAGCAGATCCTGCGCGCCCATGACTTTTTTGCCTGCGGGCTGTAATTCCTGAATATTCAAGATGCCATCGGCTGTTGCTACCTGAATGCCCTGCTTGTCTGCCTGTATGATTGTACCAGGCTGTGAGCCATGTTCTTTGGTGATGACCTCAGCTTTCCAGACTTTCACTGGCTGTTCATCGACGATGAAATAGCTGACTGGCCAAGGATTAAAAGCACGAATACAGCGCTCAAGCTGCTCAGCAGATAACTGCCAGTTTAGGCGTGCTTCTTCTTTGCTGAGCTTTTCTGCATAGGTGGCAAGGGCGTCATTTTGTACTTCAGCGACAGCGCTACCATCAGCAAGCTGTTCCAGCGTTTCCAATAAGCCACGTGGGCCCAGCTCAGCAAGTTTCTCGTACAACGTTGCGCTGGTATCCTGTGGCAGGATAGGGCACGAAATTTTGTGCAGCATTGCGCCAGTATCGAGCCCAACATCCATTTGCATGATCGTCACACCGGTTTCACTATCTCCAGCCCACAATGCACGCTGAATAGGGGCTGCACCACGCCAAAGAGGCAACAGAGATCCGTGGACATTAATGCAGCCAAGACGAGGCATAGATAACACGGGCTGCGGCAGAATTAAGCCGTAGGCGACAACGACCATAACATCGGCATTTAACGCCTGAACCATCGCCTGATTTTCTTCCGGCCGCAGAGATTTAGGCTGGAAAACGGGGATGCTATGTTGCTCTGCCAGTACTTTTACTGGACTGGGAGTGAGCTTGTTGCCTCTGCCTGCTGGGCGATCGGGCTGGGTGAAAACGCCAACGACCTCATGGCCCGATGATAAAAGCGCGTCAAGGTGACGCGCGGCAAAGTCAGGGGTTCCGGCAAAGATTATGCGTAAAGAATCAGACACGGTGCTTCCTGTCAGGATGAAAATTATCGGGCTCGGCTATTCTGCTTAGCCAGTTTTTCCAGTTTTTGACGAATGCGCTGGCGTTTAAGTGGGGAAAGGTAATCGATAAACAGTTTCCCAACCAGATGGTCCATTTCATGCTGAATACAAATGGCGAGTAGTTCGCTTGCTTCAAGTTCGAACGCTTTACCTTCACGATCCAATGCGCGCACTTTCACATGCTCTGCACGAGGAACCAGCGCACGCGTTTCAGGGATCGACAGGCAACCTTCTTCGATGCCCGTATCACCGCTCTTTTCAATCAACTCGGGATTGATCAGCACCAGTCGTTGGTCTCGTTCTTCAGAGACGTCAATAACAATAATACGTTGATGAATATCGACTTGTGTCGCTGCCAGGCCAATACCTTCTTCTTCGTACATGGTATCGAACATATCATCCACGATACGTTGAATATCTGCATTGACTTCTTTTACGGGCTGCGCAGTGATGCGGAGCCGCTCGTCTGGAAAATGTAATACCTGTAAAACTGACATATATGTTTAGATCTGTATCTGAATAGTGAGAGAGTCTTAACGCTCATTCTAGACATTTCCTGCCCCGATTGACAGCATCAGCACTGAATTGCAGTACTTATCTGAACAGAGTTGAGTAAGGGATGCCGATGCTATCAACGGAAATCTGGCTACGTATGACGGGCGTACGGCACCTCGGTGTCAGGCGTGCCCGGGCGATTGTCAGAAAGCTTATTGATTTAAACACGTTCGATAACGAGGCCTTGAGAGCGTTAGGCCTGTCTGATGCTCAAATAGCCCAATTTTGTACCTACGATCGTAAGATTCTGGAAGGAACACTCAATTGGTTGTCTTACCCCAATCACCATATCGTGACGTGTGAAGATGCTTTGTATCCCTTTCTGCTAAGCAATATTCGTGATTTTCCGCTTCTGCTCTTTGTTTCTGGTTCTCCTGAGTTGCTGGCATCGCCACAAATATCGATTATTGGTAGCCGGGGGAGCAGTGCTTACGGTGAACGCTGGGGATGCTTTTTTGCTCAGGAGCTGGCCGCAAATGAACTCACGGTGACAAGCGGGCTAGCGGTTGGCATTGATGGTATTGCTCATCGTACCGCTTTGGATACGGGAGGGAGAACCATTGCCGTGCTGGGAAGCGGACTGGAGAATATTTATCCTAAGCGGCACGCTAAGCTTGCCGAACGTATTTGTGGCGATGGTGGCGCGCTGGTTTCCGAATTTTCCCTCGCTATGCCGCCTTTCCCAACCAACTTTCCCAGAAGAAATCGTATTATCAGTGGGCTAGGGCTGGGTGTCCTGGTCATTGAAGCGTCTATCCGCAGTGGGTCGTTGGTTACAGCGCGTTATGCTTTGGAACAAGGACGGGAAGTTTTTGCTCTGCCGGGGCCTATCGGTAACCCTATGACTGAGGGGACACATTGGCTGATCCAGCAAGGGGCGAGCTTGGTTACACATCCTAAGGATATTCTTGAACAGTTGGTGAGTGAATTGCAGTGGCTACCGATGCAAAGCGGACAAACTATTTCTAACGAAGAAGAGGATGGCGAATTGCCATTTGCCGACGTGTTGGCTAACGTAGGAGATGAGGTTACACCTGTTGACGTTGTCGCTGAACGTGCCGGCCAACCTGTGCCAGAGATAGTCACTAAGCTATTAGAGCTGGAGTTAGCAGGGTGGATCGCAGCAGTACCCGGCGGCTATGTCCGATTAAGGAGGGCAGGCCATGTTCGACGTACTCATGTACTTGTTTGAGAGTTACATCCACAATGAAACTGAAATGCGTGTCGATCAGGATACGTTAACTGATGACCTCACCCGCGCTGGATTCCATCGTAACGATATCTATAGCGCGTTGAGTTGGCTGGAAAAACTGGCCGATATTCAGGAAGGGCAGACTGCGCCGCTTTATTTAGCGAACGATCCTCTTGCTATGCGGATCTATACGCAGGATGAGGCGCTGCGTCTTGATGCGGAATGTCGTGGCTTTTTATTGTTCCTTGAGCAAATTCAGGTTCTGAACCTTGAAACGCGGGAAATGATTATTGAACGCGTCATGGCGTTGGAAACGCAGGAGTTTGATCTGGAAGATCTGAAGTGGGTCATTCTCATGGTGCTTTTTAATGTGCCTGGTTGTGAGAATGCTTATCAGCAAATGGAAGAATTACTCTTTGAGGTCAATGACGGTTATGTGCAATAGCCAGAGGAATAACAGTTCGAATGGCTAAGCCTGCACTGTTTGCTGAAAAAAAACAGGAAATATGTCCAGACTGTGGGTCAGTGCTGGTTATCCGTTCTGGTCGGCACGGCCCATTTCTTGGCTGTTCTGCGTATCCAGAATGTGAGTTCATTCGCCCGCTGAAAGCACAAGCTGACGGACATATTGTCAAAGTGTTAGATGGGCAGCAATGTCCGCTTTGTCAGTCGACCTTGGTCTTACGACAAGGTCGTTATGGGATGTTCATCGGCTGTGGCAATTACCCCGAATGCCATCATACCGAGACTATCGATCGCCCTGATGAAACGGCGATTCGATGTCCACAGTGTAATGAAGGCACGCTGTTGCAGCGTAAATCTCGCTACGGCAAGGTGTTTCATTCTTGCGATCGCTATCCCGATTGCCAGTTTACGTTAAACCATAAGCCGATAGCGGGTGAATGTCCTTCTTGCCATTACGCTTTATTGTTTGAGAAAAAAACGGCACAAGGCATTAAGCTATTTTGTGCCAGTAAATTATGTGGAAAACCGATAGCGGCAGAAGTTGATAAGAATGAGTGATGTATCTGATGAACTAATGATTCCCGTTTTGCGGGAATTACAAAACGAGCAGGTTATTGCGTACCCGACTGAAGCGGTATTTGGGTTGGGATGCGATCCTGATAGTGAAGTGGCGGTTAATCGCTTGCTGGCGTTAAAACAACGCCCCTGGCAAAAAGGGTTGATCCTGATTGCGGCAGATTTTAGCCAACTGGCTTCTTATATTGATGACAGTGCGTTATCCGATGAGCAGAAGGCTGTGATGTTTTCCACATGGCCTGGCCCGGTTACTTGGGTATTGCCAGCAAAACACACGACTCCGCAGTGGTTAACAGGGCAATTTTCTTCGCTTGCGGTGCGCGTTAGTGACCATCCGCTAGTCAAGGAACTGTGCCAGCGTTACGGTAAACCGTTGGTGTCGACCAGTGCTAATTTAAGTGGTCAACCTCCCTGCCGTACTGCTCAGGAAGTCTCTCAGCAGTTTGGTGATGATTTTCCTGTGCTAGTTGGGGATGTAGGCGGAAGAATGAACCCATCAGAAATCAGGGATGTATTAACAGGCGAGCTTATTCGTCAGGGGTAACGACAAGTTGGAGAGGAACGTGTCTGAAGTAACGTCTTTTGCGGTTTTTGGCAATCCGATTGCACATAGTAAATCACCTCGTATACATGAGCTATTTGCTGCACAGACGGGGATCACGTTGACGTACCAGCGCGTGTTAGCGCCTCTGGATAATTTTGAGCAGATGCTGCGCCAGTATTTTCGTGATGGTGCTGGTGGGGCGAATGTGACTGCGCCCTTTAAAGAGCGGGCCTTTGCCGAAGCTGATGAGTGTAGCGAGTGTGCTGCGCTTGCGAGGGCAGTCAATACATTGAAGAGATTGAATGACGGTCGCCTGTTTGGTGATAATACCGATGGCATCGGTTTGCTCAGCGATCTGCAACGATTGGCGCTGGTGAAACCTCTGGATCGTGTTTTGCTGGTTGGTGCAGGTGGTGCGGCGCGGGGTGTTATCCAACCCCTGCTGACCTATGGTTGTACAGTGGTGCTGGCGAATAGGACCTTTTCCAAGGCCGATGTCTTAGCTAAGATCTTCCGTGATATTGGTGATATTCAAGCTGTTGCTTTCGACGATTTACAGGGTCAGTCTTTCGATCTGATTATCAACGCCACATCTTCTGGTATGGACAACAGCGTTCCTAACTTACCGCCAGAGCTTATTTCTCCGGAAACGAACTGTTATGACATGTTCTATCTGCCACAATTGACGCCCTTTTTGTCATGGTGCGTACAGCATGGCGCTCTCCATTATGCAGATGGTTTGGGAATGCTGGTGGGGCAAGCGGCACATGCGTTTAAACTTTGGCATGGTGTTATGCCGGACGTGGAGCCAGTGATTGCTTTACTAAAGCAGGATCTTGCTAAATGAATCAGGCGATCCAGTTCCCCGATCGTGAAAGTTGGGATGATAAGGTAATGGCGATCCGCTTTCCCGTTTTAGTGAATGGCTTTCAGCAGGAATGTTTAGTCAGCGCAGAGCTGCTCCAGCAACGTTATGGCGGTGATAGCCCTGAACGGTGGCTGGCACTGTTCAGGGAGTATCGATGGGATCTTGAAGATGAACTGGAAAAAATGATCGTTGCTGAAGAATGGGATGATGAAGGTTATTACTCATTGTCCTGGGCAAGATATTCATCTTTCCAACGAACATAGTTGTTTGCCGAGTAAATCAATCCCTCTATTTCTTCTTGTGTTAGTGGTCGAATTTTTTTGACTGGGCTGCCGAGGTATAGATGCCCCTTCTCTAGCCGTTTTCCTGGGGGGACCAAGCTACCAGCGCCAATCATGACGTCATCTTCAACAACCGCTCCATCCAGAAGTATTGATCCCATTCCGACCAAAACCCGATTTCCTATTTGGCAACCGTGCAGCATCGCTTTATGGCCTACCGTGACGTCTTCACCAATAATAAGTGGATTACCTTCTGGTTTTTTCTCTGAGCAGTGGGTGATGTGAAGTACAGATCCGTCCTGAACATTACTCCTCGCACCAATAGTAATGTAGTTAACATCACCGCGTATGGCGACAAGAGGCCATATGCCGACATCATCGCCTAGTGTTACCTTACCAATCACCACGCTGGAATGATCGACCATGACTCTTTCGCCTAAAACGGGAGAAATACCGTTATAACGACGGAATGTTTTTGTACTCATCGACAGCCTCGTAGTTATTTGCCACATACTGATTACTCGTTATTAGACAAAATATCGACAGATATGGGATGTCGGCAACTGAAAAGTGGCGTGGATCGAGTAAGATCTCATCGAAAGGGTCGAAAAACACGCGAACAGAAAAAAAGATCAAGAAAGTTGTTGTGTAACGAAAACGGATCCCTATAATGCGCCTCCATCGACACGGTGCTGTGAACACACAACAGGGTCGATAAAGAAAGAGAAAACACTTTAAAATAAGCGTTGACTCTGAAGGTGAAAAGCGTAATATACGCCACCTCGCGAAGTGGTTAAAGCCACAACGCACTGCTCTTTAACAATTTAATCAGACAATCTGTGTGGGCACTCACAAGACCGTATCTT
>NZ_JAINZP010000034.1 GCF_020166435.1 Pectobacterium versatile | reverse complement strand
GCCATCTGTTGAAGCATGCGCTGAGGCGCTATCGCCCACAGGCTGTTTCAGTGCAGCTGTAGCCACTGGCTGCTGACTATTACGACGTGAGACTGGCGGCGTCATCGTACCGTCTGATTCATCACCTGATACATCGTCTGTAGAGACAAACGATTGTGACCTGGCCTCTGTAGCCACTGGTTGCTGACTATTACGACGCGAGACTGGCGGCGTCACTGGCATTTCTGATGTGCCATCTGTTGAAGCATGCGCTGAGGCGCTATCGGCCACAGGCTGTTTCAGTGCAGCTGTAGTCACTGGCTGCTGGCTATTACGACGCGAGACTGGAGGTGTGGCATCTCTATCTATCTCTAATTCGTCGACTGATTCATAACCTAAATCAGGGGCAGTATGTTTCTCAGGCGGTTTCATACCAGACCCACCAACACCATTGTGTTGTTGATGTGGCACTTCAGTTTCTGGGCTATTATGCGGTACGTACGATCCGACACTTTCCAAGTTAGGGATCACTCTATTCAGCCCCCCCCCCTGAATTCTGTCCTCGTAAACATCCAGAAAATGGTGCAAAAGACCAACTTTCTGCTCATTACTCAACCGAGACTTCAGCACGCTATCGGCAAACCCACTGAGTGGATCCCCATTGTTGACACGCCCGTTTCCTGGGTTTGGATAACCATGATTTGTTGCTGTTGCTTTGCTACCATATACCTTAACATTCACACCGCCATTGTCTTTTCCCTGAAGAACGACATCTGGTGCTTTTGCAGGGGCGTCGCTCTGTGGTGGTGTCCTAAGGTCAGGCACGGGTGGCGGTGAGTCAGCGTTTTCGGATTTGTGAGATCGTAATGTCTTAGCGATAGTTATACAGGCGTCTTTGAACGATGTAGTCTTTAATCTCATATCGCAAAAAAGATCTGGGGATGTAGATTCAAGTTTGGTGAAATAATCTACATAATAGTCAGCCACATGATCACAGCGGCTCTTTTGCTCATTGAAAATGGCTTTATCAGTGATATTTTTTTCATCATATTCAGGATTATGTGTTTTCCAAGCATCCTTACAATTATTAATATATGATTGTTTAAATTCAGGAAGTGCAATTTTACTGTGTTTAACGAGTAACGGGTGCAATAATTTTGAGATTGCCTTCTCTTCCGCATTTCTTTTACTTTTGCTTTTAATATTACTCGCTTTAACCAACCTATCAATAATATGATTAAATTCTTCTTTATTCTCTTCAGAAGAATACGCCATGCAAATTCCGACCAAGCCCCCAATTTCACGGTATTCTCTGGATAATGCTCCATTATTAACCGCTGCATGGAATTTATCAGAAAGAGCATAGCGTGCCATTGTATTGAATAAATCATTGGCTAATTTAGTATCATCTGGTTTTTTTTTAAAATCTGACAAAGGTTCGTTATTGACGCTAACCATGTTACTGAGAGCGGTAACGTTACCCTTTTCTGAGTAAGAAACAGCATCTCCTGTGATGCTTTTATTTTGCAAAAACGCTGAGTTATTGGTGTGATTAATTACAGGGGAACTGGCAATGCTAGGCATCAGAAACTCCTTAATTATCCGCTTTACAGCATAATAAGCGCGCTAAAAAAGATAAAGGGGAGCTGTCAGCCCCTTTAGGTGCATCACTTTTATCTAATCCGTTGTTATTGCCAGCATTATTTCTAGTACTATTACTAACATTATCGCTAGCGTTATTGCTCGGTATGTTACGATGAGTATTGACAGCATCATTCACTAGATGAAACCTACCGTTTTCGAATTTGAAATATGGTTCACGGCGTAGGTTACCCTCCCCTACCGCAGTGCTAACGGTTTTAATATTGGCTATAGCAGAAGAAGGGGGATATTGAAAATTAGGTTTCGAAGGAAAACGAGGCTTTTGAATGCCGTAAAGATGATCGTCTGGGGTAGGTGGGCTCTTATCTATCTCACGTTGCAGACGACCAAAAGCATCATAACAAAGCGCCGGATCACGCTCATGTCTATAGCTCTCACTCACGGTTCCATTGAACACATACATATTCTACCTCCATAATAAATCTTATAAATTAATCACGATAAGGATTTTAAAACATCTTTCGCACTTTCGCCTAACGAACTAATTGCGCCACTTAACACTTTATTTAAATTATCAAAAGCACTATTCGCTTGGCTATAACGCTGGGCGAATGATTGCATATTACTTTGCAATGCACTACCTGCCGAATTAAATGTCGCTAGCCAAGCTTGATAGCTAGAGGTAGAGGCTTCAAACGTTCCACGGTCAGGTTTGTCTTTTGCTGACGGGCTGGAATCTTTTACTGTATTGTTATACGAATCGAGATTAAATGTAATATCGCCTTTATCATTGACATGGTAAGCAGGCGCAAGCGTGGTTTTCATATAATCTTTTTCTTTCTCATCCATTTGATCCCAATTTTTTACACTGCCCGTAGGAGAATGAGCCTTTATATAATCGTCAAAGTCCTTATATCCCGCATTAGTTTTATCCAAATCAAATAAGACGGTATTCCCGTCTTTACCTGCAGATATCGCCTCTGAGGAGGCCTTTTGCACATGGTTATTATATGCCTCGTACATATCAGTATATTGCTTCATTAATTCAGCATAGAAATCAACATAATCTTCTTTTATCGTTTGAATCGCATTAGCAATTGCCGACCATAATTCCGCATAGCTAGTGCCTGTGGTAAATTCTCCACTACGCTTGCCATTTTCATTGCTATCCCCAATGTCATCTTCCGCAGTTTTAGCCATATTTAATAGAGCAACAGATAACTGACTGCCCGTATATTTAGCAACTAATCTATTATTACTCATTTCATAGTGAATATCTTCAACTGCGCGAGCACATTCCTTTTCAAGGCATAGTGTTTGATTCTTGAAATCTTTACTATTATCGCCAAAGCGTTGTGCATGACTAAATGCGACATCCATTCTCCGCAATGCACTCCCCATCTTGCTATGTTCAAAACCTGATTTACCGATATCAAAATCATGTTCCATTAGCAACTTTTCAATCTTATCTAATTTTCCCTTCGCCTCAAGCATAGGGCTAGGGCTAGGGCTAGGGCTAGGGCTAGGGCTAGGGCTAGGCTTATTCTCTGAGGTAGTTAGTTGGCATAAAAGTGCTTTTAATAAGGCCCCATTGATTACTGAGCCGACATGAGGGTCAACATTATTTTCACTCACATTATGATGAATATAAATTGCCCCGCGTACTTCTCCTGAGGAGATAGCAGAAGTCATAATAGATCCCTATAATAAATATTTAAAAAATCGACAAATCGCTTTATTAAAAATAGCAGCACAGAAAGGCGGAGATAATATCCCCGCCTTCCTAGTCACAATATTAATGCTATTAACGTCCAGCCATGGCCGCTGTGGTCTCATTCTTACTACGCAAGATATTTTCATACATCTGGCGCATTGTAGTCTCCGTTTCAGCAGTTTTCTTGGCTGTTTGCTGCTGCGCGTTTGAAACTTCATTATTGACGGATTGATCGGCACGCGCCAATTCAGCTTCTTTAGTCTCTCTGGATGCAGAAACATTGAAGGCGTTTTCAGTCACCTTCTGGCCAGATTGAACCACCTGGTTGCCATATTCTGCAACAGAGCGCGTCCTATGCCCAGCATTAGTTATTTGAGCATGTTTATCACGCAGAATAGCCGCTTCCTGAAGCTGTGCCGCACGTGAATGCGTCATACCTGACGTCACTACCGCATCCGGCTGTGTCCCACCGCTCACCATAGAATCCGAACTGGTGGTGACCGCACTTCTGTTATCGTTAGCGTGTCGTTCTATAGTAGAGGCCTTCTGCACATTCGTCTTGATTGATGCAGAGTCAGCTTTCAACGCTTTTACTGAGGTAAATGTTGTTGCTCCCTGCCCAGTAATCCCCATAGCACTAGAAGAAATGGCACCTGTGAAATTCTGCTGCGCGGCGCCAACAGTCCGCTCGCCTGAGCGCATTGCTGAATTCACCGCAAATTGTCCAAATTGCGCTGACTCTTGATTACGTAAAGCAGCCTGTTTAACCAACATGCTAACAATAGCAATGTTAGCTTCTAGCATACTCAGGTCGCCCATTAACTGAGGAATGACCTTTTTAGCAGCATCTGCCGCCGTAATATCCGCCCCCCCAGCAACAGATGGCATTGCACGAGCATGCCCACTCGAGGAGGTAGCATTCACCGTCGATGATTCCGTCGTCAATTTATCGGCTTCACTTATTTTATTATTTGCCTGGGTGATATTAATTTGTGAAGCGATTAAGCTTGGGGCCGAAGCAGCAACACAATAAGGCTTATTGACACCCGGCTCTTTCGACAGGTTTTCAGATAATTTAACCAATTCCCCCACCCGTTCAGCACTAATCCCCCCTCCCTGCTTTGAAGGAACAGATAGAGTTGGTTTAGCCTCTATATTATCTGGCATTAAACTTCGGTTATATAAATTCTGAATACCAGACTGTATCACCAGCGAAGTGGCATCTTTTGCCCTCTCCACTTTCCGAGGAGAAATCGTATTTTCTGCATTCAAAGATTTATCAATCTGAGGTTGATACAAGTGCTGCGTCGATGCACTAGAATTAATGTCAATCGCCATAATAAATAATCTCCTATTTTTATAAAAAAGAAATGAAAGATACAATCACCCAGCTACAGCGCTCATTTTTCTGGCGATAAATTTTCCCGCCTGCATTTGATTATCAGCAACAGTAGAAATATTTCTAATAATTTCATTAACACTTTCCAATCGCCGACTATAGTCATTAACTGCGCGATCCATCATTTCATTTAGCATACTCTGTAGAGCAATATTGTTTATCATATTCGCTCTTATTTTTGCCGCCTTAACCATCATATCCGCAGTAATAATATTTCCTGTCGCTTGCATCGTGGTATTGGCAAATGAGGCGACGGTTGTTGCCATTTTCATGCGTACAGCCATCTGCGCCATTTTAGCCGGATCCATACCCATTCCACGACCAAGCCCTCCGCTCATTTTTTTAATCGTCTGGCCGACCACGTTATCCATCATTTTTTGCATTGTGGATTGAACAGCTTTTTTCGCAACGTCACCACCGAGCTTTTTCATGACAACTTCGCCAAGTTTACTTGCAGCGCTGCCAGCGACCATCATCGCAGCAATCAATATCACTGCCGCACTAATCGCCCCCAGAATTTGGCCTACAAGCTCAGATGTATTTTTATCAAGACCAAATGATTCAAGAACCTGAGCATACATTTTGGCCATAAATTCCATCAGCGGCTTTATCACATGCTCCATCAAAGGCTGCAGTGCAGCCTGCATGAAAGAATAGCCATCATTAACGGCCTGGCATATTTCGTCACCAATTGCTAACGCTAGCCCTACAGCCGCGATTGCCAGAGAGGCCCCTCCCGTAAAGGCTGCCCCAACAACCCCCACTACGGTGATCGCCCACCCCAAGACTTTAGCAATGCAACCCATGGTTTTTTGCAGTTCTTCGGCTTTGCGAACCTGTTCATCGTATTCTTTCGCCTTTTTTTCCGCATCTTTGGCGGCGGCCTCAGAGAGTTTCTGTTTAAGTTCAGCCGAGGCGCTCAGATCCTCATTCGCACTCTGGTTGAGCAGCTGTGATATCAGAGCCATTAAAAATGTGAGGCTTTTCGTATTCTCATCGCGCTCTTTACGTTGAGCTTCAATGGCTGAATGCTGCTGTGGGGAAAGAGAGGCCACCATTTCTTTAGATTTAGCTTGTGTCGTATTGAGTTCCGACCGAGAGGCATTTTCCGCTTTAATTGCGACCGCAAGTGGGCCTGTTACGAAATTGTCATGTTCAGACTTTGCATTGGCCAAATTAGCTTGAGCTGCCGCCACCGCTTTTCTGGCTTCCTCAATTTGTTGTTCCAACGCAGGAGGAACAGGATCCTGCTCTGCAGCCTGACGCTCCAGACCACTTAACGTACCCTGTGCTTTATTTAGTGAAGATTGTGCATTACTGATATTCTGTTCCAGCTTATTCGCTTGATTTTGCGCCGTTTTTAGAGAATCAGCATCGTCGGCCCACTGCATTCCCTGAGTTTCGAGCTGCGCGGCCAGTTCAGAATAGGCTTTTTCCGTGCCCGCCATCATAGCGTTATAGCCCTGCACCTGCGCATTCAATTTTTCAATTGAGCTATCGTTAGTAAGCTGGGCTATTTTTCCTAAAAGTGCACTCATTTCGGCAGAGGTGCTGAGGCGTTTGTCTGCACCCGTATTGGCCTCCTCACTTCCCCGCGGTAACGCCAATTGGGGAATATCCTGCTGGGCAAGATCGGCTCTCTCGCCGTTACCGCTCATTGCCTGATTCGTATTGTGCAGCACCTTCATTAACTGCTCAGGTTGTAGTACCTGAATAACGCTTTTAACTTGACCTAATTGAGGATGATTTTTTAATGCCGAGTTCCCGAAGCGTTTCGTCAGATCGTTCTGTCTTTTTAATTCTTCTTGGCTAGCCTCCATCCCTCCCCTGATGTAATCGAGAGTTCCAAAACCATCAACCTGCATATTCATTTCCAATCCTCACTTATTATTTTTTTTCCAGAATCATCTACCTCATCGTCATTATTAATTTCATTTAATGCTAATAGGTAATTCTGAGATTTTTCATTCAGTACGGGATCACTGCATTTATCAATAACAATTTCAAAACACTTCCTAGCTTGTACTGCACGGCGCATCATCAAATTACACTGACCGGCATAAAACATCGGTCGGTAGTCACTCTCTGACAATGAATAAGACAAAGCATAGAAATCAATCGCTTTGGAATAATTTTTTTTCAACTGATAGACGGCAGCCAATCCCATCGTATACTCTGGGTTATAAAAATCATAAATACACAAAAAACGAAAAAGCGATTCGGCGTCGTTTAATTTTCCGTGGTGGTAAAAATCATACGCCAGTTTATAAACATCACTCATTGTTTCATGAGAAACGCCATGAACATCTTTTAATGTCGCACCATGCTGAATAGATTCAATGATACCAATTGAGTATTCATAAATTTCATCTTCATTATCGGGCATATCCGCCATATTTTCATTAACCATTCTAACCTCTTACACCATTGATTTAATTTCCCGAATCGGCCCGAACATGGACAGCAAAAACCATAAAACCATCTTACTATTCAGTATCACGGCTTAATACAAAAAAAACGCACAATTAAGGATTTTTTGTTTCTGAAGGTGGATCAACCGATTCCAGCATATTAGTATCTTCTTCTACAGTATCGGCCGGCCGTTCAATCCCAGCGGCTTCGACTTGTCGCAACCAAATGAGTATATCCATAACGTCCATTAAGACATCATCATTCATCGAGATAAAGCAGTACTGGGGATAAGCGTGGTAAATTCGGCGCGTCAGTAAAATATGACGAATAACTGGCACACCTATTTTTTCCGCATAGGTAATAGCAGCTCTCGCTTTCATATTCGTGCTACGAAGAGCAATAAATGGGAGCATGGCCACTTCTGGGTTGAAATAAATAGCAATTGCAATATGGGTAGGGTTCGCAAGCACGACTTCAGAGTTCCTGATAGCCGCCATCTCTTCCCCTGAAAGGATTTCCTGATGAATTCGGCGTCTGGCGCTTTTAATTTCTGGATTACCATCATTCTCTTTACGCTCTTGTTTAACCTCATGTTTATCCATTTTAATATCACGAAAATGAATAAAATACTCAGCAATAAAGTCCGCGACCAAAACGCACAAAGCCCAGGCAATAAAAACTAACACGGCTTTGACCGTCAGAGCACTCCAAACGCTAATAAGTTGAACAATATTACCATTATAAATATTTAATATTTGTTTGAGATCGTTATGTACCAAGCTGTAACAGGTACAGATAAATACTATAAGATAGCAGATGGACTTAACGAACTCTTTAACTGTTTGCATACTAAAAATTTTCTTCACACCTGCAACAGGATTTAACGCTTTAAAATTCATTTTTATCGCTTTTGAAGCAATTGAAAAGCGTGTCTGTAATAAAGTAATCCCAGCACCTACCAGCACACAAACAGCAATAAAGGGCAGCGTAATCTTCAAAAAAACGAATGAAATCTCCATCATAAAATCGCTTATATTCATATCAGCGTTATGCAACAACGCTATATGATAAAGAGAGAAAAAACTATCAAAGTTAATAGCATAAGACAGGAAGTAAACCCCCACAATCAGGATCATCGTGGTAGTAATATCCTTACTTTTAAATGTTTGCCCTTTTTTTGCAGAATCTTTACGTCGTTTATCCGTTGGTTTTTCTGTTTTTTCAGCCATAATCGTCGCTCTCCCTCCGTCAGGATAGAAAATTCTGAAACATCGTCACAGAAAACATCCTCAAAGGTTTTTCTGATAACGCCTGAAAACCGTAGAGAAAAAAAATAATAAAAGCGATGAAACTTTTAATGGTTAGTGATAACGAAAATGAATTGAGCTGAGGGCAATAACGCGCGAAAATTCCAAGTAAAACTTCTGCGATCATCAATACAATCAGTACCGGCGCAGCCAGCATCATACTGCTCTGTACCAGAATCATCAGCAAATTCCCCGCTTCCATCCAGTTAAACCCTTCAAGTTCACTGCCGCGCGGAAAAGTGAGATAACTTTGTGCCATCACTTCCATCAACAAACGCATGCCATTCTGAGCAAAAAAAATCGCGCCGAATGCAAAGTTCAGAAAGCCAGACAATACCGAACTTTGTACACCATTAACTGGATCAATACTGTCGCTGATCGTTGCCCCACGCTGGTTATCAAGAATTTCCCCCAAACTAATCACAATCCAAAAAGGTAGACATAAGGACATGGCTAATATTAAGCCAACAATACACTCTTTCACCAAAATAATTAACCAACCTTGTTCTGGTGAAACAAGTTGCTCAAAGCAGGGCCATAAGCCAATAATGGTAAGAGAAATTATCGCGTTCTTAACGATTAGATTTGATAGTACACGTTCCCCTAATACGGGCAACATATAAAAAACTATCGCTAATCGTGCGTAGGCCATAACAAAAATGAGCACGTCGTGCTGGAAATTAAGGTAAAATGCAGCAAACAGCATAATTTTATCGTTTCATCGAAACGCCATATAAAAAGCATCAGTCGTGAAATTAATCATTTCAGCAGAAAACCACTCAATTAACATAAAGAAACTGGCAAATACCGCCAACATCTTTAGACCAAATGGCAGAGTTTGTTCCTGTATTTGCATTACAGTCTGAAAAAGTCCGACGATAACACCAACTATCGTAGCAAAAGCGATAGGTACTGCCGTAAGTTTTAATACAACGAGCAGCGCAGAATTTCCGATAAATAAAATATTATTCATGACATCATCAAATCAGTATATTGTGAAATCAATCCCTTGGTTAACAGGCTCCAGCCATTCATTGCAACAAAGAGAATCAGTTTTATGGGAATAGATATTGTTACCGGACTCATCATCATCATTCCCAGTGCCAATAAAATACTGGACACCACCATGTCTATAACGACAAAAGGAACATAGAGGTAAAAAGCAATTTTAAAAGCACTTTGAATTTCACTTAACGCATAGGCAGGCATCAGTGTCATTAGTGGCAAAGCACTTAGTTCATGATCGTCAACCTCTGGTTCAGGTACAGCTTCATTCTGTTGCTGTACTTTGTTGAAGAAACGAATCAGATCGTGATCGGAATAACGCACCAAATATTCTCGATAGCTGCCTAATCCTTGATCTACTAGCTGCGTAACTGAGCGACTATCATTGAAATCAATATTATTAGTTTCTATATAACTAGAAATTCGTTGACAAATCGGCATCATAACAAAAGCAGTTAAGATAAGTGCTATACCATTCAAGGTTAACGTAGAGGGTACTTGTTGAATGCCAAGAGCATTACGTACCATAACTAATACAATAGAAAATTTAATGAAACAGGTTCCCCCTGCAATAATAAAGGGTAATAGTGAGAAAAAAGATAAGAGTGCGATTAAAGAAATATCATTATTAAGCATCTGAATAACTCATGTTACTACCTGAAAGAGTACCAAGCTGATGAATTTCAACCGCTAGCGTACCGTTTTCCAATGCAACTAATTCTCCATGGGCAAAATATTTCCTATTTAAATAAATTTTTATTTTTTTCTCAGCCTTATCATTGAGTGGCAGTGAACTACCGACCGTGATATTTTCTAAATCTGCCAATATTACACTATGGCTATCAAGAACAAATTCAATATTCACTGGGATATTTGACCAATCAAACAACACTTCTTCTTCGCCACAATAATCCTCCTGAAATTCATTTAATTTTTCTTCCACAATAACCTCCTGGCTCTGGTAACTAAAACGAAATAACCTGCGCTCTCCGATAGTCAAAATCGGGGAGTAATTCTTAATCAGTAATAAATCTCCGGCGGCAACATCAACCAGCACAGAGAGTGGTAACCGGCTATGGCCTAAAACGTATTGTAATGTAAAGGGGAGGTTTTCCAGCCATAACGACCCCATATCACCTTCTGCATACCCACTCGGCCAAGTAAGACACAATAGCCGGCAGGGCTGCGCAGGCAGGGAAAGTAGTTTCTCCGGCAACGGATAAGTGGGTAAAGCCAAATGTTGTGCATACCAGACGGTTTCCTCTAGCATAAATGCAAGTCGCATGGTGTCCAACCAGCGAACCAAATAGTCAATCGGCACTTGTACCCAAGGGATCCCCGGCAGATGCGCATTCATCTCCAGCAGCCAGAGATCAACATCAAAAAAAGCTTCTGCTTCCACACCCTGTTCATTGTGCAGTAACACATACAGATAACGACAACCTGGCTGCACCGTGATAATTTGGCCATCTGCAAAGCGACTGCAATGCTGTTCCAACACCGTTTGGCTAAGGCTTTTCACGCGTAAATGGCTGCGTAAACTCATTCTTGTTCCTCATCCTGAGCATTTTGCTGCTGCTGACGGCGTTCACGTTCCTCGCTATCTTGCTCAGGTTTCAGTAACTCTGCCGTATGGCCTGACAAATGCACCATTTGCCTAGATAGAGCATCAGCGGCACGAGTATCTGAAGGTAACAACGTAATATTCGCATCGCGCCTTGCCTCAGTCGGGATAGAGATCTTGACTGAATGATCGCCAGCCCAACGCTGGAACGGATAATCGATATCGAATGAACGGCTTGCTGCATCAGGCTTATTATCTACAGAGACAGCAGAATGTTTTATCGTTTTCTCCAACATGGCGTTCATCGGAGAACGCTGATTCTCATGGCCCTTTGTAATTTCTGTACGTTGTGCCTGCATCTGTAATTCCGCAAAAAAAGATGAGTGTGCGTTCGTTATAGCCGCATTAGCCGTGGTAGACTCAAGTGCTGATTTTTGTTTGCCATTCAAAATTTGTTGAGCGGATAACACACTCTGCATCAACGGCACATTGGCATTAACTGTATTATTTTTACTGATTTCGATACTGCTGCTGTTACCCGAATTGGGCTTATCATTAACGGCCACAGCCTGCTCTTTTCTTGAAGAGCGCTCGCCAGGCAGTTCGGACCCATTAATTTTCACTGCAGCCAGAATCGACGTGCGACGCTGTTCACCACTGATAGCTAACAATACTGCCGCAGTTGGCGATTTTTTTGCAGCATGGGGAAATTTCCCCACATTGTCCTCTGCGGAAAAATAGCCTCCTCCGTAAACCTGATTTTTACTATCCGGTAGTTGGATATAGCGCGCTACGCTGGCAGCAATCTCTATGATGTCATCATCTTTTTTTTCTTCTTTCTTTTTATAGACCTGCTCTACAAAAGAGTCTTTATCTAAAGGCGTATCCGTATAGATATTACCTTCATTTTTAACTATCGGTGTTTCAAAAAGCCTTTCTACCATAGCCAGCTATCTCCTGAATTTCATTTTCGATATTATTTTCACCACGGCGTAAATACTCACGACGGATTCGCTGTAAATAGAAAGAAAGCTTGTAATGCCTTTTATCCAACACTGTCATTGCCGCACGATGTTGTTGAAGTTTTTTCTCTTCAAGATCCTGCTCGCCCTCAAGCTGCTTTATTTTTTGAACAATAAATTGTTGCTGATTTAATAAAGCACCTTGACGCCGAATTCCTGCATAAATATCATCCCGACTTATCAAGCCGGAAGGTGTAAGTTTTTTCATTTGCTGATCAATCGACATACTTTCTTGTCGATGCTGAGCAATAAGTGATTTTATTTGTGAAAGGCGATTTTCAGCTGTAGCAATATTACCGTGTAAGATTTCCTGCTTATGCTCCAGCATCTGTACGAATCCACGCCCTCTATGCCACGCATTCATACAATTTCTCCATACAGGCCTGTATTGCTGTTTTCTCTGTCAAGCATTGTTTTAGGAACACTTCCATTTCACTCTTCTTATCAAAGGCTATATCGTTGTCTTTATTTTCGCCACGACGATACTCACCGAGATCAATATAAAGCTGCATATCTCGTTGGCGCACCAGAAGCTCACGAAACCGCATCGCCAACTTCTGATGTTCACCATCGGTCACCTGCTGGAACACGCGGCTAATACTTTGCAATACATCGATAGCAGGGTAATGGCCTTTTGCCGCCAATTTTTGACTCAGATAAATATGACCATCCAGAATAGAACGCACTTCATCACCAATAACATCCGGCTCTTCTTCATTTTCTATCAGAACCGTATAAAAAGCGGTGATTGAACCGGTCAGAAAGCGCCCCGGACGCTCCAGCAATTTTGGCAATGCCTCAAAAACAGA
The DNA here is from genome assembly GCF_020166435.1 of Pectobacterium versatile. Taxonomy (GTDB): domain Bacteria; phylum Pseudomonadota; class Gammaproteobacteria; order Enterobacterales; family Enterobacteriaceae; genus Pectobacterium; species Pectobacterium versatile. The sequence continues at coordinate 13,221 of NZ_JAINZP010000034.1, read as the reverse complement.
AGCCGGATAGCCACGCCGTGCTGGCAGCTCTCCCATACTTAGTGCAACATCTCGCAGAGCGCGAGCATAACGGGTGATCGAATCAATAAACAGCAGTACATTTTTGCCTTGCTCGCTAAAAAACTCGGCGATAGTAGAAGCAACTTGTGCAGCATTACAACGCTCGACACAGGAACGGTCAGAAGTGGCATATACCAAAATGATTTGTGACCGCCTAGAAGAACGGCTGAGCGTTTCAACAAATTCTGTCACCTCACGGCCACGCTCACCAATCAACCCGATGACGTAGATATCAGCTTCAGAGTGCTCAATAAGCATACTCATCAAGGAAGTTTTGCCACATCCAGCAGAAGCAAAAATACCAATACGTTGTCCGCGACCACAGGTGAGTAGGCCGTCAATAGCTCTAATCCCAGTCGCTAAAGGGGCGTCTATCGGTCGTCTTTGAGTAAAATCACGCGGCATCCCACAGGCTTCAAGATTCTTACCACCGATGATTGGCATGACCGGACTCTCATCCAGGCGCCCGCGAATGTTTCCTGTCGCGTCAACGATCGCACCAGCCATATTTTCATGGAGCTCGACACGGAATGGCTTTCCGGTTGGTAGCAACATATTGCTACGAGAAAAACCTTGATTATCGGTGAGCAAACTCAACAAGGTATGCTCCTTATTAAAGCCAATCACCTGAGCAAAGCCCAATACCTCTGGTTCAAGTATGGATTTTTGGATTTCGCATATCTCGCCAATTCGCGTACTAGGAAGATGTGCTTCAATAATATTTCCCTGAATACGTAACGGATGAGCAAGATGAACAAGACATTGCGCGACCATGTTGCTAAACCTCAGTTATTACGCCAGTGCAGCACGATAATCCTGCATAATCGTCAGATAGTGATCTAACATTTTCATAAAGGCATAAGAATCCGTCAAAGATTGCTCTTTCACCTGTGCACGTAGCTCTAAATTTCCATCGATAGGATATAGACAAGGCTGACCAGTATAGAAAATTTCTTCATGATAATTAAACATCACAGGGAAGATATTCGCACTACAATAAGATAATGAGGAAATATTGTAGTCACAAAGCTTCGCCCATATCCAAACGCTGTCTTCTTCACTCTTAATATGAATAGTAGGAATATCGTTTCTCATATTGAGAGAGATAGTCGAGTGATTACTTAAGTCCTCATTTAGAACATCGGTAACGCCGGATTCATTTAACATATCTGTGATCAATGCTACAACATCATGTTTCATTTAACTACCTCTATTTAGTTTTCAAGAGAACCAATGACATCAACATCCACACCAGAGGATATTTCACCGAAAGAAACCACTTCCATTTCGGGATGACTCCCCTCAATTATTTTCTTTACAAATCGGCGGATATCAAGAGAAACCATCAAAATAATATCCCTGGCATTAACACCATTATTCTTTATGCATTCTTCAAGACTATTAACAATATTTTCCGTCTCTGGGGGGGATAAATTAATAAATGTCCCGCCGGATGTCTGGCGTATCCCCCCACGCACCGTACTCTCCATATCATGGGACATGACCAAAGTTCTGATGCGGCCATTGACGGAAAAACGGTTCGAAATATAGCGAGATAATACACCTCTCACATGCTCAGCAAGCATGATAGGATCTTTTTCCTTAGGCGCCCACTGAACCAATGCTTCAAGAATTAACCGCATATTTCTGATAGAAATACGCTCCTGTAGCAGACGTTGAAAAACCTCAGTGATGCGTTGAACAGTATTATTTCGATAGCACTCTTTCAGCAACTCAGGATACTTTGACTCTAGATCATCTAATAACGTCTTCGCCTCTTGAATGCCAAAAAACTCAGAAATATTATGTACCAGCAGCGTAGAAACACAGGCGTAAAACTCATCGATTGCATTGCGGGTATAGTAGCCCAATTGACGAACTTTTTCACTGCGTGAATCTGGGATCCAATAAGCATATCCTTGAGAAACTTCTATCATCTTGACACTATTATCAAGCATCATTAGTTCATCACCACGCAATAATATTTTACTCATCCCTGGAAAAACGTCATATACAGAAACAGTAATTTCATTAATCGCGACACTTAATTTTCCGCGCTCAGCGTTTTCCTCATAATTCATCAGAACATCTGGCAGGCGTACGCCATATTCGATAAAAAAATTACGTTTAAGTAGAGAAGAAAAGTTATGCTCCTGAAAATATTTTTCGTAACCTTTCCATGCAGTGATAATCAGCGGTATTGTTTCTGGTATATATTCACCATCAATCATAACGGGTTTACTCTGCGTCCTGCTTTTTTCTTCCGTTTGTAAATTAGCCGTATTCAGATTGTTCCCTTTCTTTTCATCTAACCGATGTTTTACAAATACCCCCAACAAAATAAGCGCGAGTAAAGTAAAAACTGGCAGAGGGAATCCTGGTAACAGACCGAGGGCAAACGCTAAAATCGCAGTAATAACCAGAATAAATTTGTTAGAGAACATATCCTGTATGATCTTCGCCCCTAGGTTATTGTTCTCATTGTTGTTTACCCTAGTTACGATCAATCCACCGCTGATAGAAATGAGTAGCGCAGGAATCTGAGCAACCAATGCATCACCAATCGTCAGCAGCGTATAGAGCGATAACGCTTGAGACATGTCCATACCATGCTGTATGACACCAACAGAAATGCCACCAATCAGGTTAACAAAAATGATAATAATACTGGCAATCGCATCTCCCTTGATAAACTTCATTGCACCATCAAGCGCACCGTAGAGTTGGCTTTCAGCTTCTAAGTCAGAACGACGCCGTTTTACCTCATTTTCGTCAATCACACCGGCTTTAAGGTCAGCATCAATGCTCATCTGTTTGCCAGGCATCGCATCAAGAGAAAAACGCGCAGCCACTTCAGCGATACGCTCAGAGCCTTTAGTGATGACAATAAATTGCACAACAGTCACAATGAAGAAAATAACAAAACCGACGATCAAGTTGTCCGCAATGACAAACTCGCCAAAGCTGGTAATAATCTCACCAGCATCTGCGTCTGCCAAAACCAACCGACTGGTACTAATAGATATTGCCAACCGGAATATTGTACTAATCAATAAGATAGAGGGAAATGTAGAATAATCTAAGATCCTGTTAATATAGAAGGACCCTAAGAAAATGAGCAAAGACATGGTCAAATTAAGACCAATTAAAAAATCAACCAAATAGGTCGGTAATGGAATAATCAGCATTACCACGACCATAATCATCATCACCAGAATAATTAACTCTGGTCTTGACCGAATTTGTGAAGCGAAATTTAGTAGCATTTTTACCAACACATCAATTAGAAAAAAAGATTATCAAAAAAATGGGTATTTACTTGTAAAACTCATTCCATATTCCCGTATTTTTCTCTTTTTCACTCAAAGAAGTCATTAATGCAGAGATAAAATCCAGCACAATATCCCGATATGCTGGATCTGCATAGAGAGAGCTAGGTGTACTATTATAAATATTTCGTAACGTTTGAATAACCGTCGCACGTTGCTTCATTAAGAGCAATGACATGTATTCATGACTAAACGTTTTCAACACTGATTTAAAATTATCAAACTCAATTAACCCCGTCATATAAAGCTTCACTATCTGTTCTTCGCCAACGATCTCCTGTTGATTTCTCATTTGATCGCGGAATGGGAATTCAAAAAACTTTTCACTCAGGGAGTGATCCAACGTATGGAGAACACGCGCATCAGAAAGTTTGGCGCTTAACGGACCAAATTCATCAAAATGAATGCCAGGCTCATTCGCTTTCATATCCGCCACCAAAGCGGATAGCGTGAAAGCTAATAATCGTTGACGATTATGGCAACCATATTCATCAATCCAATCTTGATAGATAAATCCTGCTGGCAGATCTAACTCAAGAAAACGTAGATAGCTACTGCGTAAATCTTTCGCTGAAAGCTGTTTATTCCCTTCAGCTTCACTAAAACGCCTGGCAAGACGGCCAACATTGATACCTGACTGCATTTTTTGCCTATCGCCGAATTTTTCTAAATCTTTAATCGCTTCTTTAATTTTTTTCTTTTGCAGTTCCGATAGTTTACGGCTAAGCATCAACTCACGCAGTGCCAGCATTAAATCGCTATCATTAGGGAAAAGCCCTCGAGCAAGATTAAGAAAATTACTCAAATCCCGAGTTTTAGCAACCTGCTTGATAAGCGAGCCAAGTTTTTCATCGGCCTTATCTTCAAGCATTGAGGATACAAAATCATTATCAGCTGAATCATTCTTCCGGCCGGATTTACTAAAACGCCCAAATGCGCTGAGCAAATCTGCCATTTCCTGGGCCGCATTGCTTATTTCCTCATGTAGGCTAGCCAATGGAACCTGTTCCACGGCCTCATCAGGCGCATTATGAGGCACACGATTACCCGTACTTTGAAAATTAAGGCGGTGAAATTCTACGGCCCCAACAGAACGAATAGACATTTATCAGCCCCAGCCTTTATTGTTTGTTCATATTTTCACGGAGCATCGACACCGTTGATTTCAACGTGACCTCACTCCCCGCCAAAGTACGACCTAAAACCGAATTATCGCCACCATCACGCCCCTGCCAAGTTTCCCCATTTACCATTAACCGCGGTTGAATGAGAAATAAGCGCACCATTTTCTTGTGGCTCACATAGCTATAATCAAATAATTTCCCCAACAAAGGAATGTCACGTAGCACAGGAATGCCTAGGCTATGGTGTTCATCCTGATCTCGGCTATAGCCCCCGACTAACAGGCTATAACCAACGGGAACACGCGCCTCCGTACTAATTTGAGTATTATTGACCATGGGGATGCTATCCACATTATCTGTTTTACCATCGATATTAAGCGGTAGGCCACCATCCTGAATATTGAGAATCATTTCAATTTCCTGCTGGCGTGGGGATAACCGTGGTAGCACACTAATCATAGTGCCATAAGTAATCTTTTCTAATGAGGAGGTACGTTCTCCTACCAACTTGGCGTAAAAACTACTGTTATTATCAAACAACGCTGGTACATTTTCCTGAGTCAAAATTTCCGGTCGCGAAACAACCTGTGCATTGCCTTTTCGAGCAAGTGCAGAAACGTCTGCCAGAAAGTTAAAACTGTTCTCTGGTGTTAACGAACTAGTATTAAAAGTAACACCGCCATTGGATATTTTTGCTGCGGCCTGCCAACGAACACCTAATTCATTAATATCATCTTTAGAAATATCAATAATCCACAATGAAAGCTGAATTTGTTGCTTCGGTATATCAATGGCGCTAACCAAATCTTCAACAAAACTAACCTGCCGTTCTGAGCCTTGAACTAATAAGCTATTGGTGGCGGAGTACGCTACGATATTGATACTATTCTCGTTCGTAGGTTCACCAATGCCGCTACGCGGAGCTGCGCTGGTAGTACCAAACGACGGTAAAGGAGGAAAATTACCACGCTGATTAGCGGAAACCGCTTCCAATGCATGCTGAGTATCAGTATCAACAGTAATACGGGCGCCCGCAGGCGCTGCGCGGTTGCTTCCGTTACCATAAGAGTTATTCAGTAACTGATTGAGCACCGTAGCGATCCCAGGGACGGTTACCGGCGCATCACGCTGCGTATAGGTGCGGTCATTAACAAAAGCGTTCTTTAATTTGATGACACGAATTATACTTTCTCCTGTCCCTGGCCTGGCATAGGTCGCATCAATATACTTTGCAGCCGCCGTGATCAATTCAACATAGACTGGTGGCCCAGAAGCATAAAATGACCCCGCCTGCCCATTAGAACGTAACGGAAAACGCTCATCATAAAGGCCAGAAGACTTAAGATAAGCGACCAGACGATCAAAAGGGGCATAAGCCAATCTAATCACACTGCTCTGAATTTCACTGGCATCATAGACATAAATAGAGCTACCGTCATCGTACCAAATGAGCCCCGTACGCGAAGCTAATGTACTCAATAGCTCTTTCGGGCGGCTGAGGTCAAAGTTACCAGAAACCCGTTTTTTAGCTGCTTCAGTACTGACGATTATAGGTTTATGTATTGCTCCACCTAAAACATAAAACAATTGTTGAACGCTGTTATTATTGGCAACATAAATATTCTCATCTTCACGGGTTGAATCAAAACTTTCAACCGGATACACCTGTGAATTTCCCTTATCAATCAGTTCCGAAGAAACCCCGTGACAAAATAACATTCCAATCATAGCGATCAGTATATTACATTTTTTTTTGTTTAAAAATTTATTACTCATGAAGAAAACCTTTTAACTTTTTAAATTCCCGCGGTGTAATACCAAACAATGATTTTATTTCACTAGAGAAATGAGATGATGAGGCATATCCATTATCTCCAGCGATCATTGAAATAGAGTTATCTTTCTCAATAAGCTGCAGAGCACTATATGCTGCACGCCATAGCCGTAATTGTTTTTTAGGCCCACAAGAAAATGCGTTATTACACAACTTCCTAAAATAGGACTCAGACACACCGTAAATTTTACAAACATTATACAGTTTATGTGTATCTCTACTTTTGTCATCACTCATCAATTGTGATAATAAAAAAGAAGCTATCCAATAGCTTTCTATGTTGCGTACAAATGCAAACATGTCATCAATAGAGCTTTCGTTCTGTCTTAGTCGATAACTTATCACCATATCAAAGAAATTATTTTTTTCATTCTCGACTAATGAAAAAAAGCAGCGTTTAGACGTCATTGTGGCAGGGTTTTTGGTAGCGTCATTATCACTATCAGAAACCCTGCTGCATGTTTTTTCTTGATAATCTAAAAAAGAAAATAGTGTAGTTATCTGTGATATAGGAAAAATCTCAACAATCCATTCACCTTGTAATCTTAAAACCATGCTATCCTGAGTTGCTAGCACAGCTGAAGCAGAAGCGTGGTTCTGATACTCACCATCATTATTAGTTGAGCACATGATAAAAGATAGCACTGAATATTTATTCACCGGCCTAGCAAACAATAACACATTATTGAATTCCAGTATTTCATCCCGTAAAAAACCACGAGAAAAAGAGCTTAAATTATTTTCACTGGGTTGTTTAATTCCCAAATGATGGCATGGTGCCTGTATCGTATTCACCATAAAACATTTACCTCATATCTTGTTTAAAACCCTATACCTAGCTATCAGAAGCAATATGCTAGATGAATGTGTGATTTAACTCTAAATTTCGATATCTGTTTTTTATCTAATAAGCATAATCTAAGCGGGGTTTAAACTATCAGAAAACAAACCATCGTCAATAAAACTTAAGTAATTTCGTGAATGTTTTATTTTTTTAAAAAAAATCAAATTTAAATCAAAAAAAACTCAACAAAGGAAGGTTGAATTAAAAATAATCCCACCTATAATCCCAGACGGTAAAGCGAAGCTCACTAATTCCGACTCAACACCAGTTGTCTAATGTTCAATTGTTCAATATAAATAAAAGTCTGAGTTTAACGAAAAATCGTAAAATGGTTCATTTTTATGAATAACCAAATGAAAGAAAAAATTGACGACATACCACAAAGAGATCTAATAGATAATTTCACAATAAAATTATTGTTCGGCCCTATGTTTGGTTGCGAACTGAATATTACTGCTGCCGATTATTTTTTGATTGTCAATCCAGGTTCTGCACTACAGGATGAAACAGCAGCAATTTCATCTGTACAAGAACACGCAATACACTACACATTAAATACACTGTACATTCCCTGTAATGTACCCTCACCAAACATAATATTACGTCTGTCACAACGACTAGAAAATGAAGGAAAAACTGGATACCGTATAGAGATCCTTGATGTTTTTGGGAATGACGGTGTACTGGTTAATGAAAATGAGATATTCACGCATGAACACATCTGCTTTGCTTTCAAGCACAGTGAAGAAAGTTGGTCTGAGGATGTACTAAACTACAACCAACCCCCTACACAGGAAGAGGTTTCAAATAATTATGATTTCGCTAGGATTTTTAACATAAAGAAAAATCGAGCGATCATTTTTGGCCTATGCGTTCTTTTTGTATTGTTAATTGCGGCTTCTATTGTTTGGTATAAAAAAGTAGAGTCCGATCGACATGTATTAACACTAAACAACGTACTTTCCGGTTCACCATCACCGTTGGAGATTGTGAAAAGCCGTGACGATAAAACTATTTTTGTTCTTGCACAAAAATTGCAGGAAATGGAATGGGCACAAGAGGCTCTATTCATAAAAATTAAAGAAAACCAGAATGTAGTTCCTATATGGTTGACCCAACATAAACAGGATGTTGTGGCACAGTTGTACCAAGCGGGATACCCAGTTCTGCAACTTGACTACAGCTCTCCCCAGCACCCTATTCTGGCTATTTATCTGTCGTTATCCAAAAAGGAAGAAGAAAATCTAAAATCTATTGTCCTTCAAAAAATCCCCTTTGCTACGGACATAACACTTATCGTTAAAAATAAAGATCAGTTATTGAAAGAAGCTAAAAAAGGACTCGATCGATTACATATTTCTTATCGGAAAATAAATACCGTTACCGGTTATTCACTGATAGTACGTGATGCACTCAGTGATAGCGTATTGACCTCCTTAAGCCGATATATACAAAATTTCAACCACCAGTGGGGTAGCAACATTATCAATTTCTCAATCAATCTTGATGAAAATTGGTTGCAGGATAAGTCCTATGTGGATTCATCTAACGGTTACCTGTTTTTAAACCCTCGCCACTGGTACTTTCCAGTGAAAAAAAGAGACATAAATTATGACTAATATGACCAGAGAGACGCCAGAATCCAGCAACGGTTATTTCCTGGATGACATTTCCCAAGCCTTTGAAAAAGGAGCTGAGTCAATGATGACTCAGCTAAATGACGCACAGGCTAAACTGCAAAATGATCCATCCAATCCATCAGTATTAGCCGAGTATCAGTCAAAGCTTCAGCAATATACTCTTTTCCGTAGTGCACAAACCAGCACAATAAAAGCCTACAAAGATATTGGGGCTAATATTATTCAAAATTTCCGTTAACTTTTTTGGTACAGAATTACTCTGTACCTTTTTCTATTTAGGATATAATATGAGCCACCCAAATGAAGCATTATTGTCACTAACTCAGTTGACCCCAGATATTTCTATACCAGAAGATAATTTGTCTGTCCGTGTGCATGATCAAAATTTTAACAATATGGTTTCTAGCACGTTCAATAAAATTAGCGAAACAGATATGCAATTCAAAAATGTAATTAATATATTAAGTCAATCGCCAGAATATACTAGCGATCCACAAAAATTATTAATGCTACAAAGCTATATTGGTGAGTATAGTAACTACGTATCTCTTGTCAGTACGTTAGCACGTAAAGGGGTCAGTACCATTGAAACACTAGAAAAATCACAATGATGATAAAAAAAATATTTCATACGATCGGCATTTTATTTACAGTATTGATGCTGTCTGCTTGCCATGAAGATGCTGTTCTCAATAATCTAACTCAGGAACAGGCTAATCAGGCTCTCGCTGTTTTACAACAGCATAATATTGCCGCACAAAAGGATGGCACGTTGAAATCGGGCTATACAATTACCGTTGACCGTACCGAAGTCACTGCGGCACTTTCTATTATCAGTCAATATCGATTGCCTTGGTCTGCCGATGTACAAATAGCTAATGCATTCCCCGACAGTTCTTTAGTTTCTTCACCGAATGCAGAACAGGCTCGCGTTATTTCTCTACAAGAACAAAGACTAGAGCAATCATTAAAAATCATCACGCAAGTAGTTAATGCTAAAGTACATATAAGTTATCCCTCTTTCACTAATGAAATAGGGAATAAAAAAACGAGTGGACATGTTGGCATTTTAATTTCTTTCAAAGGAGAAATTGACGAAAATACTTTTATTGCAAAAATTAAATTATTGATTAAGAATAGTATAAATGATATACGCTACGAAAATATCTCTGTCGTACTTTTTTCCGCACCACTCATTCAATATGCCTCACCGATAAAAGTACCTGTTTCTACACCAAGCCTGTGGACAATGCTTCTGGCCGCTATTGCAGTATGCGCAACAGCAATAGCCACGTACGTGCTCTATAAAACTAGTCGGCGGCCTCCCATAGACCAAACGAATAGCGATATACCAACAGAGAAGGAGTCACTGGATAAGGAACCGCTTGATCGTGAAACCTAACATAGAACAGATGATAGGCATTTTATACTATCCAGTGAATTACACCGATCAGAGTCATTTGCCAGAAGAGTTGCTGATAAATGAAATATGGGATGATACGCTGATAAATTACTGGTTACTTACTCGGTACAAACTTGAGGATCTACCAGCAAACAAGACACCATGTGATCCAACATCATCACTTATATTCACAAATTGGCAGCAAATGCCCACGGTTGCCCACCTAGTAGGTGGATATTTGCTACGTAGCCAATTATTGAGCCAGGGGGCGTCGTTGTTGATGGATCACCGATTACTAGCATTTATATCTCTTCCCCTTGTGCACCATGTAGCCATGAAAAATGTAACACAGCATATAGATACTCATGCCTGGGGGGCGGCTTTTATTCTTAGTCAGCTTACTGATTTCCCGATAGCACTGCGGCAACGTCTTTTTCTCTGTTTTCCAGCAAAAATGGCACTGCCAACATCGCAGATAGCAAGGCACCCAGACCATATCAATTTGTTAAGAATGGCAATCACTTATGCGAACGATTACCAAAAATGAATTACCGCAAAACCTCAGTAAACTCACATTGATTAAATCCAGCGAGAGGGCTAGATATCGTCGTATGGCCAATGCACTGGAAAGAACACTCGAGCGTTGCAGTGAAATTCATGAAGAATATGAATTACACACTGTTAGGTTAAGAGAAAATTGCGAAAAAGAGGGCTTTTCAACGGGGTTTCATCTCTTTTTTTCTCAGTTAATCATGATGCTAGAGCAATATGAAAAGCAGCAGAATTCGCGTATGGCTACCATGCGCGAGAATTTGATTACGGCATTAAAATCTTCGTTACACGATCCTGTTATTGTTGAGCGAATTATTCACCACTTGCAAGAAAAATGCGGACATCAAAAAGATCTCAAAATTGTGATACCAAAAATTATCCCACTTCCCGATGGGGTCGATACTTCTCATTATCAATTCACTGATGATAATCATATTACAGTACAGAATGAAACAGAGGCAATCAGGTTTCCTAGTGAATCACTTTGCTGGGAATGGATTCACTACGCAGATAATGAAACACACACATTAAACAAAAAAATAAACAGCATTATACCAGATACACTCACTAGCATTGCTGCACAGTTAACTTTATTAAGCCAGAAAGAAAACGACAGTGGAATAATTAGCAATAAGGAATAAAATTAAATGAAAAGTATTGAAAAAAATATTCATCATGATTCGATATATAATGTTAACCCTGCCAAAAATGAAGATTTTAATTTTCATGAAAAAATATTAAAATGTGTTCATGAAAACCATCTTCATTATAGTGGAAATGAATTCTTAGAAAAATTAGCGTTATACTCACCCAATACATTAAAAGAAAACTTACACACACCCACAGATGAATTAATAACAATTACAGATGATGCCAACACCCCTCTTGATGATAAGGAATTATGCCTTTTAATATTTTTAAATGCATTTATGGCGCGCATGTTGCAGCCTGATTATCTCCTTTCATATGATGATGATGATTAATTATCATATCACAAAATAAATCGGACTAACGCCTCCCAGTTTAAGGCTGGGATATATACCATGATTAAAAAAAATATTATTTTCACCCTGCCATTTATTTTTTCAACGCTGGCAAAGGCCACAACACAGCCGAATGATTGCATTACTGAGGCTGCGATGTGCTTTAAAATCAACCCATTATTAATTAAAGCAATTATTTGGCAGGAATCTGGAAATAGACAGCATGCCATAACAAAGAATAAAAACAACACAATAGATGTAGGTCTTATGCAAATAAATAGCATTCACTTTAAGGAACTTAGCTCGATAGGTATATCGGAGAAAACACTACGCGAGAATAGTTGTGCTAACGTGTTTTCCGGAACATGGATACTACATAAGACGATTCAGCGGCATGGCTATACCTGGGATGGGATTGGGAACTACCATTCCAGCACTCCGCACCATCATGATAAATACATAAAAAAAATCATCTCAATTATCGCACACAAGAATCAAATATTAGGAGGGATACACGTTACGTCACAGGATAGCGTACATCAAAAATTCAAGTGTAAGTGAAATGCAATTAAGAAACACTAAACACCACTTTAATATACTGAAAGTAATTAAATTTTCAGGGAAAAGCGCTAGCATTTTGAACAAAGCAACACATTAGCATGCAAAGGTGAGATGCATATGTGCCTCGTAATACATCAAGTAAGGTCAATTCATTGGAATGAATTTGACCAACCGTTGGTTGGTCTTCGGTGAGAGACATTCTGTCTCTCACCGAAGGCTTACTCAGATAAGTAGTTCGGGTGACTGACAAACCTGCCTTTGGCTGGTTTGAACGCTGCTTGCAGCGGCCCCAATGGAGCGCGTGTGCTAAGTAACGTAGCCAACGCGCATGCAACTTGAAGTATGACAAAAAATATGGAACGGAAAAGCGGGATACTTACAATGCAGTCTATCCTATTGTTTATCTTGACTGTATCGTCCTGAAAGTTCTGCAGGATAACCGTGTGATCAATAAATCCGTACTCCTGGCGTTGGGTATCAATATCGAAGGTCAGAAAGAGTTACTGAGTATGTGGCTGGCCGAAAACGAAGGCGCGAAGTTCTGGCTCAGCGTGCTGACAGAGCTGAAAAATCGCGGGCTGAACGATATCCTCATCGCCTGTGTTGACGGGCTGAAAGGCTTCCCGGATGCCATTAACACAGTGTATCCGGAAGCGCGGATCCAGCTATGAATCGTCCATATGGTACGTAACAGTCTGCGGTTCGTCTCCTGGAAGGACAACAAAGCAGTCACTCGTGACCTGAAGGCCCTCACGGAAGAGGCAGCGTTGCAGGTATACGGCACATGGGACAGACGCTATCCACAAATGCGCGTCATAGTCCCGCAGGCTCAGATGACCCCCCTGCAGGGTTTTGATACGAAACATAGCCGTTTCTGCCACTGAGCGACGGT
>NZ_JAINZP010000033.1 GCF_020166435.1 Pectobacterium versatile | reverse complement strand
AGTTGCGTGGTTTTTTCTTTTCATGGCGTCTCACGTTATCTCATGACAGCGCAGTCAAAAATGAGTACTGGCATGAGTACAATCAGTTCCCATCTTCATTTTAAGGACGCAGGCACGGCCTGCCGAAATCACCAAAGCGAAATGGTCAGAGTTCAATCTCGATAATGCACGATCGGCCAATTACCTGCCGATAGTCACGGGGACTGACGCTTATAGTTGAGCGAAAGGAATATTACGAAGTACAGAATAGTGCAATTCAAATTCATCTGGTTCTAAATATAACCTAAACCACAATTGGTTAGCAGTTGACTCGCAAAGTGGTTACGAGAATAAAATTAAAGCACATTAATTAATGTATAAGGATAAATATTAATGAGGTTTTCAATTCTGGCTCTAACCATTGCCGTGTCTATTCCTTTTGCTGCCATGGCGGATGCGGGAAATCATTTTTTTACCCCCGAAAGTGTTAACGGTGAAATTGGTTTGGGTAGCCTGAGTGGCAAGACCAAGGAACAGGTTTACGACCCAGATTCTGCCGGACATAAGAACAGCCAACTAAACTGGAAATACAGTAATACCGCAATCATTAAAGGTTCTCTTGACTGGGGTTTAACTCCATTGATATCGATCGGCGCTTCAGGCTGGACAACTCTCTCCAGCCGTGGTGGCTATATGGATGACACTGACTGGCTGGACGAAAGCCAGGAAGGATGGACGGATCAGAGTAAGCATTCTGATACCCGCTTAAACTACGCAAACGAATTTGATTTCAACGTAAAAGGGTGGGTACTAAACGAACCTGATTATCGTTTCGGCGTGATGGCTGGCTATCAGGAGAGTCGCTACAGCTTCAAGGCTTCTGGAGGATCCTACCACTATACTAATGAGAATACGGGCTTACCTGATATTGGCTCTTTCCCTGCCGAGACAGTAGTAATCGGCTACAAGCAGCGCTTTAAAATGCCGTATATCGGCCTTGTGGGTAGCTACCGTTATGAACGTTTCGAGTTCGGTGGCAGCTTTAAATATAGTGGATGGGTACGCGCATCTGACAACGATGAACACTACCTGACAAATACAACCTTCAGAGCAAATATTAAGAACCAGAATTTTTACTCTCTTGCCGCGAACGCTGGTTATTACTTAACGCCCAATGCAAAAGTTTATGTGGAGGGATCCTGGAACCGCATAAACAACAAAAAAGGCAGTTTGTCTGCCAATGATTACAGCACTGGCGAGATAAATAGCGCAGTGAATAGCAGCGCTATTGAGAGCTATAACTTTATGACAACAGTCGGCCTGAGGTACTCTTTTTAAATTCAGTTAGCCGGATCATTTATCTGATTTTCCTCAGTTCGTATATTCTGAGTAGGGGGACGCCGGACGAATGGCTCCGCGCCGAAGTTTTCAGCAACATGCTCATGGGCGGCGAGTAAAGCGCTAATGATGGCGATAGCGACACCGTCAGCGGAGACCCGCACGGTATTGAAAATCTCCGTTGCCATTCCGACCCGCTCCGGCGTTACCACGTTGACAGCCAACGCGGCCATAAGCCCCCACGATCGTTTAGTGGATGTTATTGGTGATGGTACGCACCGGAACCCTGGCGGATTCAGGGCTCAAGCGCCGTCAGCTGGGCACGTTCCGCCGTGTGCTGGTCGGTGCGCCAGAATATTTTAAGGAACACGAATAGCGCTCCGTGGCGGAGGGGCACAAGCTTGACTCTCGTTACGCCCCGCTACCACCACTGACTAAACGTCTGCTGCGGATTATCAACCTGAACGCGTTCACCAATGCGGGGCGTCATCAGTCGCCAGTCTTGGTTTTCGCTGGCTTGCGCAATACGTTCCAGCGGATCGTTCCAGCGGTGGTGTGCCAACTTAAATTTACTGTTATGGCTCGGCAATACCGCTTTAGCCTGCAAATCACTGGCTGCCTGTGCGCTCTCTTCCGGCGTCATGTGAACATAAGGCCAGTCCCGATCGTATTGCCCGCATTCCAGTATCGCGATATCGAACCCACCCAGACGCGCAGCGATCTCCTTGTAATGCGCGCCATAGCCGCTATCCCCGCCGAGATACAGACGATACTGTGGCGTAATCAGCGCAAATGAGCCCCACAGCGTTTGATTATGTTTGAGGAGCCGACCAGAAAAATGCTGTGTAGGAAGCACATGGATGTCGACCCCGTTCTCTTTCAGGCAACTGAACCAGCCGCCTTCCGTAATATCTTTTTGTGGAAAACCCCATTTTACAAAATAGGAACCTACGCCCGTTGGCGTGACGATGCGGCGGATTTTCCCGCGTAGCGCGTTCAGCGTGGGGTAATCCAGATGATCCCAGTGATCGTGGGTGATCAGCAGATAGTCGATTTCGGGAACATCGTCCGGTGAGTACACATTGCTGCCCTTGAAGGCGACGTTGGTGCGCGGCACTGGCGAAGCGTTGTCGCTAAATACCGGATCCAGCAGGAACGTTTTCCCTTCCAGTTGAATAAAATAGCTGGAGTGTCCCATCCAGATGATGACGTTATCCGTTTTACTCAACTGATACAGATTGGTTTTTTCCGACGGCAGTTGGGTATCTGGCAACGCGCCAGCGTCTTTCTCGAAAAGAAAGCGATACAGCAGCGTGAATCGGTTCTGGCTATCGACCGTCGGGCGAGCCACTGGGTTATGAAACGCGCCATCGCGAAAGAGTGGGTTTTCCGGCTGGGGCTTGACCTCTGGTGATACATACTGCGGCTGTTTTAACCAGCCGTAAACGGCGACTACAATCACAGCCAAAACGAGTAACAAAAGCATAGCGTTTATCCGGTGTCGTTTCGTGATGAATATATTTCGTAATGAATGTCGTTTCACCATGCCCGATTTCAGGCATCGGCCCTTTGGCACCGGCAGTTATGCACGAACGCTGAGAATCTGGCAAGGGAGAACTGGGGGATTTTTGGTGCAAAAAAAGCGAAGGTGTTCGCCTTCGCTCAGAAATGTTGATGAGAAACCGTGGTGGTCTGTCGCCGCTGACGCCTGTCCTACTGTGTCAGCGCAGATTATTTTTTAAGCGCCAGCATCGTTTTTCCCATCCCGACAACAAACTCATTTTGTTGCCCGATGACCTTATTCAGCGCGGCTTCATCCTGAATATTTTCGACCGTGTTGATCGCCTGCACTTCCAGCACGCGCCCTTTAATCAGCGTCGAGCATAGCGAATGCAGAACCTTGTTATTCAGAATCGTTTGTAGGCAGCGAAAAGGCGTCGCATCGTCAATGTTTCCCGCACGCTGATCAGGTTTGATGCGCTGGCGCAGCATCTCTTTTTCCGTACTGGCGATCACCGCATCCAGATCGCTGGGCTTGGAGGCAATCGGGACGTTGCCATCTCTATCTGGCGGCAGCATGAACAATGAAACCAGCGCCTTATTGCCTGTCGTAGGGTCAACATACTCGGTCTGCACCATGTGGTTTGCCGCATCGACCACTTTTTCTCGCTGAATCATGTTCAACAGCTCCGCAGGTAATGCATCAGTAAGATCCTGCGTGGTATAGCCGACGAACAAGTCTGGATCCTTTGTCTCAGCAAGCCCGTGCAGAGGCAGTACCAGTAACAGACCCGCAATCCCTTTCTTTATCACACTGATTTTCATTATGTTCCTCTGATATTAATGGTGTGTATCATCCCGTCATGCTCAGCACGTTCATGTCGATAAACTTCGACTTTTTACCATCTTTAAACCGATTTGTTGAATAACTCAGAATCGGGTTCAACATCCCTAAAACGAGGTTAATTATCAGACCATATTATGATGGTCAACTAAAATTGGCCACCATAACCACCTTCAGCAGTTAGTTCATGATCACAATAAGGCGTATCACATCAGTGACCTCTCTCCTGCGAACACGCTTAATTAGTCAATTGCCGCGTTTCCAAAGCTCAGCTATAACTAAATGAGCAACGATGATTTTTTGACAGGAGCCAGCGGGAAGGCAGTAAACGAGATCTCACGTACAGACTTGTTATGTTAGGGGGCGCGCTGATGGCTATATCGACGGATAATCAGGTAAAAAAAACACTTCGCCTGAGTGATGGACCGGACTGGACGTTTGAGTTGTTGCAGGTTTACCTTGATGAGATTGACCGAGTGGCCAAACTGTATCGTCTGGCGACCTACCCTCATCAGATTGAAGTCATTACTTCAGAACAAATGATGGACGCCTATTCCAGTATAGGCATGCCGATCAACTATGCCCACTGGTCGTTCGGGAAGAAATTTATCGAAACCGAGCAGCGTTACAAACATGGGCAACAGGGGCTGGCATACGAAATCGTTATTAATTCCGATCCCTGTATCGCGTATTTGATGGAAGAGAACACATTGCCAATGCAGGCGCTAGTAATGGCACATGCCTGCTACGGGCACAACTCGTTCTTCAAAGGCAACTATCTATTCCGCAGTTGGACCGATGCCAGCTCCATCGTCGATTATCTGCTATTTGCTAGGCAGTATATCGCGCAATGCGAAGAGCGTTATGGCGTGGACGAGGTGGAACACCTGTTAGACTCCTGCCATGCACTAATGAATTACGGTGTTGATCGCTATAAGCGCCCGCAAAAAATCTCGCTCGAAGAGGAAAAATCCCGCCAGAAAAGCCGTGAGGCCTATCTGCAAAGTCAGGTGAACGATCTCTGGAAAACATTACCACGACGTGAACAGGGCACTACGCCAGAGCAAGTAAGACGCTTTCCGCAAGAACCGCAAGAAAATTTGCTCTACTTTATGGAGAAAAATGCCCCCCTGCTGGAGCCTTGGCAGCGAGAGGTTCTGCGCATCGTACGGAAAGTCAGTCAGTATTTCTATCCGCAGAAGCAGACTCAGGTGATGAATGAGGGCTGGGCCACCTTCTGGCACTACACCATTCTTAATCATCTTTATGATGAAGGTCGAGTATCTGAGCGCTTCATGCTGGAATTCCTGCACAGCCATACCAATGTGATTTATCAGCCGCCGTATAACAGCCCATATTACAGCGGCATCAACCCGTATGCGCTGGGTTTTGCGATGTTTCAAGACATTAAACGTATTTGTCAGTCGCCAACGGATGAAGATCGCTACTGGTTCCCCGATATTGCAGGTAAAGACTGGCTTGATACGCTGCATTTTGCGATGCAGAACTTTAAGGACGAAAGCTTTATCAGCCAGTTCTTATCACCTAAATTGATGCGTGACTTCCGGTTATTTACGGTGCTGGACGATGATCGCAATAACTATCTGGAAATTGCAGCTATTCACGATGAAGAAGGCTATCGATTGATCCGGCAGGAGCTGTCCGCACAGTACAACCTGAGCCATCTGGAGCCGAATATTCAGGTCTGGAACGTGGATTTGCGCGGTAATCGGGCGCTGACGCTGCGCTATGTTCCGCATAACCGCACACCGTTGGATAAAAGTAGCCAGGAAGTATTGAAACATGTCCATCGTCTGTGGGGGTTTGACGTTCACCTAGAGCAGGCTAACTTAGATGGCAGTATTGAGCTGATTGAACGCTGCCCGCCGCGTAACGGAACAGCTTCCGCCTAGCCGAATGCAGTGACACAGATAAAAGGTCGCGTTGGTAAAAGACTACGTAAATAAAGACAAAGGGGATTCAGGTAACAATCTGAATCCCCTTTTCATATTCTCACAATGAAGACCATGCCGCGTATAATGTCTTAGCGGCGGACTTCCGCGATATCCCGCGGAATAGTGCCCTGCATACTGTGCCAGATCGCCCCACTTTCTTTACCGTACTGTCTGACGACATCCATCACCTGATCGTATAGCTCTTCGCTACGCAACGTTTCCAACCGACCATAAAAACTCACCGCCAGTTTGCGGGCTTCTGGGTTGGAGAAATAGTATCGGCCAACACGAATATATAATCCTTTCAGACCATTCAGGATCAGACCATAGATCGGGTTGCCAGAGGCAAAGGCCAAACCACGGAACACGTTGTAGTCAAGTTGCGCAAAGGCTTCTGCGCTATCGTCCACTACGTTTACCTGAGTCAATACATCGCGCACCTTTTCTGGGTGCTGGCGTAACGCCGTCCGAATAAAGATCGCGGCAATGTTGGTTCGCACCGCCAGCAAATTATCGATCAATTGTGGCACGCTATCGTGATCGAGCCGAGCCAGCGTTTCCAGAATATTAAGACCAGAGGTTTCCCAAAAATTGTTAATCTTTGTTGGCTTCCCATGCTGTATCGTCAACCAGCCATCGCGGGCTAAACGCTGAAGCACTTCACGCAGGGTCGTACGGGTCACGCCAATCAGTTCGGAAAGCTCTCTTTCCGCGGGCAAAATAGAGCCAGGAGGAAAACGGTTATTCCATATACTTTCGATAATGTATTCTTCCGCGAATCCAGCCGGACTTTGCGCCTTTATAACCATGTGTTTAATAATCCGTAGCGGTGATTGCCGAAAAGAGCCAAATCATAATACCAGACGAAAGAATCATGATATAGCGCCGTACTCGAGCACCAAACAATTTCAATGAAAAATTGTGACTGCCAACCACGCTATTGCGGCGCAGGACGGTAGACACCTGACCATTTGTAAAGTTTTTACGGTATGATAAAAACCATCAAACTATTCTGACGAATAAGGATTTCCCTTCCATTATGATTGGCATGCCCCTCCATCATGCGCTGTTAAAAAACTTCCTGGGATATGCGCCAGATTGGTACAAACTGACTATTTTCGGTTTCTTGCTGATTAATCCGCTGTTGTTCTATTTTATCAGCCCGTTTTGGGCTGGTTGGTTATTGGTTGTAGAGTTTATTTTTACGCTCGGTATGGCGCTGAAATGTTATCCACTACAGCCTGGCGGATTGCTGGCGTTAGAAGCAATACTCATCAGCATGACCAGCCCACAGCAGGTGTGGCATGAGGTTACAGGGAATATTGAAGTCCTCATGCTGCTGGTGTTTATGGTGGCAGGCATCTACTTCATGAAGCAACTGCTGCTCTTTGTGTTTACCAAACTGCTGCTACGCATTCATTCCAAGACGCTGCTTTCACTTGCTTTCTGTATCGCCGCCGCCTTTCTTTCCGCATTCCTTGATGCGTTGACCGTGATTGCCGTTGTTATCAGCGTCGCTATCGGGTTTTATGGTATTTACCACCGCTTCGCTTCCCAACAGGGTGAAGACGACACTGATATCAGCGATGACAGCGCGTTAAGCAGCGAGGAGCATCATCGTACGCTAGAGCAGTTCCGGGCATTCTTACGCAGCCTGCTCATGCACGCTGGCGTCGGTACGGCACTGGGCGGCGTAATGACGATGGTTGGCGAACCTCAGAACCTGATTATCGCGAAAAGCGCAGGCTGGGATTTCGTCAGCTTCTTCCTGCGCATGTCACCCGTGACCGTCCCCGTATTTATTTGCGGCATTCTGACCTGCGTGCTGGTCGAGCGTTTTAAACTCTTCGGCTACGGCGTCAATCTGCCAGACAACGTGCGTCGCGTGCTTGAGGATTACGATCGGGACATGACAGAAAAGCGCACACAGCAGGATAAAGCGCGCTTAATCGTACAGGCGGTGATGGGTGTCTGGCTCATCGTCGCGCTGGCGTTTCATCTGGCTGAGGTCGGGTTGATTGGCCTTTCCGTAATTATTATGGTTACGACGTTCTGCGGCGTGACGGAAGAACATGCGATTGGCAAAGCGTTTCAGGATGCCATGCCGTTTACCGCGCTGCTGACGGTCTTCTTTGCCATCGTCGCCGTCATTATCGACCAGCAGCTGTTTTCACCAATTATCCATTACGTCCTGCAATCTCCTGACAGCACGCAACTGACGCTGCTTTATCTGTTTAATGGCCTGCTATCATCGATATCGGATAACGTCTTCGTCGGCTCGGTTTATATCAATGAGGCGCGTAATGCGTTTGAAAGTGGCCACATCTCGTTACCCCAGTTCGAACTCTTGGCCGTGGCGATCAACACTGGCACCAACCTGCCTTCCGTTGCAACGCCGAATGGGCAAGCCGCATTTCTGTTCCTGCTAACGTCCTCACTGGCACCGCTTATCCGTCTGTCTTACGGCCGCATGGTGATCATGGCGCTGCCTTACACGATTGTGATGACGCTGGTCGGGCTGCTTTGCGTTGAATTCACACTCGTGCCATTCACGGATTTTTTGATGAATAACCAATGGATTTCTTTGCCAGACTTGATCATATCGGGCAGCCACTCATAATCACGATCGTGTATAGTCATCACGGTGGCGATAATTTCGGTATTGATGACGCTATCAATGCGATTTTCACCGCCGCAGAATGACAGAAAAGCATCAAATAAACATATCGTTACGTTTTGCACAGTGAAATGATGGCAGTGAAGCCAGAACGGTTTACACTGCTGCTTTAATCATGTTTAGCATGGAATATTTTTATGTTGCGATTTCTTAATAGTTGCTCACGCGGGCGTGGTGCGTGGCTGCTGCTGGCGTTTACTGCTTTAGCGTTGGAATTGGTCGCGCTCTATTTTCAGCACGTTATGTTATTAAAACCGTGCGTGCTGTGTATCTATCAGCGTTGTGCGCTGTGGGGCGTGTTCGCAGCAGGTATTGTTGGTGCCATCGCGCCATCAACTGCGTTGCGTTACCCAGCCATCGCGCTATGGATATACAGTTCTTATGAAGGGTTCCGACTGGCATGGAAACACACGGATGTTTTGTTAAATCCGTCACCGTTTACCACCTGTGATTTCTTTGTCAGCTTCCCGTCATGGCTGCCTTTAGACAAATGGCTTCCAGCCATTTTCAATGCGACAGGTGATTGCTCAGTACGGCAGTGGGAATTCCTTTCGATGGAAATGCCGCAATGGTTGCTTGGCATCTTTGTAGCTTATCTGTTGATTGCCGTGCTGGTATTGATCGCTCAGCCTTTCCGCCCTAAACGTCGCGACCTCTTCCTCCGTTAGTTATTACCAGAAGCCCGACAGTATGTCGGGCTTCTGGTAACTGTTTCTACGCTTCACAGGCTTGTACCAACCATCACTGCTGTGGCCTGTAGATATCGCGATAATGGACTAACCACTCGTTGAAAAAAGGCCTTTTTCCCTGCGGGGTTCTTCATGATATTTCATCTGCGTCGATCTTTTTTCCTGACTTTCCATGAAAGCAATCGTAGAAGCAGCAGCACGATTCGCATAATGAAAAAGAGAAATGTGAGGTGGAAAGCAAAAAACAGATAGGCAGTTGGATTCAGGCATGAATGTCTGGCGTTCTCTACCTCAACGATATTTAAACCACCAGCCCCTTTCTGAGCGTTTTTTCTTCATTAACATGCCCCTAATACCTGTAGTGCATACCGCAGGTCAACGACGACTTTTCACTCTATGAGGTACTTCTATCGCAATTCATTTATTCAGGAGAAATAACCATGTTAGGCAATATCAATCTCTTCATCGCCATATTGGGCTACATTCTTTTTCTCAGCTTTCTGGTAGCGTATCTGAGCCCCAAATGAAATAACTAATGAAAACTGATTCTCCCCCGATAAAAAGCCCCTCTTCTGAGTGATTCAGACTGAAGGGCTTCTCGTTTTAACCAGGTAACAGCCAGCACTGAACAGAAACTATCGTGCCCATTTTGGTTTGTTCAAAATGTGCTCCTGCCAGTCCATCACCTCGCTTTCGCGTACAGCGATATGACGGACAGAGATACGCTCACGGTGCATTGCCGTTTTGGTGCCGCTGACTAGGGGATGCCAATGTGGTAAATCTTCACGTTCATGAATCAGCCGATAAGCACAGGTTGCCGGTAGCCAGTTAAACGTCAGCAGGTTTTCACGCGTCAGCTTGATGCAATCCGGCTCATACTCGAAGCGTTTCTCATAGTTACGGCACTGGCAGCTTTTAATATTCAGCTGATTACAGGCGACGTTGGTAAAGTAGATTTCCTCCGTATCCTCATCAATCAGTTTATGCAAACAGCACTGACCGCAGCCATCGCACAGCGACTCCCATTCATCGTCAGACATCTCAGACAACGTTTTTTGCTGCCAAAAAGGGCGTTCAGTCATTTTTCTTCCGGTTACTCTGTATTATGAATAAAGATGTGTGATTCGGCAGGCTGCGGCGGGATGAGGTTTTACTGCCCGTCGTTCAACACGGGCAGTTGGGGCGTTAGATAATACGCGTGCTCAACGTCCGGTCATTCACCGTAATCGTCAGCATGTCGCCTGACAGGATCGGACCAACCCCTTTCGGCGTACCCGTTAAAATAATATCGCCCGCACGTAGCGTAAAGAAACGGCTCATATAGGCAATCAGCGGCAGAATCGGCGTAATCATATCACGCGTGTTGCCCTGCTGGCGCATTTCATCATTCACTTTTACCCCTAAATCGGTTTGCTGCGGATCGCCAAACTCGGCAACCGGAATAAAACCGGAGATCGGACAGGAACCGTCAAACGCTTTCGCTTTTTCCCACGGCTGGCCTGCTTTTTTGAATTCGGACTGCAAATCACGCAGCGTCAAATCCAGCGCCACACCATAACCGGCTATCGCCCGAGCGACGCGTTCTTCATTGGCCTGCTTTAGCTGCGTACCAATCAGAACTGCCAGCTCGACTTCGTGGTGAACTGAGCCTAGGTTTTTGGGAATAGCGACTGGCTGACGTAAATCACACAGTGCAGTTTCAGGTTTGATGAATAAAACAGGCTCGCTCGGGGTCGCATTTCCCATTTCTTTGATGTGTTCTGAATAGTTGCTCCCTACGCAAACGACTTTGTTTACTGGCAAATCAAGCAGCGCGCCCTGCCAGTCTCTGTGTTGATACATGGGTATTCTCCTGCCCTGTCTGTTGGATTATCGCTGCCTTCATCGCGTAGAAACCGCCCAAAAGAAAAACAGCTATATAAGAACACGATGGTGCAAAACCATCGTTATATCACCGCAACGGGGGTTCCCCCAACAGATTTCAGAAGAGTGAAGCAGGGGATCGCGTGATTTGAAATGGCTTCCCCATCAGAAAGGGAAACAATTATATCCGTCATAATTCAAGTTGCCTGTGCGTTGGCTGCGCTACTCGGCACACTTACGTATGCCTCACCCCGTTGGGGGTCGTTGCAAGCAGCGTTCAAATCTGCCTCTGCCAGATTTGTTACTCACCCAAATCATTTACCTAAGTAAGTTCATCGGGATGAAATGAGAGACAGGATGTCTCTCACCGAAGGCCAGCCAACGGCTGGCCAAATTCGTTCCCGACGGATTTGTCTTTCTCTTGCCGCCTGCCTGAAACTCGAATTATTTAGGATATAAATTATGGTGGGGAGAAACTCAAAAAGTGAATATTTATCGCGCGGAAAATTATGTAAACAGCCAAGTTATTCCGCGCCAAATTATTTTTGCGGTTTTATCTGAAAGTGCACCTTAGTATTATTTTTTTACATTTACATAGGCGTGTTTAATAAGCTCTCGACCGGAGGAGGCACTTGCAGATAAAAACCCTGTTCCTGTAGCGCAAGCTTCACTTTTTCTATATCGGCATTTGCCAGTTTTTTACGTCCCTCTAACGGTAAAAGCATGGCTAACTGCGGTGCGCCGAAACTTTTCATTAATTCTGCCGGCACGCGAGAGAAATCGTCTTTTTTTTCAACATAAAGGTAGGTCTGATCGCGTTTCGCACTTCGGTAGATCACACAAAACATTTTTTTTACTCTATTTGATGGGAATGCCATCTTGCCTGTATATAATTGTAACTATACCATGCTTACAGCGCTCTGGAATATCATGCCTTAAATGTTACTCTAGGGATTAAAAGATGCTGAAACTGGGTCAGGATAGATGTCACAAACGCCAATAGAGCTAAAAGGCAGCAGCTTTACCTTATCGGTTGTTCATTTGCATGATTCCCAACCCGAGGTAATTTACCAGGCACTACAGGAAAAAATAGAGCAAGCACCTGCTTTCCTGAAAAATGCCCCCGTTGTGATTAATGTTGCTACATTAACGGCGGAAACCGACTGGATAAAATTGCAGCAGGCCATTTCGTCAACCGGCCTGCATGTCGTCGGCGTCAGCGGATGCACAGATGACGCATTAAAGAAAATCATTGCGCAGGCGGGGCTTCCCCTTCTGAGTGAAGGTAAAGCACAACGTCGGGTCGTCGAACCCGTTGCCGCCGTTCCTGCTACGGTGAAAACGAAAGTCATCAATACCCCCGTTCGCTCTGGCCAACAGATTTACGCTCGGAACTGTGACTTAATCGTCACCAGCAGCGTCAGCGCAGGGGCAGAGGTGATTGCCGATGGCAATATTCATATTTACGGCATGATGCGTGGTCGTGCTCTCGCAGGCGTTTCTGGCAATATTGAGAGCCAGATATTCTGTACGCACCTAGCAGCAGAACTGGTCTCTATCGCTGGCCGTTACTGGCTGAGTGACCAGATACCTGGACCGTATTTTGGGCAGCCAGCACGGATCAACCTAAACCAGTTGGACAATGTTTTAACGATAAAACCTCTAGACTAGAATCTCCCAAGGAAACATTTATGGCACGCATTATCGTTGTTACATCGGGTAAAGGGGGCGTTGGCAAGACCACATCAAGCGCGGCCATTGCTACCGGTTTAGCCCAGAAAGGAAAAAAGACGGTTGTCATCGATTTTGATATTGGTCTGCGTAACCTTGACCTAATCATGGGATGCGAACGTCGCGTGGTGTATGACTTCGTGAACGTTATTCAGGGTGATGCCACGCTGAATCAGGCACTGATCAAAGATAAGAGAACGGACAATCTCTACATTCTGCCTGCATCACAAACACGTGATAAAGATGCATTAACGTACGAAGGCGTGGAGAAAATACTCAACGACTTGGGCGATATGGCATTCGATTTTATCGTGTGTGATTCGCCCGCTGGGATCGAAACTGGTGCGTTGATGGCGCTCTATTTCGCTGATGAAGCGATTATAACCACCAACCCAGAAGTTTCTTCCGTTCGCGATTCCGACCGTATTCTGGGCATTCTGTCCTCGAAGTCGCGTCGTGCGGAGCGTTCTGAAGACCCAATCAAAGAACATTTGCTGTTGACGCGTTACAACCCTGGCCGAGTGAGCCGTGGCGACATGCTGAGCATGGAAGATGTTCTTGATATCCTGCGGATTCCGTTGATTGGCGTGATTCCTGAAGATCAATCGGTCCTCCGTGCCTCTAATCAGGGTGAGCCCGTGATTCTGGATGCTGAAGCCGATGCAGGTAAAGCTTACGCAGACACCGTTGAGCGCTTGCTTGGCGAAGAGCGTCCTTTCCGTTTTATTGAAGAAGAGAAGAAGGGTTTCCTTAAACGACTTTTTGGGGGATAAATTATGGCTTTACTGGACTTCTTTCTGTCCCGCAAAAAAACGACAGCCAATATTGCCAAGGAACGGCTGCAAATTATTGTCGCGGAGCGACGCCGGGGAGATAGTGAACCCCATTATCTGCCGCAATTAAAGCGAGACATTCTTGAGGTTATCTGTAGATATGTACAGATTGATCCTGAAATGGTGACGGTTCAACTTGAGCAAAAAGGAGATGATATTTCCGTGCTTGAGTTGAACGTTACCTTACCGGAAGCGGAAGAAACGTCTAAATGATTTTTTCGCTGCGATATCCCCTGCTTTTACGCAGGGGATATACTCATCATACTTCAAATTTTATGTTCGTTGGCTATATTACCTCCCTCCATTCTTGAACGACAGACTAAACAGACATTCAATAGAACTGCCTTCTGATCTCCTTCAATCTGAAAATATGTTATCGTCGTTAACATTCTTGATTCGTCTACCAACGTTAATGCGGAGTTAAAATAATGAATTTACAGTTGTTACTTCCGGTATTACTCTCTACAAGCCTCGTATCATGTGCTCAATATGACTACAATGCACATCAAGATAAAAAACCAGCGACAAGTCACCCCAGTCCGATATATTCAGTTGATGATAAAGGAAAGTTAATAAGAGACAGGCGTATGGAGAAGATTCGAAGCCGAGGTTGTGTAGATAACAGCACTGATTGTGGGAGACCTGTCGGCTGGTAGCTATTGGCGCTGTTTTTGATTCTAAGTCTCCCATCACTACAGAGGAAGACTCATTTTTTACTTCTACATCTGTTTTTTCCGCTTTCCCTCCACCCTACTCGCTGCTTTTTCCATAATTGAATCACCGCAACAAATAAGGCGTATTGAGAATGTTCGTTTGCTGTTGATTAATAGCCCTGGACAATTTCACGCAGTTCATCACCATATAACTGGCCGCGCCAGCCAGACAACATTTCCGGCATCCCCGCATCTTGCCCACTTAATTTCCAGTGCCAGTTCAGCAGACGATTAATTTGGCGACGTGAAGCCAAAAGCTCGGCGGATAATCCACTCTGTTCGCTCACGCGCTGCACTAGCGCTTTGATATCTTTAAACGCCTTTTTATAGCCGGGATAGTCGATTAAATTCATCACCGGAGGTGGGCAATCCGCATCAGCAATACCGTCCGTCTGTGTAACACAGTCCAACAGCGTTTTGCCGTGGTAGCGGATTTCCGGGCCGCTCAGCCCCAGCGAGCTCAGCTCACCCAGCGACGTCGGCAGACAACGCGCCACCTGCAAGAGGTTCTCTTCACGTACGACAAAATTCACCGCGCTGTCTCGCTCGCGCGCTTTACGCAAACGCCACTCAGCCAGACGCTGAAGGCAAGCCAAATTTCGGCCACGCAGCTGCCAGGCGTTGCCAAATTCGCGATAGGCCAGCGCCGGTGCCAGAATATCCTGCTTACGCTGACACAGCAGGAGACACTCATCCAGCGCGGCATTCATCCACCCTGCGGCTTCCGTATCTGCCACTAATCGAATGGCCATCGGCAACAAATAGAACACATCGGCAGCAGCATAATCACACTGTTTTTCGCTCAGCGGACGAGCAAGCCAGTCCGTTCTCGACTCGCTTTTATCCAGCGTCACGCCCATGTAGTCAGCCACCAGCGCAGCAAAACCATACGAGAGCGGCTTGCCTAAAAATGCGGCCAGAATCTGTGTATCAATGAAAGGCGTCGGCAGCGTTCCAAACGCATTGAGAAACACTTCCAGATCTTCGCTGCCCGCATGCAGGAATTTAGTGACCTGTTCATCACGCAGTAACGCTTGAAGAGGGGCCCAGTCGGTAATCGTTAACGGGTCGATGAGTGAAAGCTGTTCGCCGTCATACAATTGAATCAACCCTAATTGCGGATAATACGTGCGGGTTCTGACGAACTCCGTGTCCAATGCCACCTGCGGAAAGCGTTGCGCCTGGGCGCAAACCTGTTGTAACCCGATGTCGGAAGTGATCAACTGATAATTCAAAACGTCATTCTCTTGGTTGTTTTTACTTTACGGTTCTGGGTCAAATCCGTATCGCCGTAAAAATTCCCGGCGGACATTTTTAACGTTGTGAGCGACGGCCCATAGGTTATTCGCCATAAAAAAGAACGCCGGATAAACCGACGTGAAAACATCATATCGCGTCCTGCCTCTCTCTGGCAGTCGTTTTTCGCGGAAAATCATCAGGCGGCAGCGTCATTCTTCGCCTTCTTCTCGTCACGCAATTCACGGCGCAGGATTTTCCCAACATTAGATTTCGGCAAATCGTCGCAGAATTCGATCTCTTTCGGCACTTTATAACCTGTGAGGTTGCGGCGGCAGTGCGTAATAAGTTCCTCTTTCGTTAACGAGTTGTCACGCCTGACTACAAAAGCTTTGACTGCCTCACCGGAGGCCTCATTTTCCACCCCAATCACTGCCGACTCGGACACTTTGGGATGACGACTGATAACATCTTCAATTTCCGTCGGATAAACGTTAAAGCCGGAAACCAGAATCATGTCTTTCTTACGATCGATGACTCGCAGGAATCCTTCATCGTCAGAAGTGACAATGTCACCCGTTGCCAGCCAGCCATCTTTTAACACGTCATCTGTCGCGGCAGGCTGCTGCCAGTACCCTAACATCACCTGCGGCCCGCGCACCCAGAGTTCACCCGATTCGCCCAGCCCAACATCGTTACCGTTGTCGTCAATGATTCTGACATCCGTTGATGCCACCGGCAGCCCGATACTGCCGCTGTAATGTTTGAGATCATAAGGGTTCACGGCCACCAAGGGGGAACTTTCTGTTAATCCATATCCCTCAAGCAGATGTTTACCCGTTAACTTCTCCCAGCGTTCCGCTACCGCCCGCTGCACCGATGCACCACCTCCAACGGACAGTCGCAGTGTCGAGAAATCGAGTTCATGAAACTCTTTATTATTTAACAACGCATTAAACAGCGTATTCACGCCCGTAATCGCAGTAAAAGGATACTGTTTCAGTTCTTTTACTACTGCGGGAATATCCCGGGGATTGGTGATAAGCAGATTCTGTCCGCCCAACTCAAAGAACAGCAGGCAGTTAGCCGTCAAAGCAAAAATATGGTACAGCGGCAACGCCGTTACCACCCATTCATTTCCTTCCCTCAATACCGGGCCATAAGCCGCAAGGCACTGTGCCAAATTCGCCTGCATATTGCGGTGCGTGAGCATGGCGCCCTTAGCCACCCCCGTCGTGCCGCCGGTATATTGCAGAAAGGCGAGATCGCTATTGATGATATCAGGCCGAACATACTGCTGGCGTCGCCCTTCCTGCAAAACGCGACGAAACGATATCGCATCCGGCAGATGATACTTGGGCACTAGCCGCTTAATGTATTTCACTACGAAGTTAACCAGCGTGCCTTTTGCCGTGGATAGCTGGTCACCCATGCGAGTCAGGATAACGTGCTTCACCGCCGTGTTATGAACGACTTTTTCCAGCGTATGCGCGAAGTTAGACACGATAACAATCGTGCTGGCGCCGCTGTCTTTTAGCTGGTGTTCCAGTTCCCGTGGCGTATACAGTGGGTTAACGTTGACAACGACCATACCCGCACGCAACACGCCAAACAGTGCAACGGGATATTGCAGCAGATTGGGCATCATCAACGCCACGCGATCGCCTTTCTGCAATTTAAGCTGGTTTTGTAGGTAGGCCGCAAACGCCCGGCTCCGCTCCTCCAGCTTACGAAACGTCATCACCTCACCCATGTTGATAAATGCAGGTCGATCGGCATAACGCCTCACACCATTTTCAAACATTTCAATCAACGACGAATAGCGGTCCGGATCGATTTCCGCCGGCACATCCGCCGGATAGCGTGATAACCAAATTTTTTCCAAGACGTCACTCCCGAGATATTTTTTTAGTGGCATAGTCGTCGCCCTCAGAGGCTTATTGTTATTAACATTATTTTAACTCAGCCTACCAGTTAGCTAACAAACAATGTTAAGGTTGCGAGATCGATCACTAATTTATTCTTTATTCAAAAAAAATCAGGCAACCTGCGTTGCCTGATCTCAATAGCCTACTGGGTAGATTCTTATTCTGTCACGACATTCTCAATCCGTGCCGGACCGGGCCAACCGCCGTCAAATCCCCAACCTGGGCCCCAACCGTAGCCGTAACCCGCTCGCCATCCCCACGGGCCATAGCCATAGCCGCCGGGTGGTGTTATCAGACGCTGCACAACATTCCAACGCTTGTAGCCCTGCGCATCGATCACGACATAACGATAGGGTTTATCCCCAATAGCACCCTGTTCGGTGCCGACAATCGGTCCGACAACGGTGACCAGTTGGTCTTTAAAATCGACAGGTTCCAGAAAGCGATTCACATAAGCAATAAAACGCCCTTCTGACGGCATATCCAACCGCGGTTTCGCGCCGCTATCCAGCGGCATGCTGGCAATTTCCAGACGCGTTTTATTTGCTTCATTGCGGATGCTGACCACCCGCCCACCAAAGCGTGATTCCTGACCGACATAAATCTGCGGCGCATTCATCACACGCACCAAATCGTCCTGCGGCGTTGGTGAGGTGCCTTTAATGGCATCCGGCACCGTGACACAGCCAGAAAGCAGCAGTGCTGCCGCAACCAGCATACCGAGGCGTACTTTTTTCTGATTCAGATGCACACGCTTTATCTGTACGCTTTTTATTTGTACGCTCTTTATTTGTACGGACATGGCACAACCCCCTCTACCAGATATCTGATAGTTAGACTGCACAGCATCGAATAAGTTGCTGTTTATGACGGTATACTTCACGCCAAATGTGCATTCTGACTAGTCGCGGCCGGGCAGCTTTTTCCAGGTTACTTCATTGCGCAGGTAGCGCGGTTGCGCATTCTCAACGCTGACCGCTTTTCCTGCCTGCCATAGCTGACAGGCCAGCGGCAACATGTCCTGCGCCTGCGGCAACAGCACGTCGCCCTTCGCTAACACCAACGAAGAATGACTGACCAGTTCAGGATAGGTTTCCCACCCAGTTCCTACCGTGGCCCATTCACCTGACAGCGCGGCAGTTAACGCCTGCACCTGTTCAGGTTTCAATACCGCTTCCTCGGATTCCCCCTGCCAGCTACCGTCAGCGTTACGCTGATAGCAACCCCAGTACACTTCTCCCATCCGCGCATCAATGGCCGCCAGCACCTGCGTTGC
Source organism: Pectobacterium versatile (assembly GCF_020166435.1). Taxonomy (GTDB): domain Bacteria; phylum Pseudomonadota; class Gammaproteobacteria; order Enterobacterales; family Enterobacteriaceae; genus Pectobacterium; species Pectobacterium versatile. The sequence continues at coordinate 7,559 of NZ_JAINZP010000033.1, read as the reverse complement.
CTGCGTGAGACGGAAAGCGCCCTGTGCCATCGTCGCCAGTGACGATACGCCAAGCAGCGGTAAATCCGCTCCCAGCGCCAGCCCTTGGGCAATGCCAATACCAATCCGCACGCCGGTAAAACTTCCCGGCCCCTGACCAAAGGCCAACGCATCAAGATCCTTGAGCGTCAGACCGCTATCGGCCAGCACCTGCTGCACCATCGGCAGAATACGTTGTGTGTGTTCACGGGGACAAATTTCGAACAGAGAATGAATTTCACCTTCATTCCAGAGTGCGACGGAACAGGCTTCCGTTGCGGTATCAAGCGCTAGAATTCGCGTAGACATGCCAACCTCAGGCAGGATAAATAAATCTTAATGGCCCGTATCATAGCATAAGCCCCTGTCGTGCCGCAGCCCTTCCCGCCATCGATCAGGTCATGCGGCAACCGCCAATTGGGAATTATGTGTTACGCGTCAGGAAATTAATCGCCTGCCGAATATCGCGGGTACGCGGCGTCGGCGGCAGGCTGTTAAGGAACACGGCACCATACGGACGCATCACCAGCCGGTTATCACAAATCACAATCACACCGCGATCGTCGACATCACGGATGAGTCGCCCGACGCCTTGCTTCAGGGTAATCACCGCATCGGGAACCTGCACATCGTCGAAAGGCTCCCCACCGCGCAAGCGGCAGTCTTCAATACGCGCCTTGAGCAGCGGATCGTCCGGCGAGGTAAACGGCAGTTTATCGATAATGACGCAGGAGAGCGTATCGCCGCGCACATCCACACCTTCCCAGAAGCTGCTGGTCGCCACCAGCAAGGCATTACCCGCCGACACAAACTGCGACAGCAGTTGCGCCTTGCCGGTTTCGCCCTGTAACAGCACCGGTAGCGTCAGCGTAGCGCGGAATTCGGCCGCCAAATCGCGCATCATCTGATGCGAGGTACACAGCATAAAGCAGCGCCCCTGATTCGCCTCGATCAACGGCTGCAACATCGCCGCCAGCCTTTTTGCCGCACCGGGACGATTGGTTTCTGGCAAATTACGGGGGACGCAGAGCAGCGCCTGATTGGCATAATCAAATGGGCTGGGTAACAGGAGCGTGTTCGCGTTATCCAGCCCCAGCCTATCGGTGAAGTGGAAGAGTTGGTCGTTAACCGACAGCGTCGCGGAGGTAAACACCCAAGCCGCAGGTTTCTCTTTTATTAATTCACGAAAGCGATCGGAGACGGATAACGGCGTCAGCGCCAACACGAAATGGCGTGAATTACATTCGTACCAGTAGCTGTAACCCGGTAGCTGCACGTCTTTCAGCCGTTTCAGGCGGTTGCGATAGAGCGTAGCACGCTCAAAGGCAGCATCCAGCAGCGCTGAACGCCCAAGCGACAGTTTCGCAACGTCGTAACACAGCTCCAGCGCATCATCCAGCAGCACCAGCGCACGCTGAAGCGACGGCTGTTCGAGCACATCGCGCAGATTACCGCGAAACCCCGGATCGCCCAGCGCCAGCCGAAAATCCTGCGTACTTTGCGTCAGGCGATCGGCACTTTTTTGCAGTTGAGAGGCATCACGCACTTCGGTGCGGTAAGCAATGATGATGTCTTTCGCCAGATCCAGCAGTTGGCGGCTGGAAAGCTGCTGGCCGAAATATTGGCTGGCGATATCGGGAATTTGGTGGGCTTCATCGAAAATGACGACGTCACTTTCTGGGATCAGCTCCGCAAAACCGCTCTCCTTCACGACCATATCGGCCAGATAGAGATGATGGTTGACCACCACGATGTCGGCATCCATCGCTTTACGCCGAGCTTTCACCACGAAGCACTCTTTATAGTGCGGACAGTCGCTGCCCAGACAGTTATCGTTGGTGCTCGTCACTAACGGCCAGATCGCGCTGTCTTCTGCCACGCCTGAACAGGTCGTGACATCGCCCTCCGTCGTTTCTGACGACCAGCCGCGCAGCCGAACCAGCTCGCTCAGCGTTTCACCGGGTAAATCATCGCCGCCCAGCGATTGCTGTTCAAGCCGTTCCAGACAGAGGTAGTTCGAGCGACCTTTCAGCAGCGCTAATTTGCCTTTGTACTTCAGCGCCTGCGCGATCGTCGGTAAATCGCGGCTATAGAGCTGATCCTGTAGCGCTTTCGAACCGGTCGAAATGATGACTTTTTTATCTGAACGCAAGGCGGGCGCAAGGTAGGCATAGGTTTTACCGGTTCCGGTCCCCGCTTCCACCACCAGCGCCGTTTTATCGTCGATAGCCCGCATGACGGCCTGCGCCATCTGTCGCTGTGGCTCACGAGGCTTGAAGCCCGTGATCGCTTTAGCCAGCGCGCCGTCATTAGCAAAATCATCAATTACACGATCGTTCGTCACGCCTGCTCTCTTTTTCAAGGGAATGCTGTATCCGTAAGCCCCTGACCGTTTCAGGCCGTGGCAAAATATCGCGCTGATTATGCCAAGAGTCACCCGACGCTACCACCCTAAATCAGGAAAGCGTGCCGGAACCTGCTGTGTTAGGCTTGGCGGCTGGTATTGATTGATGTCACTATTTTAATTATCCCCACATGGAGAACCCCCACCTCATGGCGATCACACGAATTAATCCTGAAGCACGTTGGTCAGACGCCGTCATCCACAACAACACGATCTATTACACCAGCGTACCGGAAAATCTGGATGACGACGCACAGGCGCAAACGGAAAACGCGCTGGGCGCGTTAGATGCGATCCTACAACAGGCGGGAACGGATAAGAGCAAGCTGTTAGACGTGACGATTTTTCTCGCCGATGCGGATGATTTTGCTGCGATGAACGCCGCGTGGGATGCCTGGGTCGTGGCGGGTAGCGCGCCTGTACGCTGCACCGTGCAGGCTAAATTGATGCATCCGCAATTCAAAGTCGAAATCAAAGCGATTGCTGCGGTATAAGCCATCACCACTTTTATACCCTAAATAATTCGAGTTTCAGGACAAAACGTATTCGTTTTGAACAACGCGAAGCGTTAGCCCTTTAGGGCGATGCTCAGTCATGAGCATCGTAACGCGGCAAGAGAAGGACAAATTCGTCGGGAACGAATTTGACCAGCCAACGGCTGGCCTTCGGTGAGAGACGGGAGGTCTCTCATTTCATCCTGATGAGCTTACCCAAGTAAGTGATTCGGGTGACTGACAAATCTGCCAGAGGCAGGTTTGAACGCGGCTTGCAGCGGCCCCAACGGGGCGAGGTCCACGAAAGTGGGCCGAGTAGCGCGGCCAACGCACATGCAACTTGAAGTATGACGGGTATAGGGGGAAGCGTGGTTATTGCTCTTCTTCCTCTTCCCCATCGTCAAAATGGTGTTCTTCGTCGCTGTCATTAAATTCGTCATCATCTTCGTCAAACATCATCGCGACGGTGTCACCTTGATGATTCTGACGGATCTCGGCAGCAACCAGTGCTATCGCCTGGCCGCTGCTCATGCCCTCAGACATTAATTCCTGAATACGCTCTACGGCATCTTGTTGCTGCTTGTGCGTCAGCGCGGGCATACCTGCAATCATGATATTTTCCTAGTTGGTAAATTCGCCTGCATCATCGCACGCCCACTTCGGCATACACCAGCATTTCCGCTTTGTGGTACGCTGTGGTCAGTAAAATCGACACAACCACACAGTGAACACAACACGAAAAACATGACTGCCGCCAATACGACTCACGTACCTAACGCAAGCGATTCAACCACAGCAATAGGCTCCGCCGTTATCTATCACGCGCTGCCTTACTACCCAACGGTGCTGCTCGAACGCTTTGCGCCTTTTTCCCAACAGCCGTGGGCGATGTTGCTGCATTCCGGGTTTGCCGATCATCCGCACAACCGCTTCGATATTATGGTCGCTGACCCGCGAGTTACGCTTTGCACGCGCGGAGACAAGACGGAAATCACACGTGACAGCGTCACGAATACCGTAGAAGGCGATCCGTTTACCTTATTGCAAGAGCAGCTTGATTCACTCTCGTTGCCCGCGGAAACACATCCTGATTTCCCTTTTCAGGGGGGCGCACTTGGTCTGTTCGGCTATGATCTGGGGCGTCAGATTGAAACGCTGCCCGCACAGGCCGAACGGGACATCGACCTGCCGGATATGGCGGTGGGTCTATACGACTGGGCGCTGGTTGCCGACCACCATCGGCAGACGTTAACGCTGATCGTACATCATTCCCTTCAGGCAAAGCTCGACTGGTTAGCGACTCCGCCCGTTAACGCCCCAAAAGCCGATTTCAGCCTTACCAGTAGTTGGCAGCCGAATATGTCACGCGAGGCGTACGGCGAAAAATTCCGCAAAATACAGGACTACCTTTTGGCGGGAGACTGCTATCAGGTCAACCTGGCACAGCGCTTTTCCGCGGCTTACGATGGTGATGAATGGCGGGCATTTTTACGACTGTCAGCAGGCAATAAAGCGCCCTTTTCCGCTTTCCTGCGCCTGCCGGAAAATACCGTCATCAGCGTATCGCCGGAACGTTTTCTCTGGCTGGAAAACCACCGCATTCAAACGCGCCCGATTAAAGGCACACTGCCGCGTCTCGCAGACCCGAATGCCGATAAACAACAGGCGGTGCGACTCGCTAATTCGGAAAAAGATCGCTCAGAAAACCTGATGATTGTCGATCTCCTGCGTAACGACATCGGTCGCGTCGCGGTGCCGGGCAGCGTCCGCGTGCCGGAGTTGTTCGTCGTCGAGCCTTTCCCCGCAGTGCACCACCTGGTCAGCACAATTGAAGCTCAGCTACCGGAAGATTGCCCCGCAACCACGCTGCTACGCGCCTGTTTCCCCGGTGGATCGATTACCGGTGCGCCCAAAATCCGCGCCATGCAGATTATTGAAGAGCTGGAGCCTCAGCGCCGCAATGCCTACTGCGGCAGCGTCGGCTATATCAGCCTGTGCGGCACTATGGACACCAATATCACTATCAGGACGTTACTAACTGAACGCGGCAAAATCTACTGCTGGGCGGGCGGCGGCATCGTCGCCGACAGTCAGGAACAGGCTGAATATCAGGAAACGTTTGATAAAGTGGGCCATATACTTCCCCTGCTGGATGGTTCCCAGACAATTCAGGTACTGAGTCAATGAGTGAGATCGCTTTGCCGCCAACGGCTTTTGCGTTGAATGACTTTATTACGCGCTTTCAGTTACAGCTTCCGCCATCGCTGCGACCTGTGCACCAGCAGCGTCAGGCCGCGGTTTTGGTGCCGATTATTTGTCACCCTACGCCTACGTTGTTATTGACCCGACGTTCTGCCGAACTACGTAAGCATGCTGGACAAGTGGCGTTCCCCGGCGGGGCGGCGGATAAAGAAGATCGTTCAATCATCGAAACGGCGCTGCGTGAAGCGCAGGAAGAAGTGGCTATCCCACCGGAAAATGTGCAGGTTCTAGGAGTCTTACCGCCGTTGGATAGCGTTAGCGGCTTTCAAGTCACACCCGTCGTCGGGCTGATCGCCCCACAAACTCGCTTTCATCCCAATGAAGACGAAGTCGCCGAACTGTTTGAAATGCCGCTAGACGAGGCTTTCGCGCTAACGCGCTATTACCCGCTGGATATCGAACGTAAACAGCAACGCCACCGAGTTTACCTCTCCTGGTATCAGCAGCAGTTTGTCTGGGGGCTAACCGCTACCATCATTCACCAACTTGCTTTACAGATTTCCGACAGGCACTAAGCTCAAAGCAACGTTTGGTTCACCACTTTTCTCCCACTAAATATCCCTATTTTAAATGCGGCATTTTCGTTCAAAAAACACTCCATTATAGAATTTACAATGATTTAAATCGTATTTAGGATAAGTTAAATTATATAGTGGCATAAGTTTATTTCATGCGAAAAAGAAAGTCTTACGACATATTCCACACTACAATAACGCGATTTGACGAGTTTTATTCTAATCTTGGGGTATATATCCACTACAATTCAGGTCATGTCTCGCTGAAACCGAAATCATTAGATAATTCGCAGCATAACTATCTGATTATGATGAAGGAACCAGATGCAGGCGATCGGGTAATAAGAGTGGGTGCAACCCTGAGCCTTTGAGGAGTTTCGCGTGATAAGCGTTTTCGACATGTTTAAGATCGGTATTGGCCCTTCTAGCTCTCATACGGTTGGACCGATGAAAGCCGGTAAGCAATTTGTCGATGAATTGATCAACCAGAATTTACTGGCCGCAACCACGCGCATTGCCGTCGATGTGTATGGCTCACTGTCACTGACGGGTAAAGGCCACCATACGGATATCGCTATCATTATGGGTCTGGCAGGCAACATGCCGGATACCGTTGATATTGATGCCATTCCCGGTTTTATCCGCGATGTTGAGCAACGCGAACGCCTGCTTCTGGCTAACGGGCAGCACGAGGTAGATTTCCCACGCGAAGGCGGTATGGTTTTCCGTAGTGAAAATCTACCGTTGCACGAAAACGGCATGACCATCACCGCATTTGCCAGCAATAAAGAAATCTATAGCAAAACTTACTACTCTATTGGCGGCGGCTTCATCGTTGATGCGGAGAGTTTCGGTAAAGACGCCACCACCGATATTTCCGTTCCCTATACCTTCAATTCCGCCAAAGAGATGCTTGAGCACTGCAAACAGAACGGCCTGTCCCTTTCTGGGATGGTGATGCGCAACGAACTGGCACAACACAGTCGCCAGGAAATTGACGCCTACTTTGCCGACATCTGGCAGACGATGCGTGCCTGTATCGATCGTGGCATGAACACCGAAGGTGTTTTGCCCGGCCCGCTGCGCGTACCACGTCGCGCCTCTGCACTGCGCCGTATGCTGGTGTCGTCCGATAAGCTATCCAATGACCCGATGAACGTGGTGGACTGGGTTAATATGTTCGCGCTGGCAGTGAATGAAGAAAACGCCGCAGGTGGCCGTGTGGTTACCGCACCAACGAACGGTGCATGCGGCATCGTCCCTGCTGTCCTTGCCTATTACGACCACTTCATCGAGCCGGTTAGCCCGACCATTTATATTCGTTATTTCCTCGCGGCGGGCGCGGTTGGCATTCTCTACAAAATGAACGCCTCCATCTCCGGTGCCGAAGTAGGCTGTCAGGGTGAAGTGGGCGTAGCCTGCTCTATGGCAGCCGCTGGATTGGCAGAGCTGATGGGCGCAAGCCCGGAACAGGTTTGCGTCGCCGCCGAGATCGGTATGGAACACAATCTGGGCTTAACCTGCGATCCAGTTGCGGGGCAAGTACAGGTCCCGTGCATCGAGCGTAACGCAATTGCTTCCGTTAAAGCGATTAATGCCGCCCGCATGGCAACCCGCCGCACCAGTGAAGCACGCGTCTCGCTGGATAAGGTGATTGAAACCATGTACGAGACGGGTAAAGACATGAACGCCAAATACCGCGAAACCTCACGAGGCGGGCTGGCGATCAAAGTGCAGTGTGATTAACATGCCCAGTAATTAAAAAGCAGTGTAGTAATTAATTCCCCATCCCTATCCCTAATGCCGATCAGTTAAGGATCGATTGACCGATCCTGTTACTGTGTAAGAATCCGTAATCTCACAAGA
>NZ_JAINZP010000032.1 GCF_020166435.1 Pectobacterium versatile | reverse complement strand
AGCGCGTTATTCGCGTGCTCAACGTCACGGCTCAGCGTGGTGATATCCTGCACCTGCTTCGCCGTATCCCGCAACAACAAAGTGCCATCGCTCACCGCCGCATAGGTAGTGCTGGAAGCATTACCGCTGTTACCCAGCGACATCAGCGCCGACGGCACATTCATCGCCAGCGTTGAGAGCAGGCTACCGCTCATCGATGGACTGGCGCTAAAACCTGCACCACTGTGCTCCACCTTGAATTCGGCTTTATTATCTAACCCGCTCCAGCCCAGCGTGCCCGTTTCCAGCCGGTTTTTCTCAGCGCTGGCGGTGGAGCCAATTACCGCGGCGTCAAGCTGGGTATGCTCACCGGTTTTTATACCAAATCCGTCTTTACCCGCAAAGAGCCCTGTCTGCTGTTGCACGCTGTCATAATTGCTGTGCATCTTGTCTTTACTGAGGCTGATATAGCCGCTACCGCCCCCGCCGCCCCAGGTAAAACTACCGCCCGCTGAGCCACTAACCTGTTTAGAATCATACCGCTCGCTGTCTTGCTGACTTTGCAGCAGCAAATTGCGTCCAGCATCGACATCAATACGCTCGCCGTTCACCTGCGCGCCAATCAGTCGCGTATCACGCTCGCTTTTCAGCGTGACGTGGTTACCTGCATCCACCGTGGTTTCTGACCAACTGTTGCCCGTCCCAGTTTCCCGCCCTTTCGCCGCATTAACATTGGCAAAAATGCTAAGTCCCGCGCTCCCGTTACTCAGTCCCAGGCTGACGCCGATATTTCCGCCGCTGCTGCTGTTTTTACCGCTGATCTCCTCGCTGTTACGGGCAGAGAGCAGGTGAATATCCTGCGCCGCGCTCATCATGACATCGCCGCCCGCCTTAAGCTGGCTGCCTGCGACCGTGATATCCCCCGTGCGCGATTCGATGCCAATATCTCCCGCCGCATTTAGCGTCGAACCAAAACTCTGTTTCTGCTCGCTGGTCTGGCTGGAACGTGAATTTTGCGCCCCGAGAGAAATACTCACGCCAACAAAAGACGCTTCCCCCTTGTTGTTCAGCTCGGACTGGCTGCCCTGATAGGCCTGATAACCGGCCAGTCCGGCTTTCATGCCCTGCAGCAGCGCCAGCCGGCCATCGCTTTCACTTTTTGCCGCCTGAATGCTCTGCACCGCGCTGTTGAGCGCCGAGCCCACCACGCCGGATAGCGCCACGGTCAGACCCGCGCTTTTCTGCTCAAACTCCTGCTGCTGTTTGCGCGTGTCATAGCCTGGGTCAATGGTGACGTTGTTACCTTGCAGGAGGATGTCTTTCCCGGCCACCATATCGGTGCCGCTGATCGTGACATCGTTCCCAGCCTTCACCGTCACCGAGTCGGTCGTGCTGCCAAGGGTGCTGATGCTCTGACTTTGTGTCGCCGCCTGATCGCGCAGTTTCTGGCTGGTCGAGGTTGAACCGATGGTAAAACCAATGCCGCCGCTAAACAGGCCGCTTTTTTTCTTGCTGTGCTCTTCATAGTTCTGGTAGTTCTCTACGCTGGCAGCGGTGTTGACGTCATTATTCGCCAGCAGCGTGACCTGTTTGTCACCGACCACTGAGGAGCCTTGCAGGTTGATATCCTGATTGGCCGCCATTGTGACACTGTCACCCGACAGCAAACTGCCTTTCTCATTGGTTTGCAGCGTTTCCTGCAGCGTATGCGTCACCGTCTTCGAAAACCGCTTCTTCTTGACCTGGGTTTCTTCAAAGAAGGTGTGCTGCGTTTCGGTGGCCGACAGCAGGTTGATGTTGTTGCCCGCCTGTGCCGTTACCGCGCCGCTCGCCACGCCCTGTGCCGCCTGCAGGTTGATATCTCTACCGGCCTGCAGGTTCAGACCTTTTCCAGCCGTCAGCTCAGTACTCTGCTGGGTGATGTTTTGCTGCCAGTCGGCGTGACGATTCCACCAGTTGCCGCTGTAGGTTTCTTCCGTTTCAGACAGTAGGTTGAGATCGCGTCCGGCCGCCAGTGTCGCATTGCCTTTGGCATTCAGGCTGGCCGCTTCGGACAGCACATCCCGTCCGGCCACCAGATTCAGATCGCCCCCGCTCAGGAGTTGGCTGTTTGCCACGTCCTGCGTGCGACGCTGCGCGGTACTGCCGCCCTGATACAGCGTCTCTTTCAGCGTGTCCTGTGCGGTCAGACGGATATCATTACCCGCCGCCAGCGTCAGCGCCGTTCCACCGGAAAGCGCGCTGGCGTCAATCTGAATATCCTGCCCCGCGACCGCTTTCAGCGCACCGCCCGCCGTGGCGGTACTGCCCTGCACGGCCGTATTCAACGCGGTATTGCTGCTGCCCCAGCCGATATCGACACGGTTATTGGTCAGCGTCAGCGCCTCAATCGCGACATTGCCTTTGGCGTTCAGCGCCATGTCCTGTCCGGCGTTGAGCGTAGCCGCCACGTTGCGGATATCCTTACCCGCGCTAAGCGTCAGGCTGTTGCCCGCGACGATCTCGGCGGTTTTGCCGAGTTCAGTGAAGACCAGCGAGCCAGTGCCGCTGCGCGAAGCCGTCGGCTGTGCGGTCTGGAAGTTGTGGCTCTCGGTTCGGTTGATGATATCGCCGTTGATGCTGGCGAGCTGCAGCGTGTTGCCTTCAATTCGGCTGCCGCTGTTGGTGATAGTGTTGAGCGCCACCAGATTCAGGCCGCCGTCTGATTTGATCAAGCCGCCTTCGTGGTTATCAATCTTGTCGCCGCTGGCGATCGCCAGCAATTCAATGGCCTTGAGCGTGCCGCTGTTGGTGACGCTGCCGCCCGCGTTCAGCTCAACCTTGTTCGCGACAATCGCGCTGCCCTGCAGGTGGCTTTTATCCGCCTGCGCCAGATACAGCTTCGGTGCCAGCACGGTTTGCCCGTTGACCTCGATATTTTCCCACCAGACCAGGCTCTGGCTGAGGTTCGCGACCTGATCCGGCGTCAGGCTGACGCCCAGTTGCAGGTTCATGCCTTTCTGCGCCGCGGCCGCGTTATCCAGCAGCGTCTGCATCTGTTCCAGATCGGAGCCGGTACCATTCAGGTGACGCTGCCCGCTCTGTTTCAGCACCGCCTGACTGATGTAGCGGGTATCAAACTCCGCATCCCCGAGGAAGCGGTAATCGTGGTCTGCATCCAGATTCAGTTTATCCAGCAGATAGGACGACCCCAGCACCCTATCAGCCTGCGTCCACTGCGAGCGCGTCTCGACAGGCACCACCGTTGACGGCTGCTGCCCCAGTAGCGTCTGCAGATCGCTGAACAGCGCGTTATCCACCTGTCCCAGCTGTTCCAGTTTCGGGTTGGTGTGGATCAGGTAACGGCTGTCCGCATTTGGGTCGACAACCAGCAGCCCGTTATTGCCCGTCGGCAGCGGATAATCGGCAAGCGGGTTGGTGCTCAGGTTTTGCAGCCCGTTGCCGATAGCGCTCAGCAGCGCCGCGGCAGAGAGAGGTTGTGGCGCAGCTCCGCCCGGCAGAGTGTCTGCACCGACCGTCGGCTTCGGTGCGTCAATCGCGGCCATGCCCGGTGTGGTCAACACAGCAGGCGTGCCCACCGTGCCCGCTATCGTGACGCCAGTCACAGTATTGCCCACGTTAACCGGCGTCAGGCTCTTGCCGCCATCGGGCCGTTGGCCTGTCGATGTGAGTGCAACGGCATCAGGGTTGCTGACGTGACCGGAGGTTGAAGGCTGTAGCACCACCGCGTCGCCAGTGTTGAGCGTCAGCGGCCCGGTGGTATTCGGAGCCGCAATTACCGCGCTGATGTTGTCAGCCTGTGCGCCCGCTTGCAGCGCGGTGCCCGACTGCTGCGTCAGTGTGACCGCATCGGGATTGCTGACGTGACCGGAAGTCGAAGGCGATAACACTACGGCGTCGCCAGTGTTGAGCGCCAGCGGCCCGGTGGTAGTCGGTGCCGCAATAGTCGCCGTGATGTTGTCAGCCTGTGCGCCCGCTTGCAGCGCGGTGCCCGCCTGCTGCGTCAGTGTGACCGCTTTGCCCGTCGCATTCCCCCCTGTGACATTGCCCGCCAGCGTCGCCGGTCCGTTCCCTGCTTTGGTGACGTCGACTGCACCCGCGTTAAATGACGAATCCTGGCTGACCATCTGGCGCGTGGTTTGTTTCTGCAACGGTGATAGCGTGGTGATGGCATCCAGCACCGGTTTGGTGGAAGCTGGCATAAAACCACCGCTGCCCGGCTGCAACGTGGTATTGCTGATATCTTGCTTAAAGTCGGCAGTAATGGTGCCGCCCGCCTGAATTAACGCGTTATAGCTTTCGCCTTCGGTTTTTTCGGTGGTTGGAGTGCCGTCGAGTGTTAGAATTACGAAGTCATCTTCTGTTCGGGGAAAATATACATATTCGAATGGCCTATCCTCATCCCTGACAGACATCATTTTATTCCATTCATCAATCGACCATCGGGGAGACGGCCCAACATATCTATATGTGACATATTCAACTAAACTACCAGAGAAATATGATACATTATTTAAAACCCTACCTTTAATTATTATATTTTTATTTGAAAATACATCTGACGCCTCATTATAAAAGACATCTGAGTAAATATTTAAATCTCCCGCCGACTTCATTTTTGAGTTTAGCCCAACAGATGTAACAACAACCTTATTCTCCGATGTAATGAATTTCCGGCTACTGACATTTGGATATAACGCCCATCTCCAAGTATATATTTGCCTGTTCGGGTCCTCGTAATCATAAGGTGCATCTTCAGAATCGATGTAATACCCTACCTCTCCATGTTTAAATTCATCCGGTTTAATATATAACTTTGTTCCTGTTATCCTTTGGTTGTTAGGAGATATTTGACTTTTAGTCTCCGTCACCACCAACCCTTCACGCTGATTGGTCAGCGTGCCGGTGTTAATGGTGATATCGCCGGCTTGGGTTTCAATGGTGCCGCTGCTGTTGAGCAGCGAGGTACTGGCGTTACCCTGTGCATCACGTTGCACCCACAGGCTGTTGCCTGCCAGAATGGTGCCGAACACGTTGGTCAGGGAATCCGACAGCAGGCGCATATTGCCGCCCGCATAGAGCATGCTGCTGTTGTGTAGCAAACCGCCGGCCTGCACCAGCAGGTCGCCCGTGGTGCCAATCAGCCCTTTGTTATTCAGCGTATTGTCGCTTATCAGCGTCAGATTACCGCCTGCCTGCACGCTGCCCGCTTCCAGTTGTACGATGTCTTTTGCGCTGATCCGTGAGTCCCCGCCGCCTGCCAGAATGTTGCCCTGATTGGTCAGCGTGCCAGTACTGGTCAACTGGACAGATTTACCCTGTAGAGTACCGCGCTGATCGAGGTCACCCGCCACGTTCAGTGTCAGTTGCTGTCCGGCGGCCATGGTTTGCGTGAAGGTCAGCGGCCCGGTGAGTTCGGCGGTCAGATTGCCCAGCGCCACCAGTTGCCCGTCCTGCTGCAGTTCATGGGTTTTCAGGCGCAGATCCTGCGCGCTGTAAAGCTTCGCCCCCTGACGATTGACGAGACGCTGCGTCTGCAGCGCCAGCTGTGTCAGACCCAGCAGCGTGCCGTGGTTGTCCAGCTCGTCGGCGATAATCTCCAGTTCACCGGCCTGCACCAGTCCGTTATTCACCCACTGCGGAATGTTCAGCGTCAGCTTATCTTGCGCCATCAGGCTGCCCTGCTGGGTAAACTGCGCGGTGTTGACGGCCAGCCCGCGCCCCTGCAGCCAGCCGTGGTTATCTACCGCCGCCGCGTTGAGCGTGGTGGTGCCGTCGGATAACATCTGCCCTGCCTGCTGGTTGACAATCTTCTCTTTTCCATCCAGTTGCAGCGCGGCGGTGCCCTGTACCGTACCGCCATTGGTGATGGTGCTCCCCGTCAGCGTGGTGGTCGCGGCTTTGATTTCACCCTGATTATTCAACGCGGCCGCCTGCACGCTCAGCGTGCCGTCGCTGCTTAAACGTGCCTGCGGGGCATTGGTGAACTGGCCGGCGACGGTGGCGTCAAGCGCACGGTCGCCGCGCAGGGTGCCGTGGTTAGTTAGTGCATCCGCATCCAGCGTCAGCGTGCTGCCCTGCACCTGACCGCGGTTGGTAATATCATGCGCCGTCAGGCTCAGGTCGCCGCCGCTGACCAGTTGGCTGCCCTGCGCACCCTGATAGGTCCCGCTCAGTTGCAGCGTCCCGCGCTGTACGCCCAGCAGATTGCCCTGCTGTTCCAGGTCACGGGCGGTCAGGTGTAACGCGTCCGACTGCCACAGACCCTGATTGCGCAGCACGCCGGTCGTCAGTTCCCCGGTACCGCCGCTCAGCAGCCGCCCCGTTGCCAGATTATCAACGCGGTCAGTGAGATTCAGCGTAAAGCCGCCGACGCCCGTCAGCGTGCCGCCGTTCTCCAGCATCCTGCCGGTCAACGTCACCGCCCCTTGTGAGAACAGCTCACCCTGATTACGTAACTGGTCGCCGTTGAGCGACAACCTGTTCAGCCCCGCGACGGTACCGCTATTGCTGAACGTGTCGCCGTTCAGCGTCAGCGTCCCCGCATGCCATAAACCGGCGTTGTCCGCCTGTTTAGCCTGGAGCGTGGCCGCGCCTTTGCTGAGCAACTGGCTGCTTTTATCGCCGACATAGCGCAACACATCGAGCAGACGCAGCGCGTCAGTGCCCTGAATGCGGCCCTGATTGTCGATTTCATTAGCGCGCAGTTGCAGGTCGTTGGCCTGCAGCGTACCAGCATTGCGCAGCGTGCCGCTGTCGAGACTGCCTGCGCCGTTGGTCAGCAGTTCCGCTCCGGCGCGGTTAATCAGTTCATCCCGGTTTGTGACTGTCAGGCCGTTGCTGCCCAGCACACGCCCACTGTTATCCAGCGTGGTGGTGGTCAGGTTCAGCGTGTCCGCGGCTATCTCACCGCTCTGGTTCAGGCGGCCGGCCGTGATAACAGCCTCGCCGTCGCTCAGCAGGCGTGACTGTGCATTTCCCTGATAGGTGCCCAGTAACTCAAGACGCAGCCCGTCCTGACCGAGCAGCGATCCGCCGTTTGTCAGGTTGTTCGCCGTCAGCGCCAGCGTATTCCCCTGCCAGAATCCGTCATTCGTGACCGTTTCTGCCTGCGCCTGCAAGGCACCGTTAGTCAGTAGTTGGCCGGTGCCGCCGACCGTCAGGCCGTCACGCAGTTCCAGCGTGATGCCACGCTCACCAATAACCGTGCCGGTGTTGTCGAACGCACCGCCGTTCAGCGCCAGCGCCCGGCTTTCCCAGCGTCCGCTATTGCGCAGCTGGTTGCCGCGCAGCGTCAACGTGTCGGCAGTATGCAGCAGGCCTGACCCCTGATAGTCGCCATCAAGCGTCAGCGCCCCGTCAGCAATCACGTTGCCCGCATTGTTTATCGCACCACTGTCGAGCGTCAGCTTACCCACGCCGGACACGGTGCCCTGATTGTCGAGCTGGCTGGCGCTCAGCCAGCTGTCGCCGCCGGAGAGCAGCGTGCCCTGATTGATTAACCGGCTGGATGGATGGGTACGATCCAGCGCGATGGCTAACCCGTGGTCACCCTGCATCCGCCCGCGGTTGGTCAACTGCTGCGCATCAAACGTCAGGCGGTCTGCCTGCACGTCACCGTCGTTTGTCACGCTCGCCGCGCGCAATACTGCCATCCCCTGCGACAGGAGCTTCCCGTTTTGCTGATTAGTCAGGCCATTGGCGGCGGTCAATGACAGGGCGTTGAGACCAAAAATCTGTCCACGGTTAGTCAGCTCGTTGGCCTGCAGCGTGATATCGCCCGCCTGCCACTGCCCGTGATTGTCAACCTGATCCGCCGTCAGCGTGCTGGTGCCCTGACTCAGCCATTTGCCCTGATTGCGTGCCGTCCCCGCAATCGCCAGCGTTAGCGCATCCACGCCCAGCATCTTGCCCTGATTATCCAGCGTTTTTGCGTCCACCGTCAGCTTACGGGCTTCCAGCGTACCCTGTTGATCAATATGGTTCGCAACGATACCTAACATGGTGTTGCCGCTAATAAGCCCGCGGTTATCCAGTTTATTACGCACATTCAGTTGCAGATCGTCCGAGCCCCGCATCTGACCGTGGTTGAGCACGTCCGCCGCGGTGATATCGATGCGCTGGCTGGTGAGATCGCCAGTGTTGGTCAGGGTGCCGTCCAGCGTCAGTTGCAGGTCGCGTGTGCCGTTCAGTTGACCGTCGTTGGTCACATCGCGGGCGGCAATGGTCAGCGCCTGGCTGTTCAGCGCGCCCTGATTATCAAGATGATTGCCGAGATCCAGCGTCAGCCCGTTCACGCCCGTCAGAGTGCCGTGGTTGACGACGTCCCTGGCCTTGAGGGTCAGCGCGTTACTGCCGATGTCACGCGTATTATTCAGTGTCCCGTTCAGCCCCAGAGACAGGCTGTCGACACCAGTGAGCGTGCCGTGGTTGGTCAGGTCGTTGGCGTTCAGTTCCACCGCCGCCCCGTACAGCGTGCCGCGGTTGGTGAGGCTGTTGCCGGTTGTCAGTTCAAGACGGTCGAGGCCGTTGATTTTCCCGCGGTTGTCCAGTCTGTCGGCCTGCACAGTCAGTTGATAGCTGCTCAGCGTGCCCTGATTGGTTAACGCGTCATCCAGCGTCAGTTGAAGACCGTCAACGCCGGTGAGGGTGCCTTCGTTGGTCAGCGTACGGGCAGCAACCGTGGCGAGCTTGCTCCACAGCGTGCCCTTATTGTGTAATTCGCCGTTTACCAGCGTCGCCTTCAGCGAGGTATCGCCCTGAATATGGCCGACATTGGTCAGTTGCTGTGCGTCCAGCGTCAGGCTGTCCGCCTGCCATTCGCCCTCGTTACTCACCTCGGTCGCGTTCAGCACCGCCACGCCCTGCGTGAGCAGTTTGCCGGTCTGCGCATTGCTCAGCATATTTTTCGCCGTCAGCGTCAGCGCCGACAGTCCCAGTAGCCGTCCGGCATTCTCGACGTCATCCGCCGTCAGCGTCAGCGTGTTGCCCTGCCAAAATCCGTCGTTAGTGACCGCTCCCGCCCGTGCTGATAACTCACCGTTAGTCAGCAACTGACCGGTGCTGCCGACCGTCAGGCCATCGCGCAGTTCCAGTGTGATACCGCGCTCACCGATAACCGTGCCGGTGTTGTCGAACGCACCACCGTTCAGCGCCAGCGCCCGGCTTTCCCAGCGTCCGTTATTGCGTAGCTGATTGCCGCGCAGCGTCAGCGTGTCGGCGGTATGCAGCAAGCCCGTACCCTGATAGTCGCCATCAAGCGTCAGCGCTCCGTCGGCAATCACGTTGCCCGCGTTGTTTATCGCACTACTGTCGAGCGTCAGCTTACCCACGCCGGATACGGTGCCCTGATTGTCGAGCAGGCTGGCGCTCAGCCAGCTGTCGCCGCCGGAGAGCAGCGTCCCCTGATTGGTTAACCAGCTGGCGGGGTTGGTACGATCCAGCGCGATAGCTAACCCGTTGTCACCCTGAATGCGCCCGCGGTTGGTCAGTTTCTGCGCATCAAACGTCAGGCGGTCCGCCTGCGCGTTGCCGTCGTTTGCCACCGTCTCCGCACGCAATACCGCAATACCCTGCGACAGGAGTGTCCCGTTTTGCTGATTAGCCAGGCCGTTGGCGGCGGTCAATGACAACGCATTGATACCAAAAATCTGCCCGCTGTTGGTCAGGTCAGCGGCCTGCAGCGTGATGTCGCCCGCCTGCCACTGCCCGTGATTCTCAACTTGATCTGCCGTCAGCGTGCTGCTGCCCTGACTCAGCCATTTACCCTGATTGCGTGCCGTTCCCGCAATTGCCAACGTCAGTGCATCCACGCCCAGCATTTTTCCCTGATTATCCAGCGTCTGCGCGTCCACCTTCAGCGCCCGCGCTTCCAGCGTACCCTGCTGGTTGATATGGTTCGCCACCACGCCCAGCGTGGTGCTGCCGCTGATAAGACCGCGGTTGTCCAGTGTGTTGCGTACATCTAACTGCAGATCGTCCGAGCCCAGTATCTGCCCGTGGTTCAGCACGTCCGCCGCGGTGATACCTGTCCGCTGGCTGGTGAGGTCACCGGTGTTGGTCAGGGTGCCGTCCAGCGTCAGCTGCAGGTCGCGCGTGCCGTTCAGTTGACCGCCGTTGGTCACGGCGTTGGCGGTAATGGCCAGTGCCTGGCTGTTCAGCGCCCCCTGATTATCAAGATGATTACCAAGCGCCAGCGTCAGCCCGTTCACGCCCGTCAGGGTGCCGTTGTTGAATACGTCATTGGCCTTGAGCGTCAGCGCATTACTGCTGATGTTATGCGTATTATTCAGCGTCCCATTCAGATGTAGATTCAGACTGTCGACGCCGGTGAGCGTGCCGTGGTTGGTCAGGCTGCTGGCGTTCAGCTCCACCGCCGCCCCGTACAGCGTGCCACGGTTGGTGAGGCTATTATCGGTTGTCAGTTCAAGGCGGTCGAGGCCGTTGATTTTCCCACTGTTATCCAGTCTGTCGGCCTGTGCAGTCAGTTGATAGCTGTTCAGCGTGCCCTGGTTGGTTAATGCGTCATCCAGCGTCAGTTGAAGACCGTCAACGCCGGTGAGGGTGCCTTCGTTAGTCAGCGTACGGGCAGCAATAGTGCCGATCTTGCTCCACAGCGTGCCCTTATTGTGTAATTCGCCGTTTGCCAGCGTCGCCTTCAGCGAGGTATCGCCCTGAATATGGCCGACGTTGGTCAGTTGCTGTGCGTCCAGCGTCAGGCTGTCCGCCTGCCACTCTCCCTCGTTGCTCACCTCGGTCGCGTTCAGCACCGCCATGCCCTGCGTGAGCAGTTTGCCGGTTTGCGCATTGCTCAGCGTATTTTTCGCCGTCAGCGTCAGCGCCGACAGTCCCAGCAGTTGGCCGGCATTCTCGACGTCATCCGCCGTCAGCGTCAGTGTCTTCGCCTGCCATTGTCCACGGTTTTCCAGTCGGTTGGCGGTCAGCGTGCTGTCGCCCTGACTCAGCCATTTTCCGCTGTTACGCGCCGTGGTATGGATCGCCAGCGTCAGCGCATCCGCGCCCAGCATTGTGCCCTGATTGTCCAGCGCGTTCGCCTGCACATGTAGTTGGCGGCTTTCGAGCGAACCTAATTGTTCGACCTGACTCGCCTCAAGCTGCACCCTCTGACTGCCGCTCATCAGGCCGCTATTGCGCACCGTCTTCTGCAGCGTCAGGTGCAGCGCGTCACCGGAGACCTCGCCCTGATTGAACAGGTCAGTCGCCGACAGCCCCAGCGTCGCCCCATAAAGCTGGCCCTGATTGGTCAGGCGGTCAGCAAGGGTGAGTTGCAGTTCATCAATGCCGGCAATCTCGCCGCCGTTAAACAGGGTATCAGCCGTAATCGCTGTCCGCTGCCCCAGCAGCGTGCCCTGATTCTCCAGCGCGTGCCCTTGCAGTTGGATAGCGTTCGCCTGCCAGCGCCCGCGGTTGGTGAGCGTGGTGCCGGACCAGTCCAGCGCCCCGTCCGTCTGCAGCGTCCCGCTGCCCTGATAATTGCCCGCCAGTGACAGCGAGGTGACGGCCAGCACGGTTCCGGCATTCTCCATCGTCTCGCCGATAAGGGTTGCCGCGCCGTTACTGGCGAGGGAGCCATGATTAGTTATCTGCGTCGCGCGCAGCTGCGTGTCGCCTCCAGACACCAGTGTGCCGTGGTTGTCCAGAACACCGTCTGTTGCTCCGCCACTCTGGCGTGAGGATGACGCGTTGAGTTGCTGAATATCTGCCGCCAGTGATAGCGCCATCGGCAGGAGTGCGTGCTGGCGCGCAGCGCTCGCAGGCGCGACCGTGATGTCGATATCGCCTTCGGCCTGAACCCGTCCCGCGTTGGTGAAACTGGCCGCATGCAGCGTCAGGTTATCTGCCCGCCACTCGCCGTGGTTCTCTGCCTGAGCGGCCTGTAACACCGCCGCGCCCTGCGTAAACAGTTTCCCGTTTTGTTGATTGTTAAACCCGTTTTGTGCGGTTATGAACAGCGCGTCAATTCCCAGCAGTTGCCCAGCGTTGGTGACCTCATCCGCGTCAAGCAAGAGGGACCCGGCCTGCACCAGACCGCTATTGTCCACCTGCCGGGCGGTAACCATGCCGTTGCCCTGCGTCAGCACATTACCCCTGTTCGTGACCGTGCCCACGATGGCGAGCGTCAGCGCATCCACGCCCAGCATCTTGCCCTGATTGATCAGTGAGGCGGCGTCCAGCGTGACGGTTTTCCCCTCCAGCGTGCCATTTTCATGCTGTTTGACGTCATTGGCTGTGACCGCCAGCGTGTTACTGCCGCTGATTATCCCTGCGTTATCCAATAACCCCGCCACATCCAGTTGCAGATTATTGATGCCCTGCAACTCGCCACGGTTGTTCACGTCCGCCGCAGCGACAGACAGGCTGTCGCTGCGCAACGCGCCGGTATTGTAAAGGTTGTCGCCGAGCGACAGCGTTAGCGTATCGACACCGGTGATGTCGCCGTGGTTAAACAGGTGCTCCACGGACATCGCGACCGTATTGCCCAGCACCGTCCCCTGATTGGTCAACGTCAGGCCTTGCAGAGACAGCGCCCGGCTTTCCCAGTGCCCGTGATTCACCAGCGTGTCGCCGTGCAGCGTCAGCGTACCCGCCGTATTCAGCAGGCCGCGGCCCTGATAGTCGCCACGCAGCGACAGCCCTGTTGCCGCCACCAGACGGCCGTCGTTAATCAGCGACGCGCCTGTCAGTTCAGTGCGCCCCAGGCTGGACAGCGTGCCCTGGTTATCCATCAGGCGTGCGAACAGCGTGGCGTCTCCGCCTGTTGTCACGGTGCCACGGTTAACCAATGTGCCCTTGCCGTCAGTGGTGGGCAGCGTCAGAGATAAGGACTCATCCCCCTGGATCTGACCGTCATTGGTCAGACTCTCTGCCGCCAGCGTCAGGGTTTTCGCCTGCCAGTCTCCGGCATTGACGGCATCCGCCGCCGTTAACGTCGCTACGCCCTGAGACAGCAGTTTTCCCGCCTGCCGATTGGTGAGCCCGTGGGTCGCCGTCAGCGCCAGCGAGGACACGCCGAGGATTTTCCCCGCGTTATCCAGTTCATTCACCTGCAGCGCGATATTTTTCGCCAGCAAGGTACCCTGATTATCAAACCGGTGTGCCGATGTGGTGCTGTCGCCCTCGCTCAGCAGCTCACCCTGATTCGACAGGTTGCCGGTTATCGCCAGCGTCAGCGCATCGGTGCCGTGAAGCGTGCCCTGATTGGTAAGACGTGCCGCTTCCGCACGAAGTTGCTTGCCCTGCAGCGTACCGGCGTTATCCAGACTGCCAGTTAAGAAGAGCGACAGGTTATTGATACCGCTCATCGTGCCGCTGTTGTTGAGTGACCCACCGTCTGCCGTCAGGGTTAACGCCTGCAGCGAGCCCCGGTTCTCGGCCTTCGCAGCCTGAAGGCGCAGCGCCTCCCCGCTGAGCCAGTCGCCGCTATTGGTAAAGGTATCGGCGACGGTCAGGTTCACCGCGCCGAGCGCCTGTGCCTGCCCGCTGCTGGTGAGGGTCGTCGCCTGAATAGCCAGCACATTGCCCTGCAACGTACCAGCATTGCTGGCGACATCGCTGTGAATCGTCCAGTTGCCCGCCGTCAAAAGGCTGCCGCGGTTGTCCAGTTGCTCGGAGGTAATCTGCCCGTCGCCGGTAATACTGGTCTTGCCCGCGTTAAGCCAGCGCTCGGCATTCAACAGGAACTGCTGCGCCTGAATCGCGCCATCGGTCTCCACCTGCCCCGCGTTCACCGTCAGGTCGGTGCCCGCCAGCAGCGTGCCGCGAGCGGATTGCGTCAGTGAACGTGTGGCATCAAGCTGCAGCGCGTTGTCGGCCTGCAGCGTGCCCTGATTGGTGAGCGTGCCAGTATGCAACTGTAAGGCGGGGGCCGTAATCGTACCGTCATTGCTGAGACGGTCGGCGGTAACCTGCAGGGCGTGACCGGACTGCATCAGGCCGCGGTTATCCAGCGTGCCACCCAGCGTCAGCGCCAGTTTTTCACCCGCGCTGAGCGTGCCACGGTTCACCAGACTGCCACCGTGCAGCGCCAGCATCTGTTGTGCGTTGAGCGTGCCGTGGTTTTCGGTCGTCTGGCTGGTCAGGTCGAGGGCGTTTGCCGTGACGTCGCCCTGATTGGTGAACTGGGTGGCCTGCGCAGTCAGCGTCGCAGCGTTCAATGTGCCACCGTTGGTGAGGTGGTCGGCCAGCAAAAACAGCTGATTATCCGTCAGAATGTTGCCCTGATTGTTCAGCACTGTTTGCAGTTCAAGTTTCACTTCATTCCGAGCGCTGAGTAATCCGCTGTTGTCCAGACGCTGCGCGTTAACCGCCAACCGTTCTGCCGCCGCCAGCGTGCCGCTGTTCGTCAAGGCGTTGCCGCTGAACGTCAGCTCCTGCAGCGCGGCGATATCGCCGCGGTTGTCCAGCGCATCCAGCGTCAGCATGAGACTCTTCCCTGCCAGCGTGCCGCGCTGCACCAGACGTCCGCCGTCAATGGCCAGCGCATTACCGGAGGTCAGGTTCCCCTGCCAATCGCCCTGCTGTGTGACGCGCACGGTGGCCTTGTTCTTCGCCTGAAATTGCGCACTGCCGGTGCCGTTAAGGGTTGTCGCCTCCAGCCACACCTCTTCAGCGCCCGCGCTGCCTGCCAGCGACACGGTGTCCCCGCGCATTTCAAGCACCGACTCCGCCTTGAGGCCGCTTTGCGCATCCTGTTGCAGCGATTGCCCTGCATCGACCGTCATGTTGCCCGCGGCAAGCTGGGTAGCCGCAAGCATGACGCCGTCACTTTTTATCGATAATTGATTCGCTGACTTGACCTTGCCCTGCGCATCGACGCCCGCACTGATGACGCTGTTTTGTGCTTTCAGTCCGCCACCCGATGCCAGCTCGATGTTTTGTCCAGCACGCAGCGTCGCGTCCTGCAACGTGATGTTTTGTCTGGCTTTCAGCGTCAGGGTATCTCCCGCCTGCTGCTTGCCCTGTAGCACCAGTGCGTCCGCGTCGGCCTGAATAGCGCCCTGCGCCACCGTATCGCCGAGGCTGAGTTTACCGTTCGCCGACAGCGTGATATCGCCGCTGCGCGCGCTCAGATTGCCTACGTTAACGCCCACGCCTTTATCACTGGACACCAGTTTGATGCGGTTGGTGTACATGCCACCCAGCGCGCCCGTATCCAGCGCGACTTTTACATTACTGCCAGTCACGCCGCTGTCTGCCGCCTGCGCCGTCACCTTGCCCGTCGCGTCAACCTGATTGGCACCGAGCACAATCCGAGTATCGTTGGCATTCAGCCCAGCATCAATCTGCGCGGTGCGGGCTATCAGGCTGAGGTAGTCGCTCTTGCTCGCATCCAGCCCCTTTCCGGTCAGCGTGATATCGCCACGCTTCACGTCGATATGTTGCAGATTTCCCCGCGCGTCAAGCTGCGGTTTTCCAGTGGTCAGCGTCACCTGTGGAGTGTTGATAAAACCACAACCGTCGCAGGTGATGCCATTCGGGTTGGCAACAATCACGCTGGCCTGCTTGCCACCCACTTCAAGGTAGCCCGCCAGCGTACTGCGGTTAGTGGACACCACTTCGTTGATAATGGCGTCGGCGGCGTTGCCTTTCAGATTGGGGTTGTTTTGGATCAGCCCACCCAGTTGGGTCGGATTGAGCTGTTCCGTGCCGTTATTTAGGATCAGGCCAGGTTTGTCGACGTTAAAGTCGCGGTACTGGTTGTGAGAGATCCCCGCGCTGTTTGGCGTGGCAATATTAATGACCGGGACGCCGTTGCCAGCCTGATCCAGCGCGGTATTGCCCGTCGCAACCTGCACGCCCGCAGCCATCGCCGGCAGCAGCGGCTGAAACGCAATCAGGTGGATCAGCGTATACGCCAGCAGGCGCTGTGTGGTTTTTACTGGTTTCATCCCTGATCCCCGGTCTTAATGACTAATTATGAACAACAAAAAGTTAAAAACTAAAAAGAAAGCCCCACGCGGTAATACACCACGGCGCTATCCGGTTTTAGCCAGTCGGGATGTGCCAACGGCCAGCCAACCGTGATTTGTTGTGATAGATATTGATTCGCGACACCCGCGCCTACCGCCGCGCCCCATAGCGTGCCCGCCGATTCACTGTCCGCCTGATGCGAGAAGAGGTGCCCGCCGTCCACCGCTGCCGTCAGGGTGACGCTGCCCAATAGCGGCAACTGCGCCGCTCGCCAGTTGACTTCATTGCGCCAGTAGCCGCCGCGATTGCCTGAGAGATACTGCTCTTTAAAACCGCGCACGGAGGTTTCCCCGCCCAGCGTTACCTGCTCGCTGCCATACAGGCGCTGCGGTGAATACTGGCCGTAAACGTTGGTGAGATAATGAAGGTTGTCAGCAATCGGGTAGTAATAACTGGCCGCCAGCGTCACCTTGTTAAATTCGGCGCGCAGCGCATCATCAGATTTCCCTTCATCGCTTTCAGCGCCGAACCAGCGCGTTCCTCTGCTGTAAGCCGGGTTGAGCGTCGCCAGCCCGCCCCACAGCTTTTGACTATGATTGATGCCGATAATCGCGCTGCTGAGTTTACGGCTGCTGGATTGCAGCAGGACATCGTTGAGGTAATTCTGCCCGATACGGTGCGACAGGCCCGCCGAGAGGCTGGTTTTCATATCGCCGTTGCGAAACACCACGCGTGACAGCGTGGCGCGGTGCGTCTGGCTGTCGCCGGTTGAATGCCAGACAAAATCCCGGTTGATGAAATCGTTGCGATAACGGCTTTGGGAGTAGTCGTAGCTGAGCGTCCAGTAACCATAGGGCAGCGACACGCCCGCCTGTAAGCTCTCGACATTGCGACTATCGCGAAACTCGCTGCTGTGCCCGCCGTTGACAAACCACTGGTCGGCCAGCCCCAGCACGTTATCCGCCCACAGGCCGCCACTGAGCTGCCGTTCTCCAGTACTTTTCTGACCGCTATTATCAAAACCGATATTTGCCGTCAGCGGAATTTGCTTTTTACTGGTAAGGTTCACGATGGAATAGCCGGGCTGGCTGCCGGGCTGAATTTCGATGCTTACCTGCTGCGTTGGCATGCGGTTGAGCTGTTCCATGCCCTGCTCAATATCCCGAAGATTGAGAATGTCACCTTCCAACCCCGGAAAAACCTGTTTTAATGCCCACGTCGATTGATTATTAATATTAATAGATTCGAGGCGACCTTCCAGAATATCGATCTGCAATATACCGCCAGAAAGATCTTGTTCAGCAATAAAAGCTCGGCTGGTGATATACCCCCGTTCGATATACCAATTACTGACATCATGAATAAGCTGATTTATATCGTTAACATTAAGACAACGATTAATATAATCTTTATTTAACTTATTTTTATCTTTTTCACGCAGCAAGGAGCTATTGTGATAATTAATATCCTTAATGAAAAAGCAGTGTCCAGCATCGCTTCCGCTAGTTGGATTTATCGTCGTTTGAGGTTGATTTAACTGCAATAACTCATCGCGCTGTTGCCGAGACTGATCAATTACCTCGGCCTGCCGCTGCTGAATGTCATTTCTGTCTGCCGGATTAAGCGGCGCGGAAAATACGGTATAAGAAAATAGCGCAGGCATGATAACGATCAGCCTGAAAAAACCACGCATGGCTTCATCCCTGATGATAATAATTTTTTCGGCATAGTAGAACCGTTAATTACCAAGCTCAATATGTCAGGTAATATATAATTTTATGACAATGGGTTTGCGTTAAGTCGCGATAAAATGTTTCCTTAACCAATAATTTTAGGTTGGTTACACTTCGTCATACAATGCTGCGTATTTCATAACCTTCTCTTGTCGATTCTTCACCCGTGGGATATCTCACCCCATAGCATCGTTGATGCATCATATTGTATATTAACGCCTCATCGCCGCGGGTCGTTGCGGTATCAACCCACATCTCTATCTCATTACGTTGCGCAGCGCTTCTCTCTGGGGGAACAGTGAATTATCCAATTGGTCAGATCAATCACAGCTATCTGGGCTCCAGCGTTTATACCATGCTGCGTGAGGCGTTAATTACCGGCCAACTCAAACCGGACGATCGCCTGAGAATACGCGAGCTTGCCGCACAGGTTGGTACCAGCGTCACGCCAGTACGAGACGCGATCCTGCAACTGGCGAAAGAACAGGCGCTGGTGCTCAAGACGCCGCGCGATATCCGCGTTCCTCAATTGACCGAGGCCCAGTTTATCGAGATCCGCACATTGCGGCTGGCGCTGGAAGGCACGGGAGCCGAGCAGGCTGCTGCGCACATTACGCCGAAGATGCTGGAGCAGATTGAAGAAAATATTCGCCAGAATCGTCTGGCGATTGACGAGAAAAATCTACGCGAAGCGCTGCGGTTAAATAGCGAATTTCACCTGTTCCTGGCGCAGGCGGCGCGTATGCCGCTGTTGACGCAGTTTATCGGCAGCCTGTGGATGCGCACCGGCCCGCTAATTGCGCAGGCCTATGCGCATTTTTCTGTGCAGATGGCGATCGAACATCACGAAGAGGTCTTCGCGGCGCTACAGCAGCGTGATGCCAGCGCCGCCCGACAGGCTATCCAATCCGATATTCTGGACGGCAGCGAAACGATGCTGGCTTTTATTGCCATCGACCAATAGCGTGCCGTGGCTCAATCACGTTACGCCGTGATGAACCTTGGTAATAAACCGCGAATCAACAGTCGGGTCTCTTTGGCCTGACTGATAAAGGCAGGCAGCAACGCAGTAAAACTCGGTTCGTCCAGCGATTCTGCGGTGTGCTGAGTGCACAAACGCAGCGTCGCGTTCTCATCCAGCGCCAGCCAGCAGCCTTTCATCGCCGCCATTTCAAAGTTAAGCATCAGCATGAACTGGTACACCGCCGTGCTAACCTCCCCCTGAAAGCGCATCACATCGCTGTGTAATAGCAGCACGCCGCTGCTGGCAGGGACTTCCAACACCAGTGCCTCCTGACCGTCAGGTTCGCGTAGTGCGCAGATGCCGTCCTGCAAGCCCAACTGAGTACGACTGAGCGCACCGTAATGGCGTAATAGCCGAGTAATATGCTGTTGTGTGGGTGTCATACTGCTCTCCTTTAATCACCGCATGTTATTTACGATTAACCGTTAAGCTGTAGGCCTTCCTGCTGGAGTTGCTGCAACGCGTTAGCGGTAGCAGGATTGGCTTTTGCAATCTCGCCGCTCAGTTTGTAACTTTGTGGCACGGTTTGATCCTGTCCGTAGCTAAAGCTGACGTTGCCGAGCAGTTTATTCATACTGACGCCCGCGCTGCTTGACGCGTTGATGATGACCGCCGGGGTATTGAACCCTTCGCTCTTCTTCACCGCCTTCGCGACTTCAATGCTGGCAAGTCGCAAATTATTGCCGTCTTTGAACAGCGCGATGACGTCATCCTTGCCGTGCGTCTTGTTCTGAATGCCCTTCTCGATCTTTTCCCGCACATCGTCTTTCAGTTCCAGCGAGACCGTCACCGAGGCTCTGTCGTTATCCTGCAAGCGGCTCACGATATCCTTCAGCGCCGGATTGTCCGCGATCAGTTGATTGATACGATCGGCATTGCTCGGCGGCAGTGAAGAGAACAAATGGTTGCCGATCACCTGAAACAGCCCGTTTTCCGTCAGTTTGCTGAGGTTGGTGTAGGACGTCGTGTGTTTGACGCTATCCAGCGTGGCTCCGTCGCGCTGTGCGACATCCTGCCGCACGTTCAGTTTTTGCAAATTCATCAATCCCTGATGCTGATCGTCGGTTTTTGCCGTTTTACCCGCAAAATGTTCATTCAGGATGGCCAGTTGATCGCCCGGTTCCGCCACTTTTTTCACACCGTCGATTAAGAGCTGGCTGGCCGGATCGTTAAAGGCAGAGTTCAACGTTTTAGTCAGCGCGTCGATATCCTTTTTCTCCAGCGGCTCGGCTTTCTTCATACCCAAACTAATCGATTGGTTAGTACGCGAGTCGGCCGCCACATTCACTCCAATGCTGGCCGAGGTGAAGAACGGGACAGTGCCGTCCGGCGTGGTTCTGGCGGCTCCGGCGCTGAGTGTCGCGTTTGCCCCCATAGCAGCCTGATTCATGAAGCGCAGACGGTTGTCGGATTCCGTATAGGTGGTGGATTTCTCGCCTTGCGCGACGCTGGAGGAACGGGTGGCAGACAGCATATTAGCGCTCGCCGTCACGCCAACCGACCCGCGTAACGTGGCGCTGGTTGGTGCTGCGCCTTTTTCCGTCAGGTTGATGCCGCCGCGCAGTTCCAGCGCCGCATTGCCATCCAGATTGAAGCTGACCGTTTTACCCGCTTTCACGCTGTGCTGCTCCCCTTTATCCAACAGGGCAAGCGGGTTGATGGTGCCGCTCGACAGGCCGTCAATAAATCCGGGTAGCTCTTCTTCACTAAGGGTAAAGTTCAGGGCATTTTGCTGTGCGACTTGCAGACTGGCGGATACGCCGAAGGAGGCACGGACATCCGGTGCAAAACTGTGTTTACTGTTAATGTCTTGCGTCATCTGCGCCGAGGTTTTTCCTGTCAGATACTCGCTGACGTCATATCCGCCGGAATAGCTCACTTTCCCGGTAATGCCGCCCGAACGCTCGAAAGCGACATTGATGCCGTTTTCACCACGGGAAAAGCTCAGATTGTAATTTCGTTCGCCGCTGACGCCGCCACCCGGCACCGGAGGGAAAGGTAATGGCGTGCCGCTGACTACAAACGACATGGATGCCCCACCGCCATAGGTTCGGTTAAACGCAATGCTTTCGTTGCTATCCAGCGACAGCACGGTCGACTTCATTTTATCGATCATGTCCGTCTGGCTGGCCGCCTGCATCACGGTTTTTGAGGTTACGCTGACGGCGTTGTCTTCTTTCCTGAACGCTTTCATAAAGGTTTTAACCGAATCGTAATCCGCCTCCAGCAACTTATGATTGGTGAACCCCATGTCGGTCATCTTCTTCACCGGGTTTTCGCCGTAATCTCCCTGCCGCATCGCGTTAAGTTCCTTCATCATCGATGCCAGCGCCGCCTCACCCGGCGACGTGCCGGATAGCGCACCGATTCGATCCGTCAGCTTATGCAAGTCCCCCAGTGCCAGGGTATCCAGCACCAACCGCGTTTTCGCCAGTGACAGTGCATCGCTGGTATCCCGCTGCTGCCCAAACGCTTCGCTGTTCGGCTTTTGGGCTATTGGCGTTTTGCTGTCTACGAAGGTTTTTAGCAGCGTCGCAGCGGTACTCGTTTTCGATGACGGATGGCTTTCCATCGCCGCCAGCAGCACCGGAGCCAGATCTTTTTCTCTGCCATGCAGGCTGGCAGGCTTGCCTTCCGTGTTCATCACGCCGTTATCATTCACCACGCCCTGCTGTCTGCCGATGAGCAGCGCCGCCTTGGACGAACTGCTTTCCAGTTCGGTATGGAACTGCTTTAACAGGTTCACCAGCGGTTTCCCTTTATCCCCCAGCTCTAACTTGTCGATCTTCGTCGCCAGATCTGTCACCGTTCCCTGCGGTTGACTGGTCGTCGTGTCCAGCTTTTTCAGTAATTCAGTCTGCATGTCGTACACCGGTTTCAGGCCTTCACGCCCGTTGAGCTGGTGCTGCACATGGTCGGCAAAGGTTTTTATCGGTCGCGGCATATCCAACGTGAACGAGACAATGTGGGCCCTGACCAGATCGGACAGCTTACTTTTCACCTGCTGCGACTCTTCACCCGTTTTACCCAAAACCTGAACATCGGCTTTAACCGTTACCCCGGTTAACGGTATTTTCATTCCCTTTGTCGCCACATCCAGTCGGCCAAACACCGTTTCTGCGTCACGAGGCTCTGCGGGTAACGGCGCCTCCCCTTTTGGCACGGTCGTTTTCCACGCGTTCCCTTGCTGGGTGTGTAATTCATGGTCGTCATGCGCAATCTGCAAATGATGCTGTGCGTCCGTGCCCAACGAACTCACTTTGCCTTCTACCGGCGTCTTCACCGGCTGCCATTGTGCACTGTCGTGATTCGCCGCATTTTGCCAGTCGGCTTTCGGCAGTTGGAAAAGCTGCCCGTCTTTATTCAGGGCAAAGAGCGTCTGCTGGTGATCCAGCGCGATGTCTTGTATCTCACCGGCCAAGCCATTTTTGGGCAGCGCCAGCGGTGGCGCGGCGATCTTATCCGTTCCCGGCTTAATTTGGTGGAAATGCAGATCGCCCTGCTTATCGACGGCAATAAATTTATTACGGTTGATCACTGCCATCGCCGAGACGCCATCGTCCTTGTCGATGCCAGGGAGCGCGGTGCCCGCAGACGGTGTCATACGCACCTGCGGCAGCGCAAACACGGTGTTGTCGCCGTGCGTAAACGTGTCTGACTTCTGGTTAATGGACAGCGGCTTGATTTCACCGTCTTTTAGCGTGTAAGCCTGATTGTCCAGCCCGCGCTTGAGCTGGCTGGCTTCAACGCTGGATGCCTCCCAGCTTTTGGTATTGCCGTTGTAAAAATGGACTTTGCTGTCCTGTAGACCGATCTGCCCCAGTCGTCCCAGATCTAAGGTGTCTTTCGCCTCGGGCGCTGCCGTGGTCAGCCCCAGCTTATTATCCACCACCAGACTGTCGCTCAGGTTCCACCCCGGCGTTGGCGACAGCCCATTTTGCCCCAGAGGTGCGACGTGCTTTTGTCCCTGACGATCGGTGGCAAGCGCCTGCGTCTGGCCATGTTCATCGTGGGCAAATCCGGTAATACGATGGTCATCGCCCAGCACCGCATTCAGTTCCGGCGTGCTGGCCGGAGTCAATGTGGCGTGCGACTCACCCGCTTTTGGCAGCGGTGCGTGGTAAAGTTTGCCGTCATTATCGGCAATCAGCAGATGTTCAGCGGTTAAGTTCACCGCTTTCGCAAACACGGGATCGCCATTTTCCAGCTTAAGAGCCACCGGCTGCGGTGTGGCATCCAGCGTGCTCATCAGATGCAACTGCGTAAGGTGATCCTGCTCGGTCAGCACGGCAGATTGCCCGTTCTGATTGGCAGAAAACGCCGTAATCTTATCGCTGAAGGTTGATGACGCCAT
Organism: Pectobacterium versatile; assembly: GCF_020166435.1. Taxonomy (GTDB): domain Bacteria; phylum Pseudomonadota; class Gammaproteobacteria; order Enterobacterales; family Enterobacteriaceae; genus Pectobacterium; species Pectobacterium versatile. Next base: position 7,457 of record NZ_JAINZP010000032.1, on the reverse strand, counting down.
CCCCGACGACAAATTGCTCAACGTGTGGTCGTCTTTGACTGCATACAGCTGACCATCCCCCTGCCGGGATAACTGGCTGTGAGCGACATCGCTGCTTTGCTGCCAGATGCCAAACTCGGTATTCAATGCAAAGAGCTTGCCGTCATGAAGACGCAGTTGCTCACCCGCGCCTGACGCAGAAGCGGGCTGTCGGTGGACACCGGTTAACAGCTCGTGGTTCATGCGTCCAGATAGCGGCACACTCGTAGATTCGCCAGCGGTTGTTTTCAGAGCAATACGTTCCGGTGTGGACTCCAGCTGTACGTTACTCGCACTCAACTTGCCCGTTGGCACCGCGCTGCGACCGCTGCTGTGAAGCGCAATATGCTGATTGTCATCGCTTTGAATCACGAACAGCCGCCCTGATTTGTCGGCTAGCGCGTGCTGCTGCGCATCCTGATTTTCATGGTAGGCCACGAACGGCTGGCTATTCTTCCCGATGGTCTGTTGTAGCAGCGTGGTCAAGGCTTCCGGCAAGCCTTTGCCGAACTGAAGTTTACCGTGGCTGTCCAGCGTGATATCGGATTTCACAGCCGGAGCAGAACTGCCGCTTATTTTACTGTTCGCCGCTTCGGCAGAGGCAAAACGCGGCAGGCTCTGGATCGGCCCACCCGATGCCAGCGAATCACGCGGCGCACGCGGTACACTCTGACTCGCGCCTTCCGATGAAAATAGTTCGCGCAAGGTAGTCGAGCGCGAGTCCTGGCTCTTCACTGAACTGCCATTTCCCTGCTCCAGCTCGGGCGGTTTGTTTTTATCATGCAAACCTTGCTGAATCAGGGACTGCGCACCTTTCTGGCTCGCGCTGGTGCTAGTGCCCTGCGATAACGATGTTTTCGCTAACGTGGCAGGTGCAATTTCCGACGTGGATAGACCGGGCTGAACATGCTGGATTTTCTGCATAACAGGTTCCAAGGATGATGAAGTGATCGTGTCGGTTAAGTGGTCATGTTCTCCTTTCAGTTCCCGACATCTTTCGCTTCCCCGATCGGGAACCACATCACACCTTCCCTCACTTAATACGCAACAGACGTAAGCCTGTTAATGACTCATCACTATTCACTTCACTTTCAAGGAAATGTTATGGCTGATATGACGATTACGCTCAGCATACAACCCGGCGCAGGACTGTCATCGACAGGTCTTAATTCCCCGCTTTCGGGCAGCAACAGCGGGGCTTCACCGCGTTCTGCGCAGCAGGATAGCCAACTTATGGAAGCGCTGGGCACATTGCTTAGCGCGCTCTTGCCTAATGCGCAGGGCAATACGCCCTCCTCAACCGATGGCGGCCCGTTGGGCCAGGGCGGTGCGGGCAACGGTGGCAGCTCGGCGTTAGGGCAAAACGGCAGCCCTGCCGATATACTGATGAAACTGCTGGAAACGCTGATTCAGGGCAAAAATGGCCAGGAAGCGGGGAATCCACTCTCTTCCGGCTCGTCGGGTGCAGCAGGCGGCAACGGCGCTGCCTCACCGCTGGCGGGCTCATCCGGCACGGGTGGCGCAGGCGGTACACAAAATCCAGAAGATCTGAGCCGCTCTCTACTGCAAGATTCTGCAGGCAGCGCATTAGATAATGCGATTAGCCCAACGGCAGACGGCGGTGGTCAACTGAGCGGTAACGATCTGTTAAAAGCGCTGCTGGAATTGATCGGCAATCTGATGGATTCACAGAAAGGTGAATTCGGTCAGCCGCAAGAAAAAGGACAACCACAAGGCGGCGGATCGCCGTCTGTGGGTGCACCGCAGGCTTCATCCGGCGGTGGCTCGCCTGCCGCGCCATCTGCACCCTCTGCTGGCGGCGGTGGTTCACCTACTGCACCATCAGCGCCGTCTTCACCCGTTGGTGGTAACGGCGGCGGCGCGTCCGCTCCACTAACAGCCGCCCCAACTGGCGTTGATGGCGGTTCGGCGACATCCCCCACGACGTCAACAGCAGGTGCTGGCCCAGTTGCATTCCCAAAGGCCAGCGGTGATGCCACCGTGGTAAATGACACCATCAAAGTCGGCCCCGGCGAAGTCTTTGACGGCGGTGGTAAAACCTTTACCGCAGGCAGCAAGTTAGGCGACGGCGGCCAGGCTGAAGGCCAGAAGCCGGTATTTGAGCTGGCTCCGGGCGCAACGCTGAAAAACGTGGTGTTTGGTGACAATGCGGCAGATGGCGTACACGTTCGCGGCGATGCCAAAATTGATAACGTGCATTGGACCAACGTGGGTGAAGATGCGCTGACGGTGAAATCCAATACTGGTAAGCCTGCCAACGTTGAAATCACCAACAGTAGCGCTCAGGGCGCTTCCGATAAGATTTTCCAATTGAACGCGGATGCCAACCTGACCATCGATAATTTCAAAGCGAAAGATTTCGGTACGTTTGTTCGCACCAACGGCGGACAACAAGGTAACTGGAACTTGAATCTGAGCAACATTGACGCAGAAAACGGCAAATTCTCGTTCGTGAAAAGCGACAGTGAAGGGCTGAACGTCAAAGGCAGCAATATCAACCTGACGAACGTCAATAATCACTACAAAGTGCCGGATTCCGCCAACTTACAGGTGAAGTAAGATGCCAACCACGATGACCTCTCCCGCACCGACACGCTGGGCGGATATCGCCAGACAAGGCGGATACATTACGCCGACGCAACGTGAATCGTTCACGCAGGCGATCCATTTAGTGAGAACACAGTTGAACACGGTACTCAGCCAGTCAGGATCGCTGCGGCGGGGTGAGTTCGAGTTCGATACCTTTGTGGATTCGCTGGAGCAGGATTTCCTGCATCAGGCCGACATCCACACGAAGAACGGGCTACATAGCGACGTAGCCCAGACCTCGTTCTGGATCGCCCGCCTGATCGCCGATCGTTTTATAGCGGTGCGTCAACTGTAATACTTGCGCCATACCGCACCGGGGAAAAGCCAGCCAGGGAAACCTGTGCTGGCTTTTTTGTGGCTCGATTAGCTAGACGTCAGGCGTCAGTAACCCCTCATCCAATGGTGACGGTTCCTCCACCAATCAACACACCACCGCAACTCACACCATCCCCCGTTCGCGCCGCGGGTTTACCGTCAACGAGTACGCTAGATGAACCGCTGCTAATGCTCCGGTCATGGCCGTGAGGAGCCAGCGGATCGCCTTGTCGGGCCAACGGCATACCATCAACCTTAACCGTTGATGAACCCGCCGCGACGGGCGTCGGCGGATGGCTGCCGTGTCCGGTATCGCTATCGCCTAATTTAACTGCGTTTCCCATTTTTAGTCCCTTCTTAATCCGTTGAGCACACACCGAGAGATAAATCACGTTATTTAATCGGCTGCTGGTCCGTTTTAGGCTGGTTGGCACGATAGGCATCCATGATTGGTGCCCAGCCCATGCCTAATGGGATAGGGTGCTGTTTAAACAGTTCGCCGTATTTTTTGTCGAAATCATCAATGCCGTATTGTCTGGCTACGGGTACCTTTTTATCATACCAATCATCGGTAACCTCTTCGGCAATGCCACGGGCAAGCAAGAAGTCTGGACTAACGCCAAGCCCACGCCCCATCAAAATAACTTCATAATAACCGCCGGGGGCAAGGCCAAAATAAAGCCGGTTACGTTGGTCAATGCGCTCGCCAATCTGATAACGCTGCCGCATCTGCTGGGCCAAATCGGCGGGTAAATCAACCTTGATGCGGTAGCGCTTGCGATCGTAGGAGGACACCATTTCTACCACTGCTCGATCGGGAACAGGCATACCATCTACCGGTAAGCCTCCACCTCCCGCCCAGTAATAGCGCTTTTGTGTAATCCGTTTTACATTGGCTCCAGGTCCTACCCCCCCGCCTGGATAGCCACCGATAAACGTCCCACCACGATAAAACTCAACATTGGTCGTCCAGATTTCATCAATGTTACTGCCGGTGCCGTAATCCCAGCGAACAGACACTGCTGGGGTTGAACAAGCGATCAGAGAAATACAAAGCCCTGCCGCCATAATAAACGCTCTTAACATCATGCCTCCAGATTGCCGATGATATGCCGCCGTTCCTTGCTGACGGTGGTTTCCTGTTTGTGGGTTCCCGTGGGACTGGATATGCCCTGAGTGCCAAAAGGCAACGCAACAGACCCTCGTCCAGTCTGTTGCGTAGTGACATCGTGTTATTTAATCGGCTGCTGGTCCGTTTTAGGCTGGTTGGCACGATAGGCATCCATGATTGGTGCTCAGCCCATTCCTAATGGGATAGGATGCTGTTTAAACAGCTCGCCGTACTCTTTGTCAAAGTTCTGAAGCGTCACCGTATATTGACTCACGCCGATTGGAAATTTTTTATCATACCAATTATCGGTAACTTCTTCGGCAATGCCTCGGGTAAGCAATAGGTCTGGCTTGACAAGCAACTTATCGCCTTTCAATAGCACCTCATAATAGCCGCCAGGGGCAAGACCAAAATAAAGCCAGTTACGCTGGTCAGTGCGATCGCCAATCTGGTAGCGTTGTTGCATTTTCTGGGCTAAATCTGCGGGTAAATTCACCGTGATACGGTACCGTCTGCGATCGTAGAAGGACACCATCTCTATTACGGCTTTGTCAGGAACAACGATGCCCTCGGTAGGTAATCCTCCCCCTCCCGCCCAGTAGTAACGTTTGCCGGTGATCCGATCACTCAAAAGCCCGCCAGCCCCACCGCCAGCCTCACGATCGGCGTAAACAAGTTTCCCATCACGATAAAACTCTGTGCGAGTATTGTTAGTGATATCGATATTGCTGCCAGTTCCATAGCTCCAATTAACGCGAGTCATCGAATACGGGGTTGAACAAGTCACCAACGAGACACAAAGCCCCACCGCCATAATAAAAGATCTCAACATCATGCCTCCAAATTGCCGATGATATGCCGCCGTTCCTTGCTGACGGTGGTTTCCTGTTTGTGGGTATTCACTGGGCTGGCGATCCCCTGATTGCCAGAAGGCAACGCAACAGACCCTCGTCCAGTCTGTTGCGTAGTGACATCGTGTTATTTAATCGGCTGCTGGTCCGTTTTAGGCTGGTTGGCACGATAGGCATCCATGATTGGTGCCCAGCCCATGCCTAATGGGATAGGGTGCTGTTTAAACAGTTCGCCGTATTTTTTGTCGAAATCATCAATGCCGTATTGTCTGGCTACGGGTACCTTTTTATCATACCAATCATCGGTGACCTCTTCGGCAATGCCGCGGGCAAGTAATAGGTCTGGCTTGACAAGCAACTTATCGCCTTTCAATAACACTTCATAATAGCCACCGGGGGCAAGGCCAAAATAGAGCCAGCTACGCTGATCTATATGCCTATTAACCTGATAGCGCTGTTGCATTTGCTGGGCTAAATCGGCGGGTAAATTCACCGTGATACGGTACCGTTTGCGATCGTAGAAGGACACCATCTCTATTACGGCACGATCGGGAACGGCCATTCCTTCTACCGGTAAGCCACCACCTCCCGCCCAGTAATATTGTTTTTCTCTGATCCATTTTGCACTGGTGCTTGGTCCTCCCCCTCCGCCAGGATAACCACCAATAAATGTCCCACCACGATAAAACTCAACGTTGGTCGTCCAGATTTCATCAATGTTACTGCCTGTACCGTAATCCCAGCGAACAGATACTGCTGGGGTTGAACAAGCGATCAGAGAAATACACAACCCCACTGCCATAATAAAATATCTAAACATCATGCCTCCAAATTGCCGATGATGTGTCGCCGTTCCTTGCTTACGGTGGTTTCCTGTTTATGGGTTCCCGCTGGACTGGATATGCCCTGGTTGCTGGCACTGCGGTGTACATAATCGCGGCGCAGCGCCCGATACACTGCTGTGGGAAGCTGCTGGCTCAGATTTTTTATCACGCCCGGCTCGGTGGCCGCCAACGCCCAGTTCTCATCCAGTTTGGTCAGATTCACCGCTGGCTGTTTGGCTGAAAGTGATTCAAGTTGAAGCATTTTATCTTCTGAACGCCACGCCTTAAACGGCACGCCGACAGCGCGTGCCGCTTCCACCATCATATGTAATGGAATACGGGAATACTCACCTTCAACCACCCGACTCATCACCACCTCTACATAGACCGCCTTTTTAGGCCAGGCATCATCCTTACCGCGCTGGCGGATAAACGAATAGGGGATCAGGCTAATTGCCCCTGTCGGTGGCGTGGAGGCACGCGCTAAATGTGGGTGAAGCCGATCAACCCAGCCTTGCGCGATTTTTTCCTCGCCATAGGCCTTCGCCTGACGATAGGCGCGGCTTTCGGTATCCGGCGTAGTCATCGCTTCCTCGCTCATAAAGCGCTCCAGTTCAAGGCACTCGGTCAGCGCTGGGTCGCTGTTCGGGTTACGCAGGCTCCAGCGGCTGTAATACCCGCCGCCAAGATCGGAGTGCGCGCCCGGCAGTGCCAGTTCGGTAAAGTGCGGAGGGATGCTGGTGCCAATCGCGGTGGGCGTGACACGCGTTAACGGGAAGTGCTTTCGCACCTCATCCAACGCCGTTAAATGCACTACCCGCTCGGCGCAATCATCCTGCAAGCGGATGTTGAGGCTGGGATGATACGATGAGGCTACTGTGTCAAAAATTCCGACAAACGTGATGCGCACATCATCCCGATTCGCCCAGTCAAATCCCGCTTTAAGCCGGATAGTGGTGGTATTCGCCACTGCCTGCACCAGCGGGTGATCGGCCTTTTGGTCGATGACGTTAACAAAATGGCGTGCCGCCGCTGCTCCGCGGCTGAAGCCAAACACATCGAACACGATCCGGTGAATGCATTCAATATTCGGTAATATTTTCTCTAAATCGCGCATAACAGCGGCAACAATCTCCAGCTCACAGGCTTGATTCACCTTGCCAACAATCGAGGTATTTTCACTACCAAAATCGAGATCTATCCCTTTTGTCAACATATTGTCCGTTCGGTATTCCATCCCCTCTTTTCCTGCAACCGGGTTGCGTGTGCCGATGCCGCTGATATAAGCGCGTGTACTTAAGGTTTCATTGCCTGTTTTAAACTGCTCATAGAGTTTCCAGACATTGGTTTTGTCGTTAGCCGCACTGTCACTCACCGGAAGCTGTCCCATCTGGCAGCCGCGTAGCTCTTTCTCCCGCTGTGCAGGGTCGGAGCAGGTTTCTGCCAGCCATTGCTCCACTTTTTTAAGGCCGGATTCGGCGTTATAGGTGTTATTCCCCGTACCATCGAAGAACACGCCGATGCGCAGCACGTTGATCTGGTAGCCTTTTACCTCGATGACGTAGGAATGTTTAGTAAATAAGCGAACGTTTCCGGATTTTCCTTCCTGATGCGCTTCTGGCAACGGTTGTTCTGGCGCAGTCAGGCACAGGTCACCCGTGGTGGCCTTAACATGTTCCCGTGGCGTTTCATCATGTCCGACTTTTTCTGCCACATAGCCAGGCACGA
>NZ_JAINZP010000031.1 GCF_020166435.1 Pectobacterium versatile | reverse complement strand
CGTTTGACGCGACACGTGATAAAAGGGCATCATTTGATGCCCTTTTTCTACGCTGTCGTGGTAGAACCTATCTCATCAGCGATTGCGAGATATAATCATTGGTGAGATAGGCTCTGTAGATACGGCGTAAATACCGAATTATTCTTTTTACAGAACATCTTTCGGTTTGGTTGCCCCGTAGTTGCGGGGCAAAGTTATTTGTCTGAATCATTGTGACAGGTTGGTTTATGAGTGCGAATACCGAAGCTCAGGATAGTGGGCGTGGCCTGGAAGTGATTAAGTGGCTAGTAGTAGGTGCCTTGCTGGTCGTTGCGATTGTTGGCAATTATTACTACCGCGAATTTAGTCTTCCTCTGCGCGCATTGGCTGTTGTTATCCTGATCGCCGCAGCCGGTGGTGTGGCTCTGCTGACCACAAAAGGCAAAGCAACCGTAACGTTTGCTCGCGAAGCGCGTACTGAAGTACGCAAAGTAATTTGGCCGACTCGTCAGGAAACGTTACACACCACGTTAATCGTTGCCGCGGTTACTGCCGTGATGTCACTGATTTTGTGGGGACTGGATGGTATTCTGGTCCGTCTGGTATCGTTTATCACTGGACTGAGGTTCTAAAAGATGTCTGAAGCTCCAAAAAAACGTTGGTACGTCGTTCAGGCGTTTTCTGGTTTTGAAGGTCGCGTAGCACAGTCTCTGCGCGAGCACATCAAACTCCATAATATGGAAGAGCTTTTTGGCGAAGTCATGGTTCCTACTGAAGAAGTAGTTGAGATCCGTGGTGGTCAACGTCGCAAGAGCGAACGCAAATTTTTCCCTGGTTATGTTTTAGTGCAGATGGTTATGGAAGATGCGAGTTGGCATCTTGTGCGCAGTGTACCTCGTGTTATGGGGTTCATTGGCGGCACATCTGACCGTCCTGCTCCAATCAGTGATAAAGAAGTGGATGCGATTATGAATCGTCTCCAGCAGGTTGGTGACAAGCCTCGTCCGAAAACGTTGTTTGAACCGGGTGAAATGGTTCGCGTCAACGATGGTCCATTTGCCGACTTTAACGGCGTTGTTGAAGAAGTTGACTACGAGAAGAGCCGCCTGAAGGTGTCTGTCTCTATATTTGGTCGTGCGACACCTGTTGAACTGGACTTTGCTCAGGTCGAAAAAGGCTAATTGCCTGACAAGACTTGCTGAAAATAGCGACTTGCCTATGGCGCGAAATTAACCTATAATTTCGCGCCTTTTGTTTTTCAGTGGCCTTAACGGCGTCTGAAACGTAATACAAACCACGGGGAGCCTTTTACTAGGCGCTATTACCCAATCGAGGAAAGTTAAATGGCCAAGAAAGTACAAGCCTACGTCAAGCTGCAAGTTGCAGCTGGTATGGCTAACCCGAGCCCACCGGTAGGTCCGGCTCTGGGTCAGCAAGGTGTTAACATCATGGAATTCTGTAAGGCGTTCAATGCTAAAACTGAAAGCCTTGAGAAGGGTCTGCCGACTCCGGTTGTTATTACCGTTTATTCTGACCGTTCTTTCACCTTCGTTACCAAAACGCCTCCAGCAGCTGTTCTGCTGAAGAAAGCGGCTGGTATCAAGTCTGGTTCTGGCAAGCCGAACAAAGACAAAGTAGGTAAAGTAACGAGCGCTCAGGTTCGTGAAATCGCAGAAACTAAAGCTGCGGACATGACTGGTTCTGATGTAGACGCCATGGCGCGCTCTATCGCAGGTACTGCTCGTTCCATGGGCTTGGTAGTGGAGGATTAATAAATGGCTAAGCTGACCAAGCGCATGCGCGTGATCCGTGACAAAGTTGATGTAACTAAACAGTATGACATCAACGAAGCTGTTGCTCTGCTCAAAGAGCTGGCCACTGCTAAGTTCGTAGAAAGTGTAGACGTAGCTGTTAACCTCGGCATCGATGCACGTAAATCTGACCAAAACGTTCGCGGTGCAACCGTTCTGCCTCATGGCACCGGTCGTTCTGTTCGCGTAGCAGTCTTCACCCAAGGCGCAAACGCTGAAGCGGCTAAAGCTGCTGGTGCTGAGTTTGTGGGCATGGAAGATCTGGCTGACTTGATCAAGAAAGGCGAAATGGGCTTTGACGTTGTTATTGCATCTCCAGATGCAATGCGCGTTGTTGGCCAATTGGGCCAGGTTCTGGGTCCACGCGGCCTGATGCCAAACCCGAAAGTGGGTACTGTGACTCCTAACGTTGCTGAAGCAGTTAATAATGCTAAAGCTGGTCAGGTTCGTTACCGTAACGACAAGAACGGCATCATTCATACCACTATCGGTAAGGTTGATTTCGATTCTAACAAATTGAAAGAAAACCTGGAATCTTTGCTGGTTGCGCTGAAAAAAGCAAAACCATCTCAGGCGAAAGGCGTGTTCATCAAGAAAGTTAGCTTGTCTACCACTATGGGTGCTGGCGTTGCCATCGACCAGAGCGGTCTGAACGCTGCTGCTAACTAATAGCTTTTGTTCCGCTTTACTCGGGTGTGAGATTTACCTATAATTTTACGCCCGTTGTTCCTCAAGTGGAATAACGCAAGAATTTTTCGGTTGGAGCCTGGCCTATCCAGGCCTCCGTCCAAGACCGCAGGTGTTTCGTAAGAAACTTAATTCTCCTGCGTAGACGGTGACAGAGCCTAAATAACGTTTTTCTTTTTTATAAAGAATAATTTTTTACTGGATTCTGCTCACCGTGTTTCAACGCTTATCTCTAATTTTGGCGATAAGTGAAGTGAGTTCCGGAGAGTTTCTCCGGCTATATCCAGGAGCAAAAGCTAATGGCATTAAATCTTCAAGACAAACAAGCGATTGTTGCTGAAGTCAGCGAAGTAGCCAAAGGTGCGCTGTCTGCGGTTGTTGCGGATTCTCGTGGCGTTACCGTTGATAAAATGACCGAACTGCGTAAAGCAGGTCGTGAAGCTGGCGTTTACATGCGTGTTGTTCGTAACACCCTGCTGCGCCGCGTCGTTGAAGGCACTCAATTTGAATGCCTGAAAGACACGTTTGTTGGTCCGACCCTGATTGCATACTCTATGGAACACCCGGGCGCTGCTGCTCGTCTGTTCAAAGAGTTCGCGAAAGCGAATGCAAAATTTGAGGTTAAAGCTGCAGCCTTTGAAGGCGAGCTGATCCCGGCGGCTCAAATTGACCGTCTGGCAACGCTGCCGACTTACGAAGAAGCACTGGCACGTCTGATGTCGACCATGAAAGAAGCCGCTGCCGGCAAACTGGTCCGCACTCTGGCTGCTGTTCGCGATGCAAAAGAAGCTGCGTAATAGCGCTTTTTTTTCTAACGTACTTGCTAACGTATAAACTATTTCTGATTCTTAGGAACAATTGTTATGTCTATCACTAAAGATCAAATTCTGGAAGCAGTAGCAGCTATGTCTGTAATGGATGTTGTTGAGCTGGTTTCTGCTATGGAAGAAAAATTCGGTGTTTCTGCTGCTGCTGCTGTAGCTGTTGCTGCTGGCCCAGCTGAAGTTGCTGAAGAAAAAACTGAGTTCGACGTTGTGCTGAAAGCTATCGGCGCTAATAAAGTTGCTGTAATCAAAGCTGTTCGCGGCGCAACTGGTCTGGGCCTGAAAGAAGCCAAAGATCTGGTTGAGTCTGCACCAGCAGTGATGAAAGAAGGCGTGAGCAAAGATGACGCTGAAGCACTGAAAAAATCACTGGAAGAAGCTGGCGCAGAAGTTGAAGTTAAATAAGCCAACCTTTCAGGTTGCAGCCTAATTTATTAGGCTGATGGCTGGTGACTTTTTAGTCACCAGCCTTTTTGCGCTGTAGGGCATCAATGGGGTTTCACACTGTTTAGCCATTGATTTCCCCCAATATTTTTTTCTATTGACGACTTAATATACTGCTTTCCTGCATGGGCTCCATGCCTAAGCAAGAGTAACGAAATGGTTTAAGAGTAATAGAAAGACGTATTACGGAAAGTTCTCTATTTTCCGACCAACATAAATAGTGTTGCATGAACTGTCCTTGTTAGGGCAGACAGAGTGGTTCGACTTGTCAGCTAGCTGAGGAACCCTATGGTTTACTCCTATACCGAGAAAAAACGCATTCGTAAGGATTTTGGTAAACGTCCACAGGTTTTGGACATACCTTATCTCCTTTCTATCCAACTTGACTCGTTCCAGAAGTTTATCGAGCAAGACCCGGAAGGTCAGTACGGTTTGGAAGCTGCATTCCGTTCTGTTTTCCCTATAAAAAGCTATAGCGGTAATTCAGAGCTGCAATACGTTAGCTATCGCTTGGGCGAGCCAGTATTTGACGTTAAAGAATGTCAGATCCGTGGTGTGACGTACTCTGCGCCGCTACGCGTAAAACTGCGCCTGGTGATCTACGAGCGCGAAGCGCCTGAAGGCACCGTTAAAGACATCAAAGAACAAGAAGTTTACATGGGCGAAATTCCGCTCATGACCGATAACGGTACCTTTGTGATCAACGGTACTGAGCGCGTAATCGTGTCTCAGTTGCACCGTAGTCCAGGTGTGTTCTTCGATAGCGACAAAGGTAAAACCCACTCTTCAGGTAAGGTGCTGTATAACGCACGTATTATTCCTTACCGTGGTTCCTGGCTGGATTTCGAGTTTGATCCGAAGGATAACCTGTTTGTCCGTATCGACCGTCGTCGCAAATTGCCTGCGACCATTATCCTGCGCGCGCTGGGTTATTCCACCGAACAGATTCTCGATCTTTTCTTCGATAAAATTGTCTATGAAATCAATGGCAATAAATTGCAGATGGATTTGGTTCCTGAGCGTCTGCGTGGTGAAACCGCATCGTTTGATATTGAAGCGAACGGTAAAGTTTATATCGAAAAAGGTCGCCGCATCACTGCGCGTCATATCCGTCAGTTAGAGAAAGACGGTATTGAGCGCATTGAAGTGCCTGTTGAATATATCGCTGGCAAAGTACTGTCCAAAGATTATATCGATGAGAGCACCGGTGAACTGATCGGCGCAGCCAACATGGAACTGTCGCTGGATCTGCTGGCTAAACTGAGCCAATCTGGTCACAAACGTATTGAGACACTGTTCACCAACGATCTTGATCATGGTGCATACATGTCTGAAACCGTGCGCGTCGATCCGTCAAACGATCGCCTGAGTGCGCTGGTTGAAATCTATCGCATGATGCGTCCTGGTGAACCACCAACACGTGAAGCAGCAGAAACGCTGTTTGAGAACTTGTTCTTCTCTGAAGACCGCTACGATCTGTCTGCGGTTGGTCGTATGAAGTTCAACCGTTCTCTGTTACGTGATGAGATCGAAGGTTCCGGTATCCTGAGCAAAGATGACATCATCGAAGTGATGAAGAAGCTCATTGATATCCGTAACGGTAAAGGCGAAGTGGATGATATCGACCACCTCGGCAACCGTCGTATCCGTTCCGTCGGCGAAATGGCAGAAAACCAATTCCGCGTTGGTCTGGTGCGTGTAGAACGTGCTGTAAAAGAGCGTCTGTCTCTGGGCGACCTCGATACGCTGATGCCACAGGATATGATCAACGCCAAGCCGATTTCGGCTGCCGTGAAAGAGTTCTTCGGTTCAAGTCAACTGTCACAGTTTATGGACCAGAACAACCCGCTGTCCGAGATTACGCACAAACGTCGTATCTCCGCATTGGGTCCAGGCGGTCTGACGCGTGAACGTGCTGGCTTTGAAGTTCGTGACGTACACCCGACTCACTACGGTCGCGTTTGTCCTATCGAAACGCCGGAAGGTCCGAACATCGGTCTGATCAACTCCCTCTCCGTTTATGCGCAAACGAACGAATACGGTTTCCTTGAAACCCCGTATCGTCGTGTGCGTGAAAATGTGGTGACGGATGAGATCCATTACCTGTCTGCGATTGAAGAAGGTAACTTCGTTATCGCACAGGCGAACACCAATTTGGACGAAGAAGGCCGCTTCATCGACGAACTGGTTACCTGCCGTAACAAAGGCGAGTCCAGCTTGTTCAGCCGCGATCAGGTTGAATACATGGACGTTTCCACACAGCAGGTGGTTTCCGTCGGTGCATCCCTGATTCCGTTCCTGGAACACGATGACGCCAACCGTGCCCTGATGGGTGCGAACATGCAACGTCAGGCCGTTCCGACCCTGCGTGCTGATAAGCCGCTGGTTGGTACCGGTATGGAACGCGCTGTTGCGGTTGACTCCGGTGTAACCGCTGTAGCCAAACGTGGTGGTACAGTACAGTACGTGGATGCATCGCGTATTGTAATCCGCGTTAATGACGATGAAATGTATCCGGGCGAAGCCGGGATCGACATCTATAACCTGACCAAATATACCCGTTCTAACCAGAATACCTGCATCAGTCAGATGCCGTGTGTGTCTCTGGGTGAGCCGGTAGAACGTGGTGACGTTCTGGCAGATGGCCCGTCCACCGATCTGGGTGAGTTGGCGCTGGGTCAGAACATGCGCGTGGCATTCATGCCATGGAATGGTTACAACTTCGAAGACTCCATCCTCGTTTCCGAGCGTGTGGTTCAGGAAGATCGCTTTACGACCATCCACATTCAGGAACTGGCCTGTGTGTCTCGTGACACCAAGTTAGGGCCTGAAGAAATTACTGCGGACATCCCGAACGTGGGTGAAGCAGCACTTTCCAAACTGGATGAGTCTGGTATCGTTTACATCGGCGCTGAAGTGACCGGCGGTGACATTCTGGTTGGTAAGGTAACGCCGAAAGGTGAAACCCAACTGACGCCAGAAGAGAAACTGCTGCGAGCGATCTTCGGTGAGAAAGCGTCTGACGTTAAAGACTCTTCTCTGCGTGTACCAAACGGTGTTTCCGGTACGATTATCGACGTGCAGGTCTTTACCCGCGATGGCGTGGAAAAAGACAAACGTGCGCTGGAAATCGAAGAAATGCAACTGAAGCAGGCGAAGAAAGACCTGACTGAAGAATTGCAGATTCTGGAAGCTGGCCTGTTTGCACGTATCCACGCTGTGCTGGTTTCCGGCGGCGTAGAAGCTGACAAACTGGACAAACTGCCGCGCGAGCGCTGGTTGGAACTGGGTCTGACTGATGAAGATAAACAGAATCAGTTGGAACAGTTGGCAGAACAGTATGATGAGCTGAAGCACGAGTTTGAGAAGAAACTCGAAGCTAAGCGCCGTAAAATCACTCAAGGCGATGATCTGGCACCGGGCGTGCTGAAAATCGTTAAGGTTTATCTGGCCGTTAAACGTCAGATCCAACCGGGTGACAAGATGGCAGGTCGTCACGGGAACAAAGGTGTTATCTCCAAGATCAACCCGATCGAAGATATGCCTTACGATGAGAACGGTACGCCGGTTGATATCGTACTGAACCCGCTAGGCGTACCTTCACGTATGAACATCGGTCAGATTCTGGAAACCCACTTGGGTATGGCTGCAAAAGGTATCGGCGATAAAATCAACGCGATGCTTAAGCAGCACGAAGAAGTGACTAAACTGCGTGAATTTATCCAGAAAGCCTACGATCTGGGCGACGATGTGCGTCAAAAAGTCGACCTGAGCACTTTCTCAGACGAAGAAGTTATGCGTCTGGCTGAAAACCTGAAGAAAGGTATGCCAATTGCAACGCCGGTATTCGACGGTGCAAAAGAGAAAGAAATCAAGGAACTGTTGCAGATGGGCGGTATCCCTACCTCCGGTCAGATTACCCTGTACGATGGACGTACCGGTGAGCAATTTGAGCGTCAGGTTACCGTGGGCTACATGTACATGCTGAAACTGAACCACTTGGTTGACGATAAGATGCATGCTCGTTCCACCGGTTCTTACAGCCTGGTTACTCAGCAGCCGCTGGGTGGTAAGGCGCAGTTCGGTGGTCAACGCTTCGGTGAGATGGAAGTGTGGGCGCTGGAAGCTTATGGTGCAGCTTATACCCTGCAAGAGATGTTGACCGTTAAGTCTGATGACGTGAACGGCCGTACCAAGATGTATAAGAACATCGTGGATGGCAATCATCAGATGGAACCAGGCATGCCGGAATCCTTCAACGTATTGTTGAAAGAAATCCGTTCGCTGGGTATCAACATCGAGCTGGAAGAAAAGTAATCCCAGCTCGTTGTATTGCTGGCATTCGTCATAGGGACACCTGAATTGTGTTTTTAACGGCATGGTTCAGGTGTCTATCAGGTCTAACTCCGACAGGAGCCAATCCGTGAAAGACTTATTAAAGTTTCTGAAAGCGCAAACTAAGACCGAAGAGTTTGATGCGATCAAAATTGCTCTGGCCTCGCCAGACATGATCCGTTCGTGGTCTTTTGGTGAAGTTAAAAAGCCAGAAACCATCAACTACCGTACGTTCAAACCTGAACGTGACGGCCTTTTCTGTGCCCGTATCTTTGGGCCAGTAAAAGATTATGAGTGCTTGTGTGGTAAGTATAAGCGCCTGAAACACCGCGGTGTTATTTGTGAGAAGTGCGGCGTTGAAGTGACCCAAACTAAAGTACGTCGTGAGCGTATGGGTCACATCGAGCTGGCTTCTCCGACTGCGCACATCTGGTTCCTGAAGTCACTGCCTTCCCGTATCGGTTTGCTGTTAGATATGCCGCTGCGTGATATTGAACGTGTGCTTTATTTTGAATCTTATGTCGTGGTTGAAGGCGGTATGACCAACCTTGAGCGCCGTCAAATCCTGACTGAAGAGCAGTATCTGGATGCGCTGGAAGAGTTTGGTGATGAATTCGACGCAAAAATGGGTGCCGAAGCGATCCAAGCTCTGCTGAAGAACATGGATCTGGAGCAAGAATGTGAGCAACTGCGTGAAGAGCTGACCGAAACCAACTCTGAAACCAAACGTAAGAAGCTGACGAAACGCATTAAGCTGCTGGAAGCATTCGTACAGTCTGGTAACAAGCCAGAGTGGATGATCCTGACCGTTCTGCCAGTACTGCCACCAGATTTGCGTCCGTTGGTTCCGCTGGACGGTGGTCGTTTCGCGACTTCCGACCTGAACGATCTGTATCGTCGCGTGATTAACCGTAACAACCGTTTGAAACGTCTGCTGGATCTGGCTGCGCCGGATATCATCGTACGCAACGAAAAGCGTATGTTGCAGGAAGCGGTTGATGCCCTGCTGGATAACGGCCGTCGTGGTCGTGCGATCACCGGTTCTAACAAACGTCCTCTGAAATCTTTGGCCGATATGATCAAAGGTAAACAGGGTCGTTTCCGTCAGAACCTGCTCGGTAAGCGTGTTGACTACTCCGGTCGTTCTGTAATCACCGTTGGTCCATACCTGCGTCTGCACCAGTGTGGTCTGCCGAAGAAAATGGCACTGGAGCTGTTCAAACCGTTCATCTACGGCAAGCTGGAACTGCGTGGTCTTGCTACCACCATTAAAGCCGCCAAGAAAATGGTTGAGCGCGAAGAAGCTGTCGTATGGGATATCCTGGACGAAGTTATCCGCGAACACCCGGTACTGCTGAACCGTGCACCAACACTGCACCGTTTGGGTATCCAGGCATTTGAACCGGTTCTGATCGAAGGTAAAGCGATCCAGCTGCACCCGCTGGTTTGTGCGGCATATAACGCCGACTTCGATGGTGACCAGATGGCTGTACACGTACCGTTGACGCTGGAAGCCCAGTTGGAAGCGCGTGCGTTGATGATGTCGACCAACAACATCCTGTCCCCTGCGAATGGTGAGCCAATCATCGTTCCTTCTCAGGACGTGGTATTGGGTCTGTATTACATGACGCGTGACTGTGTTAACGCCAAAGGCGAAGGCATGGTGCTCACGGGTCCGAAAGAAGCTGAACGCGTTTATCGCGCTGGTCTGGCCTCTCTGCATGCGCGCGTTAAAGTGCGTATCACGGAAGAGATCAAGAGCATCGAAGGCGAGGTTACGCATCAGACGTCGATTATCGATACGACTATCGGCCGTGCCATCCTGTGGATGATCGTACCGAAAGGTCTGCCGTACTCGATCGTTAACCAGCCTCTGGGCAAGAAAGCGATCTCCAAAATGCTGAACACCTGTTACCGCATTTTGGGTCTGAAGCCGACAGTTATCTTCGCTGACCAGACTATGTACACCGGTTTTGCTTACGCGGCGCGCTCTGGTGCTTCCGTAGGTATCGATGACATGGTTATCCCGGAGAAAAAAGCCGAGATTATCGAAGAAGCCGAAACCGAAGTTGCCGAGATTCAGGAGCAGTTCCAGTCTGGTCTGGTTACCGCGGGCGAACGCTATAACAAAGTGATCGATATCTGGGCAGCGGCGAACGAACGTGTTGCGAAAGCGATGATGGAAAACCTGTCCGTTGAGGATGTGGTTAACCGTGATGGCGTGGTTGAGCAGCAGGTTTCTTTCAACAGCATCTTTATGATGGCCGACTCCGGTGCGCGTGGTTCTGCGGCACAGATTCGTCAGTTGGCGGGTATGCGTGGTCTGATGGCGAAACCAGATGGTTCCATCATCGAGACACCGATTACTGCAAACTTCCGTGAAGGTCTGAACGTACTCCAGTACTTCATCTCGACGCACGGTGCGCGTAAAGGTCTGGCAGATACCGCGCTGAAAACGGCGAACTCCGGTTATCTGACGCGTCGTCTGGTTGACGTTGCGCAGGATCTAGTTGTGACCGAGGACGACTGTGGTACCCATGAAGGTATCATGATGACGCCGGTTATCGAGGGTGGTGATGTTAAAGAGCCACTGCGTGAGCGCGTACTGGGCCGTGTAACGGCTGAAGACGTGATCAAACCGGGCACGGCGGATATTCTGGTTCCACGTAACACGCTGCTGAATGAGCAGTGGTGTGACATGTTGGAAGAGAACTCCGTTGACGCCGTTAAAGTACGTTCAGTCGTAAGCTGCGAAACCGACTTTGGCGTGTGCGCCAATTGCTACGGTCGCGATCTGGCTCGTGGTCATATCATCAACAAAGGTGAGGCCATCGGGGTTATCGCGGCACAGTCCATCGGTGAACCGGGTACACAGTTAACCATGCGTACGTTCCACATCGGTGGTGCGGCATCGCGTGCGGCAGCTGAGTCCAGCATTCAGGTGAAAAACAAAGGTAGCCTGAAACTGAACAACGCGAAGTTCGTTATGAACAGCAACGGTAAACTGGTTATTACTTCACGTAATACTGAACTGAAACTGATCGACGAATTCGGACGTACCAAAGAAAGCTATAAAGTGCCTTACGGTGCAGTGATGGCGAAGGGTGATGGCTCTGAAGTTAGCGGTGGCGAAACCGTCGCAAACTGGGACCCGCATACCATGCCTGTGGTGACAGAGGTAAGCGGCTTCATCCGCTTTGCTGATATGATTGACGGTCAGACCATTACTCGCCAGACCGATGAACTGACTGGTTTGTCTTCTATCGTCGTTCTGGATAGCGCAGAGCGCACCGGTAGTGGTAAAGACTTGCGTCCAGCACTGAAAATCGTTGACGGAAAAGGTGAAGATGTACTGATCCCAGGTACTGATATGCCTGCTCAATACTTCCTGCCGGGTAAAACGATTGTTCAGTTGGAAGATGGGGTGCAGATTGGTGCTGGTGATACATTAGCGCGTCTCCCTCAAGAATCCAGTGGTACCAAAGATATTACCGGTGGTCTGCCACGCGTAGCCGACCTGTTCGAAGCCCGTCGTCCGAAAGAGCCGGCTATTCTGGCAGAGATCAGCGGTATCATTTCCTTCGGAAAAGAAACCAAAGGCAAACGCCGTCTGGTAATTTCTCCGTTGGATGGCAGCGATGCTTACGAAGAGATGATTCCGAAATGGCGTCAGCTCAACGTGTTCGAAGGTGAAGTGGTGGAACGTGGTGACGTTGTTTCCGACGGCCCAGAGTCTCCGCACGATATCCTGCGTCTGCGTGGTGTACATGCAGTAACGCGTTATATCACCAACGAAGTTCAGGAAGTTTACCGCCTGCAAGGCGTTAAGATTAACGATAAACACATTGAAGTTATCGTTCGTCAGATGTTGCGTAAAGGCACCATCGTTAGCGCTGGTGGCACGGAGTTCCTTGAAGGCGAACAGGCAGAATTCTCTCGCATCAAGATTGCTAACCGCCAGTTGGAAGCGGATGGCAAGATTACGGCAACGTTCAGCCGCGATCTGCTGGGTATCACCAAAGCATCTCTGGCGACCGAGTCCTTCATTTCTGCGGCATCGTTCCAGGAAACCACTCGCGTACTTACCGAAGCCGCTGTTGCGGGTAAACGTGATGAGCTGCGTGGCCTGAAAGAGAACGTTATCGTAGGTCGTCTGATCCCTGCGGGTACAGGTTATGCGTACCATCAGGATCGTATGCGCCGCCGTCAGGCGGGTGAAGCCCCTGTCGTGCCTCAGGTGAGTGCTGAAGAAGCTTCTGCTAACTTGGCTGAACTGCTGAATGCAGGTTTTGGTAGCAGCGACGATAAATAAGTCTCTTTACGCTGAACCATCATGCGGTAAATAACAAAAACCTCGACTATTATGGTCGGGGTTTTTTTATGGCTAATGCCTTGTTAACTACCCTAGCGGGCCATTGTTATGTGTTTTTTTCCTTTTAAAATTTTTTTGTTGTACAGTGATGTAAAGTAAATAGAACGGAACTGATATGGATACCTCAACTACGCCAACACTCCCGCAGCATGGCGGCTCATTACCTCATCAGGATGATTCACTTTCTTCCGATAAAACCCTACAAACACAGTCAGTAAGCCACTCTCAACATCGAGCAAAACGTGCAGCATGGGGCAGTTTTGTTGGTGCTGTTGTCGATTGGTATGATTTTTTACTGTACGGAATTGTTGCCGCTCTTGTATTTAATACCGAATTTTTCCCACAAATTAGCCCAACGATGGGGACGCTGGCGGCATTTGGTACGTTTGGCGTTGGTTTCCTGTTCCGCCCGTTAGGCGGCATGGTGTTTGGCCACTTTGGCGATAAGCTGGGCCGTAAACGGATGTTGATGATTACGGTCTGGATGATGGGCATTTCTACTGCGTTGATTGGCCTGTTGCCGTCGTTTGATTCCATTGGCTGGTGGGCACCGGTGCTGCTGGTTACGCTGAGGGCAATTCAAGGATTCGCGGTCGGTGGTGAATGGGGTGGGGCGGCGCTGTTGGCGGTAGAGAATGCGCCTAAGAAGAAGAAAGCGTTTTACAGCAGCGGTGTACAGGTTGGCTTTGGGGTTGGTCTGTTATTGGCTACTGGGTCGGTATCGGTGGTGAGCAATTTGACGACCAATGAAGAATTTACTACCTGGGGCTGGCGTTTGCCGTTCTTATTCAGCCTGATTCTGGTGGCTATCGCCTGGTGGGTGCGTAACGGGATGGATGAGTCTCAGGAGTTTGAGGCGAATAAAACGCTGGGAGAAAGAGCAAGCAAACTGCGTTCGTTTCCTATCATGGAAGCACTGCGCCAGCATCCGAAAGCATTTTTGCTGATTATTGCGCTACGGCTTGGCGAACTGTTAACGATGTATATCGTCACCGCGTTTGCCCTCAATTACTCCACCACCCATCTTGGGCTATCGCGGGATATTTTCCTGAATATCGGGCTGCTGGTGGGGGCGATCAGCTGCGTATCTATTCCTTGCTTTGCCTATCTGGCAGATAGCTTTGGCCGCCGTCGTATCTATGTTACCGGTGCGCTGATTGGGGCTGCGAGTGCGGTGCCATTCTTTATGGCGCTGGAAAGCCATAACACGCTGATGATCTTGTTCTTTGCCATCATGCTTGCAAATATTGCCCACGATATGATCGTTAGCGTACAGCAGCCGATGTTTACCGAGCTATTTGGTACGGCGTACCGCTATAGTGGGGCGGGTGTAGGTTATCAGGTTGCCAGCGTGGTTGGCGGCGGGTTTACGCCTTTTATCGCCGTTCTGCTGGTGCAGTTTATGGATGGTTCATGGCACGGAGTGGCAGCTTACCTTACCATTGGCTGCTTACTGTCGGCGATTGTCGGGATGCGGATGAAAGCCACACCGGCGGATGCCTTACCTCACTAATCTCCTCGCCTCACCAATCTAGCGTGCCGATACAGATACAGTGTTTGTATCGGCACACTTCTACTGTTTTTTGTCTACTGTTTTTTGCCGCGGCACTATCTGAACCGATCAAGATCGCTTCGCTTTAGCCCAATATCCTTGAGTCCGTCATCGCTCATATTTCGTAGTATCTTCAGCGTGTTCGCTCTTGCTCGCCAGGCTTTCCACAAGCGGTACGGCAAAATCAGCATGAGCCAAAACGGTGACTCGCGGAACGGTTTTTGTGATCGATTCTCATGAAATTCCATATTTTCCCCCTCGCCAGTGAATGATCGCTATGATGAGGTGAAAGCCATTTTCAATACAGACTCAAAAAATCCATTTTTTTAGCATACAGATTGTGTGATATTGCATCTGAATGGTGATTTTTATTTGAATCTGTACTGGTTACTGCTGTGAATATTGATAGGGAATGATACTGATGACGCGTTATCAACACCTGGCTGGGCTGTTAGAACAGCGGATCGAACAAGGGTTGTACCAAAGCGGAGAGCGGCTGCCTTCTGTGCGGGCACTGAGTACAGAGCATGGTGTGAGCATCAGTACCGTACAGCAAGCCTATCACCTGCTGGAAACCCGGCAGTTGATTATGCCGCAGCCGCGTTCGGGATATTTTGTCACGCCGCGCAAGGCAACGCCGCCCGTACCCGCGCTGACGCGTCCTGCCCAACGCCCGGTTGAGATCACGCAGTGGGAATCGGTGCTGGAGTTGGTGAACGTGCGTCTGGAAACCAACGTGCTGAAATTTGGTAGCGGAATGCCGGATGTGAGCCAGCCGACCATCAAACCACTGTGGAAAGAGATGAGTCGCCTCTGCCAATATCAGGATCCTAGGGTTTTACAATATGACAGCGTGTATGGCGTGCCTGCGTTGCGCGAACAGATTGCTCGTCTTACCGTCGACTGTGGCTGCCAGCTAACGCAAGATGATATTGTGATCACGACCGGATGTCAGGAAGCCTTATTTGTGGCCGTCCGCGCGGTTTGCCAACCCGGCGACATCGTGGCCGTTGAATCACCAGCTTTTCCGGGTACGATGCAGATCCTCCGTGGGATGGATATCAAAGCGATCGAGATCCCGACCGATTCGGTGACGGGGATCAGTCTTGAAGCGTTAAGACTGGCGCTGGATCAGTGGCCGATCAAAGCCGTACTTCTGGTGCCGAGCTGTAACAATCCGCTTGGTTTCATCATGCCTGATGCCCGTAAAAAATCGCTGGTGACGCTGGCGCAGCATTTTGATATCGCGATTATTGAAGATGATGCCTATGGCGAGCTGGCCTATGAATATCCGCGTCCCCGCGCGATAAAATCATTTGATGAAGATGGACGTGTACTCTTGTGCAGCTCGTTTTCAAAGAATCTGGCTCCCGGTTTGCGCGTTGGCTGGATTGCTCCGGGGCGCTATCTGGAGCGGGTGATTCATACAAAATACATCAGTACAGGATCGACGGTGGTGCAGCCTCAGCTAGCCGTGGCGGAATTTATCCGTAACGGACACTATCAGCCTCATCTACGCCGTATGCGTGCTCAGTACAAGGCTAATCTGGATACGTTTACCTGCTGGGTGCGTGAGTATTTTCCGTCAAACATCTGTGTGAGCCGTCCTCAGGGTGGGTTTCTGATGTGGATTGAATTGCCCGAATATTTTGATTCGCTCAAGCTCAGCCGTGAGGTCAGAAAAGCGGGCATACAGATAGCCGCAGGTTCGCTCTTCTCCGCCTCAGGCAAATATCGTAATTGTCTTCGGCTCAATTATGCCAATCGCTTTACGGAAGAAATGAGGGAAGGGCTGCGCATCGTGGGTAGTGAAATCGCGAAGATGATGCACACTTTTCCTGACCAAAACGCATCCTGATAATTTTAGGGAAGGGCCGATACGGGTAAGGATAAGCCCCGTATCGGCGGGTTGATGTGCAGAGCTGATAAGTAGCAAATAGCTCCGGCCAGCAAGCTCCGTAATCATGCTCAGGCTTGCCAACGACGCTACTGTATTCTTCGTCGCAGGCCGTGACGATAGGCTGAATGTCATCTTGCGCGGTGCTATCCTGAGAATGTCACCTTCCGTGTAATTCTCATTCCGGCCTGCGAGCAGCATCCCAAATCATGCGTATCACGCATACCAATCGCTTAAGATCCGAGATGCGAGGGCTACCACGGTGCGAGGTGTCCCTGCGGGAGCCTCATCACCGTGTTTCCCTCTCACTTCACGCTTCAGTGACCAATATCAGGCATATCGCCGCGTTACCTGCTCAATGACTATCTGCCTAAATAACTGTCCCAGTCTTTCCATACAGGCTGGAGACCTGCTCGTATGATGGCTTGCGCCACGTCTTCAGGGCGTCGTGAATCATGCGGTGAAAACTGTTCCAGTTCAGGATGGTCGTCGGCGTAGCCACCCGGCTGGGTTTTGGAAAATGCGCTGACGTTGTTAATCGCGATAGGAATGGCATGATCGCGAAAGAAAGGCGATTCACGCGTGGAAAGTGACAGCTCAATATCCGGCGACAGCAGCCGGAATGCACAAATGACCTGCATGAGCTGCGCTTCATCCATGAGCGACGCCGGCTCAATGCCGCCCGTACAGGGGCGCAGACGAGGGAACGAGATAGAATATCGGCTCTGCCAGTAGTTCCGCTGTAAGTGCAACAGATGTTCCGCCACCATGTAGCAGTCGGTTCGCCAGCTATTGGACAGGCCGATTAAAGCGCCCAGCCCGATCTTGTCGATCCCGGCACGCCCAAGCCGATCCGGCGTGGCGAGTCGCCAATGGAAATCCTGCTTTTGTCCTTTTAGATGATGCAGTTGGTAGGTCGCCGGATGATAGGTTTCCTGATAGACCATCACGCCATCCAACCCCAGCGTTTTCAACTCGGCATATTCGTCTTGCGACAGCGGCTGAACTTCAATCATCAGCGAACTGAAGAGCGGTCGGATCAGCGGAAAGACGCGACGAAAATAATCCATGCCTACTTTACGCTGGTGTTCGCCGGTCACGAGCAACAGGTGTTCAAACCCCAGTTCCTTGATGGCGGCGCATTCACGTAGGATCTCTGCCTCATCCAGCGTTTTTCGCTTGATGTGATTGCTCATTGAAAAGCCGCAGTAGGTGCAGTCGTTGGAGCAGAGGTTGGATAGATATAGCGGCACATAGAAACTCACCGCATTGCCGAAACGTTGCCGGGTGAGTTGCTGTGCCCGCTGGGCTAGCGGCTCCAGATAGGCGCTGGCGGCAGGTGAAATGAGCGCCATAAAATCGTCACGCGTCAGGTGTGGTGCAGCAAGCGCTCGCTCGACATCACGTGCGGTTTTACTGTTGATGCACAGCGTCAGGTCATCCCAGTCGAGCTGTTCCCAGATGGTTTGAAAATCGACGCTCATCGCTCCGCCCCTTCCGTTTGCTGATGCAGAAAACCGGTGAGCGGGCTGGTGGCACTGGCGACAAATTGCTTATTTCCCAGACCGGCCTGACAGGCAAGCCCACCGGCATCGACTGCCAGTCTGAATGCGTGTGCCATCGCCACAGGATCGCGGGCAACGGCGATGGCCGTATTGACCAGTACGGCGTCGGCTCCTATTTCCAGTGCCTCGGCCGCATGACTGGGTGCGCCAATGCCCGCATCGACAATAACCGGAACACGCGCCTGTTCGATGATGATGCGAAGAAAATCACGCGTTTGCAGTCCTTGATTGGAGCCGATCGGCGCGCCCAGCGGCATCACTGCCGCGCAGCCGACTTCTTCCAACCGTTTGCACAACACAGGGTCGGCACCGCAGTAAGGCAGCACCGTGAATCCCTCTTTTACCAGCTGTTCGGCGGCTTTCAGGGTTTCGATAGGATCGGGCAGCAGGTATTTCACATCGGGGTGAATTTCCAGCTTCAGCCAGCGAGTGCCCAGCGCTTCTCGCGCCAGTCGGGCCGCAAAAATGGCTTCGTCTGCGGTTTTGGCCCCTGAGGTATTCGGCAGCAGCTTAATACCAAGCTGACGTAGCGGGGCGAGAATGGCGTCGTTGCCGCCGTTCAGGTCAACGCGTTTCATCGCCATGGTGACTAACTGAGAACCAGAAGCCTCAAGTGCTGCCAGCATCAATTTTGGCGTGGCGAATTTCCCGGTGCCGGTCAGCAGCCGTGAAGTTAATGTCGTATCGGCAATGTGCAGCATGTCATCCTCCCGCGATTGCCTGAAAAAGCAAAATGTCATCACCGTCTTGCACCTGATGCTGTGACCAGATGGCGTGCGGGATAATGGTTTGGTTGATGGCCAGCGCTGTGCCAGGCTGGAGCCGATTTATCTGGCTCAGCAGCGCTTCAACCGTGGTGGCCTCTGGGCATTCAAAGGGCTCATCATTCAGCGTGATTTTCATGCACCCCTCCACATACCGGGCAATGGGGTGCGCGCGTCAGCTGGAGCGTGTTCCAGCTCTGCTGTTTGCCATTGAACATCCTCAGCTTGCCGTCTAGCGCGGACGGTATACCGGCCAGCAGTTTGATCGCTTCCAGCGCCTGAAGCGTGCCAATAACGCCGACCACCGGACCCAGCACGCCAGCGGTGCGGCAATTGCGCTGTGGTTCGGTCGTATCGGGGTACAGGCAGGCGTAGCAGCCAGCGTGATAAGGCGGTGCGAAGACCGCGAGCTGGCCGCTGAAACCGACGGCGCTCCCGCTGATGAGCGGCTTGCCTGCGCTAAAGCAGGCGGCGTTAACCGCATGGCGAGTTGTCATGTTGTCGCTGCAATCCAGCACCAGATCGACGCGGCTGACGGCGCTGTATAACGCGTCACCGCTGAGCCTTTCGGTAATCGCAATCGCTTCTGAGTGCGGATTTAATGCCTGTAGCTGATGCTGCGCTAACACGGCTTTGGGTTTGTCGGTGTCGCTGGTGCGATACAGAATCTGGCGTTGCAGGTTGCTGATGTGCAGTGAGTCATCGTCGGCAAGCAGTAGCGTGCCGACCCCAGCGGCAGCCAGATAGAGCGAGGCGGGCGCCCCCAGCCCACCCAACCCAACCAGCAGAACGCGGGCGGCTTTGAGTTTCTCCTGACCTTCCGGGCCAATATCTTCCAGCATCAGTTGGCGGCTATAGCGCATGAATTCACTATCGCTCAGTCCGGCAGGCGTTGGATGGTGAGTCGTTACCATGTCATGCCTCCCGTCCTTCAATCATTTTGAGCAGCGTCGCGGTGGCCTGCTGCCAGTCTGGTGCCTGAGTAATGGCGCTGACAACGGCAATGCTGCCGACGCCCGTTGCCAGCACCGCAGGTACTCTGTCTATGCTGATGCCGCCAATTGCAACGGTAGGAAAACGGTCCTGCAGATCGGTTATGTGCCGCGTTAGTTCGGCCAGCCCCTGCGGCGCTGATGGCATATCCTTGGTTTGCGTGGGGAAAATATGCCCCAGCGCGATATAGGACGGGTTTATCGCTACCGCGCGTGCCAGTTCACGATCGTCATGCGTAGAGACGCCTAAGCGCAGACCCGCTTTTTTAATGGCGGCCAGATCGGCAGTATCCAGGTCTTCCTGACCCAGATGTACGCCGTATGCCTGATGTTTTACCGCTAATTTCCAGTAGTCATTGATGAAGAGCTGCGCTTGATAGCGGCGACCCAATGCGATCGCCTGGATCACATCGGTTTCGGCTTGTTCATCTGACCGATCTTTTATCCTGAGCTGGATCGTTTTCACCCCGACGCCGAGTAGTCGCTCGATCCACTCCACGCTATCGACGACGGGATAAAGCCCCAGTCGCTGTGCCGTTGGGGCAAAAGTCGTCGAGTCCGTCATTTGCTTTCCTCGGTTTGCAGGCTGGTGGCGCTGTGATAAAGCTCGCTGCCGCGCGAGCGGAATTCTTGCGACATCTGCGCCATACCCACTTCAACTGGTTTGGCTTCTGCTTCCTGTTTCGCGGCGTAGTCGCGTACTTCCTGTGAGATTTTCATCGAGCAGAATTTAGGGCCGCACATGGAACAGAAGTGGGCGACTTTGCCGGATTCCTGCGGCAGCGTTTCATCGTGGTAGGCACGGGCCGTTTGGGGATCGAGCGCCAGATTGAACTGGTCTTCCCAGCGGAATTCGAAACGTGCTTTTGACATGGCGTTATCACGGATCTGCGCACCGGGGTGGCCTTTCGCCAAATCAGCGGCGTGAGCGGCGATCTTGTAGGTAATCAGCCCCTGCTTGACGTCTTCTTTGTTCGGCAAGCCAAGATGTTCCTTCGGCGTCACGTAACAGAGCATTGCACAGCCGAACCAGCCGATCATGGCGGCACCGATGCCAGAGGTGAAGTGATCGTAACCCGGTGCGATATCTGTGGTCAGCGGGCCGAGCGTATAGAATGGTGCTTCGTGGCAGTGTTCCAGCTCTTCGGTCATATTGCGGCGGATCATCTGCATCGGAACGTGGCCGGGGCCTTCGATCATCACCTGAACGTCGTATTCCCAGGCGATTTTGGTCAGCTCGCCTAGCGTATGCAGCTCGGCAAACTGGGCTTCGTCGTTGGCATCCTGAATGGAGCCCGGACGTAAACCGTCACCCAGCGACAACGCGACATCGTAAGC
The DNA here is from genome assembly GCF_020166435.1 of Pectobacterium versatile. Taxonomy (GTDB): domain Bacteria; phylum Pseudomonadota; class Gammaproteobacteria; order Enterobacterales; family Enterobacteriaceae; genus Pectobacterium; species Pectobacterium versatile. Next base: position 10,089 of record NZ_JAINZP010000031.1, on the reverse strand, counting down.
GGCACAAATTTCACAGATTTCCCGGAAGTGCTCGTACAGGAAGCTCTCTTTGTGATGCGACAGGCACCACTTCGCCATAATGGAACCGCCGCGTGAGACGATGCCGGTCAGGCGTTTGGCCGTCATCGGCACATAGCGCAACAGCACGCCAGCGTGGATGGTGAAATAATCCACGCCCTGTTCTGCTTGCTCCAGCAGCGTATCGCGGAACATTTCCCAGTTCAGGTTTTCCGCCATGCCGTTCACTTTTTCCAGCGCCTGATAAATCGGTACTGTCCCGATCGGCACGGGGCTGTTACGCAGAATCCATTCGCGCGTTTCGTGAATATAGCGGCCGGTTGAGAGATCCATCACCGTATCCGCGCCCCAACGGGTAGACCAGACCAGCTTTTCCACCTCTTCTTCGATGGAAGATGTCACAGCGGAATTGCCGATATTGGCGTTAACCTTCACCAGAAAATTGCGGCCGATAATCATCGGTTCCGATTCAGGGTGATTGATGTTTGAGGGAATAATAGCGCGCCCGGCAGCCACTTCCTGACGGACAAATTCCGGCGTGATATTTTCTGGCAGAAGGGCGCCAAAACTTTGCCCTGGATGCTGCTGGCGCAGTACCTCGCCGCGAATGCGCTCGCGCCCCATATTTTCACGAATAGCGATAAATTCCATTTCGGGGGTAATCATGCCCTGTCGCGCATAGTGGAGCTGGGTGACGCGTTGGCCCGTTTTGGCGCGCAAAGGTCGTGGCAGGTGTTCGAAACGCAGATGATCCAGACCCGCATCCGCCAGACGCTGTTGGGTGAAATCAGAGCTGACGCCGGATAGCGCTTCGGTGTCGTGACGTTCTGCAATCCAGCTGGCGCGCAGCTTCGCTAGCCCAACGCGGACATCGGGTTGCGCAGCCGGATCGCCATAAGGCCCTGAAGTATCGTAAACAGGGATTGGCTCATTGGGTTCGTATTGGGGGTTGTCTTTACTGCCGCCAAGCAACGTCGGGCTAAGCTGAATCTCCCGCATCGGTACGTGGATGTCATCGCGTGAACCTGTCAGGTAAATGCGTTTGGAATTGGGAAAGGCGGTTCCCTGTAAGGTTTCAATAAACTGCTGGGCGGCGGCACGCTGTTCACGGCGACCGGATTTGGATGACACTGCTTTTATAGACAAGGGTTCTGTAGACATAGCAAGTTCCTGTAAGACGTAAAGGGAAGATTGCTTGTCTGGAGCCGGAGGGAGTAATAATGATATTGAGCGTCAGAGCAGGTATGTGGGAATACACAGCCTTGGGCTCAATGAGGTGCATTACTCTTGTTCCCTTCGCAGGTATTAACCCGATCAGGTTCCGCGGATCCCGAATTAACGGTCTCAGCCTGTGCGCTCATAAGTTTCGTCATAACGATTTATTTCGTAAAACAAAACACGAGCACGCTAGGCACTCCGACAAGATATGCCCGTCTCTTAAACGGGCCAATAAAACCCCTACACTGTATGTCGGCAAAACGCAGATGTCAAAGCGTGCCGCTTTTGCCTTTACAGTGTGTGATGATTTACTTAAATAGCGTCAAATGACCACTATTTGTCGTAAACCTGCTGGATCATGTTGTCTTCTAACGTAAAACGCTCTTCCAATGCTTCGCCGACGTGAGAGAGTGCCTGCTGGAATTCGAGGCAGTTATCATGGTCAATGGCTGCCGCCAGATGGCTATCGTAAAACGTCATGATTTGCTGCGTGTTATTTTGCAGGGCGAGGTCGAGCTGGGTGGAAAGCGCTAATACTTGTTCGCTGTGCGTCGCTGCTTCATGCAGCATTTTTTCGTATAAATGAAAGTGGCCGGTAGAAAGATAGTCCACCAGATTCTGGCAAAAATTATCCAATGCCTCTTCATCCAAAAGAGAAAGCGCTTCCTTGTTCGGCTTGATGCCAACCAGATGATAGTAAGCCACCAGAAGCTGCTTACGCGCTTGTAGCCATTGGTCGATTAACGCATTATTGCCACCAACGTATTCAGTTAGACTTTGTAGCTGGTTTAGCATTGTTGACTCCGTGAACGGTAAGAAATAACTGAAATCCCAGTTATAAAACTTATGTAATCACTCTGAATGTAAAATGCCAGTGAAGTGGCAGTGGAGCAATAAAAAGATATGGAACAGACGCTAAAAGGTGATGAAACCGGCTGGTGGGTGGTTAGCGACGCGGTACAAATCTGGTTACCTCAGGGAGAATTGCCGCGCGGAACGGCAATAGAGTGGTCGTTGCAGGGGAAAACAGCTCGCCAAATCGGCGAATGGCAAGGGCTGCCTGTCTGGCTGGTCTGTCAGGGACGAGATTCCGATATGGCATCAGTTCGCCAGTTGCTCGATCAGGACGTGGGCTTATTCCAACTGGCAGGGCGAGGCGTACAGTTGGCCGAGTTCTATCGCTCTCATCGTTTTTGCGGTTATTGCGGCCATGAAATGGTGCGGAGCAAAACGGAGCTGGCGTGCTTATGTCACCACTGCAAAGAACGTTATTATCCGCAGATCGCGCCTTGCATCATCGTCGCGATTCGCCGTGGCGAGGAAATTCTGCTGGCGCAACACAATCGGCATCGCGGAAACATGTACACCGTGCTGGCCGGGTTTGTTGAAGTGGGCGAAACACTGGAGCAGACGGTCGTGCGTGAGGTAATGGAAGAGAGCCAAATTCGGATAAAGAACCTGCGTTACGTGAGTTCGCAGCCTTGGCCATTCCCTCATTCTCTGATGATGGCGTTTATGGCCGATTATGCGGGTGGAGACATCAAGCACGATCCGAAAGAGCTGCGTGATGCAGGCTGGTTCCGCTATGACCAACTCCCGCAGTTGCCTCCGCCGGGCACTGTGGCACGTCGGCTTATCGAGGATACGGTGGTACTGTGCCGCACTTATCACGAGAACGAAGGCTGACGTGGTACTATTTGCGTCATAAAGCGTTTGCCTTATAACGCATCCGTTTCATCACATCTATCCGGTGTAGAACCGCCGTGAGGTTGAAAGGAAAAGAACATGACTGATCTGAAAAACGATCGCTATTTGCGGGCGTTATTACGCCAACCCGTTGATGTCACCCCGGTGTGGATGATGCGTCAGGCGGGGCGTTATCTGCCGGAATATAAGGCAACGCGCGCGCAGGCGGGTGATTTTATGTCTCTGTGTAAAAACGCAGAGCTGGCTTGTGAAGTCACGTTACAACCTTTACGGCGCTATGCGTTGGACGCAGCGATCCTGTTCTCTGACATTCTTACTATCCCTGATGCTATGGGCTTAGGGCTTTATTTTGAAGCGGGGGAAGGCCCACGTTTTCACTCCCCGATCACGTCGCATGCCGATGTGGTTAACCTGCCAGTTCCCGATCCAGAGCAGGAACTTGGCTATGTGATGAACGCCGTGCGGACGATCCGTAAAAACCTTGCCGGTGAAGTGCCGCTGATTGGTTTCTCGGGCAGCCCGTGGACGCTGGCAACCTATATGGTTGAAGGCGGTAGCAGCAAAGCGTTTACCGTCATCAAGAAAATGATGTTCGCCGAGCCTAAAACGCTACACCTGTTGCTGGATAAGCTGGCTGATAGCGTCATTCTTTATCTCAACGCGCAGATTCGCGCGGGTGCGCAGGCGGTGATGGTCTTTGATACCTGGGGCGGCGCGCTGAGCGGACGCGACTACAAAGAATTTTCTCTGCATTACATGCACAAGATCGTTGATGGTTTACAGCGCGAGAATGAAGGTCGCCGTGTGCCCGTGACGCTCTTCACTAAAGGTGGCGGCCAGTGGCTGGAAGCGATGGCAGAAACGGGCTGCGACGCGTTGGGGCTAGACTGGACGAGCGATATTGCTGACGCACGCCGTCGCGTAGGCGATAAAGTCGCGCTACAGGGAAACATGGATCCGTCGATGTTGTATGCCGATCCGGCACGGATCGAGCAGGAAGTGGCGTCGATCCTGGCTGGATTTGGACAAGGCAACGGCCATGTTTTCAATCTGGGTCACGGCATTCATCAGGATGTGCCGCCGGAGCATGCGGGCGTTTTTGTTGAGGCCGTGCATCGGTTGTCCCGCGCTTATCACGCATGATTCACAGGAGGTGATGTGATTGATACACAACAGCTGCGGGCTGAGCAGTTGGCCCGCGCTTCTGATGTGATTCGCCACGACGATTTACCTTTTGAGCAGCCCGCGTTTATCGCGGGTGCGGATGTTGGCTTTGAGCAAGAAGGTTCGGTAACCCGCGCTGCGATTGCGGTAATGCGCTATCCTTCGTTGGAACTGATAGAATACAAGATTGCGCGTATCAGCACGACAATGCCTTATATCCCCGGCTTTCTTTCGTTTCGTGAATGTCCTGGGCTGCTCGCTGCGTGGGCATTGCTTGAACAGAAACCGGATCTGCTGTTTGTCGATGGGCATGGGATTTCCCATCCGCGTCGTCTCGGCGTTGCCAGCCATTTTGGTCTGCTAGTTGATGTTCCGACGATTGGCGTAGCGAAAAGTCGGCTTTGTGGCCGATTTGAGCCATTGGCAGAGAGTGTTGGCAGCCAGCAGCCGTTACTGGATAAGGGCGAGCAGATTGGCTGGGTATGGCGCAGTAAAGCGCGCTGTAATCCACTGTTTGTGGCGACGGGGCATCGAGTCAGTCAGGATAGTGCATTGTACTGGGTGCAATCTTGTATGCGTGGCTACCGTTTACCGGAGCCGACTCGTTGGGCTGATGCTGTCGCATCAAACCGTCCCGCATTTGTGCGTTGGCAACGGCAGCAAGGCGCTAACGTATTGTCGTAAAACTTTAGGAATTCAGGCATAGGGCGTCACTGTGATTTCAGGTACACTGCCGTCCGTCGCCGTTAATGAGCATAAAAATGTTACGTAACCCCATTCATTTACGTCTGGAAAAGCTGACGAGCTGGCAACATGTCACTTTCATGGCATGTCTTTGTGAACGTATGTATCCAAATTACCACGAGTTTTGTCGTCAAACAGAATTCGGCGACGCGATGGTTTACCGTCGCATTCTCGATCTGGTATGGGAAACATTGGTTATTAAAGATGCGAAGGTCAATTTCGATAGCCAGTTGGAAAAGCTGGAAGAAGCGGTTCCCGCTGCTGAAGATTACGATCTTTACGGTGTCTACCCGGCTATTGATGCCTGCATCGCACTGGGCGAGCTGATTCATTCGCGTTTAAGCGGTGAAACGCTGGAACATGCGATAGCGATTAGCGAAACGTCTATCCGAACGGTTGCCATGTTGGAAATGACGCAGGCAGGCAAAGAAATGACCGACGATGAGCTAAAGGTTTTGCCTGCAATTGAAGAAGAATGGGACATCCAATGGGAGATTTTTCGCCTGTTGGCGGCTTGTGAAGAACGCGACATTGAGCTGATCAAAGGGCTCCGTTCTGATGTGCGCGAGGCCGGAAGTAGTAACATCGGGATAAATTTGCATCAATAACGCGATAAAACGTGATTTAAGGCCTGAAATGGCCTGTCTTAAGGCTTCACATTCGCACCCTGTCTGGTCTACATTTGGGGGGCGTAAAAAAAGTGGCTGTCGGTGCGTGTATGCAGGAGAGTGCTATTACACCCTGAAACGGGAAAGGGCATATCCGTCGCACTCGATGCTTAGCAAGCGATAAACACACTGTAAGGATAACTTATGAATAAGACTCAACTGATTGATGTAATTGCGGACAAAGCTGATCTGTCAAAAGCACAGGCTAAAGCAGCTCTGGAATCAACTTTGGCGGCAATTACCGAGTCTCTGAAAGAAGGTGATGCAGTACAATTAGTTGGTTTTGGTACGTTTAAAGTGAACCATCGTAATGAGCGCACTGGCCGCAACCCACAAACCGGTAAAGAAATCAAAATTGCTGCTGCCAACGTGCCAGCGTTTGTTTCTGGCAAGGCTCTGAAAGACGCTGTTAAATAAGCCCATGCTGGTTAAAAGTTTAAGCAGAGGGGCGTTTTCGCCCCTTTTGCTTTTACGACGTTTGTGTGGCGCAGGCCTCGTGCTGATAGCCGTGGTGGCCTGTAGTAGCCGCACCGCACCGCCGGAAGTGTTCGCCAGCGGTTACGTTGCCGATCGTGGTGTTGTGCGTTTGTGGCGTAAGGATGATGCGCAGAATACGACGGCACTGACCACCGTGTACAACCCGCTTCAAGGTAATGGTCTGGTGGTGACTCGCTATACGTTCCAACAGGATAAGCTACGCGAGATACAGCGTAATCAGCTCGGGGCGCAACAAGAAGATATGCGTTTGCGCTTTGCAGAAGATGGCACTGTCAGCTTTATGCAGCGGCAGCTTGCCGAAAGACGTGAATCAGTTTCTGATGATGAAATCGCGCTCTATCAGTTTGATGCTAAGCGCATGCTGGAATTGAGCGATGTATTGCGTGCAGGAAAGGTGAGGCTAAAGCAAGGAAAATGGCTGGAAGGGCAGGTGCAGTCTTGTGACGGTACAGTGGTTCGCCCTGATTTTGACAACGATTCACGTGAATGGATCGCGCAGCAAAAAGCGCATGCAACGCGCCCGCTAAACGTCGCGTGGCTGGAAGCGCCAGAAGGGACGCAGTTATTGCTGGTGGTGGAAGATGACGTCTGCCAGTGGCAGCCTAAATAGCCATACCCGTCATACTTCAAGTTTCATGTGCGTTGGCTGCGCTACTCGGCACACTTACGTGTACCTCGCCCCGTTGGGGCCGCTGCAAGCAGCGTTCAAACCTGCCTCTGGCAGATTTGTCAGTCACCCGAATCACTTACCTGAGTAAGCTCATCGGGATTCCCTCTCTTGCCGCCTGCCTGAAACTCGAATTATTTAGGGTATATAAAGAATCTGGCTATAAAAAACCCGGATTTCTCCGGGCTTCAGTATTTATCAGACAATCGTTATCGCATCACTTATCAGGCTTGCTCGCGCTCAATGGCACGGTAGCCGATGTCTTTTCGACAGAATACCCCTTGCCACTGAATGCCTGCTGCTATTTCATAAGCGCGCTGTTGCGCTTCAGCGACGGTATTACCTAATGCAGTGACGCACAGTACGCGGCCGCCGTTGGTGACGACATCAATGCCGTTCAACTTGGTGCCTGCGTGGAAAACTTTGCCATCTTCGGCATCCTGCTGTGGTAAACCGGAAATCACATCGCCCGTATTGTAGTCAGCCGGGTAACCGCCTGCAGCCAATACCACACCCAGAGACGGACGTTCATCCCAGACTGAATCTTTCTGATCCAACGTGCCGTCACAGGCTGCCAGACACAGCTCCACCAGATCGGAACGCAGGCGCAGCATAATTGGCTGTGTTTCTGGATCGCCAAAGCGGCAGTTGAATTCGATCACTTTTGGCTGGCCATCGGCAGAAATCATCAGACCGGCATACAGGAAACCGACGTAGGTATTTCCCTCAGCGGCCATGCCGTTCACGGTCGGCCAAATTACCTGATCCATCACCCGCTGGTGGATTTCATCGGTCACGACCGGAGCTGGCGAGTAAGCGCCCATGCCACCGGTATTTGGGCCAGTGTCTTTATCCCCGACGCGTTTATGATCCTGACTGGTTGCCATCGGCAGCACATTCTTGCCATCCACCATAACGATGAAGCTGGCTTCTTCGCCATCAAGGAACTCTTCCACCACGATACGGTGTCCGGCATCGCCGAATGCATTCCCCGCTAGCATATCCTGAATGGCGTTTTCCGCTTCCTGCAACGTCATGGCGACAATCACGCCTTTGCCAGCGGCTAATCCGTCGGCCTTGATGACGATCGGTGCGCCTTTACTGCGTACATAGGCCAGTGCGGGTTCCACTTCGGTGAAGTTCTGGTATTCCGCTGTTGGGATGTTATGGCGTGCCAGGAAATCTTTAGTAAAGGCTTTAGAGCCTTCTAACTGTGCAGCGCCTTGCGTTGGACCAAAGATTTTTAGACCCGCGCTCTGAAACGCATCCACAACACCGATAACTAAGGGTGTTTCTGGGCCAACGATGGTTAGATCGATGTGGTTTTCCTGCGCAAAAGCGACTAACGCTGGAATATCCGTTGCGGCGATATCGACGTTGGTCAGCGCAGGTTCAAGTGCGGTGCCCGCGTTTCCCGGAGCAACATAAACATGTTTCGCCAGCGGTGACTGTGAGGCTTTCCAGGCCAGCGCGTGTTCGCGTCCGCCATTACCAATTACTAAAATGTTCATTTCGGTCAGCTCCAGAATTAATGGCGGAAATGGCGCATGTCGGTAAAGATCATCGCAATGCCGTGTTCGTTGGCGGCGGCAATGACTTCATCATCACGAATAGACCCGCCCGGTTGGATCACACAGGTAATGCCAACGGCAGCTGCGGCATCAATACCATCACGGAATGGGAAGAACGCATCAGACGCCATAGCGGAACCTTTTACTTCCAGCCCTTCATCGCTCGCTTTGATTCCAGCGATTTTCGCTGAGTAAACGCGGCTCATCTGGCCAGCACCTATCCCAATGGTCATGTTATCGCGTGCGTACACAATCGCATTGGATTTAACGAACTTAGCCACTTTCCAGCAGAAAAGGGCATCATGTAATTCCTGTTCGCTCGGCTGGCGCTCGGTCACGACACGCAGTTGAGATGCATCGACCATGCCCAGATCGCGATCCTGTACCAGCAAACCGCCGTTGACGCGTTTGAAATCCAGACCAGGAACGCGTTGCTGCCAGCTACCGCTGGTCAGGACACGTACGTTTTGTTTTGCAGCGGTCACCTTCAATGCGGCATCACTGGCAGATGGGGCAATAATGACTTCGACAAACTGGCGGCTGATGATGGCCTGCGCCGTCTCTTCATCGAGTTCGCGGTTGAAAGCGATAATGCCGCCGAATGCAGATGTCGGGTCAGTTTTATAGGCGCGTTCGTAGGCATCAAGAATTGAACTGCCAATCGCTACGCCGCACGGATTCGCGTGTTTAACGATAACGCAGGCTGGCTCGGCAAATTCTTTCACACATTCCAGCGCCGCATCGGTGTCGGCGATGTTGTTATAAGACAGCGCTTTGCCTTGTAACTGTGTAGAAGTGGCGACAGAGGCCTCGTGAATATTCTCTTCTATATAGAAGGCAGCTTGCTGATGGCTGTTCTCGCCGTAGCGCATGTCCTGCTTTTTGATGTAGTTGAGGTTCAACGTGCGTGGGAAGTGGCCCGATGGTTTATCGGTATCACCGTGGTAAGGCGGAACCAGTGCACCAAAGTAGTTGGCAATCATACTGTCGTAAGCGGCAGTGTGTTCGAATGCTTTAATGGCTAAATCGAAACGGGTTTCGTAGGTCAGCGAACCTTCGTTGGCGTCGATTTCATTAATGATGGCGCCGTAGTCGCTGCTCTTGACTACGATAGCCACATCTTTATGGTTCTTGGCGGCGGAGCGGACCATCGTCGGGCCACCGATATCGATATTCTCAACCGCATCTTCTAACGTGCAGTTCTCACGAGCGACGGTCTGAGCAAACGGATACAAATTCACAACGACGATATCAATCGGTTTGATGTCGTGCTGCGTCATGATTGCATCATCTTGATCGCGCCGTCCCAGAATGCCGCCGTGTACTTTCGGGTGCAGGGTCTTCACACGCCCATCCATCATTTCTGGGAAACCGGTGTAGTCAGAGACTTCAGTCACCGCTAACCCAGCATCGGCCAGCAAACGGGCTGTTCCACCCGTTGAAAGGAGCTCGACGCCACGGTGGGACAGAGCTTGAGCAAATTCGACAATACCTGCTTTGTCAGAAACGCTGAGCAGAGCGCGGCGAATTGGACGGCGTTGTTGCATGATGATGTTATCCCCTGGATTTGGGTAGTCAGTAAAGAACGGTATGTGAATATCGTCTTTGTCAGAGCAATAATTGCGGAATAAAGAGAAATATTCAGTTAGCGTTCGCAAAAATACGACGATTTTGAACGGGGTGAATTGTAGCGAAAACGTTTGCGTGATGCTCGTCAATTTTTGAGTAGAATGCTTTCTGTGGATAAGTTTGTGCAAAAATAGGTATAAAGCGGGGTTTTGCTGTGTAATGCAGCAAACAGTCATTTTTCTTTAAAACACCTATTGCGGCCTGA
>NZ_JAINZP010000030.1 GCF_020166435.1 Pectobacterium versatile | reverse complement strand
CTGAGAGCGATTAATGAGAATGTATCGGTATCAGAATTTATAGCTCACGCCGCCATACACCGTACGCCCAGACAGGAAATAATCGAGATTAGTGGCAACATAGTCTCGCTTTTCGTTGGTCAGGTTAGTGACGCCCAGCTTCAGATCCACGTTTTTAACTGGCGTGTAGGTTGCACCGATATCCACAGTATTAAAGCCGCGTGTTTTATTCGTTTCTTTATCACGCAAATATTGGTTGCCCGTGTACTGATAGGACACATAGGTTGAGAGGTTATCCAGTGCCTGCCAGTTAAGTTGGGTATTAACCGTATTTTTCGGGGTTTGCTTCAGACGCTTTCTGGTGGTGCGATCTTCGGCATCAACCACGGTCCAGTTGGTGGTCCAGTTTAGGTCATCTGTTACATCAATCCAGAATGAGGTTTCGATTCCCTGAATGCGGGCCTTGCTGACGTTGAAGTAAGTCACCGTTGGGGCTTTATTATCCCACGCCTCTGCCTGGATCATATCCTTGATATCATTATTAAACAGAGTAACGCCTGTGCCGAAGCGTTCTGCCTCATACGCAGTGCCAATTTCATAGCTGATGGATGTTTCAGCTTTGAGATCTGGATTACCTATGCGTTGGCATCTTGTGCGACAGTCAGCTTTGGAATAGCCTTGGGTAAACTGGGCTAGCGTAGGGGCTTTAAAGGCCTTATTGACGCCGCCTTTAATCACCCAGTTGTCGGTTAAACTATAAGTAGCGTAGGCGCGTGGGCTGAACTCGGTGCCGTAGACTTCATGGTGGTCAACACGACCGCCAAAGGTGAGGGCTAAATCAGCGATTTTGAATTCGTCTTGCAGGAAGAGAGCACTCTGATTGACGTCTACTTTCCCGCCTTTCATGTTCATGCTGTGTTCCAGCGACGTTATGCGGTATTCGCCGCCACCGGTTAGCAGATGATCGCCCAAATAACCGGAGATTTGTCCATCAACTGTCTGATTATTTTGAGTAATATCGGCAATGCCTTTATTAAGCTCAGAATTATCCATTAAATCGATATTTTCGTAGTAGTAGCGTAACCGCGTATCGAAATTATCCCAGCTACCGTTATGCGTGAGTCCCAGACCGAGGCGATCAATTTTTTGTGTATTATGGACGGTTGCGCCAAAGTTATTCCAGTCGACGAAACGGTCATCTTTGGTATAAGTCGCATCAAAATCCAGACTTTGCTGAGAATCGATCAACCACGTCAGGTTACCCAGCACGCTGTAGTTATCACGTTTTTCCAGAGCATCTGTGTTGCGGTTTTGTGATAGCTCGGTACGCCAGGCGTCACGTTTTCCGCCGTCAACAATCAAACTTCCCAGCAGCGTATTTTCCACCAGCGGCCCGCTGACGTAGCCATTCAGACGATTATTATCGCCGCCGGATCCTTCGGTTGGAGCCTGAAAGTTATAGCCGATCTCGCCGGCCACTTTCTCCCCCGGCTGGCGCAGAATCACGTTTACCACACCGCCCAGCGCATCGGCACCGTACAGTGAAGACATCGGGCCACGAATCACTTCGATACGCTCAATCGCCGACATGGGAATGGAGCTAAGATCGAAATCATTCCCCATATCGGTTGCGAGCGATTCTTGGGAGTTAATACGACGACCATTCACCAGCAGCAGCGTGTAGTCTGCCCGCATGCCACGGATTTTTATTTCATTACGGCCATAGCTGGTAGAGGGATTGATGTTAATGCCCGGCAGCTTTTTCACCGCGTCGGTAACGTTATTCACCGACATCTTTTCCAGCTCGGCGCGGGTGATGACAGAAACGCTGGCGGGGGCGCTTAGCGTGGTGTGTTTCGTCTGTGTTGCTGTCACGACGATTTTTTCATCTGCCGCGTTTTCTGCCTGTACAAGTGCAGGCAGTGCCAGTAATCCGGTCATCAGCAGGGCGTGATACACCTTGCTGTGTGGAAAATGATGATGTGAAAAACGACTTTCCGGTTTTAGCTGCATGTCAAAGACCCCATCAAAGAGTGGAAAAATATCCCCGTAAACGTGCTGTGTTGCATGTATTGCCGACCCACTCGTACGTGAATCGATCGGTTTATTGCCCTGTATACCCGTCATACTTCAAGTTGCATGTGCGTTGGCTGCGCTACTCGGCCCACTTTCGTGGACCTCGCCCCGCTGGGGCCGCTGCAAGCAGCGTTCAAACCTGCCTCTTGCAGATTTGTCACTCACCCGAATCACTTACCTGAGTAAGCTCATCGGGATTCCTTCTCTTGCCGCCTGCCTGAAACTCGAATTATTTAGGGTGTAATCTGTGCTGGCTGGCGTGTGGCCATCTTTCGGCTGCGTTCAGCCAACTGCGAAATTAAGCGCAGGGTCAGCAGCATGGCGGCCAGCGCAAATACGGTGCTGGCGATGGCGAGCTGTGAGAATCCGTCAATTTTTCCCTCGGCAGAGGTGCTCAGATAAGCGGCAGAAGCGACGCTGGCAAGCCCGGATGCCACGTTGGCGGCGGTTCCCTGATAGGACATGAACGCGGCGCGCTGATGCGGCAGTGGAATACCGGCGGTAATTGCCAGCGTACTGCTGGAGCGGGCTGCGCTGAGCGCCATGAACAGGGTGAACACCAGATACAGGGAAAGTGAAAAAGGCAAAACGAAACCGCAGAGAATCACAACGGCCAGCAGCAGCGTTGTGACTACAATCGTTCGGCTGGCATATCCCCGATCCAACAGATTGCCGCACAGCTGCATGGTCACCATGCTTGCCAGCCCGCCGCAGAGATAGAGCAGGGAAATATCATCCCGCGGGAAGGCCAGATTGAACTGAAAGTAGTTGGAAAAGTGGGGAATCAGCAGGAAATGACCGAACATTTGCAGCGAGATTACCGTCAGCCCCAGCAGGAAAAGGGGGGATGCTAACAGGTCATGTAATACCGACGTGGGTGCCGTCGTGGGGGAATTACCTTGCTGAACCCGATGCGTCGGCGGCATGGAAGGAAAGAGCCACAGCACCAACAACACCAGCAACAGGCCACCGAGGCCGAAAGTATAAAACGGCGCTTGCCAGTTAATACGATGAGCCAACTCCAACGACAGCGGCATGATGACAATCGCCGCGAGCGAAAAGCTCATGCCGACATAAGCCAACTGCTTTCCGCGCTCGTTGGCTGGCACAATATCGACAACCGCAGCCATCAAGACACCGGATGCCGGCCCGGCAACGCAGCCCGCCAGAATAAACAGCAGCAAAAGATCGGTTTGGCTGGTGGAAAACATGCAGGCTGCCGTCAGGCCAAAGCGTAGCGTCAGCAGCACGAGCAGAGCATGTTTACGGTTAAATCTGTCCAGATAGGGAGCGGCGAGGAAGCCGACGATGGCGGAGGCAAACGTTGCACCGCCACTAATGTAGCCGATGTTCTTGGCATCCATAGACAGGGCGCTGACGAAATCGGGGCCTAGCGGCATCACCATCATCAGGCTACCAAGGGAAAGCATGTTAATGAGCAGCGCCAGATGCACAACGGATCGGGTGTGCAGGCGGTACATGCTTTCATCCATGACAGGCTCACATTTAGACATAATTAGTAAAATATTTGCGCAGTCTAGCGCAGCTTAATTTTTCTGACAATGAATGATAAGTATTTTCATTATCATCTGTGATGTGGGTTTTATAATCAATACATTCCTGTTGCTAACCATTATCCATTATGAAACATGCACAAAAAAATTGATTAACATCAATATAACCCCTAATTAATGGGTGTGAATAACCATTCTGTGGAAGGATTGACCGAACACGTTACTTCAGTGTAATTTAACTGCGCTTAATATAAATGATAATGATTTTAATAATCATTGGTATTTAATTTGCGAGCGCAGGAGCTGTCTTGTGGATACACTGATTACAAAAACTGAAGCATTTAGCGGGTTAACCTATTCGGAACAAACCGCTTTTTTATATGCATCGGAACACCGAAGCCTGTCTACTTCAGGCTTATTTGAACGTATTTCGTCCCCTGTTTGTGTTCCTGGCTCGCACGATGACAGGCTTAGCCCTGCAATCGCGCAGGCATTCCAGCGAGCGCGTCAGGCAGGGCAGTCGCTGCCTATTGTTGTGGGGGCGATTCCCTTTGATACCACGCAACCGTCTTGTCTCTATATCCCTGATAGTTATAACGTTACGACGAAATCTGAACTCGTCAGCCGTGCCCGTAAGCACACGGCCGCGGGCCCTACCGCGCTAACGTTAAACAGCGTCCCAGACGAATGTCAGTTCAAGTCCATCGTGGCAGAGGCCGTTGAGCGGTTCCGCCGTGGTGAACTGAGCAAAGCGGTGCTGTCACGCGTTTTGGACATTGAGCTAACGAGCCCCGTTAAGGCGCAAACGATCCTCAATAACCTGATGGTGCAGAACGCGGGTGGATACCACTTCTCACTGCCGCTGCCGGATGGTTCGGTATTGCTGGGCGCGAGCCCGGAACTGCTGGTGCGCAAGCAGGGGAACGTCATTGTCTCTAATCCGCTGGCGGGATCGGCGCGACGGATGAACGATGAGCATCTGGATTACCTGAACAGCCAGCGCCTGCTGAAATCAGGTAAAGACAAGCACGAGCATAAGCTGGTGGTGGACGACATCCGCCAACGCCTGATGCCGCTGTGCTCGTCGTTAACGATTCCATCGGCCCCTTCGTTGATGCACACCGCCTCCATGTGGCACCTGTCTACCGCTATCCGCGGTGAACTGGCGAACTCAGAGATGACGGCACTTCAGGTCGCCTGCCAGCTCCATCCTACCCCCGCACTGTGCGGCTTCCCCACACAGGAAGCGCGTCAGCTGATTGCCGAGCTGGAACCGCACGATCGCGGCGTATTCAGCGGCATCGTCGGCTGGTGTGATGCCAACGGCGATGGTGAATGGGCTATAGCGATTCGCTGCGGCACCATTAAACACAACAAAGTCCGCCTGTTTGCCGGTGCGGGCATTGTTGAGGCGTCTGTCCCCGAGGATGAATGGGCTGAAACCGCCGCCAAATTAAACACGATGCTGAATGCGTTTGGGCTTAACTCAGGTGTGGATGGACTATGAGCATTGAATTTACGCCCTGGCCAGAGGAACTGGCACAGCGTTATCGCGACAAGGGTTACTGGGTTGGCCTGCCGCTAACGGATGCCTGGGAACGTCATCTGGCGACGCAACCTGACGCGGTTGCGGTAGTGTGCGGCGAGCGCCAATGGAGCTATCGGGAGCTGGATCGACAGTCTTCCGCACTGGCATCGCGTCTGACGGAAAGCGGCCTGCGCTGTGGCGACACCGCGCTGGTGCAGTTGCCGAACGTGGCCGAATTCTACCTGACCTTTTTTGCGTTGCTGAAAATGGGCGTCGCGCCGGTTAACGCACTGTTCAGCCATAACAAGCTGGAGCTGCTGTCGTACGCCACGCAGATCGAACCACGCTTACTGATCGCCTCGGCTGAACATTCGCTGTTTGGCAACGGTGAATTTCTGGATCGGCTACAGACGCAGGTTCCCCGCCTGCAAACGGTGGTGATGCTCGGCGACAGCCCGCTGGGGCATAGTCTGACGGACTGGCTGCAACCGTACGCGTCGACCAGCCAGTATCAGCCTTCTGCGTCGGGGCAGGTGGCTTTCTTCCAGCTTTCTGGCGGCAGTACCGGCACGCCGAAGCTGATTCCCCGCACCCATGATGATTATTACTACAGCGTGCGCCGCAGCGTGGAAATCTGTGAGCTGACGCCACACACCCGTTATCTGTGCGCGTTGCCTGCTCCACATAACTTCCCGTTAAGTTCGCCCGGTTCGCTTGGCGTGTTCTACGCCGGTGGACGTGTCGTGCTGGCTCCGGATCCGGGGGCGATGACCTGTTTCCCGCTGATCGAACGCCATCAGATCGATATTACCTCGCTGGTGCCGCCCGCCGCCGCTCTGTGGATTCAGGCAGCCGAACAGTTTGGTGGCGCGCTGCGTAGCCTGAAGCTCTTGCAGGTAGGCGGGGCGAAGCTGAGTGAAACCGTTGCCCGTCGTATTCCGGCGGTGCTGGGCTGCCAGCTACAGCAGGTGCTCGGCATGGCGGAAGGGCTGGTGAACTACACCCGACTGGACGACAGCGACGAGCACACTTTCACCACGCAGGGCTATCCGATGAGCCCGGACGATGAAGTGAAGGTGTTGGATATCGACGGTAATCCGGTGCCGAGAGGCGAAGCGGGTCTGCTGGCGACGCGTGGTCCGTATACCTTCCGCGGTTATTACCGCAGCCCGGAACACAATGCCCGCGCTTTTGATAGTGACGGTTTTTACCACTCGGGCGATGTGGTGCAGATGACTGAGGATGGCTATCTGCGCGTGGTCGGGCGGGAAAAAGATCAGATTAACCGAGGCGGTGAAAAGATTGCCGCGGAAGAGATCGAAAACCTGCTGCTCAAGCATGATGGCATTCTCCATGCTGCGCTGGTGTCCATGCCCGATCCGATTATGGGCGAAAAGAGCTGCGCTTTTCTGGTGGTCAGCGATCCCTCGCTGAAAGCCATCACGTTAAGAAAATATCTTCGTAATCAGGGTATTGCTGAATTCAAACTGCCGGACCGCTTCGAGATGATCGACACCTTACCTGTCACGCCGGTCGGCAAGATTGATAAGAAATCACTCCGTCAGCGCATCCAGACCCAACTTAGCACTCAAAACCCAACTTGGTGTTCAAAATAAATAAGGATTTTGTGATGGCAATCCCTTCTATTGCTTCTTATCCCCTGCCGCGCGCACAGGATTTCCCTGAGAACAAGGTTTCCTGGGCGTTTGAGCCTGAACGCGCGGTGCTGCTGATTCACGACATGCAGGACTATTTCGTGAATTTCTATGGCGCGGACAGCCCGCTGGCGCAGCAACTGATTGAGAACATTGTGGCATTGCGAACCTACTGCAAAGCACAGGGGATTCCGGTGGTGTATACCGCGCAGCCGAACGCACAAAGCGCGGCCGACCGGGCGCTGCTGAACGACATGTGGGGCGCAGGGCTGAATAATCATCCTGAAAAACAGCGTGTCGTGAGCGCGCTGGCACCGGATGAGCACGACACGGTGCTGGTGAAGTGGCGCTATAGCGCCTTCCACCGTTCGCCGCTGGAACCGATGATGAAGGAAATGGGTAAAGATCAGCTGATTATCTGCGGCGTTTACGGGCATATCGGCTGCATGATTACCGCGACGGATGCCTTCATGCGCGACATCAAGCCATTCATGGTTGGCGATGCGGTGGCGGATTTCTCACTTCAGGAACACCAGATGGCGCTGAAATATGTGGCGACACGCGCCGGACGGGTGGTTAGCACGACAGAACTCACAGGAGCAAAAATGGCACAGGCACTGACGAAACAAGGACTGAGAGCGCACCTGCTGACCTTGATCGACGAAGAAGAAGATCAATTCGATGAAGATGAAAACCTGATCGACTACGGTTTGGATTCGGTACGCATGATGGCGCTGCTGACCGAATGGCGCAATCAGGGCGTCACGCTGAGCTTTGTCGATCTGGCGCGTAACCCTAGCCTGAATGCCTGGTGGGCGCTGATCGAAAAACAGCAGGGAGCCGCATCATGAAGCCCTTGAGCGTTGCGCAGCGCGGGCTGTGGCTGGGTCATGCCCTGAACGATGATAAAGCGACGTTCAACACGGCGGAGTGCATCGCGTTTGATGGCAAAGTCGATAGTGAAGCCATGCTAAGCGCGATCCGTCAGGCAGTCATGGAGTGCGAGTGCCTGTACTGCCAGTTTGTTGAAATTGCGGGTGAACAGGCCGACCAGCCGGAAATCGGCTTTGTGGCTTCACAACTGCCGGTGCCGATCGGCGTGCTGCCGATTATTGAACTGTTGCCTGCGCCGATGACGGATGAAGAGCAGACAATACGCCACTGGGCGCGTGAGGAAATCTCCCAGCCGTTGGATCTGCGAAACGGATTACCCTGCCGCTTTGCGCTACTGTGTGGTGAAAAGCGTGATTTTCTCTATAGCTGCGTTCACCACATTGCGCTGGACGGCTTTGGCACCACGATGCTGTTTCAACGCATCGCCCAGATCTATACCGCGCTGACGGCGGGGCAACCCGTGGCGGTGGCGGAGTTCGGCCCGTTCAGCGAAGTACTGGAAGAAGAACAGCAGCGTGATGCCAGCGGGCAGACGACGCAGGCGCGTGATTTCTGGCTAGAAACGCTGAACGCAATGCCGGAGCCGGCCAGCTTCAGCGAGAAAAAAGCCCCGATTGCGGCGCGTTTTTTGCGCCAGAGCAGCGTGTTGCCGACGGATATCTGGCAGCCGCTGACGGCGCTGTGTGAAGGCAACAAAATCAGCTGGCCGGATCTGTTTCTGGCGATGCTGGCGACGCACCTCAAGCTGGTGTCCGGCAGCGACAGGCTGACGTTCGGCATGATGGTGATGAACCGTATCGGCTCCGCCTCGCTGACGGTGCCGAGCATGCAGATGAATATCGTGCCGCTGTGCATTCAGGTAGATGAACAGGCGGACTTTGTCACACTGGCACAGCAGGTTGCCCGCACCAAACGCACGCTGCGTCGTCATCAGCATTATCGCTATGAACATTTACGGCGCGATCTGAACCGCGTCGGCGGCGAACAGCGCCTCTTCGGCCCGCTGATCAATATCATGCCGTTCGATCATCCGCTCAATTACGGATCGTTGTCGTCCAGCACGTTGAATCTCAGTGCCGGGCCAGTAGAAGATCTGACGATCGAGATCCATTTCAAACCGGATGGCACACCGGTGCTGGATTTTGATGCTAACCCAGCCTGTTACAGCGCGGAAGCGCTTGCCAGTCTGCAAGAAACCCTGTTCACGCTGCTTCAACGCTGGCTGGCACAGCCGCAGCAGACCAGTGGCGAGCTGCTGGGACGCTGGCTGCGTGAAGAACGCGAACTGGCGCTAATCACCAGCCGCGAGCCTGAGCCGTTTGCCGAACCGGTTCTGACGGCGATCGCCAAACAGGCGCGTAAAAACCCGAACCATCCGGCGCTGACGCAGCGCGATCGACAGTACAGCTACCAGCAGTTGCTGGATCTGAGCGGTCAGGCTGCCGCGGCGCTGCATGGGCGCGGCGTTCAGCCCGGCGAACGCATCGGCATTATGCTGAACCGTAGCCCTGAAACCATCATTTGCCTGCTGGCCGTGATGCAGTGCGGTGCGGTGTATGTGCCGCTCGATCCTGAACAGCCGCGTGAACGTCAGCAGCACATCATCCAGATTGCCGATCTGCATACGATCGTCACGCAGGCGGATTATCAACATCGGCTGGCGTCGGTCTTTTCCGGCGAGATCGTTCTGGCGGGGCATCTTCTGTCATCCAACGCACAGGCCGCCGCGTTGCCGCCAGTTGAAGCGAGAGACGGGCAGATTGCTTATGTGATGTTCACATCGGGATCGACCGGATTGCCGAAAGGCGTGGAGATCGGCGCCAGCGCGTTGGATCACTTCACGGCGG
The DNA here is from genome assembly GCF_020166435.1 of Pectobacterium versatile. GTDB lineage: Bacteria > Pseudomonadota > Gammaproteobacteria > Enterobacterales > Enterobacteriaceae > Pectobacterium > Pectobacterium versatile. The sequence continues at coordinate 31,183 of NZ_JAINZP010000030.1, read as the reverse complement.
CGGCACGTCAGCGCTACGGTCTGCGTGCGGCGGATCGCGTGCTGCAATTTGCCCCGTTCAATTTTGATGCCAGCATCGAAGAAATTTTTGCCACGCTGACCAGCGGTGCGACGCTGGTGCTGCGTACCGATGAGATGCTGGAATCGATTCCGACCTTTGTCGAACAGGTAGAAGAACAGGCGATTACGCTGCTCGATCTGCCAACGGCATTCTGGAATGAATGGGTAGTGGGGCTGAAAACCGGCACGCTGACCATGCCTTCCGCACTGCGCGCCATCATCATCGGCGGTGAAGCGGTGTACCCCGAACAGCTGGCACAGTGGCAGCGTCATGCACCGAATACGTTGCGCTTAATCAATACCTATGGCCCCACAGAAACCACGGTAGTCGCGACCAGTTGCGATCTGCAAACGCAGTCTGCCGATGTGGCGCAGCTTCCTATCGGTCTGCCGTTGGCGGGCGTCAACGCGCTGATTTTGGCGGCGGGCGATCGCTCTGCTGCGGAAGGAGAACTGGTGCTGCTGGGGCCAACGCTGGCGGCGGGTTATATCGGTACAGAACACACGGCGTTTACGCAAATAGCGGTGGGCGATCAGGATCTTCCGGCTTACCGCACCGGCGACAGAGTTCGGCTGGAAAAAGGACAGCTGTTGTACCTCGGGCGTATGGACAACGAATTTAAAATCAGCGGCTACCGGATCCAGCCAGGGGAGGTTGAAGCCCATCTGCTGGCGCAACCGGATGTGGATGAAGCCTGTGTGCAGGGCATTGTTTACCCCAACGGCGTGCGGCGACTGGTGGCGTTTGTCGCCACGAAAGCGGGCGAGGTTGATGCACGAGCGCTGAAACAGCGTCTGAGTAGCGTGCTGCCGCCAGCGATGATCCCGACCGATTACCGCGCCTTCCGCCAGTTGCCAAAAACCGGCTCTAACAAGGTCGATCGCAAGCGCTTGCTGGCGGAATACCGCGACGAGGCACCTGCGCAGGCGTTAGCCAGCGAAACCGAGAACCGGGTCAGCGCCATCTGGCAGCAGATCCTCGGCGTGTCGGGGATCCAATCGCGAGATAACTTCTTCGAACTGGGCGGGCAGTCATTACAGACCATCCAGATCGTTAATCGTCTGGCCGCCGAATTTTCCGTCAGCATCAAGGTGTCTGATGTGTTCGATCATCCCCAGCTCAGCGACTTCTGCCGCTACCTGGACGACAGGCTGTCACAGGATGAAAACAGCGTGGAAATGGTGTGGTAGGGAAAATGATGAACAAGGCACAACCTCTTCAGTTTGATTTCAGCGGCAAGACCGTCTGGGTAACCGGGGCGGCGAGCGGCATTGGCGAAAGTATTGCCCGCCAGTTTGTCGCGCTGGGCGCGAATGTGATCGGCTTTGATCGCGCATTCCGACATGACGATCATCCGTTTAGCTGTGTGACGCTGGATATCAGCGAACCGGACAGCGTGGCGGCGGTCTGTCGCCAGCAGTTGGCAGAAATAGGGCTCGACGTTCTGGTCAACGCGGCCGGGATTCTGCGTCTCGGTGATATCGATGCGCTGAGCGTGGACGACTGGCACCAGTGCATTAACGTCAACGCCTCTGGTGCGTTTTACCTGCTGAACGCGCTGGTGCCGCATTTCAAGCAGCAGCGTCGCGGCGCGATTGTCTGCGTTGGCTCTAATGCCGCGCATGTTCCCCGTATGCAAATGGCGGCGTACTGTGCCTCGAAAGCGGCGCTCACCAGCCTGTCTCACTGCGCGGGTCTGGAGTTAGCGCCTTACGGCGTGCGCTGCAATCTGGTGTCGCCGGGATCGACGGATACGCCGATGCAGCGCGGCATGTGGCACAGCGCGGATGCTGAGCAGCGCACTATCGCGGGCTTTCCTGACCAGTACAAACTGGGAATTCCTCTGGGCAAGATCGCTCAGCCGGAAGAGATCGCCAATACCGTGGTTTTTCTGGCTTCCGATCTGGCCAGCCACATCACCATGCAGGACGTGGTGGTGGATGGCGGGGCAACGCTGACGGCCTGATTTGCTGAGAGAGTGATAAGTCATGAAAGATATCGTAACGCTGTTAAAGCAGTTGGAACGGCAGGGCGTTCGTCTGGCGTTGAATGCACAGGGGCAGCTGATTTCGCAGTCCAACAAAGACGCGATCACGGCAGAGATTGGGCGCACGATTAAGGAAAACAAAGACGCCATTGTGCGCTGCCTGACGGCGCAGCAGGCGTTTGAGCGCCCCATCACGCCGCAGAATGCGACGTCTGGCCCGCTATCGTCATCGCAAAGCGGACTGTGGTTTATCGAGCAGTACGAAGAGCAATCACACCTCTACAATATGCCGGTCTATTTTCGGCTGACCGGCACGCTGGATGTGGCTGCGCTGGAGTTTGCCTTTGACGCGCTGGCGCAGCGTCATGCCAGCTTGCGCACCCGTTTTGTGGTCAATGAACAAGGCAAAGGTGAGCAGCGTATCGATGCCTATCAACCGTTTGTGATACAGCATGATGACTTCTCATTGTTGCCGGAAGCCGAACGGGAAGGGCGTTTGCAGCAGCAGGTGAAAGCGGAAATCAGCCGTCCGTTCGATCTCACGGCGGGCGATCTCACCCGCGTGCGGCTGGTGAAGATGAGCGAACGGGTGCACGTTCTGATGATCACCCAGCACCATATTATTTCCGATGGCTGGTCGGTGAAGAATATGTTCGCGGACTTCAAACCGGCTTTTCTTGCTTGTCAAAATCGCCAGCCTCATCCCGTCGAACCGACCCAGCTTAACTATATCGATTACGCACACTGGTTTAATTCCGCCTCGTTTCTGGATTACCACAATGAATTCAAATCGTTCTGGGTTGAGCGACTGACGGGGATCCCCGAAGTGCATAGCCTGCCGCTGGACAAACCGCGTCCGGCGCATCAGAACAGCGGTGGGGAAGTGATCTTCTCCGCGATCAACAACGATCTGTGGGATAAATTCAAACGCCTATGCCAGCGCTATAACACGTCTAATTTCATTGGCCTGCATGCGGTGTTTTCTCTGATGCTGGCGCGCATCAGCGGCGAGAAAGATATCGTGATTGGTTCGCCGCTGGCCTACCGCGAGCGGCCGGATATCGAAGATGTCGTCGGATTTTTCGTTAACACCATCGTGCTGCGTACCCAGTTGCAGGATAGCCAAAGCTTCGTTGATTACCTGCAATACTGCCGCGAACAGGATCTGTCGGCTTTCGATCATCAACTCTACCGTTTTGAAGCATTAAGCGAGGCGATCGGCTCCGATCGCACCACTGCGATCAACCCGATCTTCCAGGTGATGCTGGTTTATCAGGCCAAAGTAGATTTCAACGATCTGATCCCCGGTTGTGATGCGGCGGAAGAAACCTCGCCCGTGCTGCCTGCCAAGACCGATATTTCGGTCAAAGTGACGGAGCTGATGGGCGAGGTGCGGCTGGACTGGCTGTTTGCCACCGCGCTGTTTGAGCGCCAGACGATCCAGTATTACGCCGACCGCTTTATCCGGCTGATTGAAGCCGTGGTTGAGGCCCCGGAAACCGATGTCTGGCACCTGCCGCTGATGGAAGCGGAACGGTTTGCTGCCGTGCTGGCGGAAAGTCAGCAACTGCCGCGTAGCTATCCGCAGCCACAGTTGACGGTAACCGATGTGATTGAAGCGATGGTCCAGCGCGCTCCACAGCAACTGGCGATTGCTTTTGATGGTGAACAGCGCACGGATACGCTGACGTACGCTGAACTGAATAGGCAGTCGAATCAACTGGCGCATTGGCTGCACCGTCAGGGGCTGGGCGAACAGTCGCTGGTTGGCGTGCTGGCGAAACGCGATCGCTATTTTGTCATTGCGCTGCTGGCCGTCTGGAAAGCGGGCGCTGCCTATGTGCCGCTGGATCCTGACTATCCGCCGGAGCGGCTGCGCCACATCATTACCGATGCCAATCTTTCCGTCATTCTCGGCGGCGATGGGCAGCAGCTGGCGCAGTGGTCCGCCGAACAGCGTATCGATCTGACCGATCCTGCGGTTGTCGCGCAGTGGCAGGATCTACCGGGCGATGAAGCGCCAGCCATTCCGCGCCATGCACAGCAGCTGGCACAGGTGATCTACACCTCGGGATCGACTGGTTTGCCGAAGGGCGTCATGATCGAACACGGTTCGCTGATCAATCTGCTGGACGATCATCGCGATCGCATCGCGTTCACGCCGCAAAGCACGATGTTCAACTGCATGTCGCTCTCGTTTGACGCCGGTAACATGACGACGCTGCTGCCGCTGAGCAGCGGTGGCACGCTGGCGTTTGGCGAACCCAACGATCGGGCGATTGTGCAGGCCGAACAGGCGGGCGCGACGCATCTGATCCTGCCGACGGCGCTGATGTCGATTCTCGATCCACAGCAGGTTAATGGCATTCAGGCGATTGGCATGGGCGGAGAAGCCTGCCCGAACGCGGTGGTGGAAAACTGGGCCGATAAGGTGGCGCTGTACAACATGTACGGGCCGACGGAGTGTACCGTCACGGCGTTGAGTACCCGTCTGCGCAAAGGCCAGCCTGTCACTATCGGTAAACCGCTTACTCATATTCAGGCGCTGATTCTGGATACGGCCGGGCAACTGTGTCCAGCGGGCGTACCGGGAGAGCTGTGTCTTGCGGGGCTTGGGCTGGCGCGTGGCTACCTCAACCAGCCACAGATGACGGCCAGCCGCTTTGAACACATCACGCTGAATGACGTAAATAATGCTGAACACGGCACGGCGACGCTGCGCATTTATCGCACGGGCGACAAGGCCAGACTGCTGAACAACGGCGACTATGAATACTGTGGCCGTATTGATGAGCAGATCAAGTTGCGCGGTTACCGCATTGAACCGGGTGAGATCGAGGCACAGCTGGCGACAGTATGCCCGTCGCTGAAGCAGGTTAAAGTCATCGTGGCGCAGGTGGGGAACCGTCCGGCGCTGGTTGCCTATGGCACGGTGAAAGCCGATAGCAGCACGCCGGAACCCGCCGCCGTGCTGATTGATGTCGCGAAGCATCTGCCGGAATACATGGTGCCGTTCCGACTGATTCTGCTAGAAGACATGCCGCTGACGCCGAACGGCAAGCTTGATACGAAACAGCTGCCGCCGGTGCTGGAAGCCAGCGAGGGGGACGGCGAAGCCGATAATCCGCTGGAAGCCGATGTGCTGGCGATTTGGCGTAGCGTGCTGAATACGCCGCTAGGCGTTGAGGATGATTTCTTCCGCTTAGGCGGCGATTCCATCCTCAGTATCCAACTGACCACTCGCCTGCGCAGCGCGGGCTATGTCTGCACGGTGAAAGACGTTTTCGAAGCGAAGAGCGTGCGGCGTCTGTGCCGCGTGCTGGCGCAGAATAACCGTGACACAGGCATTGTCGCGGAGCAGGGCACGCTGGAAGGCGAATTCGCGCTGCTGCCGATTCAGCGCTGGTTTATGGAACAGCCGCTGGCATGTCCAGAACACTGGAATCAGGCGGCGATGATCCAACTGCCGGACGTGGATACCGAACGACTTACCACGATGTTGCAGGCGTTGATGGCGCAGCATGACGCGCTGCGTCTGGCTTGTGATGCCGACGGGCAACGCTATCTGACGGAGGTGCCTTGCCCGGTTGTGTCGACGCTGGATTATCGCCAGCTTGGCGATGACGGCCTGCAACAGGCGTTTACCGCGTTGCAGAGTGAATTCGATCCCGCGCAGGGAAGAACGATGGGGTGTGCGCTGGTGCGACACCATCCGCAGGCGGACACGGCGGTGTTCCTCGCTTTCCACCATCTGGTGATTGATGCCGTGTCTTGGCGCATTCTGGTTGACGATCTGGAGCGGCTGTACCTTGGTGAAGCGCTGGCGCCGAAAACGTCGAGCTATCGCCAGTGGGGCACGGCGCTGCATAACTACGTCACACAGCATACGGATCAGTTGACGTACTGGCAGGCGCAGGAAGACGGCGTGGATCAGGCAGCGCTGCTGGCGGCGAAAGATCCGCAGGGCCAGGCCAGCGCCGCGATTCTGACGCTAGACGCCGAAACTACAGGCCAACTGGTGAGTGAGGCCAATCGTGCCTTTAATACCGAAGTCAGTGATTTGCTGCTGGCGGCGCTGACCCGCACGTTAAACGATCTCGGCTGGGGCGACAAAGCGCGCATCATGCTGGAAGGGCACGGCCGCGAAGCGATTGATCCGACGCTGGATGTCAGCCGCACGGTGGGGTGGTTTACCAGCACCTATCCGGTGTGCCTGCAAGACAAGCCTGACTGGGCTTCCCTGATTAAATCCAGCAAGGAACAGCTGCGTCAGGTGCCGGATAAAGGCGTTGGGTTTAACCCGTTGCGCTACCATCATCCGCAGGGCAATGCGCTAACGCTGTCTCCGATTGTGTTCAACTATCTCGGGCTGTCGGTTCAGGCCGCTGGCACATGGCGTCCGGTGGACATCGCGCCGGGCTGCTGTGTGTCTCCAGAGAATAAACCGGCGGAGGTTATCAGTCTCCACGGCGGTATTGCAGGAGGGCAGTTAACGCTGCGCCAGGTCGGCTGCCTCAACCAGCGCGACAGCGAACGCCTGATGCTGCGGTTGACGGAGAATCTGCGGGCGCTGACGGCAGCCTGTCTGGCACAGTTGCACCACGGCACGGCCTTTACCCCCAGCGATTTCCCGGCGGTTGCGCTGAGCCAGACGCAGCTCGATAGCCTGTCGCAGCGTTATGACATCGACACCTTGTTGCCGCTGTCATCGCTCCAGCAGTCGATGTTGTATCACCGTCTGCGTTGTCCGCAGGATGATGCTTATCATCTGCAAACGCCGATTCGCTATGCGCAGGCGCTGGATGTGGAAGGTTATCGTCAGGCCTGGCAGCGTCAGATTCAGCGTTTCCCAGCGCTGTGTGCCGCACTGGAAAGCGAATGTGCCAGCGTGCAGGTGATTGTTAAGCAGGCAGACCTGCCTTTCTACTATCAGGATGTGGCGCAAGACGCCGATCCACTGGCGGTCATCGAGCGCTATCGCCAGCAGGATTTACGTTCAGGATTTGACTTGTCGCAGCCGCCGCTGTTGCGCATTGCCTGTTTCCGTTTGGGTGAGCGTGACTATCGAGTGCTCCTGAGCTGTCACCATAGCGTGATTGATGGCTGGAGCGGGCCACAGCTGCTGGGCGCGGTACACCGCGACTATCTGCTGCTGATACGCGGTGAAACATTTATGCACGGCGAAACATCCGCGATTCAGTCGGATCGTGCTTATGTGGATCATGCGCTGCACGCCGTGGCGCAGCAACCTGCCGTTGATGCCTTCTGGCAGCAGCGGCAGCCGCTGCTGGCGCAGACGAACGATGTGGCGATGCTGTTTGCGGCGGCGGGAAAACGCGCCGATCTCAGCCAGCATCTGACGCAGATTGAACCGCAGGTCACCGGTGTGAGCCTGAACGAGCAGGATCAGGCGGCACTCATTGCCTTTGCCCGTGAGGTGGGCGTCACGCACAGCATTATTGCGCAATATGCCTGGCACCGGCTGCTGGCGCGCTCGACTGGTGATGCAGTCAGCATTGTCGGCAACGTGCTGTCGGGCAGGGAAAGTCCGGTAGAAGATGTGGCGAGCAGCGTGGGTCTGTACATCAACAGCCTGCCGCTGGCGTTGAGCTGGCAGCAGCCGGTGTCGCTGCAACAACATCTGGTGCAGTTGCAGAATGAGCTGATGGCGATGAACCAGCATGCCACGCAGTCGCTGATTGTCCTGACGGCCGGACGCCCGCGTCTCTTCAACAGCCTGTTTATTTATGAAAACTATCCTGGCGCGAAAGCAGAACAAGGCCAACGTGCTGATGAGCCGCATCGGTTATCTCCCGAATTCTCCGCCGCCTATGAAAAAGTCGAAATGCCGCTGAATCTGGTGGTGCGTGAGCAGGCGGGCTGCATGCTGCTGCGCTTCGAGTTTGACGCCGATGTGCTGGACAGTGCGCAGGCGCGTCGGGTGCTGATGCGCTGGCATGACGAAGTGGTGGCGCTGGTGAATAGCTCACCGCAGCAGCCAGCCGAGATCGTTGGACATAATAAGGTGACCGATGCGGCGATGAGACAGGCTGTCACGCCGGATAGCCGTGCAGGCTCGCCTGATACGCCGTCAGCCCAGTCGCTGCTGCGCGTGTGGGCGCAGGCGCTGCATCTCAGTGAATCTGGCCTCTGGTCGCAAACGCTGTGTGAAAGCGGTGTCGATTCGCTCCAGCGTATTGCGCTGGCACAGGCATTAAGCCGTACGTTAGCGCAACCGGTGAGTGTGGCGTTATTACAACGCTACCCTTCACCGCAGACGCTGAGCGGGTATCTGGCACAGTCGAGGGTGACCGCCAATGAGGAAACGCTGTCATGACAGGGAACGATGAAGCAGTGGAGAACCCGCTGGCGGATATCCAACAGCCCACGGCCTTCGGGCAGCAGGTGGGAGCCACGCACGGTGAACAGCGGCACAGCAGTGAGCTGATTAAGCACTATCCTGCATCGCTGGTGAGCGCAGCATGGAGCTGGCTGCTGTACAAATACAGCGGTGAAGAGCAGGTGTGTGCCGCGCTCGTCACGGCCGATCGTCCTGATAACGTAAGGCCGCTGATCGTGCATTTTCAACGGCGCGATCGTCTCGTCAGTGAGTGGATCGCTGCCGTGGGATCGTCGTGCGATCCGCAGTCTGCGTCAGAGCTTCTGACAGCAGACATCCAGCATGCGCTGTTTAGCAGCTTGCTGATCGTGGGGGAGATGGCATCGTTACCTGTGGTAGTACAAAAAGCGGCGCAAAACGTGGCGCTGATCGTACAAGTTCAAAACGATCGGGTCATTCTGACTGCACCTGACGGGCAGTTCGATAATCGGCAGCTACAGCGCATTGCCCGCCATCTCACGCAGCTACTTGATGGCCTACTGGCACCACGCTGGGAACGGCTGGCGCAGATCCGCCTTAGCCCGCGGGTGGCAACGTTACCGTACCGGGCGACGACGCATGCGCTGCACGATGAACTGCTGGCGCGCCTGACTCAGGAAGCGCGTCAGGATTGCGTGGCGATCGCCTTTCAGGATCGCGAAATTCGCTATCGGGAACTGCTGCAACGCGTGGCGCTGATTCAACAGGCACTGGCTGCACAGGGGGTGGCTGTGGGTCAGCGTGTGGGGCTGCATCTCAGTCGCCAGCCTGACACCGTCGCGGCGCTGCTGGCCTGCCTGTTTTCTCAGGTGACGTTTGTGCCGCTGGAGCCAGACTTTCCGGGGGAGCGTCTACAGGCGATTCAGCAGGAGGCGGCGTTGGCAGCGGTCTTGCAGGACGGCTACACCGGCGGTTCGCTGGCGTTTGACTGCCCGATACTGAATCTCTGCGATTTACCGTATGCGGCCAGTGATTCCACGGCGAGCGTACAGCTGGCGCGGGCCGGTGGGCCGGAAACGGCGGCTTACATGATGTTTACCTCCGGTTCGACAGGGAAACCAAAAGGCGTTGTGATTGGTCAGCGGGCGCTGCAAACCTTTATTCATGCCAGCGTAGAGCGGCTGACGTTAACGGATAAAGCCAACTGGCTGCTGATTACCACGCTGGCGTTTGATATCTCCATGCTGGAAGTGTTTGCGCCGCTGTGGGTCGGTGGCGTGCAGCACCTGACCACGCACGAGGAATACAAAGATCCGCAGGCGGTCGCGGCGTATTTGCAGGCTCGGCCGGACATCAACGTATTGCAGGCCACACCCGCTTTCTGGCGCATGATGTTCAAAGCGGGCTGGCAGGGTAAATCCGATCTGGTCGCGCTGTGCGGCGGTGAAGCGCTGGATCTGCGACTGGCGCAGCGTCTGGTCAGCCGTTGCAGGACGCTGTGGAATTGCTACGGGCCAACCGAAGCGACAATTTGGTCGCAGATGGCACAGATCGACGGTGCCGCGTTGGAAAACCAGCACACGGTCGCGTTGGGCAATACGCTGGCGGGCTATCAGCATTTGGTGATCGATGACGATCGCCATCCGTTAGAAGAAGGGATGGTCGGCGAACTGTGCATTCTCGGTGAAGCGCTGAGTAGCGGATACTGGCAACGTGACGATCTGACGCAGGATCGTTTTATTCAGCAGGTGGAATCCGGGCAGCGAATGTATCGCACCGGCGATAAAGTCCGGCTGCTGGCGGACGATCGTTATCAGTATCTTGGTCGCTTCGACGATCAAGTAAAATTACGGGGATTTCGCATCGAATTAGGAGAGATCGAAGCGCAATTGAAACGGATCGAACAAGTGCAGGATGCGGCCGTCAAGCTTCAGGGGGAAGGGGATGAGGCGGTGCTGGTCGGCTACGTTGAGTATAAACCCGGCTCAGAGATGACCAAACTGGCGCTGCGCAAACAGCTGCATCAGTTCTTACCGGCTTACATGGTGCCAGGGCGCATTGTGGTGCTCGACAAGCTGCCGAAAACCGGCAGCGGCAAGGTCGATCGCAAGCGCCTGACTGACGTCTGACAGTAGGAGGGGCAGCGCTGCTGCCCCTCCTAATCGCGTAAAACATGGTATTTCGGGCACGACAATAGTGCGTATCAGAACGATTGCAATGTACTGATTTTGCCCTGTTGCCAGTTGGTGTCAGATTGACGCAGTGCCTGACTGATATCTGCAAGGCTGTTGGACGGGAGGGTTTTCGGTAGCAAATCCAGTCCGATCGTTGAGAATATCTGGCCGTAGCTATTGCGTAGTTCTGCATAGGCCAGATCTTGACGCAAACTGGCGTTGAGCGCGTTCAGCTCACCTTGAATCAACTGTAGTTCACCGATGCTGTTAGCCTTATAGCGGTTTCTCAGCTGTTCGACGATTTTAGTGTCAAGATTGCGCAATTCTGAACTGGTTTTATATTGTCGCTGCGCCTCATTGAAGTTGGCTCGGGCGATGTATAACTGTGCCATAATTGCCAGTGACATCGCCTGGCGCTGCATTTCCGACACGGACTCGTTAGCCTGAGCGGCTTTACGCGCGGCTGGGCCGGACAGCAGATTAAACAGGTTCCAGGTGGCTTTCACGCCGACGTCAGCCCAGCTGTTGTTGACCAGAAAAGAGTTGCTGTCATAGTGGCCACCTGCGCTGATTTCCACGCCGGGCAGCATACGCAGCAGCGCTTTACGGGTTTCAGCGGCATGAATTCGCACCTGATAATCCTGCTCGCGTAGTTCTGGGCGACTGACCAGCGCCGCTTCTTCCAGCACCTTCACATCGACATTCAGCTGCGGTATGGTTTCGTCACCGCTTTGTGGCAACGCAAGCTTGTAGGCCGTATCCAATGGCAGGTTCATCAAGGTTGCCAGCTCAGTCTTGGCTAGCGACAGTGCGCGACGCTGTTCCTCCAATTGGCGTGTGGCGTCGATCAGGGCGCGTTGGTAGCTAAGGACTTCAATGGGGTCGCCAATCTGCTGTGACGACATGTGTTCGCTCGCGTCGCGCGCAGCGTTGACACGGACGATCAGGCCATCAATCTGCCCCAACAAGCGTTCAGCTGCCACGGCGCGCCAGTAGGCGGAGCGTACGTCTTGCTGGATGGTGTGCACGACTTTGCGTTTACGCTCTTCGGCAATCCAGCGCTGATCTGATTTTTGCTGGGCGGTCACGTAGCTGACGCCAAAGTCGAGCACGTTCCACACCATAGTCAGATCGGCTACATCTCGGTCGCGGTCCTGTGAGGTGGAAGGTTCCAGAGAAGTACGTCCTGTTTCCACGCTGCGGCTACTGGAGGCACTCATATTATTACGCCCCACGTAGCCCGCTGATGCCGCCAGTTTCGGCAACATATCGTAGCGTGCTAGCTCCACCTGCTGCTGGCTCAGCGCATATTCCATCACTTTTAAGCGTGATTCGAGGTTATATTTCAGCGCACGTGCCATGGCATCATACAGCGTGATTGGTGCCGTGACGGGCTCCTGCTGGCTGAACATGGCGACTCGGTCTTGCTGGCTGCGTTGTCCGCTTTCGACCTTGCTGATCGGCTGGGTGGTCACGGCACAGCCGCTGGCGGCTAGCACGATGGCGCTAAGGCTAAATAGTTTCCGACCCTTTAACACGATTCCGCTCCTCGTCATTATCATCATTACCAATGTTATTCTTGTGATGGTTCTCGTTGTTCTTGCGATCGTCTTGCGTATCGCCGTTGCTGCGCTGCCGCGCAGGTTATCCTTGCTGCTGACCACTTTCCTGCAATGCTTGCTCAATGGCCGCAAGACGTTGCTGTTTCGAATCACCTATCTGTTGTAATTGCTGATGCAGCGAGGGCGTAAATGCCACCGAGCGCCCAGTGCCGTCATCAGTGCTATTCATTGCGTTATTCGCCCCATCGAGCGGAATATCCTTCCAACTGCCGCCGGAGAAGACCTCCATTGGCTTCAGTGAAGGCAGATAGATCCCTGAGAACGTGCTAGCCAGAGATGAGGTGCCGCCTAAAGCGGGATCTTTGCTGAAGCTGGGGAAGGAACCTAGTGTGCTGTCGAAGTTAATGCCAATGCCGCTGGCGGCTCCACGTCCGAAAGTGCCCGCCATCTGACTCGTTGGGAGGGGGCCTCCCTCGGTGTTCTGGCGTCCGGTAGCAAAAATGGCAGACATCACTGACTTCGGTGCACCGTCGTTACCCACGGTGAAACTGCCAAGCGATGGATTGGCAATCAGACCATCCAATGCCGGCAGTGCTATCGTGGCATCTTGCGTAAACAACGGGTGTGTATCGCTGACTGACGGCGTCCGGCCAAGACCGTCGTTGGCTTTGAACTGAGGATCGCCGCTTACAAAACTGCTCGTCACCGTCAGGCCAAAGCTGGTGCTGATGGACGTATTACTGCCGTCGGTGGCCGTGACCCTGATCACCAAGGTACCGACATCTGCATTGCCCGGCGTGCCGGAGAAGGTGCCGATGGTCGGATCGAAGCGCAGCCAGCTCGGCAGCGGTGATCCGTTGGCGAGGGTGGCGCTGAGCGTCAGCGTGTCACCATCGGGATCGCTAAAGGTGCCGTCAGGCACGGTAAAGTTGAAGCCACCGCCCTGATCCACGCTTTGCGGCGGGATTGGCGTGGAGACCACAGGGGCATCGTTAACGTTAGTCACCGTCAGGCCAAAGCTGGTGCTGATGGACGTATTACTGCCGTCGGTAGCCGTGACCCTGATCACCAAGGTACCGACATCTGCATTGCCCGGCGTGCCAGAGAAGGTGCCGATGGTCGGATCGAAGCGCAGCCAGCTCGGCAGCGGTGATCCGTTGGCGAGGGTGGCGCTCAGCGTCAGCGTGTCACCATCGGGATCGCTAAAGGTGCCGTCAGGCACGGTAAAGTTGAAGCCACCACCCTGAGCCACGCTTTGCGGCGGGATTGGCGTGGCGACCATCGGGGCATCGTTAACGTTAGTCACCGTCAGGCCAAAGCTGGTGCTGATGGACGTATTACTGCCGTCGGTGGCCGTGACCCTGATCACCAAGGTACCGACATCTGCATTGCCCGGCGTGCCGGAGAAGGTGCCGATGGTCGGATCGAAGCGCAGCCAGCTCGGCAGCGGTGATCCGTTGGCGAGGGTGGCGCTGAGCGTCAGCGTGTCACCATCGGGATCGCTAAAGGTGCCGTCAGGCACGGTAAAGTTGAAGCCACCACCCTGAGCTACGCTTTGCGGCGGGATTGGCGTGGCGACCACGGGTGCATCGTTGGTGTTAGTTACCGTCAGACCAAAGCTGGTGCTGATGGACGTATTACTGCCGTCGGTGGCCGTGACCCTGATCACCAAGGTACCGACATCTGCATTGCTCGGTGTGCCGGAGAAGGTGCCGATAGCAGGATCGAAGCGTAACCAGTTTGGCAGCGGCGACCCGTTGGCGAGGGTGGCGCTCAGCGTCAGCGTGTCACCATCGGGATCGCTAAAGGTGCCGTCAGGCACGGTAAAGTTGAAGCCACCCCCCTGAGCCACGTTTTGCGGCGGGATTGGCGTGGAGACCACTGGGGCATCGTTAACGTTGGTAACGGTCAGGCCAAAGGTGGTGCTGACCGAGGCGTTGCTGCCGTCGGTGGCGGTGACCTTGATGGTCAGGCTACCCACATCCCCATTGGCTGGTGTGCCAGAGAAGGTGCCGGTAGCTGGGTTAAACGACAGCCAGGATGGCAACGCGGTGCCGTCCGCCAGCGTGGCACTGAGCGTCAGCGTATCGCCGTCCGGATCGGTAAAGGTGCTGGCGGGTACGGTGATATTCAGACTGCCACCTTGTGCAATATTCTGCGCTGGGATCGTGCCGGAGACCACTGGGGCATCGTTCACATTGGTAACTGTCAGGCCAAAGGTGGTGCTGACCGAGGCGTTGCTGCCGTCGGTGGCGGTGACCTTGATGGTCAGGTTACCCACATCACCGTTACCCGGTGTACCGGAGAAGGTGCCGGTAGCTGGGTTAAATGACAGCCAGGCTGGCAACGCGGTGCCATCCGCCAGCGTAGCACTGAGCGTCAGCGTATCGCCGTCCGGATCGGTAAAGGTGCCAGCGGGTACGGTGATATTCAGACTGCCACCTTGTGCAATGCTCTGCGCGGCAATTGTGCCGGAGACCACTGGGGCTTCATTAACGGTGGTGACCGTCAAACTAAAGGTGGTGCTGACCGAGGCGCTGCTGCCGTCGGTGGCGGTGACTTTGATGGTCAGGTTGCCCACATCCCCATTGGCCGGTGTGCCGGAGAAGGTGCCAGTAGCTGGGTTAAACGACAGCCAGGATGGCAACGCGGTGCCGTCCGCCAGCGTGGCACTGAGCGTCAGGGTATCGCCATCCGGATCGGTAAAGGTGCCGGCGGGTACGGTGACATTCAGACTGCCGCCTTGCGCGATGCTCTGCGCGGCAATCGTGCCGGAGACCACCGGGGCATCGTTAACGTTGGTAACGGTCAAGCCAAAGGTGGTGCTGACCGAAGCGTTGCTGCCGTCGGTGGCGGTGACCTTGATGGTCAGGCTACCCACATCCCCATTGGCCGGTGTGCCGGAGAAGGTGCCGGTAGCTGGGTTAAACGACAGCCAGGCTGGCAGCGCCGTGCCGTCCGCCAGCGTGGCGCTGAGCGTCAGGGTATCGCCATCCGGATCGGTAAAGGTGCCGGCTGGCACCGTGACACTCAGACTGCCGCCTTGCGCAATGCTCTGCGCGGCAATCGTGCCGGAGACCACCGGGGCATCGTTTACATTGGTGACGGTCAGACCAAAGGTGGTGCTGACGGAAGCGTTGCTGCCGTCGGTGGCAGTGACTTTGATGGTCAGGCTGCCCACATCCCCATTGGCCGGTGTGCCGGAGAAGGTGCCGGTAGCTGGGTTAAACGACAGCCAGGCTGGTAACGCGGTGCCGTCCGCCAGCGTGGCGCTGAGGGTCAGGGTATCGCCATCGGGATCGGTAAAGGTGCCGGCGGGCACGGTGAAACTCAGGCTGCCATCCTGCGCGACACTTTGCGCGGGGATCGGCGTGGCGACGACAGGCGCATCGTTGACGTTGGTGACGGTCAGGCCAAAGGTGGTGCTGACCGAAGCGTTACTGCCGTCGGTGGCGGTGACCTTGATGGTCAGGCTGCCCACATCCCCATTGGCCGGTGTGCCGGAGAAAGTGCCGGTGGTTGGGTTAAACGACAGCCAGGCTGGCAACGCGGTGCCGTCCGCCAGCGTAGCGCTGAGCGTCAGGGTATCGCCGTCCGGATCGGTAAAGGTGCCTGCGGGCACGGTGAAACTCAGGCTGCCATCCTGCGCGACACTTTGCGCGGGGATCGGCGTGGCGACGACAGGCGCATCGTTGACGTTGGTGACGGTCAGGCCAAAGGTGGTGCTGACCGAAGCGTTACTGCCGTCGGTGGCGGTGACCTTGATGGTCAGGCTGCCCACATCCCCATTGGCCGGTGTGCCGGAGAAAGTGCCGGTGGTTGGGTTAAACGACAGCCAGGCTGGCAACGCGGTGCCGTCCGCCAGCGTAGCGCTGAGCGTCAGGGTATCGCCATCCGGATCGGTAAAGGTACCGGCGGGTACGGTGACATTCAGATTGCCGCCTTGCGCGATGCTCTGCGCGGCAATCGTGCCGGACACTACCGGAGACGCATTGTTACTCGCAGTCAATGTCAAGGTAGAGGTTGCGGTGCTACTGGCATCATCATTGGCCGTTACCGATACGGTCCGATTTCCTGCCGTTGGCGTAGCGGCTACGTTGGCATACACAATGGCACGTAGCGCGATCTGGAAGGCTTCCTGCGTCGCACCGCCTGTCAGCGTCAGCGTCTGGCTACCATTACCAGTTACGTTGATGCCGGCGGCATGGGCTGCGAGCAATGCCTGCTGTGAAAGGGATAAGGACTCACTGCTACCGTCTGTCGTTCCTGCCAAATTGAGCGTCAGCGTCCAGAGGCGGGAATCCCCGTCGGTTTGACTCAGGGTTGCTAAGGTATCCGTCACAGAAATACCCGCAGCGGCGGAGGCGGCGGGTACTGTCGTGGAGTAATTATTGCCTGTGGTGCTGCCATTCAAATCGACCTGCGGTGCGGTACCAGCAGCAAACTGCGATTCATAAGCGCCAATATCAACGGCACCTTGCCGTACTCGATCCAAGCCGCGTACATCTGTCTCGCCCGTAACATAGAAACGGTTGCCTTGATTAATCGCATTGCTGGCCGTGGCGGCCAGTCGCGGATCGGATGACGATACCTGATCCACGCTGCCACTCAGGATGTTGTTGCCGCCGTACAAGGTGTAGCTGCCGCCGGATGGTTGTCCCGTTGGGGTGTAGGCGACAATATCTTGACTGGTGCCGGTGATGATGGAATTGCGCACGCTGGCGACCCAACTGAGGGCATTATTGATAAATTCGAAGACGATGCCGTTGTCCTGCCCGGTAATGGTGGTGTTGATCAGGCTGATGTGGGTGCTGGTGGGGTTACCCTGATTCCCGGTTAACCACAACCCACTGATACCGAAGGTGCTGCCTGCCGGGTTAATACCGGTATTGTTGGTGATGGCGGAATTGGTGATCGACAGGGACACTGTTTGCTGGGTACGGGACACAAACAGTCTGATCACCCCTTCATTCAAATGGCCAATCATCAGGTTGTCGTGAATATTCACCCGGTCAAAATCGAAGTTGTAGCTGCCGGGGGCAATGTTAAACAGGTCGAAGACGCCATTGCCGAACATGGTGTCACGGTTGCCTGAAATATCCACGTTGTACAGCCGGAAGTTGACATCGCTGGCACTGTAGCTGATCCCAAACACGCCGCCGGTGTCGGTACTGTAATCGGTGGTGAAATTGGTCAGTGTCAGGTTTTGGATGGCCAGGGTGATCGACCCGGTAACGATTTGAAAACCGGAATAGCCGCCACCGTTCAGGGTGAAACTCTGGCCGTCAATCAGTACGCTGTCGGTCGGCGATAGCAGCGAACTGGCCAGCGTCACGTCGGTCTGGAACACAATACGGTCGATACCCGTCGTGGCATTCGCCCAATGCAAGGCTTCACGCAGACTGAGCCCGCCGCCGTCATTGGCATCTTCTTGCACCGAACTGCCAAAAGTTGCATCGTCGCCGATATCATCCCCGGCGGTGACAAACAAGGCGCTGTTGCTGGCAAGCACGTTGACGTTTGAGGTCAGGTTGAGTGCTGTGCTGTTGTTACTGCTGCCATTGTCGCTGACGGCGCTTAGGGTGACTGCACGCGTAGCTGCGGTGGCGGTGGTGCTGGTATTGCCGTAGCGCAAGCCATCCACCAGCCCGGCTACCTCACTGTTACTGGCGCTCATGCCGTTCAGTTGCAGAGTGACGGTGTTGCCGACGCGCGTCACGCTGTAGCTGCCGATGCCGGTCAGCGTGCCGCTGCTGTTGGAGCTCAGGTTGATATTGTTGCCGCCAACGTTGATAAATTCGCCGCTGTCGGTGACATTGGAAACAGTCAATGTCAGCGAACTGAAGGTCTGGCCGCTGTCGTTGGTATTGGCGCTGACGCCGCTGAACAGATCAATCGAGCCGGCCATGCCGCCGATAAATACCGGGTTGCTGCCAGTGGCGCTGAGTGTCGGCGCTGTGCCCGCGCTGGTCGTGGTGGCATCAACCTTAACTACACTGACCGTATTATTACCTGCACTGTCCCTCGCCACCACATACACATCATACGCAGTGCTGGCGGCAAGGCCGGCCAAGGTAAAGCTAAAGTTGAATGGCGAAGAACCCAGCACCTGGCTGCCGGAGGCGGTGGCGCTGCTGCCTGTGGCGGTTTGTCCAGCGATCACTTGCGTCGCGGTTGGAGCACTGGCACCGTCAGCCACCACCACATAATACACATTGCCAGTTTCAGTGAGGCTGCCGCTTAGGTTAAAACCGCCCACGGTGGCGTTGGAGACGCTGGGTGACTGGTCAAACGTGGGGGCGATATCATCCACCACCACCAATGACACCACTTTGTCATAGGTAGCGGCACCATCAGATACCTGTAGGCGTACCGAGTAGGTACCCGCTGCCATGCCAGTGGCGTTGACTGCTTTTAGGGTGTTGCCGCTAATGGTGAACAGCGCGTTATCGGTACTGCCGCTGCCACTCACCAGACTGTAGGTAAACACCGAGGAATCCACATCGGTCGCCGTCAGGGTGGCAACAGTGCCGTTGCTGCCGAGCGATTGCGCAAAGGTGGTGGCAGAGAGCGTAATATCGGTCGGTGCATCGTTCACCGCCGTCACGTTGAGCGTCATGGTGCCCACGTTGGCGGACGACGCGGTGCCATCGCTGACCGTCCAGGTGAAGGCGGCGTAGCCCGCGCCGTTAGCGTTATCGGCAGGACGGAAGGTTAGTTTGTCGATATTAGCCGCGGTGACCACCGTACCATTGCCGATCAGCGTATCCCCTACGCCACGCACGCCGTCACCATTCACATCGATAAACAGTTCACCCGCTGTCGGTGCAGCCACGATAGTGATGGATTGCAGCGTGTCGCCGCTGTCCACATCACTGAAACCAAAATCCGTCGTGGAGAATGTCTGAGGGGTATCCTCATTGAATGTTTTGCTCACCGTTGTGTTGCTGATGATCGGCGCATTGTTGACCGATGGGACAATGGCTTTAACGTCAGAAATATCGAAATTATTGGTGCCGAAGTCAAAAGCGCCAATGCCGTTGGCGGAGGCGATCACTACCTTGATGACATCGTTGGCTGAAGCTGACAACGCATTGTTTGAGGCATCGAGAAAGACGGAGAAATTGCTAAGGGTTATATCTTGGCTTGCCGTGGCCGTCAGTGTTCCAGTGACCGTTGTATTATTAGCATAGGTAAAGGTCAGCGTAATGGTGTCTTCAAGAGAAGTACGGTAGCTGAAGCTGGTCAAGTCGAAGGTATAGCCCGACGCAATGGCGATGGTCAGCCTGGTGCCGTCACCAGTAGAATTGCTCCCACTATCTGGGAAGACGTTATAGTTGTTGTTGCCGAGGTTATTGCCAAACGAATACCCATCGACCCCGCTAAAGGTAAGATTGATACCAGTAACCGGTTTGGTGTAGGTCCCAGCGTTGCTGTTAAAGTCATTCGAGTCAAAGGAGACGAGCGTCAGCAACTGGTTATAATCGCTGAACGCCAGTGCGTCAGCCTGTATCGCATCTGAACCGACGCTTTGTTCCAGCGTCCAGTTTCCGCCTTTAACCGCATCGCCTGTCAGGTCACTGGATGCGGCGACGTCTGCTCCTGTTGCGGTAGCGATAGCATTGATAAAGCTCATTCCCTCACCTGATGCCACTGAGCACCCGTAAAGCAGAATGTCGCCATTTTCGGTTAATGCAGCGCCGAGCGCGCTCAAATCGCTTTGGCGTGACGCGACATTATCGGAGTCCAGCGTGATAGCCCCCAGATGGAGACGGCCTTCTGAACCATGACTGATGATATGGATGGTGTCATAACCGCTATGTGTCTTCGCCCACTCTGCCATTTGGCTCAGGCCGTCCGCGCTGCTATCTAACAGTACCACTTCTATTCCTGAGGGCACTTGATTGAGCAGTGTCTGATAATCGGCTACCGAGGTATCGATGAAAACCACGTCTTTGGACGATGTAGTCGGATCGCTTGCTACCGCCACAGTGGTGTCATCGGTGGCGTTATCACTGGAAGTATCGGTTTGGTGCGTGCTGTTTTCTGTGTGGCTGGCGGCTGTGGCAGTTTGAGCTGCGCTATCCTGTGTGGTCGTCGTTTGATCCACAGTGGCAGCAATGGCTCCATCGAACAACATGCGAGCCTCAAGCGCATACCCCAATGGAGTATTGCTCGCCAGCTCTACAGCGTGCTGGACGGTATTATGTTGCTTGTTTGATGGGTGACGATTTCTGAACAGATGGAGCCATAACATAGACAATACCTCCGAAACACAGAACACATTGCGATATTTATTCTTGCAACCAAGAAAAGTTTTTTTAAATAAATGACTAGCGTTAATCAAATGACACCTAATGATTAAACGTAGGTATAAGCGTTAAATTTATTGCCTTTTTGTATAAATAATTGTTTTTTACATTTTGTTCTGCTTTTTGGCGTATGGCGACGAAACTACGCCACCATACGCAACGGGGAAATCTGTTTTATTATCAGTCAGTTATGGCAGTCAGTCAGGTCTGACAGGATAAAGACCTTGGGTGGCAATACACGCGGTAAGTACTAATGATGGATCCCTAACCGGTACTGCTACCGACACAGGAGCCACCACTGGCGCAGGTTGCGTGACATTCGCGTTTACGCTGACCGAACCCGTCACTGGCAACGTCAGCGGGCCCGTTGCATTCCCTGCTAACTGGCCGCCACTTGCGGTGCTGCTGATATTGCCCGTGGCGGTGCCGGTTACACTGCCATCCGGCCCTAGCTGCCTGTCATTGGTTGCACCAGCGGGTGCGTAGATTAATGCACTTGGACCACCGACAGAAGTTAATAACGCTTTGTCAGTCAGGTTGATGTTTCTGCCGGTCGTGGTTGACGAGCCAATTTTTGCAATCCCAGTAACACTGAGGCTCGCCGCGGCATTAAACGGCAGATTGGCGATACTGCCACTCAGCGGAAGGGATACCGAGGGGCTGGCAGCGTTCAACGAAAATGTTGCCGGATGAGTATGCGGAGGAATCTGTGGAGCAGTAAGTGTCACCGAACTGCTACCGGTTCCGACTGCAATGTCCTGACCAACCGTTTTCGCAACGGGGTACGCTGTGCTGTTAAACACACCTGAGCCAACCACTGTTCGGCCCTGTAGGTTTGGTAAGGCGAACGTCGAGGGCTGTGTGCCGCCATATAAGTTGCCAATCAACGAATAAAGCGCCTGATTATTGCTTACGTTTAGTATGCGACCATCTGCAATTGTGTAACCGTCAGGACAATATTGGGTAGCCATGTAACACACGCTGCCAAGGTATTGGCTACCTGATTCGCTGCAGGCAAGTGCAGATTGTGGCAGGAAAAAACCGACACCCAGAGCAGCAGTAATCGCCGATTTGGCAAACAGACGTTGAACGCATTTCATAAACATCTCTCCTTGGAATGGGGACAGTTCCACGATGGGTGAAATATATTTGATGATTTCGATGCTTGGTCTTGTGATGCCTAACTTCACTTGCTAAGTAACATGTAATTTTATGTAAACAATAAAAACAAAATTACATATAAAAAGTGAAACTAGCAATAGGCTTTTACGTAGGCCGATAAGAAAAAGATTTATTTTTTTAATTTATTGATTTTTAATAAAATTAATTTGGTTTGATTTGGCTGAGATGTGCTGGAATTGCTACGATATGTGTATGTTGTCAATGTAATAAAAAACCAGAGAGAAATTCATTTGTTAATAAAATGTAGTGTGTGTTCGACGCAATAGATACGTGAAAACGTTAAATAATCTTATTAACTGATGAGATCAGGAAAGGTGTAACGCTTTTTTACAGAATCTGGAGCATCTCCTGCTCCAGATATTAGCTAAGACAGATGTATATGTTGAGGATAACCAACCCGCTAAAAACCACTTTCCCTGATACCCAATGCCGCTACCCGACGCCACACTGTACCAAGAATAGATTCCTTTTCTCCTTCCAGAATGACGCTGCCCCGTAGAGGCTGTTGCAGCGGCAGGAATTGCTCTTCCTGTATTATGAAACGAACGCGGTACTGTGCCTGCACTGGTTGAGGATTGTGGTCGCGGTCGCGTCGTACGGCAATCGGGCCGTGGCGATCGGAAGCGAGCATTTCTTGTTGCAGGTAAGCGCTGCCTGTGGGAGCAATGTCATGAAGCGTGACGTCAAGACGTGGGAAAGCGGGATCGTCGGTAAGGAAGATGCCCTGCATGCCCTCTTGAGTACGCATGAGCGACTCTTCGGGTATATAGCCAATTACCCGTCCCTGCGTGGGTTCCACCACGCGTAGTAATGGCGTATCCGCCGTTAGCCAGCGTCCTGCTGTCATATCACGAACCAGATCGCGTACTACACCTGCTTGCGGTGCTCGAATCGTTAAGCGTTGACGCTGTGCTGCCAACCCACGATAGCGTGCCAGCGCCTCAGCTAACTGCCAATCCATGACCTGAATTTCACTCGCCGTTTCCTGTCGTGCCGCTCCACGCTGTCGTTGCTGTTGTAACTGGGCGATACGCTGACGCTCAATGTCGAGACGATAATCCAGATCGACTGACGTGAGCTCCAGCAGAATGTCTCCGGCATCTACCCGCTGACCATCTGTAACGTGTAGCCGGTTAACCTGCGCCGGAACCGGACTGTAGAGGGTACTGACCTTCTCGGATTCCAATACGGCAGGAATGTGGATGCTGCCACCCCATGGATAGAGCAAGATAAACAAGAGTGTCAAGCACAGCAGGGCGCTGCGCAAAAAAGCGATGGGGTGTATTGATTTGCGCATTGACCACCAGGCATAGGCTTCTTTGGCTATCGGTAGCGCGATAAACCAGACGATTTCAACCAGCATTAAACCAATGCCGATCACCTTGATAAAAAAGTGGTAAACCACCAGCGCGATGCCAAAGAACAGGAAAAAGCGCCATATCCAAGAGGCATAGCCCCATACCAGCAGTTTGCGTTGCAGGGATGGAGAGAGGTTTTCCGGCGCTGGGTGACCATGACCGAACAGACTTTCCCGCAACCGCCAGCGGCAGAGCGCATAAGCACGTTCTTGCAGATTCTCTACGCGCCAGAAATCGCTAAGTAAAAAGTAGCCATCGAAGCGCATCAAAGGGTTAAGGTTTACGACCAATGTAGTCAGCCACGTCGCGCTGGAAAGCATAAAGGCTGCCGTTCGTGCCGGGCCATCTGGCAGTAATGCCCAGGCCAATAGCGAAATAACCGCCAACATCAGTTCGGCCAGAATACCGCCCGCGCCAATCAGCAAACGTGCCTGACGATCCTTCAGTTTCCAGGCGTCGGTAGTGTCAGTATAAAACAAGGGAAATAACACGATAAAGGCAGCGCCCATGCTTTGCACACGGCAGCCTGCCCGTTTGGCCATGAAGGCATGGCCTAGCTCATGGATAAATTTGGCGAACACCAGAGAGACACCGAACACGGCCATACCGGAAAGGCTGAAGAGGTGTGGAAACGAATGGGTGTAGCGTACCCAGTCTCGACTGACTAAAAATAAGCCCAGCAGCAGGATTAATGGAAAGACCCAGATCAGAAAGGGCGCGCCATAGCGCTGTAGCCACGGCCAACAGCGGTTAAGTACCGGATCGGGTCGCCACAGAGGAATACGGAAAAAAAGATACTGGTGCAGCACACTTTTCCACAAGCTGGTGCGCATCGCCTGAGCTTTGCCCAAATAGCGCCGACGTTGTTCTGGATCGCTTGCCGCGACTAAATCGTGCTGGCGTAGGAACTGTAGTAGTTGCTCTAACTCTTTCACTCGCAGTGGTAGGCCGGGCTCATTGTTGGCGGCGGCCAGTATTTGCTGTGGCTGGCGCAATGGCCAATGACGCAGCAGGCGGATAGCCGAGGGAGTCAGGGTAAAATAACGCCCTGTTATAGGATCGGACAGCACCCACTGCGGGGCTCCGTTGATGCCAGGAGCCGATTCTACCAATTGAAGATCGGCGCGCAGGGGAGGCAGGTGCAGATTCATAGCCCAATCGCCTGACGGATCACTGCCAGCGGGCGACGGAACAAATAAACGGCAAGGGGAACATAGTCGCCGGAAATTTTTGCCGTACCGCGCAGGCCGATACGTGGCGGTGTGTCAGTGAAGCGTGCATCCAGACGGTAGGCTAGATTGCCGGCTGGTGTCTGTTCCGACTCATAGGCGATACGTTCTAACAATGCGGCGTGTGGCGTCAGTGGATCGCTGTCCAGAAACAGTGTAATGGGTGCCTCTTGCTGCAACTGGATAGCGTCACCCACGTCTAACTCGATGCGTAACGCGGTGAGAGCGGGGTCTGCCAGCTCCATCAAACGTTCTCCGGTGCGTACCGGTTTCCCCATCCAGCGCGTTGCGTCGGCAAATACCGCAATGCCATCCCGTTCGGCGCGGATTTCTGCGCGATTCAGCAAGGCATTGGCGTAATCGCGTTCCGCTCGTTTTTGTGCCACCTGAGCGGCGAGAAAGTCGAGCCTGGCTTTGGAGTCCGTATCCTGAAATGCGCGTTGAGAACTCGCACGATGCTCCGCTTCGGCGACATTCAATGCACGCTCGGCCACATCTGCCTGGGCTTTCAACGTTGTACTGTCAAAGCGAACCAACACGTCTCCTTGACGTACACTCTGGTTCGGTAACACGGTAAAGGATTGGATCACGCCGTCCAGTGGTGCGGCGACGACACGGCCTTGATGAGGAATAACCTCGGCGGGTGCCAACACGGATTGGCGCACCGGAATGAACAGGCAAGCGAGCAGTAGCAGCGCAGGTACGACGATTTTCCACCGAGCCCGACGACGCCAACGGGGAGTTTGCGGTTCTAGAGCCAGCCAGGCGTGGCTAAAAGCCCCGCTGAGTTGCTCCGCCAGTACCTGATCGGTACTCTGCCATGGTTGCTCTCTTGCATACCAAATAGCACCGAAGGGGTTCCCCTGACGATCGTTGAGGGGAGACCATAGTGCCTCGGGGGCAGACAGCGCCTGCCAATCTTTACGGCTTTGTTCATCAAGCTGTGAGGCTTGAATCACTCTGCATTGCGCCAATGCTTTCTCATCGACGGATGATAACTGCGTACAGGCTCGTTCAACAAAGGCGACAAAGGGGGCATGGGGTGCAGGTTGAGTGACGCCGGTTACGGCGCGCACCTTACCGTTAATCACAAGGGCGGCATGGCGAAAACTGAATAGCGGCTGGCTGTCGTTGACGATGCAGTAAGCTAGCTCTTCTGTGCTGTTGGCTGCCCGGGCTTGCTGCTCGAGGTCAAGGAAGCGGGCAAACGTAGCGGTGCTGACAGACGTTGGCGTAGTACTCACCGTGCCTCCGAAAACTGTGCCGTTCCGCTCATACCGGCCATTAAGGTATTGTCCGCGTGGGCCAGCGTACCAATCAGGCCTAGGGTTTGACTGCTCTCATCAATACGTGCGCCAAGCCGTGTGACCTTGGCTTGTAACGGTTTTCCGGTTTCATCCGGCGTGAAGGTAAAGACTAATCCGGGTTTAAGCACCGACAGAAGTCGTGATGGTACTAGCAAGTTGACCTCTAGATGGCGGTTATTCACCACGTCCAGCAGTGGAGCACCTTGCGCCACACTCTCAAAGGCTTGCGCACGGCGTTTTACCACCTGACCGTCGAAGGGGGCGGTGATGCGACAACGATTAACCTGAATTTGGTAAACCTGGCTTTCTGCCTGAGCTTGTGCAAAGTGCGCGGCTGATAGCGATACCGCGTGTCTCCCTACTGATTTCATCTGTGCCAACTGCTGGTTTTGGCTCAGTTCCGCTTCTGCGGCTCGTGTGGCAGCAGAAG
This sequence comes from Pectobacterium versatile, assembly GCF_020166435.1. Classification (GTDB taxonomy): domain Bacteria; phylum Pseudomonadota; class Gammaproteobacteria; order Enterobacterales; family Enterobacteriaceae; genus Pectobacterium; species Pectobacterium versatile. The sequence continues at coordinate 5,263 of NZ_JAINZP010000030.1, read as the reverse complement.
CCGCAGCCAATTGAGCTTGGTAAATGGAACAGTCAAACCGCACCAATAAATCGCCTTTCTTGAAGGATTCCCCTTCTCTAAACGGTATTTCCACAATACGTCCGGCCAACTCGCTGGACAGCGTGGCTTGTTCCACCGCTATCAGAATGCCGCGAGCCTGATTGTCAGTAGACGTGAGAGAGGGTGTGTCATGAGAGGGCATTGTCAAGAGTGGGTCGCTCGTTTGCGCATGGGTCGCAAACGCGAATAAGGAAAGTGCCAGCAATTGAAAAGCGTGGCGAAATATTACGTTACTGAAACCATCCACACTGACCTGCCTTATTTGTTGAGGTGTGTGCCACGTCAGAAAAAGATAAAGGGACTTTCTGAGTTTTCACTTATTAGCGGCGCTTATTTTGGGGAATATAATGGTACAAAATGCGCTGAATTGGCAACTGCAATAGAGGGCTGCTCTGGTTTCAGTTTGTCGTTTTAGCCCATGCTTGTGCGATTTGAAGCTCGATAGATATTAACACCTGAAAATAACAGGGGCAGCGCTGCTGCCCCAATAATACTATGCCGCGATTTCCCCATGATGAAACGGGAAAACCGGTCGTGGCTTACTGGTGCTCCTGATGGGCGTCATCGCCAAACGTGATGGCGCGTCCACGCGCATCCATTTGCGCTTTATCGCGGCTGAAGCCCATTTTGGCGCGAACGCCGCTCAGCATGCCGCTCCGTTGATAGATTTCGTTCGCCCGATCGTGGTTGTACTGGCTATCAGGGCTGATTTCCAGCGCGCGGTCGATCCACACTTTGGCCAGATAGCTATTTTGGGTGACGCCCGCGCCAGTACGGAAAGCATGGGCATAGTAACCCGCCGCATAGTCGCGGTTGGCATCATCCTCGTCGTTCCATAATTCAGGCAGGACCACATCCAGACAGAATTTCTGGTCTTCCGCAATATCGCTAAACAACAACAGTGAACTTAATTCCCTTGCTGCACGTGTCCAGACCGTTCTTCCCACGTTAGGGCGGTGCAGGACACCGAGCATCAGTTCACGCACGCGCTGGTATTGCTCTGGCGTCAGCGTCTCATTATCTCTTACCAGGCCATAGGCAATATTGTACTGGCAAAATTCATTGCCTGCGTCTGCGGCTTTTTCCTGCCAGTATTTCGCTTTTTCTTGATCTTCATAAGAAGAAGGATCGCGCCCGTTACGACGGGACAAATGCCCAGAATATAAATCGGAGAGCGCTGCCATTGAAGAGGCTTCTCCCCAGTCGGCGGCTTCGTGCATCATAAATACGCCAGCCTCTTCGGAAACAGATCCAAACAGGTTTGCGGCGACCTGGCCAAAATTCGTATCTGACGTCATGACACGGCAGCGCGCGAGCAGCGTATCGGTATCGAATTGATCTTTCGCCACCCCGTAGATGCCAAATTTGCTGGCGAGGGCGGCGATGGTGGTTTCATAATGTGAATCGGCCCAGGACTGGCTGCGTGCCAGTAATTGTGGCATCAAACTGAAACGGTCTTCAATGCAGGCAAAATCCAGACAGCAAATCAAGGTGTCGATCGAGCCATCTTCTGGATCGGCATCCGGAAGATCGACCTGCCACGCTTCTGCCATCAGATCATAGGTCTTCTGCATATCTGCGTTGTTCCAATGGATCTCATCATTTTCTTCGCTACGACCATAATGGCTGAGGAAGCTGGCATATTTACGCAGCACGCGTGCGCGTGTCTCAGCATGAAGCTCCAGACTAAGCAGCCAGTCAAATGTTTCTCGGCAGTAGACAATACTTTCTTGGTCATCGGCGTCAGGCATAAGCGAGGAATAACCCAAATAGTCCCAACATCGTGTGACATGAAGACCATTACGCTCTGCTTCGGTCAGAGCTTCACACCATGGTCCATCAATAAACTGAGTCATTTCCTCATGGCTCCCACCCCAGCGCGGATACAGGAAATAGAGATATTCGTTGCGAATCGCAAAGTCCTGCGGGCGGACGTTTAGTGTAGTGCGCAGCCAGTAACGCTTTGGATCCTCCCATTCGCTTTCTTCACGGGTGGGCAGATTGGCGGGAAGCGTATGAGGGAGTTCAGCAAGTTGTTCGGCTCCTTCATGGCGCAAGTGCTGTAAGCCTGCTTCCCAAAGCTCAGGTTCAAACTGTGCCTGACGCTGCATATAGGTTAAAGGTTCAGCACCTTGCAGCAGTACCTGTAGCCAATGCGGCTCACCTAAATAACTAGTCAGACGAAATAGACGTGAAAAAGCTAAAGCAGGGCGCTGATGTGAAGCGATGGCGTTCAGGTAGGCAGTTACCCCCAAATTGCGAGCTAGTTCTGCACCCACCCAACGATCGTCTTCTACATACTCAGCTCCGTTTGAGGTACGAATACGCGCCGCAGCATCTTCCCAATAATTCCCCATCAGCAGATGGGCATGGTAGGCATTAGGACGGGAGGAAACCCAGGCTTGCAGGTGCGCTAGGATATCGGTATGGGGCACGATAGGGTCAAAAAGCGAACGAACGCTCCAATTGTAGGAATAAGGCAGATTCGGGCCATCGAGCCAAGTCTGGTGCTCTTGCTCAAGTAAGGCCTCAAGCGCATCAAATTGATGGGTGGTGAATAGCTCACGCAGGTGAGTGCGTCGGGAAAGCAATGCGGTGAGTGATGCAGGTGTTGATGTCATAGAGTCAATTCTTAGGCTATTGTTAAGTTATAACGCCGACAACATAGATCTTCATTAGAAGAATGTGCAGGCAGGGTTTCGGGTTGTTATCTGCTTGATATTTCAGCAATACACAAATGAGTATTCAGATAACATAGAAAAATCAGAAGGATGACTACGCGGATAACTTATTGTGTGATCCCTGTACTGATATCTATTGCATCTATCTGATAATGATTAAAATCATACCTATAAATTAATGCGGAGACATCAATTTTTACATAAATGTAAATAATAATTTAAAAGTGTGTAATTAAGGATATGTGGGGGAAGTAAGGATGGTGCGAATAATCAAGACTTAGAGTAGTGTGCCGTTTTAAGAATAGCGATGAGATGAATTGTGCTCAGCGAATTGGACTTTACGCATCACAATATACTCAGATGGACATAATCTATATGTGGAAACATTTTGAGAAGTGAACGTTTTATTTTATTGGGATGCTTATGCTTCTTTACTCATTATAGCTTAAGGCGTTTTTTGGTAGAGCCTGCTGGATGCTGATGTTATTGTTGTTAGCAAGTAAGGATTAGTCATCTCCATGAGCTTCTTACTCAAAAAATCTTGGTTGCCCTGCGTACCTTTTTGATGGAGAAAGGTACGCAGGGCAGGTCGGGATAAAAACGAGAATTGAAGAGAGATTAAATTCTCTTGCTTACATGTAGCGCGATAAAGGAAAAATATAAGTAAAACAAGAGTTATTGGTAAGTTTAATTAAATTGGCATATGATTATTTATATAAATAGTTTCGTACGTTAGTGTTTCTGTCTCCGTTACATAAGATCGACATTAGCTAAGATGCCACACAAAAAATGTGTGCTATTACTAAAATTTATTTAGAAATGTGTTTCTTTTTTATTATTAATGCTTCGCTGTAATTTATCTGATGATAATCTATGAAAGTTATTGTTTATCCATAGAAACACCCTTTCTCTCTGCCGCTAATGCTATGTCATGACAGCACTGTGTTGTATTTCGTTTGCTTCTTGTTTAAAAAGCAAGCGATAGACTATGTCCATCGTTATTCTCAATAATGAAATGCTTTTCCATCTAATCTGTTTTTTTACACTCTATTAACATTATTTTGTTAAAATAAAGCTAGAAAATTTTATCGTAGTGCTTATGAAAATTTAGCTGGGTGCTTGTGCCACGGGTTTATTTACGGTGCATTATCATTATATACCCTAAATAATTCGAGTTTCAGGCAGGCGGCAAGAGAAGGATAAATTCGTCGAGAACGAATTTGACCAGCCAACGGCTGGCCTTCGGTGAGAGACAGGGTGCCTTTTATTTCATCCCGATGAGTTTACTCAAGTAAGTGATTCGGGTGACTGACAAACCTGCCTTTGGCAGGTTTGAACACTGCTTGCAACAGCCCCAACGGGGCGAGGTGCACGTAAGAGTGTCGAGTAGCGTAGCCAACGCGCATGCAACTTGAAGTATGACGAGTATATGAAAAAATATCTAATGGGCCTGAATATGAAGGATATATCAATGAATGACGGGAGCATTTATTTCCTTAATTTCACTTTCAACATGAAAATGAGAGTTTTGCAAAAAGATGAAGAGATTTTTCAATTGAGAAAAAAAGAAGCCGATGTGCTTGCTCTTCTATGTCATAAATATCCAGAACCCGTCTCACAAGATGATTTCTTGGTAGAGGTATGGCGGGGTGGATATGTCACTTCTCAAAGTATTGCGCAAGTGATTAGATCATTACGATGCACTTTGTCAGACAAAAATAAAAATATTATTATTACGATCCCAAAATTGGGGTATCAGCTTGCGACACCGCCATCTTTTGGCATGCCAGATGTGGATTCTAGCGAAATAGAGCAGAAGAACGTTACGTGGGAAAATTGTGAATCTGAAGCGTCTGAGGATAATCCACAATACATAACAGATCGAAATTTTTTATTTACCACTATGCTACCTTTATTTCACAATTTTTTCTCCAAAAGAAAATTTTTTGCAAAAACGGCGCTCATGGTATGTAGCATGGCTGTTTTCATTGCCAGCCTGATTTGGGGAGGCTTAAATGCGCATGGTATTTCTTTAATTTTAGGTGAAGAACGCAATGCTGCAAATATTATATGGTCTGAAAATGTACTTTATGATAAGACGGACGATCTTTTCTTTTGTAGTAAAAAAGATCAGAAAATAACCTGCTACTCTAATGAAAAAAATTAGAGGTGCTTGATTTTATACAGTCGAGAGACCATAGCTCATCTGTTATGAAGGTATTCTGAGCAAGAAACCGAACACCGTCGTGATAAGCGAGCAGGTGATCGCATCAGTGTTGTTGTTCTCGCTTCTGAATGCTGGGATTGTCCATGATTGCAGAGGCTGCGTTTGTATAAAACCAAATTTTGTTGAGTGAATCAATTTCTTAGGCGAAGCAGAGCCATTTTCATGTTTTCAGGTAATTCAAACACTAAGCTGCATTCTCAACAGCGTCATGGTATTCATCGCTTTCATCCGCGCCATTACCTCTCCTGCCTGCGCATCGTAGTCATATAGGTTTTGTTGAATAAATCGAACTTTC
>NZ_JAINZP010000003.1 GCF_020166435.1 Pectobacterium versatile | reverse complement strand
GCTCTGGCGAGGTTTTTTTATGACGAATATCCTTGTCAGTCACCCTGTCCCTATGGGCCGTTGCTACGCAACGTTGAAAAACGCTCTCTGCGTTTTTTTATGCGTGTTTGTCAGCGCAATAAATGAAAAAAACGATCACGTCTCGTCTTTATTCAGAATGGCTTTAAGATCCTGTTTAAGCAGCGACATCTGGCTGGCATATTTTTCTTTGTGCTCAGCGTCTTCAATTAACTGTACAATCGTTTCTGATAAAGTCACGCCACGTCTCTGAGCGAGAGCCGCAAGGCGCTGCCAGACCAGGTATTCCAAATCGATCGATTTCTTGCGTGTATGCTGGTGCTCTGCGTTGAAATGGCGTTTGCGCCGTGCGCGAATCGTTTGCTTCATCCGGTTTTCTAAGGTGGGATTCATACATTGCACAATCCACTCCAGTACTTTCACTGGCTGGTTTTCCATTTTAAGCAATGCCAGTACGGCATCATCCGCAGCGCTTTGCTCGAGAAAACGCGTAATCTCTTCTCCCTCCCGATGCTTCTTCACCAGGTATTTCCATTTCCACCCGCACTCAAGATTTTCTAGTTGTTGATATTTCATATTAAATTCTTCAGTGACCGCGTAACGTAACTTTCAGCATAACAGTTTTCCCTGATTTTGACCGCTTTCTGGCAGTTTTCTGACAGCTTTTAAGACGGTTAGCCAAACATGGTCTGAGCTTCACCGTATGAAAGATGACTCTCCTTATGTGAAGTCTAGATTATTCTTGTATAATCACGCTTTTCCTTCAGACGATTACATTGATACTTTGACCAGTAACCGACTCTCATGGCAGCATTTACTGCCTAATAATACGCCTTATCAAACGCTATTCACTCAGGCAGCTCAACTTGCTCCTGCTGAATTCTCCGCTATTCAGTCACGTCTGGCAGACAGCCTGACGCTCTTTTGCCACCCTCGTTCACCTTCGCGCTTTATGCTGTTGAAAGCGCAGGAAAATGATGAATATATGGCATTGATCGCCCGTGCGCTGAGCGCCACCAGGCCAGACTCCGGGGTGATACATGGCAGTAAATATATCATTGAGGGTCGTCATATCCGGGTCGAACCCGCCACACAGCCTGCGGATAACTTTGCCGCACAGCAATCCTGTGGCTATCAGGAATGGATTGAACCTGAACAGCTCTTCGGCTGCGTGCGCAGTTTTCACGATGAAATCACGCTGCACCCAGGGCTGATTCACCAGATTAATGGCGGTACGTTGATCCTGTCGGCCAGAGCACTGCTAGCTCAGCCTTTGATGTGGCTGCGTCTGAAACAGATTATGGCTGAAGGTATCTATCGCTGGCTGTCGCCAGACGAGCGTAAGCCACTTCCTGTTGATGTGCCACCGATGCCGCTTGATATTCGCCTGATTATTCTCGGCGACCGCGAAAATCTGGCAGATATTCATGATATGGAGCCGGAATTAGGCGAACACGCGATTTACGGTGAGTTCGAAGTGCAATTGCAGTTGATTGAAATTGACGACATGGCGCGCTGGTGCTCCTACATCAATGCGCTATGCAGCGAAAATCAGCTACCGCTGCTGGATGCCGGTGCCTGGCCGGCATTAGTGAACGTGGCGATACGCTACAGCGGCGATCAGGGTAATTTGCCATTATGCCCACGTTGGCTAACCGGCCAGTTAAAATATGCATCGCTATACGCCAGAGATGGCCAGATCACGGAGCAGGCGCTGGTTGATGCCGTTGCCGCTCGCCAATGGCGTGAAGGCTACCTGCGTGAACGCATGCAGGATGAAATCGAATTAGGCCAGATTCTGATCGAAACGGAAGGCGAAGTCGTCGGCCAGATTAATGGACTTTCCGTATTGGAATTCCCAGGCTATCCCGTTGCCTTTGGCGAACCAACACGCATCAGTTGCGTGGTTCACGCTGGCGATGGTGAATTCACCGATGTTGAGCGCAAAGCCGAACTGGCTGGCAATTTACACGCTAAAGGTATGATGATCATGCAGGCGTTCCTGATTACGGAACTGGAGCTTGATCAACAGCTTCCCTTCTCAGCGTCCATGGTCTTCGAACAATCGTACAGCGAAGTTGACGGTGACAGTGCCTCACTGGCAGAGCTATGTGCGCTGATTAGCTCCCTCTCCTTGCGGCCGATCAATCAGCAGTTCGCCGTGACTGGTTCCGTCGATCAATTTGGCCATGTGCAACCTATTGGCGGCGTGAATGAGAAAATCGAAGGTTTCTTTGAGGTCTGCCAGCGTCGTGGATTGACGGGAACGCAGGGCGTGATTTTACCTGCGGCTAATTTACGCCATCTGTGTTTACAGGAAGATGTCGTTGAGGCGGTACGCGAAGGGAAATTCCATTTATTCCCGGTAGAAACTGCGCCGGAAGCGGTGTCATTATTGACCAACTTCGCTTATGACGATGAACAGCAACCAAACCTGTTGTCCGCCATTCGTGAGCGAATTGGACAGATTTCACCGCAAGAGCGTAGACGTTTCCCTTGGTTTTTCCGTTAAACCAACTGGTTTAACCAGACGCAACAGACTTGCCCAGCGTACAGGTGTACGCTAACCTGCGTGCTTCATTAAAACAAGGCTTACAGAGACCATGGTAGATAAACGCGAATCCTATACAAAAGAAGACCTCCTTGCCTCCAGTCGTGGTGAACTGTTCGGCCCGCAAGGCCCTCAGTTACCTGCCCCTAACATGCTAATGATGGACCGCGTCGTTAAAATGACGGAAGACGGCGGTAAGTATGGCAAAGGCTATGTGGAAGCCGAATTGGATATCACGCCTGACCTGTGGTTCTTCGGTTGCCATTTCATCGGCGATCCGGTGATGCCAGGCTGCCTCGGTCTGGATGCGATGTGGCAATTAGTCGGATTTTATCTGGGCTGGCTGGGCGGCGAAGGCAAAGGCCGCGCGCTCGGCGTGGGTGAAGTTAAATTCACCGGACAAGTGCTGCCGACAGCGAAAAAAGTGACTTATCGCATTCACTTCAAACGCGTGATCAATCGCCGTTTGGTGATGGGTATTGCTGATGGTGAAGTGTGGGTTGACGGTCACCAAATCTATACCGCTGACGAACTGAAAGTGGGTCTGTTCAAAGACACCAGCGCTTTCTAAGTATCAGATAGCACTGCGGGCGAAAACCTTTTCGCCCGCGTTATCCGTTTATTTATCCAATATTATCTCACCACAGCTTAAATCACTCGCCCTATCATGATGGACTTTTCAGTTCATTGGTGATCGACTGCCGTACATCTTGCGGTATCTTCAATTCAGTCGCTAGCGCATCCAGATAGCTTTTCTCCATGAAGTGATCGACATCAATGACCGCGCAGCTCAAGAAGTAGACCTCAAGCGCCTCTTCCTCATTCTTCACATCTTTCGCCAGCAGAATCGGGTCAAGCGGTTGTTCTATGGCTTCCTGTACCCAGCGGTGTGCTTCACTGCCCAGTTGCAGTTGCTGGATATTTTCATCAATACGCTGTTTCTCGGTTGCATCAATATGGCCGTCACTCTTGGCAGCAAAAACCAGAGCCTGAATCAAACGCTGGGCGCGAATATTATCGCCAGAGGACTGGGTGCCAAACTGTGGATCGTCCTGATGCGTGTCGCGAACGCGTTTTTTGTACTGGTTCCACAACACCACGCCCGCCGCTGCACTACCGCCAATGATCAACGCATTTTTACCCAATGAACCCATGATTTTCCGCGTGGATTTATTCGATAACAACACACCCGCCAAACCGCCCAGCGCAGCCGGCTTCAGCATGTCGCCCAAATTGCCGTTTTTGCCCCCTTGATGCTGATTCCCCAGCTTGCTACCGGAGCCTAATAAGCCCTGAATCTGTTGCAGCCAATTATTCATTTTCATTCCTCAAGGAAAAGTGACATCACTGATGGCGATGTCACTAATAGTAATGGTGCGGAAGGTGTTTATTTGTCAGATTGTGTATAGCAATGAAAAGTATGGACCGCACGGTCTCTACGGTCTATCTGGGCGATCCATCTTGCTATGCAGGAAACGTCACGATGCTGACTTCAGCGGTGCTTTTCTCACTGGGGCATTTCCGGAAACATAGTAGCGAGCCTTGCTACGCGGCAGCGGCTGGCGCCGGCGGATTCGGTCGGCAATTTTCTCGGCAATCATGATAGTTGTCGCATTCAGGTTACCGGTAATAATTTGCGGCATGATGGAAGCATCCACCACGCGTAGCCCTTCCATACCGTGAACCCGGCCTTGCCCATCAACCACCGCCATCTCATCCTCACCCATCTTACAGGAGCAGGAGGGATGGAATGCCGTCTCGGCGTGATTGCGGATAAATTCGTCCAGTTCCTCATCAGTCTGAACCTCCAGCCCAGGGCTGATCTCTCGCCCACGGTATTTATCCAGCGCAGGCTGCGCCATGATTTCACGCGTAATGCGGATCGCATCGCGAAATTCCTGCCAATCCTGCTCCGTAGACATATAGTTGAACAAGATGCTCGGGTGCTCGCGGGCGTCTTTGGATCGCACCTGTACACACCCCCGACTGAGTGAACGCATGGAGCCAACGTGCGCCTGAAATCCGTGCTCTTTCACCGCATTACTGCCGTTGTAATTAATCGCGACGGGCAGGAAGTGGTACTGAATATTCGGCCAGGCGAACTCATCCCGACTACGAATAAAGCCCCCCGCTTCGAACTGGTTGCTGGCACCAACACCAGTGCCGTTGAACAACCATTCCGCGCCGATTTTAGGCTGGTTAAACCACTGTAACGCCGGATACAGCGATACCGGTTCTTTGCAGGCATATTGTAAATACATTTCCAGATGGTCCTGCAAGTTCTCACCGACGCCGGGCAAATCGTGCACCACGGGAATATCGAGCCCTTGGAGCAAGTCTTTCGGCCCCACGCCGGAACGTTGCAGGATTTGCGGCGAAGCAATCGCGCCGGCACACAGCAGCACCTCACGGCGTGCCTTCGCCGTCTGCGCACTTTCCCCTTTAAAGTAAGCCACGCCAACGGCACGTTTTCCGTCGAAGAGAATCTTGTCGGTTAAGGCATGCGTCACAATGGTCAGATTCTTACGGCTTTTCGCCTGATCCAAATAACCTCTCGCGGTACTGGCGCGACGCCCTTTCGGCGTGACGGTTCTGTCCATCGGCCCAAAGCCTTCCTGCTGATAGCCGTTAAGATCGTCCGTACGCGGATAACCCGCCTGTACGCCCGCTTCAACCATCGCGTGAAACAGTTCGTTGTTTCCCATCTTCGGCGTTGTCACCGAAACAGGACCGCTCGCGCCATGATAGTCATTCGATCCCACATCCCGCGTTTCCGCTTTACGGAAATACGGCAGGCAGTCAAGGTAACTCCAGTCTTCCAGACCCGGCATGGACGCCCAGTTATCAAAATCCATCGCATTGCCACGGATGTAGCACATGCCGTTAATCAGCGATGAACCACCCAGCCCTTTGCCGCGGCCACATTCCATGCGGCGATTATTCATGTGAGGTTCTGGGTCGGTTTCATAAGCCCAGTTATAGCGCTTCCCCTGCAATGGGAAAGCTAATGCCGCAGGCATTTGCGTGCGAAAATCCAGCCGATAGTCCGGGCCGCCCGCCTCAAGCAGTAGCACGCTTACGTCGCTTTCTTCTGTTAAACGCGTTGCCAGCACATTGCCGGCGGAACCAGCTCCGATAATGATGTAATCATATTCCATTAGGCTTTCTCCCCTTCGTTTAAAATACCGAGCGGAATTCACCCAGTTCAACCTGTACAGATTTAATTTGCGTATAGTGTTCCAATGTTGTTATGCCGTTTTCACGTCCGACACCCGAATGTTTGTAGCCGCCCACAGGCATTTCAGCCGGAGACTCACCCCAGGTGTTGATCCAGCAAATCCCCGCGTCGAGCTGATGAATAACCCGATGTGCCCGATTCAGATCGCAGGTCACAATGCCGGCCGCCAGTCCATACTCGCTCTCATTGGCGCGGCGGATAACCTCATCCTCATGCTGATACGTCAGAATACTCATGACTGGGCCAAAGATTTCCTCTCGCACAATCGTCATATCATCCCGGCAATCTGTGAACACCGTCGGAGCAACGTAGGCGCCTTGCGCATACTTCTCGTCATTCATCGATTCGCCGCCCACCAGCACACGAGCGCCTTCACGCTTCCCGTTTTCGATGTAGCGCAGTACGGACTCTCTGTGCGGAAAGCTGACCAGCGGACCCAAATTCACCTGCTCGTCAGTCGGATCGCCAATACGGATACGCTGAACACGCGTCAGAATTTTTTCCTCAAACTGTGCCTGTAATGCCTGCGGAATGAAGACACGTGTACCGTTAGTACACACCTGACCGGCGCTGAAGAAATTCGCCATCATGGCGATATCCGCCGCCTTATCCAGATCGGCATCATCAAAAATGATCAGCGGAGATTTTCCACCCAGTTCCATAGTGACGTCTTTCAGCGTCGAGCCTGCGGCATTGGCCATTACCATTTTCCCGCTGGCGATCCCCCCAGTGAAAGAAATTTTGGCAATGCCCGGATGTGTGGTCAGCGCCTGACCAACGGATTTCCCCGTTCCCGTTAGCACGTTGAACACGCCAGCCGGTAACCCAGCCTCGGTATAGATTTCCGCCAGCTTCAGCGCGGTGAGTGACGTGACTTCGCTGGGTTTGAAGATCATCGCATTGCCTGCCGCCAGCGCAGGGGCCGATTTCCACAATGCGATCTGAATAGGGTAATTCCAGGCACCGATACCCGCGACCACGCCAAGCGGTTCACGACGAGTATAGACGAATGAGGTACCGCGCAGGGGGATCTGCTGCCCTTCCAGCATAGGAATCAGCCCCGCGTAGTACTCTAAAACATCCGCGCCGGTCACGATATCGACAGTGCGTGTTTCCGAGAGTGGCTTGCCGGTGTCATACGTTTCGAGTAACGCGAGTTCATCATTACGCTCACGCAGGATATCCACGACGCGGCGTAAAATGCGTGAACGTTCCATCGCCGTCATCGCCGCCCATACTTTCTGCCCTGCGGTTGCGGCATTGACCGCACGGTCAACATCTGCGGCAGTGGCCGACTGAATGTGGGCAATGATCTCGCCATTCGCGGGGTTCACCGCCTCAAACGTCTCGTCACCCGTGCTATCGACATAAGTGCCGTTGATATAAAGCTGTTGTAAACCGTAGTGAGACATAGATTCTCCTGTCTGATGACTGCCCAAACACAGGTTCCAGTCAGTGAAGGCAAAATGATAAAGAAGGATTACGCGCGGGCGAGCTGCTGCTCAATATAGGCGTAGATAATGCCCAGCGCTTCTTCGCGGTTGAAGGCGTCATGGCTTAGCGCACCACGCAGCCATAGTCCATCGATCAGACCTGCCAGCCCTTTTGCCGCAATACGCGCGTTGTCCTTCGACAAGCAGCGGCTGAATTCGACACACAGGTTGGAGTAAAGCCGCCGATCGTTAACCTGCTGTAGCCGATGGAGCATGGGGGAATGCAGGCTACAGGCCCAGAACGCCAGCCAGGTTTTCATCGCTGCGCTATTCGTCTGGCTATCATCAAAACTCCCCTGAACAATCGCCCGCAAACGTGCGCGAGGCGTATTTTCTGCCAGGTTCAGCAGCCTTGATCTCACCGCCAGCCCCAGATGACTAATCAGATAGCGCATCGTCGCTTCCAGTAAGCCATTTTTATCGCGGAAGTAATGACTGATGATCCCATTCGACACTCCCGCACGTCGGGCAATCTGTACGATTGAGGCATCATGCATCCCCACATCGTTAATCGCGGCCAGCGTCGCTTCGATGAGTTGCTGCCGTCTGATGGGCTGCATTCCGACTTTAGGCACCGCATTTCCCCTTCATTTTCTTCCCTTCATTTTTGCGTGATGAATCACGGTAAAAGACACTGGTTCATGATCCGATTTGTCTCATTAAACTTTTTTTTGATTGAACGTTCAATAAAAAATGAATATCTTTTATTGCTGAAAGGTTAAAAATCTGTATCAATTATCATGAAAATCGGTGTGAGTTCAGACGATAACTCCACCTTAAAAAGAATAATTTCTTTTTTGTTCTGATGATAATCTTCAACGGAAAGCGTACTCAGCGGATGCCCTGCGCCGTGTCTTTGGTATGATATGCGCTAAGCGCGCTTCGTGGAGAGAGGAGTCGGAGTACCTATTCACGCAACGCAAGGGATAACCATGCCAGCCTCAGAAACCATCACCCAACGGGATCGCCTGAATCCCGTCGTGTTCTACACATCAGCGGGATTAATCCTGACCTTCTCGCTGATGACCATGTTGTTTAACAAAGAAGCCAATGACTGGATCACCCACGCACTTAACTGGGTTTCCGCCACATTTGGTTGGTACTACCTGCTAGCCGCCACGCTCTACATCGTTTTCGTCATCTTCATCGCGTCATCTCGGTTTGGGTCGATCAAGCTCGGGCCAGAACAGTCGAAGCCTGAATTTAGTCTGATGAGCTGGGCGGCAATGCTGTTTGCAGCGGGGATTGGTATCGATTTAATGTTCTTTTCCGTTGCGGAACCGATCACGCAATATATGATGCCACCGGAAGGACAAGGCCAGACGATAGAAGCGGCACGGCAGGCCATGGTCTGGACGCTGTTTCACTACGGGTTAACCGGTTGGTCAATGTACGCGCTGATGGGCATTGCTCTTGGCTACTTCAGCTACCGGTATAATTTGCCGCTGACGATTCGCTCTGCCCTGTACCCTATCTTTGGTAAACGTATTAATGGCCCGATTGGCCACAGCGTTGATATTGCGGCCGTACTCGGAACCATCTTCGGTATCGCGACTACGCTGGGCATCGGCGTCGTTCAGTTGAACTACGGGCTGAAAGTCCTGTTCCAGATCCCAGAGAATCTCACCGTTCAGGCCTCGCTCATCCTGCTTTCCGTAATCATGGCGACGGTCTCCGTGACGTCCGGTGTCAATCGCGGTATTCGCTTCCTCTCCGAGCTTAACGTCCTGCTCGCACTGGGCTTGATTCTTTTTCTGCTCTTCTGGGGCGATACCGAATTTCTGCTAAACGCGTTAGTGCTCAACGTGGGGGATTACATCAATCGCTTTACCGGCATGACGCTCAACAGCTTTGCCTTTGATCGCCCGACAGAATGGATGAATAGCTGGACGCTGTTTTTCTGGGCATGGTGGGTCGCATGGGCACCGTTTGTCGGACTGTTTCTGGCTCGTATCTCACGCGGCAGAACGATTCGACAGTTCGTCGTCGGCACGCTGATCATTCCGTTTGTCTTTACGCTACTGTGGCTCTCCATTTTTGGCAACAGCGCGCTTTATCAGGTGCTCCACGGTAATCTGGATTTTGCCAATGAAGTCATGCAACACCCAGAGCGCGGATTCTACAGCCTGCTGGCGCAGTACCCCGGTTTCAGCCTGAGCGCCTCTGTCGCGACCATTACCGGCTTGCTGTTTTATGTCACCTCTGCCGATTCCGGCTCGCTGGTGCTCGGCAACTTCACCTCTCGCCTTGGCGACATCAACAATGATGCGCCAAACTGGCTGCGGATTTTCTGGTCAGTCACCATTGGCCTGCTGACGTTGGGCATGCTGATGACAAACGGTGTTTCAGCCTTACAGAACACCACCGTCATTATGGGATTACCGTTTAGCTTTGTGATGTTCTTTATTATGGCGGGATTGTATAAATCACTGCGGGTTGAGGATTATCGTAAAGCCAGCTCCTTACAAACATCGGCACCGATGCCAATATCAGGCGACGATCGCCTGAACTGGAAGCAACGCCTCTCACGCGTCATGAATTTCCCCGGCACAACGCATACGCAAAAAATGCTGTATACCGTCTGTAAAGCCGCCATGGATGATGTCGCGCGCGAACTGCGCCTGCGAGGAGCCAGCGTTGAAGTCAACGACTTGCCACCTGTCGAAGATGAACGCCTGAACCATCTCGAACTGTTGGTTGATTTGGGTGATGAACAGAACTTTCTTTACCAAATTTGGCCACAGCGCTATAGCGTCCCAGCGTTTACCTACCGCGCCCGCTCGGGTAAATCAGATTATTACCGCCTTGAAACCTTCCTGCTGGAAGGAAGCCAGGGGAATGATCTGATGGATTACAGCAAAGAACAGGTGATTAACGACATTTTGGATCAGTACGAACGACACCTGAATTTTCTTCATCTTAATCGAGAGGCACCGGGCAATACGCTGACCTTCCCTGACGCATAATCCCCTACGCTATGGCGCTGAAATACAGCGCCATTTTTCAATATGTTATGCATTTACCCCCCTTTTTCTTTCATCCTCTTTTTCCTGAATCTATGGGCTGTGCCGCATTCTTTGCTTCGACGATTTGCGCTTTATTTTTGAAACGGTATACTGCTCACATCAATTTGAAATACAGTTTTAAAAAATGTATTTGTCCGTCACAGAAAAGGAACGAACATGAAAATTGCACTGATTAACGAGAACAGCCAAGCTGCCAAAAACGCCATCATCGCCGAGTCTCTGACCAAAGCGGTTGCACCGTTGGGCCACACTGTACACAACTACGGCCAATACGCCGTTGAAGATGCAGCGCAGCTGACCTACATCCAGAACGGTATTTTGGCAGCTATCCTGCTGAACTCCGGCGCGGCTGATTTCGTTGTGACCGGTTGCGGTACTGGCCAGGGCGCAATGCTGGCTTGTAACTCTTTCCCAGGCGTAATCTGCGGTCTGGTTGTTGACCCATCTGATGCTTACCTGTTCTCTCAGATCAACAACGGTAACGCCGTATCTGTTCCTTACGCTAAAGGCTTTGGCTGGGGCGCAGAACTGAACCTGGAAAACTTGTTTACCCAGCTGTTCAAAGAAGAAGGCGGCCGAGGCTACCCGAGCGACCGCGTTGTTCCTCAACAACGTAACAAGAAAATCCTGGATGCCGTAAAAGCGGTAACCTACAACGATCTGATCACCATCCTGAAAGGCCTCGATCAGGATCTGGTTAAAGGCGCGATTGCTGGTCCTAAATTCCAAGAATACTTCTTCGCTAACAGCAAAGACGAAGCACTGACCAGCTACATCAAAACGCTGCTGGCGTAATCGTCCGATAGCTGACAAAAAACCACAGGCCATCATGGTCTGTGGTTTTTTTATGCCAATGATCAACTCATTTTGCCTACATTTTAACGACACGGTTACGCAGACTATCCTTTACCGTTCAATGCTTAGCCATACGCACCGTTCGCGCTAAATACTGCTTGACCGAAGCTAGGTGACTCCCTATAGTAGCGCCCCGTTGCCCCTTGTAGGCAACCCCCGGTGAGGTGTCCGAGAGGCTGAAGGAGCACGCCTGGAAAGTGTGTATACGTGAAAACGTATCAAGGGTTCGAATCCCTTCCTCACCGCCATACATTCAACAAAATCAATTAATTAGATATCATGTTTGGTTTTGTCTTGCATAAAGTAATACATAAAAAGTTCGCTTCGGCGGACTTTTTTGTTTGTGAAATCCTGCATCCTCCTCATTCAGCTAGTTTTTCCTACACCCACTTCCCCACAGACAGATAAAGAAAAGCTCAAGATATGTCGCCATCTTCATTCTATTAGATTTTGAGAACATCACTGTCTGACAAATGCGGGAAGCTCTCTCAATATGGAATTATCCCCTCATCCGAATAGCCGAAGTGCTTCGTGTGTCGCTAAATAAATCACCTTGCGCACCGAGTCGTCTGTTAGGAAAACGTTGCGTTTTTTTATCGCCTGACTATTTCTCGTGTTAGAGCCTGATTTAGGGGCATTTTTTCGTGTCTGAGATGCTCTGAGAATTCAGCATTAAGCGCCGTTTCGACGGTGAGTTTCGTCAGCATATGAGGAAACTGGGTGAGGTCAGCTTCCGTTTTAAGGCCTTTAGCTAGTTCAGCCGCAAGGGCTTTGAATTTCTTTTCGTTCATCGTTTTCCTGTCTCCGCTGTTGGAGTGAACATATCAAAAACAGGCAATTACACAATTTTAATTACAGTCCCTTGAGGTGATCACGTTCGCGCACGGTGAACGTAACCTTTTTTGTATTGGCTTAAAATGCATGTGTAAACCCGATAAGATACTTTGCGGATCATAGCCATACCTAATATGGTCTTCAGCATTGCCTATAGCCAGACTGGTTAGTCTTTTTTGTTTATCGTCACTGGACCATAAACCATCAGTACTCGTGTTGAACCTGACGAGCCATTATACCCCCCCTCGCCACCGTTGAGATAACAGGCAAGCGCAGTAAACGCCCAAGCAGTATCCATAGAAGTAGCAATTTTGCGTGTGGTCAGTTCCTCTCGTCCGTATTGCTCGCCAAAATCTCGAACTCTCCGAGCAAACGTTCCAAGCTGTTCACTTACTGATGGGTGTTCCCATCCCCATAACCAAGAGCCATCTTCAGTGTTATAGGTGCCAATAACCTGCACTGGGGCCGTTATAACTATCCCCTTTTCGTCATTGGTGAAGGTGATAGTACCTGAATCCAGATCAACATCCCATGACGCTGTATCAAGCCCCCACAGATCCACCGCTGCTTGTGTACGCAACTGCAACTCGTTATTCGCACGAGTAATGGTGAGATCTGGTTCTGAAAGCACTCCAGTATCTGCACTAGCGCCTTTCTTTTTGCTGCCACAAAGCTTCTTAAAGAAACCGATCATCTGTTTTCCCTTATTTTAAACTCAATATGAATAGTGCTTACAATGTACTCATCTCACTGCCAAGTCATTTTCTGACACAGGAACCAAGCCAAGGCTAATACACATTTTTACTTGGCTGTTTTTTCCTTCTTCTCATCTTCGACGTGCTTACTTATCAGTGATCCATTTAAGTGATGGTTTTCCATCATGTAACCCTCAAGCGATTTCGGGTAACTTTCGTCTGTCAGGAATGCCATTGCCAACGGATAGTCCGTTGCCTTGAGCATTTCCTCATCACGATCGTTCTCGCTGTCTTCATGAAGGTTGTGCATTGCTTTGGGTAATGGGGACTACAGCGTGGGTTCGGGCAAGCTCATGCCCAAGGGTGACCATATTACCGCTGAAAAGAATTTCACCCCTGAGGATTTATAGCTATAGTTATCCAACAAAAATCGGTTCAAAGTAGGTATTGTATTTCGGTTCAACAACATCCTCTAGGCCAAAATACGTTGTTCAATCTCAATATAAAACTGTTGAAGCGTTAGTTTTTCTGTCGCCTCGTAACTTTCAATATCAAACCATGCTTCCAGTGCTTTCCTGATCTCACTTCGTTTCATATCCTGCTACCCATTCAACTATTTTAGCTTTTTTACCCGATAGAACAATAGGTTGCCCAGTCATCCATCAGAGCTATACGTTTAGGTTTCCAGTGTTGAACGCCACTGGGCGATGTGTTTTTTGTTCTTTAGTTCATTGGCCTTGATTGCCAACACATCTTCCTCACCGCCATATAAAAGAAAACGCCCTTGACGCAAGTCAGAGGCGTTTTCTTTTATATGGCACGGGAATGAAAATTCCCGTGCCACACAGACATCAGCCATAGGCATGGAGTGTACGCTGACACAGCGCCGAACGCACACAGTCCTCTTTACCGAAAGAAACCACGCCAATCATGTCATCCTCAACAAAACGCTCCAATGCGTCGCGCAGGCCGGATTTAACCCCAGCAGGCAAATCACACTGCGTCACATCACCATTCACGATAACCGTGACGTTCTCACCTAAACGCGTCAAGAACATTTTCATTTGGTTCACTGTCACGTTTTGCGCTTCATCCAGAATCACAACCGCATTTTCAAACGTCCGCCCACGCATATACGCAAAAGGCGCAATTTCGACTTTGGCAATTTCCGGCCGCAAACAGTACTGCATAAAAGAGGCCCCCAGCCGACGTAAAAGTATGTCGTAAACTGGGCGGAAATAAGGCGCAAATTTCTCCGCAATATCTCCAGGTAAAAAGCCAAGATCCTCGTCAGCCTGTAATACTGGCCGCGTAACTATAATACGCTCAACCTCTTTATGGATTAGTGCCTCCGCCGCTTTCGCAGCGCTCAGATACGTTTTACCGCAGCCAGCTTCACCTGTGGCAAAAATCAACTGTTTATTTTCTATCGCAGACAAGTAATGTTCCTGGGCAGTTGTACGAGCTTGAATAACGGAATTATCACGATTTTCACGCGCCATTCCGATTGCTTCAATTCCGCCCATCTGTACCAGAGAAGTGACCGATTCTTCCTCACGCTGACGATGACTACGCGAGTCACGGCGGATAACGCGTTTCGCTTCACGACGAGCTTTGATCACTGCTTTTTGTCTTCCCATAGTGGCACCTTACAGTTTGTTTCACTTACCGCACTGTTCTACAGCGCGTGACGTTTAACTCACTAACGAGGTTAGGCTTCCTTATTAAGCCAATAGCGGACAGAGAATACGCATGATTCATCCACGAACTGAGTGAAAAACGGGCCGAGCATTCATGGTTAGAAAAAGAAAATAAATGGAGAGTTTGGGTAAAGAGAGAATGGCACAGTGTTGAAAATAAATGGGAGGAAAACCCCTCGCATCGGCGAGTCAGCGGCTTAGAATCTTGGCATCGACTACAAAGTCCAGAAAAGGACATTACCATTCGCGTTCCTCACTGTGACAACGACTATTCCACTGAATAATGATTGATCGCATCGTAGAACTACTGCTAACCATTGCCTAAAAATTAGTGCCGAATGATTTCAGTAGTATGACAGTGCAGTAATTTGCTCCTGCAATGCAAGCATTTTTTACACTGTCATAACATTTATGTATATACCCGTCATACTTCAAGAGTTGCATGCGCGCCGGCTGCGCGACTCAGCATACTTACGTGAGCCTCACCCACTTGGGGTCAGCTGCAAGTAGAGTTGTCAGTCACCCAAATACTTACCTGAGTAAGCTCATCGAGATGGCATGAGAGACATCCTGTCTCTCACCGAAGGCCAGCCGTTGCTAGTCAAACTCGTTCCCGACGAATTTGACTTTCTCTTGCCGCCTTCCTGAAACTCGACTTACTTAGGGTATAGCCAGTATTCTGTAAATTAGCAATGTCGGCCTGAGAACGAACGTCCACGGTGTGCGTTAGAAATGTCGTTGCCAGTCCAGATATTGATCGTATTTTCGTAAGGCACTGCGATAAATATTTTGCTCAATGTCAGGAAGGTAATCGCATACCCGCTGCTGCACACCATCGTGGTGCCCAGAAAAGGTGTCTGCGGGATAATTATTTGCGGCCAGCAGTTCATCCAACCGCCGCAAACGAATGACATACTCACGCATCGTGCTATGTCGAACTTCGGTTTGCTCGATCAGATATTGTGTGAAAGCTTTAATATCGAAATAGCTAGCATGGGTATTGCATAATATTTCGCTACAAAAGCGGCAAAGCGGAATTAATTCCTGTTGCAGACCAAACCATATTTCATCATCGATAAGCCTGTCGATGCTGCCAATCGATTTTTTATTGATAAGCTGATTACGAAATACCAGTGAAACGCGGTCGAGTTCTTTATGGCACTGGGAACAGTTGGTCTGTCTATGTTTGAAGTCTTTCAGATAACGGCTTAGCAGCTGTTTCTTCCGAATTGATGGGTGCATGAATCCATTCCATGACAATATATAACTGCAACATGAAGCGATAGCACCGCTCTCATTACGCCAGAGAAGCAGGTGCTACAAAACAGGCAGCATTAACTATTTAGATACTGGGATAAAACACTCATCAATATTCAAAAATTGTCATGCTGTTGCAACTTCAGTGATTGAAGGTATATTTTGATAACAGTATTCCTACGCAGCGCAATTAAACATCGTTCATTAATTTCACGCGCAGGCGCTTTATCGCTTGGCTATGCAACTGACTGACTCTCGACTCCCCGACTTCAAGAACGGCGCCGATCTCTTTCAGGTTCAACTCTTCCTGGTAGTAGAGCGTCAACACCAACCTCTCGCGTTCTGGCAGATTTTCAATTGCATCCATCACGCGATGGCGCAAATTGCCTTCCATCAGTTGATGCAATGGATTCGCATCTTCATTGCCTTCCAGTAACGCCTCTGCGCTATCACCATGTTCTTCACGCCATTCATCGTAAGAGAAAAGCTGGCTATTATTTGTATCTAGCAATATCTGACGATAATCCTCAAGCGTGATATTCAGGGCCTGCGCGACTTCCTGCTCCGTTGGAGTACGACCGAGTTGTTGTTCAACCTGTTGCATTGCTTGTGCCACTTCCCGCGCATTACGCCGTACGCTGCGTGGAGCCCAATCACGACTGCGTAATTCATCCAGCATCGATCCACGAATTCGTTGAACGGCATAGGTAGTAAACGCTGTACCTTGCAACGAATCATAGCGTTCAACTGCGCTGAGCAAGCCAATACCACCAGCCTGTAGCAGATCGTCAAGTTCAACACTCGCGGGGAGACGAACCTGTAAACGCAAGGCTTCATGGCGCACTAGCGGAACATAGCGCTTCCAAAGGGAATTTTTATCCATTGTGCCTTCGGCGGTATACAAATCGCTCACAGTGACAAATACCTACGATGATAATGTTATCGACACTATTATGCTTTTAGGTAGGGTAGCCAATCGTCTGAATAGCGTTAAAAAAGAAGGGTTATTCCTGCCATGTATGGCAAGATTTGGTAAAAAATATGCGGTGAGAAGCGCAAATGGCAAGCTCATAGGATGTAATGAGGTGCTAAATTTGTGATACATCTCTCTTCTGAAGCGAGATGATTCTAGCGTAGACTCTGCGCAGAGAAAAGGATGTTTTATGGGAAGAAACGCCCTTCTGCATACCTGCCATCCCCACGCCTGAAGCCAAATTTATGGCCTACAACGTGCTTTTTACTACCTCTTTAACAGGGTCAATACTGTTTCAGGGATCTAATTAACCTGCCCAAGCAGTGAAGAGCCCGTCTGCTGCATCACCAATGCCTTAGGCATCGCAGATCCCTCCTGCACATAATCTGTATCTAAAATACAAGAACGCGCGTTTTGGGTAACCAACGCCGTCTACACTAAATTTGAAATGTTCGCCGAAGGATTTCGGCGGGCTGCGCTCTCGCTGATGCACAGAGTTACTGGCCCGCATCACCAACCGGCTTTTTGGCGTGACGCTTCACCGTTCCACCTTGCAAAGATACCTCAAACAGGCTGGCATGGTCTGGCGCAGAGCCGCGCCTACGCTGAAACGCAAAGATCCGCACTATGGCCATCGAGCAGGCGTTGGCTCAGGAGTGGCGGCAGTAAAAAGTGTTTTGATTTATTTATCAATCCATTAGAGACATTACGACAGACATACTGGCGAGCGAAAACCATTACGCTGGTCGTTGATAACTACATCATTCATAAAAGCCGCAAGGTGGAACGCTGGCTGGAAAAAAATACGAAGTTCCGGTTGTTGTTCCTGCCAACCTATTCGCCGTGGCTGAATCCAATCGAGTTACTCTGGTTGTCGTTACACGAAACGATAACGCGTAACCATCAGTGCCAGTATATGTGGCAGTTACTGGAACAGGTAAAGCTATTTATGAATACCGCTTCGCCGTTCCCCAGCAATCAACATGGTCTGGCTAAAGTGAAGCGGTAATATGCGAAGTTATTTAGGGGATTCACGCGGTTGCCGCCTTCATGCACTCGAATTATTTAGAGCATAACATATATACATCACTATGATGGCTATAGGTTGGATAATAAATATTAGTGTAATGGTTAAATGATTTTCAATTAAAAACATCGATAAAAAAACAATAACATAAGAAAACTCATTTAGAAAATAGTGATATATAAACAATCATATTTTCTATTTCATCAAATTTATCGATTTTTCACCGTCAGTGATGAGAAACTATAGCATTGTTATTGTTGATAATCTGATATAATATTGTACGATATTCGCGCATTTAAAAACGTGGTGTACAATGATATCAGTCTGCATGATCGTGAAAAATGAAGCTTTGCACTTGAGTAACTCGCTGAAAGAAATTGCAAAATATTTTGATGACATTGTTGTCGTTGACACCGGTTCGAGTGATGACTCAAAGAGTATTGCCAGAAACTTTACCGACAAAGTTTATGATTTTGAATGGATATCAGATTTTTCCGCTGCAAGAAATTATTCACTGCAATTTGCAAAATATGATTGGATTTTGGTTGTTGATGCTGACGAAGTGATCAATACATTTGATGTAGCAGTACTCTCAGAGCTCATTAACACTCATTCAACGCAGGTCGGTACCGTAGAGATTGCCAGTATCATCGATAATAATGAAAACACCACAGACGTAGATTTAATCCGAGAGCGTATAAGCCGAATTTTCAACAAAAAATATTATGAGTTTGTCGGCATTATCCATGAGCAAATTTGTAAGAAAAATACTGAAAAAACACCAGATAGACGTTTTGATACACCACTATCATTCATGCATAATGGTTATACAAAAGAAATCATAGAAAGCAAAGACAAGATCGCTCGCAACATTACATTACTCCAACATGCCATTGATAAAACAAGTGATGACGCTTATCTGCATTATCAGTTAGGTAAAAGCTACTACTTAGGGAAAGATTATAAACGAGCGGCACAGAGTTTTGAAACATCACTACGTCTGCAAAAAGATATGCATCAGGATTACCATGAAGTCCTGATTGAATGCTACGGCTATTGCTTAATTAATACCGAAAAATATGAAAAAGCATTAGACATTTTTAAATATGAGGATTTTTGTTCTTCTACAGACTTCATGTTTTTAAAGGCACTAATATTCATGAATAATGCTGATTTTCAGAATGCTATCGATACATTTCAGTTATGTACAAAAATGGGGCCTGGCCGTAAACAAGGCGTAAACACGTATAAAGCCAATTATAACATAGCAGTCATACTTGAATGTTTTGGTATGAAGTCTGAAGCACTTGATTACTATCAACGGTGCGGGGATTATAAGTTGGCGCTTGAAGGGATAATAAGAGTTAAATAGTAATTTATTTTTAGAGTTTTCGGTCTTTCTTCTCTCTAAAAAAGAGGGCATCCTGCATGTCGCGGTAAGTGTCAAGATAGTTGGCACCCCGCTTGATTTGGGCTGCCTGTTTTTCCCGCTCTGGATTCAGCATGACCTCGCCTATCGGCCGCCAGTTCCATGTCCTGTCTGATCAGCGTTCTGGGTATCGCGCTTTTGCCATCTGGTACACCTCATCACGTTTCTTCAGCACCATGGCATCTTCACCTCGGTGCAGTTGGCTTGGCGTAACGTACCTGATGCTGCTATGTCGATACGTTTCGTTATACCACTAGGTAAAACTCTACCCATTCACGTGCTTCATCCAACTTACTGACCCCCGATGACGGCCACTGCAGTACATATTTCAGCATCCGGAACAGTGACTCCACATACACGTTATCGTTGCTGCCCCTTGGCCGACTGTGAGACGACATGATGGCCTGCCAACTCATTGCCGAAGTGACTTTCTGTGCTGCATGTTGCCGTCCCCAGCGATGCGCTTCTCCATGACGATGCAGCACACGGTAGAAGGTCGATTCACTCGCCAGATAAATCCTGTCATCCGTCAGCGCCGGTACGATTTGTGACGGTGGCAGACTGGCGTAGTCTGGTTGATGGCACAGGCCAGTATCTGTTGCTCTTCTTGCTCACTTAACCGGTTTGATGGGGAGGGCCTGACCGCGCTGGCACTCCAGTCCTCCCTCGAGATTTGCCACCGTCACCACCTCCGTTCACTTAATCAGGCTTCCATCGGTGCTATCGACAACCAAGCGCCTGACACCATCGTTTCTCGCACGTAACCTATAAGTGTCTGCCGTTCTATTGCAAGGGTCAGTCGTCCTCGTCGGTTTTCCCGTAAAAATCCCGCAACGGCTTTCGTAGCACCAGTATCGCTGACTCTAGCGCCTTTTCCTTCCGCACCCGTTCACATTTTAAATGTGTCGCTTCCATGCCAGACACCCTCTTTTTTAGGAGAAGAAGAAGAAAAAAGCTACTTTACGCGCTGCTGAACAAAGGGAAGCGATCATGAAGATAGCTCATGACTAGTGAAATTAAATCACTTTTACTCACTTAATGACTCTGGCATAAATTATGCTGGTTAACTATAGACAATATGAACCCTGCTGAATTATAAGACTTGGAAACCTTGGAAAAGCAAGAAATAATTTCAAGTTCTATATCAAGAATTAGGATGCCAGATCGCGATGAATAAGAATTTTACCTTTACGATTAAGAACACGTATTTCGATGAAAATTATAACCCCTCCGAAAACACGCGTATCACGACCAACTTTGCGAATTTGGCGAGAGGAAAGAACCGCCAGGAGAACTTGCGCAACGCCTTAACGATGATTGACAATCGTTTCAATTCCCTGGCGCATTGGGATAACCCTAAAGGCGATCGCTATTCTGTTGAACTTGATATCATTTCCGTTGAGGTTGATATTGAAGGCAATGGCAACAGTTTCCCAGTCATTGAAATATTGAAAACGAATATCGTTGATAAAAAAATTAACGAGCGCATTGAAGGCATTGTAGGAAATAATTTCTCCTCCTACGTGCGAGATTATGATTTTAGCGTATTACTGGCAGATCATAATAAGAACCACCCCGGATTTAGCACCCCAGATAGCTTTGGCGAGCTGCATGGAAATTTATTTAAATGCTTCGTAAATTCAAATGCTTATAAAGATAATTTTAGTAAAACACCGGTTATATGCCTAAGTATTTCAAGCAAAAACACCTATCATCGGACAGGAAATCAGCATCCTGTGTTAGGCGTCGAATACCAGCAAGATGAATATTCACTGACCGATCAATACTTCCATAAAATGGGGTTGCAGGCTCGTTATTTTATGCCGCCAAATAGTGTCGCACCTTTGGCTTTCTATTTTTCTGGTGATTTATTGAGTGATTATACGAATATTGAGCTGATCAGTACCATCAGTACGATGGAGACTTTTCAAAAAATTTACCGACCTGAGATTTACAATGCGAATTCTGCAGCAGGTCTGTGCTATCAGCCAAGCCTGAATCATCAGGATCATTCATTCACTCAAATTGTTTATGATCGAGAAGAACGTAGCCTGTTGGCTATCGAGCAGGGAAAGTTTACTGAGAAAAACTTCATCAAACCATACCACGCTATTCTTGAGCAATGGTCTGCTAATTACGTTCTTTGATTAACCAAAAACAAAAGGTCACCGATTATTATGAAAATATTGTTACCCACCTCAACGGCTGGCAGTTTACCGAAACCCTCTTGGCTGGCGCAGCCTGAGACACTGTGGTCACCTTGGAAATTGCAAGGCGATGAATTAATTGAGGGCAAACAAGATGCTCTACGTTTGAGCCTGGCAGATCAACAACAGGCAGGGATTGATATTGTCAGTGATGGCGAGCAGACGCGCCAACATTTTGTCACGACGTTTATTGAGCACCTCAGCGGTGTTGATTTTGAGAAACGTGAGATCGTTAAAATTCGTAATCGCTATGATGCGAGTGTACCGACAGTCATTGGTGCCGTGGTTCGCCAAAAGCCCGTTTTTGTCGAGGATGCCAAGTTTTTGCGTCAGCAAACCACGCAACCCATTAAATGGGCGTTACCGGGTCCCATGACGATGATCGATACGCTCTATGATAGCCACTATAAGAGCCGCGAAAAACTCGCCTGGGAATTCGCCAAAATTCTCAATCAAGAAGCCAAAGAATTAGAGGCTGCGGGTGTCGATATTATCCAATTTGATGAGCCTGCATTTAATGTTTTCTTTGATGAGGTGAACGATTGGGGAATTGCCGCTTTAGAAAGAGCCGTTGAAGGGCTTAAATGTGAAACTGCGGTGCATATTTGCTATGGCTATGGCATCAAAGCGAATACCGATTGGAAAAAGACGCTGGGTTCCGAGTGGCGGCAATATGAAGAAATTTTTCCTAAGCTGCAAAAATCGGCTATCGATATCATTTCACTGGAATGTCAGAACTCTCGTGTTCCAATGGATCTTATTGAACTCATTCGCGGTAAAAAAGTGATGGTAGGTGCCATTGACGTGGCAACCAATACCATTGAGACACCAGAGGAAGTCGCCGATACGCTACGTAAAGCCCTGCAATTTGTGGATGCCGACAAGCTCTATCCTTCCACCAACTGTGGCATGACCCCTTTATCTCGCCGAGTCGCAAGAGGCAAGCTCAATGCGTTAAGTGCGGGTGCGGAAATCGTCCGAAGAGAGCTTTTGGCTAAATAACATCGCTAAATCACTAAAGCGAGCTCAGTCCGAGTTGGGCGATTTGATCAATCGCCCAATACCCTCAACCACTAACCGGACTGAGCGATAACGATCACGGCAGCATCACTGATGAATGTAGTTAGCGACGTCAACCCAGCCAGCGCACATGCAACTTGAAGTATGACGGGCATATAGGCTGCGGCAAAGTTGTATGGCAGGATTAATTATCACACTAATGATTTAATACTAATATATTGCCCCAGATTATGCTGCTGAATATCCGATACACAAGGAATTTCGCCCAGCATCGGCGCGGGCAGGCGCTGTTGCAGCGTTTGCAGATACGGCTGATGCCATTTTCCGGGTGGCGTGATGTCATTAGCAATCCAGCCAGCAAGGCGCAATCCAGCGTGTTGAATGGCGTGGGCCGTTAACATCGCGTGGTTGATACACCCCAACTTAATACCGACCACCAAAATCACGGGAAGCTGTTCCTGAACGACCCAGTCGGCAAACGTGTCCTGCTCCGACAGCGGCGTAAACCATCCGCCCGCCCCTTCGACCAACAGCCAATCCGCCTGCGTTTCTAATTCCCGCAACCCTGCGGACAACTCTGGGAGATGGATAGGCCGCTGCTCCACCGCACTGATAATATGCGGTGAAGTCGGTTCCATAAACGCCAGCGGGTTCACCGCCTGATAATCCAGCCGGACGCTGCTATTGGCCTGAAGCGCCAGCGCATCGCTGTTGCGAATGCCGTCAGCCGTCATTTCACAGCCGGACGCCACGGGTTTATAGCCTGCGGTGCGGTATCCGGCCTGATTCGCAGCCTGAAGTAGCGCCGTACTGGCGACCGTTTTCCCGACTTCGGTATCCGTACCCGTCACAAACCAGCGCTCAATCACGATAAATCACTCCATAAACCAGTTGATAGCTGAGCGGGTAGCCGCCCTGTTCTTGCGGATAATGGGCAGACAGCGCCGCCAGACGTGCCCGGCTCAATAGCCCCGGCGCACGCCCGTCGTGCAACCAGGTCGCACCAATCCCCTTCAGCGATTTCATCAACGCCAATACGTCTGGGAAAAAGCAGACCTCACGTTCTTGAACCACACGATGGCGATAAGGCTGACAGACTGCTTCGATAGAGGAGAGCGACAGAAAGCGATTCGTCCGTTGCGTGCCGTCCAGACGCTGCCACGCCTGCGACAATTCACTTAAGGAACCGTCCGCCAGCGTCGCAAACGCAATAACGCCCCCCGGCCGCGTGACCCGATACAGCTCGGCCAGCGCACGCGGTAACGAATCGCACCACTGCACCGCCAGATTGCTGTAGCTGATATCCACACAGCAATCCGCCAGCGGCAGATTTTCGATATCGCCTTCCAGATAACGATCGGCAACGTGCTGCTCACGGGCATGCGCCAGCATGCCCACCGACAAATCCAGCGCAGTCACATTCTTACCAGCCTGACGCCAGTGGCGACTAAAATGCCCGGTTCCGCAGCCCGCATCCAATACCTGTAAACCGCTGTGCGACGGCATCAGCGCCAGCAGGCGTTCTCCGCTGGTGCGTTGCAGTTCGGCAAAGCGGTCATAGCCCCCTGCTGCGCGCCCAAACGCCAGCGCAATCGCCTGCTTGTTATAGTTTTCTGTCAGCATGGTGTAATACCGTAAGCAAGCGACTGATATCTTCCGGCTGGTGTTCCGCCGTCAGCGTAATGCGCAGACGCGCGCTGCCGACAGGCACCGTTGGTGGCCGCATCGCACTGACCCACACGCCCTGTTCACGCAGATGGCTCATCAGTGCCATTGCCCGCGCGTTCTCGCCAACAATCAGCGGCTGAATCGCACTCTGTGAATCCATCAGTTGATAGGTGGAGTTGGAAAAACCCGCACGGAACTGGGCGATGTTGCGTCGTAATACATCACGCCGCGCGTCGCCCTGCCGGACACAGTTGACTGCCGCGCTCAGCGCACAGGCCTGTGCCGCAGGCATCGAGGTGCTGTAAATCAAATGACGGGCGAATTGCAGGAAATACTCAGCCAGCGGTTCAGCGCACAGTACCGCCGCACCGCTCACGCCAAATGCCTTGCCGAATGTGACAATCAGCAACTCGGGTTTGACGCCCTGTTGCCAACAGCTCCCGCGACCTTCATCACCCAGCACGCCAATCCCGTGCGCATCGTCCACCATCAGCCAGGCATTATGTGCCCTGCACTGAGCCTGTAGCGCCGACAGCGGCGCGGTGTCGCCATCCATGCTGAAAACGCCCTCGGTCACCACCAGCGTCTGGCCGTCCGTGGGTTTCTCCAGCAGCGCTTGCAGATTATCGGGCTGATTATGTTTAAAACGGCGCAGGGTCGCGGGTGACTGTGCAGCCGCTTCCAGCAGTGAAGCATGGCTGAGTTTATCGGCAAAGATACGGTCTTCTGACTGTGCCAGCGCCGCCACCACAGCCTGATTCGCGGCATAGCCGGAAATAAACAGCAGCGCACGCGGATAACCCAACCAGTCGGCAAGCTGACTTTCCAACGCGGCATGGGCATCGGTATAGCCCGTCACATGCCCAGAACCACCGCTGCCAATACCGTATTGCTCAGCGCCCTGCTGCCAGGCATGTACAATCTCTGGGTGATGGCTCAACCCCAGATAGTCGTTGCTGGAAAAATTCAGGTAGCAGCGGTCTCCCTGCATCAGCCAGCGCCCGCTGCCGCCTTGATTCACCCGCCGTACGCGGTAGGCATCATCGCGCTGGCGTTGTACCAGCGCGGATTCAATACGTTGCTGCCAGCTCATGATTCAGCACGCCTTACCCGGTAGTTTGCATACAGAGCGTTATACCGCGGCATTATAAAACTGCTCGCTATCGGCATTAATCAACTGTTCCGCCAACCGCTGTTGCTGTTGGTTATCCCCGTATTCGGTCGCCGTCTGCTGCGGATTCAGACCCAGTTTGAGGAACAGCGCCAGATCCTTGTCTTCTTTCGGGTTTGGCGTCGTGAGCAGTTTGCAGCCGTAGAAAATGGAGTTCGCACCGGCCATAAAGCACATTGCCTGCGTTTGTTCACTCATCTGCTCACGTCCGGCGGACAGGCGTACATAGGAAGCCGGCATCATGATACGCGCAACGGCAATAGTACGAATGAAATCAAACGGATCGACATCATCGTTATCCGCCAGCGGCGTGCCTTTCACTTTAACCAGCATGTTGATCGGCACGCTTTCCGGCGGCGTCGGTAGGTTAGCCAGTTGCACCAGCAGCCCGGCGCGATCGCGCACGGTTTCCCCCAAACCAACGATGCCACCGGAACAGACTTTAATGCCCGCGCCGCGCACTTTACCCAGCGTATCCAGACGCTCTTGATATGTGCGGGTAGTAATGATGCTGCCGTAAAATTCTGGCGAGGTATCGAGGTTATGGTTATAGAAATCCAGTCCGGCAGAGGCCAGACGCTCGGCCTGATCGTTGTGCAGCGTTCCCAGCGTCATGCAGGTTTCCATCCCCATCGCTTTAACGCCTTGCACCATCTGTTCCAGATACGGCATGTCGCGCTCGTGCGGGTTTTTCCACGCCGCGCCCATACAAAAGCGCGTCGATCCTGCGGCTTTCGCCTGACGAGCCGATTCCAGCACCTGTTCAACCTGCATCAGGCGTTCGGTATCAATCCCGGTGCGATAGCGGGAGCTCTGCGGGCAATACTTACAGTCCTCAGGGCAGGAACCGGTCTTTATCGACAGCAACGTACTGACCTGCACCTGACGAGGATCAAAATGCTGACGGTGGATCTGCTGCGCTTCGAACATCAGTTCCAGAAATGGTTTATTAAATAAATCTTGCGCTTGCTCAAGCGTCCAGTACATGCGGTCAGCCATCTCGGCATCTCCAAACTAAAAACGTTTCGCCAGTGTAAATTAACCCGATATACTGTCAACCAAATAGAATCCATTTTGGTTGACGAAAGATCATCATGAGCCCGGAAGACATTGCTTTTGACCAGCGCCACATTTGGCATCCCTACACCTCAATGACCGAACCGCTGCCCTGCTATCCGGTGATCGCGGCTAGCGGCGTCGAGCTTAAGCTGGATGACGGACGTCGCCTGATTGACGGCATGTCATCGTGGTGGGCAGCGATTCACGGCTACAACCATCCGGCGATCAATCAAGCGGTGCAGGCTCAACTCAGCCAGATGTCGCATGTGATGTTTGGCGGGATCACCCATCCGGCGGCGGTGGCACTGTGCCGCCAACTGGTGGACATCACGCCAGAAGCACTGGAATGCGTTTTTCTGGCGGATTCCGGCTCGGTGGCAGTCGAAGTGGCGATGAAAATGGCGCTGCAGTATTGGCAAGCACGGGGGGAAGCCCGCCAGCGTTTTCTCACCCTGCGTCACGGCTATCACGGTGATACCTTCGGTGCGATGTCCGTGTGCGATCCGCAGAATTCGATGCATAGCCTGTATCAGGGCTACCTGCCTGCCCACCTGTTTGTCGATGCGCCGCCATGCGCTGCTATCGACGAAGGCGGTTTTACCGACGACTGGCAGGAAGCTGATATCGCGCCGCTACAGGCGATGCTATCGGAGCACGCGCATGAGATCGCGGCCGTAATTCTGGAACCCATCGTGCAGGGCGCGGGCGGGATGCGCTTTTATCATCCGGCTTACCTGCGCCGGGTACGGGAACTTTGTGACCAATGGGGCATTTTGCTGATTGCCGATGAGATCGCCACCGGATTTGGCCGCACCGGCAAGCTGTTTGCCTGCGAGCATGCAGGCATTTCTCCCGATATTATGTGTCTGGGAAAAGCGCTTACCGGCGGCTATATGACGCTCTCCGCCACGCTGACCACCCGAATGGTGGCTGAAACCATCAGCAACGGTGCGGCAGGCTGTTTTATGCACGGCCCTACATTTATGGGCAATCCGCTCGCCTGCGCGGCAGCCAATGCCAGTTTGTCGCTGTTGGCGGAGAACCGCTGGCAGCAACAAGTGCAAAATATTGAGCGGCAGTTGCGAGACGCGCTGCAACCCTGTGCGGATTCTCCGCTGGTGGCTAACATTCGCGTGCTGGGTGCTATCGGCGTGGTGGAAACACAGCGTCCGATCAATATGGCGCGACTACAGCGTTTCTTTGTCGAGCGTGGCGTCTGGATTCGACCGTTTGGCCGACTGATTTATCTGATGCCGCCGTTTATCATTCAGCCTGATGAGCTACGTAAGCTGACCGACGCCGTCTGTGCGGCCATCCGTGATGAACAGCTATTTGACTAACCAGTAAACCAAGGCGCACGCACTCGTGCGCCGCAAAACATGTCCCCTATTTTCATCTCGCATGATAACCATTCATTACCGCTCTTATAATTATGCACACGAATAAGTTTTTCATTTTATTCATGGTTGGCGTATTGAATTACTCTGACACCGATGAAATAAATATAAAATGTTAAGCACGCCACAGTTTATATTCAACCAACCGCAGACACCTGATGAATACGTGTTAGATTTTAACGTGAAACACCTCAAGCATATATTTAAAAGGAGATTTATTATGCTTACAGTAAATAAGAAACCACACCGTATATTCCACACATTATTTCCCGTATTATTTTCTGCCTTGTTACTCTCCCCATTCACCGCTTCTGCGGTCAGTTCCTCCAAAGACGCCGACAAACTCTATTTTGAGAATAATAAATATTATGTATTCAATAACGTCTGGGGAAAAGATGAAGTAAAAGGATGGCAGCAAACGGTTTTCTATAACAGCCCAACCAGCATGGGGTGGAACTGGCACTGGCCAAGTAACTCCTCCAGCGTTAAAGCCTATCCATCGCTGGTGAGCGGTTGGCACTGGACGGCGGGCTATACGGCAAATAGCGGCTTGCCGATAAAATTGTCCAGTAATAAAAGTATTACCAGTAACGTCACCTATTCCATCAAATCCACTGGCACTTACAACGCGGCTTATGACATTTGGTTCCACACCACCGACAAAGCCAGTTGGGATTCTACCCCTACCGATGAATTAATGATCTAGCTAAATAATACCAATGCAGGCCCGGCGGGTGATTATATTGAAACAGTTTTCCTCGGTGGCAGCAGTTGGAACGTATTCAAAGGCTGGATCAACGCCGGTAATGGCAAAGGGTGGAATGTCTTTTCCTTTGTTCGTACCTCCAATACCAACAACGCATCGCTCAATATTCGCCATTTCACCAACTATCTGGTGGGAACCAAGAAATGGATGAGCAATACAAAATATATCAGCAGCGTTGAGTTTGGCACCGAGATCTTTGGCGGTGATGGGCAGATTGATATCACCAAGTGGAGCGTAGACGTAAAATAACGCTTCTGTCGTCTCGACCCTTTCCGGTTCAACCTCTTTGTCACACTGGCGTGGGGTTGAGCCGAATTTATCTCATCGGCTTCACGATCCATTTCAGCTTGGACAGATGTCGCTCATATTTTAGGCGGGTTATCCTTCCCTTCCCAACAAAATCCGTGAGCTGTGGCACGTAAATTCCATTAGCGTTATGATAATCCCCTCTGCTAATCAGGAATTTCCCATGCGTAATACGTTCATCGTGTGCTGGCAGTATTTACGCGCTTTCGCATTGATTTATCTCTGCCTGCTGGCAGGCAATGCGGTATCCGCGTTACTCCCATTCACTATCCCCGGCAGTATCATCGGCATGCTGGTTTTGTTCACCCTTCTTGCCTCGCAAATCCTGCCCGCGCAGTGGGTAAAACCGGGCTGCCACCTGCTTATTCGTCACATGGCGCTGCTGTTCGTCCCTATCGGCGTCGGCGTGATGAATTATTACGATCTGGTCAGCCAACAGTTCGGCCCCATAGTGGTTTCCTGCCTGATCAGTACCTTTATTGTGATGTTGGTTGTGGGTTTCAGTACCCAGATAATGCAGCGTGAACGAGCCGTGGCTGGCGATCGCACGCCGCCGAAGGATAACGAATAATGTTCAGCTATTTGTGGTGGTCGCTGCCCCTCACTCTGATGGTCTTTTTCGCCGCACGTAAATTGGCCGTACTGACCAGAATTTCGCTGTTGAACCCGTTGCTGGTGTCGATGGCGATTATTATTCCGCTGCTCCTAATATTGAAGATTCCCTACGAGCACTATTTTCAGGGCAGCAAAGTCCTTAACGACCTGCTGCAACCGGCAGTAGTCGCGCTGGCGTTCCCGCTTTATGAGCAGTTGCATCAAATTCGCGCCCGCTGGAAGTCGATCATCAGCGTGTGCTTCATCGGCAGCCTGACCGCGATTATCTCCGGCACGCTGGTGGCACTGTGGATGGGCGCCTCGCCAGAAATCGCCGCCTCGGTGCTGCCTAAATCTGTCACCACGCCGATTGCGATGGCTGTCGCCAGCTCGATTGGCGGGATTCCGGCTATCAGCGCCGTCTGCGTGATTTTCGTCGGTATTCTCGGCGCTGTCTTAGGCCACAGCCTGTTCAACCGCGTCGGTATCAAAACCAAAGCAGCGCGTGGGCTGTCGATGGGCACTGCTTCGCACGCACTCGGTACGGCGCGCTGCGCAGAAGTCGATTATCAGGAAGGCGCATTTAGCTCGCTGGCGCTGGTCATCTGCGGGATCATCACGTCGCTGATTGCGCCGTTAGCCTTCCCTCTACTCTTGCATGTTGCTGGCTAAATCTAGCAGGGCGGTGCGTAGCTCGCATCGCCCGTTATAAAATTGAGATACATCTCGCATTTAGCAGTTAATTTGCATTCCTTTCACTCAACAAAGAGATTTTGATCACAATTTATTGCTACTCTGCTCCCTAACATGACGTCATTGACGGGTAAAAAGAGTACGCCACCATGCATCCACGATTTGAAAACGCCTTCCAGCAATTACCTGCCAGTCTGCAAACCGCGATCGGTCCCTTGATCGATAAACCGGATTTCGCAGCCATGCTAACGGCTGACGACGTGAATGCCGCCTGTGAAGCCAACCAGTTAGACGCCGACGCATTGGCCTTTGCGTTATTACCGCTGGCAGCCGCCTGCGCACAAGCGCCTATCTCGAATTTTAAGGTTGGCGCGATTGCACAAGGGCTCAGCGGCAATTTCTACTTTGGCGCCAACATGGAGTTCAGTGCCGTTCAACTACAGCAAACGGTGCATGCCGAACAAAGCGCCATCAGTCATGCCTGGCTACGCAATGAGCATGGATTGCGGGCGGTGACCGTGAACTACACGCCATGCGGCCACTGTCGCCAGTTTATGAATGAACTACGTAATGCCGCATCGCTGCGCATTCAACTACCGGGTCGCCAGCCTGCCGTGCTCAGCCACTATCTGCCGGATTCCTTTGGTCCCGTCGATCTGCACATCGATACCTTGCTGATGGATGACATCAACCACGGCGCAACCTTGCAAAATGTGGGCGCGCTTGCGCGTCAAGCCCTGGATGCCGCCAACCGTAGCCACGCGCCCTATAGCAAAGCCATCAGCGGCATTGCGCTGGAAACTTTAAGCGGCAACATTTATACCGGACGCTACGCAGAAAATGCGGCATTTAACCCTAGCCTGCCGCCTTTGCAAGTCGCGTTGAATCTGATGAACCTTGCCGGCGACGATCCGTGTACCATTAAATACGCGGCTGTCGTTGAGCGTCGCAATGCGGTTGTCAGCCAGTGGGCTATTTCGCAAATTATGCTGGCCGAATTGGGCTGCACCGACATTGAACATCACTTTATTGAGGAATAACGGCAGAGGTCAGCGCAGGATTTCAACAAAGGGAAGTGTGAAAAACGAGAGGTGAATCGATAAAGCCTGCATTTTGACTAAGATGCAAGCCATCTGTAACTATTTTAATTAACAATTTCTGTACATATTCTCTGGGTAATTTAAGATCCGCAACAGTTTTTATCGACAACACCTGAGTTTTTTTCTGTTATCCGAGAGTAAAAAGTCATGGAATTAGAATACGAAAGCAAACGTCCTCTCCATATTCCCTACGCTGGCCCAATATTGCTTGAATTTCCCCTGCTGAATAAAGGCAGTGCGTTTACCGAAGAAGAACGCGCTAACTTTAACCTGCATGGTCTGCTGCCAGAAGCCGTCGAAACCATCGAAGAACAGGCAGAACGCGCTTGGCGTCAGTATCAGGAGTTCAAACACGATATTGAAAAACACGTTTACCTGCGTAACATTCAGGACACTAACGAGACGCTGTTCTACCGCCTGCTGGACGGTCACCTCAGTGAGATGATGCCGATCATCTACACCCCGACCGTTGGCGAAGCCTGTGAACACTTCTCCGATATCTATCGTCGCGCCCGTGGCCTGTTTATCTCCTACCCTAACCGTGCACATATCGACGATATGCTGCAAAACGCCACCAAGCAGAACGTGAAAGTCATCGTTGTGACCGACGGTGAGCGTATTCTGGGTCTGGGCGATCAGGGTATCGGCGGTATGGGAATTCCAATCGGTAAGCTGTCACTGTACACCGCTTGTGGCGGTATCAGCCCAGCCTACACCCTGCCTGTCGTTCTGGATGTTGGCACCAACAACCCGCAGCGTCTGAACGATCCGCTGTACATGGGCTGGCGTCATCCGCGTATCACCGACGACGAATACTATGCCTTCGTTGACGAATTCATTCAGGCCGTTAAGCGCCGCTGGCCGAACGTGCTGTTGCAGTTTGAAGACTTCGCGCAGAAAAACGCCACACCGCTGCTGAACCGCTATCGTGATGAGATTTGTAGCTTTAACGATGACATTCAGGGCACCGCCGCCGTGGCTATCGGCAGCCTGATTGCTGCCAGCCGTGCAGCAGGTACTCAGCTACGCGATCAGACCGTCACCTTCCTGGGCGCAGGCTCCGCAGGCTGTGGTATTGCTGAGCAAATCATCGCACAGATGAAGTCTGAAGGGCTGAGCGAAGAAGAAGCACGCGCGCGCGTCTTCATGGTTGACCGCTTCGGTTTACTGACGGACAAACTGCCGAACCTACTCGATTTCCAGAGCAAGCTGGTGCAGAAAAGTGAACTGCTGGCTGACTGGGATTGCAACAGCGACGCAATTTCACTGCTGGAAGTGGTACGCAATGCCAAGCCGACCATCCTGATCGGTGTATCCGGCCAGCCGGGTCTGTTCACGGAAGAAATCATCCGTGAAATGCACAAGCACTGCGCTCGTCCTATCGTGATGCCGCTGTCTAACCCGACATCCCGCGTGGAAGCCCGTCCAGAAGATATCATTCGCTGGACAGAAGGCTCAGCACTGGTCGCAACTGGCAGCCCGTTCTCTCCGGTTAACTATCAGGGCAAAGTCTTCCCTATCGCACAGTGCAACAACTCCTACATTTTCCCAGGTATCGGGTTAGGTGTACTGGCATCGGGCGCCAAACGTATCACTGACGGTATGTTGATGGCCGCCAGCCGTGCTCTGGCTGACTGCTCGCCGCTGGCGAATAACGGTGAAGGTGCTCTGCTGCCGGATCTGTCCGATATCCAGCAGGTGTCCAAACGTATTGCACTGGACGTAGGTAAAGCCGCACAGCTGCAGGGCGCAGCCGTGGTGACCTCTGCCGATGCGTTGCAGAAGGCGATTGACCATAACTTCTGGCAACCACAGTACCGCAGCTACAAACGGACCTCGTTCTAACTGTCTTACTGCTAAACAGTGCGGCACAAGTGCCGCGCTCCGATTGCTGAAGAACCCTATGTTTTTACATGGGGTTCTTCTTTTTGAACTGATTGCAGGCCCAGATCGTGATATTTTTCCCTACTCTCATTTTTATCCACGCTGATACATCCCAATATCACCCTGAGTACCATTTCAGCCCTCTAATAGGCGGCAAAGAAGCACTAACAGTACAACCTTCTTCATATCTGTGATACCTGTACGGTTGCCGCCAGTAGGCATTGCATCTGCACTTTTATCAACCTACGGAGCCGTGCATAGCGGTCCGCATGATGTTGTGAGAATTCTCTATGCATGGCGGTCAATCCATTATTTAATCTGACCTAATTAGATCAAAGCCCCAACCAAACGGCTGGGGCTTTGTCAGTTATCTGAAGAAAGCCAATCGGCTCACTGTCTATTTTACTTGTCCGCTGGCTTACTGCGGTTTTGCGGACGCGGCGCGCGGCGCTGGCCTTCGCCACTGCCCTTACCGCTATTACCTTTACTACCACCCCACGGGCTATCGCTATTACCGCCCGCTTTACGCGGCTGGCGTTCGCCCTGACTCTGGCTACGCTCGGACTGACCGCGTGGCGCACCAGACTGTGCGCGAGGAGATGCATTACGAGCACCGCCGCCGCCACCGCCACGGTTGCCCTGACGGCCATTCACAATCGGCTCTGCCTTGATGGACGGATCCGGCTCGTAGCCTTCGATAGCGATACGTGGAATCTCACGCTTCAGCAAACGCTCGATGTCACGCAGCAGTTTGTGTTCATCCACACAGACCAGTGACAGCGCTTCACCCGTCGCTTCCGCACGACCGGTACGGCCGATACGGTGAACATAATCTTCCGGCACGTTTGGCAGCTCATAGTTCACCACGTGCGGCAGTTGGTCGATATCCAGACCACGTGCGGCGATATCCGTTGCGACCAGCACGCGAATGCTGCCGTCTTTAAAGTTCGCCAGCGCACGAGTACGCGCACCCTGACTTTTATTACCGTGGATAGCAGCGGCAGTAATGCCGTCTTTTTCCAGCAGCTCAGCCAGGTGGTTAGCGCCGTGTTTGGTGCGGGTAAAGACCAGCACCTGCTGCCAGTTATTTTCACCAATCAACTGCGACAGCAGTTCACGCTTACGGCGCTTATCAACAAAATGCACATGCTGCGTAACCAGTTCAGACGGCGTATTACGACGCACGACTTCAACCGAGGCGGGATTAGTCAGCAGCTTGTTCGCCAGCGCTTTGATCTCATCAGAGAAGGTCGCGGAGAACAGTAGGTTTTGACGCTTAGCAGGCAGCTTCGCCAGTACACGGCGAATGTCGTGAATGAAGCCCATATCCAGCATACGGTCCGCTTCATCCAGTACCAGAATTTCAATCTGTGACAGGTCAACGGCGCGCTGATGCTCCAGATCGAGCAGACGCCCCGGTGTCGCCACCAGAATATCTACGCCGCCGCGCAGTTTCATCATCTGTGGGTTAATGCTCACCCCACCAAATACAACCAGTGAACGCAGGCTCAGATACTTGCTATACGCCTTCACATTTTCATCAATCTGCGCGGCCAGTTCACGGGTTGGCGTCAGGATCAGTGCGCGTACCGGACGGCGACCTTTCCCTTTGTGTTGCGCTTCACGGCTGGTCAGCAATTGTAATAACGGCAGCGTAAAGCCCGCCGTTTTGCCCGTACCAGTTTGTGCGCTGGCCATTAAATCGCGCCCTTCCAGCACGACAGGAATAGCCTGACGCTGAACGGGAGTAGGATCGCGATAACCCTGCTCGTCAATCGCGCGCAGAATATCGGCACTCAGGCCGAGAGAATCAAATGACATAAAAAGAACAACTCCAGATCCGCTCTGACCGGACAGCAGCCGGTGTAGTTTTCAGAGGGTCAGTAAGACGGGTTTGGCGGGCCACTATTAACGTAACAACTCACGTAACAACAACATACGCAACAACCACGGTGAACGAGCACAACTACGGTGCATGACTGCTGACGATTGTAGCAGAGATTCTATCCCCGTCATACTTCAAGCTGCATGAGCGCTTGCCGCCTGCCTGCAACTCGAATTATTTAGGGGATAACGACGAAAAGATTTTTATCTGTGAAAGTCAGTTTTTTTATGGCTAGCTTCCTGCCCGCCACCCTATGGGCCGTCGCAAGCGACGTTGAAAAACGTTCCCTACGTTTTTTTATGGCGAGCTTCCTGCCCGCCACCCTGTGGGCCGTCGCGAGCGACGTTGAAAAACGTTCCCTACGTTTTTCTAGTGGGGCGCAGTAATGGGCAGTTTTGACAGTATTCCTGCGGCTGCGATGCCTTGTAATAAAAACAGCAGGTGCGGCGAAAGCGCACGTCACGAAAACTCACAGAACACCCGGCTACAGGAATCCGCGTTTTCGCACGAAAGAACGGTTTCAGCGGGTTGTCATCACAGCCAAAACGTTCGCCGGGCGCAGCCAGCAAGGCGTCGAAATCCTGCTGCACCTGTTGTGCCAGCGTCATTCCCGGCGAACATGCCGCCGCCGGATCGTCCCACTCAATGCGCTGCTCGTATAACGAAAACACCCGCACGGCGACGTTTTCCCACAGAATGCGCAGCGGCGCGCCCGACACCGTAGACAGCGTATGCAGGATCGGCGACACGTGTTGAGCAAATAGCGTGTCGAACAAGCTATCGCGCCACACATCTCGTTGCCCCAGCTCCGGCTGGGACACCGTCAGATCGTAAAGCGGCATGGTCGACGTCCACAGGCGGTTGTGTCCGAATTCCAGCACGCTGTTATCCAGCGTCATGTTCAGCCCTTTGTTATACACCGACATGGCGTACAGGCTGGCGGCCGTGGTTAAGAACCCTATCCGCTTCGCCAGCAGCGAGGCAGTAATCTTGATCGATGGCGACAGCAACGGTGGCGTCAGCGTTTCCAGCAGCCAGCGGCAATACTCAGGATCCAGCACCCGACGGCTCGGGCAACTCTCTTGCCCTGCCCGCTGTGAGGCATCCGTTAATTGCAGCGTGCCGGAGAGCATCGCCCACTGCGGTGCCGTCAGGCGGTTAGCCGACATCGGCCACATGCTCCGCCGCGTCACGTCCAAACGGAATGCACAGCGGCGTGCCGAAGAACGGGTCGTCAATGATGCGGCAGTTCAGGTTAAACACCGTCTTTACCGTGGCTTCCGTGAGAATGTCGCGCGGATTGCCCTGCGCAAACACCGTCCGGTTATGTACCGCCACCATGTGATGTGCGTAGCGACACGCCAGATTCAAATCATGCAGTACCATAACGATGGTTTTGTGCTGCTGCGCGTTCAGTTCCCGCAACAAATCCAGCACTTCCATCTGATGCGCCAGATCGAGATAGGTCGTCGGTTCATCCAGCAGAACGATATCGGTATCCTGCGCCAGCGTCATCGCAATCCAGACACGCTGGCGCTGCCCGCCGGACAGCGAATCCACCGCACGATCCTTTAATGCCAGCACGCCGGTGCTGCGCAACGCCTGAAGCACTTT
The DNA here is from genome assembly GCF_020166435.1 of Pectobacterium versatile. GTDB lineage: Bacteria > Pseudomonadota > Gammaproteobacteria > Enterobacterales > Enterobacteriaceae > Pectobacterium > Pectobacterium versatile. The sequence continues at coordinate 394,458 of NZ_JAINZP010000003.1, read as the reverse complement.
TTCTTCATCTGTTGCCGACCACTGTTTCAACCATGACTGATGCGGGTAGCGCCCCATTTTCACCAGTTGATAGACCGTCAGCCCTTCCGGCGCGGTCGGCGTTTGCGGAAGAATCGCCAGTGCCTTCGCCACCTCAACGGTGGACTGCCGATGAATATCCGCCCCGTTGACAATAATCGTCCCACTCGTGGGTTTCAGCAGGCGGGCAAACGACTTCAATAACGTGCTCTTGCCGCAGCCGTTGCTGCCCACCAGCACCGAAATTTTTCGGGCTGGCAGTGTGATATCCAGCGCATCAATCACGACCTGTTTTTCGTAACTCAGCGTCAGCGACTGGCTGGCAATCGCTTCTCGGTCAGTTGGGGCGACGTGTGTTGGCAACATATTCTCTAGTATCATCTTGCGATCTCAGTAACGTTGCCGAAGCAGTAAATAGATAAAGAAAGGCGTCCCAAGCACGGAAATAAAAATACCGGCAGGCAGATCCAGCGGTAAGAACGCCGTGCGGCCAATCAAATCGGCCACCATCACCAGTAATCCGCCCGTCAGTGCCGACACCAGCGCCAGTCCGGGGAATGAACGGCTCGCCAACTTTTTCGCAATATGCGGAGCCAGCAGGCCGACAAATGCCATCGCGCCCGCATAGGCAATCGCCGCCCCTGCCAGCGCGACGCTCAGCGTCAACAGCGCGAGCCGGATGCGCCCGACAGATTGCCCGACACCGCAGGCCAGCGCGTCATCCAACTCATGGACATTAACATGTCGCGCCAGCCCCACCAGAAACGGCGCGCCAAGCAGCAGCCAGCCCGCCAGCGCCGATACATGCTGCCACTGTGCGCCGTAAATACTGCCCGTCAGCCAGACATAGGCCGTCAGCGTAGTGCCTATCGGGCTAAACACCAGCATCATAGTCACCGCCGCGCCCATAATGGCAGACAGACCAACGCCGACCAGCACCAGCCGCAGCGGCGATGCGCCTTGTTTCCAGGCCAGCAGATAAATGGCGACGGCGGTGATCCACGCCCCGCCCATCGCTGCCACAGGGAGCCAGCGCTGGCTTATCGCCGTCGCCAGAAACGAGAGGAAGAACACTGCCGCTGCCGATGCGCCGCTGGTAATCCCCAGAATATCCGGCGAGGCCAGCGGATTGCGCACAATGCTTTGCAGAATCAAGCCGGATATCGCCAGCGCGCCACCCACCAACAGCGCCTGCAGCGCACGCGGCAACCGCAGGTCGTTGACGATAAAGTGCATGCCGCTGTCTGCTTTTCCCAGCAGCGCCGACATCACCTGAACGGGCGACAGCACCACCTCGCCCAGCGACAGCGAGAGGAACACGACAGCTAACAACACTAGCAGGAGCGACAACGCTACCGCCGAGGTGCGTAGATCAATCTGGCGCGATACCCTTCCCACGCGCACGGTATATACCTTACCCATGCCGCATTCCTCTTCTCGCCAGATAAATGAAGAATGGCGCCCCCAGCAGCGCAGTCATTGCCCCGACCGGCACTTCCTGCGGCACGATCAGCAAACGCGAGGCAACATCAGCCAGCAGCAACAGCGTGGCACCGAAAATAGCGCAGCCGGGCAGCAGCCAGCGGTGATCGGCAGACAGCACGCGGCGCACAATATGCGGCACGATCAGCCCGACAAAACCGATATTTCCGGCTATCGCCACCGCACCGCCCGCCAGTCCGATCACGCACAGCCCAGACAGCGCACGCACCAGCGCGGTTCGCTGTCCCAGCCCTTTGGCAATCTCGTCGCCTGCCACCAGAATATTCAGGTGACGCGCCAGCAACAGCGCGAGGAATAGCGCGATAAAAAAGTACGGCAGGAGCGGTAACAGCATCGACAGACTGCGGCCGGACACCGATCCGGCCAGCCAGAACAGCATGCTGTCCAGCCCGTCCTGATTGATCACCAGCAACGCCTGCGTAAACGAAATAAACAGTGCGCTAATGGCGGCTCCGGCCAGCACAATGCGTAAGTGGCTAGAACGAGCGTTGCCCAGCGTTCCCAGCACGTACACCATGACGCCAGCAACAGCCGCGCCCAGATAGACCGTCCACGCCAGCGCGATCTGCGAGGAAAAGGTAAATAGCGAAGACAGCAGGACGATGGCAAACATGGCTCCCGCATTAATGCCAAATATCCCCGGCGAGGCCAGCGGGTTGCGCGTCAACGCCTGCATTAGCGCGCCAGCAACGGCAAGGCTGGCACCGACAACGATGGCAATCACCGTCCGCGACAGACGGGTCGTCAGCACCAGAATGTGATCGATCTGCTGCGGATCGTAATGGAATAGCGCGTTGAACACGGCGCCAAATGAAATAGTGGTTTGCCCCAGCATCAGGCTGGCGACAATACTCAGCAGCAGCAATACGACACCCACTGCCGTCACGATGCACTGTCTCATCGCGCCTGACTCTCCTTGGTGATATCGGTTTTTTTGCCAGCAGGATCCATGTTACCGGCGAACTGACTTTCGATATCATCCAGCATATTATTCGCGCCCAAAATACCACCAGACAGGCTCCAGGCTACGTTATCCACTGGATAAACCTGTTGCTGCTGAGGCGCATGCAGCCGCTGCCAGAGCGGATGAGCCTGCCAGTCACGGTAGTTCTGCGCAACCGCGGGCTTGTCTGACCGCAGCAAAACAAAGAACAGATCGGCATCCACCACTGGAATGCTCTCTTTGCTCGTAAGCTTTTGCATCACACCCGCCGTATAGCTTTCCGGCCGCGACCAGACAAAACCGATTTCCGACAGCACCGATCCGGCGAAGCTGGCGGGCAGATAGCTGCGCAGGTGATCTTCACGGAATTCAAGAATAGACACGCTGAGCGGCCAGCGTTCGCCAAACCGCGCTTTCAGCCTGTCGCGCAGGGAATCCACGCGCCGATCCCAATGGAATAAAATCTCGTTCGCCTTATCTTCCCGATTCAGCACTACACCCATCATCTGCACCGTTTCTTTAAATTCAGACACCCTGTCCAGCGCAATCGTCGGCGCGATCTGCGACAGCAGACCGTAGATTTTCTCATGCCGAAACGTAGACACCACGATGAGGTCAGGTTTGAGTAGCGCGATGGTTTCCAGACTGGGCTGCGTTTCCAGTCCAACCTGCGTGACGCCCTGTAAGGCGGGGCGAAGGTAGCGATAAATCGGCTTTTCCGTCCACGATTCCACCACGCCAATTGGCTTGACTCCCAGCGCGACGGCAGAGTCGGTCGCCCCCTGAAACAGCGTCACGATACGCAGCGGCGTCCCTGTTACCGTAGTCACGCCCAGCGCGTGCCTAATCTGACGCGGCGACTCAGATGCCTGCGCCAACGTCACCAGTAAAAAAGACAACAACACGGCCAGCGCAAAACGCGGTCGTGTTGCTGAATTGAGGGCGGAATTAAATCGGTTAAGCTTAGAAGTCAATCGAATAACCCAGCGTTACCGTGCGGCCGCGCCCTGAGAAATAGCGCGTATCGTTAACAAGCCCCGCCTGCGAATAGTAGGTGATGTACTGTTTATCCAGCAGGTTAGCCACCGCGACATTGAGGCGCCCATAAGGCAGTTTGTACCCCACGGCAGCATCCATCAGCAAGTAACCGTCAAACGCCATACCCGCATCCTCAAAGCTGCGGCCAAAGGCATAATTCGCCTGCACGAACGAGCTCCATTGGTCATTCCAGTTCGCCGACCAGCTGGTGATGAGACGATCCGGTGCGATATTCAAACCATTGAATTTCTTATCCACCTTACCGTCGCCATTGCTGTCATACTTCCCTTCGCTGTGTGCGTAGGAAGCATTGACTTTGTGCCGCTCGTTAATTTGGTAACCGGCTGTCACTTCAATACCTTGAATACGCGTTTTCTCACGCTTAGAGACAAAGGTATCGCCTTGCTGCTCTACACGATCACCCAGTTTGCTGTTGGACTGGTAATAGCTGGCTTCAAAATCAAAGCGATCCTTCTTAAAGCGGAATCCCGTTTCTACGTTGTCTGTGACAATCGGCTTCAGATTATTAAAATTACTAAGCTTCACGTTAGGCGCTTTCACGTCTCTCAGCACGCGCCCCACTTCCGGCATCCCAAAGCCTTCTGAATAGCTGGCAAATACGTCCAGTGAGTTCGTCACTGAGTAAACTGCACCAACGTTATACAATGTTTCATTGAACGTTAGTGACCCACCCTCAACGAATACGCCGTTATTCGCAGCCAGAGCCTGAAAACTGTCCACTTTAAGTTTAGCGCTCTCATGACGTACACCAGCATGTAGAACTAAATCATCCAGCAGTTGATATTCACCCTGAATAAACGGTGAATAGTTGGTGTACTCCATTTTTGGCACATAGGTACGCTTGGTCAGGTAGAGATCCTGTTTCCCCTTATCGTACAGCGTATCGAAACCGACCGTGACTTTTAGCGTGTCATCCAGTAGGTCGTCTTTGGTCAGCGCCAGCTTGGTGCCGTATTTATTAGCGACCGACTGTGACTGATCGTAGAACGAACCAACAGGTGCAAGCGCCGGATCCTGGAAAGAGGATGACTGCGTCGCACCAAATAGCGCTTCATAACGCTGGTTAAACACCAGTGCGGACAGTTTCATCCCAGCCAGATCGTGGTGTTCGTAGGTTAATCCCGTCGTCCAGATACTGTTATTCGGTGCTTCACCCGGCGGTGTGCCGCGTACCGACGTTGTCGGAATGCCTTGTGCACGAATACCATCTACGCTGAGGTAGTTATTTTCGCCTTTGATGTGGTAACGGTTCACGCTCAGTTGAATGCGCTGATAGTCATCCAGCCAGTACCCAACTTTCGCTAACAGGTCGTAAGAGCGTGAGTCCATGGTGTCACCCTGCGTGTTATCCACGCCGACAGGGCGATTGTTACCGTCCAGATACAGCCCCTGATTCTCATAACCAATCGCGAACAGATAATCGAGGTAGTCTTCACGCCCATCCACCCGATAGGTGGTTTTATAGCTGGCAGTTTCGCCGCGAATTTTCTCCGTCGGGATCGTGGTTTTCACATTGATGTGCTGATTAAATGAGCCGTTTTCCGGGCGACGGGTAATGATGTTAATCACCCCACCTGTCGCCCCCATGCCGTTGGTCGCGTTGGCACCGTGGATGACTTCAATACGCTCGACCATCGAGTAGTCTATCGTATGCATCTCACGCCCGGTCGGGCGCAACGGGTTGGATTGCGGAATGCCGTCAATCATCACCAGTGCCGCACGACCGCGGAAGGTTTCACCGCTGCCGCTCATTTTCTGCCGGCTGGGGGAGAACGAAGGCAGCAGATTGCTTAGAATTTGCGATGAGTCGGAGGTGACCTGCATCTGCTGCTCGATTTGCTCTTTGGTAATCACGGTGACCACCTGCGGCGCTTTCTGCTGCTGGATATTCGAGCGTGAGGCGGTAATCACCATCTCATCGCCGCTCGCCTCATCCTTTTTGGTCGTGTCATCCTGTGCATACGCCGGAGCAATCAGCACGCATGGCATCAGTGCGAGTAAAGTACGCATCTGGTTCACTGTCCTTCCCCTTTGGTTATGTATCCAACCGTGAATAAAAGTCATTACCAGTGACGGGTGACTTATCTAAAAACAGGCACCGCGACACGGACAAAAAAATGCCAAAATGCTTCGTTTCACGCGAAACATCTTGGCGGGTTATGATCGGTTCAGGCATTGAACGCAGAGTTTTCACTCTGTACACCACGTCAATGCTGCCAGATCACTATATCGGTGCAACAAACATGTAATTGCTAATAACAATTATTATCATTCAATGAAACAAATTACAATATTGCTACATTTCTTAAGTTTTAATTTAAAATCAAACACATAATAAAAACACAAGCGGAGGTGTCTGAAAGTATCGGCCGGATGCAATGTATTTTTGTGAACTCGATCACTCTAAATCGCCATAAACCCCTGTAACCCGTCATATGATTAATAACCTCCAGAAATAAGAGACGACCAGCCCTCTTAACGGCCTGCGGGATCGCTACCGCCGACAAGCACACCGCTGATAAACAAGGAACCATGCGTGATGAACAAGAAAAAACTGGCGTTCGCCGCCCTCGTCCTTATCCTGCTCGGCGCGGGTTACAGCTTTTATCACCACCATCAGCAGCAGGAAAAACCGCTCACGCTCTACGGCAATATCGATATCCGCACCGTCAATCTGGCCTTTCGCGTCGGCGGCAGAGTGGCAGAGTTGAACGTAGATGAAGGCGATGCCGTACAGGCAGGCCAGCCGCTGGCAACGCTCGATGCCGCGCCTTACCTAAATGCACAAAATCAAGCACAGGCGAATCTCGCCAGCGCGCAAGCACAGCTTCAGCTTGCGCAGGAAGGCTACCGGCAGGAAGAGATCGCGCAGGTACGATCTCAGGTTGTCCAGAGTCAGGCGGCCTATGATTACGCCAACAGCTTCTACCAGCGTCAGCAAGGGCTGTGGGACAAACGCGCGATTTCCGCCAACATGCTGGACGATGCCAGAACGACGCGCAATCAAGCGCTTGCGACGCTACAGGCGGCGAAAGACAAGCTGAGCCAGTTCGAAAGCGGTAACCGACCGCAGGAAATTGCCGCTGCGCAGGCAGCGGTGGCACAGGCCGAAGCCGGACTGGCTCAGGCGGAACTGAATAAGCAGGATACCGAACTGCTTGCGCCGTCTCCCGGCGTGATCCTCACTCGCGCTGCCGAAAAAGGCAGTATGTTGGCATCGGGCAGTACCGTTTTCACCCTCTCCCTCACTCGCCCAGTTTGGGTTCGCGCCTACGTGAGCGAGAAAGATCTCGGCCACGTCGTGCCCGGTAGTCAAATGCTGATTTACACCGATAGCCGCCCCAATCAGCCCTATCGCGGTAAAGTCGGTTTTGTCTCACCCAGCGCCGAATTCACGCCGAAAAGTGTCGAAACGGAAGATCTCCGCACCGATCTCGTTTACCGACTGCGTATTGTCGTTACCGATCCCGATGATGGATTACGGCAAGGGATGCCGGTCACGCTGCGTTTTGAGGATGCGCACATAGGAGATACCAATCGCGCCAACGAGCCCGCTCGTCATGACTAATGCTTCTACGCAGATTACGTTGGACGGGCTGGAAAAACGCTTCGCCGGACAGGAAAAGCCCGCACTCGCCAGCCTCACCGCCGAGATACGCAGCGGTGCGGTTACTGGATTAGTTGGCCCCGATGGCGCGGGTAAAACCACCCTGCTGCGCATGCTGGCAGGATTATTAACGCCCAGCCACGGTACGCTGCGCGTGGCGAATCTGGATCCCATCAAAGAGGATCGTCAGCTCCATGCCATTTTGGGCTATATGCCGCAAAAATTCGGCCTGTATGAAGATCTGACGGTGATGGAAAACCTGACGCTGTATGCCGATTTGCGCGGTATCACCGGCGATGTGCGCAAAGAAACCTTTGACCGCTTGCTGTCATTTACCGATCTGACCCGCTTTACCGACAGGCTGGCAGGCAAACTGTCTGGCGGTATGAAACAAAAGTTAGGGCTGGCCTGTACGCTGCTGGGGCAACCTAAGGTGCTTCTGCTGGATGAACCGGGCGTGGGCGTCGACCCGATCTCTCGTCGTGAACTGTGGCACATGGTGCACGAACTGGCCGACGACGGCATGTTGATCCTGTGGAGCACGTCATACCTTGATGAAGCTGAGCAGTGTCGGGATGTATTGCTACTGAACGAAGGCGAACTGCTGTATCGCGGTGCGCCGCGCGATCTGACCGCGTGCATGGCGGGACGCTGTATTTTGATTGATACCGGCGATCGCCGACATCGGGATGTATTGCAGGAAGCGCTGCGCCTGCCACAGGTCAGCGACGGTGTGATTCAGGGGCAGTACGTCAGGCTGATGCTGAAACCCGACGCGGATCGGGCATCGCTGCTCTCCGCCTTGCATCTGGAAGCTGGCAGCCTGCACGACACCGATCCGCGCTTTGAAGATGCGTTTATCGACCTGTTGGGCGGTGGCCCGGCCAGTGATTCATCGCTGGCGAGCATCATGCCGCAGATTGACGTCAGTCGTGGCGAAACGGTGATTGAAGCTCAGGCGCTAACGAAAAAATTTGGTGATTTCGCTGCAACCGATCACGTCAGTTTTCAGGTGAAGCGAGGAGAAATCTTCGGCCTGCTCGGTCCGAACGGCGCGGGAAAATCGACCACCTTCAAGATGATGTGCGGCCTGCTGGTGCCGACTGACGGCAAAGCGCTGGTGCTCGACATGGATCTGAAAACCAGCTCAGGCAAAGCCCGTCAGCATTTGGGTTATATGGCGCAAAAATTCTCGCTCTACGGCAACCTGACCGTCGAACAGAACCTGCGATTTTTCTCCGGCGTCTATGGGCTCAAGGGCAAGGCGCAGCGCGATAAAATGGCCGGAATGACCGACGCCTTCAACTTCCAGTCCATTTACCGCCAAACACCGGACGCCCTCCCTTTGGGGTTCAAGCAACGACTGGCACTAGCCTGTGCGCTGATGCATGAACCCGACATTTTGTTTCTCGACGAACCGACCTCCGGCGTCGATCCGCTAACCCGGCGTGAGTTCTGGATACATATCAACGGCATGGTCAACCGTGGCGTCACGGTGATGGTCACCACACACTTCATGGACGAAGCTGAATACTGCGATCGCATCGGACTGGTGTATCGCGGCAAGCTGGTCGCCAGCGGTACGCCGGACGAGTTGAAGCATCAGGCGGCCAGCGCACAGATGCCATCGCCGACGATGGAGGAAGCCTTTATCGCGCTGATTCAGGCGTACGACGGGGAGGCGGAACATGGTTGAACAGAATAGGCCTGAGCAGGATAAAACGAGCCAGCGCGGCAGCACGCACTTCTCCACGCGTCGCCTGCGGGCGCTGTGCCTGAAAGAGACGCGCCAAATCTTGCGCGACCCCAGCAGCGGGTTGATTGCGTTTGTGATTCCGCTGCTGTTGCTGTTTATCTTTGGCTACGGCATCAATCTGGACTCCAGCCGCCTGCACGTCGGTATCCTGATGGAGCAACAGAGCGAAGATGCACGCGATCTGGCGAATACCTTCGCAGCCTCGCCGTTTATCGCGCCAACCATCAGCAATAATCGTCAGCACCTGATTCAACAGATGCAGGCAGGCAGTATTCGCGGCTTAATCGTCATCCCCACTGACTTTGCCGAACGGCTAGCGCGGCCGGGCGATCGCGCGCCGATCCAGGTCATCACCGACGGCAGCGAACCCAACACAGCGAATTTTGTGCAGGGGTACGCGGAGGGCATCTGGCTACTTTGGCAACAGCAGCGGGCAGAAGATCGCGGTTATACCTTCGAGCAGCTTATTGAGGTGCAATCGCGCTACTGGTTTAATCCAGCCGCCATCAGCCAGCATTTCATCATTCCCGGCGCGATTACTATCATCATGACGGTGATTGGCGCGATTCTCACCTCGCTGGTGATCGCCCGCGAATGGGAGCGTGGGACGATGGAGGCGCTGCTCTCTACGCAGGTCACCCGTGCCGAGCTGCTGCTGTCCAAACTTATCCCTTATTACTTCCTTGGGATGATCGCTATGGCGCTGTGTATTCTGGTGTCGACCTTCATCATGCAGGTGCCCTATCGCGGTTCGCTGATTTTGCTGTTTGTTATCAGTAGCCTGTTTCTTGCCAGCACGCTGGGCATGGGGCTGCTGATCTCCACCCTAACTCGCAACCAGTTCAACGCCGCAATGGTCGCGCTGAATGCCGCATTTCTGCCGGCCATCATGCTGTCCGGCTTTATTTTTGAAATCGACAGCATGCCGGAATTTGTCCGTGGCGTGTCGTACCTCATCCCAGCACGCTATTTTGTCAGCACGCTGCAAACGCTGTTTCTCGCGGGAAATATCGGTACGGTGCTGATGACTAACCTGCTGTTTCTGATTCTCTCCGCGATGGTCTTTATTGGCCTAACGGCCTGGCAAACCCGGCGCAGGCTGGATTAGGGAGCCACTATGCTACATCGTCTGTGGACGTTGATTATCAAGGAACTGCAATCGCTGTTGCGCGATCCGCAAACGCGCTCCATTCTGGTGTTACCCGTCATTCTTCAGGTTTCCCTGTTTCCTTTCGCCGCAACGCTCGACGTGACCAATGCGACTATTGCGATTTACAGCGAGGATAACGGGCCGCATGCGATAGAGCTGACGCAGCGCTTTGCCAAGGCAAAATCCTTTTCTCACGTGCTAATGCTGCATCACTCGCAGGATATTGCACCGACGCTGGATAACCAGCACGCGCTTCTCATCCTGCGCTTCCCCCCACAGTTCTCGCGCGATATCGCCAGCGGGAACAGTACATCGATCCAACTTATTCTGGATGGCAGGCGCTCAAACAGCGCCCAGATCGCCGCCAACGACGTGCAGCACATCGTACGGGATTATCAGTTAGCATTGCTGGCGGCCAGACCGGCTCAAAACGCCGCCACTCAGAACCATTCAAATCCAAACAACAGCGAGCTGGTGGTACGCCACTGGTATAACCCGAATCTGGACTATAAATGGTTTGTGGTGCCGTCACTGATTGCCATGATCGCCACTATCGGCGTGCTGATTGTCACCGCGCTTTCTGTGGCACGCGAACGGGAACAGGGTACGTTGGAACAACTGCTGGTTTCGCCGCTGTCCACCAGCCAGATATTTATTGGCAAAGCCGTGCCAGCGCTGATTGTCGCCACGTTTCAGGCTACGATCGTGCTGCTGGCGGGCATATTGATTTTCCATATCCCTTTTGCCGGATCGCTGCTGCTGTTTTACACCACGATGCTGATCTATGGCCTGTCGCTAGTGGGCTTTGGCCTGCTGATTTCCTCGCTCTGTTCAACGCAGCAGCAGGCGTTTATCGGCGTGTTCGTCTTCCTGATGCCCGCTATTCTGCTTTCCGGCTATGTGTCACCGGTTGAGAACATGCCGATCTGGTTGCAGCACATCACCTGGGTTAACCCGATTCGTCACTTCACCGACATCACCAAGCAGATTTACCTCAAGGATGCAGACTTCAGCATTATCTGGGGAAGTCTATGGCCGCTGTTTATCATCACGCTAACCACCGGTTCGGCAGCCTACGCCATTTTTAGACGAAATATTGCGTAATAGCAGGTAAGAGGAAAAGATAGGTAGGAAGCTATCTGGCGCGTGGAACCGCGCCAGATAGATGAGCAAGAATTAACGACGGTTACCGAAAATACGCAGCAGCATCAGGAACAGGTTGATGAAGTCGAGGTACAGCGTCAATGCGCCCACGATGGAGTATTTACGGAAGCTGTCTTTGTCATCAACGGACAGTTGCTCGCCGATATTTTTCAGCTTCTGGGTGTCATACGCGGTCAGACCGACAAACACCACCACACCGATATAGGTTACTGCCCACATCAGCGCTTCGCTTTTCAGCCACAGGTTCACCAGCGAAGCCAGAACAATCCCGATCAGCGCCATGAACAGCATGCTGCCGAAGCCGCTCAAATCACGCTTCGTGGTATAGCCGTACAGACTCATCGCCCCGAACATCCCTGCCGTAATCACAAAGGTGCTGGCGATGGATTCACCGGAGTACATGATGAAAATGCTGGAGAGCGTCAGCCCCGTCAGCGCGGAATAAAGCATAAACAGCGACGTGGCGACCGTGCCGCTCAGGCGCTGCACCATGCCGGAAATCACAAAGACCAGCCCCAGTTGGGCAATGATCAGCCCGAAGAACGTGATCTGGCTGGAGAAAACAAAATTCAGTACGGCAGGCGTATTCGCCGCATACCAGGAGACGAACGCCGTCAGCAGCAGGCCGCAGGTCATCCAGCCATAAACTTGTGCCATATAGGCTTGGAGACCAGACTGCGAGCGCTCAACGATTGAACCCGAGCGTGGATATCTGTCCATGATGTTACCTTTGCATAAAGTTATCTGATTAACGCGGCGCGAACCGCCTGATTGGGGGATCGAGACGGAATATTCTCTCCTCACCACCCTTTTATCCTAACACAGAAATGGACTACCAGCGCTGCGCGGCCTGTTTATCACTGTCGCGTGATTCCACCCAGCGTTCGCCTTCCGGCGTCGCTTCTCGCTTCCAGAATGGCGCGCGGGTTTTCAGGTAATCCATGATGAATTGGGCGGCATCAAACGCCGCGCTGCGGTGAGCGGCACTGACGCCAACGAACACAATTTCATCCCCCGGATAGAGTGCGCCCACCCGATGAATCACACTTACACGCGGCAGTTCCCAGCGCTCTCGTGCCAGCTCAACAATCTCCGCCAGCGCCTTTTCCGTCATGCCGGGGTAATGTTCCAGCGTCAACGCGCTAACGTTTTTCGCCAGGTTGTGATTACGCACTTTACCGGTGAACGTCACCACCGCGCCATCTTCATCACACTGCGCCAGCCACTGATATTCATCCCCTACGTTGAAGTTTTCTTCGCCGACCAGAATACGTGTTTCTGCCACGATCAACCTCCTGTTACTGGTGGGAAAAACGCCACTTCATCGCCGTCCTGTAACGGGTGCGTGAGCTCAACCAGCGACTGATTCACTGCGGCCAGCAGTTTGCCCGCCTCCAGTGCCAGCGCCCAGCGCGCGCCGCGTTGGCATAGCGCCTGTCGGACGTCCTCTACGGTGGCATACTCAGCAGGCAGCGACAGGCTGTCGGTCTCGATCAGTTCACGGACTTGTGCAAAAAACAGAATCGTAATCATGCTCCCTCCGCCGTAAAGTCGCCGGATTTGCCGCCGCTTTTCGCCAGCAGGCGCACCGGACCAATCACCATGTCTTTCTGCACGGCCTTGCACATGTCATAGATGGTCAGCGCAGCAACAGAAGCCGCCGTCAGCGCTTCCATCTCCACGCCGGTTTTCCCCGTCAGACGACACACGGATTCGATACGAACGCGATTGTGCTCCGGCTGCGCTTCCAGCTCGACAGCGACTTTACTCAGCAGCAGCGGATGGCAAAGCGGAATCAGTTCCCAGGTGCGTTTCGCTGCCTGAATCCCAGCGATGCGCGCGGTGGCGAACACGTCGCCCTTGTGGTGGCTGCCAGCAATAATCATCGCCAGCGTCTGCGGTGCCATTTCAACGAAAGCTTCCGCGCGGGCTTCACGCACGGTTTCAACTTTGGCGGAAACATCTACCATCGCGGCTTCGCCAGCGGCGTTAATGTGGGTCAATTGTGGCTTAAGTGATGACATAGTGAATAAGGCTTACCGTTAAGAGGATTTTTTCAAGTGCGGGTAAAAATTGCACGGCTTCTGGCGCGCATCCAGCTGTTCCTGAATGATACGTTCCCATGCGGTTTGACAGGCGCGAGTCGAACCCGGCATGGCGAAAATCACCGTCTGGTTAGCCAGACCGGCAAGCGCGCGGGATTGCAGCGTCGCCGTGCCAATATCTTCATACGACACCATGCGAAACAGCTCGCCGAAGCCTTCAATTTCCCGATCGAACAAGACGTCAATGGCTTCCGGCACCACATCTCCAGCCGTAAAGCCCGTCCCGCCATTAATCAAAATGCCCTGCACCTCGTCGCTGGCAATCCACGCCGAAATCTGTGCCCGGATCTGGTACAGATTCTCTTTCACGATGGCGCTGTCGACAATGCGATGCCCTGAGGACTGCGCCGCTTCGCGCAGATAGTCACCGGAGGTGTCATCTTCCGCCGTACGGCGTTCGGACACGGTTAGAACCGCAAGATTGAGAGAAACGAATTCGCTGCTGACTTTGCTCATGTCAGGCTCCTTTAAGAATCAGTGATGTCGCGGATTAACCGCCGATAAATGACAGGTTTTGCGTGATGCCGCTATTCCCTTCATGCAGGAAATGGGTCTGCTTTTTCGCCGATAGCCCGCCCGAGATACGCATTTTCAAATCATCGAGGTGACGATCGTCGGCCAGCAAATCACGCAGCGGAATGCCCTGTTCGCCAAAGAGACACAGATGAAGATTACCCACAGCGGATACGCGCAGACGGTTGCAGCTCAGGCAGAAATCTTTCTCATACGGCATAATCAGCCCGATTTCTCCCTGATAGTCGGGATGGCTGAACACCTGAGCCGGGCCGTCGCTGCGTGCACGTTGCTGCTGCTGCCAGCCTTGTTGCAGCAGTTGCTGACGGATCACCTCACCGGAAACGTGGTGACGGCGGAACAAGTCGCCCCCTTCCCCTGTTTCCATCAGTTCAATAAAGCGTAGTTGAATCGGGCGGTGTTTAATCCAGTCGAGGAAAGTTTGTAGGCTACCCGCGTTCACATCGCGCATCAGCACCGTGTTGACTTTGACCTTGGCAAAGCCACAGTCAAAGGCCGCATCAATACCGTCCATCACCTGCCGGAATTTGTCCTGCCCGGTAATCGCATGAAACTGACGTGCATCAAGGCTGTCGACGCTGACATTCAGCGCCGTCAGGCCTGCATCTCGCCACTGAGCAACGTCGCGTGCCAAACGGTAGCCATTGGTGGTTACCGCCAGCGTGCGGATAGCAGGGTTTTCACGGATTGCCGCAATGATATCGACAAAGTCACGGCGCAAAGACGGTTCACCACCGGTAAGGCGAACTTTTTCCGTCCCTAATTCGGCAAAGGCGCGGCTGACGCGACGAATTTCATCGAGTGATAAAAAGCGATGTGGGTTCGTACCATTGGCCTGATAACCATCCGGCAGACAGTAGGTACAGCGAAAATTGCAGACGTCTGTAATGGACAGACGCAAATAGTAGAACTTGCGCGCAAACGCATCAGTCAGTTGACTCACCATAAACACCTTTCCAAATACGGGAGATGCAGGCATTTCTGCCTCGCACCCTGGTGACCGCGAAGGTCACGGCCAAGGCACCGTATCACGCGCAACAAGCGCATCACTTAGGCACCAAGGCTAGGAGTTTGATTCCTATCAGTTATCCGTTAAACAGCCGCGAGATAACCGCTCAAGAATCGTGATTTCATTAAGCAGTCTACTGCGAAAAAGCACAGTCAACCACTCTCAAAATCGGTATATAATTAAATATATAGCGAATTTTCAATATCTTATGGTGTACAGCATACGGAAAAATACGCGGCAGAAATTGTCTCAGGTCATGCCTGCGTGAGGATTTTTCGCGTTTTAAGGTGAAATCAGCTACCTTAGCGACAATTCTTATACCCTAAATAATTCGAGTTTCAGGACAAACGTTAACGTTTGAACAACGCAGAGCGTTGGCCCGCTAGGGCGAGGCTTATTTATAAGCCTTGTAACGCGGCAAGAAAAGGAATCCCGATGAGCTTACTCAGGTAAGTGATTCGGGTGACTGAACGCCGCCAACGCACATGCAACTTGAAGTATGACGGGTATACACGTTATTCATATTACTCTGGCTCATCCATAAGGTTTTCTATGCGCAATCGCACGTTGGCCGACCTAGACAGGGTTGTCGCGTTGGGAGGCGGGCACGGTTTAGGTCGTGTGATGTCTTCACTTTCCTCCCTGGGTTCACGGCTGACCGGCATTGTCACAACCACGGATAACGGCGGTTCGACTGGCCGCATCCGTCGCTCTGAAGGCGGCATTGCCTGGGGCGATACCCGCAACTGTCTGAATCAACTGATTACGACACCCAGCGTCGCATCCGCAATGTTTGAGTACCGGTTTAACGGTAACGGTGAGCTTGCCGGACACAATCTGGGTAACCTGATGCTAAAAGCGCTCGACCACCTGAGCGTCCGTCCGCTGGAAGCCATCAATCTGATTCGCAACCTGCTCAAGGTGGACGCTTTTTTAATTCCGATGTCCGAGCATCCTGTCGATTTGATGGCGATTGATGAACAGGGTAACCCCGTTTATGGTGAAGTCGAGATCGATCAGTTGGCAGCCTTGCCGCAGGATTTAATGCTGTATCCGACCGTACCAGCAACGCGTGAGGCCATCGACGCCATTGCCAAAGCCGATTTGATTTTAATTGGCCCCGGCAGTTTCCTGACCAGCCTGATGCCGCTGCTGCTGCTGGAAGATCTGACACAGGCGCTCCGTCGTACGCCCGCGCCCATGGTGTACATCGGCAATCTGGGCAATGAGCAGAGCAACCCCGCCGCCCGTCTGACGCTGGTGGAAAAGCTATCCTGGATTGAACATAAGGTAGGGAAACCCGTGGTTGATGCCGCGATTGTCGGTCCAAAAGTCGATATCAGCCAGATTGGTGACCGTCTGGTTGTACAGCAGGCGCTGGCCGCAGAAGATGTTCCTCACCATCACGACCGTGAGTTACTGCGCCAGGCCATCGATCGTGCGCTACAGCTGCTGGGCTCTCAATCCCGCAGCCACGGCGTATAAGTCACGCCAATCAGAATGCCTTCGGGACTCAGGAAACGCGTGACCTGCTGTCCCCAAGGCTCAAGACGGTTTTCCACCAGTAACACATAGCCTTGCGCTTTCAGCGTGCTGGTCGCTTCCACCATGTCAACCACTTCGAACTCCAGCCAGCTTTGCGGTTCAGGACGATCCGCAGGCCAACTTCCGTGCCCGAAACAGGATTCGCTAGCCTGTGACAGCGGCCATAGCGCGAAATGCTTCACGCCATCCATCTCATCGCTCACCAGATAGTCGCTCCCTTCCGCAACGGGCTTCAGCGGCAACTTCAGCGTATCGACATAAAGCGCATGGCTGTCAGAAAGGGATTTCACGATCGGCCCGAAACCCGCCACAAACAGCACTTCTACTCCCGGTATAGTCTGATCCATCATTGATCCTCAGTGAGTGCTTGCATCGTTAGGATACGGCGATAAATTGTGCGCGCAGTGCGTGTACTTCATCGCGCAGAGCGGCCGCCTCTTCAAATTCAAGGTTCTGCGCGTGCGTCAGCATCTTGCTTTCCAACTCGCGAATTTTCAGTTCCAGTGCCTTCGGCGTCATGAGTTCATAACGTGCTGCTGGCTCTGCCGCTTTACGACTGCCACGCCCTTTGCCTTTGTTCGTCGGTTTACCGAGTTGCAGGATATCGGAGATCTTCTTATTGATGCCCTGCGGCACAATGCCGTGCTCGGTGTTGTAGGCTTCCTGCTTCTCGCGGCGACGCTCCGTTTCACCAATCGCTTTCGCCATCGATGCCGTAATCCGGTCGCCGTAGAGAATGGCTTTGCCACGCAGGTTACGTGCCGCACGCCCAATCGTCTGGATCAAGGAACGCTCAGAGCGCAGGAAGCCTTCTTTATCGGCATCCAGAATCGCCACCAGCGACACTTCTGGCATATCCAGCCCTTCACGCAGCAGGTTGATCCCCACCAGCACATCGAACTCGCCAAGACGTAAATCACGGATGATTTCCACGCGCTCGACGGTGTCGATATCTGAGTGCAGATAACGTACCCGCTCGCCGTGTTCTTCCAGATATTCCGTCAGGTCTTCCGCCATGCGCTTGGTCAGCGTGGTCACCAGTACCCGCTCATTAATCGCGGCACGCAGACGAATTTCGGAAAGCAGGTCATCCACCTGTGTCCCAACAGGTCGCACTTCGATGATCGGATCGAGCAACCCAGTGGGGCGCACCACCTGATCGATCACGTCACCGCCCGATTTTTCCAGTTCATAGTTACCCGGCGTCGCAGACACGTAGATCGTCTGTGGAGCCAGCGCTTCAAATTCTTCAAATTTCATCGGTCGGTTATCCAGCGCTGAAGGTAGCCGGAAACCGTATTCGACCAGCGTTTCTTTACGCGCGCGGTCGCCGCGATACATACCGCCGATCTGGGGAACGGTGACGTGGGATTCATCAATCACCAGCAGCCCGTCCGCAGGCAAATAGTCAAACAGCGTCGGTGGCGGCTCGCCGGGGCCACGACCGGAAAGGTAGCGTGAGTAGTTTTCGATACCGGAGCAGTAACCCAGTTCGTTCATCATCTCCAGATCAAACTGGGTGCGCTGACTCAGCCGCTGCTCTTCCACCAGTTTGTCATTGGCCAGCAGCACCTTTTTACGGTCGGCCAGTTCAACCTTGATGTCTTCCATCGCCTGCAAAATACGCTCACGCGGCGTGACGTAGTGCGTTTTGGGATAGATGGTATAGCGCGGCACCGTTTGGAGTACGTGGCCCGTCAGCGGGTCAAACAGCGACAACCGCTCCACTTCTTCATCGAACAGTTCAACGCGCAGCGCGATTTCGTCAGATTCCGCAGGGAAGATATCGATCACCTCACCACGCACGCGGAACGTACCGCGCTGAAACGCCTGATCGTTACGGGAATATTGCAACTCGGCCAGACGCCGCAAAATAGCACGCTGGTCAATCAGCATCCCTTGCGTCAGATGCAGCATCATTTTCAGATAGAGATCGGGATCACCCAGACCATAGATCGCGGATACCGAGGCCACGACGATGACATCGCGCCGCTCCAGCAGCGCTTTTGTCGCGGAAAGTCGCATCTGTTCGATATGTTCGTTAACCGACGCATCTTTTTCAATAAAGGTATCCGAGCTGGGAACGTAGGCCTCTGGCTGATAATAGTCGTAGTACGAGACGAAGTACTCGACGGCATTATCGGGAAAGAATTCTTTCATCTCGCCATACAGCTGGGCTGCCAGCGTTTTATTTGGTGCCAGCATCATCGTCGGCCGATTGAGGTCGGCAATCACATTGGCGATCGTGAACGTCTTACCTGAGCCCGTTACCCCGAGCAGCGTTTGATGCGCCAGCCCGTCTTCCAGACCTTCTTTTAAACGACGAATGGCCTCAGGTTGATCGCCTGCTGGTTGAAAGTCAGAATTCAGTGTAAATACTTTACTCATCGTTAAGCACGCTACTTATCGTTATTACTCATCGCTAAATACGATGTTCGTGGGTGGACGCACGGAGGCAGGTAAAAGGCACAGACTGACGATTTTCAGCACGGGATGGGTCACACAGGTACAACCCCCATCGCATCGAACAAACGTCGTCCTACAACATTAGACACACGATGCTTTATTCTGAATGCCAATTGCGAAATTCGCCACCACCATGATACTGGATATAAAGACAGCATCAAGGGGATTATCGTTGGATTGGATGATTAATCAACAAGTGGGGTTGCTATCATATTCATGTTCAATCTACCAGACAAAATCATCATAATTTATCCCCAGCGCCTGTAAAAATGTAACATGCTAGGATGATCCGTGGCGCTAATTTATGCAACTACGCACCGTTGAGGTTCAAGACGCTTGATTTTATTTAACCATATGATAATAAATAAATTAGAAAAACCGTGGAGAATAGCGACAACCTAGCAACAACCCGCACCAGCTCTCGGTTAGGGCACGTTGTTTATCCATAATACACATAGTTATCCACAGAAATGGTGGATAACTCCCACAACCCCGCATCAGCTCTGAGTTAGAGAAATACCTGCTTCATTCACGATCCTCCCTGATAGGGATTTTCTTCACACTCTTTCTGTGATTTATCGCATAAGTATTCGACGGAAAAAGACTAAAAATAGCCAAGGACTAAAATGCCACAATGCAGGCACAGCAGGGTGTTAGAGAAAAATTCAAGAAGATTTTATCTATTGATCGGCATAAAAATGTAGATTTTATACTCATGAAAGAGATACCAGTAAAAAACAACAAAAACCGCTGTGATTATTAAACTCAGGTGAAGGTTTACCAAAAACAATCACCACAACTGTGATGGTGTAGTCACGTCTGAAGTTTCATCATCCTGCATCAATATTCAGCGAAAAGGTTGTGGAGAAGACAATAACTGATGACGACATTTTGGCAATTATTGCCGCAAGGATAGGTTTCGGGGAAGAGGCTGAACTGGACAGCGAGGGCGATCCTTGGATGGACAGATGCTACATGTTACCCGAGATACGTCATTTGGATATGTGCTGCGTAGCCGCTTTATTCTTGGCATGAGTAATAATGATGATCCCACTCATCCTACAGATGAGGTTGGACTGGCGTTAATGCGACACTGTTACACTGAATTCACTTTTTTATCTCGTTTCCTGCCTTCGCTATATTACGGTGAGAAAGGGAATGGCGAAAAAATTGAGTCGTTGATCATTTCAGTCGTCCTTATAAAGGACGGACCAGCCTAACATGCTTACGCTCAATTTAAGCGCCAGCAAACGACTGATGGCTATTGGAGAACAGAGATCATTTCTAGAATACTCAATGGGTAAACCGTTTCTGTGGTATTTCTAAGCTCATCCTCTGACCACCAATGATGTTGGTCAATGACGCAGTGAGGAACCTGTTGCGAACCGCGTCATTACCCCCTAATTTGAGCATTATTATTCACCCTTTGGGTATTCACTACTTTGATTGACGAGGGAAAATGGAACGCTTGTTTGTCTACGGTACACTCCGTCTGGGCCAGGCTAATGCATATATTCTGGAAAACGTCGGTGGAGAATGGCTGCCAGGTTACGTAACAGGCACATTTCATGAGCGTGGCTGGGGCGCTGCTGCGGATTTTCCGGGGATCGTACTTGATGATAACGGGCAGCACGTCAGCGGCTACCTGTTTTTGTCCGATAACCTTGAGCCACACTGGGCAATGCTGGATGAATTTGAAGAGGGGTACGATCGCGTTGAGGTTGTGGTTACTACGGCGGAAGGCCAGCAAATCACGGCATGGATTTATCAGTTACAGCCACAAACAGGTCAGTATGCAATATGAATAAAATACGTTCATTGCCCTGACCTACTTCAAGATTCAATACAGCACTCAGGCTAAATGATGGTCATTCAGATGCTTATCCCCAACATGCCCATTGTGATCTGCCCCAAATCCTGATAACGATCGAGAGTCGAAAGAGTGCTGTCCGGATGGTAGCCCGGTCGCCGTTTCATCTAACGGTAGCTCTCCTCTTGAGGTATCCGCAACACCTAGCCCGGCTTGCTGGATGTGAAGGTGTGCACGCAGATCGCTCTATGTCACCGTCGGCACACCTTTTGCCGAAGGCAAGGACGAGATTCTGGTCGGGATTTCTACTCAAACCCGTCAAATGGGCGAGGCCATGTTCGAGCGAATGAACAGCCGAGCCTAAAGCGTTCAGGAGAAAATACTAATGAATTCAGCCGCGTCGACTACCGTGACGTGGCCTCTCGGTCACAACGTTTTCAGGCCAGTTGGCAGCGGGATGATGCAGCGCACCCAAGTTCTTGAGCGCCGTAGCCAGCAAATAAGGACGTCGATGATCACGTCATCAGGTCGAAAGACGGAGCAGGGATTGAAATTCAGACGTTGCCTGAAGCGAATAGTGCTTCCCAGTTAGTGAACGGCCCGAATGGGATGACCTTCCAATCAATCACACCGACTTTAGCAAGAGGGAATTCGGCAAGAGCCGCCTTCGCAGCATCGACAAATTCGGCTTCGGAGAGGATAACAACCCTAGGACGAGGCTCAGAGATCAGCCGAGTATTGCCAGCGC
Organism: Pectobacterium versatile; assembly: GCF_020166435.1. Taxonomy (GTDB): domain Bacteria; phylum Pseudomonadota; class Gammaproteobacteria; order Enterobacterales; family Enterobacteriaceae; genus Pectobacterium; species Pectobacterium versatile. The sequence continues at coordinate 373,041 of NZ_JAINZP010000003.1, read as the reverse complement.
ACAAGCAGCTTGAAGTATGGCGGGTATATCGACTATTACACGACGATTAAATTAAATCGATAAAGTCATTCATTGACGCCATCCACTTTCTGAATAATAAAGTCGACAAAGGCTTTTATTCTTTTTGTTTTCCCAATGCTTTTTAAATAATAAAGATATACTGGTGGGTATTTTTTCCAATACGACGCCATAACGGGAATAAAGTTCTCTTTATCAGGCTGGAGTTTATAAATGGGTTCGAACAATCTACCAATCCCCAGTCCCTGACGTATACCGTCAGCCATAACCTCGATATCATTACTCATTAATTGAAAAGGCATATCTACTGTCAATTGCTCATTTTTATCTTCCAGTATCAAAGGCAAAATACGATTATTGGTGATAAATCGATAACCAATAAGTCGATGTCTGTGTAAATCTGCGGGGTACTTTGGTGTCCCATGCTTTGCAAGATAATCTGCTGAAGCATACAGACCCTCACGAAAAGGTTTCACTAATTGTCTGGCGACAACACCTCCTTCAAGAACATCCCCAAAACGTATCCCCAAATCAAACCTCTCATCGATAAGGCTGATAGTGCCGTCATATACAGATATTTCAAGCTGAATTTCAGGATAACATTGGCAGAATTCAGCCATATAAGGCTTTAAAATAAGTAAATAGGCGAATCGTGATATTGTAATGCGTACGAGCCCTGAAGGGGCCTGATTTATTTCCCTGATGTTTTCCACTGCCCTTTCAATAGACTCCACTGCCATTAAAGTTTGCTGCAAAAGTTGCTGGCCGGTATCTGTGAGCTCAATACGTCGGGTTGTACGAATAAAAAGTGGATGCCCAGTCTGCTGCTCAAGCAACTTTAATGCCTTACTGACAGATGGCGGTGTAATACCCAGTTTCCTTGCCGCTGCTGAAATGCTCCCCTCGCGGGCGATACTTTGGAAGATACGTATTTGATTATAAACAATGCTATTCATTTGCTTATCGCTGCCCAAGATACCCGTCATTGTTAATTTCCATCAGTCATCATTGAGCCAATGATGACCTAATTATATGCAAAGTGCGAGTATCGACGTCCCCCCTAACTCTTTAATTCATTTATTATCAGTAGAATAGAATGCCAATACGGCTACAGAGTTTGATCCCCTTGTCCCCATTTAACCGAAAAATCCACAATTTACCGTTCGCAAATTTTAATAGGATTAAGCAGCGATTGCTATTCTTAGATAGAAGCTAAAAGTCCTTAAGCTATTAATGCTCTAATCAATATAATAAAAAAATATTACAATAGTAGACACATTACCAACCAATTGTTTAATAAATAAAAAATGCAAAAAATCTTAATTATTTCAGGTCACCCTAATCTTGCCGAGTCAGTAGGCAATGCCTCTATTCTTAACGATGTTGCGAATGCCCTGCCGGAGGCCGAAATTCGTCGTCTTGACTCACTTTACCCTGACTTCAAAATTAATGTGTCAGATGAGCAGGACGCGCTGCTCAATGCGGATGTGATTGTCTGGCAGTTCCCTTTTTCATGGTACTCAGTACCGGGTTTGATGAAATTATGGATCGACTTGGTATTCGTTCATGGTTTCGCGCATGGCTCAACAGCCAAACTCGGCGGTAAAAAACTCATTGTGTCTTTTACTACCGGTGCACCACAGGAATTGTACTCGCCAGAAGGTTTCTTCATGCATAACGTTAAGGATTACCTCGCTCAGTTTGAAACCACAGCATCACTGTGCAATTTGGATTTACAGGAACCAATTTATACCTGTGGCATCAGCTACGCGGGTCGTGATGACGCCAAAACCGCCGAGCAAAAAGTTATGGTATCAAAGCACGCAGCACGCTTGATCGACGCGATAAAAGAAATGACCCTGGAACTGGCCGTCTGAATGTTAAGGAAGAGAAATGTATATTATCAACATCACCGTTAATACCGATGTCTCATCTGAGCAACATGGCACGCTCTTTCCCAAGCATGTCGAGTGGTTCAAGAAATATTTTGATGCAGGAAAATTTCTCGTTATCGGGCCTTATGCAGACCGCGAACATTCAGGCGTAATTATTGCTCAAACCAAAAACCGTAATGAGTTGGAGACAATTCTGCATGAGGATTCTTACTATCCAAATCAAGCAGAATACGAGATCCGCGAATTTACTCCGAAAATGATTGCAGCGAATGTGCAAAATCACCAGGCTGAATGAAAAAGAGCACACGGGAAAAGTCACGTGGGAGGTTTTGCCTCACTCAGCCAGTGTCTTCAGTGCAGGGGAGAAGCCAACCATAGAACAGGATCAATTCATCATCAAACGAGCCGATGAGCTAATCTCTTCTCTGCATCATATTTCAATGACTGAAATCTCGCTGGCGTGGTAACTGACCAAGGTTACCACTTCAATAATAGGCACAACTGAAAAACGCCTCAACAGGTAGGCTATGAAAACAAAACTCATTCTTACAGTGTCTCTTGCCTTAAGCTGCTCCGTTTTTGCGCAAGAACTGAGAATATCTGATGCGCCAGTGTTCAATATTTTTGAGCTCGGGATTAAACAAGGCCAAACTATCCCTTACGATGAGGTTGCTAAAAATAACATCACTACGTCCATAAACGGTGAAAGCGGCACGTTGGGAATGTTTTCCTTAAAGCAAAAAAACCATCCTGAAACGGCGTATATGATCGAGATATATGCTGATGAAAACGCTTATCAAAAACATATTAACTCACCACAATACAAAGAATTTCTGCACCGTTCCCCTCAGATAATACAGGCTGAACACAAAAGAAGAATTACCGTCACACCGCAATTCCTAGGTGACAAAAAAATCGTGCAGAATGGGGAAACGATTAACAATCTAGTCATCGTTGATGTAAAACCCGAATTCGATAAAATTTTTCGAGATATTGTATTTCCTGAAATGGCGCAGTCGCTCAACGTTGAAGATGGTGTGATGGCAATGTACGCCGTTACTGGAAATGGCAACTCAACCCGTTGGTATTTTTATGAAATTTATGCAAGCGAAGACGCCTATCAAGCACATCGGCGAACGCCACATTTTCAGGATTACTTAAATCAGACGGAGAATATGACAACCTACAAAAAAACCATATCTGTTGTCCCTACTCTGTTGATGAATAAGGGCGGCCTGACATTTGTAACAAAGTGAAATATTTTAAATATCGAAGCCGCTTTTAAGGAAAGGCGGCCTGGACATATTTCAAAATAATTCCCCACGAGGTTAAACGAGACTCAGATAAAAACATCTATACCGTGGTCGGGATAAAAAAATAGAAGTCAGAATAACCAATGGAAAAATTTCATTTTTTATTCTTTCGTGTCCAGTTGGAGACTGTTACGCACGACTTTGTCCAGAAATTTTGCAGGCGCAAATCTAAGCAAAAAATTTAATTTCCCTGCCAGTTTTCCCGCTGTGTAGCGCAACGTTGGATGTGAAGTCTTAGCAGCCTTAACAACCACTTCAGCCACCAATTCTGGGCTTTCCGCTTCTGCCATTGCCTTACTAACAACTTTCGTCAGCTTAGCCCGAATCATTTCATACTCACCAAGCTTCGCATCCGGCTCTATATTATTAACTTCAAATTGCGTTTTTATGTAGGCAGGTTCGATGACGGACACTCTGATGCCCTGAGTGCGCAGTTCATGATCCAGTGCTCCCGAATACCCTTCGACCGCATGCTTACTGGCGGCATAGAGTGCCACATACGGCAACGGAATAACGCCCAGTATCGAGCCGATGTTAATAATACGACCGCTGCCCTGACGTCGCATGTGAGGGACTACCGCCCGAGTCAGCCGAACTATACCGAGAAAGTTTGTGTCGAAAATGCTCTTAGCCTGTTCGATTGAGCTTTCTTCCGCTGCCGCTGGAGCAACACCAAAGCCCGCATTATTCACCAGAATATCGATCCGGCCTTCTCGTCGCAGCAGTTCATCAATAGCGGCCTCAACGGACGCGTCGTCTGTTACATCAAGCGCCAATAAAGGAAAAGGATGTTTACCTGCCTGGGAGCCGCGTCGACTCGTGCCATAGACCGTATATCCTGCTGCTAATAGTTGGTTAGCTGATGCCTCGCCAATACCTGATGAGGCCCCCGTCACCAGTGCTACACGTTTATTTGTCATGCTGAAATAACCTTCATAAGCCGTTTGGGGTTTATCGTATCAGTGGTGAGATGACAAGCTATACCCGTCATACTTCAAGCTGCTTGTGCGTTGGCAATACTCGACTCATTTCTGAGCCTTGCCCGAAGGGCTGCCAAACAAGCCGCGTTCAAATTGGCTAAGCCAATTTGTCCTTACTCACCCCAGCCACTTACCTGAGGTATATCTCTCTGCAGAACAACCTCAAAAAGCATTATCAGTGTTCTGCAGAGTGTCACTTATCGACTAAAGCGCTTTATATCGCTCTGCGGCTTCATCTTGTTTGATGTCTGAAAGCAAAGCCTGACGCGAAGCATCGAGGGTGTCCCAGCGTGCAGCATTATGTAAAGGTGGGATGGTGACAAGTTCACGGCGATCAAATCCAACCAGTGCGGCATCCACTAACTCGCCCACTTCCATGAATTTTGACGAATTACTGATGTCGATACCCGCACGTTCCCAAATTTCCGTATAAGTGCCAGCAGGAAGTACCGCCTGAACATAAATACCCTTGGATGACAGCTCCAGATTCATTCCCTGAGACAAGAACAGGACAAAGGCTTTGGTCGCGCCGTAAACCGTCATTGCAAATTCCGGGGCAAGTCCGACGATGGAACTGATATTGACGATCGAACCTTCTCCGGCTTTTACCAATCGTGGCGCCACAGCACTGGCAAGTCTCGTCAGGGCAGTGACGTTAAGCGCGATAAGACTTTCTATCGAATCGGGCGTCTGCTCTGTAAAACTGCCGGACTGCGCGATACCCGCGTTATTGATAAGAATGCCAATCCGCGTGTCTTCACGCAGGCGAGCTTCGACCACAGCTAAATCACTCGTTTGCGTGAGGTCAGCAGGCAGAACGTCGACAGAAATGCCATTTTCTTGCCGCAGACGTTCTGCAAGGGTATCGAGTCTTGTTTTGTCACGAGCAACCAGCACAAGATCGTGACCTCGGCGTGCAAACCGCTCAGCGTAAACTGCGCCAATACCTGTAGAAGAACCTGTAATGAGAACTGAAGATTTGGTCATAGATTTATTTTCTTTATTAATAAGTAAACAGAATCCGCAATGTGCGGTGTATAGAAAACAGTGACGCTCACAGAACTACTTGCTGACATCGGAAAGCGACGGGTAATCGGTGTATCCCTCTGCGCCACCGCCATAAAGTGTTTCAGGGTTCAGTGCTATAAGAGGTGCGCCAGTCTTTAATCTTTCGACCAAATCTGGATTCGAGATAAACGGACGCCCGAAAGCAAACAGGTCTGCTTTACCTTCAGACAACTGAGTTGACGCCAACGTCAGGCTATAGCCGTTGTTGCCAATATAGGTATTTTTAAAGCGTCGGCGCAGAGAACCGTAATCAAACGGTGATACGTCACGCGGCCCTCCCGTTGCACCTTCAACAACATGGAGGTATACGATGCCCAATGTGTCGAGTTGTTCAGCGAGGTAGTCATATTGTGGCTGTGGATCACTGCATGAAATCGCATTCGCAGGTGAAACCGGCGAAATACGGACACCAGTACGTTCGGCACCAATCTCATCGATAACAGCGGCAGTGACTTCTAACAGCAGTCGTGCACGATTTTCTACAGAACCGCCGTATTCATCCGTACGCTGGTTAGCACCATCTTTGAGGAACTGCTCCAGCAGATAACCATTCGCGCCATGAATCTCAACACCATCAAACCCAGCAGCAATGGCGTTGGCTGATGCCGTTCTGAAATCTTCAATAATGTGCTTTATTTCTCCCAGTTCGAGCGCACGTGGCTCAGAAACATCAGAGAACCCATTGTTCACAAACGTTTTAGTCTCAGCCCGAATGGCTGAAGGTGCCACTGGTGCAGCGCCGCCCGGTTGTAAGTCAACATGAGATATACGCCCTACGTGCCATAACTGTACGAAGATATGCCCGCCTTTTGCATGAACCGCGTCAGTCACTTTACGCCATCCTTCAATCTGCGCTGGTGTGTAGATCCCCGGAGTATCTTGATAGCCCTGCGCTTGTGCTGAAATCTGCGTGGCTTCGGTAATTAACAACCCCGCAGTTGCACGCTGTGCGTAATACGTCGCTGCCAGTTCGCTGGGTACCAGACCCGCTCCGGCGCGGTTACGAGTTAACGGCGCCATCACAATGTGGTTGGTAAGCGTTATTGGCCCAAGATTATAGGGTTGAAATAATTGTGGGTTTGTCATGTCTATTCCCTTGCTAAGTGATGTGTGATGAGTTGAATTTAATGATGATGATCTAAATCTAAAAAGTCAATCAGTTTGATTATGGTCATCATCAATGTATACTTGTGGCATAACTTTTTAAGAAAGGGTCGGGAAACGATGAAAGTGTCGAAAGAGAAGGTTCGCGAAAATCGAATGCGTATTGTTGAAACTGCCTCCGTGTTGTTTCGTGAACGTGGCTATGACGGCGTGGGGATCGCTGAACTCATGTCAGCCGCAGGTTTAACGCATGGCGGGTTTTATAAGCACTTTGGTTCCAAGGCCGATTTGATGGAGGAAGCGATGAGCTGCGGTTTTTCCCGCTCGGCAGAAAGTACGGTGGGTGTGGGCCGGGAAGATTTTGTCGAATACTACCTCTCCCGACAGCATCGTGATTCGATGGGAAAGGGTTGCGTGATGTCTGCACTGAGCACCGATGCAGCGCGTCAGTCCGAGTCAATTAAGGCAACGTTTGCAACTGGAATTGAAAACCAGTTGGCACTTTTAGCGAATGAAAATGGGCCGAGCGGCGGCACGCGTGCCGATCTCATCAACACCATTGCGCATCTTGTCGGTGCGCTTGTGTTATCGCGTGCCTGTCCAGATTATTCCGCCCTCGCCGATGAGATTCTGGATGTGTGCCGCTCACGAATCCTCGGTAGCGAAGTCCATGAGGATTGAATTCCTCAGCAACTCATACCCTCAGCTCAATTCCGAAATGCGCCTGTAGTGCCGCCCATCCGGACTTTGTAATTGAAATTTTACGACTACCGGGATGCCTCTTCATCCAGTTCCAGGCAATGTAAGCATCCATCAAATAAACCCCGAGTGGACCAGCTATATGATGCTGCCTTTCCGTCCAGTCAAGGCATTGACGGGCATGGTCTTCCTGCTCAAAAATCGGATTGCCACTGTCAAGTCCGGCACTCTCCAGCCAACCATAGCCCTTGGTAGTCAGTACATATGTGCGTTCACCATTTTTCACGATCAACTGGCGTTCAAGCATGGCTTGCGTGATGGCAACACCAATCTCACCAGCCAGATGGTCATAGCAGCAGCGAGCAAACTGAAGTTCTCTGGCGGAACGGTTCGGGGTTGTGCGCCAGGCCATTTCGGCAGGCCCAGCAGCAGCCAGGCTTTCCAGCGCAGCCACGACATGAGGGCCAGCAAGACGGTAATAGCGGTCGTCCATCGCGCTGCATAGTGAGCAATCCACCATCGAGTAGTTTGGCGAGATGAGAGCTTGCGGTTTGGGCCGTCACGCCTGCCGCTTCGGCAAGCGCCCTCGCAGACAGCGCGCTGCCATCTGAAAGCGTGATCAACATGACTGCCCGAACCGGCTCAGCAATCAGATGAGCAATAGTGGAAATATTATGAGTAGACATCGTGGTAGCTTCCCTCGGCCTTCGTACACCCAGCATAGGTATAGTTCGATACACAGCGAATCATTCTCGAAGCACAACCAGCTATAGTCAATCGATCATAGATACACCAGAGTAAGATTGGTATGAATGTCCAGACAGACCAGCATCGACGCATACTGATGGCAACGTGCCTCAGCTACGTCCTTGTCATCCTCGATACGTCGATTGTGAATATTGCCCTCGAACCGATATCCACCAGCCTCAATGCTGGTGTAGCAGGTTTACAATGGGTGGTTAACGCCTACACCTTAACATTTGCCAACCTGCTGCTAACCGGAGGCGCGCTCGGCGATCGGCTGGGCGTGAAGAAAATCTATCTTGTTGGGCTGTTAATTTTCGCATCAGCATCGGCACTATGTGGATTTTCCCCGACACTTCTGGCGCTTATTTTTGCCCGAGTGCTGCAAGGCATCGGAGCTGCCTTGCTTGTCCCCTGCTCATTGGCCCTCATCAATAGTGTCTATCCTGACGCAAGTGAACGCGCTGGCGCGATTGCAAAATGGGCTGGATTTGGCGGTATCGCGATGGCGGCAGGGCCTCTTGTTGGCGGCGTGCTGACTCACTACTTTGGATGGCACTGCATTTTTCTGGTTAATGTTCCTCTGGCTCTGGCCGGTGTATGGCTTACCACCCGCGTCCAAATTGAGAACGTGACTGCTCGTTCCGTCCACCATCCTGACGGCGTAGGGCAAATTTTGGCAATTGTTGCACTGGCATCTACCGTAGCCGTTCTTACCGCGAGTGCAAAGCTCAGTTGGGGGGATTTACGAATAGTTGCAGGCAGCGTTGTGGCGGTTATCGCTTGGGGACTATTCATGCTGGCGGAAACCCGCGCACGGCAGCCAATGCTGCCTCTACGATTTTTCAAAAACATGGTGTTTTCCGCAGCGGCTTTCATCTCTCTGGTTTCAGCGCTGGTGTTCTACGGACTTTTTTTTCTCCTGAGTTTGTATTTCCAGACTATCCGTAACTGGACTCCCTTACAGACGGGGCTAGCCTTTCTACCACTGACTCTCTTTGTCACTCTCGGCAGTTTTGCCTCCGGGCCGCTAAGCAGATACTTGAGCACATTGCACCTCGTTGGCGGAGGATTCCTCCTGTATGCGGTCGGCTTTCTTGGCCTTTATGCCGTAGCAGATAACGAGCCTTACTGGCGGATTGCGTTGTATTTTCCTGCAATGGGGTTCGGTGCTGGCATCATCACACCGGCGGTGACGGCTTCATTGATGAATGTAATTGATAAATCACAAACGGGCATAGCGGCGGGAGTATTGAACGCCAGCCGCCAAGCGGGTTCTGCGTTTGGCGTGGCGATTTTCGGTACAGTACTGACCGGGGCCGGAACGCTCAGAGACAGCATCAATCTTGCGATTAGCCTCGCAATTGGGCTTTCATTATTGGCCGCTCTATGCTGGACACTGGCGCTAAAACGTGACGCGCGAAGAGAAGAACTGGGAAGATAATCACACCAGGTGGCTGTGGGAACGATGAGCTTTATTAGGTGTCATTAAACAGCAGTGAAAATCATTGTGCACCGCTGTTACGCTTTGTGAATCGGTGTAAAGGCTAGCTTTCGCTGCACGCTGGCTGTCAGCCAATGCGCAGCGGAAGCCGCAGATTAATTATGAAGATCAATACTTGACCACCACTTTACCGAAAACGTTGCGGCCCGCCAGTCGCTCAAAGCCAAGCTTAGCATCGTCAAAATCCCAGGTGCTGTCGATGCAGGGACGAATGGCGTGTTGCGTCACACATTGTAAGAGATCTTCCAGATCTTGTCGGCTGCCGACGACGATTGGCTGATAGCGGGCTTGGCTTAAAAACATTGCCATAAACTCCACCCCACCCTGCATACCTGCCAATGCGCCCACCATTGAAACTTGTCCACCAATAGCGATCGCTTTTACCGATTGTTCGAAAGTACCAGGGCCACCGACTTCGATAATACGATCGGCACCCTTTCCAGCCGTCAACTCCCGCACCCGCTGTGACCATTCTGGCTGAGTCTTGTAGTTAATAATTTCATCGGCACCGAGTGCTTTGATCTGCTCAATTTTTTTATCGCTTGAGGTGGTTGCTATCACCCGGGCGCCCATTGCTTTCGCCAGTTGTATGGCAAAAAGCGAAACACCACCGCTACCCTGCGTGAGCACCGTGTCACTCGGCAGCACGCCTTTCAATGCCGACCATGCCGTAACACCTGCACAAGGCAACGTAGCGGCTTCCTCAAAACCTAAGTCGTCTGGAATAGGGATCAGTGCCTCTGCTTGTACCACGCGATAATCTGTCAGCCACCCGTCAGTGTCAGCAGAATAGCTTGAGCCCTTTCCGGTATACGGCCCATCCAGCCATTCAGGGATAAATGAATTGGTGACCCGATCGCCAGGGCTAAATCGAGTGACATCAGGCCCAATCGCGACAATCTCTCCAGCGGCATCAGAAAGCGGAATTCTCCCCGCAGGCACTGGTAGGAAGTAGTTGCCATCCAGAATGATAATATCCCGATAGTTCAGTGAGGATGCACGAACACGCACAAGAACTTCACCTGGGCCAGCAGTAGGAATGGGAGTAAAACCGCTAACAAGACCCTCAAGGCCTCCGAGTTTTTCAATTCTATAAACGCGAGCTGTGGTGGTTGATGAGATCATAACATTTCCTTAAGAGAGGAACGAGGAAAGGTATCTTCACCCATAATGCAGTACTTGATAATCCCACGTTAAGTACTCACACTGTGTAGATGAACTACACAATTGGTCGAAGCGATTTAGATGGCGTGGTGGTATTTCTGGCCGTCGTAGAAGAACGGGGTTTTCGCGCGGCAGCGCGACGTCTCGGCATAACACCATCGGCAGTCAGTCAAGCGATCCGCACCTTCGAGGCACGCGTTGGCGTGGCGTTATTGGTACGCACAACCCGAAGCGTCGGATTGACAGAGGCTGGAGAGCGGCTGTTACTTCAGGTGCGGCCTGCGGCCCAACAAGTGCTTCAGGGAATTGAATCAGCCCGCAGTTTAAGCAAGTCGGCCACTGGCCTCCTGCGCATTAGTGTCCCAAAAGCGAGCGTTCCCATTCTGACAGAACGTTTTGTTTCTGGCTTTCTGGCCGCAAACCCAGGGGTGCAATTAGAGCTCATCGGGGATGATCGATTGGTGGATATCATCGCCGAAGGGTGTGACGCAGGTGTACGCCCACGCAGTTATGTGCAGGCGGACATGGTCGCCGTTCCACTAACAGCAGAAGAACCACAGGTGGTTGTCGGTTCCCCCTCGCTACTGACACGCCACGGCAGACCTTCACTACCGGATGATATCCGTCATCTTCCGTGCATCGTATTTCGTCAGGCCGACGTCGTACTTAACGAATGGGCGTTTAGTGTGATGGGGAAACGGCATGTCGTTCCTATTCGGGGGCCATTGATACTAGACGATGTCAATGCCTGTATCCAGGCAGCCGAACAGGGGGTTGGACTATTTCGACTACCACGTTCGATTGTTGCACGCCACATCCACGCAGGAACACTTGAGGTCATTTTAGATGACTTCTCCGTTGTATTCCCTGGGCTGGCGTTATACTACCCTAGCCGACGAACGGTTCTTCCTAAGTTGCGTGCATTTATCGACTCTGTCTTGTCCAACGTTCGTTGACGCACAATCCCGCGCAAAGGCTCCCACAAACTGCTGAGACAAAAAATATCCGGCGCAGCCACATGCTAGAAAAAAATGTTCCCGCCGGAAAAATGCGCTAAAGCTGGCAGACAAACACGCCAGCCCGTATGCCAGTTAACTGATATCACTACCGTTAGTGGCAATCACTTTCTGATACCAGTGGAACGATTTCTTCTTATAGCGGTTGCCGCTGCCGGAGATCGTGTCATCCAGATCGACATAGATAAAGCCGTAGCGTTTGCTCATCTCACCGGTAGACATACTGACCAGATCGATGCAGCCCCACGGGGTATATCCAATCAACTCAACGCCGTCAGCAATCGCGCCTGCCATCGCTTCGATGTGCTGACGCAGATAGTTGATGCGATAGTCATCAGCGATGTAGCGATCTTCATCCAGCTTATCTACCGCACCCAACCCGTTTTCGACGATAAACAACGGCTTTTCATAGCGGTCATACAACTGGTTGAGCGCAATTCGCAGCCCTACCGGATCAATTTCCCAGCCCCATTCGCTGGCTTCCAGGAACGGATTGCGAGCCCCGCCCAGCAGGTTACCGTGGGCCGTCGCCGCATTCGGGTCAGTTTTATAGGTGGTGGAAGACATGTAGTAGCTGAAGCCGATATAGTCGACGGTGTGCTGTTTAATCAACTCCAGATCCCCCGGCTGAATATCCAGCGTGACGCCCAGCGACTGCCACAGGCTTTTCGCGTAGTAGGGATATTTCCCGCCCGCCTGCACGTCCGCGCAGTAAAAGTTAAATGACTGAGTCTCTTTCAGCGCCGCCAACTGATTGATGGGGTTACAGTCATAAGCGTAGTTAGTGGCAAACAGAATCATGCAGCCAATCTGGATCTGCGGATTGGTCTCATGCGCAATTTTCACCGCCAGACTGCTGGCAACAAACTGGTTATGCCACGCCTGGAATTTCGCCTGTGGCTCCAGTGCGCCGGTTTGTACTGTCAGACCCTGACTCATGATCGGGAAATGGGCAGCACTATTGATCTCGTTAAAGGTCATCCAGTACTTCACTTTGTGGCCGAAGCGCTCCAGCACCGTGCGGGCAAAACGCTCGAAGTGAGCAATTAACTCACGGTTTTTCCAGCCGCCAAAAACGGTGGCAAGGTGCAGCGGCATCTCATAGTGAGAGATCGTAATTACGGGCTCAATGCCGTGGGCGATGCAGGTATCAATCACCTGTTCGTAGTGACTCAGCCCCGCTTCATTGGGCTGCTGCTCAACGCCGTTCGGGTAGATGCGCGTCCAGGCAATAGAAAAGCGATAGCATTTGAAGCCCATCTCGGCAAACAGCGCAATATCCTCACGAAAGCGATGATAGTGGTCGATGCCTTTATGGTTAGGATAGGTGTAACGCTGTTCATCCAGCGTGAAGTCAAACGCGTCGGAAGCAACGATGTTTAAACGCGCTTTACCACCGGGAATAGCATCCACAATCGACAACCCTTTGCCGTCGATATTGTAGGCCCCTTCAACCTGATTCGCTGCGGTTGCCCCGCCCCACATAAAGCCGTGCGGAAATCTTTCGCTCATGGCACTTATCCTTTATCAATGCTGATTATTTATCGATGATGATTCTTTAATGTGGTGGGCCTGCCTGATGTTGATTTGATTCAGCTCGACCCGAGTTGCAGAAATTCTAGAGGAAAAAAGAGGACATGAACAGAAATAAGAAACCGGTTGCATATCCGGTGTGTGCGGGTCCGCCAGCATAGGTACATTCGCCACGGCCAGCGGATTGCGCTTTATTTTTTCGTCTTCTTAGGCGCCTTTCGCGTGGCTGGTTTACGCGTTTTATCCTGCATCTGGCCTCTTCGGTGCGTGATTTCAACGAGCTTCCTGAACGTCGGACATTCCATATGCGATGGCGCAGAACAGTCGGCGACGTGCCGCAGCGTGTCACGCAATACCTTCAACTCCTGAATTTGCCGATCGATGTCGTCGGCTTTCTGATGCAGCGCGGCGCGGGGCAAGTCCGGCATCCCATCCTTGTTAAACATGCCGGCGATTTCTTGCAGTGAGAACCCCGCCGATTTCCCCATCGTAATCAGCCTGAGTTGCAGCAGCACGTCAGCAGGAAACTGCCGCCGGAGCCCATTCCGAGACACCGACGCAATCAGCCCAATCTCCTCGTAATAACGCAGCGCCGAAGGCTTGATTCCACTCTTCTCCGCGATTTCGCCTATATCCAGAAATTTCATGCTTGACCTCAAGTCGACTTTAATTCGTAGCATGCTCTGGAACCCACATTCTGACAAGGATAAAAAATGACAATTAACCAACCGGACGAACCAGATCAGGCCAAACCGGGGATCACCCTCACACTGGCGCTCGCAATACTGTCAGCCTCGCTGGGGACAAGCATTGCCAATATTGCCCTTCCGACGCTGACAGCGGTATTTTCAGCGCCCTTCGCGCAGGTGCAGGCCGTGGTGATCGCCTATCTTGCAGCCATGGCACTTTCAGTTGTGATCGCGGGTCGCCTTGGCGATCTCTATGGGCTGAAGCCCGTGTTCATCACTGGTCTTGGGCTCTTCGCCATCGCTTCGCTACTATGCGCCATTGCCCCCCAACTGTGGCAACTTATCGCGGCAAGAGCATTTCAGGGGATCGGTGCTGCCTTCCTGATGACGCTCGGCATGGCACTGCTGAGGCAGACGGCTGGGGAAAAGCATGTCGGGCGAGCAATGGGGATAGTAGGAACGGTGTCCGCACTGGGTACTGCGCTTGGCCCTTCTGTCGGAGGGTTTCTTCTTGCGATAGCAGGATGGCGTAGCCTGTTCTGGATACAGATCCCGCTGGTCACGATCGTTCTGTTCATGGCCTTTACTCTACTGCCAGCCACACCGGTAAAGGAAAAAGCGTCGCTCTCAGGGGGATTGTCGTTATGGAACACTACGCTGTTGCTGAATCTCACGATCAATGCGGCCGTCACCGCCGTTATTATGACGACGTTAATCGTTGGCCCCTACTACCTTGGCCTGGGTCTTGGACTGAAGGAAACGCTGGTGGGACTGGTGATGGCCATTGGCCCTGCCGTTGCGACCTTTAGCGGGATTCCATCAGGGCGATTGGTTGATACCTGGGGGTTTCGACGGGCTCTCACCGCCGGGCTCTCTCTCGTGGTTACCGGCACCTTTATGCTGGCGATCCTGCCCAATCTGCTCGGCGTCACGGGATACATTCTTGCCATTATTGTCCTGACGCCGGGCTACCAGCTCTTTCAGGCGGCCAACAACACCGCCACCCTTGCCGAGGTTCCCGGAAACCAGCGCGGTACCGTTTCTGGCCTGCTCAACCTGTCGCGCAATATTGGGTTGATCGCCGGTGCCTCGATCATGGGGCAGGTTTTCGCTTTAGGGGTCGGCACGGAAGATTTTACCCATGCTGCACCCGCTGCCCTCGCGAATGGCATGCAGTTCACCTTTTTTCTGGCTGGCGGTATGGTGCTTGTCGCCATCGCATTTACCCGACTACCAAAGTGGAAACAGGCCACCCGATAACAGATCAGACATGCACCTTTTGAATTCGGGGCGACAGCGCCCCTTTCCCGCTATAAATCACCAATGATTTATGAGCGTCATTCATAACGTCTATCCAGTCGCGCACGATTATCACGGGGCGTAATCCCAGTAGATAATCCAAAGAATATAAAACCAAACGGACAGATATGACTCAAATTCAGACGCGCTCAGAAAAAACGTCAGGGCTATTTTTTATTGCCATTCTCAGTGCACTGATGGCGTTTACCTCTTTATCGACAGACATTTATTTACCAGCTATGCCCATCATGGCGGAGGATTTACAGGGGAATGCAGAGCTAACCATCACCGGCTTTTTAATCGGCTTTTGCATCGTGCAGCTGATTTGGGGCCCGTTAAGCGATCATCTGGGCCGCCGAATACCGCTGTTTATTGGTATGGTCCTATTTATCATCGGTTCCGTCGGCTGCGCCCTGTCTACGGACATGCCGCAGATCGTTTTTTGGCGTGTCTTTCAGGCGCTGGGGGCATGTACAGGCCCGATGCTGGCTCGTGCGATGATTCGCGACCTCTTTAGCCGTACTCGCGCAGCGCAAATGCTCTCAACACTCATGATCGTGATGGCGATTGCGCCGATTGCCGGGCCGCTACTCGGCGGGCAATTGATCAAAGTGACATCATGGCACGCCATTTTTTGGCTGCTGGCGGTGATTGGCATCGCTATGCTGATTTCATTACGCTGGCTGCCTGAAACGCTTCCAGCAGACAGGCGAGTGAAAGCGTCGTTGCCCAGCGCCTTTCGCAACTATTATGCCCTGCTGACGAACGCGAACTTCATGCGTTTCACCTTATGCCTGACGTTCTATTATGTTGCCGCCTACGCCTTTATTACCGGTTCGGCCTTTGTCTACATCACCTACTTCGGTATCGATCCACAGCATTACGGCTGGCTATTTGCGCTGAATATCGTCGGCGTGATGGGCATGAGCGTGGTAAACCGTCGTCTGGTTCAGCGCTATCCGCTTGAGAAGTTGCTTAAATTTGCCGTGCTGATCGCAGCCGCCGCATCGTTCATTCTGGCTATTGGCACGAAACTGCATATCGGTGGAATAATTCTGATTGTGGTCTCGGTGTTCGTGTTCTTTTCGATGAACGGCATCATCGCCGCAACGTCAACAGCCGCCGCACTTGATGCGGTGCCAAACATGGCCGGTTCAGCGTCAGCATTAATAGGGTCGCTACAGTACGGCAGCGGCATTATCTCCTCCTTGCTGCTTGCGCTACTGAGCGATGGGACGCCGTGGACCATGGCGTGGATCATCGCCTTGTTTACCGCAGCCAGCGCGGTAATCGCACTCATCACACCAGTCACAAAAACAGCCAGTTAGCGAGTAACACATCAAACTTGTCCATCATCGGAACGATAAGGAACCTAAGGCCATGACTGACGAACATGATTCCACTCGAAGGATGCTGATTACCGCATTGGCAGGATTAACGCTGGCGAACGTCGCTCTGCCGTCCACCGCTGCCGACGCCAGAAATAAGCCCATCAATAGCCGAATTTTGGTCGCGTACTTTTCCAGAAGCGGTAATACGCGGGTCATCGCAGGCGTAATTCATCGCAGCCTGAAAGCCGATCTTTTTGAAATTGAGCCTGCGAATCCCTACCCAGAGGATTATTTTCAGACCGTGGCGCAGGCAAAAGACGAACGTGACCGCGAAATAAGACCACCATTAAAAAATAACGTCGCCAATATCGAACGCTATCAGACGATTTATTTAGGTTTCCCCATTTGGGGGACGACCGTTCCTCCTATCGTGCAAACCTTTCTTCGTTCACATAACCTGACAGGAAAAATACTCATTCCTTTCATTACCCACGGGGGATACGGCCTCGGCAACAGCGAGGATATTCTTGCCGCCCTGACGCCAGGGAACCGATGGCGAAAGCCACTCGTCATTGAATCCGATCAGGAAAGAAAAACGACCGAAACGGTCACTCACTGGTTAGATACGATCCAAACCGACTGATTTGGACGAATAATGAATCAGAAGCAATGCGACTACATTCATGCTGGAGCAATAATCTAGACGTATTTCATCCGGTGCTAATTCCCGGTGCCATGTTTATAAATTGTCCATCCAATAGCTGATCGAACATGAACGTCGCTACTTCTTCCCGGGATAACATCATGGTGTGTTTGGTCTTACCATAAAGCCCCACGTTGAGGTAACTCGACGCAGGATTATTATTAAGAAAGGCGACGCGGACCAACGTCCAATCTAATTCCGAGGCGCGGATTGTTTTTGCGAGAGCAATAATGTCCTGATAAGCGCTCGCCATCATTATTTTGATCAACCATGCAGGCAACCGAATTCTCCAGTCCGAACCGTCGTCTGGGTCAGCCGCCGTTCCGGTCGATATAGCAATCAGGCGGGTGACATTTTCCTGTTTCATCACCGTAATAATGGATTGCATCGCTCGGGTAATCGGTAACGCTTTAGGGTGCTTGAATGCGGTTGGGCCAAGCGCGGACAACACAGCATCTGCACCCTGAATCGCATTTTTCAGCGCTTCTTTGTCAGTGAATTCACCGCGAATAACACGGACGTTTGGATCGTCAAATAAAGAACCTGTGCGCGCAAACACCGTCAGTTCAATTCCACGTTTAAGGCCTTCGGCGATTAAATAACGCCCTGTTTTCCCCGTCGCGCCGAACAATGTCACTTTCATGTTGCACCTTTATGTATTTATCAAAATGAATAACCAAGATGTGAAATGTCAAAAAACAAGGCTGCCATCGGCAGGTAAGCGAGTCAGTAATAACCGACGGCTTACCAGACTCAGGCGCTTCAGTGCGCGCTCCCCTGTCCGCTGAACGTCAGGTGTTGCCCCGCGATAACGCCGCCATAGGGTGAAGAAGTATCGTGCGCAGTATTTTGGGTGGTAAATGAAACGAGCAAAAAGACCAGCCCCAGTCCTGCGGGTAATGCGCCGCTAGGTTTGCGCACGCCAATATGCGCAATAGCCGAAAGAAGCAGATGAAAGAACATGCCCGCATAGGCCAGATCGCTGAGCGGCACGCTAATGCGGGAGAGGATGGTAGCGACAGCGAGGAGCTTCACTGCGGTGAGGATCGGCACAAGATAACCGGGATAACCAAAATTAATTATGGTCTGGCGAACCCACTCCCTTTTGGTGATATATATCGTCGCTGAGGCGATATACAGCAGTGACAACAGTGCGGTACTGATCCAGTAAATATAGTGTGCTTGCATGACATTTCCTCAAAGGTGTTTTCCAACGTTGGTGCAGAATGTCTGCTAACATGAATTACCGCAAGTAGGATGAAATAGTGATGGTTAGTATGGAAAATAAGACTAATGGCGATCCTGAGATCAACATGCACGAGGAAATGCGCCGTGCATTTGGGCTGCTGGCAGGCAAGTGGAAACTAGAAATTATGTGGCTGCTCAATCAACGGATTTATCGCTTCGGAGAGCTCCGAAAAGCGATACCCGGCATTACGCAACACATGCTGACGGCCCAACTGCGCGAGCTGGAAACGGATGGTCTGGTATCTCGCACCGTTTTCGCGGAAGTGCCTCCACGTGTCGAGTATGAAATTACGGATAAGGCTCGCGGGCTTGGGCCGACAATGCAGGCGTTAACCGCATGGTGGATAGAATACGGCCAAACGGTGCCCGTCAAACCTGCTGCGCGGGGACGCACAGCCAGGCCAAAATCGCAGGGAAAGTAATAATTTTAGCGCCCTTTACTGCTGACGAGAGGCGAGCTTTGCAAGCTCAGATAATGCGGTGGTTGCCTCGTCTAAGCGCTCAGGGACGAGTTTGTAGAACACCCAGTTTTTGATGCGTTTCGATGTGACAATTCCGGCTTTCGATAGATATTGAAGATGGCCAGTGACAGTCGGCTGGCTCAGGCCGATCTTCTCAGTGATAAACCCTACACACACCCCGTCCTTAACCAGATCGCCATCCTGCTGTTCTGGGAAATGTGCCCGAGGATCGGCCAACCACTCCAGAATGATGAGCCGCTGTTCATTGCCGAGCGCCCGTAATAGATCGGCCGTTGTCGTTGCCTGCTTGTTCATATAGCCAAATACCTATATAGTCATTTCCATATACAGCTGATAGAGAAATACTATGACAGACCAATATCAAAGGGCAACCGACTCTGTAACGTTGAAGGACATTTACGCTGCGTCTCAGCAGATCAAAGCAACAATAAGCAGAACACCGCTAGACCACTCGCAGGAATTATCCGCTCTTGTTGGTGCAGAAATTCGACTCAAAATGGAAAACCTCCAGCAGACCGGTAGCTTCAAACTACGGGGGGCGGCAAACGTTCTTGCCAATCTGGATGCAGAACAGCGCCGCGTTGGCGTCATCGCCCCAACGGCAGGAAACCACGGGTTAGGGCTCGCCTATGCTGGGCAGGTCGCGGGCATCCCCGTAACCATCTTTTTGCCACGCGCGGCAGATCCCATGAAAGTCGCAGCCATGAAAGGCTGTGGTGCGCGTATTACGTTCTTTGATGACATCGAAGACGCGCGACAGGCGGCAATAGTGGCTGCACAACAGTCTGGTGCCACCTTCGTTTCGGCCTACGATAACCCACATATGATTGCAGGCGGTGGCACCGTCGGTCTTGAGATTATGGAAGACTGGATGGATGCGGAGATCATCCTGGTGAATATCGGCGGCGGCGGGCTGGTCTCAGGGATTGCGACAGCGGCCAAAGCAATCAACCCCGCTATCGAAGTGTGGGGCATACAAAGTGAAGCGAGTCCGACGTTCGCTCGCTGGAAAGAAGCCGGTGAAACACTTCCCGTCGATCTGGCTCCCTCCATCGCCGAGGGCGTCAGTGGCTACATAGAGCCCAGTGCAATGACCTGGCCGCTGGTTCGTGACCGTGTCGATCGCGTACTCACGGTATCAGAAGACGAAATCAAAGCCGCGATGCGATCAATGCTCGATCTGCATCGCCATGTTGTCGAACCTTCTGGGGTGCCTGCCGTCGCGGGAGCCATTCGCTACGCGAAAGAGATTCGCGGGCGCAAAACCGTCTGCGTGGTCACCGGCAGGAACATTTCGGGGTCACGCTACCTCACGTTGCTTAATGAGTCGACAGCCGACGTAAACCGGTAGAACAAGCGCCTCTTTGCTGGGTAACCTGCGGAGGCGTTACAGCATAAATTCGTAATGCGAGCCGTCCGGTAGTTCAACATCCCGGTTCTTGCATTAGATTGGAGAGAGCCATTGATTAAGCGTCAAATGGCCGTTCAAGCATTGTTTTGTCTGGCCTGACGGCGAGAGCGGCAAATTTCGGCATGGTTCTTATCAGCCCACTGAATCAACAACTGCATGGGTTGCAAAAAGGAGTGCCCTAATGGCGTCAGCGTGTATTCCACGCGCGGGGGAACTTCCGCATAGATCGTCCGATGTATGAACCCATCAGCTTCGAGTCGTTTTAGCGTGCGTGACAGCATCTGACGCGAAATATCGTCGATATGGCGATTTAATTCATTAAAACGCAGCGTCTGTTGCGCCAGCGCTTCTAGTATTAACAAACTCCACCGATCGCCGATGCGATCCAGCACATCACGGATCGGGCACGGATGATCAAACGCGGAATCGTTGGGGTTTTCCGCTGGCGATGTTTTTTGGCTAACCGCGTCATTGGTGAGGGTGTCATTAGTCATTGTTGTGTGACCTGGTTGCATACCGGTGACTTCTTGTGGAGAGAAAGTCGGGAATGTACCATCCAGATTCTCTATAGTCTATTTTTGTTACTTAGTCCCAAAACAAGAGAATAAGGAGTCTACATGTCACATATCGCTCTCATTGGCGCCTCAGGCGATGCCGGTTCACGCATTCTTAAAGAACTATCGGACCGCGGGCATACGGTCACCGCCATCGCACGCGCGCCAGAAAAAATTGCTTCACTGCCGAACGTTACCGCTAAGCAGGGTGACGCACTGGACAAAGAGGCTCTCGTCGCATTATTCAAAGGACATGACGTCGTGGTCAGCGCCGTTAAATTTGGTTCGTCCGATCCGGCTACCCTGATTGCAGCCGTTAAAGCCGCAGGCGTGAAACGCTATCTGGTCGTCGGCGGCGCGGGAAGCCTTGAAATTGCGCCCGGCCAGCGCCTGATCGATCAGCCAAATTTCCCTGATGCTTATCGTCCTGAGGCCTCTCGCGGCGCAGCCTTTCTCGACTTGTTAAAACAGGAAAACGATCTTGACTGGTCGTTCCTCTCACCGTCCGCCGAATTTGTTCCGGGTCAACGCACAGGCACCTTCCGCCTCGGCAAAGACACGCTGCTGAGTAACGATAAAGGCAGCAGCATCTCCTTCGAAGACTATGCCGTTGCGCTGGTTGATGAAATTGAAAACCCGGCACACACTCGTCAGCGCTTTACCGTCGGCTATTAAGCCTTGACGGCGATCCGCACATTTCTTCCCTCAGCAATGTGCGGATCTCGCGTTATACCCTAAATAAGTAGAGATAGAACAGAACGGTATCAGCGAGCCGCGTGAGTTTGTTATGGTGTTGACTTAACTCGCTCTCTTTTCATGCCTAAGGAGATTTTGAATGGCTACGTCCCCAACCTATGTGCCGCCAAAAGTCTGGCAGCCCGCCGCTTCCGGCGGTGCTTTCGCCAATATTAACCGCCCAATAGCTGGCCCAACGCACGAAAAAGCGCTGCCCGTTGGCAAGCATCCACTTCAGCTTTACTCGCTGGCAACGCCAAATGGCGTGAAAGTGACAATCATGCTGGAAGAGCTGCTGGCGCTAGGCCATTCGGGAGCAGAGTACGATGCCTGGCTGATTAAGATAGGTGATGGAGATCAGTTCTCCAGCGGGTTTGTCGACGTCAACCCGAACTCCAAGATCCCCGCCTTGCTTGACCAAAGCGGCGAAAAACCGGTTCGCGTGTTCGAGTCCGGTTCCATTCTGGTGTATCTGGCCGAGAAATTTGGCGCGCTGCTGCCGAATGACCTCGCCACGCGCACCGAAACCTTGAACTGGCTCTTCTGGCAGATGGGCTCCGCCCCTTACGTTGGCGGTGGGTTCGGGCACTTCTACGCCTACGCACCGGAAAAATTTGAATACCCGATCAACCGTTTCACGATGGAAACCAAGCGCCAGTTGGATGTGCTCAACCGTCGACTGGCAGAGAGCCGTTATCTGGCGGGTGACAGCTACACGATTGCCGATATCGCCGTCTGGCCGTGGTACGGCGGGCTGGTACAAAACGCGCTTTACTCCGCCGGAGAGTTCCTGTCCGTACACGACTATACGCATGTGATTCGTTGGGCTGACGAGATTGCCGCTCGTCCGGCAGTGATTCGTGGTCGCAAGGTCAACCGGACCTGGGGCGAAGAATCTGAGCAGGTTGCCGAGCGCCATCAGGCATCTGATTTGGATTAATCTTCTGCCGCCTGCCGATAACTATCAGCAGCTAAAAAAATCGGCCTCTGCCCTCTCCAGTAAAGGAGGAAGCAAAGGCCGAATGTGGTAATACACACGCTTGACTAATTAGCGGCGTACTTTCACTTTATTCAGTACGGTCTGAATCGCCGTCGACAGCTCATTGATCTCGAATTTCGCGACATAAGCATCTGCGCCAACATTGCGTACGTGATCTTCGTTCGCACTACCAGACAGTGAAGAGTGAATCACCACAGGGATATTCTTCAGAAACTCTTCACGCTTGATGTTTCTTGTCAGCGTAAAGCCGTCCATTTCCGGCATTTCCAAATCGGTCAGGACCAGCGAGATCTTATCCGAGATAGGTCGGCCTTCTGACTGCGCTTCCTGTGCAATTTGTCGAATTTTGTTCCAGGCATCCTGTCCGGTGATGTGCATGCTAAACGGAATGCCCATCTGAGTTAGCCCCTGCTCAAGCAGCGAGCGAGCAACTTTGGAATCTTCCGCCACAATCGCAATCGCACCTGGCGTATAGGGGTAAGTTTTCTCTTCTGCGTTCTTGAGCTTGGTTTCGCGATCGCCAGGAATGATGTCAAACAGAATCTGTTCAACATCCAGCACCAGCGCCAGACGGTTGCTGTCTTTGTCGTTATCAAGACGCGCAATACTTGTGATGTAAGAGCTACTCACGCCTGCTTCAGCAGTCAGAACCTGACTCCATTCCAGACGAACGATATCATCTACCGATTCCACTGCGAATGCCTGCGTACTACGTGCATATTCAGTGATAAGGAGAATGTTCAGACCGGTTTCCGATGCACTGCCGACTACGGCAGGAAGATCGATAACGGGAATGATTTGCCCACGAATGTTGACCATACCCAGCATCGGCGATTTCATGCCGGCCGCTTTAGTCAGTGTAGGCATCGGCACAATTTCACGCAGTTTAAACACGTTGATGCCAAACAGCTCCGATTTGCCACCTTCAGGTGATTTGCCCAGCTGGAATAATAAGAGTTCAAATTTATTAGCAGAGGTGAGGTTTGTTCTCTCATCAATTTCTTTTTGAAAATTATCCATGCTTTCCTCAGTGCGAGTCATTGTCATTATAGGTATACCGTAACCAGGCAACATTCGAGATGTGAGCAAACAGGAACCAACATCCGACCGCTCCACTGTACGTGATAGTCGTGTTTTTCAATCTTATCCAGTGTCAAAATTAAAATATCTGTGAAGTGTGTCAACTTAACTCATCCAACGATGGCATCATCGGACCAGTAGATGGATATCAGCCCTCTTCAGTATGACAGTCGGCTCGCATCCCTTAGGTACAGATAACATTCCCTGAATCATTAATATCGGCAGAATTTACCAACACCTTATCTCAAATAGTGACAGAAATGTTGCCGGAGAAGAAAACCTCACGTAACGATTGACACCACCGTCAGAAAACACGCCGTGCAGTTTAACTATGAGCGCAGTACGTGAGGATTATTCGCTAAGTTCACCCTGAAGGCGTTCAAACGCAATGGCGTTTGTGCTATTGCTGTCCCACTCACAATATACTAGCGGCGAAGGCGCGATAATGGTGAAGAATGGACCCACGCTGCGCATTCACGATCCATATAGAGAAGAAAAAATGGCCGCGATCGTAGAAGCGCTAAGTGGGTGTGGTGATATTCTAAAGTCGATGAATGGTATCAATAACCTTCCAACAGCTACCATCGGACATATACATCAGGTGCAGGCCCTTGTTTATCTTCCTAACACTACCATTTACATGAATTGATGAACTGGAACTAGTTTGATGACCCACAAATATTGACTTCCATTTAAGCCTGTCAGGCTGCGGAAAATAGATATTTGGCGCCCAACTACCATCCTGAGAACGAATAGCGACTAAATCGACTTTTTCTCATGCGTCCGAAATGGTCACCGCAGCCAAATCGCTGGCATTGACAATCGATACTTCTGGTGCATTGGGAGAGGCTATCGCCCCAAGATTGTTTACGGTATTGATAAAGGCATTATCATTACACGAAGTTTGTACCACGTAAGGAGCATTACAGTTTCCGTCAGTATAGGTACTCTGTTTTGTCTTCGTTTTGTCATCGCCTAGTGGGGTCAGAAAGACAGAGCGTTGAGCCCACATCACATAACAGGAAGAAAGTTGTCCATTCCCTTGTAAAAATTCTTAAAACCCAAAGACGCAGATAGCTTACAGAATGTATCTGAAACTTCAATAACGCCGACAGTCGTGACAGACCCATCCGTTAGGTCTGTCACGACGCCTGTAACCAGATTTCCATTTTTGGAAACATCTAATTTGTACTGATGCCCAATTTTCCACGGCACAACAATTTGGCATTGCACCCCAGAACTTTCTGGGGTTAAAGTAAGAACACTCACCGCTCTTCCATTCTTTTGTATTCCAGATAGAGTAATTAAAGGCATAAACTCTACCCTCCTATTTTGTAAACCAATATACCCACCATCTCCTTGTTTAAAATAAAATTGGTTTGCCCAATAGTAATGGGAGTCTGTTCCACCAGCGTTACTTATCTGCTGAAAAAAGATAATTTATTAAATTCTTGGTTATCAGGCCATGAATGTTGGACCGAAAAAATCCCTATTAATTTTATTTACCTCCACTGACAAAGCGCTGGCAATACTCACTAGAAATTTTTTGTTCAGGATTACTGCTGGTAGTCAAATCTACGAAAGTGTATGACGAAGGATTATCACGATTGAAGCTCCATATACCAATGAAGCCAAGTGATTGCTCTTTAGCGAAAGTTGCTAGGCTGTGTCCCGTAACTATTTTTTGTACAATACGAAGCATAGTTTAACCACAAAAAATCCTTCAATTTGGCTCGTTACGATTTCCCTGATGATGCATGGTTGCTGATTGCCCTCATGCTGCCACCTGAGAGCGGTTCTGCTAAAGGAGGCCGGCCTTATCTTGCGCACAGGCGTGTCATGAATGGCATATTTTGGGTTCTTTGTTCTGGAGCACCGTGGAGGGATTTACCCGAACGCTATGGTCACTGGAAAACGATTTACAACCGCTTTAACCGGTGGTCAAAAAACTGGAATAATGAACAGCCTTTTCAATAATTTACTTCAAATTTTGGATGAAAAAGCACTGATTGACTGGGATATCATCGCGCTTGATGACAGTAATATTCGAGCCCTGAAAGCCGCTGCGGGAGCCAAAAAAACATCCCGATGAACTCGACGATCATGGGCTGGGTCGCTCTCGTGGCGGCTTTGGCACCAAAATCCATCTGGCGACAGATGGCACCGGATTGCCATTAAGTTTCTGTCTGAGTGGTGGGCAAGTCCACGAAAGTCAGTATGCAAAAATCTGCTCAACCGAGTTGGTGTTATTCGTAAAAGTGGGTGCCTGAAATCGCGTCCAAAAGCGATACTGGCAGATAAGGGATATTCAGGGAAAAATCTTCGTATTTATTTGAAGATTAAGAGAATAAAGTCATTCATCCCTTTCAAACGGAATGAGAAGGCCAGTCAGGATAAACGCAGAAAACTCAATACACGGTTGTACAAAAAACGCAATGTTGTGGAGCGCTGCTTTGCGGGATTAAAAGAAAATCGTCGCATCGCTACACGTTCAGAAAAAACAGCAAGAAATTATCTGAGTATGCTTAAACTGGGGGCGATCTGGTTATTTTTGAAAAGGCTGTTAAGTTAAGAGACACAGCCTAGCAAAGGCCTTTTAGGTCGAGTAACAAAACCAACTCATATGCAATTTGAAGTATGACAGGATAACTGCTTTTAGGGCGTATGGCTTAACACCACACGCCCTAAATTCAGCCGACAGAACAGGAGCAAAATTATGGGTAATTCCCTGGATTGGCAAATCAATTTGTAACAATTTTTTTAAAATTTACTTTCTTAAATTTTTTATAAATTGCCCTGTTCATAAAAAAATTATAAGTGATATCATAGAGTAACAATAGTTAGACTTAGGTATAGGTTAGTACTATACTTTTATGAACTCATCTATATGATGGGTACATTATTGTTTTTATTGAGGTCGTTATATGTCTGTATTTTACTCTGACAATGAAATTATCAACAATACGATAAAAAGCCACCTCAGCCGAAAATTAAAACAGTATGGCGACCTGAAATATGCCTACATGATCATGAACAAAAAAAACCCGTCTCAGGTCGTGATAATCTCTAATTACCCGCAGAAATGGGTGAATACCTATAAAGAAAATAACTATCAGCATATCGATCCGGTTATTTTGACGGCGATAAATAAAGTGTCCCCTTTCTCTTGGGAGGACAACATTGTTATCAACTCTAAGCTGAAATTCTCCAAAATTTTTAATCTGTCAAAAGAGTACGAGATTGTTAATGGTTACACCTTTGTCTTGCATGACAACAATAATAACCTAGCGGCGTTATCGATTATGTTTGAAGAAAACGCGCCAACAGATATGGAAAGTATTGTTGAGGAAAACAAAGACAAACTGCAAATGTTGCTCATTGCCGTTCATGAAAAAATCACCACGCTTTACAAAGAGCTGACGCAAAGCCCGCAGAGTAGAAAACAAGGCGATAAAGAAATTTTTTCCCAGCGTGAAAACGAAATTCTCTACTGGGCAAGCATGGGGAAAACCTATCCGGAAATTGCACTGATTCTGGATATCAAAATCAGCACCGTGAAATTTCATATTGGCAATGTGGTAAAAAAATTGGGTGTGCTGAATGCCAAGCATGCCATAAGGCTGGGTGTGGAATTACAGCTCATCAAACCTGAACCCTTGTAATCGTCATCGTGTCTATTCCATCTTATATACCCGTCATCTTTCAAGCGCCTCGGGCGCCTGCCGGAGACCCGTCATGAAACGTAACACGATCCTGATCTTCACGATTTCTGCCATCATTTTACTCGCAGCAGCCACAACAATATGGTGGAAGGTTGGTCGAGGAAACAGCAATGCGCTGTGGGAGATCGTCAGCGAACAGTGCGTGCCCAACCAACAGCGCAACGGTAAACCCGCCCCCTGTCTGGACGTCAATCTGGCGAATGGCTATGTGCTTTTTGACGACAGAAACGGCCCTTATCACGACCTGCTACTCCCAATCGATAAAATCAGCGGCATCGAGAGTCCAACGCTGTTGCAGCAAGGCACGCCCAATTTCTTCGAACAGGCATGGACGAACCGCAGCCATCTGTCGCGCGAAGTCGGTAAGCCGATCAGAGATGATTATCTCTCGCTGGCGATTAACTCACGCTATGGCCGTACGCAAAACCAGCTGCATATCCACATTGCCTGCCTGCGCCCAGAGATTTATCAAACGTTGAACCAGCAGTTCCCGACGCTCTCTGGCGACTGGAAAACGCTGCCGGTAAAAATTAACGGGCACGTCTATCTGGCAAAAACGCTCGCGGTGAACGAACTGGCGCAAAGCGATCCGTTCAAAACGCTCGATCGCTACGCACAGCAGCAGAATGAATCTATCGGCAAATACGGCCTTGCAATGGTCTCCATGCCGACGGGCGAAAAGGTGCTGCTCGCCAGCAGTTTGGACGTGTTCAATATGAGTCTCGGATCCGTGGAAGAAATTCAGGATTTTTCCTGCGCGCTGGCGAAATAGCCACTGACCGCGCCAGACAGCGGCCTAAAGGTCGATATACCCTAAAGAATTCAAGTTTCAGGAAGGCGGCAATTGAGGGAGTCCCGATGAGCTTACTCAAGTAAGTGATTCGGGTGACCGAGTGAAGCCAACGCACATGCAACTTGAAGTATGACGGGTATAGTAATCAGTTCGCTATAACTTATAACGTTTTGTTCATTGCGTTGCTAGCCGACCTCCGCCTAAAAAGTGGGGAAAATCGATAGGGTAGGTAGCTGCAATATGCATCTGGATTTACGGCAATTACGCAATTTTCTTGCACTGGCCGAACATGGGAGTTTTGTACAGGCCGCTGAGGCCGTCTGCCTGTCACAATCGGCGTTCAGCCGCAGCATTCAGGCGCTGGAGCAAACGATGGGGCATCCGCTTATTGATCGCCAGAGCCGCCGCTTTGCGCTGACGTGGCAGGGCAATACGCTGCTGCCGTTTGCGCGGCGTATGCAGGAGCTGTCCTGGGAACTGATGACCGACATGCGGCAGATCAGCGAGGCACAGGAAGGCGAACTGACGTTTGGCTGCGGCCCGGCACCGTCTACCACGCTGATCCCCAAGGCGGTGGCGCATTTCCACGCCCTTCGTCCGCGAGCCAGAGTCACCTACAGCGTGGATAACTGGCAATCCCTGCGTGAACGGCTGCTAGCCGATGAGTGGCCTTTTATCGTTGCCGATACCTGGCAGGCCGAAATGGAAACCAACCTTCATGTCCAGCCATTAAGCCAGCAGCGCTGCTTTTTTATCTGCCACTCTTCGCACCCGCTGGTGCAGCAGGCAAACGTCACGCCGGACGATCTCCTGCGCTTTCCGCTCGCCTCCCCTTTTATGCCCGTCGGCATGCGCAAGGTGTTGGCCGCCTTAACGCGCCAGCCCGATTATCGGCCACAGATTCAGTGTGACCATATCTATTCTGTTTTCAGCATCCTACGGCATACGCAGGCCATCAGCTTTGCCAGCGAGGATGGCTTTGCGCTGGGTCGATTAAGCCATCAACTGGTAGAAATTCCGCTGACTGGCACGCCACCGGAATGGGCAAATATGCAAACCCGCTTCGGTATTGTCACCTGTTTGCAG
This sequence comes from Pectobacterium versatile, assembly GCF_020166435.1. GTDB lineage: Bacteria > Pseudomonadota > Gammaproteobacteria > Enterobacterales > Enterobacteriaceae > Pectobacterium > Pectobacterium versatile. The sequence continues at coordinate 343,870 of NZ_JAINZP010000003.1, read as the reverse complement.
AGAACGCTACCACCGCTGGCCGAGCTGATGATCGAAAGCATACTGGCGCAGGACAGGCTGCGCTCACCAGCTCCGGCACTGCCGACCCTGTGAGCGCATTCGTGATTATTTCGCAGGATTACCGCTGGCGTCATAGACTGCCCAGTTCGATTCCAACCCTTTGGCTTTCAGCGCCCGGTCAACAAATTGGCTGGCAAACCAGTCGCTGGCTGAGAACGTGCTGCGAATCAGCCCGGCGGCTTTCGCCCGCTCGATGCTGTCCTGCAAGCTGCTGAGCAGGAACGGATCGAGACGCGGCGAGCTTTGGAAAGGGAGATCCTCCGCTTTCAATTCTTCCTGAAAAATCGTCTGCGGAATCTGACTCTGCTCGGCCATCAGCGCGGTGTATTCTGGCAGGTGCTGCGCATCGCCAATCCACTGCGCATTGTCCACCAGCACATTCACCAGCTGCTGCGTCGTGCCCGGGTAGCGGTCGATAAAGTCCTGCGTCGCCAACACCGCGGCCTGTGTGGTATTCGGCCAGCCCAGCGCCCGACTGGTGGTCACAATATTGATGCCCTGCTTACGCAACGCCAGCAGAGAGACGCCGCCCCACACCGCATCCACGCGTCTGGCCGCCAGTGCGGCCTTGCCTGCCGTCCAGTCCAGATTGATGACTCGCACATCGCGCTCGTTTAGCCCGACGCTTTTAATCGCGCGCTCAAACGACAGCTGATCGGCCGTTCCCTTATAGACCGCAATCCGCTTGCCGCGTAAATCTTCAATGCGTTGAATACCGGATTCCGGCGTCGCCGCCAGATAAGAATTAGAGCCGCGCGACCCCACGAGCACCCGCGTTGGCAGACTACCCGCACGGCCGATAATAGCCGCCAGATCGCCCAGATACACTACATCCAGCTGTTTGTTTGCCAGCGCCTCATTCACCGCTGGTCCCGCCCCTTTAAAGAACGACCAGCGAATGTTGATGCCCTGCGGCTCAAATTCTTTCTCTAACTGTTGGCGAATATGCGCCAGCCCCAGCGGCCCACGAATAAAGGGTTTACTGCCTGCACTCTGATCCGGCAAACCAATACGAATCTCCGTCGGCTTCTGTGCATCCTGCGGGGCGGCGTCGTTTGCCTGAACGGTGGAAACGAGCGCGGCGCCCATCAACAAGGCCGTACTTAATACCTTCATCCCCCTGCGCCAGCGGGAAGATGCCGTTATCGGCGAGGCGGTGATCAACAGGGTGGCGTGCTGCATACGGTTTTTCCTTAATAATTCGTTTCATCTGTCATGAAACTAGCGAACCGTCGGCGTCAGTCTTAAATAACATTTACAGGTTTGTTCAGCGGAAAAAAGCATAAATCAGGGCTGGCGGGCTTGGGCTACGCGTATGCATTTATTGCACAACGACCATCGCTTTATTGCATTGGCGTTCAACGTCGAAACCTGTTTTTTATTCCCTATTCATCCAGCTGCGATGGTTTTCGGGAATAAAATGAATAAGTCGATACTGCTGAAAAAAAACGCGATCGTCTGGCCTGCTCTGCCGATAGCGCGGGTTTATTCTCTTGTCGTGTCAATAGTGGTGCCACTAATCGTGCCGCTGGCGCTGCTGGCGTTGTGGTCTATCAGCACCCATTACGGCTGGATGCCCGCCCAGATTCTCCCGGCTCCCGACATCGTCGCTAAAACCGCCGTCGAACTCTGGCACAACGATCTCCTGCCACAACTCTTTATCAGCCTGCAACGGTTAGCTAGCGGCCTGCTGGCAGGCGTACTGGCGGGGACGCTGCTTGGTGCGCTGATGGGAACCTCACGCCGTGCCGAACACCTGCTGCACCCGACGGTCTACGCACTGGCACAGATTCCAACGCTGGGCTGGATTCCGCTGTTTATGGTGCTGTTCGGCATCGATGACGGCCTGAAGCTCGCCGTCATCATCAAGGCCGTGATTATCCCCGTGACGCTGCATACGCAAACAGGCGTGCGCAACGTGCCGCATGCACTACAGGAAGTCGCTCGCACTCTGCGCCTGCCGTGGCATCAGCGCCTCATCAAATTGACGCTGCCCGCCGCGCTACCCACCTGGTTAACCGGCTTACGGCTGGCGCTCTCGCAGGCGTGGGTGTCGCTGATCGTGGTCGAACTGCTGGCATCATCGCAGGGCATTGGCTACCTGCTGGTATGGGGACGCCAGCTGTTTCAGTTGGATATTGTGTTTGTCTGTATCGCCATCATTGGGCTGGCAGGGCTGACGATGGAGTGGGCAATCAATCAACTGGAACGCCGTCTGGTTTTCTGGCCACATCTGCCGCTCAGCCGCTTAACCGCCGCACCGTCTCGTCGCTTATCGGCGTTGGTTTTGCCTTTTCTGCTTCTGCTGCTCTGGCAACAGGCCAGCCGTTTCGGCTGGATCGATCCGCTACTGCTGCCACCGCCCGCCGACGTGTGGCACATGCTGTTGCAAGGCGTGCGTGACGGCTCGCTCACCGAGGCGATGCAGGCCAGTCTGACCCGCGCGCTCGCCGGTGCGGTATGCGGGATTGTCGCGGGCCTCGTGTGCGGCGTGCTGCTGGGGCTGAATGCCACCAGCGACGCGCTCTTCACGCCTACGGTCGCGACGCTGCGTCAGATCGCGCTGTTTGCCTGGCTGCCGCTGCTGACCGCCTGGGTCGGCAACGATGAAACCGGGAAAATCACGTTTGTCGCGCTGGCCTCGTTCTTCCCCATGCTGGTGGCCAGCCATCGCGGTATTCGCCAGCGTTCACAAGCCTTACAAGAGATCGCGCAGGTGTTGCAGCTGCGTTTATCAACCCGTCTGCGGGTGCTGATCCTGCCGGGGGCCGCGCCCGCGATCTTCGCCGGTTTACGTCTGTCACTGATTTACGCCTGGCTTGGCACCATCGGTGCAGAATATTTCATGTCATCCGGCACCGGGATCGGCAGCCTGATGATCAACGCCCAACAGCTATTGGATATGCCCGTGATTATCAGCGGCATGCTGTTGATTGGATTAACGGGCGCGGTGCTCGACCGCGTCGGATTAGGTCTGGAACAGCGGATGACGCGCTGGCGTTCCGCAGGAGAAATCGCATGACGTCCACAACCCTTGAGGTATCACCGCCAGTCGTACAGTTCGATCAGCTGCGTAAACAGTTTCGTGTACAGGGCGAGTCGTTGACGGTAATCGATGATTTTTCACTGTCGATTCACAGCGGTGAACTGGTGGCGATTGTCGGCAGCAGCGGCTGCGGCAAATCCACGCTGTTGCGTATGCTGGTCGGGTTGGACAACGACTATCAGGGACGCGTGCTGGTTGAAGGAAAAACCGTGCGCGGCATCGGGCGTGAGCGTGGCATGGTGTTTCAGGAACCGCGCCTGTTTCCGTGGCTGACGGTGCGGCAAAACATCGCACTTGGACTGGCGAATGAAGCCATCGATAGCAAAGAGCGGAAGCGCCTGATCGATCATTTTATTCAGCTCGTCCATTTGCAGGATTTTGCCGATGCCCTGCCCGCCCAGCTTTCCGGCGGTATGGCGCAGCGTGTGGCTATCGCACGCGGGCTCGTCGCCAATCCACGCATCCTGATGCTGGATGAACCTTTTGGCGCACTGGATGCGTTGACCCGCCAGCAGATGCAGCAGGAGCTGCGCCGCATTCATCAGGCAGAAGGCACGACCACGCTGCTGGTCACTCACGACGTCGAGGAAGCCGTCTATCTCGCCGATCGCGTCGTCGTGCTGGCACCACGACCGGGACGTATCCGCCAGATTGCGACCATTTCGCTGCCGCATCCACGCCAGCGTGACAGTCAGGCCTTTCACCAGCAGTGCAGCGACTTGCTCGCACTGCTGACGCAGCCTGCCGATACGGCTGCCGACCCCTCTTATCTGAACACGTAAACACTGGAGCACCATTATGGGACACCCTTCCGTCTACCCGACCGGCACAACGATTTACAACCCGGAAAAAGCCTGGGGCGGCTACACCGTCTTTCAGGCGCTGGAACGTGGCGCGGTGCTGGTGGATATGAACGGCACCGAACTGCGCCTGTGGGAAGGTCTGCACGGCTTCCCTAACAAAATCCTGCCCGGCGGTTACATCCTCGGGCACAGCGGCGAACGTGATTCACGTTACGGCATGCAGGACATGGTCGATCTGATTCAGGTCGACTGGGACGGCAACGTCGTCTGGAAATTCAACGGCTATGAACACATTACCGATCCTGACCTTCCGCCAGAATGGATGGCACGCGTCCACCATGACTACCAGCGCAGCGGCAATCCGGTCGGCTATTACGCACCGGGTCAGGAACCGCAGTCGATTGGCGGCAACACATTATTGCTGGCGCATACCAACCTGCATAATGAACGGATCAGCGACAAACTGCTGCTCGACGACACCATCATCGAAGTGGACTGGGAGGGAAATATTTTATGGGAATGGCGTTGCAGCGACCATTTCGATGAACTCGGCTTTGATGACGACGCAAAAACCGCGCTGTACAACAATCCCAACCTGCGCAAAAGCGGCGGTGGGATGGGCGACTGGATGCACATCAACTCCATGTCGGCACTCGGTCCCAATCCGTGGTTCGATCAAGGCGATACCCGTTTCCACCCGGATAACATCATCTGGGACGCGCGCGAATCCAACATCATTGCCATCATCGACAAACAGAGCGGCAATATCGTCTGGCAGCTTGGCCCCAACTACAACACGCCTGAGCTCAAACACATCGGCTGGATTATCGGCCAGCACCACGCGCATATGATCCCGGCAGGCTTACCGGGCGCGGGCAATATTCTGGTGTTTGATAACGGCGGCTGGGCTGGCTACGGCGCGCCCAATCCGGCATCGGCTGACGGGGTGAAAAACGCCTGGCGTGACTATTCCCGCGTGCTGGAAATCAACCCAGTCACGCTGGATATTGTTTGGCGCTATTCACCCTACGAAGCGGGCATTCCGCACCCGACTGACGCCTTCCGTTTTTACAGCCCGTACATCAGTAATATCCAGCGCCTGCCGAACGGCAATACGCTGATTAACGAAGGGGCCAATGGTCGGTTGTTTGAAGTCACCACCGATCATGAAATTGTCTGGGAGTTTATTTCCCCCTATTGGGGTAAGACGGTGAACACCAACATGCTGTATCGCGCCTACCGCGTCCCCTATGAATGGGTGCCGCAGCTGCCGCGCCCACAGGAAACACCGGTGATTGCCCCTGATAATACTCAACTACGCCAGCCCGGAGCCGCCGCGCCCGGCTTCGCCAGCGTGATTCGTATTGACGGCACGCGCCCTTATAAAAAGAGCGGCGATGCCCTGTGTGTCGCGACCGACAGCGAAGATCTCAAGCGCAGTCCGAAGCTCTTTGCCGTCAACCGTGAGCGTTTTGCGCCACTCACCACCGACAGTTGGCCTGAACTGGCAGCGCAACCTGGCCCACAGCTGCTGCTGGTCGGCGCGGAGCGCTGCGTCCACTGCAAAAGCCTCTATCGCCAGTTAGAAGCGATTCTGGATAATGAGGAATACCGTCAATTACCAAGCCATTATCTGGACGCCGATCATCACATTGCCCTGGCGGAGAAATTGGCGGTGAGGACGCTGCCAACCCTGATCTGGATCGAAAACGGTGAAGAACAAGCACGCCTAAGCGGCGCCCAGCAGCCCGAACGCCTGCGCCAGTGGCTGACCACGCAACAGAGCTAACCCTCACACCTTAACGCGATCTCGCTCCCAGTGAGATCGCGTCTATCTGTACACTGCTCTTACACAAATGCCTCAACTTGCGGTGGTTTATATCTGGCTTAAAAAATTATGCAGCGGTGGGCGTGGCCGCCAAGTGAGCGGCATGGACGCCGCGAAAGTCAGTGCCGCGTCGGACAAAAACGTCAACGACGTTTTTGAACAGCACTTGTGCTGGCCCAAAGGGCGAGGTCCATTTATGGGGCGAGTAATCGCGTCACTGGCGGCTCGACTAGCGGTCATGTACACCGATGGCACCGCGCAGCGGCATAATTTAGCCGGAAGCCAGGGTTCTCAGGGCGACGGCAATTGAGCGCCCTGAGTCGGGCGCGTGTTCGGTATCACAAATGAGTAGCGGCAGTGCAGCGCACGAAACGACCTCTGAATCTTCATGGGAATGTGACTAAAAGGTAGCCATACGACTCGATATGCTGGAATTAGCACAGGATATCGGGCTATTATTTGAGCGCTGGCAGGTACCACTGCCGCAAAAAAGAGCGATACTGTTTTACATCGCACGAAGCGGCAACACCTCAAGGCCAGCAGAATTTATTGAGGCCGTCGCGCAGTCTCTGTCAACGGATCGGGAGGCGATCATGACCATCGCACAGCAGCTTGAGAAAATCGGGTTTGAAAAAGGCATACAGCAGGGGATACGGCGCGGCATGGAACAAGGAATACAGCATGGTATGGAGCAAGGTATGAAAGCCAGTGCTCGAAATATCGCTCGTCAGCTTCTGCTTAGCGGCATGGAACCTGCTCAGGTTTGTCAGATGACTCAGTTGAGCGCGGCGGAACTGGTGCAGCTTGCTGATTCATCGAATGAGTAAGCTCTAAAGATAGTCTGCACCTTCCTACAATTTATTCTCCCCCCTCTTTTTCATCATCGACGCGGTCAGCTAAGGCTGCGTCGCGGCGCCAATTTATAGGCTCTGGATCACATTTCCTTTGCATCACGCCGTTGTATTTTGTTATGTTATTACATATCGATTTACACTAACCCTATACGTTAACCATGATTAACTGGAACAGACACACAGATGCCATTCTTCAGGTAGAGAACCTGAGCCTGTCTATTGGTGGTGAAACCAAGGTCAGCGATATCAGCTTTACGCTGTTCGCGGGTGAACGTGTCTGTTTACTCGGTGCATCCGGTTCCGGTAAATCCCTCACCGCAAAAGCGGTCATCGGAACACCGCCGTCGGGCTGCCAGATTAGCGGCAGTATTCGGGTGAATGGCGAAGAAATCAGCCAGTTGAAAGCGCTGGCGCGCCCGCAGGTCAGCCGCGTCTCTGCCGTGTTCCAGGACTCCGCAACGGCACTTAATCCTCTCATGCCGTTGGGAAAACAGCTGTCTCTGGCGTTGAAAACCACCTCTTCCTCTGAGCTTTCTGCACTTTTGGCTGCCATGAAGCTGGATGATATTCCCAACCTCCTGCAACGCTATCCTGCCGAACTGTCCGGCGGCCAGCGCCAGCGCATTTGTATTACCCTCGCCCTACTCGGCAAGACACGCTTGCTGGTGGCGGACGAACCGACAACCGCGCTCGATGTCATTACCCAGAAGCAAGTATTGCAGGTCTTACAGGAACGTAGCGCGCAGCCGGATGCTCCTGCCCTGCTGTTTATTACGCATGATATCGCCGTTGCTGCCCAACTCTGCCAGCGTGGCCTGGTGATGGAAAACGGGCAAGTCATTGAATCCGGCAGTATGCAGCAACTACTGAATGCACCACAGCAGCCGTATACCCGCAGTCTGGTCGCTGCCGCACGTCGCGCCGACACGCTTTTATCTGACAATCTTTTTCCTGATAATCTTTTTCCTGACACGGTGTTACCCACCGCTGTTGCCGGAGCGCTTGCCGGATGAACCACCACCTGCACGCGGTTCCCTCACCGTTTTTAAGCCTTGAGCACGTCAGCCGCTATCGTCAGACGTCACGTTTGCCGTGGCAAAAGGCCGATCCTGCCAGTGCCATTTTTCACGACCTGTCGCTAAACCTGCAACAGCACGAACGCGTCGGGCTGGTCGGTGCTTCCGGCTGTGGTAAATCCACGCTGCTAAAAACCCTGCTCGCGCTTGAAGCGCCAGAAAGTGGCGCGGTGTACTGCGACGGCAACGTGATTAAACCCGGTTCGGTACGTTCGCTGCTCTGGTATCGCCGCCGCGTCCAATATATTCCGCAGGAGCCGGCAGGCTCGCTCGCGCCACATCAACGCGTCGCCGATCTCCTCATCGAGCCGCTGAAGCGACTCCGTCCCGATGAGAACCGTCACGCTAATGGAAATCATTCTGCCCGCCTGAACGAAGTCATGGATCAGGTAGGACTGAGCGTCACGCTTCTGGATAAGGTCGCGGGGCAGCTTTCCGGGGGACAGGCACAGCGTGTCGCGCTAGCACGAGCGCTGATTGTTCGACCCGAATTTTTACTGGCGGACGAGCCCGTCAGCGGTCTGGATTTACCGCTGCGCGAACAGATTAAAGCCCTGCTTCAGCAGGTCACCGAACAAAACAAAATGGGCTTGCTGATGGTCTCGCACGATATTTCCATGCTCGCCGGGCTGTGCGACAGGATGCTGGTCATGGACGGCGGACGCATTATTGAAGATCGCCCCACGACAGAGGTGCTGGCTTCACCGCAGCAGGCGCACACTGCTCATCTGTTACAGGCCGTCCCCGCGCTATCGACGTCAGGCTATTAGCTCGCTGAAAACGCGCTTTTTACAATAAAATATCGCATCAATAACACATTCCCCCCGTAACGGGCTTTTTATAACGGATCATGACATGTCAGACCTTACCGCCAACCGCTCACCACGGCCTTATCCCCCGTTACTTCTGGGTAGCCAGCTTGTTTTCAATATTGGCTTTTATGCCGTCGTGCCGTTTCTGGCGATTTTCCTGCGCGACGACATGCTGCTTTCCGGCTGGGCTATCGGGCTGGTGATTGGCCTACGCACCTTTTCTCAACAGGGCATGTTTTTAGTCGGCGGCGCGCTGGCTGACCGATTCGGCGCGCGCGTGATCATTCTGTGTGGCTGTGTCGTGCGTATCAGCGGCTATCTTCTGCTGGCGTTAGGCGACTCTCTGTGGCCGATCATCCTCGGTGCCTGTCTGACCGGCGTCGGCGGTGCCCTGTTCTCTCCCGCCATCGAAGCACTGATGGCACAGGCCGGTACGCAAAGTGAAAAAGAGGGAAAACGCAGCCGCTCCGAGTGGTTCGCCCTGTTTGCCATTTGCGGCGAGTTAGGCGCGGTGCTGGGGCCGTTGCTCGGCTCAGTGCTGGCCGGATACGGATTCCAGCGCGTGGCGCTCGCGGGCGCGGGCGTGTTTGTTATCGCGCTCATCGTCCTGTTTTTCAGCCTGCCACCGACGCAGCGCAATCGGGGAGAATTACAGATTGCCCCGTGGTGGGAAACGTTCCGCCAGCGCCGTTTTGTCGCGTTCATCATTGCCTACAGCGCTTATCTGTTCAGCTACAACCAGCTCTATCTGGCACTGCCGGTTGAACTGCATCGCTCCGGCAGCAGCGAGAAAGATCTCGGCCCGCTGTTTGTCCTGGCCTCCCTGCTGGTGATCGGGTTACAGCTTCCGCTGGCGCGTTTTGCTCGCCGGGTTGGCGCGGCACGCATGCTGCCACTGGGTTTCGCGCTGCTGGCAGCGTCGTTCTTTAGCGTCGCGCTGTTTGCTTCCAGCACGCCGCCTGACGGGTGGCAGCGCCTGCTTCCGGCTATCTCGTTAATTACGCTGCTGACGCTGGGGCAGATGTTAATCGTCCCCGTCGGGATGGACCTCATCCCACGCTTTGCCAACAACAAAAACCTGGGTGCGCACTATGGCGCGCTGGCATCGATGGGCGGCATCGCGGTACTGGTCGGCAACTTTATACTCGGCAGCCAGCTCGATCGCGCGCTAACGCCGTCGCCACAGGCCGCCATTCCGTGGGTGCTGCTCGCCGCCGTGCCGCTGTGCAGTTCGCTGGCCATGATGGTCATCTGCCGCCCGTTTAAATCCGCTTCAACCGTGAATGAATAAGGACAGACTGATGAATATGCGCAATCTCCTGTGGCCCGTTTCCGGCTTGCTATCAGCCACGCTGCTGCTTTCAGGCTGCTTCAATGAGCCCGAGGAAAACCACACCTCACATCATGACGGTCGAATCAAACTGGCAATGCTTCAGCCACCGCGCTCCGGCCTGACGCCGCTGAGCGATGATGCCTTTAAGCTGTCGCGCTGGAGCACGGCAGAAACGCTGGTGGTGCTCGACAAACTCGGCGAAGCTCAGCCTGCGCTGGCGACAAAATGGCAGCAGATCGATGATAAATCCTGGCATTTTGAACTGCGGCCAAACGTCCATTTTCACGATAACACCACCTTAAACGCCGCCACCGTAGTGAATGCGCTCACCGTGGCCTCCACCGCTGCCCCCAAACCGCGCATTCTGGACGGCGTGCAGTTAACGGTAAAAGCCGATGGCGATAACGCCGTCATTGTCTCCACCGCTAAAGCGGATCCACTGCTGCCACAGCGTTTATCCAGCCCGCAATTGGCGATTCTCTCCACCGCGGCATACGGTAAAAACGGCGTCGTCAATCCGATCAACACCGGAAGCGGCCCGTTCGTTCTGCGTACCGTCACCGGCACCAGCAGCGCGGTGTTGGATAGATTCGACGGTTATTGGGGTGATAAAGCACAGGCCAGCGGTATCGACGTCAGTTTTGTGTCCGACGGCGCGGCACGCGCTGCTGCATTACGTACCGGCACGGCAGACATTGTCGAAGCCATTCCGGTTTCTCAGGCACCGCTGCTGGATCAATCGTTGGTGCATGAAGTCCCCATGCCCCGCACCAATACGCTGTATCTGAATACGCGTCATGGCGTGATGCAAGATCCCGCGATGCGTGCTGCCGTGCGCGATGCAATTAATCGCCAGCAGCTGGTGGATAACGTCTATGAGAAACGTGCTGATATCGCGCAGGGTCTGTTAGGTCCCGCGCTGCCGTGGGCTGCGGAACTGCGTCAGCCGGTAGCGAATCCGGTCAAAGCCGGTACACCTGCGGGAGCCACCATCACGCTAGCAACGTTCAGCGATCGCGCCGAACTGCCTGAAGTCGCAGTCTATCTGGCACAGCAGCTCACCGCCGCTGGATTTACGGTGAAACAGGTGGTGCGTGAGTATGCGCAGATTGAGTCCGACGCGCTGGCAGGCAAGTTTGATGCCTTTATTTTATCCCGCGCCACCGTACTGGATTCCGGCGATCCGGTGGCTTATCTGTACAGCGACTTCGCCTGTGAAGGGTCGTTCAATATCGCTCAGCTGTGCCGCCCGGAAATCGATCAGGCGCTGCAAAAAGCGGCCGCGATTCCTGCGGGCGTTGCACGCCGTCAGGCCATCATGCAGGCAGAAAACCTGATCCTGGCCAGCGATGCCGCGATCCCGATGCTGCATGAGCGCGTAATTCAAGGTGAAAGCGCACAGGTCAAAGACGCACTGCGCGACCCGCGTGAACGCACACTGATTAACGCCGCCACGCATATTGCCACCAGCGCCAAGTAACGGATAGCGCACCCGCAACCAGAAAGATGACGAGTTTATGAGCGAATCGCTGTATTGCCGCACCTGTGCGACCATCAACCAGACGCAACGCCCGCGATACGGCGTGCTGATCCCGCTGTTTTCGCGGCTGCTGACGCTGGCGGGCATCGTGGTACTGATTGGCATGTTGCCGTGGCTATCCGGTCAGGATCCGGCGCTGGCGCTGCTGCGTGCCCGTTCAGGCGAGCAGGAAGCGACGGCAGAAACGCTAAACGCAATTCGTCACTCTCTTGGGCTGGATCAAGGCCCGTTGCAGCTGCTGTTGAACTGGCTGACGGGCCTATTGCACGGCGATGCGGGTAACTCCTGGGTTTCTGGTCGACCGGTTCTTCCGGGGATGTTGCAGGCGGCGGGCGTCTCGCTCACGCTGATGGCGTCTTCGGCGCTGGTGGCCTTTACGCTGGCTGCCGTACTGTGCGCCCCTACCTTTCGGCAAGGGTTACGCGGTCAGGTTCATCGGTCAGGTGGCCTGTTTGCCGCCTTGTTTACCGCACTGCCCGAATTCCTGCTGGCGTCATTTCTGCTGATCGTCGGCGCCGTCTGGCTACAGTGGTTCCCACCCTATGGCTGGCTAGGCTTGCACTACGCGGTACTGCCATCGCTGGCGCTCGGTATTCCAGCAGGCGGTTACCTTGGCCGAATTATTGCCGACGCGCTATCCGCCACTTTCAGTGAAAACTGGCTCACCACCTGGAGCGTGTCGGGCGTAAGCCGCCGTCATATCGCACTGGCAGTGCTGAAGCGCACGTTGCCCAGCGTGATGCCACTGGTCGGGCTGGTTCTGGTTTCGTTAACCGGCGGTGCTATCGCCGTCGAAAAAGTGTTCGCGATTCCCGGTCTGGGACGTGCAACGCTGGGGGCAGCGGCCGCGCAGGATCTGCCCGCCTTGCAGGTCGGCGTGCTGATTCTCTTACTCATCGCCTCGCTGGCTGGCATAGCCGCCAGCGGCGTGCGACTGCTGATTCTCGGACGCGCGCTGCGGAGCGGCGCTATGCCGGTGCCGGAAGAACACGGTAGCCCTGCATCTCGTCATGCTATCTGGCTGCCGATTATCTGCGTGCTGCTGCTGGCGCTTCTGCTGCTGGCTGGCCTGCCGCGCGATCCCTATACCTCCGCCTTTCTGCGCCTGCAACCGCCGTCGTTCCTGCTGCCTTTTGGCGCGGACGCGATGGGGCGCGATTTATTGGCGCGCGTCGCACACGGCACGCTAAATACCTGTCTGCTGGCGCTGGCGGTGTCACTGGCCTGTCTGGCGATTGGCCTGTTAGTTGGGCTGTTTCCGCGTCTGTTCAGCGGCCCTATCGAAGTGACTAACGCTCTGCCGCCAGTGATTGCCGGGCTGCTGGTTGCTGCGGTTAATGGTCCGACGGCAACGGGCGCGGCGATTGCCGTCATTGCCGTCAGTTGGGCTCCGCTCGCGGCCCACACGGCAGCACTGGTCGCCGAAATCAATGCGCGCCCTTATATTCGGATGTTGCCGATTCTCGGCGTCGGTCCAATACGGCGCAGCCTGTTCTATATTCTGCCCGCGCTGATTGGTCCGCTTTTCCGTCACGCCATGCTGAAACTGCCGGGCATCGCGCTGGCGCTAGCATCGCTCGGCTTTTTAGGTCTGGGCGCGTCACCACCGACGCCAGAATGGGGACGCGTTCTAGCCGAAGGCATGCCATATATCGAACGTGCCTTCTGGGGCGTGCTGGCACCAGCTACCGCACTCGGCGTGCTGTCGATACTGGCCGTGAGCGCAGCGAATCTCTCCAGTCGCCACAAACACTAATCTATCGAGAGACACCGCCTAAGCGTCCGTCTCTCTCCACGTTCACAGCCCTGCCAGATTTCACGATGGCGGGGCTGTGCATCTTCAGTTACGCTGTGAGCGAATCTCTGCCGAAGTACAGAATTGAATATGTGCAGAGCGTGATTAAAGGAGAGAATATGCATAACAGCGGATCCCACGTCAGTCTTACCGTCACTCAGACTCTGGATAAACTGGAAGCGCTGTATGATGACGCCGTCTCAGCGCTGCGCGACGCCATCAGTGACTTCATCAATGATGGCACACTGCCCGATGCCACCGCGCGTGCAGCAGGACTATTTGCCTACCCAGCCTTACGCGTCAGTTGGAGTGGCAATTCGACCGGTCATCCCCGCCATCGCGCCTATGGGCGTTTTACTCATCCCGGCAGCTACTCCACTACCGTTACCCGTCCGGCATTTTTGCGTGCTTATCTGGCGGAACAGTTGGCGCTGCTGGAAGGGGATTATGACGTCACCATCGAGGTCAGCCCGTCGCAGCAGGAAATCCCGTTCCCCTACGTGCTCGACGGTTCCGACCTGATTCTTGATCGTTCCATGAGCGCAGGCATCGCCAAGCATTTCCCTACGACAGAACTGTCGCAGATTGGGGACGAGACGGCAGATGGGCTGTTTCACGCCACCACGACATCGCCGCTGTCGCACTTCGACGCGCTGCGTACCGATTTCTCGCTGGCGCGACTTCGCCACTATACCGGCACGCCGGTAGAACATATTCAGCCGTTCATTCTCTTCACCAACTACACCCGCTATGTCGATGAGTTTGTGCGCTGGGCCTGTGCGCAAATTGCCGATCCCGATAGCCCGTATGAGGCGCTGTCCTGCGCGGGGGGGATTTATATCACCGCCGACACGCCTAATCCCGAACAGACGGTGTCCGATCTGGCCTGGAAGAACCACCAGATGCCCGCCTATCATCTGATTCCTCGTCAGGGTAAAGGGATTACGATGGTCAACATCGGCGTCGGGCCATCCAACGCTAAAACCATCTGCGATCACCTCGCGGTGATGCGTCCGCATGCCTGGCTGATGATCGGCCACTGCGGCGGCCTGCGCGAAAGCCAGTCCATTGGCGATTACGTGCTGGCGCACGCTTACCTGCGTGACGACCACGTACTGGACGCCGTGCTGCCGCCGGATATCCCGATTCCCAGCATCGCCGAGGTGCAGCGCGCGCTGTACGACGCGACCAAGATGGTCAGCGGGATGCCGGGGGAAGAAGTTAAACAGCGCCTGCGTACTGGCACGGTTGTGACCACCGATGATCGCAACTGGGAGCTACGCTATGCGGCCTCTGCCCTGCGGTTTAACCTCAGTCGCGCCGTGGCGGTAGATATGGAAAGTGCGACGATTGCCGCACAGGGGTATCGCTTCCGCGTACCTTACGGCACGCTGCTGTGCGTCTCGGACAAGCCGTTGCACGGTGAAATCAAGCTGCCGGGACAGGCGAACCGTTTCTATGAAGGGGCGATTTCAGAGCATTTGCAGATTGGCATCTGTGCCATCGATCTGCTGCGGGCGGAAAGCGACAAGCTGCACTCACGTAAGCTGCGCACCTTTAACGAGCCACCGTTCCGTTAATCGAACGGCGTTGTTCAGACAGCCGACCCTATTCAGGCGGTCGGCTGCTCTGGCGCGACTAAATACGTTATGTTATAACAGACCAAATTCCATAGCGGATGTGCCCAATGAAAAAAGGTCTGTCAGTTCTGTTTCTTTCCCTGGTGGCAGCACAAGCTTCCGCTTTTCAGGCGAAGATAGCCCAGTCCGATGATGCTGGGTTACGTAATATCGATGAGGCCAAGCGCACTTTCTCTGGCTTTACGCCAATGGGACTGGAAACCATTCACCCCGGTCAGTGCGATGCGACCTCTGTTAATGGCTGTGGTTGCCCATTTTGTACTCAGCTGCGGCTCGTGGGTCGCTAAGCATCGCACCTTTGGCATCGAAAATGCGGGCATCCCTGCCCGCATATCACTTCAACCCTGATTGGGCTTTTAGCGCTTACCCGCCAACTCGGTGGGTGCGCCATCAATTTTAATATCCAACCCCTGCTTCGCGCTGTTCAGGTAAAACTCACGAATTCGCTGATTCACTGGATCGCTGACGTACACGCTGCCGCCGACAATGGCGAGCGATGGTGTTGGCGTTTTCGCACCGTAAGCGCAGTCAAACGGCTCAACCGCATCAAAGCTGGCGATTTGTTTCCAGTTCGGTGCTACGTCATACAACCGCAGCTTGCCATCCGGCGTCAGGTTGGCGACCCGCTTGCCATCAGCAGAGACTTCAAATTTGCACACGGCCTGAGCGTCTGGGATAGCAAACGTATCCTGTGCCGTGAGCTTTTTCGCCTGAGGATCGATGCGAATGAGAGCATTAAACGGTTGCCCACCCAGCCCACCGTAATTACCAACCACATAAGTGCCTTGCAGGCCGGATTTCAGCGTGCTGGTACGGCGATCGTCAGGGTACGCAAGCTTATGCGATACCCATTTCCCGCTCTGCTGTTTTACGACCAAAACACCGCCGTCGCTTTTCGCATCGCCATCCGATAATTTCGCGTTACAGCCAAAAACGTGGACGTGATTTAGCGCGCTGTGCCCATGAAACTCTTTACAAGAACGCTGGAGATCCTGCTCCTGATTAAAGTCCGCTATCGCTTTCCAGTCCTTGTCTTGCTGATAAACAACAAAACCGTTAGGACGCGATGTCACCGTTTTATCATCCCCTTTGGCATAGGCTGCTTTCGGCACGGAAATCAGCCACTGATTATTCCCCAACGGTGCGGTGATGCCGTGCTGCGGTGCCGGACTTTTGCGCTTCTCAACAACAGGATTCGCGCTATCCAGATCCGACAAGCGGATCATGACCGATTCTGGCTTGCTGGGGCCGTCCCACGGACGTAAGCCATCGTACGACCAGGCCACCCAGCCATTCTCCGAGGTAATATGTGAGGGTTTGTCTCCCGTTACCCGCAGCGGTAGAAGTCGCGGTTCACCTTTATGCACATCCAGATGGTCATCGTGCGATTCATAGGTCAGGCCGGTATCAAGAAAAGCGATAGTGCCTGCATCATCATAAAGGTTGACGATTGTGAATCGCCCATCCTCTGTAGGCACCAACGCCGCATTCGCCCGGCCCACGTCAAAGGTATGCGTAACCTTGAAGGTATCCAGATCCAGCACGCTGAGCGTCGGTTTCTGGTGATCGGAAAAGATTAACCGCCCGCGCAATACCTCATGATCGTGCGCCTGAACGCTCGCACTCCCCGCCCCCATCAACAGCGCCAGAGTCGCTGCGATTGTCGTTTTCTGCATCTTTCTCTCCGTGATGTTATTGTGATTTATAGTTATGTTATAACATAACAATTAAAGATACCAGAATTGGGCAGGAAGGGGCATAGCAAAAGCGCCACATCTGTGGCGCTTGCTTAAGACAGTAAAATTGAGGCTAATTAATCTCAGGATGCTGCTCGGTCAGCCGTTTTCTTTTCTTCTCCAGTTCGGCAATTTGCTCATCAATTTCTTCTATTTTCTGCTCGATATTGTCGTACTGTTCCTGCAACAGCTCTTTGGCTTCCGTCCGATCCGATGCCGCTGGCGTTGCGCCTTTCAGCGGCTGGTTAGCGGTTTCCCGCATCGACATCCCCGTAATCAGGCCGATCAGTCCAATCACCATCAGGTAATACGCCGGCATATATAAATTACCGGTAGACTCCACCAGCCACGCCGCCGCCGTTGGCGTAAAGCCCGCAACCAGCACGGAAACGTTAAATGACGTCGCCAGCGCGCTATAACGAATATGCGTGGGGAACAGCGCAGGAAGCGTTGAAGCCATCACCCCCGTGAAGGAATTCAGCAGCACGGCCAGCATCAACAATCCGCAGAAGATCAGCCCAATCACATCGCTGTTAATCAAGACAAAGCTGGGCACCGACAGCAACAGCAGCCCAATACTGCCGCAAATAATAAATGGTTTACGCCCGTAGCGGTCGCTCATTAGTCCCATCACTGGCTGCACAAACAGCATCCCGATCATGACGGCAATAATAATCATCACCCCATGATCTTCCGAGTAATTCAGGCTGTGTGAAAGATAGCTCGGCATATAGGTCAGCAGCATGTAATAGGTGACATTGGTGGTAATCACCATCCCGATACAGATCAACAAACCTTTCCATTGTTTGGTCACAATTTCACGCAGGGAGATCTTCGGCGGGGATTGGATGCTGTCTTTTGATTCTTTATCAATCTTGTCAACGTGCTGTTGGAACGTCGGCGTTTCTTCCAGCGCATGGCGCAAATAAATCCCGATTAATCCGAGCGGTGCGGCAATAAAGAACGGGATACGCCATCCCCAGTCCAGAAAGCTTTCTTCTCCCACGATGGAAGAAATGAGCACCACGACACCTGCCCCCATTACGAACCCGGCAATAGAGCCGAAATCCAGCCAACTCCCTAAAAAGCCGCGTCGTCTGTCCGGGGAATATTCAGCAACGAAAATCGCCGCACCGGTATATTCTCCCCCGACGGAGAATCCCTGCGCCAGTTTCGCCAACAGCAGTAATATCGGTGCCCAAATACCAATCGATTCATAGGACGGAATCAAGCCGATACAGAATGTACTCACCGACATGATAATAATGGTGATCGACAAGACTTTCTGGCGACCAAATTTATCCCCCATCGCACCAAAGAATATCCCGCCAAGTGGCCGAACCAAAAAGGGAACCGAGAACGTCGCCAGCGCGGCAATCATTTGTACGCCAGGATCGGCGCCGGGGAAAAAGACCTGTCCGAGTGCATATGCCACAAAGCCATATACGCCAAAATCAAACCACTCCATCGCATTACCCAATGCGGCGGCGGTAATGGCTTTTTTGAGTCTGGCATTATCAATAATGGTAATGTCCTGAATTTTCATCGGTTCGATTTTTTTCTTTTTTAATCTCATCCTTTTTTCCTTTGCTTAAAAAGCGACCCTTTATTAAAAATAAAATGCTCTCTTTCATGCACAGGGAACCACCCGACTGTGCGCTGAAAAATGAACAGTTTATTGGCCGTAATATTCATTACACGTTGATACTGCTGGATGAAGTATAGAAGAATTTGGACAAAAGCTCGGATTCAAACACCGCATGCCGAAATAACGCACGGGAATATAATAAAAGGAAAATAACGGTAAATAGTTATGACAACATCATCACATTAATATCAGTGGGGTATTTTTACTTACGTGAAGCAATCATTTTCGGGTTACGGTTAAAATAGCGCGTAAATGCCAGACTGAAATTAGCGGGATGTCGATAGCCAACTTGCCAGGCAGTCTGCGCCACCTGAAATCCCTGTTCCAGTAGCTGATGCGCCCGTTCCATCCGCATCTGCAATAGCATCTGACCCGGCGTGGTCGCAAAGCAGCGATGAAACCCAAGCTTGAGTCTGGATTCGCTCATTCCTGCCTGTGCCGCAATGCAGGCCAGCGTCAGCGGTTCAGCCAGATGTTCACGCATCCAGCAGCATACTTGATCTATTT
The DNA here is from genome assembly GCF_020166435.1 of Pectobacterium versatile. Classification (GTDB taxonomy): domain Bacteria; phylum Pseudomonadota; class Gammaproteobacteria; order Enterobacterales; family Enterobacteriaceae; genus Pectobacterium; species Pectobacterium versatile. The sequence goes on along the minus strand of NZ_JAINZP010000003.1, from coordinate 325,192 downwards.
GCTGCCGTTCCTGTGGATGAATACCGCTTCGTTTCTCTTCCGGTTGCAGGACGTGCCGATACTGCGCCAGCAGGCTTAAGACATGGATATGGCGATTTAACGGATCGGCGTCAGCGCACAGCGCATTGACATGAACCTGACTTGCCGCAGATAGGGGCGTAAACGCACGCTGTTCTACCCCAACGTCACTGAATAGCTGCTCCGCACAGTTCGCGCCAAAATAGCGAGTCACTGCCGTTTTTCCCACCAGCAGCCGTAGCTGATCGACCTGCTGTTGAGCCTGATAATGGCGTTCGCCCACGCTGGTGCCAAACGTTGTGATAGTGACATGCTGTTGACGAAACCAGATCGATGAGCCGCCACAATCGTAATAAGCAGACTCCCCTGCCAGCGCAAACGTCATGACCAGCATCGGCTGCGAATGCGGGTTCTGTGTTTCTTCCACCAAGTCGCGGCGCGGGCGATATTGCGAACGAGCCAGCGACAGATCTGCATCAATACGGCTGAAATCCGACCAACATTCACCGATAACGCCCGGCAGTGTTCGACGCGAATCAGAACGATTCACCTCACCCACACGACATCGATCGCCTGATGATAATCCCTCTCGCCCCTGCGGCTGCCTTTGCGCCATCTTCCCCCCGCCGTTTCGCATATGAAAAACGCCGTCTTGCATAACAATGAACATAATAACGATTCTCATTTATAGATAGCATATTCCCTATCGACTGACCATCAATGAGAAAGACCGTTTATGAATCCATTAGAGACGTTATGGCAGCTTGCCGCCAGCAGCGTGAAGGCTGACGCCTTACATCTGGCGCTGGAACAGCAGATTTTCGACCGGCTGGAAGAGGTCACCACACCGGAACAGCTGGCAGAAGCGCTGGGCTGGCAGCCGGAGAAAACCGGGTTTCTGCTTGAGATCCTGTGGAGCATGCAGCTATTGACGCGTCATCACGACGGTTATCGCACCGCTCCGGCCTGTGCCGCCGTGCTCTGTCGCAGCAGTACACGTTTTCTGGGCGACGCCTGGCGTTTTCGCCTGACCAGCCTGCGTCAGTTTGGTCAGGGACTCGGCGACGGTATGCCTCAGCCGCTGCAAACGCAGTTGAGCGAGTTACCGCGTGATGCAGCGTGGGCCAACGCAGCAGAACAGCAGATCGCACAAGAGCAGCGGGCAGTGACGGCCGACCGTGCTGAGCAGTTGATCTCCAGCCTGCCGGATTTTCCGCAAATCAGGCACGTTCTCGATCTGGGCGGTGGCCCCGGCTGGGTGGCGATTACGCTGGCGCTGCGTCACCCTCAGATCTCCGGCACGGTGTATGACCTACCGCAGACCGCCGCCGTGGCCCAACGCAATATCGACAGTACCGGGTTATCCGCTCGTCTGTCAGCGCAAAGCGGTTCGTTTCCCAGCGAAAAATACGATCTGATTTGGAGCTCTTCTTTCCTGCATTTTGTCGAAGACATTCCCGCCATGCTGAGCACACTCCACGACGCGCTAACATCGGAGGGCACGCTGATTCTGGCACAGGCGGAGATCGCTGAAGCACCGGAGGATGCCGCACCGGTTCTGCCGTTTTATCTGCCGATGCAAATGAGTGGACGCCACGTCACGCGGGAAGGCCAACTGACGCAGTGGTTACTGGCTGCGGGCTTTACCTCTGTCGAAACTCATCGTCATCAGGCATTCCCCATGGCACCGCTGAATGTGCTGATCGCCCGTAAACACCGATAACCGCGCATTCGCAAGTCATGCTTCCTGAATGTAAACAGCCTCCAGAATGCAAAAAGCCAGTCAGCAAAAACTGACTGGCAAATAAAACTTTCAATAACACTATCTGCTTTATGATTCCCTATTTTCACTCTATCCCTGACGTGCTGGCGGCCATACTATTTTCATTATCAGAAACGGGTCCAGTCAGACGCACTAGGGGCATGTGCTTTGGAAGAGACTGGAAGCATAGCAACAAGCGACAGCGTCTCCGTTACTGGCTGCTTTGGCGCCGATCGTTCATATCCCGCAATCCTGAACACCGAGACTTCTCTGACAAGCTGATCCGCTTGCTCCTTGAGGCTTTGTGCTGCCGCAGCGGATTCTTCCACTAACGCGGCATTTTGTTGTGTTGTCTGATCCATTTGGCTGACAGCGATACCGACCTGCTCAACCCCTGTCGATTGTTCAGCACTTGCGGAGCTAATCTCTAATACGGTATCGCTCAACTGGCGGATGGACATCACCACCTGCTGCATCGTTTCCCCCGCTTTATTCACTAATACCGAACCAAGCTCGACACGTTCAACGCTCGCAGTAATCAGTTTTTTGATCTCTTTAGCGGCTTCTGCGCTACGCTGTGCCAGATTACGCACTTCCCCCGCCACAACAGCGAATCCTCGCCCTTGTTCGCCAGCTCGGGCAGCCTCAACGGCGGCGTTAAGCGCCAAAATATTCGTCTGGAACGCAATGCTGTCGATGACATTGATAATGTCCGCAATACTGCGCGAACTTTCATTAATGGACTTCATCGTGTCCACCACGTCATTGACAACATTCCCTCCCTGAAGGGCAACGGTACTCGCATTTTGCGCCAGCACATTAGCCTGACGGGCATTGTCGGCATTGTTTTTTACCGTCATCCCTAATTGCGTCATGGTTGAAGAAGTTTCTTCGAGTGCGCTCGCCTGTTCTTCGGTTCGTGATGACAAATCAGCGTTACCCTGAGCAATCTGCATGCTGGCCGTCGCGACACTCTCCGCATTATTTCTGACGCCAATAACCATCCGCGTCAGCGCAGCCTGCATCTCTTTCATTTCTTCCAACAGCAGGCCCGTTTCATCACGGCTATTCACATCAATTGAACCACTCAGGTCGCCTGCACTAATACGTTTCGCAGAGGAAAGTGCCGTGGATAACGGTATGGTGACGCTACGGGTTAATGACCAGGCAGTAAGGCACCCTAAAGCAGTTGAGAAAATGGAGAGCACCAGCATCCACAACAGCGCATTAGTAATATACGTTCTCGTCACCTGTTTGGCATGATCAACAAACGATACCTGTAGTTCGGTAAATTCACTTAATTTGGCAAAATAAACGGCCTGAATGTTTGCTATATCACCAAATACCAATTCTGTTGCCAGCGCATCTTCATCTTCCATCGCATAGCCAATCGCTTTATTAATGCTCAGGCTATACTGTTTTCTGATATCGATAAGCTGATTAAATAACTCCCGCGCATGTTCCGAATTGACCATACCATCAAGCTTTTTATATATATCACTTGCCGTATCAGTCGTTTTTACTATGGTCGCCTTTAGTTCCTGTTTTTCTTGCGTTCTGTCTGCGGGGAGGAGAATAATATCACGCAGCGTGCGAACATTGGTGTTCAACACGTCCTGAATATCGCGCAGCATGTCGACCTTAACCATTCTATCTTCAGTCACCTCATCAAATTCAGCGCCAATATTTTTCATGAAATAATAGCTGATGGATGACAAAGTCAGTGTCAATAAAATTAATAAGCCAAACCCCAAAAAAAGCCGACTGCCAATTTTTATGTTTTTAAAAAAAATCATGTTAGCACCAGAATATTACATTTTAAAAATCGTTACCCAACCACGATTGATGACATAGTCAGCCGCTGTCTGTTTAACGAAAAAACAGTACAGACGGTAAAGCGAACCGCTATCGCACCGGGCTCCCTGGCTTCTCTAAATCTCTTATTTTCTGATGCATGTAACAGAATACTGGCATAAGAAATCCATTTGGCCATATATTGTTATATCTCACACTGCATGTATCTTTGTGATATTTGCTTACTGAAACGGTTTACTTGATAAAGTAATTTAACTCTCCTTTTTTATTCCTCGCTGAAATTCACATTATTTATTGCATAATAAAAAGCAAGCTATTGCTCAAAGAAAGCTAAAAGCTTTAGCCCTCACCTACCGAATTCGAGTTAGTGTTACGCTTAATTATTGAGAGTCTGTATAAATAAAAAACAACGTCAGATCGAAGCAAGCTACATTCTATAACCATACACTATCACAAATGGAATATCGATCGGAAATAACGATCATTAAACCGTTCAATTTTCTTTGTTCGATCGTTTTTTTCTATCAAAAAATAATAATGGGAAAAATCTGAGTTTCATTAATTAAATCAGACTTATAAGTTAGAACACTAATAGTTAATATTAAGTAACAATACCGTCCATATCATTACGCTTTGTGACACTCAATATAGTGTAACGTGACTGAATTAATTAGATTTAAAGCATAATGGCAGGTCCCCGCGTCTCGCAGGAAGATAAAAAAAGCCAGTCAATAAGGGCTGACTGGCTTTCGGAGTGAACATAATCGGGTGCTGCGTGTTTCCGTCTCGTTTTTCACTCTACCGCATATTCCTTCATTTTATTTTCGTCAGGCATTGTGTCATTGAGTTTCTTGAGCACTTCCTTCGCTTCTTTCAGCACTCGGGCACATTGCTCGCGCGTGATGGTAAGCGGTGGCTCAATCCTGACCGATTTAGCATTATTCAAAGTGCCCGCAACCAGAACATTACGTTGAAACAGCTCTTTCGCGAAGGCATACCCGATCTCGTTTTTCCTGAACTCGATAGCCTGCAACAGCCCCATTCCTCGTGCTTCGATAATCAATTGAGGATATTCGGCTGCCAGCTGCTGTAAGCCCTGCAACAAAAATTCCCCCTGTATCGTCGCCTGTTCCGGCAGATTCTTCGTCAGCAACTCATTAACCGTCGCCAGCGCCGCCGCGCAGGCCAGCGGATTGCCGCCAAACGTGGTGGTATGCAGGAATGGATTTTCAAACAGCACGGAGAAAACTTCTTCCGTTGCCACCGTTGCGCCAATCGGCATCACGCCGCCGCCCAGCGCCTTCGCCAGACACAGAATGTCGGGCTGCACGCCATAATGCTCACAGGCGAACATCTTGCCCGTGCGCCCCATGCCAGTTTGTACCTCATCCAGAATCAGCAATGCCCCAACCTCATCGCATAATGCTCTGACCGCAGGCAAGTAATTTTCCGGAGGCACAATCACACCGCCTTCCCCCTGAATAGGTTCAAGGATGATGGCAGCAACGTCATCGCCGGTCTTCTGGCATTGCTGAACCTGCTTGCGCATGGCGTTGATGTCGCCAAAAGCAACATGATGAAAGCCGGGTAACAGCGGCATAAAAGGACGACGAAACGCGGGTTTGGCGGTGGCGGAAAGCGCGCCCAGCGATTTCCCGTGGAATGCGCCTGTCGCGGCGATAAAGGTATATTTACCGCGTGGTGACTGGTAAGCCTTTGCCAGCTTTAACGCAGCCTCAACCGATTCCGTTCCACTATTGCAGAAGAAGCTGTATTTCAGATCGCCCGGCGTCAGCGCCGCCAGCGTTTTCGCTAACAGCCCCCGCAGCGGATCGAGCAGTTCCTGACTGTGCAGCGGTTGTCTGGCGAGCTGGCGCTCAACGGCAGCAATGACGTTAGGGTTACGATGCCCAACGTTAAAAATGCCGTAACCGCCGAGGCAGTCCAGATATTCATTCCCTTGGGTATCAATCAGCGTATTCGGGCCGCTGGCGCGCCATTCGACTGCGCCGTAGTCGCCGCCGGTAGTGACAGATTTTCGGTACTCCAGAAAACCCGGGTTGACGTATTCGCGAAAACAACTCAAAACTTCTCGATTCAGTGCCGCCATGTCATCGTGGGATAGCGTGTCACTATGAATCCAATGCAGTGCCTGCTGAGTACACTCTAGCGGGTTAAGGTGGGCGTTTGATCTGGACAAAATGCGCTCCTTGAAAACGGACATCACGCGATGCCACTTTAATTAATGCACATAACACGCCAGTCGCCCGCCCCAAATCAGAATAAAATACAAAAACGCGATCTAATCCAAAAATTCAGCAGATGATTTGAACTAAATAAGAATGAACGGAATTAATAACCAACAAGAATGGCGAATGCCAGTATGAAGAAAATCAAAGCATCTTGTGATGCCCTACTTTTGTCCAGCGCGCCCTTTTTTGGGGCACGCCGGGGCTGGATAAACGTGCTATGTCATTACCCGCTTGTCGTTCAGGATAAACAGAACCCTGCGGCAGACAGAAGATCATCAGTGCCGGATCATGATATGGCGCACGATGGTGTAGTCCTCCAGACCGTACATCGACATATCCTTGCCGTAGCCAGAGAGCTTCTGCCCACCGTGCGGCATTTCACTCACCAGCATGAAGTGGGTATTCACCCAGGTACAACCGTACTGAAGGCACGCGGCTAGACGGTGCGCCCGCCCGATATCGCGCGTCCAAACCGACGAGGCCAGCCCGTAATGTGAGGCATTCGCCCAGCCAATCACCTGTGCTTCATCGTCAAACGGTGTGATGGATATCACCGGGCCAAACACCTCTTTCTGAACGATTTCGTCTTCCTGCTTTGCCCCCGCCAGCACCGTAGGCTGGAAGTAAAATCCCTGCCCTTTCACCCGTTCGCCACCAGTCACCACCGTAATGTGCGGCAGCGCTTTGGCACGTTCGACAAAGCCAATCACGCGTTCCAACTGTGGCTCGGTAATCAATGGCCCCAGCTCGGTCGTTTCATCATGTGGATCGCCTATTTTCAGCGTCGCTACCGCTTTTCCTAATGCTTCTACGACCTCATCGTAGATCCCTCGCTGCACATACAGCCGACAGGCCGCGGTACAGTCCTGCCCCGCATTGTAAAAACCGAAACTGCGGATTCCATCAACCACCTGATCGATATCAGCATCATCGAAGACAATCACTGGCGCTTTGCCGCCCAGCTCCATATGGGTTCGTTTTACGCTCGCGGCGGTATGCGACAGAATATGCGCCCCGGTCGCAATCGAACCAGTCAGCGATACCATATTGACTTTCTCATGCCCCGTCAGCGCATCGCCGATATCCGCCCCGCGCCCGAACACGATATTCACCACGCCCGCCGGCAGGATCTCCGCCAGCAGATGCGCCAGATAGAACGTGGTCAGCGGGGTTTGTTCCGCCGGTTTCAGCACCACGCAGTTTCCCGCCGCCAGCGCGGGTGCCAGCTTCCACGACGCCATCATCAACGGGTAATTCCACGGTGCGATGGACGCCACCACGCCAACCGGATCGCGCCGGATCATCGAGGTGTGTCCTTCAAGATACTCTCCCGCCGCCGAACCGCTCAGGCAGCGTGCCGCACCGGCAAAAAAGCGAAACACATCGGCGACCGCAGGCACTTCATCATTCAGCGCCGCATGGTAGGGCTTACCGCAGTTCAGCGATTCAAGCTCGGCAAACGCCTCAGCATTTTCCTCGATGGCATCGGCAATTTGTAGCAACAGCGTCGCGCGCGTTTTCGGTGTGGTCTGGCCCCAGTGTGCAAAAGCGGACTCTGCAGCCAGAACGGCTGCATCAACCTGGTGCAGATCGGCCTGCGCAATGGCGGCAATTTGCTCTCCTGTGGCAGGATTAAATACCGCTAACGCCTCGCCTTTCCCCGCGACCAGCTTGCCTTCTATCAGTAATTTATCGTGCATACATTTTCCTTACAGAGAGAAAACCATCTTGTTTTTCATCACTATCTGCAAAATGTCTGTGCAAAAAACCTGCCACGTTGTACTTAGCTGTCGCTCCATTCTGCAACCGTGGCATTACACTAGGGCGCGTTGCCTGATTCTTTCTGCGTCTGCGTGGCGGCCTGTCTGGCTTCCTCAGCCAGCGCTTCAATCTCTTCTTCCGTCAACTGCTCTGATGCCTCATGCACCTTTGCCAGCCCTTCGCTGACCGTCACCTCTTTAGGATCCTGCGTTGAGTCCTTCGTGGTCATCTCTGTATCTCCTGATTAAATAATAAGCCAGCAAAGATAAGTGTAGTCGATGGCGAGAATCCGCCAATCTGAAGAAGATTTAACTCTGCTTTCCGGTTCGTCATATGTGATAATAATTATCAATTACACATATTTATTATTCAGGGCCTTACCCCGTCAACGGACAGTGCATTGCTATGGATAGCGCCGTGACAAGGGAAGCGGTTCTGTTGCCGCAGAGTCGGCGGGAAGGTCACCTGACGGGACGTTGGCATGTCAGAGTCTGAACTCAGGATGCTGTTCAACCACTATGCAGAACGGTTGGAACGCTATCTCAATCATAAACTGCGCGACCCTCAGGCAGCGGCAGATCTGGTGCAAGAGAGTTTTTTACGGTTGGCACAACGGCTGGAACAGCAAGATAATGTAGACGACAAGAAGGCGTATCTCTATAAGACAGCAAATAATTTGCTGCTTGATCATGTCCGTCACCAGCAGCGCTGGCAGATGGCGGCGTCCGTTGACGACGTGGAGGCGACACTGGAATACCTGCCGGATGCCGCCCCCCAACTCGATCAAACGGCCATCGCGCAACAGGAGCTGGAGCGTCTGGCAAAGGTACTGGCGACGCTGCCGGAGCGCACACAGCTGATATTTCATCTGCACCGGTTTGAACACATGACGCAGGCGCAAATTGCTCAGCAGTTGGAGATTTCCCTCAGCACCGTTGAGAAGCATCTTGCCATGACGCTGAACGCGATGATGACGATCCGCTCCTCGTGAAACGCGTCGCCCATCGTGAAATAATCACAAATTATTTACGGGTTTATTGCCGTCAAACGTCTACGTATTTAGAGACCCTACATATTCCAGGCCTACAACATGAACGATTATCCTCCTGAAATCCAACAGCAGGCAGCGCGCTGGGCCATCCGTTTGGCCGAAGCGCCGCTGGACGATGAACAGGAACTGACATTCCAACATTGGCTGGCACAGGATCCGCGCCATCACCACGCGCTGGAACAGGCAGGGATGCTCTGGCATGGGCTTGGGTCGCTCAGCGCCGAGCAACGGCAGGAGCTGCAACCACAACCGCCAGCCACATTGCCTGTCAGACGCGTTAACCGTATGACGCAGTGGAAAATCGCGGCCTTATTGCTGCTGGGTTTCAGTCTCGGCACGACGTGGATTTCCGAAGGCATCCTCATGCTGCGCTCGGATTATCATGCGGCACATCAGGTCAAACACGTTACGCTGCCGGATGGCAGTGAGGTTGATATGGATGCAGGCAGCGCCATTTCGCTCGCCTATACGCCACAAGAACGGCGCGTCACGCTGCTGCAAGGCTCGGCCTGGTTCACCGTCGCACCGACGACGACACAGGAAAAACGGCCTTTTCTGGTCGATGCGGCATCGGGCACCACACAGGCACTAGGCACGCAGTTCATCGTGCAAAATTCATCACAGACCACGACCGTCGGCGTGGTGGAGCACAGCGTTCAGGTAACGGCAAACGGGCAAGCGCTACGACTTGATGAGCAACAGGCGGCACGCTATACCGAACAAGGGATGACTCGCCTCCCCGGCTGGAATAGCCGCGAGCGCGGCGACTGGCGACGCGGCCTGCTCATTTTTGATCAACAGCCTCTGGCTATTGTGATCGCGCGTATCAATCAGTACCGCGCGGGGACGATCGTCATCCCCACATCAGCACTGCGTCAGCGTCAGGTCAGCGGCATTTTTTCGCTGAACGAGCTGGATGCCGCATTGCAAACCATCGCAACCGAACTGGGTGCCAAAACGGTTTCGCTCCCCGGCGTCACCCTTCTGTACTGATCCTTTCTCTTCTGCCTTACCCACTCCTGCCATGCTGCTCAGGAGTGGTAATCACGCATAAATTCCCTTTACGTTCACAAGGCCGCAACGCACCGGAGAAAAAAATTTAAATATTTTTTTACGGGTTCTGTCATCTCAGCCGTCTTCATATTTAGGTAATGATTTTTATTATCATTTTCATTAAGAAAAAGAGGGTTAATTATCCCTTTGTTTATTAATGCTTATTGATGATTTAACGGATGGCAGACCAGGCGAAAAATGTTTAAAAAAACACAACAGCAAGACAACCGCTTGTTACAACGTAATCCACTTTCTCTCGCCGTCGGCATCGCACTGTCGTTGTCTGGCTCGCTCCACTATGCGCAAGCAGAAACGCAGGCCGCCAGCGTTCAGGAAGCGGCCCGTCAGAGCACCGCCTTTTCCATCAACTCGCAGCCGTTGAGCAGCGCGTTGCTGCGTTTCGCCGAACAGGCGGGGCTACAGGTGTTTTTTGCTGACGTCAAACTGGAAAATATGCAGGCCGCCGCGCTTCAAGGGCGCTTCACGCCAGAGCAAGGGCTGCGCCAGTTGATCGGTGCCAACCCAGTCGACTTTCAGATCGGCAGCAATGGCGTCATTACCCTGCGCCCTCGCTCAATCAACGTCGATACGGCAAAAATAGACGACGTGATGACGGTACGCGCGTTTACCGTCGCCAATCCGGGCGACTGGATCTATGAACAACCGCGCGCCATCAGCGTCATTTCACGCGAGCAGATGGATAACCGCCCTTCCCGCCACGCCGCTGATATGCTGGAGCAGTCCGCTGGCGTTTACTCCAGCGTCAGCCAGCAGGACCCTTCGCTATCGGTCAACATTCGCGGAATACAGGACTTCGGTCGCGTGAATATGAACATTGACGGCGTGCGGCAGAATTTTCAAAAAACCGGCTACGGTCAGCGCAACGGGCAGATGTATATCGATTCAGAGTTGCTCTCCGGCGCGACGATTGAAAAAGGCGCGACAAACGTGATGGGCAGCGCGGGTACGCTGGGCGGTGTCGCCACATTTAATACCGTCAACGCCCACGATTTTCTCGCTCCGGGTAAAGAGCTGGGCGGAAAACTGCACGCCAGCACGGGCGACAATGGAACGCATTTTATCGGCAGCGGCGTACTCGCACTGGGTAACGAACGCGGCGACATTCTAGTCGGTGCCAGCGAGCGTCATCTGGGCAATTACTGGCCGGGCAATGATGGCAACCTCGGTAATATCCGTATCCCAGGCAATTCAAGTAATTACGAAGAGTGGGCGAATAACTTAAAGCATCAGAAAGTGACCAGCTCAGCTTACACCATGCGCTCGCGGCTGGCGAAAATCGGCTGGAACCTTCCTGCTAACCAGCGCTTCCAGCTCAGCTATATGCAAACGCAAACCTCTTCTGAAAACGCCGGGACGTTGTCCAACCTTTCCAATACCGAACTGGGTTGGAAAGCCAGCGGACACAGCGAGATTATGGCGCGCAGTACCGCGCTGGATTACAGCCTGAAGCCAGACAATCAGCGCTGGCTGGATTTTAAGGCCAAGATTTATTACGCCGATACCAATAACGACACCAATAACTATGCCCTCTCTAATACCAGCGCGTATCACGAGAGCACGCGGTTACGCACGTACGGGGCGCAGGCGCAAAATACCTCAACGCTGTGGCAGCAGGGCGCGCACGATCTGAAAGCCGACTACGGGCTGGACTTCTATTACGACAAAATCACCACGGACAGCACCAATAGCACAGCCAGTAACGCCACTCCGGAAGGAAACCGTGCGATGGCCAGTCTGTTCGCGAATCTGAATTACGCATACGACGAATGGGTAACACTGCAAGGCGGCCTGCGTTACGATCGCTACCGGTTACGCGGCACCACCAGCATCAGCTATCGGGAAATCCCCTATACCGTCACCAATCCCTGCACTGCACGGTCGATCGCGCTCTGCCCGCCGTTTGTGACCACCACGCAGGATTGGAATGTCGATGACGAACACGGCAAGCTGTCCCCCACGCTGTTTGCGGGCGTCCGCCCCGGCGTTGAATGGCTACAGCTGTACACCAGCTATGGCCTATCCTGGCGACCACCGTCAGTCAGCGAAACCTTTGCCAACGGCACTTACAGCGCAGGCAACTATTACCTGTATCCGAACCCCAACCTTAAGCCGGAGCGTTCCCGCGCCTGGGAGGTCGGGTTCAATATTCAGAAACCAGAATTGTTCACTGACGGCGACAGGCTGGTCACCAAGGTGTCCTATTTCGACACTCGGATAAATAACTACATCAGTCTGAACGGCGCGCGCAATAAACCGGGCTATAACGGCTATTCCCTCAGTAATTCCGTGTTCCAGAACAATCTGGCAAAGAGCCGCTTCCGTGGTATGGAATACCAGCTTAATTACGACGCGGGCTTTTTATATGTCGATGCCACCTACACCCACATGATCGGCAATAACGACTTCTGTGCGCCGGTGGCCTGGATGGGCGGCGTCACAACCGTCGGTGGTTCCCGAGGCAACTACTACTCCACGCCTGTCGATACCACAGCCAGCGATGCCTCTTGCCAGAAAACGCTGTTATTCAGCAACGCCGCCTATCTGCCGGGCGACCGCGGTTCCGTCACGCTGGGGACGCGCGTCTTCGACCGCAAGCTGGATATGGGGGTCACGATGCGTTTTGCTCCCGGCTATCAGGATGCTGCCGCACCGGCCAACTCCGCCTATTTAGCCGACTGGCCCAAATATGAAGTTTACGATCTGTACGCCAGCTATCGTCTGACCGACAGCCTGACGGTGCGCGGTTCCGTTGAGAATATCGCTAACCGTACTTACGTCGTGAGCTATGGCGAATCACTGGGTTACACGCCAAGCCGGGGAAGAACGGTGCAGGCTGGCGTGGAGTATCGATTCTAATTTCTCTGTTTCCCCACGCGGGAGGCAGGAAAACAAAGGGGATGGGATGGCTCATCCTCTTTCACGACAGACACGGATGACCGTGCCTGTAGATCGCTAGTTAATGAGGAATCTATTATGAGTTTTGCAATTACCTACGATGCCTACTATGCCAATTACAGCATTGCCAGCTACCTGACTGAATGGTCGGCAGCGTTTGGTGACGTTAATCATACCGCGGGTAACACACAAGTCGGTGGCAATAATACCGGGGGCTTTTACGGCGGCGACACCTTTATAGACGGTACTCAATATGCGATCACGAGTACGCAGAACGACTTCTCTGCACTTATTGCAGGCGGCGATCTGACCTATAGCCTCTTCTCCCCTCCTGCCCACACGCTGTGGGGTCAGTTGGACAGCCTGTCATTCGGTAATGTCCTGCAAGGCGGCACCACGGCTGGTACCACGTATTCTCTTGCTGAACCGGAAGTGACCTTCAGCGGGCTGGATCTCTCCACTGATATTGCCAACCAGACCGTTAGCGATCGCGGCGTGGTGCATGACGTGATTTACGGTCTGATGAGCGGACAGGTTCAGCCGCTGCTGACTGCGCTGACCAATGCGGGTATCGATATTAACGCGAGCCTGGATAGCCTGAGCTTCGCCACGGCGACCGCCGATGCCGCACTTTCTGCCGATACAGTGGTTGACGTTGTGGGCGTCGCAGAGACCGCCGATCTGCTGGCGGCATAAGAAAACGGCTAAAAGATGACGCTTTTAGCCGTTTGAGTGAACACCGTCGCGGTACGGAGAGAGTATATACCCTCAATATTTCGCGTTGCACGGATGCAGCGTGAAGTATGGCGGGCACGGCACCGCGACGGTCTAGTGAGTGTAATAACCGTTGGCAAACCGCGTCAATAGCGGTACGTCTAACCGCCTCCCTCTTCCACCTTGTGGGTAAACCACGGTGAGAACGATGGCACTTTATTGAAAAAGGAACATCCCATGCCCGCATCCCATCCGGCTTCATCAGGCCGGGAGATTATTGACGCGCTGGCCGCCTACCGTCAGGGATTCTGGGGAATTGGCCTGTTCAGCGCCGTCATCAACCTGCTGATGTTGGCACCGGCGATTTATATGCTCCAAGTTTATGACCGCGTACTGCCGTCCAGCAGCACGATGACACTGGCGATGCTGACGATCATTATGCTGGGCCTGTTTTTACTGATGGGATTACTGGAATGGATACGCAGCACCGTGGTGATCCGCCTCGGTACGCAGATGGACATGCGCCTAAATCAGCGCATCTACAATGCGGCGTTTGAAAGCAATCTCAAGAACGGGACGGCGGGAGCCGGACAAGCCTTAAACGATCTTACCGCCCTGCGCCAGTTCGCCACCGGAAACGCACTGTTCGCCTTCTTTGATGCGCCGTGGTTTCCGATCTACCTTCTGGTGATCTTCTTACTTCATCCCTGGCTGGGCGTGATGGCGCTGGCAGGGGCGATCATCCTGATTGTGCTGGCCTGGCTGAATCAAAAACTCACGCGCGAACCCTTGGCCTTAGCCGCACAAAACACCGTTCAGGCAACGCAGCAGGCCAACGCTAACCTGCGCAATGCCGATGCCATCGAAGCGATGGGAATGCTGCCCGCCATGCGCGAACGCTGGCTAACGCAGCACAAATCTTTTCTCTATTATCAGAATGTTGCCAGCGAAAAGAGCGCCAACATTACTTCACTGACGAAAAGCACCCGATTGGCGCTTCAGTCGCTGATGCTGGGTCTGGGCGCACTGCTGGCCGTCAAGGGCGATATCACGCCCGGCATGATGATTGCGGGCTCCATTCTGGTGGGTCGCGTACTCAGCCCGATCGATCAGATCATTGGCGTCTGGAAACAGTGGATGCAGGCGCGTCTCGCCTGGCAGCGTGTCAATCTCTTACTCGATAATCACCCGGCACGTCCCGCTGGCATGGCGCTGCCCGCACCAGAAGGCAAGCTTCAGGTGGAACAGCTCAGCGCCAACGCCCCCAACACGCGTACGCCCATACTCGCTAATATCACGTTTGAACTGGCTCCTGGCGATGTGCTCGGCGTATTAGGGCCTTCCGGTTCAGGTAAATCCACCCTCGCCCGTCTGCTGGTTGCCGCCATGCCCGCCCTCGGTGGCAAAGTCAGGCTGGACGGCGCAGACATGCACCAGTGGGACAAAGCCGATTTGGGCCGCTTCGTCGGCTATCTGCCGCAGGATGTTCAACTTTTCAGCGGGACGATTGTCGAAAACATCGCCCGCTTCACTCAGCCAGATCCAGAAAAGATCGTTTCCGCCGCCGTCACAGCGGGCGTTCACGAGATGATTCTGCGGCTGCCGCAGGGCTACGATACGCTGCTGGGTGAAGGCGGTGCCGGGCTGTCCGGTGGTCAGAAGCAACGTGTCGCCCTGGCCAGAACTATTTACAACCAGCCGCGCCTGATTGTGATGGACGAACCGAATGCCAGCCTGGATGACGACGGCGAGAAAGCCTTATTGGCCGCGATTGCCGCCCAACAGGAAGCCAAAAGCACACAGGTGCTGATCACGCACAAACCCGCACTACTTTCCTGCGCCAACAAGCTGTTAGTCCTACGCGCCGGACAAATCCAGTATTTCGGTGCAACAGAGCAGGTGCTGAAAGAACTACAGCGCGCCAAACCCGCCAAGGCTCCTATCGCCACATCACCCAGCGTGAAACCTGCGCCAGTTAAGACAGCCGACGCCGCAAATGCCTTTATCCCAAAGGAACCGAGTTCAGCCGGGCTAAGTATGGTGTACAGCGCACCGGCGTCTCGCCGCGCCGTACCGGATAAATGAAATTCAGCCCACTGATAGCAAACGTCTGTCGTCAGAACAGCATCACGGAAAGAAGAGGATAACCATGTCCGCGTTACGCGAAGTCACATCACAGCCGACAACGCCCCTCCCTCAGGTGGCGGATAACGTCGCGGCGATGCCGTTACACACCGACGCCGGACGCTATTTGAAGTACGGCCTCTGGCTGGTTCTGGCAGGCTTTGGTGGCCTGCTCCTCTGGGCCGGCATGGCACCGCTGGATAAAGGAGTCGCCGTATCCGGCCGGGTCGTCGTCGCGGATAACCGCAAAACCGTGCAGCCCGTCAGTAGCGGACGCATTGCCTCGCTCACCGTACGGGATGGTGACCACGTGCAGGCAGGGCAAATCCTTGCCACGCTGGACCAAACGCCCGCTCAGGCGCAACGCGATAATCTCGTCACGCAGCTTCAGGAAGCGCACGCGGGCGAAGCACGTCTGCTGGCGGAACGCGACGATCTCAGTACGATCGCCTTCCCTGCTCCCACAGAGCAACACAGCACCGTCACGCAACAAATTCAGATCGCCCAGCAGCAGCTCTTCATCAGCCGTCGCGCTGCGCTACAACAGGAACGCGCGGCGATGCAGGCCGCCATCATCGGGGCAAAAGCGCAGTCGCAGGGATCACAAGCGCTGTTGGCCAGCAGCCAGACGCAATTCCAGATTATCAGCGAACAGCTACGCGGGTTGCATCCGCTGGCGCAAGAAGGCTATATCGCCCGTAATCGCCTGCTGGACGTCGAACGGCAGGCCGCCCAGTTAGCGGGCGCGATGGCGCAGGAACGGAATAATCAGATACAGCTCCAGCAGCAGGTCGTCGAGCTGGAGCAAAAGATCCAGCAGCGCCAGAACGAATATCAGAAAGAGGTGCGCGCCCAGCTCGCCGATACCCAGCGTTCCATTCAGGATCTCACCCAGCGGCTGAAAACGGCGGAGTATGAACTTCAGCACACGCACATTCGCGCCCCTGCCAGCGGCACGGTAGTCGGGCTGGCGCTGCACACCGAAGGCGCCGTGGTGAATAGCGGGCAGATGCTGATGGAGATTGTTCCTGATGGGCAACCGCTATTGATTGACGCACAGCTGCCTATCGAACTGGTAGACAGAGTCAGCAACGGGCTACCCGTCGAGCTGCTGTTTTCTGCGTTCAACCAAAGCACCACGCCGCGTATTTCCGGCGTTGTCGCGCTGATCGGCGCCGATCAGTTAGTCGAACAGCAGACAGGAAAACCTTATTACACCTTACGCATTCACGTCGATGAACAGGGTAAGCAGCAACTCGCCGGGCTGGACGTTCGTCCCGGCATGCCAGTGGAAGCCTTCATTCGTACTGGTGAACGCTCCCTGCTCAACTACCTGTTCAAACCGCTTTCTGACCGCCTGCATCTGGCGCTGACCGAGGAGTAATCATGCTGCGCTTTTCATCCGTTTATCGCGCGGCGATCCGCTCCAGTTATGCCGTCCCGCTTTTTCTCACGCTGATCTACAGCGCACCGAGTCAGGCACTGGGATTAATGGAAGCCTGGCAGCAGGCGCTGACGCACGATCCGGCTTTTCAGGCCGCCGTGCATGCGCGTAATGCCGACAGCGAAGAGAAGAACATCGGGCGCGCCGGGCTGCTGCCAAAAGTCACCTATGACTACAGCCAGTCCCGTAACGATTCCACGGTGACGGCGGGTGGTCAGCAGTCGGAGCGTGATTACACCAGCCGCGCTTCCAGCTTTTCCCTGCAACAGCCGTTGATCGACTACGCGGCGTGGTCGCGCTATCAACAGGGTGAAGCCAGCGCCGTGCTGGCAGATGAACAGCTGCGCGATGCCAGCCAGCAGCTATTGGTGCGCCTGTTTCAGGCCTACACCAACGTGCTGTTTAGCCGCGAGCAGATCGCCTTGGTTCAGGCACAGCAGCGCGCATATCGCGAGCAATATCAACTGAATCAACGTCTCTTCCAGCAGGGAGAAGGCACTCGCACCGATATGCTGGAAACCGAAGCGCGCGTTAATCTGACGGAAGCGCAGCTTATCGAAGCACAGGACAATTTGGATATCAGCCTGCGTGAACTGGAAACGCTACTGGGGATGCCCGTTGGCGTGGATCAGCTTGCGGCGTTAACGCTACGCTTTACGCCGCAGGCGCTTCAGCCTGCTGGCTATCAGCACTGGCAATCGCTGGCGCTCCGCCACAACGCGCAGCTATTGGCGCTAAACCAATCGCTGGCCGTGGCGAAATACGGCATTGAACGTAACCGGGCGGGTCACCTGCCGCAGGTCACGCTGGTTGCCAGCACGCGCAATACGCAGTCGGATACCGAAAACAGCTACAACCAGAAATACGATACGCGGTCGATTGGTATCCGCGTCAGCGTACCGATTTTTGCTGGCGGCGGTGTCTCTGCCGCGACGCGTCAGGCAAAGGAGCGCTATCAGCAAACCGCGCGGGAAAAGGACGAACAGACGGCGACAATCCAGACGGAACTGCGTCGCCAGTTTAATCTGGTCACCAGCAGTCAGGCGAAAATTCGCGCCTATGAGCTGACGGAAAAGTCGGCGCTGGCGCTGGTCACCGCCACACAGAAGAGCGTTCAGGGCGGGGAGCGCGTGAATCTTGACGTGCTAAATGCCGAACAGCAGCTCTACGGCGCACGGCGCGATCTGACCGAAGCGCGTTATACCTGGCTGACGGCCTGGTTACAGTTGCGGTACTACGCCGGTACGCTCGATGAACAGACGCTGCGTCAGTTAGCGACCTATTTCGTGCACCTCTAAGAACGTGAATTCAGAACACAAACGCTGATGTGCGGCTATATCCTATTTAGGAAGGAAAATAAGCCGCATCCATATATTCTAAAATATTTATAAAATAAATATATTAATAACCAATAAAACTATAAAGTGCCTCCCTCTTCGCATCCAATGTAAAAACAGCAGGAAACCCGTCAGCTATACCCTAAATAATTCGAGTTTCAGGAAGGCGGCAAGCGAGGGAATCCCGATGAGCTTACTTGAGTAAGTGATTCGGGTGACTGAACGCAGCCAACGCACATGCAACTTAAAGTATGACGGGTATATATTTCTGACGTGAATAACGACAACATGGCGACTATTTTTATTTTTCGGCCATGACTCGGCGGTCTGACGTTGACTTCATTACCAAAAAGGGATTCATTTTATTATTTTTTAAACTAATCATTTAAAAACAATACAATATGCAAAAATACCTCGTTGGAGGTAGAAAAAGAGGTGTTAGGGTATGGTTTTTTGCGGTTAACGTTAACGAGAATAAAAAGTAAAAGAACACAAAGTACAACAAAATAAGAACAAGAATTTAATCACTTTTGAAAACCACCTGTCATTCATTAACAACCACATCGATAGACACTCACTTGAATCATTAATAAATTAAACTTACACTTAAAAAACTAAAGAAACCAAAAAGACGCAATTATTGCGAGCGAGATCTTTTATTTTCAGGAAATAGCGCAAAGATAAAAATTAATAGATTTAGATCAAGAAAATAAATAACAACCCGTCCATATAGTAGCCGCAGTAAAAACTCACTAATTTTAATTCTAACTAATCAGTTCATTACTTACTCTAAATAATTCAAGTTTCAGGAAGGCGGCAAGCGAAGGAATCCCGATGAGCTTACTCAAGTAAGTGATTCGGGTGAATGAACGCAGCCAACGCACATGCAACTTGAAGTATGACGAGTATATTGAGCAATGTAATGGGGCTACTATGGATTTCATCATTCAATTAGTCATTGTCCTGATCTGCCTTTTTTACGGGGCAAGAAAAGGCGGGATCGCGCTGGGTTTATTAGGCGGGATTGGACTTGTTATTCTGGTCTTTATTTTTAAACTACAACCGGGTAAACCGCCCGTTGACGTCATGCTGGTCATCATTGCCGTGGTAGCTGCATCGGCAACGCTTCAGGCATCGGGCGGGCTGGATGTCATGCTACAAATCGCGGAACGTATGCTGCGGCGTAACCCGAAATACGTTTCGATTATCGCGCCGTTTGTTACCTGTATTCTGACTATCCTGTGCGGTACAGGCCACGTGGTGTATACCATTCTGCCGATTATTTATGATGTCGCCATCAAGAATAATATCCGTCCTGAAAGACCGATGGCCGCCAGCTCGATCGGCGCTCAGATGGGGATTATCGCCAGTCCGGTCTCTGTTGCGGTGGTATCGCTGGTTGCCATGTTGGCTAATTTCACGTTCCAGGGCAAACATCTGGGATTCCTCGATCTGCTATCTATTACCATTCCCTCTACCCTGCTGGGTATTCTGGCGATTGGGATTTTCAGCTGGTTCCGTGGCAAGGATCTGGACAAGGATGAAGACTTTCAGAAATTCATCGCCGATCCAGAAAACAAACAGTATGTGTATGGCGATACAGCCACTCTGCTGGACAGAAAACTGCCGCGCAGTAACTGGGTTGCCATGTGGATCTTTCTGGCAACCATCGCTGCGGTAGCGATTCTGGGTGCCGTTGAAGAGCTGCGTCCGGTCTTTGCCGGTAAGCCGCTGTCGATGGTGCTGGTCATTCAGATGTTTATGCTGCTTTCCGGCGCCATCATCATTATCGCGACCAAAACCAATCCGTCTTCGATTTCGAAGAATGAAGTGTTCCGTTCGGGGATGATTGCCATCGTCGCGGTATACGGTATCGCCTGGATGGCGGAAACCATGTTCGGCGCACATCTGGAAGAGATCAAAGGCACACTCGGCTCAATGGTGAAGGTCTACCCGTGGGCTTACGCCATTATCCTGCTGATTGTGTCCAAGTTCGTTAACTCGCAGGCAGCGGCGCTGGCGGCGATTGTCCCCGTTGCGCTAGCCATCGGGGTGGATCCTGCGTATATCGTGGCGTCTGCGCCAGCCTGTTATGGTTACTACATTCTGCCGACCTACCCAAGCGATCTGGCGGCTATCCAGTTTGACCGTTCCGGTACCACCAAAATCGGCCGTTTCGTTATCAACCACAGCTTCATTCTGCCGGGTCTGATCGGCGTGAGCACATCCTGCGTCTTTGGCTGGGTGTTCGCTGCAATGTACGGCTTCCTGTAATTCGGTTCTCTCTACCTAAAAGCCGTCCAATAATGGGCGGCTTTTATTTTTGTTGCCAGAGGCGAACGCAGGCCTGCGCCAGCGCACGTGTCGGATCGATACTGATGTCCCGCCAGCGTGACGACACCGCCTCCAGCGCAGGCGGGACTTCCGTGCAGGCTAGCACCAGACGTTCTGCTCCCCGTTCCACCAGCTGTGCCGCTAACTGATCCAGCAACCGCCCACCATGTTGTAGCTCGCCACGCTTTACCGCATAGCACCCCGGCACGAAGAGCGTTGTCATTTCCTGTTCATTCGGCACCACGGTTTCCGCACCTAACTGCGCGGCAAAACGCTGCTGATACCATCCTGCATTGAGCGTCCCGTGAGTCGCAATCAGCCCGATTTTACGCGGTGATGCCTTTGCCTCATCGGCCTGTGTCAGCGCGTGCAGCGTGGCATCGGCAATATGCAGCAGCAGTGCATCACTGGCCTCCGTCAACGCGTCAAACCAGTGGTGCGCCGTATTGCACGGCACCACAATATGGCTGACCGACAGGCGATTAAGCTGCCGGATAGCGTGCAACAGCGTCGGCAGTGGCGATTCACCGGTGCCTGCCAGCGCCTGTTGGCGATCGGGAATCTGCGGTACGTTCCAGACCACCACCGGCACATGATCCTGATCGCGACTGGCGGGCGTTTCTTCAACAATTTTATGCAACAGATCGACCGTCGCCAGCGGCCCCATCCCGCCCAGCACGCCAATCAGTGGCGTACTCATTGCGCGGCCGTTTGTTCGAACAGTTGACGGTAGCCAAACAACCCCGCCGAACCGCCGGTATGGATGAAAACAATGTTTTCATCGGCGCGAAAATGCCCTTGGCGAATCAGATCGATCAGCCCCGCCATTCCTTTGCCGGAATAGACCGGATCGAGCAAAATTCCTTCCAACTGTGCCAATAGCCTGAGCGCTTCCAGCGTTCCTTCGGTTGGAATGCCGTACCCTTTACCGACATAGTCGCTATTCACCTGCACCGCGCTACGCGGCAGTTCGCCCGGAATCCCCAGCAGCTGCCAGGTACGCTGTGCTAACGCGTAAACATTCTCTTCCTGCTTCGCTTTCGGCGCTCTAACGCTGATGCCTAATAGTGGAATCTGGCTGTTCGTCGCCACCAGCCCGGTCACCAATCCTGCCTGCGTGCCGGTGCTGCCCGTTGCATGGACAATATGATCGATACGCAGACGCTGCTGGCTGGACTGAAATAACAGCTCTTCCGCACAGGCAACATAGCCCAACGCGCCTACTGGGCTGGAACCGCCGCCGGGGATGACATAAGGTTTCAATCCTTCTTTGCGCAGTGATTCCGCTAACGTTTCCATCGCCTGCTGCATATCTGTGCCGGCGGGCAGATGATCGATAATTTCACCGCCGAGCAGGTTATCCAGCAGCACGTTACCGGAGCGCTGGTAGTCTTCACCGTAGTCCTCCACGCGTTTTTCCAGCAGCACCTTAGTTTTCAAGCCCAGCTTTGCCGCCGCCGCAATAGTTTGTCGCACATGGTTAGACTGCGTCGCGCCCTGCGTGATGATGACATCCGCGCCCTGCTGCTGCGCATCGGCAAGCAGGAACTCCAGCTTGCGGGTTTTATTGCCGCCGGTCGCCAGCCCTGTGGCGTCGTCACGTTTGATGTAAATCGTCGGACCGCCCAGATAGGCAGACAGGTTCGGTAACGCCTCCAGCGGCGTGGGAAAATGGCCCAGTGATAAACGGGGGAATCGAGCAAGGTGCATAATATTCTCCTGAAATACGGATTACAGATTGAGGTGACGATAGATGCCTTCACGAACGCGATACAAAATATGTAGCGTCAACGCGCGTATTTATGGCATGACCTTATGGCGCGATTTCATGGCACTACGTCGGATCTCTTTTTCTGTATTGAGATAAATTAAAACCAGTTAAATAAGTTAATAAATTATTAATTAATTCCTCAAGCCACTTTGTTATTTAAATAAGATAACTGCCCCCAACTGACATCATCGACAAAAATACCGTTCTCCAGCCGCTGATGATAAGTTTGCTTTTCTTTATCGCCGGGCAGCAATAACGCGTCGTCATCACGGGATTGGCGCACCCATTCTAATAAGGCCGGAATTTCCTGCTGATAGGTTGCCGCACCGCCTAATTTCTGCGGATCGATTAAAATCGACAGCATGCTATTAATAATCTGCTTACCCTCGCCTTTCGCCGTGCGTTCGGTTTTCCCACCGGTCAGCGCTGCGCCAAGCAGCGAACAAACCAGCGAAAGCCCCGATCCCTTATGTTCGCCAAACGGCAGTAGCGCCCCCAGAGGTTGTTCCATCAGCCAGCGGGGAGCCACCGTCGGATTGCCTTCGTTATCAACGATACAGCCGGGTGCAACCTGTTTACCCTCATTCCACGCAATACGGGCTTTGTTACCGGCAATCACGCTAGTAGCAAAATCCAGAATCACCGGATCGTCATGCTCAACTGGAATCCCGGCGCAGAATGGATTCGTTCCGAAACGCGCCTGCTGGCCCTGCCACGGCAGCACCACCGGTTTGGTATACACGTTGGCAAAATGCAGCGACACCAGCCCGACCTCCGCGGCCTGTTCTGCCCACGCGCCGATGCGTCCCAGATGGTGAGCATTAGCTAAACTCACCACCGCCAGACCATGCTTTTGTGCACGCGCAATGCCTTCTGCCACGGCCTGTTTTGCCACCACCTGACCAAAGCCCTGCTGGCCGTCGAACGAAATCAGCGGGCCAAAATCCAGCGTTTTTTCCGCCTGTGCGTGGGGTGAAAGTCCACCTTCCCGAATCGCATCGATATAGCGCAGCAGCATGCTCACACCGTGCGAGTCATGCCCTTTCAGGCTGGATTCGACGAGGTTATCCGCCACAATCTCTGCAATTGACGCGTCCACGTCATTCTCTGTCAACCGATCGCGTAAATAATCGCGTAAATAATGATGAGTAAAAACAGGCATATTTTTTCTGTATACCACAATAGACATTTATATATTGCCCACTATAACGCGCAGATTTTTATCCATAAGTGACAAATAAGACTATCTATAGCAAATATTTAGCTAAATAGGTTATTTATTTGTTTTATCACACGCAAGGATATTTAAAATCTCATTTATTCTAACTTATTCCAAAAAACACTTTAGCTGCAACGCGCTAAGAAAATAGGATGCCTTCTTTAATATATTATTTACGACGAATAATTTATTGAAATAATATCTTGTGATTATTCTCTATTTTATTTTCGACCCTATTATTAATAATGAGACAACGATAATGAATCCCTCACTACCCGCGAAAAAATCGACGCGTTTCACACGCCTTGCCGCCATGATTGGCCTGACGTTAACGGCATTTGGCGCGCATGCTGAAGGCACCATCAGCATCGCGCAGCAGTTTGGCATTGGTTACCTGATTCTGGATGTGGTGCGCGACCAAAACCTGATAGAGAAACACGGTAAACAGCAAGGGCTGGATATCAAGGTAGATTGGCGCACGCTTTCTGGCGCGACAGCAATCAACGAAGCCCTGCTGTCCGGTGCGCTGGATGTGGCCTCCGCCGGTGTTCCGCCGATGCTAACCGTGTGGGACCGCACGCAGGGCCGCCAAAATGTGAAAGCCATTGCCTCACTCGGCTCCATGCCCAACTATTTGCTCAGCAATAACCCGGCGGTGAAATCCGTCCGTGATCTGATCGATAAAGATCGTATCGCCGTGCCTGCTGCTGGCGTTGGCTTCCAGTCACGCACGCTGCAAATTGAAACTGCGAAGCTCTACGGCGCGGAGGATTTCAAACGCTTCGACAAGATTTCCGTCAGCCTGCCGCATCCCGATGCCAGCGCGGCCCTTATCGCTGGCGGTTCCGAGATCAACGCCCACTTCTCCAGCCCGCCTTTCCAATATCAGGCGTTAGAACATGCCAATGTGCACAAAATTTTGAGTTCTTATGACGTGCTGGGCGGTCAGGCAACGTTCAACGTGCTTTATACCACGCAGAAATTTCATGATGAGAACCCAAAAACCTACCGTGCCTTCTACGACGCACTGAAGGAAGCCTCGCAGATCGTCAAAGCAGATAAAGCAGCAGCGGCCGACACCTACATTCGGGTAGAGAAATCGAAACTGGATCCTGAACTGGTGAAACGCATCGTCGCCGATCCCGAGATCGATTTCACGATCACCCCTGAACGCACCTACGTTTATGCCGAAAAGCTGCACCAGCTTGGCGTACTGAAAAACAAAGCCGCCTCCTGGAAAGACTATTTCTTTGCAGAAATTCACGAACAGCCGGGCAGCTGAATGCTCAGAGTCGCGCTCATTCGACGAGAACCTCGTCGCTACGCAGGAGAACACGCATGACACACCACACTCACGACACGATTGACCAGCCGCTGTTGCAGGTTGACGGCGTCGGATTGGAATACCGAACGCGGCGCAGTCTGGTACGCGCCACCCATGATGTGAGTTTTGACGTCTTTCCCGCCGAGCGCTTTGTGCTATTAGGGCCTTCCGGCTGTGGTAAATCCAGCTTGCTCAAATCTATCGGCGGCTTTCTGTCGCCAGTAGACGGTGAAATCCGCCTCGACGGCGAGCGCGTCACAAAACCGGGGCCAGATCGCATCATGGTATTTCAGGAATTTGACCAGTTGCCACCGTGGAAAACCGTGCTGGAGAATACGCTGTTTCCGCTGGTTGCCAGCCGTCAGGCGACGCGAGTCGACGCAGAAGAACGCGCCCGCTATTTTCTCGATAAGGTCGGGCTGGCGAAATTTGCCGATGCTTATCCGCATACGTTATCCGGTGGGATGAAGCAACGCGTCGCCATCGCGCGGGCGCTGACCATGCAGCCGAAAGTGCTGCTGATGGATGAGCCGTTCGCCGCGCTGGATGCACTGACTCGCCGCAAAATGCAGGAAGAATTGCTGGCGCTGTGGGAAGAGGTGCGCTTCACGCTGCTGTTTGTCACCCACTCGATTGAGGAAGCACTGATCGTCGGCAGCCGGGTTTTGCTGCTCTCACCGCATCCGGGCCGCGTGCGGGCGGAAATCAACTGCCATCAGTTTGTGCTAAACGATCAGGGCAGCGAAGCCTTTCAGAGCACCGCGCAACGCATTCACCATCTTCTTTTTCCGACCGATGTTGACGCACCTTCACCCGTCACATCCACGCAAGGTAAACCCTATGAGCATTCAGCCCCCCGTGCGGCCCGAGTATCAGCGTGAACTCACACCGCTGAAAGATTTTACCCTCACCCAGCCTCTGCCGCTGACGACGCGCCTGTGGAATCAGACCTGGCTGCGCAAGCTGGTACTGCTGGCTGGGCTGCTCATCCTATGGGAGTTCGCCGCGCGCTGGCAAAACAATGACCTGATGCTGCCGAGCTTCCTGCAAACCTTTCAGGCTTTCCACGACGATCTCGCTAGCGGTGAACTGCCGCAGAAGATGGTGGTTTCACTCGGCACGCTGCTGAAAGGCTATGTCATTGGCAGCCTGCTGGCACTCGCCCTCAGCGCGTTGGCGGTTTCCACCCGTTTCGGACGTGATCTCTTAGGCACATTAACCTCCATGTTCAATCCGCTGCCTGCGATTGCATTACTGCCGTTGGCGCTGCTGTGGTTTGGGCTGGGAGAAAAGAGTCTGGTATTCGTGCTCGTTCATTCCGTGATGTGGCCGATGGCGCTGAATACCTACTCCGGCTTTCTCGGCGTTTCGGAAACGCTGCGCATGGCAGGCCGCAACTACGGCCTGACCGGATTTCGCTACATTAGCGCGATCCTAATACCTGCCGCGCTGCCGTCGATTATCTCCGGCCTGAAGATCGGCTGGGCGTTTGCCTGGCGCACCCTGATTGCCGCTGAACTGGTTTTCGGCGCATCCAGCGGCAACGGCGGGTTGGGCTGGTACATCTTCCAGAACCGTAACGAGCTTTACACCGACCGCGTTTTTGCCGGGCTGGCTTCCGTCATCATCATCGGGCTGCTGGTCGAAGGGCTGGTATTTTCCACCATCGAAAAGGTCACGGTAAAACGCTGGGGAATGCAGCGCTAGCTTGCGCGTTACACCCATTCTGGTTATGCGAAATCTGTCCATTCATAGCCAGAATTGTTCTTTTGCGGCGTTCTGCATCGCTGCTACAACTGATTTATCTTTCCCCACAGAGATGAGAGATCGCGCACATGATTGCAATACAAGCGCCACAAACCTATCTGAATCGTGATGGCGTCATTCGTTCTGTCGGCGAATATGCAGCGCCCTACGCCAGCACAGTATTGATTATTACCAGCCCACAGGCATGGAAAACGACGTCGGATGCCGTCGAACGCAGCCTCAGTGATTACGGCTTACGGTATCAGGTCGAATTTTTGCCGGGCGATTGCACCAAGCCAGCGATAGAAGCGCTGACCGCACAGGCACGAACATTCAGCGCAGAACTGATTTTAGGCATCGGTGGCGGGCGCGTGCTGGATGTCGCCAAAGCTGTCGGCGATATTCTGGGGCAAATTCCCGTCATCGCTGTCCCCACCATTGCCGCGACCTGCGCCGCCTGGTCACCTATCAGCGTGATATACAGTGACAGCGGCGCACACAACGGGGCATTTCCGCTAACGCGCTTACCCGTGTGGGTGCTGGTAGACAGCGAGATCATCGCCCGCAGCCCTTCACGCTACCTCAAAGCTGGTATCGTGGATGCACTGGCGAAATGGTACGAATTTCAACCCTATTTGCGTCACGGCGATAGCGGATTGGCATTGGCGCTAAAAGCGCAGGCCGCACGGCTGGCCGTAGAGACATTTAATACGTATGGCGAGCAGGCCATCGCGGATAATGAGCAAGGTCTGGTCACGCCAGCCCTGCGCAGCGTGATCGACGCCGTCATCGCATTGGCGGGTCTGGCAAACAGCATGAAAGATGAGGTGCCACGCATTGGTGTCGCCCATGCGATTCACAACAGCATGACGCGCCTGCCGGAACTGCATGACTGGCTGCACGGCGAGAAAGTGGGCTTTGGGCTAGCTGCACAGGCGTTTCTGGAACACGATAACGATGCCGACCGCGAAGAGCTGTTCGCTCAACTGCGCCGCTACGGTAGCCCGATCACGCTAAGAGCCCTCGGCCTGAACGAACGTCCACAGCGGGTTGAAAGTATCGCACAGAACGTCAAAATCACGCCGAAAATTGCCGCTCTTCTGCCTTTTGCAACGGATGCCGAACGTATTGAACAGGCGCTATGGCGCACACAAACCTTAGAAACCAGCGTGATAGATAGCCACGCAGCATGACGGTCGATCAATAAAATAAACGGGCACCTCGATCACTCGACGCGCCCGTTCATAAGCTATTCAAACTATATCGGGATTATCCCTGTTGGGCTGGTTCCGTGCTTATCCCTTTAAGCTCACGCTCATAGGCCAGTGCTTTCTGTTCATCAAACTGGTTTTCCCACTTGGCAATGACCAGCACCGCCAGCGCATTTCCCACCACGTTCAGTGCCGTACGTGCCATGTCGAGGATACGGTCAACGCCCGCAATGAACGCCAGACCTTCCAGCGGAATACCGACGCTGCCCAGCGTCGCCAGCAGCACGACAAACGACACGCCCGGCACGCCAGCAATGCCTTTGGACGTCAGCATCAGCGTTAACACCAGCACGATTTCCTGCCCAATCGACAGCTCGATGCCGTAGAGCTGTGCGATGAAGATCGCCGCAATACTTTGGTACAGCGTAGAGCCATCGAGGTTAAAGGAGTAACCGGTCGGCACCACGAAGCTGGTAATCGACTTCGGGGCGCCATAGGCTTCCATTTTTTCGATGATACGCGGCAGCACGGTTTCGGAACTGGCGGTGGAGTATGCGAGGATCAGCTCATCTTTCAGGATACGGATTAACAGGGTAATACGCAGCTTACACAGACGTGCAACGATACCGAGCACCACCAGCCCAAAGAAGAAAATCGCGGCATAAACAAGCATAACCAGCTTGGCTAACGGCCACAGCGACGCAAAACCGAAGTTGGCAACCGTGACAGAAATCAGCGCAAACACCCCAACTGGCGCATAACGCATGATCATGTGCGTCACCTTGAACATGGTTTCCGACACGCCGCGGAAGACGTTCAGCAGCGGTTCGCGGTGATCTTTCGGCAACGAAGATAGCCCCAAACCAAACAGCACCGAGAAGAAGATGATCGGCAGCATTTCGCCGTGTGCCATTGCCGCAAAGATATTCGGCGGAATCAGCGACAGCACCGTCCCCACCAGACTGTGCGAACTGCTCTGCACCTGCTCGGTGGTCTTTTGATACTGCGAGATATCAACGGCGGTCAGCGTCGACATATCGATGCCGTGACCCGGCTGGAAGACATTAGCCAGCGTGATGCCAAGAATAATCGCCACTGTCGTGATGATTTCAAAATAGAGGATGGTTTTGAAACCGATGCGTCCGAGCTTTTTGGCATCCCCTACGCCCGCAATCCCGACAATCAGCGTGGCGATCACGATCGGGACAACAATCATTTTGATCAAGCGGATAAAGATGTCGCCCGCGGGGCTAAGAATATTACTGATGAGCCACTGGCGGCTTTCTTGCTGTTCATGCAGCACGGCCCCGAGTGCAATACCCAGAACCAATGCGATAAGGATTTGCCAGGCAAGGCTGATTTTTTGTGTTTTCATCGTCATTTTCCGTTTTAAACTCCCCGCCATCATAAACATGGCGCTAGCGCGACTCCGGCGCAATGCGAACCGAAAAAATCAACGTGGAGGTGACTGACTAGTGAGAAGGATGTCTGATGGATTAACCCGCCATACTTCAAGCTGCATATGTGTTGTTCAAAACGCACACGTTTTGTCCTGCAACTCGAATTATTTAGGGTGAATTTTTTATTGTGATGCCAAAACCGTTAACATAATTATTCAATAAAAATGCACAAGTATTTGTATCACTTAACAAAAATACAGACATAAGTTATTGTTATAGCAGGAATGCTACTATTGCAGCACGATCAGATCAAGCAGATTATCGGCACGATAAACCATATTTATGCTGAATCAAGTACAGTAAACGGCGGGCATCGCGGCACAAAAAATCGCGACGAAATCGAAAGGAAAAGACCTGCCCAGTCAGAAAAAATGCTGGCTGGGCATCGGGTTAGGAAACGGTTATGTCATTCAGATTTGGTAATCAATCACCGCTTCATCGTTATCCGAGAACACCTTATCTTTAATGTCATCCAGCGACAGTTCTGTATTACATAGCTGAATAAATTTCCAGGCATAGTTACGCTGTAACTGTCCCTTTTTTAACCCCAGCCAGACCGTGTTAGCTTCAAACAGGTGCTCAGCATTCAACCGTACCAGCCCTTTGTCACGCACCGGATCGAATGACATATCGGCCACAATCCCCACCCCAAGCCCCAGCTCAACATAGGTTTTAATCACATCCGAATCCTGCGCACTCAACGTAATATCCGGCGACATACCTACCGCCTGAAACGCACGATCCAAACGTGAACGCCCCGTAATCCCCTGGCGATAGGTAATCAACGGCTCCGCATTCAGCATCTCCAGCGTAATAACGGGTTCCTGCGCCAGCGGATGGTACTCCGGCACAATCACCGAATGGTGCCAACGATAGTAGGAAAACGCCGCTAGCGAGGGATCGTTAATCAACTGCTCACTGGCAATACCGATATCGGCTTCACCGGAATGGAGCATCGCCACAATTTCATCCGGCGTGCCCTGATTCAGTACCAGACGCACCTGCGGATACAGCGAGCGGAAGGCTTTAATCACTGGCGGTAGGCTGTAACGTGCCTGTGTATGCGTCGTCGCGATCACCAGTTGACCAGTGTCGTTATTGGTGAAAACATTCGCCAGCCGCCGGATATTGCTGGCGTCATTCAGGATGCGCTCAGCCACCACCAGCAGTTCTTTCCCTGGCTCGGTCATACCTAACAGGCGCTTGCCGCGACGGATGAAGATTTCAATTCCCAGCTCTTCTTCCAGCTCGCGGATGTGGCGACTCACGCCGGATTGAGAGGTAAACAGCGTATTCGCCACCTCGGTCAGGTTGTAATTGCACCGTGCTGATTCACGAATAATCTTCAGTTGCTGAAAGTTCACCTTTCACTCCCTTGTTCTTTATTACAGATAGCAATATTGATGCAAGTAATGAGAGTCAGAACAAATAAGCAAATG
Source organism: Pectobacterium versatile (assembly GCF_020166435.1). Classification (GTDB taxonomy): domain Bacteria; phylum Pseudomonadota; class Gammaproteobacteria; order Enterobacterales; family Enterobacteriaceae; genus Pectobacterium; species Pectobacterium versatile. Next base: position 294,441 of record NZ_JAINZP010000003.1, on the reverse strand, counting down.
GAGTTGATTATATTTTTTTATACTAACGGTATGTCTGCCGCGCAGCCTTACCTAACAAGGAATAGACATAAACATTAAAATCAAACAGTTATATGGAATCATTTTTGTCACATGCGCACCGTCAATCAACCATTTCGCTATGATTTATTCCTTTCTGGTCTATTTATCTCCGCGCTTTTATTCCCTTTTTCGCGTATTTCTTCTCAAGCTAAATAGGACACACGACTTCAAGCTGATGTGCTATCACTGCTATGATGACGGTCAGAATCAGAGAAAAGGTGGCAGCATGCAGGGCGTACCGGAACACTTTACCGATGAGAGAGACTATGCCCAATTCCGGCACTTGCCAGCGCTGCCCGGCATCGAGCTTTATCACGCGCACATCTGCCGTTATGCCTTTGAGCCACACACGCATGAGGCGTTTGGCATCGGCACTATTGACGACGGTGCGGAGCGGTTCCGCTATCGTGGAGCCAAGCACATTGCGCCTGTCGATTCGTTAGTGTTGATGAACCCTGATGAGCTGCACACGGGGGAATCCGCGACGGAAGATGGCTGGCGCTATCGCATGATCTATATCCCGCCCGATGTGCTGGAGAACGTCTCCGGCGAGAAAGGTTGGTGGTTTACCGACGTCGTACGCCACGATCCCGCTACTGCGCGTCAACTGGCGATGACGCTGGCCGCCATGTGGCAGACGACCGATCCCTTGGCGAGTGAAAGCCTGCTGCTGTCGCTGATTGCGCTTTTCCGGCCTCACGCGCGTATTGCACAACGTCAGATTATTGAACCGTTCCATCGCTTTGATGTGGTGAAGGCTTACTTACGGGAAAACTTCGCCCACACGATTACCTTAAAAGAGCTGGCGGCGCTGGTTTCCCTGAGTCCATATCATTTCCTGCGCCAGTTCAAAGCCCAGTTTCATGTCACGCCGCACCAGATGCTGATGGCGATTCGACTGTATGAGGCCAAGCAGTTGCTGACGCACGGTATGGCGGCCGCCCATGTCGCCGTCGCCGTCGGGTTAACCGATCAGGCGCATCTGACTCGCACCTTTGCCCAGCGCTATGGCGTCACGCCCATTCGCTACCAAAAGCAGGTGTATCCAGTTCGCCGCTAACGCTTTCAGCACGCATGCTTTCACCGCTTCCCCACAGATGATATACCCTAAATAATTCGAGTTGCGTGAAGGCGGCAACCGAGCGAATCCCCAGGAGCTTACACAAGTAAGTGACTGGGGTGAGTAAGGGCAGCCAACGCACAAGCAGCTTGAAGTATGACGGGAATAAACAGCAATATCCTACAATAATTTGCCGCTGACTCTCCCTAGACTGGCGCGATGCACTATTGTGAAAAAACGGGTTTATTATGCTGATTGGTGTTTTATTTGCGCTTGCCGCCGGACTGATGTGGGGGCTGATTTTCGTTGGGCCAGTGCTCGTACCGGACTACTCTGCCGCCTTGCAGTCCACTGGACGCTATCTGGCTTTTGGATTGATTGCCTTACCGCTGGCGTGGCTCGATCGCCGTCGTCTGCGCCAGCTAACCCGTAGCGACTGGCTGGAGGCCACGAAGCTCACGATTATCGGTAATCTGCTGTACTACTTTCTGCTCGCCAGTGCGATTCAGCGCACGGGCGCACCGATCTCGACGATGATTATCGGCACCCTGCCCGTGGTGATTTCTGTCACCGCGAATGTGTTGTATAGCAAGCACGATGGCCGCGTAGCCTGGCGTCGGCTGCTGCCGTCGCTGCTGCTGATTGCGGCGGGGTTGGTCTGCGTCAATATTGCAGAGCTGAAGGCAAGTACGGCCACATTCGATTTATGGCGTTATGCCAGCGGCATTGCGATGGCCTTTCTCGCCGTAGTCTGCTGGACCTGGTATCCACTACGCAACGCCCGCTGGTTGCGCGACCACAAAGGCAATACGCCGACCACCTGGGCCACGGCGCAAGGGCTGGTTACGCTACCGCTGGCGCTGTTGGGGTATATCGTGGTCTGTGGCCATCTGGCGCTAACGGATAGCACCTTTACGCAGCCGTTCGGCCCACGGCCTGAGGTCTTCATCCCACTGATGCTGGCGATTGGGCTGTTTTGTTCGTGGATCGGTACGCTGTTCTGGAATGAAGCCAGCCAGCGTCTGCCGACGGTGCTGGTGGGGCCGTTAATTGTGTTTGAAACGCTGGCGGGGCTTGCCTATGCCTTCATCATCCGGCAATCCTGGCCGCCGCTGTTGACGCTCTGTGGCATCACCTGCCTGATTATCGGAGTGATCTACGCCATGCGGGTGAAACCGGAACCAGTGATTGTGGAAGTTCAGGTGCCGATTTCACGAACAGAGTAAACGCACGCTTGACATGCTGTGGAAATAAGCCGGTCTTTATGTCCGGCTTGCCAGCTTCTGAAACAGTTCGGTCAGTTGCGCTTCATCCCTCGCGCCCTGATGCTGATCGATCACTTTGCCGTTCGCATCAATAATAAATGAAGTCGGCGTACCGCTGACCTGATAGCGCTCTTTGGTAATGCCTAACTGATCGCGCACCACCGGATAGGTCACCTTATGATGCGCCAGCATTGAGGTGACATCCACGCCGTCAGGATCGGTGTTAACCGCCACCACCACCACTTTATCGCCATATTCCTGACTCAGTTTCTCCAGCGCGCCCATTTCGATCATGCAGCCACCACAGCCCGACGACCAGAAATTCAGGTACACGCTTTTCCCCTGCCAGCGTGATAGATCCACCTGCTGCCCTGACAGATCGTAGGCCGCCAGCGCCGGTGCTTGCGCGCCGACGCTAACCTGTTCTTCCTTACAGCCGCTCAGTGCCGCTGCGCCCAGCAGACACAGCGCGGTAATCACGTTACGCCATTTCATGATGATTCACCTCTTCACCAAAATACTTGCCGTGTTGCAGGCGGATAATGCGGTCAGCAAACCGACCTAACTCAGGATTGTGCGTCACCATCACAATGGTGCGCCCCTGCCGATGCAGATCTTTCAGCAGATCCAGCACCCGCTGTTCATTCTCTTCATCCAGATTCCCCGTCGGTTCATCGGCGAAAATCACCGGAGGCTCATTCACCAGCGCACGAGCGATACACACGCGCTGTTGCTCACCACCGGAAAGCTGGCTCGGTAAGTGATCGACGCGATGCGCCAGCCCAACCTGTTCCAGCACGCGCTGCGCCGCCGCTTCATCCACCACGCTATGGTAGTGCTGCGCCAACATTACGTTTTCTAGCGCGGTCAAAAATGGAATCAGGTGGAACTGCTGGAATACCAGCCCAATCTTATCGGCACGGAACTGGCGCCGCCCTTCTTCATCCAGCCCAGCGGCATCGACGCCGTCCAGCAATACCTGTCCTTCACTCACCGTATCCAGACAGGTGAGAATATTCATCAGCGTGGTTTTACCCGAACCGGACGCGCCCATGATGGCGACAAACTCGCCGCGCGCGATACGAATATTGATGTTCTCCAGCGCGGTCACCTGACCAAAGCGTTTATAGAGCTGGCGAGTTTCAATCACCGCCTCCGCGGCCTGCGCCCCTTCCTGCGCGTTCACCTCTACAGACATCGAGCTACTCTCCTTTCAAGACTTTGGCTGGTTCGACGTAGATCGCCCGCCGAGTGGGAACCACCGCCGCAACGGCAGCAACCAATAACGATAGCACCAGCGTGAGCGGGAACACCGGTAACCGCAGCGAGATCGTCGCGTTGAATACGGCCATCCCCAGCACCTGAGCCAGCAGATACCCCAGCAGCGAACCGCACACCACGGCCGCCAGTGCGATGATGCCGGTTTCAGCCAGCATCTGCCGGATGATGTCTCGTCCGCTCGCGCCCAGCGCCTTCTGTAGCGCAAATTCGCGGGCACGTTCACCGACAATCGCCATCAGCGTCGTGTTTACACACAGGGAAGACAGTACGAGGATCACCGCCGATACCAGCCCCATCAGCCCTTTGATTTTATTCAGCACCTGACCTTCCGACGCCGACACCTTCAGGATCGGGCGGATCTCCAACTGCGGATACTGCTGCTGAAGTTGGGCAGCGAAGCGATCGACCTGCCCCAGATCGTTGCTGACGCTCAGCAGCGCATTACTGATCGCGCCCTCTTTATCCAACCACTTTTGCGCCAGACCCAGATTTACAATCAGCATGTTGTCTGTCGCATCGCCGGATTCTACGATGCCTTTGATCTGCAACCGTTGCTTCCCGCCGTCGCCCACCAACGTGATGCTGTCGCCGACTTTGACGTTCAACCGCTCCGCCAGCTTCACCCCGATCATGGCATTACGGTCATCGAAGCTGACGCCAATCCAGTTACCCGTGACCTGCCAGTACGGTGCCAGCTGCCGCAGCGATTCGAACCACACGCCCATCAGCACCACTTTTTCCAGCTCCGTACGCGCCATACCGTACAGATAAGGACTGGACGCATTGATCAACCCAGCAGGTGCGTTGTCGATAATCGGCTGAAACGTGCTTTGTGGAATCGTATTGCCCCGCGCTGGCCCGATGTAAAAATTCGCACCGAAGGTGCGCAGTTCCTGACTCATCTTGGCGTTGATATCGAAATAGACGGCGGACATCGCCGTCACAATCGCCGCTCCCACTGTCAGCGCGGCGAACACTACGCTGACGCGCTGCATACGCAGTCGCAGTGCGCGAAACACCAGCCGCCAGAACATGCTGTTCATCCAGCCATTAGCGCCCATACAGCACCTCCACCGGATACAGTTTGGCGATCCGGCGCGCCGGGAACCACGTTCCGATGATGGCAATCTGCATCGAGATCACCAACACACAGGGGATAACGATCCACGCAAAACTCAGCGGTACGCCGAACAGCATCAGGCCAATGGCTTTCGCCAGCCCCCAGCCTGCAACACAGCCCGCGATACCACCAGCCAGACCGCTCAGCGCGGCTTCGAGATAAAACAGCAGCATGATCTGCCACTGGCGCGCGCCTAGCGCTTTCATCAGCCCGATCTCTTTTGCTCGTTCCATAATGGTGCTCGTCATCAGCGAGGCAATCCCCATCGCTGCCGCCACCAGCGCGGCGAAGGTCACCACTGCCAGAAGCAGTTGGATCTTGTCGATCACCACGCCTTCCGACGCGGCGACCTGCCAGATAGGACGTACCACCGAGCCAGAAATCGCTTCTTCCAACTGGTGCGCAATCGAAGAGACATACGCGGTGCAGTACCAGAGGTCATACTCTTCGGCATTCAGCGCTTCCAGATTTTCCCGCGCCCGCCGCGACAGTTCATTTTCCGGCACGGTCAGCGCCGACACGCGGATGGCCTGAATTTTACCAGCAAGCCCCAGCAGCGATTGCACCGTTGCCAGCGGCATCACCAGACGGCTTTCTTCATCACCGCCGCTGCTCAGAATGCCGCTGACCTCTACCGTTGCGTCTCCTTTTGCGCCGTGCAAGGCGAGTTTATCCCCGACTTTCCAGCCCGTTTGCGCCGCCAGCTGTTTTCCTACCAGCGTCTGCGCCACATTTTCCGTCGTCACCGGTTCCTGCGGCCACTGTCCCGCCACCTGCCAGTAGGGGCTAACGGTCATTTGTCCCGAGCGATAGTCTTCTTCATCCGGCACCGCAACAGGCTGAGAAAAGAAGGTGCCCAGCACGGCAACCGACTGACCCTTGATCTCGACATCGCCGCTCAGCAGCGGCGCAAAGCCGACAATGTTATTGCGCCAGAAGATATCTTTGATGTTCGGCAGCTCAGCCTCATCGAGGAAATCCTGCCCTTCCAGCGGATTACTGCGTTCGCCAAACAGCGCGGGTAGCGCCGCTTGCCCTGCTGGCTCAATCAAAATATTCGCGCCGTAGGACTTCAGCTCACGCGCCATTTTGTCGCCGATGTCGATAGACACCGCCAGCAGCGCAGAGATCAACCCCGCCGCCAAAAACACGGTCAGCACCGCCAGCGATTTACGCCGAATATTTCTGCGCCAGGACTGACGTAACAGTCGCCACAGCATGATTATTCCTCCTCAGCCTGCTCGCCAGCCGCCGCTTTGGCAGTGGCAAATTTCGCGGGACTTTCGCGGAAGCGGTTGTAGTTGGCCTCCGACGAGAAGAAGTACGTTTTACCGCCGTAGCGATATTTATGTTCCGCGTTCACGTTGGTGAGTTTGGAGCCATCAACCGGATCGATAACGTCCATCGACACCACCGTCGAGAAGTAATTCGTGCCTGCCGCCAGTGACGCTCGTCCAATCACCAGCTCATTATCGTCATTGCTCCAGCCTTCAATCGGCACCGGATTACAGCCGCCCGCCTTCCCGATAGAAGGAATGAAAATATGCACACCGCAGGCGACACAAATCACCTGATTGCCTTCCATCACGTAACCCTGATCGCCACACAGCAGGCAGGCGTCAAACACCACGCCAAGACGCAGGCGATCGGGATAGCGGTTAATGATGAAAAAGCGCACGGCCTTGCCGTCATCGGCAATCCACACAAAGCGATGCAGTTTGCCATCGCGCACCTGCTCAATCGGAATATGTACTTTGCCATCGGCCGCCAGCGTCACCGGCTGAGCTTCCGACAGGCGAGGCGGCTGCGACGCGACCTTGTCCCAATAAAGCTGGGCCAACGCCACCACCACCAGCGCGGTGACCGTCGACAGCAGCGTGCGGCGCAGCGTGCGATAGCCTGCTGTCGCTTTACGCTTTTCAATCGCCTCATGCGTGACCAGCATCTGGCGACGCGCATGCCGCAGCGGCCAAACCAGCCCGGCAGCCAACGCTGCCATGAACAATGCGCTGAGGTAATTTAATAAATACGCGCTATTGGTGACGTGCGCCACATAGCTCAGGCGCGGCTTGGTGAGCCCCAGCGCCTGTAACTTCATCAACAGCAGCAGCAGATTACCGCTTATCGGCAACAGCAGAAGCGCAACCAACAGCGCCAGAAGCGGCCAACGCAGTAAACGAATGCGGCGCGCAATCATGCCGCACAGCGCGGCACAGAACACCAGCCAGCCAAACGCCAGCAGCACGGCGCTGAAATTCAGCAGCAGATCGGTATTAACTACATGGGTGGTTGTCAGCGCGGTCAGATTGGGATCGTTGCCCCACTGCACCGCCGCTCCCGCCACCAACAACGCCTGCCACAGATAGCCAAGGCGCGGGTGGGAAAAACACTGACAGACCAGAAACAGGATCAAGGTAAGCGCTTGAAGCGCCGTAAACCCCAGCAGAAACGCTTGCCCGTTAGGAAAATGTACGCCAATAAACGTCCCGGCAAACAGCGCCAGCAGCGTGATCCAACCTAGCGATCTGACTGTCGGCGTGGAACGATGGCTCCAGTTCAGCCCCAGCAATAGCGCTATCGGCAGGAAGGATTGGAGGGTCGTGATAAAAAAATTCATATATACCCGTCACCTTTCAAGTTGCAGGTGCGTCGGTTGAGCGCGATGCCGGGTGGCATCAGCACGCTGGCCGGAAAATCACCGATTCTACGGGCAACAAAAGTGTGCCCGCAGAAGCGTGAACATGGCCGCGACAGAACATCGCGGACAGAAGACCTTATTCTAAGCCGACGTATTTGAAGTCAAAGCTGACATCAAACGGTTTCCACCAGCGGCCTACGCCCGTCTCACCATCGGTGTGGCGGTGCATACCGGCTTTTGATGGCGGATCGATGTGGTAAGTCACTTTGTAGTTGCCCACGCCCATCATTTTGATGTTCGCGCCGTAGTGCGGGCCATCGCTGGCAACCATCGGCATGAAGGTACCTTCCTGCTTCGCACCGGTATCGGTGTTGGTCAGGGTGTAAGCGATGGTCAGGAACGGCATCCACTCACCGGCACCGAAGCCATTCTTGTTACCTTCAGCAGCGTGGATATCGGCTTCCAAATGGATGTCCGCTTTCGCAGCAGGCAGGCCCATCCCACGCGGTTCCATGTCGATAGGTTGCAGATAAACAGCGGCAATTTCCATTTCGTTCATGGAAACCGGCTCACCCGCTGGATATTCTTTAAACGCCAGCGCGGCAGGTGCAGTGAAAATACCGGCAATAACGGCACCCGCAATCAGACTTTTTTGCATATTCATCAAACCCATCCTCATCTCAGTCGTCCCTCTTCGCTTAATTCGCTAAGCGATTGGGGTTGTTATGGTTATTTGCTGCTCTTATACCCTAAATAATTCGAGTTGCGTGACAAAACGTTAGCGTTTTGAACAACGCTTTGCGTTGACCCTTTAGGGCAAGGCCCATTTATGGCCTTGTAACGCGGCAACTGCGCGAATCCCCAGGAACTTACTCAAGTAAGTGACTGGGGTAAGCAAGGACAAATTGGCTTAGCCAATTTGAACGCCGCTTGCGGCGGCCCCTTAGGGCGAGGCTCAGAGATGAGCCGAGTATTGCCAACGCACAAGCAGCTTGAAGTATGACGGGTATATTGCTTCCAGTATTACATTAACGTCGGATGCCTTCTTTATCAGATGGCAGACGCCCTGCGCCGCATCACCCACAGGGCGATTAGCGCCGCAACCACCAGCACACCCTGTGGAATCAGCGTCTCCACATAAGGATAAATCCCCAACCAGGTGATTTCCGGCACGCCGGTCAGCAACGTTGGTTCAAACAGTTTGCCTTCGATCAGTTCCAACACGCCTTTGCCCGCGAACACAAACGCCATCAGGTACATAAAGCAGCCGGTAAACATGAAGAACGGCTTCAGTGGCAGTTTGACAATGGTGTAGCGCATCACGAAGTAGGCGATCAGCAGGATCACACAGCCGATAGCAAACCCAGCCAGAATGGAGAGGTGCCCCGCCATGTTGCTGGCATCACCGACCAGCGCGTAATAGAACAACACCGTCTCCGCGCCTTCGCGATACACGGCCAGAAAGCTGGTAAGCCACAGGCCGATCATGGAGCCGCTGCTTAGCGAATGGGACAGCTTACCTTCCAGATAGGCCTTCCAGTGCCGCGCTTCCACTTTGGACAACAGCCAGTAGCTCATGAAGAACAGCATCACCACAGCGATCAGCATCGTAATGCCTTCCAGCAGCTCACGGCTGGCACCGGAATGGGTGAACACGAGCTGGAAAATGACGGCGGTAATCACGCTACACAGCAGCGCGACGTAAACCGACTGGCGGATCAGCGGCAGCTTGTCCTGCTGATTGTTTTTCACCAGATAGGCCACGATCGCCGCCACAATCAGCAAGGCTTCCAGACCTTCGCGCACAATAATCAGCAGGCTGTAGATCAACAGGCTCCAGTGGGTTTCGCCGCCGTCGCCCAGCATGGCCACGGCCTTCGCCAGTTCCTGCTGCAACGCGTCGGCCTGCCCTTGCAGCTGCTCCGCAGGCTGTTTGGCGTTCATCAGGCTCACCAGACGGGTGAAATAGCCTTCCAGCGTCGATTTGAACGCCGCATCGCGAGAACCAATTTTGTTCTCCATGCCGGTGGCTTCAAACAGATCGAAATAGGTGTCTTGCACCGCCATGATGGCGGGTTTGACCTGGCCTTGACGGTATTGCGCGATCGCAGCGGCAATAGCCTGATTGATATCGTCGGCGACTTTCGCCCAGTTCGCATCCGGCACCGCACCGGTATCCGCGTTCGCGGCAGATGTCGCCGTCACCTGCTGGCTGTCACGCGTTGTTGGCAACCCCGGCAAGGCATCTTCGATATCCTGCAACAGCGTAGTGACCCGATAGGCGACATCCGTCAGTTGATCGGATTGGCTGGCTAACGTAATCAACGCGGAGAATTGTTGATTAATGGAAGCTGCCTGCTGCGCCGAGCGATTCTGCCTGACTGACATCTCCATTTCAGAGTTTTTAAAGCCCTGATAGTGCGCCTGCTGCACGCTCTGGCTGGCCTTTTTGTAATCGCCGGCCTGATATTCCGTCACGGCTAGCGCGAGCTGGTCATCGATGATTTTGAAACTCTGCTGCCAGTACGGCGCAATGTCAGTGTTGTCATAGGCACCGTGCTGCTCCTGTGCGACCAGCTTGTGCCCTTCCGACAGCACGGGCAGAACGGCATCCAGTTCGCCCTTCAGCCAGGATATTTTTGCCTGTACCTCGGCCTGCGGCTTTCCTTCGCCAATCATGCGGCGAATTTCACCGAACGTAGCCTCTAACTGATAGCTTTTTTGCGCGGAAATGTTGATGCGGATAGGGCCTTCAAGGTTTTCAAACACCTCGAAATAGGCCATCTGAACTTCGGTGCGGGCCTCATCCGGCTTTTGCTGCTCATAGAGCTGAGCCGTTTTATCCAGCCGGGTTTCGATATCTTGAATAAATGAGGCGTAATCGGTCGCGGCAACGGCCACTGAAGAGCTAAACAGCCAACACAACATGAGAAGCGTTTTTTGCCAGATAGACATAAGCGAGTAATGAAGCACAAATGATATTTATTCTTATTATCACTTTGAAACCGCCATCTGTCTTGATTTACGTCACGAAAACATAAGCAATAAAGATTTTATTATGTAACAAATAATTTCAATTATCTATTTAACACCCCATAATCCATTGCTTTTACATATTCTTGTAAAAATACGGCTTTTTGATCGCAAAAACGGCGAAAACCATTTTTTAAAACAAAGCAATAATCATACCATTAATTAGATTTCGCCATTTTAATACTAAATGCACTCGTCGTAAATTGGCATTACTTTACACTCTCATAATCAAATTTACATAAAAAACACCACTTTCCCTCTGTAATCCAAGGCATTACGCACATTGACACTCACGCTTTTCACTGGCATTTTTTGGGCGATGGCTCAATAGCCTTCACACCGCAACCCAATGTCAAAGGAACTCAGCAGAGTCCTTTCTGCCCTGTTTGTCACCAGCCTCATTGGCTATCTCGTGCCCAACTCCTGCGTGCTTTCAGCATTTGTCGCGCATTCAACCCACCGCAGATCAGAATTTTTCCCATCCCTCACCATTACGACCATGCACCGACAACAGCGATGAGGTACCCTGCCTGACAGCCCGATGAACAGGGACAGCCATTGCCGGACGAGAGAAATAAGGTTGTGGATCGCTATCCGAATCCAGATTAAATACGTCCACTACGGCAGACAGTTCGCTGGTCTGTTCATCCAGACGAGCCGCCGCTTCTGCCGATTGCATCACCAATGACGCGTTCTGCTGTGTGACGCTGTCCATTTCGTGTACCGCTTGGCTAATCTGTGTAATACCGCGCGTTTGCTCATCCGTTGCCGCCGCAATTTCACCAATCAGATCGTTCACATCCGCGATAGAAGCGATAATGGCCGTCATCGCCTCGCCGGATTGCCGCACCTGCCCTGCACCAGTTTCAACGCGCGAAACCGATTCCGCAATCAGTGCCTCAATCTCTTTCGCCGCCTGCGCACTACGCTGCGCCAACGTACGAACCTCTCCTGCCACCACGGCAAATCCTCGCCCTTGCTCCCCCGCACGCGCTGCCTCAACGGCCGCATTCAGCGCCAGAATATTGGTCTGAAACGCGATACTGTTAATCACCGAGGTGATATCGGAAATTTGCCGCGAGCTGGCACTGATACCCTCCATTGTTGCCATCACGTTAGCGCTGATATTCCCACCTTTTTGCGCCATCTCAGCCGTATCCTTCGCCAGTTGGCGTACCTGATGTACGTGATCGGTAGTCTGCCGTACCGTGGAGCTAATCTCTTCCATACTGGCAGCGGTCTCCTGCAGTGCCGCCGCCTGCTGTTCCGTGCGGCTGGAGAGATTATCGTTACCATCCTTAATGCTGGATGTCCCGTTGTTGATTTCCGTCGTGCTTTGCCGGATGACGGTCACCGTATCACGCAAACTTTTCTGCAACTTCTTGATATCGGGAATCAACCGTCCCGCACAGTTTTTGCCAAATTCCACCAGCTCACAGCCTAAACGACCTGCCGTTAGCTGCGCCAAATGGGATTTAAGCACTGAAATCGGGATAACCAGATAATTCCTCAGATAGTATTCTGTGAAAATCAACACGATGAGGCCAATAATCATCACGGCAATAAGCGAATTACGATTTTGGGTATTGTGCTCATTCACGCTTGGAATCAACGAAGAAGCGGTAATATTGTCCGAATAGCGCTTGATGTCTTCACCAAACGTCAGGCTAATAGGTGGGTAAATGGAACGAAATATTTGTCGAAACCCTTCGTAATCATTACGTTGCAGCGCGGCATTCATCGGATCAATCGCGGTCGCAATCAGAGTACTCCACGTTTTATTTACCGCCTCAACCGTCGCAGGTTCGACACCAACGTGCTCCGCTGCCTGGAATTTCTCCAGCGAATCTTTGGTATTTTTTAGCGCAACCTGCGCCATTTCTAACGTATTCTTAGCGTTTTCTGGCTCGTTACGCTGCAAATAATCCATCGTTCTTTCCATACGGGTTATGGCTCGAAAATATTGATCGGCTCCATAGACCAGATGGGAATACGTTTTTCGCTGAGTCTCACTTTTATCAAGTAAATTGGTGACCTGATAAAGTGAGTAAAGACTGAATCCTGATGCAATTCCCCACGCCAGTAGCAGGGAAGCCACTATGAGCAGCACCATTATTTTTATGCTAATATTTCTTAGAAATTCCATAATGCACTCCGCGACGTTAACAAATATTTCCTGCCCACACGCTCTGCCGGAAAAGTATTTACTTTTTTGCTCATGACGGTGCCGTCCGTCGTATCACACCCTTTATCCCGCGCGATCTGACAGACGTTCTGGAATTCCCTGATTCATTACCCATTAGATGGGAAATTGTGCTCAAAAAAATTAACGAATAGAATGCGTTATCTTCCCTGAAATGCCAATTTCCGTTATTTTAAACAGTCGATCGAAATCAATATCAAATCCCAATCGGTGGATGATAGAGTGAGTATCGTCAAAAACAGTATAGGCATTAACGGATAAAGAGGATGAATACGCGACAACGTTATTTGTCAGACAAATGCCCTATGGAAAAAAGCAGCGGTAGCCAATATCGCAGGAAAATTTGCCACACACTGAGCATGACCACGATCAGTAAATCGATTTTCTTTATCGGCGATTATCGAAGATTAAATAGCTGCCCCCTGCCATAGGAATGCAGTTCTTAACGATCCAAGACTCGACTTTGGAGAATAATCATGCAGAAAGTGCTTACCGTCTGCCCGTATTGCGGGTCAGGCTGCAAAATTAACCTGCTGGTAGAGAACGGCAAAGTAGTGGGTGCGGAAGGAGCAAATGGCGTCACCAACGAAGGTGAGCTGTGCCTGAAAGGTTATTATGGCTGGGATTTTCTCAACGACACGAAAATTCTGACGCCGCGTTTAAAGCAGCCGCTGATTCGACGTCAGAAAGGCACGCCCTTTGAGGCCGTATCCTGGGATGACGCTATCGATTTCGCCAGTTCCCGACTGAAGGCGATTAAAGAAAAGTACGGTGCCGAGTCGATTATGCACACCGGCTCGTCACGCGGCCCCGGTAATGAAACCAATTATGTGATGCAAAAATTTGCCCGCGCGGTCACTGGGAATAATAACGTTGACTGCTGCGCTCGACTCTGCCACGGCCCTTCGGTAGCCGGGCTACAGGTTACGCTGGGCAACGGCGCAATGAGTAACTCTATCTGCGAAATCGAAAAAACCGACTGCATCCTGATTTTTGGCTACAACGCCGCAGACTCACACCCCATCGTGGCACGTCGAATCCTGAAAGCTAAAGCGCGCGGGGCAAAAATCATCGTGTGCGATCCGCGCCATATTGAAACCGCCCGCATCGCCGATCTGTGGCTGCCGTTGAAAAATGGCTCCAACATGGCGCTGGTCAACGCGTTCGCTAACGTGCTGATCAACGAAGGCCACTACGATAAAGCGTACGTCGCCCGCCATACCGAAGGCTTCGAGGAATTCAGCAAGACCGTCGCGAAATACACGCCGGAGTATGTCGCCGACATCACTGGCCTGTCGCCGAAATTGATTCGCGACGCGATGCGGATCTATGCCGCCGCGCCGTCCGCCACCATTCTCTGGGGAATGGGCGTGACGCAGTGGGGCCAAGGCGTTGATGTGGTCAAGGGGCTGTCCGGTTTGGCACTGCTGACCGGGAATTTGGGACGTCCGAACGTGGGCGTCGGGCCAGTGCGCGGGCAGAACAATGTTCAGGGCGCCTGCGATATGGGTGCGCTGCCCAATATGTTCCCCGGTTATCAAAATGTCACGGATAAAGCGGTGCTGGCGAAATTTGCCGATGCCTGGGGTGTGCCTGAACTCTCCGACAAAATTGGCTACTCGCTAACCGACCTCCCGCACAAAATTAAAGCAGGGAAAATTCGAGCTAATTACGTGATGGGCGAAGATCCGCTACAAACCGAGCCGGATCTGTCGATGCTGCGTGATGCATTCAACGAGCTGGACTTGCTGATCGTGCAGGACATCTTCATGACCAAGACCGCAGCGATTGCCGATGTGATTTTACCTGCAACCTCCTGGGGCGAGCACGAAGGGGTCTATACCGCTGCTGATCGGGGATTCCAGCGCTTTTATAAAGCCGTGGAACCACAGGGCGATGTCAAACCCGACTGGGAAATCATCAGCCTGATGGCAACAGCGCTCGGCTACCCGATGCACTATAACAACACGCAGGAGATCTGGGACGAGCTACGGCAGCTCTGCCCGCTGTATTACGGCGCGACCTACGAGAAAATGGCCGGACTAGGCTATGTGCCGTGGCCGTGCCCGACTGAAGACAGCCCCGGTACGCCGTGGCTGTACGCAGGCAACCACTTCGATCGTCCCGGTGGGAAAGGCCTGCTGCTCACAGCAGAATGGCGACCACCGATGGAATTGGTGGATGAAGATTATCCGCTGGTCTTGTGCACCGTACGCGAAGTTGGCCATTACTCCTGCCGTTCGATGACGGGCAACTGCACCGCGCTGCAAACGCTGGCGGATGAACCGGGCTACGTGCAGGTGAGCCCCTATGACGCCGAGCGTTTAGACATCCACGACCAGCAGCTAGCCTGGATCTCGTCACGGCGTGGCAAGGTGATCTCTCGCGTTGCCGTCAGCGAACGCATCAATAAAGGTGCCGTCTATATGACCTACCAATGGTGGATCGGTGCCTGCAATGAACTGACTCTGGATCATCTCGATCCGGTATCCAAAACGCCGGAATACAAACACTGCGCCGTGAAGCTGGAAGCCATCGACGATCAGCAGGCAGCAGAGAACTATGTACAGCAGGAATACAGCCAGTTGAAAGATCGGCTGCGCAGCACCGCAGAAAACGTCAGTTAATCTCCCTTACCTAAGCCGCCACGAACCTAAGCCGTCAGGTAAAAGCCGTGGCGGCTTAGGAAATACAGATGGTTTAGACACCGTTTAACCGTCCTCGCCGATAATGCCTTTATTCCCCACCTCATCTTGTAAAGATTTATTAATGAAAACGGATGGATTTCCGCTAATCGATAATAACTTTCTACGCAGAAATTAAATTTTCACACCTCTGTTTATCTTTTAAAATTATGTTGGCTATCACCGCCCTTCCCTCCGCCCAATTGTTTTTTATTCCAATTTAGCGCAATTTGCGTTTCATTTTACAATGCTTTAATTTGTTTTTAACAAAAAGAGCCCCCTATAGCGGTAGTTATCAATTCGATTAAAGTAATTTATAAACAATCGGTTAGATGAAAACCAGTGGGGATAAAAGGAATATTATTATTGCTCGTACAGAGGTCTTTTATGTTACCGATTACTGTTGCCTT
The DNA here is from genome assembly GCF_020166435.1 of Pectobacterium versatile. GTDB lineage: Bacteria > Pseudomonadota > Gammaproteobacteria > Enterobacterales > Enterobacteriaceae > Pectobacterium > Pectobacterium versatile. Next base: position 278,687 of record NZ_JAINZP010000003.1, on the reverse strand, counting down.
ATCGCTTCCTCATTATCTGTCATTTATTATTCGCATCGACCCCGGAAGCTAACTCCCGTCTTTCATTCGTATTCCCCTGAACGTCGCTGATGTCGGGAAATAACCTGATTTCATCCCTTTCGATATGCGGTTATAAAAAACTGCACGGCTTTTAGCACCCCAAATTCGCCGGAAGAAAGGCAGTAAGTTATTCAGAATATAATAAAAAACAGGAGATTCACTGTGCTCACTATTCTCGGTTTCTCTATGGTCATCTGCTTTATGTACCTGATCATGACCAAGCGAATGTCTGCGCTTATCGCGCTGATTCTTGTCCCTACACTGTTTGCACTGGCGGCAGGTTTCTATCAGGGACTGGGCGCGATGATGCTGGACGGCATCAAAACGCTGGCTCCAACGGGCGTTATGCTGACGTTTTCTATTCTCTACTTCGGCATCATGATCGATGCAGGCCTGTTCGATCCGCTGGTTCGCTTCATTCTCCGTCTGGTGAAAGGCGATCCGTTGAAAGTGTTGGTCGGCACCGCCGTGTTAACCTTAATGGTCGCGCTGGACGGTGACAGTACAACGACCTATATGATCGCGATTGCCGCATTCCTGCCGCTCTATCAGCGGTTGGGGATGAACGTGCTCGGATTGACCTGTCTGGTGAACATCGCCAGCGGCGTGATGAACCTTTCTCCGTGGGGCGGCCCGACGGCGCGCGCCGCCGCCGCATTGCGCGTTGATGCACTGGACGTTTTCCTCCCCATGCTCCCGGCGATTATTTTAGCCAGCCTGACGCTGGTCGGCGTGGCCGTTTTTCTGGGTCTACAGGAACGCAAACGGCTAGGCATCATTGATGTCAGCAGCTTCCAGAATGCCTCGATCAATCTAGGCAACGGCAGCGACGAAGAAAGCGACGCCAACCGCCGTCCTAACATGTTCTGGCCTAACTTTATTCTGACCACCCTGCTTCTGGTGTTTCTGGTGATTGGCCTTCTGCCCATTCAGGTGCTGTTTATGGTCGGCTTCGCTATCGCCGTCATGCTCAACTATCCCAAGCTGGAGGAGCAAAAAGCGCGGATCGGCTCACACGCCGCTAACGTGCTAGCAGTGACATCACTTATTTTCGCCGCTGGGATTTTCACTGGCATTTTATCCGGTACAGGCATGGTAGATGCCATGGCGAAGAGCCTGTTGCAGGTGATACCAGAAAGTTTCGGCCCATATCTTGCGGTGTTCACCGCGCTCATTAGCCTGCCGTTTACTTTTTTGATGTCCAACGACGCGTTCTATTTCGGAATCTTACCGGTTATCGCCCAGACGGCGGTCAATTATGGTATTACCCCAGAAGAGATCGCCCGTGCGTCGATTGTCGGCCAGCCGTTCCACCTGCTTAGCCCGCTGGTGCCGTCGCTCTACCTGCTGGTCAGTCTGGCAAAAGTGGACATCGGCGATCACCAACGCTTTGCAATCAAATGGGCGATTTTTGTCAGCCTGTCGCTGCTGGTCGGTGGTATTGTCTTCGGCGCATTTCCGTTCTATCACCAGTAAAACAGGATTGCTCCGGCCTGACCGGAGCAGACTCTGCTGGCAGGCGAGCCGTACTGACAAGAATATAAAGATTCCTCGTAACACCCTAACCGACATAGCAGGATAGCCATGGCTTTAACTCCCCTACAGACAAGGATTGTCAGACAGATTGTCGCCTACATTCGCCGCGAACAGCTGCCGCCCGGCGCTCACCTGGTCGAATCGTCGCTGGCGCAGGTACTGAACGCCTCACGCACGCCGGTCAAGGTCGCGCTGCTGTATCTGACGGAAAAAGGCATGCTGCATTACCACCGCAATCGGGGGTTTTATCTTGACTGCCATGCCGATGAATTAGGGCATCTGGTCACCGAGTTAGCCGCCAGCAGTGAAGAGCCGCTCTACCGGAAGATTGTTGATATGCGCCTTTCCCGCCGGTTGCCGGAACAGTTTTCAGAAGTGGATCTGATGCGAGAATGTCAGGTGTCCCGCTCCGTATTGCGTAACGTTCTGACGCGTATTCAACAGGAAGGTTGGCTGGAGTTCCGCACAGGTCAAGGCTGGCGAACCACGCCGATTATCGATTCCGTCACGGCCTATGAGGAAAGTTTTACTTTCCGCCTGCTGGTCGAGCCGGTCAGTCTGCTGTCGCCGCAGTTTCGTATCGATCAGCACACGCTCAGCGCCTGCCGTAAGCAGCAGGAAGACATTCTCAATGGGGGTTACCTGACGCTCACGCCGCATGAAATGTTCGATGCCAATACGCACTTTCATGAAACGCTGCTTGCCTGTAGCGGCAACCGCTTCGCCCACCATAGTTTGCAACGAATCAATCAATTACGGCGTCTGGTGGAATATCGCCAAGGGAGTCCAGCCTTCAACCCCAAGCGATTGGAACAGATTGCGGAGCATCTGGCGATTCTGGATTTCCTGCAACAGGGAGAGATCGAAACAGCGGCAGAATGGATGAAAAAGCATCTGGAAAAAGCATGCCACGATAAAGTGAGCATCGATCTTTTTCTGTGAAATAACCAACAGCGAGGTCTCAAATCATCAGTAACATATGTTTAAAAAATAAAAAACACCATTTTAAACACTCTAAACGCTCAGGTAGTTACAAACAGAAACACATAGAGCAATAATTAAACGTTAAATCAACAACACAAAAATCAACTCTTAACTACAAAAATAAAGTCACGATTTAAATAATTAAAAAATTAATTTTCTTATAAAATACCATGTATATAAACTTTTCGTTAATTGTTCTTTTATTTTTACTTAATCTTTAAGTAATTCACCATCTGTTTTATTGATGTATAGCCACATATCATTAGCAACACGACTTCAACACCTTACCCCACCCGCTTTTTCGGTAAAAAAATAAAAATAAACCACTGTTTAATAATGAGTTAATAAAAAAATCACGTTATATGCGATCTACGTATCACATCCCTATTTATCATTACAAGTGACATAGACATGCATTTTTCGCATGACAAAGATCACAATTACATAACAATCCGCAGAAAAAAAATGTAAAAAGCAAGAATCGTTGTAATATCGGCGGGCAGACACAACACCCCAATAACAGGTTCGGGTGAGGGATTGGTGTATTCAGGGAAAGCACCAACCATCACGCGGCAATAATATTGTGTTGTCTGAATCAATTCATCAACATGAGGTTTATATGCAAAGGCAGAAGTTACTTGTACAGATAGTCTTGGCTATCGTCCTGGGAATATTAATCGGCTGGGCTTGCCATCAATATCTTGACAGCAGTCGAGCAAAAGAAATTGCATCTTATTTCAACATGGTTACCGATATCTTCCTGCGCCTGATTAAAATGATCATCGCGCCACTGGTCTTCGCTACGCTGGTTTCCGGCCTTGCAAGCATGGGAGGAAACTCTTCTGCCGTTGGCCGTATCGGTATGAAAGCGATGATCTGGTTTGTCAGCGCCTCGTTCATTTCCCTGCTTATCGGTATGGTCTTCGCCAACCTGTTCCAACCCGGCGCAGGCATGAATCTCGAAATCCCCGTACAGCATGTTGCGACAGGCCTGAACACAGACAGCTTTACACTTAAGAGCTTCATCAGCCATATCTTCCCGAAAAGTATCGTAGAAGCGATGGCGAACAATGAGATCCTGCAAATTCTGGTGTTCTCTCTGTTCTTCGGCTCCGCGCTTGCCTATGTAAAAGGCAATAACAAGCACGCGACCACGATCATTTCCATGATCGAAGAACTGACCAAAGTGATGTTCCGCGTGACCGACTACGTGATGGCGCTGGCCCCTATTGCTGTCTTTGCCGCAATCGCTTCCGCGATTACCACGCAAGGTCTGGGCCTGCTTTACGACTTCGGTAAACTGATCGGTGAGTTCTATCTCGGCCTGGCCGTACTGTGGGGCGTTCTGTTCTTCGTTGGCTACCTGTTCCTGGGCAAAGGCATAGTTAGACTGGCGAAACTGATTCGTGAACCGACCATGTTGGCTTTCGCCACGGCGAGCAGTGAATCTGCTTATCCGAAAACCATGGAAGCGCTGACCAAATTCGGCGTGCCGAAAAAAGTCACCAGCTTTGTGCTGCCGCTCGGTTACTCGTTCAACCTCGACGGTTCTATGATGTACCAGTCCTTTGCGATTCTGTTTATCGCACAGGCTTACAACATCGACCTGAGCGTTACTGAACAAATTCTGATTCTGCTGACGCTGATGATCACCAGTAAAGGAATGGCGGGTGTAGCGCGTGCTTCCATCGTGGTGGTTGCCGCAACGCTGCCGATGTTCAGCCTGCCGGAAGCCGGTATCCTGCTGATTATCGGTATCGACCAGTTCCTGGATATGGGCCGTACTGCAACTAACGTCATCGGTAACAGTATCTCTACCGCCGTTGTGGCCAGTCTGGAAAAAGACGTCCACGATGATGATGAGGAAGAGGTTGCCGACGAAGTCGTTGCCTATAAGGAACCTCAGCAGGCCACGCAAAATAGCTAATGCTTAGTGAGTAAATACTTCATCTATAGCGGCCTTCAGGCCGCTATTTTTTTATCTCTCGTTGCCTGTCTACATTGTCAGGGCGTTTATAGCCCAGACGTCGATGACAGCCCTTTCATGTAGCGCCAGAATTTCTCAGAAGCCACATTCAACCGCGCATCGAGGCGATACAGATAAACCCCCATGCGGATCACGGCATTTTCCATACTCAGGATCGTCAGCTCTTTGTTTTTCAGCTCTTCCTGAATGGAATAGTCCGGTAGCCAGGCAATACCATAACCTTTCTTCGTCATACGTTTGAGCAAGTCGCTCATGGAAGAAACAAAATTGACCGTAAATTTATCGCTGTCGACGCTGGATAAGTAGCGGCTGACCTGACGCCCCATGTAGCTCGTCTCGGTATAGTTGAGTAGCGGCACCGATGAGGCACTGACATCAAACAGTGGCTTCCCTGCACTATCACACGCGCAGACCGGATAAAGCCGGGACTCCAGTATCTTCTCGTGCATGAAAGGCTCCCCCATCAGATCCTCATTGTAGAATGAGAAAATAAAGTCACTGCGCCCTTCTTTGAGATTCAGTACCGCCTCATCGACATCGATCGATTCGACATAAAAGATTTTTTCCTGCGGGTCTGGCACGTCTTTTAACAGCTCCGGCATGATGAATATCGACAGCGAATGCGCCGCGGCGATGGTGATCTTATTCTTGTAATTGTCCCCGCCGTGCAGCTTATTGAGCTGATACTCCAAATCATCCAGCGTATTGCGGATATAGGCGTGGAACACGCGCCCCTGCTCGGTTAACTGTAGCGGCAACGCACTGCGGTCGAAAATATCAAACCCAACCGCGGCTTCCAGCGCCTGAATTCGCCGACTGAATGAGGATTGAGAGATATTCCGCTTCTCGGCTGCCAGCGTAAAACTCCGGTGTTCTTCCAGCACAATAAAATCATACAGCCACTTGGTTTCGATATTATTCAGCATCGTCCCTCACTCAAAACGCTCAGCGCCATGTTTTCGCTCCCTATGCCAACGTTCTGCATCGCCAACAAAGATGCTTCCCACAGCACGTCGTTAAACCCAGTAAAAGCATAGAGATGCCAATAGTTATGCAAATCATACATAGCAGATGGGAATTTAGCAATTCACATTGCCCGGCAGTGTGCGATTATCCTTTTAATTTCATAATGCTACAGGGTTAACAGCATGAACAGTCTCGTGGGAATTCTTGGCGGTATGGGGCCGGGTGCAACCGTCGATGCGATGCAAAAACTGATCAAAAACACGCCAGCCTATCGGGACCAAGACCATATTCCGATGATTGCAGTTTCTATTCCTGATATCCCTGACAGAACACAGTGCATTCTCCAGCACAGCGCGTCGCCGCTGGATAAAATGCTGCAATATATGAAAATTCTCGAAAATGCGGGCGCTGAATGCATCATTATCCCGTGCAATACCGCGCACTATTGGTTTAATGACTTAAAACAGCAGTGCCGTGCGGAAATGATCAGCATTATTGATGTGACCTGTCAGGCAATTAAGAATGCCAACATCACACGCGTCGGCCTATTGGCGACGACAGCGACGGTCAAAGCGAGAATTTATCAGGACAACTTGGTTACCGATAATATTAATTGCTACACGCCGGATGATGCAGACCAACACCAGGTAATGGAAAGCATCTACGCTTATAAATCTGGTGATATCGCAGGAGCCTATAGGCTGTTGTCACCGGTAAAAGATCGCCTGCTGCAGGTTGGCGTCGAGAAAATTATTCTGGGTTGCACCGAGCTTCCTCTGATTCTGGAGCAGGAAGTCAGAACGTCAGCACAATACTATATCGATGCCACGGAAGAGTTAATTAAGAAAACGGTCGAATGGTATTTCTCCCACAGCCAGAAAAATAATATTGCCGCAGGACGGACAGCGCAAGCGGCGAACAGGTACACCCAGCCAGACTTTCCAGTGGAGCAATTTACGCTCCCTGACGCGTCGCTGAGAAGCATCGTGAATAGGATGAATATTCCGGTTGCAGCCACGGCAACATAGCGGTTGAGAAGTCAGGTTAGCATTCATAGCGACGGCAGTTTTGAAGGTTCAGGGGAGTTTTGGCGAATACAAACCTCAACGTTCTGATTGCCGTTTTCTATTGGTTCACGCTAACTTGCGATGAACCAAATTTATCATCAAGACTTAAACCAAAGTCGTAGTCTGCGCAGGCATTGTGTTTTACACTGCGCGCTGCAAAAACTGAGCAGATAAACGATTAAGTAGGCGATAATGGCGATGAACGGAACGATCACAACCTGGTTTAAAGATAAAGGTTTTGGATTTATCAAAGATGAAAACGGTGATAACCGTTATTTTCATGTGATTAAGGTCGCCAACCCTGATCTGATTAAGAAAGATGCGGCAGTCACGTTCGAACCCACCACGAATAACAAGGGTTTGTCAGCTTATGCTGTGAAAATCGTACCGGAAAGCAAATACATCTATATCGCGGGCGAACGCCTTAAGCTCACATCGATCAAGTCTTATCTGGTTTACAGCGAAGAAGTCTCTGCCGATCCTCGCATTGATAAAGAAAATGTGGTGCTGTCTGTGGGAGTACTGATGGGGAGTATCAGGCCAAAATCGGCGGCTAAGCCTGATGAAATGCGCTCGCTGAAAAAACTGGCGATCACCACCTTCCAAGGAACGACGTTAATCTTCACGGAAGATGAGATAGATGTGGATGCCACGGTGAAACTGCTCAAAGTCTGAAATAATTCGGACTGACCCTGTGCCGAGATCCTGCGCCATTCATAAGCAGAATTTCGGCATCGCTTACTCACCTCAGTGCGCCATGGTATAGGGGTCTTTCACAAACGCCAGACCACATTATGTAGAGCCCAGTTAATACTTTCCCCAAACTCAAGCCACATAGCCATCGAGTCCTGCAATCTGGTACAGCCTCAAGAATTACAGGTATAATCCCACAAATTATTCAACGGGTTTAGAAACGAAGATGACAAAACTCACCTTACAAGAGCAGATGCTAAAAGCTGGGTTAGTGACCAGCAAAAAAATGGCCAAAGTCCAAAGGACGGCTAAAAAATCACGCGTTCAGGCGCGTGAGGCAAGAGAAGCTGTGGAAGAAAATAAAAAAACACAGCTTGAGCGTGATAAACAGCTTAGCGAACAACAAAAGCAGGCCGCTTTATCTAAAGAATATAAAGCTCAGGTGAAGCAACTTATTGAAATGAACAGAATCAACATTTCAAAAGGCGATATTGGTTTTAACTTCACAGACAACAATTTAATTAAAAAAATAATTGTGGATAAAATGACTCAATCTCAACTAATTAACGGCCGTCTCGCTATTGCTCGTTTGGTTGCAGATAACAGTGGCGAGAATGAATATGCGATTATCCCTGCAAGCGTAGCCGATAAAATTGCCCAGCGAGATGCAAACAGTATTGTATTAAATAGCGCGCTTAGTCAGGAAGAGCAAGATGAAGAAGATCCGTATGCCGATTTTAAAGTGCCCGATGATTTGATGTGGTAATTAACTGTATTAGTCGATGGCGAATGAAAAGTCCCTCAGCTTCAGGGCTTTTCATGCAGATTTCATGTGTGGCCCCTTCATCATTAGACGGAAGGTAATAATCACTACAGGGATGACAGCAAACGGGATAAAAGTGATATTATCGAATCCACACGATACAGACAGCAACTGACGCAGGCATAAACGCTGGAGACGACTGATGAACAATGAAGTACCGCTGAAATATTATGACATCGTAGATGAGTATTCAACGGAATCCGCAGAACGAGTGAGCGAGTCCGAACGTGAATCTCTGGCGCGCTATTTCCAACTACTGATCACCCGCTTAATGAATAACGAAGAAATCAGTGAGAATGCGCAGAAAGAGATGGCCAGTGAAGCGGGTATCAATGAGCGCCGTATTGATGAGATCGCTACGTTCCTGAATCAATGGGGCAATGAGTAATTCCTGTTGGCGCATTTTGAAAATGAACACAAATTGTGTGTGGTTACGTCCACTTTCGTTCATCGCTGGCAGTCAAATTAAGCAGCAACTAATTTACATCAGGAATGCGCTTCAATTCTCTTCATAGCCGAGTATTTACCCTAAATAATTCGAGTGAGTGACAAACCTGCCTTTGGCAGGTTTGAACGCGGCTTGCAGCGACCTCAACGGAGCGAGGCACTCGCGCGTGTACCGAGTAGCGCAGCCAATGCACATGCAATTTGAAGTATGACGGTATAGATTAGAAAATCTGGTCAGATTGACCTCTCTGCTTATTATCAGACTACATCGCCGCGTGTAATCTAAATACCTTCGGGCTGTTAGACACATTGCAGCCCAATTCAGTTGGTCATGTAAACAACCCCGTATTCGAGCCCTAAAAAAAGCCCTCAAATAAACCTATCCTGGGGCTTCAAATAGCGAGTAAGAACCATCACTGCTTCAAACTTAGCCGCGGTTTTCTTCAATGTAGTGGGCCAGATCCGCCGGGGTCTTCAGAACGGTGGCGACTTCGGTTGGTGGAATCACACAGCCGTAAACGTCTTGCACTTCCAGCACCAGATCGACGGCCAGAATAGAGTCGAGAATATCGGACTCAATCAGCTCATCGTTAAAACCCACGTTACGGGATAAGATCTTTTCAAACAGCGCGAGTATTTCTTGTTCCATCATTTTTCCTGAGTAATTAGATCGTGCGGGCATGGGTATCCAGCAGCTTACGGTCGATTTTGCCGTTAGGATTAAGCGGCAACGCATCTTTGATAATAATTTGGGAAGGCACCATATAGGGTGGAATCACCTTCGAGAGCGACGTTTTAATCGCTTCTGGCGCTAAATTCGTCACGCAGAACGCGGCAATACGTAAAACGCCACCACCCGATTTCATCAGCGGCAGAACAACCGCTTCGCTGATGTCGGATATCGCCAGCAGGCGATTTTCAATTTCGTTGATTTCAATACGGTAGCCATTGAGTTTGATCTGGCTGTCATTGCGCCCCTGACAGTACAGTAGCCCGTCTTCGTAACCCAAGTCACCGGTTCTGTAGCCGCGGAAGGCTTCGCTCTCCCGATGCAGCAGTTTTTCCGCATTCTCTTTCGCGAGCCCAAGGTAGCCACGCATCACATTTTTTCCCCAAATGATCAGCTCCCCCTCAGACGTAATTTCCATTCTGGAGTCTGGCATCATCGCGCCGACCGGCAGCAGGTCATTTTCACTGTGCAGGATTTCATCGGTGATTTCTATGACGGTGGTCGCGATAGTTGCTTCCGTTGGGCCATAGGAGTTGAGAATTTTGGCATGCGGGAAGCGACGGCGTAACTGTTTTACCAGCGCTTTGTTGAGCACTTCGCCAATGAACACGAAGACGTTGAGTTCAGGTAAATATTCACTGTTGAACTGGGGAGACAGCAGCCTCTGGTAGGCGAAAGAGGGCGTTGAAACCCAGACGGAAACGCCGTTGTCTTTCAGGCGGTCGAGCCAGTTTTCTGTCGCGATATCCTCTTTCGCATTCAGAACGATGTGCCCTCCAGTTGCCAGATTCGCCAGCAGCGGGATCAGAGAGAGATCGAAGCTGAACACCGCATGGTTCATCAGCACGGGCATATCAGGCAGCGCAAAGTCCTCGCGCACCCACTTCATGAAATGCCACAGGCTTTCACGCCCGATCTGCACCCCTTTGGGTTTTCCAGTGCTGCCGGAGGTGAACATGATATAGGCGAGATCTTGCTCGACCAGCGCCTGCCCCGCCTCACTGGTAGCAATGAACTGTCTGGTCGCCACATCGTAATAATAAGGCGCACTCGCCAGATGGCAAATCTCGTTGAGCCGCTCCTCCGGATAGATGCAATCCACCGGGATATACGGAATGTTGTGCAGTAGGCAGCTATAGATTGCCACAGCAAACTCGGCCTGCTGATGTCCGTACAACACAACCGGCGAGCCAGCAGGCTGCCGACAATGCTGATAGCGATCCGACCAGTCGGTAACGGCGATAGAGAGTTGTTGCCAGGTCATCGCGTCATCGCTTCCGCTAATCGCCAACTGATCTGGGTTCGCGGGGTCGAGTAATGCCGCCCGGAGGAAATCTTGCAGTTCCTGAAGCTCTAAGTGAAGGTTCATAGGGGAGACATTCCGCTAAAGATGTAGAGGGAGGCCGCAGCGCTTGCCAGCGTAAGAATGCGACCGATGAACACAATAACTGGATGATGTAGACAACTGCTCAGCGCTGGACTGCGTTTGGCTGACCACTGCAGCATGTTGTGAGCAACGGAAATGGCGCCAAACAGCGCGCCGCTAATGACATAGTGTCGTTCGAGCCCGTTCCATGCCCCCATACAAAACAGGGTGCAGAAGATGCCAATATTCTGCGCCAGTGTTTTGTTCCGTCGGAAAAAGTCGAGCTTCATCAGATTCATATAAATCGGCATAAAGACCACATCCCTCAGCCATTCAGACAGGCTGATGTGGAAGCGTCGCCAGAAGTCCTGCGGGTTTTTAGCCAGAATAGGCATATTGAAGTTTGCTGGGATATTTAGGCCAAATAAGCGCCCTGCCCCAATAGCCATATTGCTGTAACCGGCAAAATCAAAATAAAGGTAGGCGCTGTAGGCCAGTGACATCACGACACCCACGCTTAATGTAAACGGGCGATGGCTCCACGACTCAATAACCAGATTATTGATCAGCATGGCGAATAGGAACTTCTGGATAATACCGGTAAAAATTTGCTCCATCGCCACTAAAAACTGCTCACGGGTAATGATGAAGACCGGTTTATTAATGTCATTCACCCATGTCCGCCAGCGATACATCGGGCCAGCCAGAATAATAAAAGGCATAAAAAGGTAGCAGAAGTAATGCAGGACGTTATGACCATCTTTTTTGCTGCGATAAAGCAGCACATCAATGGCGCGGAAGGTCATAAAGGACAGGCCGATCATGCCCCAGTGGTTGTTGAGGTGTAATTTCACCAAAAACAGCGGCAGCAGCGTCAGGCTGACCGCTTGCCAGATTTTTAACCAACCTTTCTCTTTTAAGGTGACGAGAACATAAAAGCTCAGGAACACGGCCACGGGAACAACGTAATCCCCCTGGAAAATATACCCCCAGCCGAACACCGCCAATACGGAGAAGGCGGATAAATACGTCAGCCGATAACTGAATACGCGATTAACCAGCGCAAACAATAATGCTGATGAAAACAGAAGGAAAAAAAACATTCCGGAGCTGTACATCATTCATCCTTCAGAATTTTTGATATTCAAAATGCACTTTTAAACTCATGCTTTCATCAACAGAGGTCCACGCGGCAATGGTGACTGCCAGAAAGAGATAAAGGAAAAAAAGGCGAATGGCGGTTTTCATCATTTAAAACTCTCTGCAATAAATTGATCCATCGCGACCCATGCCGATTCAGTGGGATGCAGGCGATCCCAATTCCAGCCGTTCTGATAAGGCTGCGCATACATATCAAAATAACGAACCTGATTTTCTTCCAGCATCGACCTGATCTGGCTGTCGACTGGCTGGAATTTCTGGGAGTTATTAATCGCCCACGGATTAATCGGATCGACAATGACCACAAACTGGGCATTACGCGCTTTCAGCAGTTGGATCGTCGCCCGTAATGCTTCCATCTGTGCAGGCACAATTGGCGCGTTATCCCACTCTTCCGGCGTTTGATCGTCTGCAAACACAGCTTTATCCATCCACAATGTCTCTGCACTTTGCTGACGAGACTGGTTCAGTACATGAGCCTGCGCCAACTCGCGATTCCAGTCGGGAGTCATATTGGAGGTTGGCTGCTGAGGCCACCGTTGTGTAGGCTGAGGGACAATATGTAGCATCGCCAGCCAGTCGTTTTTTATCAGCTCGCAAAAATTAGCAAATTGATAACTCACTTCCTGCCAGATAATTTGCGGATCCCAGCCATAGACCTTCATTTGTCCAAAGGTTAAATGGCTTATCTCTTCTTTATCGATATGTTGTAGATAATTGACTAAAAAGGGACGCGTCTGGTCATCTTTCATCAGAGGATCAAAAATAGACGCAGGGAAATTGTTGGCGAAAATAGCCGGAGGAATACCATCTGAATAAAAGCTATCGGGTGCCAGCAGCAAAACAACCTTACTGTTAGCATTAAGCTCGTTTTTAAAGCGCGAGAGCAGTAAAAAATGTGTGACGCTATCGACATAGCTATCGCCATAGGCCACAACCGGACGATGTAGCTGGTTATTAAAGTAATTATATACCGCGTAATGTTCGTCTTCAGATGTCGAAACCTCGGAAGCCCCGAGAAAGAAAATCGCATTGCCCTGTAAGGCATGGGAAATGGTGGCGATCTTTTCCTTTTGTTCCTTTGTCGTCCCTTCCATTGTGTTAATCAGTGGCTGGAATGTCAGCGCCGGATCAACACTTGTCACCAGCGGGGGAACACTAAGAAACAAGATGGCAAGAGTAACCATCAGGATATGTAGGCAGAGAGTATTTTTTATTTTCATTATAAAGGTAAGGCTGTGTGATATTTATTATTTGAAATTTGTGAATTTTTATCTTCACGGTAAATCGGTCCCTGTGTTTTTGGATTATATACCAGGGTTATCTTCGATGATGAGCGTTGCTGTGTAACGGTATGTACAGTGTTTATGTCCGTCACATAATAAGGTTGGTTAGCCCCACGCGATCGAGACAGGAGAAGGATTCCCCGCTATCCATTTTCGCTTACGTGATCTGAATATGAGGGGGAAAAATCCGTAGTTTGGGCCTCTGGGCACCGCCGATTCCCAGTTTTAAAGTGAGTGTTGGGATGATGGGGGGTCAGGAGCGCTTGCCACTATAAATAACGATCAGGGCGCAACCTCCCCTCTTGTACAGCGGATTCGATTTAGAGCAATGTAGACCAAAACTACACGCTAGTGGGCCGCGAGTGATGCTATTTGCATATTCCCTTTCCATCGTGCGTGGTTATCGCTATTTCCATCACGCCCCCATCCGCTCCAACTCACCATAGAATGAATACGGACGCCCATTTTCACCCCACGTTGCTTTTTTTATGACACAAATATCTTCTTCTATATAAATATCTAACTGTCTAATTTCCAATGAAAAATCATTATATTTATAATTAGAACAGAAATTACGATAGACTATCTTCCCTCCTTTATCAGAATAACACCCGACATCTTCTCGCCAAAATAAAGTTATTTCTGCATTAAATGGGCCGCTACTCATTTTCCCTTTCAGGCTGGCAATAATTTTTTTCTTCTCAACAAAAACCCACCGCACGGCATCAAGCGTCCAGGTATCGTCGCTCATGCTAAACTCACCAGAAAAAATATCTAAAGGCGCTTCATTATTATCAGAGCACATTTCATTTCCTTGAATATTCAAGATGTGGTAGCAGAGCTGATTATCTCAACCGCTTTTTAATCGCCTGACTCATATAAGGCGGTAGTGAATTTATCATCGTCACAATGGCATCAATGGTGCTATTTTCTTCATCAGCCACGCTGCTGTTTCTCATCACTGAGACTCTCAGCAACTTATTCGGCAATTTACCAAATGAAGACAACAGCTCAGCAACCTTCCCCATCAGAAGCTCTTTTTCTTTTCCTTCTGCGGCAACGGAGAAACGCGATAGATTACTTTCGGACGTTCGCCCATCAAGGCTGTCCAGATGTTGAATGTATTTGTCTCTATCCATCCCTGCATAGCCGACATATTTGCTCGGTGCAAGAAGCCAGCCATCCTGTGATTTATAGGCGTACCAGGCCCGAAAATAAGGCAGGTAATCATAGAGTTTATGGTCGGTTGACGACACAAGTTCGTCGTTGAATTTTTCAATATTTTCAATGCACTGGGATTCGTTCGTGATAGGTTCCATGATCATCACTCCATTCTAGTCTATACGCTGTCGTTATTCATAAGATAACACTACAACATGAAGTACATCATATTCAAGAATATAATAACCATATTTTTTAACCGGAGGGGAAATGCCATTAAAATCACTGCCACGTAGGCGGAGTCAAGGCACCCCGCCTTACTGGCAGTACAGCATCCTAGCCGCTAACGCGGGTAGCGTAGCGCTTCGACAAACAGTGAAAAGGCGGTGGTATGCTGTTTACGACTGGGATAATACAGATAGTAGCCAGGGAACGGCAGGCACCATTCCGTCAGCACCTGAATCAGGCGGCCACTAGCAATGCCCTCCCGCACGGAATCTTCCGGCACATAGGCCAAACCCAGCCCGATTTGTGCGGCATCGATTCGCTGGCGCAGACTATTCATCGTCAGTTGTCCCTCAACGCGTACTTTGATTTCCCGACCGTTTTTTTCAAACTCCCACGCATAGATTCCCCCTATTGTCGGCAGGCGCATGTTAATACAGCGGTGATGCTGCAAATCCTGTGGCGTCGTGGGAGCAGGATTACGCGCGAAATAGTTCGGGGAACCCACCACCGCCATACTCATTTCCGGTCCGACACGCACGGCGATCATGTCTTTCGCCACCTGCTCGCCCAGACGAATGCCCGCATCAAAGCGGCCGAGAACGATATCCGTTAAAGCGTTATCCACCGTAATTTCGACGTTAATATCAGGGTAATTCGCCAAAAATGACGTTAACATCGGCCATAGTATCGAATCAACCGCGTGCTCTCCCGCCGTGATGCGAATATTTCCCGCAGGCCGCTCGCGCATGTCGCCCAGTGCAACCAATTCACTTTCAATATCCGCGAAGCGCGGGCCAAGGCTATGCGCCAGCTTCTCTCCCGCTTCCGTTGGGGCAACGCTGCGCGTGGTGCGGGTCAGCAACCGCACGCCAAGCCGCTCTTCAAGACCGCGAATTGAATGGCTTAGTGCCGACTGAGAAAGCCCAAGCTTCGCCGCCGCTTTGGTAAAACTACGTTCTCTTGCCACCACGAGGAACGAGATGAGGTCATTAAAATTTTCTTTTAACATCAGAGTGTCCCGATAATGGTGTTATGAATAGGTATCTATTATACAAACTCATGAATGATGTCCATGTGAAACTGTTAACAACGGACTAATTCACGCTGAAAACCGCTAACTGCTGAATCCCCTCCCCACATGCCGCCACGCAATTAATGAATATAATTCATAGCCTCTTGCGGCTTTTTCCCTCTGGTTCTTGCCCGAAAACCGCGGTAACGTTTTTCAACGTCGCTTGCGACGACCCCAGGGTGACGGACAAGGATGTCCGTCATAAAAAGTGAAATGACTTTCCGCCTCTGCCGTGATGTTATCCATGTTAGCCTCGGTAGCGATTGCCGAAACGGAGGAAAAATTGAAAATTACCCGCAGCGGTTCACACCCGTCTCAGCCCAGCCCAGAAAGCTATTTTTCCGGCAACGTACGTATCGACGCCCCCTTCCAAGCCACCGCTCCCGCGCAGGTTGGCGGCGCGACGGTCACCTTTGAACCCGGTGCCCGTACGGCATGGCATACTCATCCAATCGGCCAGACGCTGATTGTTACACAAGGACGAGGTTGGCTTCAGGAATGGGGTGATGACATTCAGGAGATCAATCAGGGCGATATCGTCTGGATACCCGAAGGCGTAAAACACTGGCACGGCGCAACGGCACAAAACGCAATGACACACATTGCCATTGCCGAATCGCTGAACGGCAGCCCAGTCGACTGGTTGGAAAAAGTCAGCGACGAGCAGTACGGAAATGGAAGTAGCGACAAAAAAGAATAGCGGTACAGGTCCACTCAGCGTGCAGGCTGAATGGCTTTTCCCTTACTCTGATAGCCAATAAATCCTAGCTGAATCAATTGCACCGGATTCAGTACATGACACCGAAGAAATACGGCACATTTGTGGTACCTCTACTCATCGGAGCATTCACTTAATCTTAAGAACAAAATAATAACTATCGTTATTATCTATGTGTGGCTTTTTTTCCCGTCTTACGGTTAATCAGCCAGACACCCAGCAGAATAATCAGGACGCCGAGGGTTTTACGCAGGCTCATCGGTTCGTTCAGCCACGGCAGGAAAACCGCCGCCAGATAAACCATCGCATAGCTTAAGCTAATCAGCGGATAAGCGCGGCTTAATGGTAAATAGCGCAGCACCATGAACCAGCACACCATCGACAGCCCGTAGCAGATCACGCCGACCAGCACCGCAACCGCAGGCCAGCCCGTTACCAACGAACTGAGCGACGGCCAGTGCGCGAAGGAAATGCTCGGCAGCGCCAGCATGCCGCTTTTCATTAACACCTGCGCGGTGCTGGCTAGCACAGTGCTGATAATCGCCCAGATATAGCCTCTTTTCGCCATCATCCCCCCTGCATCAGATAGATACCGGTGACAATCAGCGCAATACCCCACCAGTGGTGCCTGTCCACACGCTCGCCAAACCCGTAGTGCGCCAGCAGCGTGACCAGTACAAAATTGATACTCAGCAGCGGATACGCCACACCGAGCGGGAGATGCTGCAACACCACAAGCCACAGCAGCAGCCCGATACCGAGCAGCAAGGCCGCCGACATCAGCCATCCCAGCGTCACGCGCTGGCGTCGATGCGTCGGCAAACGCCGCCAGCACTCCGCCGCCTGTTTCTGACACAGTTGCCCTAAACTGGTCAGCAGGCAGACGATGGCAACCAATAGATAACTCATGGCGCTACCTGCTTATAAAACAGCAGTACGTAACGGTGCGATTTTCTCAACTGATTGGGCGCAGGCAGATTGCGATACTCGTCATCGCTGTCCCGGTCGATCTTCAGCATCAGCGCGACATTTCCGCTACGCCGTTTCTCGGCAAGCCAGGTTGGAAAAGCCCCCTCATCCACAAAGCGGTCAGCGGAATCGGCATAGTTCAGCCCATAGTTCAGCTCGCCCCGCGCCTTAAATAAGGTGATATCACTGCGCTTCAACTCCCACGCCAGTCCGGCAGCCAGCCCCACCTCGTCGCTAAGCACATAGCGGCTGTCTTGCAGCAACGGCTGATGGCTACGAATAAAGGTTTGGGGGTTCTTTGAATCCACCACGCTCGCCGGAATACTCCCGCCAACGAGCAGCGCC
This sequence comes from Pectobacterium versatile, assembly GCF_020166435.1. GTDB lineage: Bacteria > Pseudomonadota > Gammaproteobacteria > Enterobacterales > Enterobacteriaceae > Pectobacterium > Pectobacterium versatile. Next base: position 261,088 of record NZ_JAINZP010000003.1, on the reverse strand, counting down.
AGAAATAACGGACAGCCCGCGACCAGATAGCCCCACGCCCGTTGCTTTTTCAGGCTGACAGCGGCAAAAGCCACCCAGCCGATGAAGCAGACAATCCCCGAGACGATGGTCAGCCCTTCTCCCGGTTGGTAGAGATGCGGCATGATGATGCCGAGGCCAAGCGCCGCAACAGCGAGCGCCAGCACGCTGCCGAAGGCAATATTGAGCCAACTATTGATGCGCAATACACGTTCGCGTACCGCAGGTGCCAAACCGGACAACCACGCCGCCATCAGCAGCGCTAGCGGCGCAAAGCACGGTAGAATGTAGGTCAGCAGCTTACCTTTAGCGATGCTGAAAAACAGCAGAGGCATCACCATCCAGCACAGCAGGAGGAACCGCTCTGGGTACGCCTTCCGTTCCGTCCAGCCGCTACGCAACGCGCCCGGCAGCAGCGCCAGCCAGGGGAACATCCCGAGAATCAAAACGGGTAGGTAATACCAGAACGGCGCTTTATGCTGCGCATCGTCTTCGGCAAAACGCTGGATATGTTCAATCCAAAAGAAGTAATGCCAGTAATCGGCTTCTCGCGCATGCACCGCCAGCGCCCACGGCGCACTCAGCAATACCGCGACGACAACCGCCAGCGGCCCAAACAGCAGCAGTTCCTTAATCCGCTTTTGCGCCAGCGCCACCGGTAGCACGCTGATGACCGGCAAGGCCAGCGCCAGAAAGCCTTTGGTCATAAATCCCATGCCGCAGGCCAGCCCCATCAGCCCCCAAGCCGCGAGCCGCTCACGCGTCAGCGTGGCACGCTGAATCAGCACGTGGCTGAACAGCGCCGTCGTCATCCAGAGCGTCACCATCGGATCGAGCACGCTGTACGTGCCGATACCATACACGAGCAGCGATGTCAGATAGATCGTCGCCGCCAACAGCGCGGTACGCTGGTTTTTCCACAGCAGCATCGCCAGCCAGAACACCAGCAGTGCGCTCAACCCGGTAGAAAATACCGAGGCAAAACGCACGGAAAAATTGGTATGACCTAATAACCATTGACTGATGTTATTCAGCCAGTAGCCCGCAACGGGTTTCTCAAAGTAGCGAATACCCAGCAAGTGTGGCACGATCCAATCGCCACGCTGAAGCATCTCGCGGCTGATTTCGGCATAGCGCGTTTCGTCCGGTGACCACAGCCAGCGGCCGTTAAGCGGCAACAGGTAGAGCAAAGCAAATAACACCAATATCATGGTGCTTTTCAGTCTTATCATGCCTTTTTCCATGCTATCTCCTGCTTTATTTATTCTTCCGTTTGCACACCAAGCCACCCTTCCCGTCCGGGAAACGGCGCGCGGTCAATCTGCCCGATGGGCAGCGCGGTTGGGTCATCAGGCAGTAATGCGGAAAGCGGACAAAATTCGATGTGCTGCTGGCGGGCGCGAAGCAGCAATTGGCGGAACAGCGCCAGCTTCGCGCCACCTTCAACCTCCGCATGGATGGTGTAGACCGGCACGCCGCGATCCTGCTGGATCGCCTCAAGAATAAAGTCGTTAAATTCGCCGTCACTCACGCGCTCGCCGATGACTTCGTCGTAGGTCGGCAATGTGACCGGAATCTGCACGGTGCCTAGCTCACCATTTTTCAGGCGCGGCCGAAAAGGCCGGATACCGCGGCAGTCGCTGTTATAGTCCAGATTCCAGCGCTGCTTCATCTCTACAACACGCGAATCGGCTCGCCAGCCCGCCACAGCGGAACAGCGCACCAGCGATGGCAGAATTGATGTCAGCGCGTCCATTCCTTCACGGAACTGCGCGGCTAGTTGCGCATCCGACCAGCGGGCGACATTCACCTGCCAGCCGTGATGATCCCAAGCATGTAACCCGACTTCATGGCCTGCGTCGTGCGTCTGGCGGATTAACGAGCCAAACCGTGCACCGATATGACGCCCCGGCCACGCCGTACCGGCCAGCAAGATATCCCAACCGTAGAGCGAGGCTGCGTTGGAACGCAGCATCTTCCATAAAAAGCGTGGACGCAGCAGACGCCACAGGTGACGCCCCATGTTGTCCGGCCCGACACTAAAAAAGACACTCGCCTGAATATCGAACTCCGCCAGCACATCCAGCAGCGCAGGCACGCCGTCTCGCGTACCGCGCCAGGTATCGACATCTATCCGCAGGCCAACACGCGTCATCCCTGCGCATCCGTGGCGTTGTCTGATTGCAAGGGGTCAACGGTACGCAGGAAATAGTCCAGCGTTTCCGCGACGGTTTGCTCCATCTTCACCGTTGGTTCCCATGCCAGCAGGCGTTTGGCGTTGCGAATGCTTGGCGTGCGGTGCGCCACATCCTGATAGCCTTTCCCGTAATAGCTGCTGCTTTCCACGTCAATAAATCCGGCGAACGGCGGGAAGCGATCGCGCAGCGGGTGCGCATTAAAGCTGGTCAGCAGCATTTCACCCAGTTCGCGGATACTGGCTTCATTGTGCGGATTACCGATATTGATGATCTGCCCGTCACACTGGCCGTTACGGTTTTCAATAATACGGAACAGCGCCTCAATACCGTCGTGAATATCGGTAAAGCAGCGTTTCTGCGCCCCGCCATCCACCAGCTTGATTGGCGATCCTTCCACCAAATTAAGGATCAATTGAGTAATGGCACGGGAGCTACCGATACGTGCCGCATCCAGCGTATCCAGACGCGGCCCCATCCAGTTAAACGGACGGAACAGCGTGAAACGCAGGCCGTTTTTCGCGCCGTACGCCCAGATCACCCGGTCCAGCAACTGCTTGGATACGGAATAAATCCAGCGCTGCTTGTTGATCGGCCCGACAATCAGGCGCGAAGTGTCTTCATCAAACTCTTTGTCATCACACATACCGTACACTTCTGAGGTGGACGGGAAAACGATGCGTTTGTTGTAGCGCACGCAGTCGCGCACGATTTTCAGGTTCTCTTCAAAATCCAGTTCAAACACGCGCAGCGGGTTACGGGTGTATTCAATCGGCGTGGCAATCGCCACCAGCGGCAGAATGACATCGCATTTCTTAATGTGATATTCGATCCATTCGTTATGGATGCTGATATCGCCTTCCACAAAATGGAAACGCGGATCGCCAAGAAAACGGGCGATGGCATCCGAGCTGATATCCAGCCCGTAGATCTCATAGCGATCGTCGCGCAGCAGGCGTTCAGTCAGGTGGTTACCAATAAAACCGTTCACGCCAAGGATCAGGACGCGCGTGCGGCGTCGCTGCACACGGCTGGCGAGGTTACCCAGTCGTGCCTGTGGCACCATACCCATTTCCGCCGCCAGTCGGCTGCCAGACATATACAGCCCGGTCTCACTCTGCCCGCTGACGATCTCAAGCGCATCCTCACCGCAGGACACCACCAGCGGCGACGTCGAGAGAATCGCGCCCGGCTCACCACCGATCTTGTCCTTTACAACACGAGCGCGCCAAATCGTCACGTTGCGCTCACCGAGAAACGTAAACGCGCCCGGATACGGCTCCGTCACCGCGCGGATCAGGTTGTTAATCTCACGGGCGCTTTTGTGCCAGTCGATCAGCCCATCTGCCGCCGTGCGACGTCCGAAATAGCTGGCTCGGCTTTCATCCTGCGGCGTCAGCGTAATCTCACGCGAGCGGATCAGCGGTAATTGCTGCGCCAGCAAAGCGGCGGCGGCGGTACGGCACTTTCCATGCAGCGTCAACGCAGTATCGTCATCGTCAATCGCCACCACGGACTGGGCAACGATATCACCCGCATCAGCGCGAGAAACCATCTTGTGCAGCGTCACGCCCGTCTGCGTTTCACCGTTCACCAGTACCCAATTCACCGGCGCACGTCCCCGGTAGCGCGGCAACAGTGAGCCGTGCAGATTGAATGCGCCAAACGCTGGCAACTGGAGAATGTCATCGCTTAATAACGTGCGGTAATAGAAGGAAAAAATAACATCCGGTGCCAGCTCCCGAATGCGGTTCACCCAGAGCGGATGGTTAATGTCTTCCGGTGCAAACACCGGCACGTCCATCTCGGCGGCCGCTTTCGCCACCGACGCATAGAAGTGGTTCTCGCCCGGCGCATCGCTGTGTGTGAACACGGCTTGAATCTCATAGCCCGCGAGCTTTAACGCCTCAAGACCGACGCAGCCAATATCATGGTAGGCAAATACGATCGCTTTCATTCTTCTTCATCCCGTAAGCTGGTGGTCAGTGGCGTTGCCGCACTCACTGTCTTTTGCACAAAATAGCGTGGTCGTGCGCGAACATCGGTATAGATACGACCGATGTATTCCCCTAATAGCCCCATCCCGACGAACTGCGCACCGATAAACATAAACAGCACAGCAAACAGCGTGAACACGCCTTCTGCCGCCCACTCTGCACCGAAGAACAGTCGTAGGCCGACCAACAGCAGCGCCAGCAGGAAACCCGACAGCGCGACGACGCTGCCGATCAGGCTGAGTATGCGCAGCGGTGTTGTTGTCAGGCAGGTCAGCAGGTCGTACATCAGGTTAATCAGCTTCAGAAAGCTGTATTTGGACGTGCCAAACTCGCGCTCGGCATGCATCACGTCGATCTCGATGGTTTTCCGCGCGAAGGTATTGGCAAGGATAGGAATAAAGGTGCTGCGTTCGTGGCAGCGCAGCATCGCGCTGACAATGTGGCGACGATACGCGCGCAGCATGCAGCCATAATCGACCATGGATTTCCCAGTTGAACGCCGGATCATCATGTTGATGGTTTTCGAGGCCAGTTTGCGAAACAGCGAATCCTTCCGGTTTGCCCGCACGGTGCCGACCACGTCATACCCTTGCGCAGCGTACTCCACCAGCCGTGGGATTTCCTCCGGCGGGTTCTGTAAATCGGCATCCAGCGTGATAATCACATCGCCCACCGCCTGCTGGAACCCAGCCATGATGGCCGAGTGCTGACCATAATTTCGGTTCAACAACACGGCAATAATGTGCTTCTCTGGGTCACTCGCCGCTTCGGTCAGCAGTTCCGCCGAACGATCGCTGCTGCCGTCATCAACCAGAATGATTTCCCAAGGTTTACCGATCTGCCGACAGGCTGCCAGCGTGCGTTCGAGCAGTACCGGCAGGCTCTCTTCTTCGTTATAAACGGGAATCACAATAGAAACATTTTTGATGTCATCAATCACAAACAGACTCCAAAATCGAGGTTAGCGCCGCGACGACGCGATCGACATCGCTGTCCTGCATATCGGGGAACAGCGGCAGCGTCATCAGCGATGCCGAATTCCATTCCGTTGCCGGCAGGTGCAAATGGGGATAGCGCTCACGGTAGTATTTCTGCGTATGCACCGCTCTGAAATGCAGCCCAGTGCCAATGCCGTGAGCCTGCAATGCCGCCATCAAATCATCGCGCGATATGCCGCACAGCGTTTCATCCACGCGCACCATAAACAGATGCCAGGCGTGCAGATGGGGATAGTCAGGAACGGCCAGCGGTAGGAGTGGCAGCGGGCGCAGTTGGGTGAGATAGCGAGCGGCAAGCTGCTGACGGCGGGCGTTGATCGCCGGGAGTTTATCCAGTTGAACCAGCGCAATGGCTGCATTGATATCCGCCAGATTGTATTTAAACCCCGGCGCCACCACTTCGGCCTGCGGTTTGCGCCCTTGTAACTGCCTGTCGAACGCATCCACGCCCAGTCCATGAAACTTCAGGCTGCGTAGTCGTTCGGCGAGAGCCTCGTCGTCCGTCACCACCATGCCGCCTTCCGCACAGGTGATGTTTTTAATGGCATGAAACGAGAAAATGGCGGTTCCGCTCGCGCCGATCCATGCATCGCGATACTGCGTACCCACGGCGTGTGCGGCATCCTCAACCAGCGGGATGCCGTAGCGTTCACTGAGCGCACGCAGCGCATCCAGATCGGCAGGCGCACCGGCATAATGCACGGGAATAATGGCTTTGGTCTTCGGTGTGATGGCCGCCTCGATATCCTGCGGTCGCACCATCAGCGTATTCCGATCCACATCTACCATCACTGGTTCCGCGCCCAAGAGCGTGATGATGTTAACGGTTGAAACCCAGGTTTGGGATGGTGTAATCACCTCGTCGCCGGGGCCAACACCGAGCGCCATCAGCGTGACGTGCATACCGCCCGTCGCTGAACTGACCGCTATCGCCTGTCGGCACCCTATTCGCTGGCAAAACGCCTGCTCTAATTGCTGACATTTCGGCCCCGTGGTTATCCAGCCGGATCGTAATACTTCAGCCACGGCAGCAATTTCCTCTTCGCCCATGTTCGGGCGGGAAAAAGGCAAAAATTCCGTCATAACGTATTCCCAAAATAAATAATGGCGAGAAATCATCATTCAGCAGTCTAAATAATGAAGCCTTAAGCCAACCTTAATTTATTGCGACAATCATAAAACCACAGATAAACGGCACGACATGACAAAACAGCAAAAAGACATAATTAATTACAATGCAAAAATGAACTTTTCGCGAATAACCAAATGACAAGAGGTCGTTTTATTGATTTACAGCAAGAAATCAATCTTCGCCAAATAAGTCTCGCGTATAGACTTTCCCCATCACATCTTTTAATTCATCGGCATAACGATTGGTAATAATAATGTCACACTGTTGTTTGAAACTGTCGAGTTGATGAATGATAGGGAAGTCTAAATAATCATCACTATCAATTCCAGGTTCATAAATCACCACATTGATTCCTTTCGCTTTTATCCTTTTCATAATGCCCTGAATGGAAGAAAAGCGAAAATTATCCGATCCTGCTTTCATGATGAGACGATGGACACCAACAGTTTTGGGGTGGCGACGGATAATCGTATCGGCAATGAAGTCTTTCCGCGTATGGTTAGCATCCACGATAGCCTTGATCAGGTTATTTGGAACAGTACAATAATTAGCCAGAAGCTGCCGAGTATCCTTTGGCAAACAGTAACCACCATAGCCAAAGGAGGGATTGTTATAGTAATCGCCGATACGCGGATCGAGACATACACCTTCAATAATCTGTCGAGCGTTCAACCCTAGTGATTCTGCGTAACTATCCAATTCATTAAAGTAGGCCACGCGCATCGCAAGAAAGGTATTCGCAAACAACTTTATCGCTTCCGCCTCTGTTGGATCGGTAAACAACACGCGAATGTCTTTTTTTAATGCACATTCCGTCAATAAGTTAGCGAAAAACCTTGCCCTTTCCGACCGTTCACCCACTACAATCCGCGACGGATAAAGATTGTCATGTAACGCCTTTCCTTCACGCAAAAACTCGGGTGAAAAAATGATGTTATCCGTATCCAGCTGTTGGCTAATTTTCTCTGTAAAGCCAACCGGCACCGTTGATTTAATCACCATAATAGCCTGCGGATTAATCGCAAGCACATCGCGAATGACCGCCTCGACCGACGAGGTATTAAAGTAGTTGGTTTTCGGATCGTAATCCGTTGGCGTCGCGATAATAACAAATTGCGCATCAATATAAGCTTCATGCTTATCCAATGTAGCAAAAAAATCAAGCGTTTCATGTTGTAAAAAACGTTCAATCTCAACGTCATTAATCGGTGATTTTCTTTGATTTAACAATACTACTTTTTCAGCAACAATATCCAACGCCACAACTTGATGCCGTTGCGCTAATAATAAACCATTCGATAATCCGACGTATCCTGTTCCACTTATTGCTATTTTCATCAAGCGCTCTTTATTCTAGCATATGCTAAAAAACACGGTTCATCGCAGTATCTTTCTTATTTTTTCATCTGACGAGAAGGGTTACATTACAATTTATTTCCTGCCGACCCTTCATTGTTACCCCCTACTATTATCGACTCCACCATTCACGCAGTTGCCTCTCAATTTTTCAATGAACCGAAAAATTCATAATGTGCAGTATCATTAGCAACATCAGTTAAACGCTAATTAAACATAGCGCATTTAATGGGAAATGAAATATTTTTTACACCATGTAACACTTACAGATAATTAGCATCAAAAAAAATTACTAGCGAAATTATGTATAAAAAAATAATTTGTCACTTCCCTTTACTGTTATGCCCAAAATAATTCGAGTTACGTGACAAAACGTTAGCGTGTTGAACAGCACAAAGCGTTGCCCCTTCAGGACAAAACCTATGCTTGGTGTAATATGGCAACCGCGCGACAAAACTCATCCGGAGCGAACTTTACCAACCAACGGGTGGCCTCTGGTGAGAGACAAGATGTCTCTCATTTAATTCTAGGAGCTTACTCAGCTAAGTGACTGGGATATGTAAGTTTATCCTCTTGCCGAGTTCCTACAACTCGAAGTATTCGGGGTATAGAAATAATTAATATTGATGCAATGCCTGACAGCGCACGCAGCTTCTGACAAAATAGCGGCCATCTCCCCCTATTTCAAATTGATGGGTCTTTTCTCAGATGGCAGCAAAGATTATTGATGGTAAAACGATTGCGCAGCAGGTCAAAGACGAAGTTGCCGCACGAGTCACGCAGCGTTTGGCAGAAGGAAAACGCGCACCGGGCCTAGCTGTTGTGCTGGTCGGCGAGAATCCAGCGTCACAGATTTATGTCGCCAGCAAGCGCAAGGTGTGTGAAGAAGTCGGCTTTATTTCCCGCTCTTATGATTTACCTATCACCACAACGGAATCTGAGCTGTTGGCCCTTATCGACCAGCTCAACGCCGATCGGACGATTGACGGTATTCTCGTTCAGCTTCCGCTGCCGGAAGGCATCGATAATACCAAGGTGATTGAACGCATCGCGCCAAGTAAAGATGTGGATGGCTTCCATCCTTACAACGTGGGTCGTCTGTGCCAGCGTGCGCCAATGCTGCGCGCCTGTACGCCACGCGGCATTATCACGCTGTTGGAGCGTTATAATATCGACACCTTCGGGCTGAATGCCGTTGTGGTCGGTGCATCCAATATTGTTGGCCGTCCGATGAGTCTGGAACTGCTGCTAGCTGGCTGTACGACTACCGTCACGCACCGTTTCACCAAAAATCTGCGCCACCATGTTGAAAACGCCGATCTACTGGTTGTCGCGGTCGGTAAACCGGGCTTTATCCCCGGCGAATGGATTAAACCGGGCGCGATTGTGCTGGACGTGGGGATTAACCGTCTGGAAAGCGGCAAAGTGGTCGGCGATGTGGAATTTGACACGGCGCAGGAAAGAGCGTCTTACATCAGCCCCGTACCGGGCGGCGTCGGCCCAATGACCGTTGCCACACTGATTCAAAACACGCTACAGGCGTGCGAAGAGTACCATGACCACGCCGAATAATTGGCGATACCCGTCATACTTCAAGTTGCTTGTGCGTTGACTGCCCTTACTCACCCCAGTCACTTACTTATGTAAGCTCCTGGGGATTCGTGCGGTTGCCGCGTTACAAGGCCATAAATGGGCCTTGCCCTAAAGGGTCAACGCAAAGCGTTGTTCAAAACGCTAACGTTTTGTCACGCAACTCGAATTATTTAGGATATATTCGGTCAAACACCGATAAACAGGAATTTATGGCAACCTTTAATCTTGAAAAGCATCCACACGTTGAACTGTGCGATCTCTTGAAACTGCTGGGCTGGAGCGAAAGTGGCGCAGCAGCCAAACTGTCTATTGCCGCAGGCGACGTGACCGTTGACGGCCAGACGGAAACACGCAAGCGCTGCAAAATCGTTGCTGGGCAAACCGTTCAGTTCAATGGCGAGACGGTAAAAGTCGCCGAGTAACCTTTACGGCATCGATTACAGCGAAAAAAAAGCCCGCAATGTTATTCTTGCGGGCTTTTTATTTACTGAAAGCGTGTTACAGAAAGAAAGCGTTACTTACGGCGCCAGATCGTTCCCTGTGGGCCATCTTCCAGCACGATCCCCATTTCATTCAAGCGATCGCGAGCCTGATCCGCGAGCGCCCAGTCTTTCGCCGCACGCGCATCTTTACGCTGCTGGATTAACGCCTCAATTTCTTTCACTTCCTCGTCATCCACCTGCGCACCATTTTGCAGGAACTGCTCAGGGTCTTGTTCCAGCAGGCCAAGCACGCCGGACAGTTTACGCAGTGCCGATGCCAGTTGATTCGCCGCCTGTACATCTTCCGTTTTCAGGCGGTTAACTTCACGCGCCATATCAAACAGCACCGAGTAGGCTTCCGGCGTGTTGAAATCGTCGTCCATTGCTTCACGGAAACGGGCTTCAAACTCGTCACCGCCGTGTGCTGCAATGCTGAGATCCATTCCACGCAACGCGATATACAAACGTTCCAACGCCGATCGCGCCTGTTTCAGGTTGTCTTCGCTGTAGTTCAACTGGCTACGATAGTGGCCTGACATCAAGAAGTAACGCACGGTTTCCGGATCGTAATACGCCAGCACGTCGCGTACGGTGAAGAAATTGTTGAGTGACTTTGACATCTTTTCGCGGTCAACCATCACCATGCCGGAGTGCATCCAGTAATTCACATACGAGCCGTCGTGTGCACAGCTGGACTGCGCGATCTCGTTTTCGTGGTGCGGGAACATCAAATCTGAGCCGCCGCCGTGAATATCAAAATGCGTGCCCAGCTGTTTGCAGTTCATGGCAGAACATTCGATATGCCAGCCAGGGCGCCCTTCTCCCCACGGAGAGGACCAGTGTGGTTCACCCGGCTTGGACATTTTCCACAGCACGAAATCCATCGGGTTACGCTTCACTTCGGTAATTTCAACGCGCGCGCCAGCCTGCAACTGATCCAGATCCTGACGGGACAGCACGCCGTAACCCGGCGCGGTATCAACGGAGAACATCACATCGCCATTACTCGCGACATAGGCGTGGCGACGGGCAATCAGCGCCTCCACCATTTCGATGATGTCGGCAATATGGTGTGTCGCACGCGGTTCGGCATCCGGGCGCAGAATATTCAACGCATCAAAATCGGCGTGCATCTCTGCGATCATACGGGTCGTCAGTTGGTCGCTGGTTTCCCCATTTTCGATCGCACGTTTAATAATTTTGTCGTCAATATCGGTGACATTACGCACATACTTCAGTGAATATCCCAGATACCGCAAATACCGCGCCACTACATCAAACGCCACGAAAGTACGCCCGTGACCGATATGACACAGGTCATAAACGGTGATGCCACACACATACATTCCCACCCGACCGGCGTGGATGGGTTTAAATTCCTCTTTTTGGCGACTCAGCGTATTAAAAATCTTTAGCATCAGGGCGTTCCAGTGTTTTTATAAAAATGGTTTTCACAAAAAAATGGGCTTCACAAAGCATAGCGTTCACACGATAGGTCAATCACCGCCGCAGGTAGCGTCAGTAACATCAATGCATTCAGGGTTTACACCCCAACGGCGTATTGAAACCTGAACCCTATTGTATTGCAAGGTTAAGAAGAGGGAATAAGCGAGAAAGGATAAAAATGAAATGGCCCAGATTTCCGGGCCATTTCATACAATCGACGTTGCTGACGAAAAAACGTTCAGCTAACAAAAAACAATTAGCGCCAACGCGGATTCGACATCACAGAATATTTTCCGCTGCCAAGCAGGGCAATCGCGATACCCGCGAAGAAGAACACCGCCGTACCTTCAACACCCCAGGCACCGGTTTTGGCCAGCGTAACGAAACCACCAGCGTTAACCAGTAACGTCGCCACCACCATCGTGAAGGAGAAAACCAGCGCAGAAGGACGTGTAAAAATGCCGAGAATCATCAGGATCGGAGTGATGACTTCTCCGACATAGACACCGTAACCAACAAAAGCAGGGAGCCCTGCCGAAGTCAGCATGCCTTCAATGGCACCGATTCCACCGTGTACCTTATGCCAGCCATGAAACAGCATCAAAACACTGAAAGATACGCGCAAAAACAGTTTGCCAAAATCCGGTTTGTCTAATAAACGATTAACACTATCCAGAATACCCAGCATAGTTCACCTATCTCTTTAGAGTTATTTATGAAGAATAAGAATTACTCTCAGATTAATCTGAGCCACAAAAAAAGAACACGTTGATTACGCAAAACATTGATCTGGGGCAACAAAAATCTCATTCAAATTAATTAACTTTTATTTGAAATTTTGATCAATTTATTTGTTTTTAAAAGTCTCTATTGCCTGATTAACACCTTATTGCGCACTATTCTTAAGCGCACATATTATGTGACGTCTACCAAAATCAGAGTAGTAAACCTTTTTATACGATTTTCTCATCTATCCAACCGCCAACAGCGGTGTGGTAAACGCGAAGTACTGACTCAATCGACCAGTTATGCTATAACAGCGCTCTTGCTTGTTCACCGTCTTTTGTGAACTGCCCTCTTAATCACTAAGGCTATCTAGGGTTCATTATTATGATTACGCTTCATACCAACCACGGCGATATCGTTATTAACACGTTTGCAGACAAAGCGCCGGTTACCGTAGAAAATTTCCTGAACTACTGTCGCAGCGGTTTTTATGACAACACGATTTTTCACCGCGTGATTAATGGTTTTATGATTCAGGGCGGCGGCTTCGCTCCCGGCATGGATCAGAAAGAAACCAATGCGACAATCAAAAATGAAGCCAACAACGGCCTGAAAAATACCCGTGGCACGCTGGCGATGGCACGTACCAACGATCCGCACTCTGCGACTGCCCAGTTCTTTATCAACCTCGTTGATAACGATTTCCTGAACTTCCGTTCAGAGCGTGCCGATGGTTGGGGCTACTGCGTATTCGCTGAAGTCACCGAAGGCATGGACGTTGTTGATAAAATCAAAGGCGTTGCTACCGGCCGCAGCGGCATGCATCAGGACGTACCGAAAGAAGACGTGGTGATTACCCACGTAACGATCAGCGAATAATCCGACCTGCATGGCAACGCTGTTCATTGCCGATCTGCATTTAAGTGTTCATGAACCGGCGATTACCGCCGGTTTTCTGCGTTTTTTACGCCATGACGCGATCCATGCCGATGCGCTGTACATACTTGGCGACCTGTTCGACGCCTGGATAGGTGACGACGATCCTCAGCCGCTGCATGCGACTGTCGCCACGGAACTGTATGCCTTACATCAGCGCGGCATTCCCTGCTATTTCGTGCACGGTAACCGTGATTTCCTGATCGGTAAGCGTTTCGCCAAGCAAAGCGGAATGACACTGCTGCCGACAGAAACAGTGCTCGATCTCTACGGCCAAAAGATTCTCATTCTGCATGGCGATACCCTGTGCACTGACGATCAGCATTATCAGCAATTCCGCCGTCGGGTACACAACCCGTTCATTCAGCGACTCTTCCTGCTATTACCGCTGTCGCTACGTATGAAAATTGCGGCGAAAATGCGGTCAACTAGCCTGCACGAAAACCAAAAAAAATCGCAGCAGATTATGGATGTCAGTCACGACACCGTACTTGAACGCTTACGGCATTATCAGGTGGAAACGATGATCCACGGCCACACGCACCGCCCGGCCATTCATCAGGTCGATCTCGGTGAATCGTCTGGTCGTCGCGCCGTTCTCGGAGCCTGGCATGAAGAAGGGTCGATGATTAAGGTCACGCCACAAAATATCGAACTGATTTCTTTCCCATTTTAATGCGTTTCTTGACATTGACTTAACGGTCTCTCGCCTTATTCCTCCTGCATTTCCGCATACGCAACCGTTTTCCTCGCCATAATGGCGTGATATGCTCTACGCCCTCAACGCCAGACCCTCACTGTCTGGCCGACGCGAACGCGTCACGAACACGTACAATCACAGGAGCGTTACAGGCATGTCATCCAACGTTGCCCCGGCTAAAATTGCCATCCTCATGGGTTCAAAGAGTGACTGGGCCACCATGCAGTTTGCTGCGGAAATCCTCACCACGCTGAACATTCCTTTTCATACCGAAGTCGTTTCCGCACACCGGACGCCAGATAAGCTGTTCAGCTTTGCTGAGCAAGCGGCACAGAACGGTTTTGATGTGATTATTGCGGGCGCAGGCGGCGCAGCACACCTGCCGGGTATGCTGGCAGCAAAAACGCTGGTTCCCGTGCTTGGCGTGCCGGTACAAAGCTCAACGCTGAGCGGGGTAGACAGCCTGTATTCCATCGTCCAAATGCCTCGCGGCATCCCAGTCGGCACATTGGCGATTGGCAAAGCGGGCGCAGCGAATGCGGCTCTGCTGGCCGCACAAATTCTTGCCCTGCATGACAATGACATCGCCACCCGACTGGCAGACTGGCGTCAGGCGCAAACCGATGATGTGCTCTCTCATCCCGATCCGCGGGAGGAGGCATGAAACCGGTCTGCGTATTAGGCAATGGTCAGTTGGGCAGAATGCTGCGTCAGGCTGGTGAACCGCTAGGCATTGCGGTTTACCCAGTGGGGCTGGATGCAGAGCCGGAGTCGGTTCCGTTTCATAACAGTGTCATTACCGCCGAGATCGAACGTTGGCCGGAAACGGCGCTCACCCGTGAGCTGGCCGAGCACACGGCGTTTGCGAACCGCGATATTTTCCCGCGTCTGGCCGATCGCCTGACGCAAAAGCAGCTGCTGGACTCGCTGAATCTGGCAACCGCGCCTTGGCAGTTGCTGGCTAGTGCCGATGAATGGCCACACGTCTTTGCCTCATTAGGTGAACTCGCGATCGTTAAACGTCGCGTCGGTGGTTACGACGGCCGTGGGCAGTGGCGCTTGCGCGATGGCGAACAGCAAACGCTGCCCGCTGACTGCTATGGCGAATGCATCGTTGAGCAGGGCATTAACTTTTCTGGCGAAGTCTCGCTGGTGGGTGCCCGCAATACGCACGGCAAATGTGTGTTCTACCCGCTCACTCATAACCTGCATCAGGATGGCATTCTGCGCACCAGCGTGGCTTTCCCTCAGCCCGATCCGCAGTTGCAGCAGCAGGCCGAACAGATGCTGTCTGCAATAATGAATGCGCTGGGTTATGTGGGTGTGATGGCGATGGAATGCTTTATTGTCGGCGACCACCTGCTTATTAACGAGCTGGCTCCACGCGTACACAATAGCGGACACTGGACGCAAAATGGTGCGTCGATTAGCCAGTTTGAACTCCACCTACGTGCCATTCTGGACCTGCCGCTGCCAGTGCCGGTTGTCGAAACGCAGTCGGTGATGGTCAACTTGATCGGGACGGACGTGAATAACAACTGGCTGGCGCTGCCGCTGGTGCATTTACACTGGTATGAAAAAGAGGTTCGTCCTGGCCGCAAAGTTGGGCACCTCAATCTACCGTCGTCGGACACCGTGCAGTTGCAACACACGCTGCAATTGCTGGCACCTCTCTTACCAGAGGAATACCACAGCGGTCTGGCGTGGGCAGAAAAAAAACTTATCGCCTGATGGATCACAGCCGTCATCTGGCAGGTCACTGCCTGCTGGATGACGCCGAGATGCTATACAAACAAATGAGGTAACACGCTTAACACTCCTTTTTAAAGGCTAATTATTGTTCAAAAAAACCAAGCCATTCCTTATGGCTAAAATAATTTAGAGTATAAACGTGACATCAACAAAATTGAGTTTACCATTTAAATAATCGTTTTGTTTTATTTTCCACTCACACCTTAATTTTCGAAAACCAAATAAAGTATCAATAGAGATTCGTTAAAAAAAATTAAATTAAAGTATCAAGATTGATATTTTAATTTTCTCGAAAATTTATTAAAATACCCCCCGTCAATTCATTTCTGTGATCGCCTCAATATTATTCGCTGACCACCACGATATAGAATGCCGCCACAAAACAGTATTGACCTACTGACATAATTAGCAACATGTCTCGTTCGTTTCTTAAACTCCGTAACGGCAACTTGCCGATACTGTAATTTTTATAATCCACATCATGTGGCAATACCCTTGTAACGGGTAATATGTTCACCGAGGAGAAATCAGTATATGAGCACCATTCAAGATAGCAGCCAGGTGTTAGAACAGGCTTCAGGATGGCGTAAAAGCGACACCGTCTGGATGCTGGGCCTCTACGGCACGGCTATCGGCGCTGGCGTATTGTTCTTACCTATCAATGCCGGTATTGGTGGGTTAATTCCGTTAATTATCATGGCACTGATTGCTTTCCCGATGACATATTATTCTCACCGTGCATTATGCCGCTTTGTATTATCCGGCAAGAAAGGTGGCGAAGATATTACCGAAGTCGTTGAAGAACATTTCGGCGTTGGTGCAGGTAAATTAATCACTTTGCTTTATTTTTTCGCTATTTATCCGATCCTATTAGTTTATAGCGTTGCCATCACCAATACGGTAGATAGCTTTATTACTCACCAATTGCACTTGCCTTCTCCGCCACGTGCCCTGCTGTCATTAATATTGATCCTCGGATTAATGTTTATTGTACGTTTCGGTGAAGCGATGATCGTTAAGGCCATGAGTATTCTGGTTTACCCGTTTGTTGCCGTGCTGATGTTGCTGGCGCTTTATTTAATTCCGAACTGGAACACCTCTGTTTTTGAAAACATTTCTTTGAGTTCCAGCGTCACCGGCAACGGTCTGTTGGCAACACTATGGCTGGCTATTCCGGTGATGGTTTTCTCCTTCAACCACTCGCCAATCATCTCCTCTTTCGCCGTTGCCAAACGTAAAGAATATGGCGATGACGCAGAGCAAAAATGCTCACGTATTCTGTCTTACAGCCACATCATGATGGTGTTGACCGTGATGTTCTTCGTTTTCAGCTGCGTACTGAGCCTTTCTCCAGTTGAGCTGATGGAAGCAAAAACACAGAACATTTCTATTCTGTCCTATCTGGCGAACCACTTTAACAACCCAGTAATCGGCTATCTGGCACCAGTTATTGCCACCATCGCGATCTCTAAATCGTTCCTGGGTCACTATCTGGGTGCGGGCGAGGGCTTTAACGGCATGATCGTGAAATCCCTGCGCAGTAGAGGCAAAACCATTTCCAACACCAAATTGAACCGCATCACTGCGCTGTTCATGCTGATCACCACCTGGATTGTCGCGACGCTGAACCCAAGCATTCTGGGCATGATCGAAACATTGGGCGGCCCAATTATCGCGTGCCTGCTGTTCCTGATGCCGATGTATGCCATCCAGAAAGTCCCAGCGATGAAGAAATACAGCGGCCACATCAGCAACGTCTTTGTCACCCTGATGGGACTGATCGCTATTTCTGCCATCGTTTACAGCCTGCGCGATCTGCTGTAATCCCCCCACCCTAATTTAACGCCGGCGCGTTGTTTTCTAGTCATACCCTAAATAATTCGAGTGCAGGACAAAACGTTAGCGTTTTGAACAACGCAAAGCGTTGGCCCCGAAGGGGTGAGGCCATAAGGCCGAATAACGCGGTAACCGAACGAATCCCCAGGAGCTTACTCAAGTAAGTGACTGGGGTGAGTGAGGACAAATCGGCTTAGCTGATTTGAACGCCGCTTGCGGCGGCCCTTCAGGGCAAGGCTCAGAGATGAGCCGAGTATTGCCAACGCACATGCGGCTTGAAGTATGACGGGTATCCGGCGTTTTTTTTCAAGGAAATCGCTATGGTCAGCGTATTTGATATCTTCAAAATCGGCATCGGCCCGTCCAGTTCTCATACCGTCGGTCCGATGAAAGCGGGTAAAATGTTCACCGACGATCTGGTGAACCGCGCGCTTATCTCATCGGTGACACGTATTGTCGTTGATATTTACGGCTCGCTCTCCCTGACGGGGAAAGGGCACCACACCGATATCGCTATCATTATGGGGCTCGCGGGTAATCTGCCGGATAGCGTAAATATCGATAGTATTCCGGCGTTTATTCAACAGGTGAAAGACACTCAGCGCCTGCCGATGCTCAACGGTCAGTATGAGGTCAGCTTCCCGCTGGAATCCTCCCTGCGTTTCCAGCCGGAAAACCTGCCGCTGCATGAAAACGGCATGACCATTCGCGCCTATAACCAGCAAGAGTTGGTCTATAGCAAAACGTATTACTCCATCGGAGGCGGATTCGTCGTCGATCAGGAAAACTTCGGCAAACCCAATCTGGCAGAGGAAAGCGCGCCCTATCCGTTCTTTTCTGCCCAGAAGTTACTGCAACACTGTCACGATCACTGCCTGTCTTTATCCGCCATCGTCCTGAAAAACGAGATTGCGATGCATGGTCGGGAAGCGCTTGAGCACTATTTTGCTGACGTATGGAAAACCATGCAGGACTGCATGCATCGCGGCATGAATACAGAAGGCGTGTTGCCTGGCCCATTGCGCGTTCCGCGCCGTGCATCGGCGCTGCATCGCCTGCTGTTCATCAACGATCGTTTTTCTAACGACCCGATGGATGCGATGGACTGGGTTAACATGTTCGCGATGGCCGTATCGGAAGAAAATGCGGCTGGCGGGCGCGTCGTCACAGCACCGACGAACGGCGCGTGCGGCATTATTCCCGCCGTGCTGGCCTATTACGATCGCTATGTTCAACCCGTCACCCCAGAATCTTACCTACGCTACTTCCTGGCATCCGGCGCTATCGGTATGCTCTACAAAATGAACGCCTCTATTTCCGGTGCGGAAGTGGGCTGTCAGGGAGAAGTCGGCGTTGCTTGTTCGATGGCGGCAGCCGGTCTGGCTGAGCTACTCGGCGCTAGCCCTGAACAGGTCTGCATCGCGGCAGAAATCGGGATGGAGCATAATCTGGGGCTGACATGCGATCCGGTAGCGGGTCAGGTTCAGGTGCCGTGCATTGAACGCAACGCCATTGCCTCCGTAAAGGCGATCAACGCCGCAAGAATGGCAATGCGCCGTACCAGCGAGCCACGCGTATCGCTGGATAAGGTCGTTGAAACCATGTATGAAACAGGTAAAGACATGAACGCCAAGTACCGTGAAACGTCTCGCGGCGGTTTAGCAATTAAAGTCGTGCTGTGCGAATGATATCCTCAGGGGATCATGGTGGGAGATAAACTGGCCTTGTCGCGTTAAATGCCTGGCAAATTAACGCGACAATCAGAGGGTCATGCGTAAGGGTTAATGCATTTGCATTAGCCCTTTATTTTTTATCGCTTTCAGGCAGCGACCAGACAATATTGTTTTCAGCCGCCGCGATGTACCAGTCCACAGTGCTGTTAGCAGGCTTTTTGATATTTTCATGCTTGGTGAGCGCTTTGGCAGGAAACGTGGCGGCTTTCTTTCTGATACGCAGCGGCGTCTGTTTTTTCTCACCGCTAATCTGTGCATGGAAGGATTCCACTTCGGCATCGAAAAGCACGCCTTCAATCTGATGCAGACGATTCAACCCACGCAGAATAGAGAGCAGGCTACTGAGCGTAATGGATTCGCCCATTTCCGCACGCTTGATCGTCGCAATCCCCAACCCTGCCCGCTCGGCGAGATCGACCTGCGATAGACGTTGCTGAATTCTGGAGTCTTTTATTCTCCGGCACAGCTCGGTAATAATTTCGCCTTCGTTCATGGTACTGAATTTCATCTTACCCGCCACTTGCCAGAGTCAAAAAATTTGTGCGCATTTTATCATCAATTTTCCAAATGGCACGGACAATTGATGAACGGTATCCATAATTTTTTTATGGTCGATACACACTGACAAGGAGACCACTGTATCTCACTATCAGTACTGATTACTTTTAGTTCAAAACATTACTTAATTGAATAATTAAAAATATTAACAAATCACTAAAAAAATTAATCATTTGATTTATATGATTAAAATAACAATATGAATTTTAGATTGCGAATAATAAATAAAAACACATAAATTAAGGTAAACTTTATTCCATATTCGTACGATTGCACCGTACGCTGATTCTCTACTATTGAACCTCAATCCCATAGGAAAGGAACTTCCGTAATGAGTATCACGAACCTTAATAGTATCAACTACTCAGTTCCCTCGGTGAACCGTAAGGAATCTGTGGAAAATGCGTTTTCACTCAGTGGCAACACATCAAAGCCAAACTTCCATTCAGTTTCCACTACGACTAATCCCCCTTCAACGATTCAGTCAAGCAAGCGTTATGATTTTTCCAATATGACGCCACAGGAAGCGATTGATGCGACAAAAGAGCTCACCGCCTCCGGCGATATGTCATTTGAAGAAAGTCTGGAAATCGGTATGGCGGCACTGCTCATTTTGCATCCTCCTGTTGACGATGTCTCCTCCACCGACCCCAATCGGAAAATCAATTTTATACAAATGCTAAAAAATGGAATAAGCGGTTCGCTATCACGCGGCGAGCACTTACATGCAGAACAGAAAAAATCAGTATTAGATAAACTAGCACAACTTAGTTACACGCCGATTAGCGTGAAGGCATAATGAAAAGCAGGTTCTCTTTTAAGAGAACCTGCTGAGAATGCGGTGTTATCGAATATTCAGTGAAGTGCCAAGCGTTCTAAAAGGTGCATTAATTGAAGTAGATTGATAGCGGAAAGGACCTGACTGCATGCCATCGCCATTGAAATAAGCCATCCATCCCACATAAGTCGAACCTACAGGGCATGACTCGGTATAATAACCACCGACGACACAGACGCCATTAACCTGATAGGGACTCTTTTGCGTACCATTCACCCAGCCAAAGCGGTTATTACCATAGCCCACTTCCAGCACTGCAATTCGCAGTTGCGCTCCACCATGATCCTGAGTTGTCGCAAGTTTATTTGGGCCAATATATTCCCAGGCTCCACCATTCTGTGTTGATGCCACAGCATAGACATAGACAGAACTCAATGCAGGCGCTGGCGCACGAAGAGGCTTATAGTCCTGAGAAGAGGATTCATTTGCAGATGTTGGGTTCTCCAGAAGGGGAGAGTCGAATGCTGTAATTACCTCCGCCACTGGCTCTTCCTGAGCCTGAGAATAAGCCGGAAACATCACACTAACCAACATACTGAATGCAACGCCAATATATATTTTCTTTCTCATCCTGAGTAATTCCATTTAAATACAGCCAATCGCTGCATATAAACTATGAATCAAAATTTTATTTTTTTCAGTAATTAAATCACAAAAAACAAAAAACTTTTAAATTAAAAAATAATAATTAATCGGTTATTTATTTTTATGAAAAGTTTAAAAATATTCGCAATATCATTACCATTCATAATAAAATGATACGCATAGAAATGATATTGCATTCTATTATTTAAGTACGGTTCTAACCAAAACGCCCAGTAATATAATCCTCTGTGCGGCGCTGAGTCGGAGAGGTAAATAGATCGTCCGTACGATTGTATTCGATCAGTTTGCCCTGATTGATAAACGCGGTGTAATCCGACACGCGAGCCGCCTGCTGCATGTTGTGCGTCACCAGCACCAGAGTGAAATGCTGCTTTAGCGTTCCCATTAGCTCTTCAACAATCAGCGTAGAAATGGGATCGAGTGCGGAGGTCGGCTCATCCAGCAACAATACTTCCGGCTCAATGGCGATCGCCCGGGCGATCACCAAACGCTGCTGCTGCCCGCTGGATAGCGTCAGTGCGTTGTCGCTCAGACGATCCTTTACCTCATGCCAAAGCGCCGCCGCACGTAACGCACGCTCAACGGCATCATCCAGAAAACGGCGATCGCGTAATCCCTGTAATCTCAGGCCATAAATCACGTTTTCATAGATCGACTTGGGAAACGGATTCGGTCGTTGAAAAACCATACCCACCCGACGGCGCAACGTAGCAACATCCAGCTGCGGGTCGTTGATAAGCATCCCATTCAGCCTGATATCACCTTCGGTACGGCAGTCGTCCACCAGATCGTTCATACGATTAAAGCAGCGTAACAGCGTGGATTTGCCACAGCCTGACGGGCCAATCAGCGCCGTCACCTGATTCTTCGGAATACGAATCGAAATATCGTTCAGTGCCTGCTTGTCGCCATAGTAAAGATTCAGATGTTCCACGGTTAACGTCGTCTGCTCATCACTCAGTTGATGAACATCAGGCAGCGGTGCCATCTCCTTTTGTGTCATAAATCCCATAACTTCATCCTACTTTCAGAGTGATAACGAACGGTATTTCTCACGCAGAACATGGCGAATCCCAATCGCCGCAAGGTTCAAGCCAACCACAATCAACACCAGTAGCAGTGCGGTGATGTACACCAGCGGCCTTGCCGCTTCCACATCCGGGCTTTGGAACGCCAGATCGTAGATTTGGAATCCCAGATGCATAAATTTTCGCTCAAGATGCAGATAAGGGAAAATATCATCAACCGGTAACACGGGAACTGACTTCACCACACCAACCAACATCAGCGGTGCGGTTTCTCCTGCGGCACGCGCCACGGCGAGGATCAAGCCCGTCATCATCGCGGGAACCGCCATCGGCAGCACAACATGCCATAGCGTTTCGGCTTTGGTCGCTCCCAGCGCTAATGAACCGTGGCGCACGGACATTGGGATGCGCGACAGCCCTTCCTCCGTCGCCACAATCACCACTGGCAGCGTCAGCAGTGCCAGCGTCAGTGACGCCCACAGCAGCCCCGGCGTCCCAAACGTCGGATTAGGCAGCGCTTCAGAATAGAACAGTTGGTCCAGCGTACCGCCGATGAGATAAACAAAAAAGCCTAACCCGAATACGCCATAAACAATAGAAGGCACCCCCGCCAGATTGACCACGGCAATCCGCACCCAGCGCGTTAAGCTGTTTTTCCCCGCGTACTCATGCAGATAAACCGCGGCGATCACTCCCAACGGCATCACGACAATAGACATCAGCACCACCATCAGCACCGTGCCAAAAATGGCGGGGAAAAGGTGGCCAGCGCTGTTGCTGTCCGGCGAATAGTGCACCAGCATGAATTTCGCCTGCTCGCCCCAGTGGCTGACTTTTTCCCACAGGTTCATCGCATTAGGGAACCAGGCCTGTTCAATGTCTCTGAGCGGAATAAGATGGACGCTGCCGTTCGCGTCGCGTAGCTGCACAGTATCACGATTAATGTCCAGATTGAGTGAGGTTAGCTGGCGCGACAGCTCATCGAAGCGGCGTTGCAGTTCAATACGTTCAGCCTGAAGGCGGGCTAACGCCTGATTATCCAGCGTCTTGGCCTGCTGCCGTTTTTTTTCTTCCAGCCGCAGCGTCTCAAACTGCTGGTTGATCTTCGCCATCTCTCCCATGCGGATGGCCTGCGTCTTCGCCAGCAACCCCTGCACCTGCTCGACGCGATGCTGCAACGTTGCAGGGAGATCCGTCGCCACCAGCGGCTGCTCGCCCTCCAGCATGCCAGCCAAATAGCCATAGGCCGTGCCATTATTCGTCCGCTTCAACACCAGAATATCGGCAGGTTTATCAAAGCGGACAATATCGCGCGACAGCAGCGAGCGGAAACTCTGCCCATAGATTTCACGCTGACCAATTTTGATCAAATAGCGGGTTTCAGCGTCCCCGGGCGAAGAGGACAAACCGGCCTGTTCTAACTGCTGAGACGAAAGCGTCTGCTCCGCATAAATTTCCCCTATCAGCGCACGCTGCGCACCGTGTTCAGGCTGCAACGTCAGCAACCAAACGGGCTGCGGCCACAGATAGCGCATACCTTGCCCAGCCAGCAGCACGATAATTGCCAGCATCGCCAGCAGGCTAATAGAAATTGACGACGCGGTCAGCCACACCCAGGGCCTTCCCGAACGGAACCAGCGCTTCACGCGTTTTCTCCTTCATCACGATAGCGTTGGCGTAAGCGCTGTCGGATAGTTTCAGCCAGCGTGTTCACGATGAACGTGAAAACAAACAGCGTTAATGCCGTTAAGAACAGCACCCGATAGTGACCGCTGTTCGTCACCGCTTCCGGCATTTCAATGGCAATATTCGCCGCCAGCGAACGCAGCCCCTGAAGCAGACCTTCATCCATAATCGGCGTATTGCCCGTCGCCATGAGCACAATCATGGTTTCCCCCACGGCGCGACCAAAACTCAGCATCAACGCGGCGAAAATCCCAGCGCTGGCGGACGGCAGCACGACACGCCACAGGGTTTGCCACGCCGTCGCCCCCAGCGCTAACGATCCCTGACTTAAGCGAGCTGGTACGCTGAACAGCGCATCTTCCGCTAGCGAAAAAATCAGCGGGATCAGCGCGAAGCCGAGGGCAACGCCCGCTACCAGCGTATTACGTTGGACAAAATCATCGCCTAACCACTGATATAGCGGCTGCCCCAATACTGCGATTTCGATATGTGGCGCAAGCCAGCAGCCGGCCACAAATGTCAGCAAAATGGCAGGGATAAGGAAGAGTGCGTCCCAGCCAGCAGGGAAACGGGTGCGCCAGCGCGTCGGCAGGCACTCAATCAGCCAACCGCAGCCGAGCACGGCCAGCATCCATAAAATCGGCATGACCAGAATGGCTGACAAATACGTCGCAAAATGCGGGGCCAGCCAGATGGCCGCAATCAGGCCGACAACCACCGTCGGCAGCGCACCCATGATTTCCAGCGTGGGTTTAATCCAGCGCCGCAGCGTCGGCGACATAAAGCAGGCGGTATAAATCGCGGCAGACAGCGCCAGCGGAGTCGCAAATAGCATGGCGTAAATCGCCGCTTTCATCGTGCCCAGCATCAGGGGCATCATGCTGAATTTAGCCTGATAACTGTCATCCGCAGACGTGGATTGCCAGATATAGGCAGGCTCTGGGTAGTTCTCGTACCACAGCTTTTGCCACAGCCCGCGCCAGCCAATATCGGGATACGGGTTATCAACCTGATAGCGATGCCAGCCCTGCGCCGTTTCAACCAAGATGGCAGAACCGCGAGGCGAAAATGCCAGCGTTTGTGCATGGGTCGGTAGCGTCTGCGTCAGCAGCGCATGAGACTGTTTACTGGCAAACAGCGACAGTTGCCCCTGCGCGTTCAATGTGGCAAAGACCCGCCGCTGCGCCTCCGTTGCCAGCAACACCGATTCGCCCACAACGTGCGGAAACTCGCGAATCTCCGTCAGCGTCGCGCCCTTTTCGCTAGGAACCTCAAACCATTGGCTAATCCGCCCGTCAGCAGCCTGCACCAGCAGCGATCGTCCACCAGACAACAGCGCCAGATGCAGCGGTTCCGCCAGTTGTAACTGTCGCTCTTCCCGCAGCGTCAGCGCGTTCGCCCCCACCTGCCACAGCGTTAATGTCTTACCGCTGAGCAAATACACTTGCTGCCCGTCTGGCGTCAGCAGCAGTTGGCTAATCGTACCCGCCGGAAGCGTAATCTGCGCCCGTTGCCGCACGCCATTTTTATCAACATCGGCAATAATCAAGGCATTTTCCTGCCCGATCGCCGCAACAACGGCATGCTTTTCACCCACCGCAGCTACTGCCAGATGACGCAGCGGCTGCGCGGATAACCCAAGCGAATACGCCTGCTCACCCAGCGGATAATCCCAGACAGGAGAACGGTTTTCCGTACGCGATAACATACGTGACAATATAGGCTGAACGAAAATCAGACGGCCATCAGGCTGACTCAGGGCATAAACCTGTCGCTCGCCCTGACTCTGCGCCAGCAAACTCAGCGCGGGAACCAACTGAATACGCGACATAGGCTGGTTTTCCGCAAACGGAATAAACTCGCCATAGCCCTGACTGTCGATGCGAAACCCGATTTGCCCGTTGTCGCTAAGCCCCAGCGCTAGCGACGGCTCCGCACTGTGGCGTTGCACCGTTTTTTGGCCGTTAACAGTGGGGGAAAGGAACAGTGGCGTCACCACATACAGTAGATAGAAGAAGATTAACAACAGCATAGCCAGCACCAGCAGCCCACTGCCCGCAACAATGCGGTGAACCAAACGATCGATCCACGCTCGCCGACGATCCCGATACTGTGATGTGTTGCCTGTGTTTACCATTATTCTCGCCGTTAGAGTGAAGCCGCCAGAGTCGTGTTGCTAACGTATTGCGGGTAGCATATGTTGCCTTTACGCCCATAATATGACAATGGTAAGTCTGTCTATGAATTAGATTTTATACCCTAAATAGTTCGTGTCGTATGAAGGCGGCAACCGAGGGAGTCCTCAGGAGCTTACTTTAGTAAGTGACTGGGGTGAGTGAGGGTAGCCAACGTACAGACGGCTCGAAATATGACGGGTATCGTCATCAACACGCCATAATGTTGTTGTACCCTATACCCACAGAGGAAGGGTATGAATATTGGATGAACCTTCAGTACATGAGTTGAGCGGAGTGACAATGGGTCAGGACAAACTCTACATAGAGAAAGAATTAAGTTGGTTATCCTTTAATGAACGAGTACTTCAGGAAGCAGCAGATAAAAGCAATCCGTTAATCGAACGCATGCGCTTTCTTGGCATTTACTCCAGCAACCTTGATGAATTTTATAAAGTCCGTTTTGCCGATTTGAAAAGACGCATTCTGATTAACGAAGAACAAGGTCTGGACGGCAATCTGCGACACCTTTTAGGTAAAATTCAGGCGCGCGTACTAAAAACCGATCAAATCTTCGATAGTTTGTACAACGAGCTGTTGCTGGAAATGGCGCGTAACCAGATTTTTCTGGTTAATGAGCGTCAGGTTTCCCCTAATCAACAAGAGTGGCTGAGGGACTACTTCCGGCAATATCTGCGCCCACACATCACGCCAATACTCATCTTTAACGAAACCAATCTGGTGGAGTTCCTGAAGGATAACTATACCTATCTTGCCGTCGAAATTATTCGTGGCGATGAAATCAGTTATGCCTTGCTGGAAATTCCTTCGGATAAAATACCGCGCTTCGTCAACCTGCCAGCGGAAGCGCCGCGCCGCCGTAAGACCATGATCCTCATCGATAACATTCTGCGTTACTGTCTGGATGATATCTTCAAGGGCTTCTTTGATTACGATGCGCTGAACGCGTACTCCATGAAGATGACACGCGATGCAGAATACGATCTGGTGACGGAAATGGAATCCAGCCTGTTGGAATTGATGTCTTCCAGCCTGAAGCAGCGCTTAACCGCCGAGCCGGTAAGATTTGTGTATCAGCGCGACATGCCGGACGCGATGGTCGGAATGCTACAAGAGAAACTAGGGATTTCTTCCGTTGACTCCGTCATCCCCGGCGGGCGTTATCATAATTTCAAAGATTTTATTTCTTTCCCGAACGTCGGACGCGCCAATCTGGTCAACAAACCCTTGCCCCGCCTGCGGCACAGTGGGTTCAATCATTTTCGCAATGGGTTTGATGCGATCCGTGAGCGCGACGTTCTGCTCTATTACCCGTACCACACCTTCGAACACGTATTGGAACTGCTGCGACAAGCCTCTTTCGACCCTAACGTGCTGTCCATCAAAATCAATATTTACCGCGTCGCCAAAGACTCACGCATCATTACCTCAATGATCCATGCGGCGCACAACGGTAAGAAAGTGACGGTCGTGGTAGAGCTACAAGCACGCTTTGACGAGGAAGCAAACATCCATTGGGCTAAGCGCCTGACGGAAGCTGGCGTGCACGTCATTTTCTCGGTGCCTGGGCTGAAGATTCACGCCAAACTGTTCCTGATTTCCCGCCGCGAAGGGGAAAACATCGTGCGTTACGCGCACATCGGTACCGGTAACTTCAACGAGAAAACCGCTCGCCTGTATACCGACTACTCGCTGTTGACCGCCGACGAACGCATTACCAACGAAGTCCGCCGCGTCTTCAACTTCATTGAAAACCCCTACCGTCCGGTCAGCTTCGAGCACCTGCTGGTGTCACCACAAAATTCCCGCGACAAGCTTTACCAACTGATCGATACCGAGATCGAAAACGTGCTGGCGAATCGTGATGCAGGCATTACGCTTAAGGTAAATAATCTGGTGGATAAGGGGCTGGCAGAAAAGCTGTATAAGGCTTCGTCTGCGGGCGTAAAAATCAATCTGCTGGTACGTGGCATGTGTTCACTGATCCCTAATTTACCGGGGATCAGCGAAAATATTCAGGTCATCAGTATTCTTGACCGCTATCTGGAACACGATCGGGTGTATGTCTTCAACAACGGCGGAGACAAGAAAGTCTACCTCTCTTCCGCAGACTGGATGACACGCAATATTGATTATCGCATTGAAGTCGCAGTGGAAATTCTGGATCCCATTTTGAAAAACCGCGTGCTGGAAACGCTGGATATTCTGTTCAGCGATACGGTGAAAGCCCGTGTCATTGATAAAGAGTCGAGCAACCGCTATGTCTCACGCGGCAACAAGCGTAAAGTAC
The DNA here is from genome assembly GCF_020166435.1 of Pectobacterium versatile. GTDB lineage: Bacteria > Pseudomonadota > Gammaproteobacteria > Enterobacterales > Enterobacteriaceae > Pectobacterium > Pectobacterium versatile. The sequence continues at coordinate 232,987 of NZ_JAINZP010000003.1, read as the reverse complement.
GCGCGCAAAATGCCATTTACGACTACATCAAGGCGTTGGAGCAACCTGGAGATAAGCCTGAATAATGCCGTTAACGAACAATGAAAAAACCGAGATAAAGCCGCAAGAGTTCGCGGCTATCGACCTGGGCTCCAATAGTTTTCACATGGTGATCGCACGCGTGGTAAACGGTGCGCTTCAGGTATTGGGACGTTTAAAACAGCGGGTGCATCTAGCCGACGGGCTGGACAGCAAAAACATGCTCAGCGAAGAAGCGATTCAACGCGGTCTGAGCTGTCTGGCGCTGTTTGCTGAACGCCTGCAAGGCTTCCCAGCAATGAACGTGTCCATCGTCGGAACGCACGCGCTGCGTCAAGCGGCTAACGCGCAGGAATTTCTGCGCCGCGCGGCGGATATCATTCCCTATCCGATAGAGATCATTTCCGGCCACGAAGAAGCCCGCCTGATTTTTATGGGCGTGGAGCATACGCAACCGGAAAAAGGCCGCAAGCTGGTCATCGACATCGGCGGCGGTTCTACAGAACTGGTTATCGGTGAAGATTTCGAGCCGATGCTGGTGGAAAGCCGTCGTATGGGGTGCGTCAGCTTCGCACAGCAATTTTTCCCGAATGGTGAAATTAGCGAAGCCAACTTCAAGCGCGCCCGGCTGGCCGCAGCGCAAAAGCTGGAGACGCTGTCCTGGGAATACCGCATATACGGCTGGAAATTCGCCCTCGGTGCGTCTGGAACGATCAAAGCCACGCATGAAATTCTGGTGGAGATGGGAGAGAAAGATGGCCTGATTACGCCCGAGCGACTGGAAATGCTACGCACGCAGATCTTGCAGTTTAAGCACGTTAAAGCACTGAGTCTGCCGGGTCTGTCCGAAGACCGTCAGTCAGTGCTGGTGCCCGGTCTGGCTATTCTGTGCGGTATTTTCGATGCGCTGGCGATCAAAGAACTACGCCTGTCCGATGGCGCATTGCGCGAAGGCGTACTGTACGAAATGGAAGGTCGATTCCGCCACCAGGATATTCGTATCCGCACCGCACAGAGCCTGGCGACCCACTACAATATCGACCGTGAGCAGGCGCGACGCGTGCGGGAAACCACGCAGCAACTTTATGCGCAGTGGGCAGAGCAAAATCCTAATCTAGTGCATCCACAGCTTGAGGCTATTTTAAACTGGGCTTCTATGCTGCATGAAGTTGGGTTGGGCATTAACCATAGCGGCATGCACCGTCATTCCGCTTACATTCTGCAAAATACCAATTTGCCCGGCTTCAATCAGGAACAGCAACTTGTGCTGTCCATGATCGTGCGGTTGCACCGTAAAGCGATCAAGCTGGAAGAGTTGCCGCGGTTGAACCTGTTCAAAAAGAAACAGTATTTGCCCATGGTACAGCTCTTGCGCCTTGCCACGCTGTTGAATAACCAGCGTCAGGCAACGACAACGCCGGAATCGTTACGGCTGCACACCGATGACAACTACTGGACGCTGACGTTCCCACGTGACTTCTTTACCAACAACACGCTGGTACAGCTGGATTTGGAACGGGAACAGGAATATTGGCTGGACGTCACTGGCTGGAAGCTGATGATTGAGGAAGAAAAAGCCTGATTGATGAAAATGTTACGTGGAGAATCGAGCCTACGTCGAACAGTAAAGTGGCGCAAAATCGTGCAATCGAGCTGGCCGGTGAAGCTCGGTTAACGTAAAGTTTACAGGGATAGGGCCGATACCCAAATGATGGCTGGCGAGAATTTTCGCCAACATCATGCAACCTCGGCGGAAAGGTACGCTTTCTTTCACGCCGGATATGGATCCACTCAGTGTTAAGGAGAGTGAAATGGATGTATCACAGATTGCATCACTCGCTACCGACCTCAGCAACCTGCGTACCAGCAGTGAGGCTAGTACACTTGTGATGAAAAAAGCGCTCGATAACCAAGAAGCTCTTGCTGCTGGTCTTTTGCAGGCATTACCACCTCTGCCAGCAAATCCGGCGATTGGGCGTAACGTCAATACCACGGCGTAATCCCCTTGTACCACACAACCCGCTTATCCGTTTTTGAGCGGGTTTTTACTGATTCCCTTTGTCCTTTTTATGCCCTTTCCTCTTCGCGCGGGCTTCTAACCCCTCTCTCCTTGCACTGAACGTGCGAAAACCGGATCGACCAGCATCTTTTTCACTGCGGTAGATTGACCTCGCCTACTGCTTGTGCCTAAATAAACAACAGCGAATGTTCGCTTTCACAGAGGATTAACTGGTAATGTCCACGCTTACCCACAAACGACGATTATCGATACGCCCACGACGAAGTGGCTCTCGGATCGCCCGTGCCGTTTTACTCATCAGCTTCATTATTCTTTTAGGCCGTTTTGCTTACTCCACTGTCACCGCGTTTGGTCATCATCAAGACAAACAGCAGCAGCGTGCTGAACAATTACTGCTTCCTGCCAACGCACTCGTCAATCAGAAAGAGTAGCGCTTAGCCAACCCGTTCCTTATATTCTCTTTTTTCTTCATCAGGCTTTGTTGCCTTCGTATTCCCGTGCCCGTCATTCACGCCCGTTGCCTATTGAAATGATGCCGCACCAATAAAAAAACGTCGGGAGCGTTTTTCAACGTTGCGTAGCAACGGCCCGAAGGGTGACGGACGAGGATGTCCGTCATAAAAAAAACGGCAGTGCGAATCTTCGCAGCCACCGTTTTTATTAATCAATTTTGTTCATTAATCAATCGTGTTCACCAATCAATCATGAACTTGCTTCAAGCCGGACTTAGACGATAGTCAGGGTCACGTCGATGTTGCCACGCGTTGCATTGGAGTATGGGCAAACGATATGGGCTTTCTGCACTAAATCTTCAGCCACGGCGCGATCCAGGCCCGGCAGGGAAATTTTCAGTTCGACTTCGATACCAAATCCTGTCGGGATGGCACCGATGCCTACGCTACCGTTTACCGTGGTATCAGCAGGGACAGCGATTTTGTCACGCGCGCCGACAAACTTCATCGCGCCAAGGAAACAGGCAGAATAGCCCGCAGCGAACAGCTGCTCTGGGTTCGTCCCTTCAGCGCCTGCACCGCCCAGCTCACGTGGGGTCGTCAATTTAATATCAACCGCTTTATCGGAAGACACCGCACGACCATCACGACCACCAGTAGCTTGAGCATGAGCAACGTATAATACTTTTTCAATAGACATAATGTGACTCCAGATAGTTAGAGAATAGCCTAAGGCAGTATAGAGGCTGCTCAGGCCTTAATTACATAGCGAAAAATTAAATCGCGAACTACTTATTTGCGTAAAGAAAATCGCATAAAAGCATACTACTTAACAAATATAGCGCTGTCTGACAGCGCTACGGATGCACAAGGCAACCGCCAGTATTTTCAAAGATGCCCAATCAGATTCTTGCGCAGCGTCTCTAAATCTTTTTTGATCGTCTGTAGCTGGTCAAGATGGCATCCCGTCGCGCAAAACACGCTTTCAGGAATCGCTCGTGCCTGCTGCTGAAGTGCTCGCCCTGCTTCAGTTAACCCGACCAGCACCTGACGCTCATCTTCAGTTCCCCGATTACGCACCACTAAGCCTGCGCTTTGTAACCGCTTGAGCAACGGCGTTAGCGTGGCAGAATCGAGATACAGACGCTCGCCCAACTCAGACACCGTCAAACCATCACGCTCCCACAGCACCAGCATCACCAGATATTGGGGATAGGTCAGATTCAGTTCAGACAGCAAACGACGATACAGTTTATTCATCGCCAGATTGGCTGAATACAGTGCGAAGCACAGTTGTCCATCCAGTTTGTAAGCGTTGTCGTTCATCGTCTCTGCCATCGGTATCGGTTACGTTTCTGGAACTGACTATATATCGCCAAAAACTAAGTAGCAAGCGATTTAATAATCCGTTAGATAATTTTTTTCATAAAAAATACGTCTGGGTACACTATCGCACACCTTTCAGACGGCGATTCGCCAGTAATCCTATTCTTAATCTACTGATTTTGCGCTACGTTTAATAAAACACGGATAAAAAACAGATCGAGCATAAAACATTATGTCGAGTGTAAAAAAACTTACCGACCTCCGGCGCCGTATCTCCCTTCTGCTATTGGAAAATAAAGAACTGGTTGAAGACATTATCAACCGGCAACCGCGCGTTACAGCAGGCGATGACGCAACGTTGGGCGACAATGCTGCATTAAATAACAACATTAGGCTGCGCGAAAAAAGCATCCTGCTCGATCAAACCGCAGAAATCAGCGAGCTTATTATCGGGCTGCATGCCGCTGACCTTGCCGATCTGCTGGAATCCTTACCACAGGATGAACGGCTGGCGCTCTGGCGGCTTATTCCTGTAGAGAAGCGCGGCCGCGTGTTGATTGAGGCCTCTGATAGCATTTCTGACGATCTGATCGGCGATATGCAGGACAAGGAAATCCTAAGGGCGGTTCGGATACTGGATGTTGATGAGCAGGCTCAGCTGTCTCGCCTCGTCCCCCGTCATCTACTGGGCAGAATACTGACTTCGCTTGAGCCGAAGCAGCGCGCACAGCTACGTGCAGCCATCAATTATGATGAAGACTGCCTCGGCCACATGATGGATTTCAAACTCATCACCGTGCGCGCTGATGTCACGCTCGCGGCCGTACAGCGCTATCTGCGCTATCGCAAAAAGATCCCCAATTCCACCGATAAGCTGTTTGTTACCGATCGCAAGAACACGCTGATCGGCGAGCTATCGCTGGCCAACATTCTGCTCCATTCTCCTAATGCTCTGGTTACTGACGTCATGGACGATCAGCCGTTGCGGTTCCAGCCTGAAGATAAAGTCGAAGAGGCCGCAGGGGCTTTTGAACGTTACGATTTAATTTCCAGCGCCGTGGTCGATAGCAAAGGGAAACTCATGGGACGCCTGACGATTGAGGATATCCTCGACGTCGTGAATCGAGAAAGCGACAGCAATCTGCGGCGTTCGGGGGGCTTAACGCCTTCTGAAGACGTCTACGCGCCCGTGTATAAATCATTTCGCAATCGCTGGGCGTGGCTGGCCATCAATCTTTGTACGGCGCTCATCGCCTCGCGGGTCATCGGCCTGTTTGAGCACACGTTATCCCATTTGGTGGCGTTGGCGACGCTCATGCCAATTGTCGCCGGCATCGGTGGGAATACCGGCAACCAGACGATCACCATGATTGTGCGTGCACTGGCGTTGCATCAGCTTGAACACGGCAAGAAATCGTACCTGTTGCTAAAAGAATTAGGCGTTGCGCTGGTAAACGGGGTGATCTGGGGCACGATTATGGGCGTGGTGACCTTCCTGCTCTATGGTAATGCCGCGATGGGTGGCGTGATGATGCTGGCGATTCTGTTGAACCTGCTGCTCGCCGCGCTGATGGGCGTCGCTATTCCGTTGGTCATGATGAAACTCGGCCGCGACCCGGCCATCGGCTCCAGCGTAATGATTACGGCGATCACGGATACTGGCGGCTTCTTTATCTTCCTAGGACTGGCAACGCTGTTCCTGCTGCCTTGATAAAAGGGCTAGAGTTAACATTAATGATTCATTAGTTAACATATAAGTTGTCATTTTATACAAATAAGTTAGTGTGGTTATAGGGTGAAAACTGAGCAAAGTGGCGGAATGCCAAATGAAATATTCTGAATTCAGACGCTGGCTTCTGCAACAAGGAGCAGAATTGACTAAAGCATCGGGAGGTGGAAGCCACCTTAAAGTTAAATTAAACGGAAAAGCATCCGTTTTGCCTTTTCATGGCGCAAAAGAAATACCTGAGCCTCTTCGTAAGAAAATCATGAAAGATTTGGGGCTATGATACTTAAGGCTTACCAGCCAATTTGGCTATCTCATATACCAAAATTTCTGTAAATTCAGCGAATTGGTTAGAAGAACCACTAATATGATTAAGTCGATACCACTATAATCTATGTAAGTGCGATTCTCGTTACATCGGGGGAAACCCCATTTAGAGGTAAAAGTATGTTCAACTATCCCGTAAAACTGGAACTCGACGAAGCAACCGGACAATACGTGGTTTCTTGCCGCGATTTGCCATTAATGAATTCGGTTGGTGACTCCGTTGACTCAGCCCTTCTGGAATCTGTTGACGGAATTGTTACCGCCATAGCCATCGAAATTGAAGAACGCCGTCCAGTTCCTTACGCTAGCGCACCAATAGCAGGAGAGCACGTTGTCACGATCCCAGTATTAGTGACGATGAAGGCTGCATTACATAATGCAATGATTGAAACAGGAACGCGTAAAGCTGAACTTGCCAGACGCTTAGGCCAAAAAGGTCCGCAAATTGATCGCCTTTTGGATGTTGAACATTCATCAAAAGTTGAAACGATAGAGTTAGCTCTGCGCCAGCTTAACCGCGACGTTAATATTTCTATTTCCCCACAGGCTCGGCAATAAATGGAAAAGGTGAGGTTTCCCTCACCTTTTCCAGCCTGGGCTTAACTCACGCGACCCGCACCACCGGATGCCTGACACAGGTAGATGGACGGCTGAAGACCGGTACGCGCCGGATATTCCCGTTCAATCACCTGTTTGACTTCATCCGTCAGCGCCGAAGGGATAAGGGCGACAATGCAGCCACCGAAACCGCCTCCAGTCATACGTACACCGCCCCGCTCACCGACATACTCTTGAATCAGATCCACCAGCGCATCGATCGGTGGCACGGTAATTTCAAAGTCGTCGCGCATGGAAACATGTGATTCCGCCATCAGCGTAAACAAACGGTGCGCATCCTGACGCGCCAGCGCATCGGCCGCTTCCAGCGTACGGCGGTTCTCGGTAATAACGTGTCGCGCACGGCGTACCGCTACTGGATCCAGCCCCTCGATTCCCGCTTCAAACTGTGCGAGGGAAACATCACGCAGCGCCTTGACGTTAAAGTGACGCGCCGCGGCTTCACACTGCTGGCGTCGCGTGTTGTATTCGCTGTCCACCAGCCCACGGCGCACGTTAGAATTCACGATCAGGACGTCAACACCGTCGAGCATACGTACAGAGCGCCCTTCCAGAGAGCGGCAGTCGATCAACAGCGCCTGACCAACACGCCCTTGAGCAGAAATAAACTGATCCATAATGCCGCAGCTACAGCCAACAAAATGGTTTTCTGCCTGCTGACCGTTCAAGGCCACATCCAGCTGGCTGATGTCCAGATCATTCAGCTCCTTGAACGTCTGCCCGATAGCCACTTCCAGCGAGGCCGATGAACTTAGCCCTGCGCCAGAAGGCACGTTACCGGAGACAACCATATCCATGCCAGTGAGCGGCAGGCCACGCGCCAGCAAAAATTTCACCGTTCCACGGATATAGTTCGCCCAGGTATAGTCCGGGTGAGGCACGATCTCTTTGGCGAGATCGAATTCATCCTGCTGGTTGTCAAAGTCCACCGCCACCACCCGCACGATGCCATCCTGACGTACCGCCGCGCTGACCACCGTCTGGTAATCGATAGCACAAGGCAAGACAAAACCATCGTTATAGTCGGTGTGCTCACCAATCAGGTTGACCCGGCCGGGAGCCTGAATAGCCGCGTGCGGCGCATAGCCAAATAATCGGACAAAAACAGACTCGGTTAACTGACGTAGAGAATCAATACGGCTCATAAAATGACCTCAAATTTGCTCACGAAAATGGATATCACTCACGCTGCGTAAACGTTCAGCGGCCTGCTCTGCCGTCAGATCACGCTGTGCCTCAGCCAGCATTTCATAGCCAACCATAAATTTGCGCACGCTGGCAGAACGTAATAACGGGGGATAAAAATGGGCATGCAGCTGCCAGTGTGCGATGTCATCACCCTTGAACGGCGCGCCATGCCATCCCATCGAATAAGGGAATGAACATTGGAACAAGTTGTCGTAACGGCTGGTCAGCTTTTTCAGGAGCAGCGCCAGATCGTCACGCTGAACGTCATGTAGCTGTGGCAACCGCTGTACAGCGAACTTGGGCAGCACCAGCGTTTCAAACGGCCACGACGCCCAGTACGGGACAACCGCCAACCAGTGTTCCGTTTCCACCACGATGCGCGAACCGTCAGCCTGCTCGCGGCGAACGTAGTCCAGCAGTAACGGCGAACCGTGACGGGAGAAATAATCTCGCTGCTGCTCATCCTCACGCTGTACTTCGTTCGGTAGAAAATCATTAGCCCAAACCTGCCCGTGCGGATGGGGATTGGAGCACCCCATCATCGTCCCTTTATTCTCAAAGACCTGAACCCACGGATACCGCTTGCCCAGTTCTTCAGTCTGATCGCTCCACGTATCGATCACTGCTTTCAGCGCCGGTAATGAAAGCTGCGGCAGACTTTTACTGTGATCGGGAGAAAAACAGATGACACGGCTGACGCCACGAGCTTGCTGCACGCGGAAAAGCTCATCGTCGCCCGACGGTGCCTCCGGCGTGTCCTCCATCAAAGCCGAAAAGTCATTCGTGAAAACAAAGGTGCCCTGATAGTGCGGGTTGATATCGCCAGTAATACGTTTATTACCCGCACACAGATAGCAGGTCGGATCGTAAGGCGGCGGCGTGGCGCGATCCGGTTCATCCTGCTGCCCTTGCCAGGGGCGCTTGGCGCGATGCGGAGAAACCAGAATCCATTCGCCTTTCAGCGGGTTAAAACGGCGATGCGGATGTTCAGTCGGCTCAAACTGCATAAGCTATTCCTCAATACAAAACACAAATTCGGTACAACCGCGGCACCATCCGCAACCCATTGTATGGCGCTAACAGTCCGTCAGAGATCTGGAAGAGGCATCAGGTCAGTCCGTAAACTCAGCCAGAAAAATCCCTTAATGTAATCAGTTTCACTATATGGCATGGATAAAATAGCTGTAATAATGCTAAAGAAAGATAGTCAGCTATCGTTTAGTCATCACATAAGTGTAATCGGTTACCCTAAATTTAAACCCCGAAATGGTATTTTGGAAGAGAGAAATGACCGATGATTGTTGATAGCGATCACATAAGTACGGTCTGGATCAAAAAGGAAAGGTGGTCGGATAGGTAACATCCCCCAAAAACCTGTACATTTATAAATATAAGTAATCGATTTTTTCTTTTAACGTGTGCGTTAGGCTGCGGTCCGCCTCACCACGCATTTGACCGCTCAGGAATGCCAATGGCCACAATAAAGGATGTTGCTCGTCTATCAGGTGTATCAGTCGCTACGGTTTCGCGCGTGATTAATAACTCGCCCAAAGCCAGTACTGCGTCAAGGGAAGCCGTACACAAGGCCATGGCGGAGCTGCAATATCATCCGAACGCCAATGCCAGAGCGCTCGCGCATCAAAGTGCAGAGACTATGGGGCTGGTTGTCGCGGATGTATCCGATCCCTTTTTCGGGACGATGGTTAAATCTGTCGAACAAATTGCCCAGGCAACCGGCAACTTTCTGCTGATTGGTAACGGCTATCACAACGCCGAGCAGGAAAAGAAAGCCATTGAACAGTTAATTCGCCACCGCTGTTCCGGGCTAGTCGTGCACGCAAAGATGCTTTCAGATGAAGAACTGGCAGCGCTGATGAGCCACATTCCTGACATGGTGCTCATCAACCGCACGTTACCCGGTTATGAAAACCGCTGCGTTGCGCTCGACGATCGCTATGGCTCCTGGCTGGCAACGCGTCATTTAATTCAGGAAGGGCACCAGAGGATCGGTTTTCTCTGTTCTAACCACCAAATTTCCGACTCCGCCGACCGTCTGCAAGGCTATGTGGATGCGCTGCAAGAGCACGGCATCGCACGGGATGAACGCCTCATTGCCCGCGCCTCGCCGGACGAAGTGGGCGGCGAATCTGCCATGATGGAGCTGCTGAGTCGGGGCGGCAACATGACAGCAGTCGTGTGTTACAACGATTCCATGGCCGCAGGCGCGCTTTCCGTCCTGAGTGATAACAGCATCAGCGTACCGCAGGATATGTCGGTGATTGGGTTTGATGACGTATTGATCGCTCGCTACCTTCGCCCTCGCCTGACCACCGTGCACTATCCGGTTTCCGCCATGGCAATTCAGGCCGCAGAATTAGCCATCGCGCTATCTCACGGTAAACAGCTCAGTGAAACCACGAATATGTTTAGCCCGACGCTGGTACGCCGCCATTCGGTGAGTCCCCCGGCCCGTAAGAAGTAGTCGCCTTTCACCAACGTCGCTTGCCTGACGCAATACTCATTTGCATCAGGCAGGTAGCGACATCATTGCCTTCTGACCTCCCCCCTTGTTTGCGCTTTCCTTTTAACTAACCTCCTTTCCCTCTATTCCAAAAATGTTTCCTACTCGGCATCGCATCACTCCTTTTATGTAACGCCACCGATTCTGACATAAAAAAATTTTATGCTGCATTTTAGACGCGCCAGAAAAATGTGTAACCAGTTACACATCATTACGCAGCAAATAACACCGCTCCAGTACTGATAAACAATCAAAATACCACCTGTAACATCGTTACATCAGTGTAAATATTGGTGTAACTCTTTTGTGTTTTGTGAGAACAATCATGTCACGCGCCATTTTATTCCCCCATAATCCTTCGCCATGAGTGGAAACGTTTTACCTCCGTTCACGTCATGTTATTTGGAACATCCACATTCTTACCCGAATAAGCGAAAGGTATATTATGAAAAGAAAACTGCTGACAACATCCATTGCGCTGAGTTTGGCAATGCTGGCAACCCCTTCTTATTCTGTTGATTTTTCAGGATACTTCCGTTCTGGCGTGGGTGCATCAAACCACGGAAAACAACAGGCAGCCGATAAAAGTTATGTGGGAAGATTAGGTAACGAAGATGACACCTACGGCGAAATCCAATTAGGGCAGCAGCTGTATAACGAAAATGGGAAAACGTTTTACTTCGATAGCATGATTTCCATGTTCTCCAATGGCTCGAACGATAATGAAACGACAAAAAATGACGATGCCGAGTTTGGTTTGCGCCAGTTAAACCTTCAGGCAAAAGGCTTTGTACCTGGACTGCCGGATGCCACGGTCTGGGCGGGGAAACGCTACTATCAGCGTCATGACTTGCACATCATCGATACCAAATACTGGAATATCTCCGGTGCGGGTGCCGGGATCGAAAACGTCAAAGCAGGCGAAGGCGCGTTCTCTTTTGCCTGGATCCGTGCCGATGCTGAAAACATGAACATTGATTTAGGCTGCGACACCAGCACTCAAGCATGTAAAGACAGGACAGACACCTATAACGACCTGAATATCAACTATCTGGACGCTCGCTATGCAGGCTGGAAGCCGTGGGACGGCGCGTGGACGGAGTTCGGTATTTCCTACGCGATGCCAAATGAAGCAGACACGCAGAAAAATGCGTTCCTCGCGGAAGGACAAAAATTCGATCCTAAAAACTCGATGATGATCACGGGTGAGCTCAGCCACTACTTCTCTGGCCTCAAATCCAACCAGAAACTGGTGCTGCAATATGCCGACAAAGGGCTGGCGCACAACATGGTCGATCAGGGCGGCGGCTGGTATGACGTCTGGAGCATCAACGACAGCGCCAAAGGCTACCGCGTCATTCAGACCGGTGACCTACCAATCACTGATAATATTTCTCTTAGCCATGTTCTGACCTACGGTAAAGCGGATGAAATCAGCCGCTGGCGCGACAGCACAGAATTATTGTCTGCGGTAGGTCGCGGCCAATATGTCTGGACCAAGAACCAAAAAACCTATCTGGAAGCCGGCGCATATCAGAAAAAAGATAGCTGGAAAGCGGGTACAGAAACCAAATACAGTGGTGAGAAATACACGCTGGCACACGCCTTCACCGCCGATATTCCCATGATGACACGCCCGGAACTGCGCTTCTTCGTTTCTTACCAAAACCGTGGAAATGAAAACCGCAACACCTTCAACGACGATCGCAGCAATGCAGTGAACTTCGGTATTCAGGCAGAAGCCTGGTGGTAATACCGCACTAACCCTCAGCTCGACGGGCCCATCATTCCCGTCGGGCGTTTCCCAAAAGGCTTTCTACGGAAAGCCTTTTTCTGTTGCGGATGGTATCCGCTATAAAATTTTCACTGTTTCTTATACCGGCGTAAAAAATCGCGCTGAGGTGTGAATGACTGCCGGATGAGCGGCATGGACGCCGCGAAAGCCTGCGCCGCGTCTGGAACGCGTCGCAGGTGATCCGATCAGCAGGCATGCATACCGAAGGAACCGCGCAGCGGCGCGAATCACGCCGAAAAGCCAGTGGTCAAGGCGCTGCGGCGATTGAGCGCGCCTTGTCGGGCGTGTAACGATGTTACAGAGAAATAAGATGCCTAACACGCACGAAACACTTACACCGCATCAGCATAAAGAAAAACAGTTTTTATAATAGGCCGTAGACAGCGGCAGCAAAGCCAGCGCCCGCTAAGGGCGCTGTTTATGTTTAGTAGGGGTTTTGCTATTCAGATCAAGCGATTCAAAAACTTAACTACTCACTGATACGCAGGCCATCAGCGTTGAACACCAGACAGTTATTCGGGGAGAAGAAGACCTCAATATGTTCATAAGGCTTGAAGGCACTGTCGCCCGCCAGCAGAAGTTTGAAGTTATCGATGCCACAGCATTGTCCGAACAGGTAGGTACTGTTACCTAAACGTTCGACGACTTCACAACCGAATGACAGAGGTATCCCCTCACCTTCCGGTGACACGTGTTCCGGCCGCAGCCCCAGCGTTATCGTGCTGCCAACAGTCAGTTCGCCAGTGCAAATCGGCAGCTCAAGCTGCAACTGCTCAGCAACATTCACCGTCAGGCTATCCGGCGTCCAATCGATAACCTGCGCAGGCAGGAAATTCATTTTTGGCGAGCCGATAAAGCCCGCGACAAACTGATTAACTGGATGATAATAAAGCTCCATCGGCGATCCGACCTGCTCGACTTTGCCGTAATTCATGACCACAATTTTATCGGCCAGCGTCATGGCTTCGACCTGATCGTGCGTCACGTAGATCATCGTCGTTTTCAATTCCTGATGCAGTTTGGCAATGTGCAATCGCATATCCACGCGCAGCTCTGCATCCAGATTCGACAGCGGTTCATCAAACAGGAACACTTTCGGGTTACGTACGATGGCGCGCCCTATCGCCACACGCTGGCGCTGCCCACCGGATAGCTCCTTCGGCTTACGTTCCAGCAGGTGAGACAGTTGCAGCGTCTTCGCCACCATCTCGATTTGGTGCTTAATCTGGTCTTTCGGAACGCCATTCACACGCAGGCCGTAGCCCATATTCTCAGCGACGGTCATGTGCGGGTACAGCGCATAAGACTGGAACACCATCGCCACGCCACGGTGAGCGGGGGCAACATCATTCACCACTGCCTCATCAATCATGATTTCACCGCCCGTGACATCTTCCAGCCCGGCAATCATTCTCAGCAACGTCGACTTACCACAGCCAGACGGCCCAACAAAAACGGCGAACTCTCCATCCGCAATCGTCAGATTCACATCGTGAAGCGTAATCGTTTTGCCAAAATGCTTACTCACTCTATCCAACTGGATCGACGCCATAACGGTAACCTCTTGATAATTTTGCTTTTTAGGATATAAGCGCTGAGTCACAACGGCCCAGTGGTCGTCGACTCAAAATGGCTCGGTAGCCCTTCCAGACGCATTAGCATCCGGCCAGGTTTTACCTGCACGCTGGTCATAATTGCAATATAACAGCATGGTGTAACCGCTTGCACAAACAGGGGGTTACTTTTGTGCATAAGATCACAGCCTTTACATGTTTCGCTGGCAGACGTGGCGCACTCTGCTTAATGTAATCGCCATTGGTGTAACCGTTATCCTAGTTTGTGGAAAACGCGCAACAAAGCGTCAAGCGCCACACAGCGACGATCGCCAAACAACGTGTACTGTTAGATGACTCATTCCCTTCGGTGTACTGCCGTGTGATGTAACGTTACACCAACATCGCACAGGGACAGCAAAAACGGTGAAAACGGGAAAGTACGCGACAATTTCCGACCATGATTGGCCCACCAGGGCTTTGAGGACTAATGATGAAAATGAAAACACTGACCACCGTCATTATGATTTCACTGGGTATCACCGGCGTACTCAGCAAATCAGCGCTGGCAGCCGACAAAGAACTTCTGGTATGGGAAGATATCAAGAAATCTGATGGCATCGCCGACGCGATCAAAGCCTTTGAAAAACAGAATAATGTCAAAATCAAAGTGCTGGAAACGCCCTACGCGCAGCAGATTGAGAAACTCCGTCTGGATGGCCCAGCAGGAATCGGCCCGGATGTGATCGTGATGCCACACGATCAGGTGGGTACCGCCGTCGTTCAGGGATTGATTAGCGAACTGAAGCTGGATCAGACATTCCTGTCGAGTTTCACCAAACCTGCTCTGGAAGCACAAACCTATAACGGTAAGCTGTATGGCGTGCCGAAAGCCGTTGAAACCACCGTGCTGGTGTACAACAAAGACCTGATGCCACAGCCGCCGGAAAAATTCGACGACTTGTTCACCTTCTCCAAACAGCAACGTGCCGAAGGCCGCTATGGTCTGCTGGCGAAATTTGACGAAATTTATTACGCCTATGGCGTCATCGCTGGGATGGGTGGCTACATTTTCGGGCAGAACAGCAACGGTTCACCGAACGTAAAAGACATCGGTCTGGATAAACAAGCCACCATCGATGCCGTCAACTACATCAAGAAATTCTACGCCGATGGCCTGTTCCCGCCGGGCATCGTCGGTGAAACCGGCGCTAACGCCATCGACTCCCTGTTTACCGAGAAAAAAGCCGCTGCCGTGATTACCGGCCCGTGGGCATTCCAGCCGTACAAAAACGCAGGCGTAAACTATGGCGTCGCCCCACTGCCACTGCTGCCAAACGGCGAGCATCCGCGTTCGCTGCTGGGCGTGAAAGGCTACAGCATCTCCACCTACTCTAAAAACAAAGAGCTAGCGCAGAAATTCATTGAGTTCATCAATCAGCCTGAGTACGCCAAAATTCGCTTCCAGTTAACCGGCGAAATCCCACCGATCGCGGCGCTGGTTGACGATCCGCTGATTAAGGATGACGAAAAATCCCGTGCTGTCGCGATCCAGTCTGGCTATGCCGTTCCTATGCCGAGCGTACCGGAAATGCAGGAAGTCTGGACGCCAGCGAACAGCGCGCTGCAACTGAGCGTGACCGGCAAGCAGGACACCAAAGCGGCGCTGGAATCTGCCGTGAAGATTATCAAAATGCAGATCGAAGCTAACCACAGTAACCAGTAATCCCCCGCACCACCGTGGGTCAACATGGGATCCCTTATTTCTCCCCAATCGGTTTCGGGATGTGAGGGATACCCATGTTTTTAAGAAAATGGAGGTAGATGTGACCGTCAACGCCAGCGGCCTTACGCCACAAGAGAGAGGATGTCGCCACGCCAGAACGGCTGTATTGCTGGCGCTCGTCCCCGGACTCGGACAGATTTATAATCGCCAGTTCGTCAAAGGCGCGCTTTTCTTTATCGTCATGGCCTGCTTCATCGGTATATTCCATGATTTCCTGCGAAACGGTGCCTGGGGGCTCATCACGTTGGGCACTGAGCTGCCGCGCGATCACTCTATCTTTCTGCTGGCAAAAGGCATTATCAGCGTGATCGTCGCCGCCTTTGGCGTCGGCGTTTACTATTTGAGCCTGCGCGATGCCTACGCGTGCGGTGCCAGACGCGATAAAGGTCTGCCGTTGAACAGCGTGAAGAAGCAATATCAGATGCTGCTGAGCGAAGGCTTCCCTTATCTGATGATCACCCCCAGCTTCATCTTGCTGGTCTTTGTCGTGGTTTTCCCGATTATTTTCGGTTTTTCCATCGCCTTTACCAATTACAATCTCTATCACACGCCGCCCGCCAAGCTGGTCGACTGGGTAGGGATGACGAACTTTATCAACATCTTCCGGCTCGATCTCTGGCGTTCGACATTCTTTGACGTGCTGCAATGGACGGTGATTTGGACGCTGATTGCGACCACACTCCAGTGCGCCGTAGGCATCCTGTTGGCGATTTTAGTAAATCAGAAAGGGCTGCGTTTCAAACCGCTGATCCGCACCATTCTGATCCTGCCATGGGCAGTGCCGGGTTTCGTCACTATTCTGGTTTTCGCGGGGATGTTTAACGAAACGTTTGGCGTGATTAATAACGGCATTCTGGCCGCATTGGGGATTGAACCCAAGGCGTGGATGACCGATCCATTCTGGACCAAAACCGCACTGATCTTGATGCAAACCTGGTTAGGTTTCCCCTTTGTGTTCGCCATGACCACCGGCGTATTGCAGGCGATTCCTGACGATTTGTACGAAGCCGCAACCATTGACGGCGCCAGCAGCTGGTACAAGCTGACCACCATCACGCTGCCGCTGGTGCTCTACTCCATTGCACCGATCATCATCACGCAGTACACGTTCAACTTTAATAATTTCAACATCATCTATCTGTTCAACAACGGCGGACCGGCGGTGATCGGTTCCAATGCGGGCGGGACGGATATTCTGGTGTCCTGGATTTATAAGCTGACCATGTCTTCTTCCCAATATGCGATCGCAGCCAGCATCACCATTCTGCTGTCGATTTTTGTTGTGGGCGTCGCGCTGTGGCAGTTCCGCGCCACCAATTCCTTCAAACAAGACAACATGGCATAGGAAAGCGCGCAGATGAAAAAACACAGCGTTAAACGCCAGAATTTTATCAAACTCGGCCTGACCTACCTGCTGTTGACGATCGTGGCAGTCATCATTATTTATCCACTGATCTGGACGGTTGGCGCGTCGCTGAACCCCGGCAACAGCCTGCTCAACACCTCGATCATCCCGGATAACTTCTCCTTTATTCACTATGAGGAGCTGTTTAACGGCCAGATTGACTACGCGGCATGGTACTGGAACTCGATGAAAATCAGCTTCCTGACCATGATTCTGACGCTCGTCAGCGTCAGTTTCACCGCATATTCCTTCTCTCGCTTCCGCTTTCGCGGCCGCCAGAATGGGCTGATGTTGTTTCTACTCTTGCAGATGATCCCGCAGTTCTCCGCGCTGATCGCCATCTTCGTACTGGCGCAGATGCTGGGGCTGGTGAACAGCCATATTGCGCTGGTGCTGGTTTACGTCGGCGGCATGATCCCGATGAATACCTATCTGATGAAAGGCTATCTGGATGCCATTCCGAAAGATCTGGATGAGTCCGCGCGTATGGACGGTGCAGGCAACTTCCGCATCTTTATCGAGATCATTATGCCGCTGTCCAAACCGATCATCGCGGTGATAGCCCTGTTCTCGTTTACCGGCCCGCTGGGCGACTTCATTCTCTCCAGCACCATCCTGCGCACGCCGGATCAGTACACGCTGCCCATCGGGCTGTACAACCTGGTCTCACAGAAGATGGGAGCCAGCTACACCACCTACGCCGCTGGAGCCGTACTGATCGCGGTACCGGTCGCCATTCTTTATCTTTCATTGCAAAAGTACTTTGTCTCCGGCCTGACCTCAGGCGGAACCAAAGGGTAATAACTCAACATCTGTACCTATTCCAGGAACGTAAAATGAAAATGAAAAAACGCGTACTGATGGCCGCCATGCTGGCAACTGGCCTGTTGACCTTCTCCCTGCCGCAAACCCTGTATGCCGCAGAGAATGTGACGATCAATAAGTTGACGAACGTCCCTGCCGATTTCATTAAAGGCGCGGATATTTCCATGCTGAATGAGGTGGAAAAGCACGGCGGCAAATTTTATGACGAACATGGCAAACAGAAAGATGCCATGCTGATCCTGAAAGAGAACGGCATTAACTATATCCGTCTGCGCATCTGGAACGATCCGAAAGATGCAGCGGGCAACGGTTACGGCGGCGGTAACAACGATCTGGCTACCACGCTGGCACTGGCTAAACGCGCCAAAGCGAACGGCATGAAAGTGCTGCTGGATTTCCACTACAGCGATTTCTGGACCGATCCGGCTCACCAAAACAAGCCTAAAGCCTGGTCTGGCCTAAACGCAGCGCAGCTCACAACTGCCGTACATGACTACACCAAAGCCACCATTAGCGAATTCCAGAAAGCGGGCGTCATGCCGGATATGGTGCAGATCGGTAACGAATTGAACGGCGGAATGCTGTGGCCGGAAGGAAAAAGTTGGGGTCAGGGTGGCGGCGAATTCGATCGCCTCGCGGCGATGCTGAAAGCCGGTATTCAGGGCGTGAAGGACGTACAGGGCGCGAATAACGTCAAGATCATGCTGCATCTGGCGGAAGGCACCAAAAACGACACCTTTATCTGGTGGTTCGATGAAATCGTCAAACGTAATGTCCCGTTTGATGTCATCGGTGCCTCGTTCTACACCTACTGGAACGGCCCCATCAGCGCGTTGCAGTACAACATGAACGACGTCACCAAACGCTACAATAAAGACATCATCGTGGTTGAAGCCGCCTATGCTTACACGTTGGAAAACTGCGATAACGCGGAAAACAGCTTCCAGCAAAAAGAGTTGGATGCTGGCGGTTACCCCGCTTCCGTTCAGGGTCAGGCCAATTACCTGCACGATTTGATGCAAAGCGTCATCAACGTACCCAACCAGCGCGGCAAAGGCGTCTTCTATTGGGAGCCAATCTGGCTGCCTACCCCCGGCGCAACCTGGGCCACGAAAGCGGGTATGAAATACAACAACGACGAATGGAAAGAAGGCAACGCGCGGGAAAACCAAGCGCTGTTCGACTGCAAAGGCAACGTACTGCCTTCCATCAAAGCGTTTAAGTAAGTCGTAAACCGTATTCAGAGCGTGACAACCCGTTTAACTGAACAAGAGCGGCGATAATGGGATAGAAGAGTAAAGCGTTTGCGCCAGGGATGGCGCAACCCGAGCGTACAGGGATGTATTCACAGCGTCTTTACGATCTACCCATCATCGCCGCATCAGCACATTGCCAGCTATCTCGAACACGCAAACCGTATTCAGAGCGTGACAACCCGTTTAGGAGAGAACGATGTTCAAATTCCCCCCGCTAAGCAGCAAGGTGCCTGTTCTGCTGCACGGCGCAGACTATAACCCTGACCAATGGCTGGATGACCCAGAGGTTCTGGAAAAAGACATTGAGATGATGAAGCAGACCCAGTGCAACGTCATGTCCGTGGGTATTTTCAGCTGGTCTGGGATTGAGCCGGAAGAAGGTCGCTACGAATTTGGCTGGCTGGATGGCATCCTCGACACGCTGTATGCCAACGGTATCTTCGTTTTCCTGGCAACACCGAGCGGCGCACGCCCGGCTTGGCTATCGCAGAAATACCCAGACGTGCTGCGCGTGGGCAGCAACCGCGTGCAAGCGCTGCACGGCGGTCGCCACAACCACTGCCTGAGCTCGCCGAACTATCGCGAGAAAGTAAAACAAATCAACACCCAGTTGGCAAAGCGTTACTCGCACCATCCTGCGGTGATCGGCTGGCATATTTCCAACGAATACAGCGGCGAATGCCATTGCGATACCTGCCGCAGCACTTTCCAGAGCTGGCTGAAAGCGCGCTACGGCACAATAGACGCACTGAATAAAGCGTGGTGGAGCACCTTCTGGAGCCACACCTACACCGACTGGTCACAGTTAGAACCCCCGTCGTCCATCGGTGAAGTATCCATCCACGGCCTGAATCTGGACTGGAAACGCTTTAACACCTCACAGGTCAGCGATTTTTGTGCCGCCGAAATTGCACCGCTAAAAGCTGAAAATCCGTCTCTGCCAACGACGACGAACTTCATGGAATATTTCTATGATTACGACTACTGGCAGTTGGCGAAGGTGATCGACTTCGTCTCCTGGGACAGCTACCCGCTGTGGCATAACGCGGAAGATGACTGCACGCTGGGCGCCTACACCGCGATGTATCACGATCTGATGCGTACGCTGAAAGGTGGAAAACCGTTCTACCTGATGGAGTCAACGCCGAGCCTGACCAACTGGCAACCGATCAGCAAACTGAAAAAGCCGGGCATGCATATCCTGTCTTCGCTTCAGGCCGTCGCGCACGGGTCAGACTCCGTGCAGTATTTCCAGTGGCGTAAGAGCCGCGGTTCCGTTGAAAAATTCCACGGTGCCGTGGTCGATCATGTCGGACACATCAACACCCGCGTAGGGCGTGAAGTGCAGGAATTGGGTGACATACTCAACAAACTCGCACCGGTGGCAGGCAGTCGGGTTGACGCCAAAGTCGCCATCATTTTCGACTGGGAAAGCCGCTGGGCAATGGATAACGCCCAAGGGCCGCGCAACGCGGGGCTGTTCTACGAAAAAACTGTCACCGAGCATTATCGTACGTTCTGGGAACAGGGCGTGGCGGTGGATATCATCAACGCCGATGTCGATCTCAGCGGTTATCAGCTCGTGATCGCACCGATGCTCTACATGGTACGCGATGGCTTTGCCGAACGTGTCGATGCCTTCGTCAAACAAGGCGGTCGCTTCGTCACCACCTACTGGTCTGGCGTCGTCAACGAAACCGATCTGTGTCACCAAAACGGTTTCCCTGGCCCGCTGCGTCCGATCATGGGGATCTGGGCAGAAGAAATCGATGGGCTGTACGATCATGAAAGCAACAGCATCAGCGGTCTGGACGGCAACGAGCAACGTCTGGTCGGCCCGTATCAGGTCACCCACCTGTGCGAGTTGATTCATCTGGAAGGCGCGCGGGCGCTGGCAACCTATGACAGCGATTTCTACGCGGGTCGTCCGGCTGTTACAGTCAATGATCACGGCAAAGGGCAGGCCTATTATATCGCGTCGCGCAACGATCTCGCCTTCCAGCGTGATTTCTTCACCACGCTGATACAGACGCTGGATCTACCGCGTGCGCTGCCGACCGACCTGCCCTACGGCAT
Organism: Pectobacterium versatile; assembly: GCF_020166435.1. Taxonomy (GTDB): domain Bacteria; phylum Pseudomonadota; class Gammaproteobacteria; order Enterobacterales; family Enterobacteriaceae; genus Pectobacterium; species Pectobacterium versatile. The sequence goes on along the minus strand of NZ_JAINZP010000003.1, from coordinate 212,095 downwards.
TGTCGCTCATCGCCGCGATGACGGAGAAAGCGAGTTCATCTTCGTACAGAACTACACCGCAACGCCGCAACAGATCGCGCTGCCAGCCACCTACGAGGAAATGACGACGGGCAGCACGCTTTCGGGGTTTATTGACCTGTCAGGCTATGGCTGCCGGATTCTACGCCGCGCGCTACAGTAAGGCTCATGCTTGTTGGCTAAGCATTACGATACTGGGCGAGCGCGGTGAAGACGTTCCTACGGAACCTCATCACCGTGTGTCGCCTAACAGTAATGTTACGTGAACGGCATTATCATACGCACGCTGATAAACAAACGAAGAGGTGACTACGATGGGCAAGATTCACAATTTTCGGAAATTGTTCGCATCAATGTTGGGTAAGCAAATTACCGAGATTGAAATCGCTTCACCGCTAGACAAAGAAAACTTGCAGCAGTTGGTAACCGCCTTTGGCGGCAAAGAAAATATCGTCAGTCTGGATGCCTGCATCACCCGCCTGCGGGTCGAGGTTCACAGCCTACGGCTGGTTAACAGCGACAGTCTGCAAAAACTGGGCGCTATCGGCGTGATCATCGTCGGCCATCAGGTACAGGCCATCTTCGGCACCCAGTCGGATAACCTGCGCCGCGAGTTAGCCGCCTGGTTTGAGGATGATGGAGCAGAAGCGCGCTAAATGTTCGCTGTCTCTTAGTCACATTTTTATGCCACTGTTGAGGCGGTTTCGTGCGCGATAAATGTTGTAAATGTATGAGTATCTTGCCGTTATCTGGCGTAAAAATTATGCAGCGGTGGGCTTGACCGCCGAGTGAGCGACAGGACGTCGCGAAAACCAGTGCCGCGTCGGGAACGCGTCACTGGTGGCTCGATTAGCGGTCATGAACACCGATGGCACCGCGTAAGCGGCATAATTCCCGCCAAAAGCCGGGGTTCATAGGGGGCTGGCGTAGCCCCCTATGTCGGGCGCGTGCTACGAGGTAGCATGAAAATGGCGGTATGATGGCGCACGAAACCATTTCCACACCCGCATATAAAGTGTAATGAAGAAACACCTGCGAAGAAGGCAATTTCCTAATAGCGACTCGCACGATTCAACAGTTCAATATCTTCTGCTGGCAGCACCAGCCGCGTCGCGCCCGCCAGTTCTGCGACCTGTTCCAGCGACGTCGCACTGGCGATTGGGGCCGTGATGCTCGGACGTGCAATCAGCCAGGCCAGCGCGACCTGCGATGGCGTCGTCTGATGCGCATTCGCCACGCTATCCAACGCTTCCAAAATGGTGCGACCGCGCTCGTTCAGGTATTTTTCTACTACGCCCTGCCCGCGTGCGCTTTTCGACGCATCCTTCGGCTGACGATACTTGCCTGACAGAAACCCGCTAGCCAGCGAATAGTAGCTAATGACGCCAATCCCCTGCTCACGCACCAGCGGCTCTAGCGCGGCCTCATAACCCTGCCGATCGTACAAATTGTATTCCGGTTGCAGCGTTTCATAACGCGCCAGATGGTTGGCTTTACTGACTTTCAGCGCCTCCGCCAGACGCGTCGCACTGTAGTTAGACGCCCCAATCGCGCGCACTTTGCCCTCTTTAATCAGCGCATCAAACGCGGCCAGCGTTTCTTCCAGCGGTGTATCTTTGTCGTCAGTATGTGCCTGATAGAGATCGATGTAGTCAGTTTGCAAACGCTGTAATGAGGCCTCGACCGCCTGTCGAATATAGCGGGGAGACAGCCCTTTCTTGCCATCGCCTAAATCCATACCCACTTTGGTGGCAAGAATGACCTTGTCACGCTGGCCGCTTTTTTTCAGCCAGTTACCGATGATCGTTTCAGATTCACCGCCCTGATTACCGGTAGCCCAGCGCGAGTAAACATCAGCAGTATCAATGAAATTCAGCCCGTGCGCCAGCAGCGCATCCAACAGGCTGAACGACGTCGATTCGTCAACCGTCCAGCCAAAGACATTACCGCCGAAAGAAAAAGGTGGAACCACGATCCCAGAACGTCCAAGCTCACGTGTGGTATCTGATACTGACATAATCACTCTCCTTTTGAATCATGCAGAAAACATCATGAAAAGCCCCGCCAGCCTGCAACCTCAAGTAGGCCGACGTCACTTTCTGTGTGGAATAAGAATAATGAATGACCAGAAAAGTGCGAATAACGAGACGTAGCATTTAGTTTAGATAAAATCCCAAGGTATAATTGTTTTTTTGCGTTCTTCCTCTCATTTTTAATGCACGCGTTACATAAAATGACGTGGAAAATTAGGCCTGCCTCATATTTGGAGCACACATGTCCCTGTCCCATATCGCGCAATTTATTCTGGCGCTGGTTGTTGTTGCGGCGCTGGCACTACTCGTCTGCCGCGATCGTAAAAGTATTCGTATTCGTTTTATTATTCAGTTACTCGTCATCGAAATTTTGCTCGCTTATTTCTTCCTGTACTCCGACATCGGATTAGGCGCAGTCAAAGGGGTCGCAGCGCTATTCGACAAACTACTCGGATTTGCAGGTCAAGGGACGGACTTCGTATTCGGTGACATGGTTAACAGTGAGAAGAACCTGATTTCCTTCTTCTTTAAAGTGCTCTGCCCTATCGTCTTCATTTCCGCGCTGATCGGTATCCTGCAACACATTAGAGTGCTGCCCATCATCATCCGCGCGATTGGTACGGTTCTGTCCAAAGTGAACGGCATGGGTAAATTGGAATCCTTTAACGCAGTCAGTTCACTGATTCTCGGCCAGTCCGAAAACTTCATTGCCTACAAAGACATTCTGGGCAAGATGTCCGAAAAACGCATGTACACCATGTCCGCGACCGCCATGTCGACCGTTTCGATGTCTATCGTCGGTGCGTACATGTCTATGCTGGATGCCAAATTCGTCGTTGCCGCGCTGATTCTGAACATGTTCAGTACCTTCATCGTGCTGTCGCTGATTAACCCCTACAAAGTCGGTGAAGAGCAGGAATTGCAGTTGGGTAATCTGCATGAAAATCAGAGCTTCTTTGAAATGCTGGGCGAATACATTCTGGCAGGCTTCAAAGTGGCCGTTATCGTTGCAGCGATGCTGATCGGCTTCATTGCACTGATTGCCGCAGTCAACGCGATTTTCAGCGCCATTTTTGGCATCAGCTTCCAGGAAGTCCTCGGCTACGTGTTCTATCCGTTCGCCTGGATCATGGGTATCCCGTCTCACGAAGCCCTTCAGGTTGGTAGCATCATGGCAACCAAACTGGTTTCTAACGAATTTGTGGCGATGCTGGAGCTGCAAAAAGTAGCAGGCGAACTGTCTCCACGCAGCGTGGGCATCCTGTCTGTGTTCCTGGTGTCCTTCGCCAACTTCTCGTCCATCGGTATTATTGCCGGTGCGATTAAAGGCCTGAACGAACAACAGGGCAACGTGGTTTCCCGTTTCGGCCTGAAGCTGGTTTACGGTTCTACGCTGGTGAGCATCCTTTCCGCCGCTATTGCCGGTCTGGTGCTGTAATCCTTCATCACGTTATAAAATTTTTATCTCTATCCGGCAGCCTTGTGCTGCCGGATTCTTTTTCCTACAAACCCTGACATATCTTCCATAATTCCTTCATTTTTGTCCGGCATCCCTTGTTTAAACTAGTAAAATAAGGCCATTGGTCTAATAACGTGCTGGGTATGACAGCCAACGCACATGCAGCGTGAAGTATGCGGCTACGCCGTGCCTCCCGCGCAACCTGGAGAGAGTAATCCATCACTATGAATGCCAAACGTATCCGAGGCCTGCTGGTAATTGCCGCCGTTATCGCTATTGCCGTACTGATCTGGCGCCATTTTACCCAGGTACCGCCTGCCGCCCCTGGCACGAGTGAACAGCATGCCGCCCGTACGTCACATTCGGGAAGCAATAGCAATGGCGGTGGACGCCGCGCTGCTATGCGCACGCTGGCCCCTGTGCAGGCTGCGATGACGCAATCCGCTTCCGTGCCCTATTATCTGTCAGGTTTAGGCACTGTGACGGCAGCCAATACTGTGACGCTGCGCAGCCGGGTGAACGGTCAGTTGATGGCGTTGCACTTTCAGGAAGGGCAACAGGTTAAGGCTGGCGAGCTGCTGGCGGAAATCGACCCTCGTCCTTTTCAGGTTGAGCTGACGCAGGCTCAGGGACAGTTGGCAAAAGATCAGGCCTCACTGGCTAACGCCCGACAGGATTTAGCGCGCTATCAGCAGTTGGTGAAAACCAACCTGATCTCCCGTCAAGAACTGGATGCGCAGACCGCCGCCGTTCGTCAGGCGGAAGGCACGCTAAAAGCCGATGAAGGTGCCGTCGCCAGCGCACAGCTTCAGCTGGATTACAGCAAAATCACCGCCCCTATCAGCGGTCGGATCGGTTTAAAACAGGTCGATGTGGGGAATTACATCACCAGCGGCGACACCAATGGCATTGTCGTGATTACGCAGACCTACCCTATTGATGTGGTCTTTACCGTACCGGAAGCGGAAATCTCCACGATTCTGAGTGCGCAGAAATCAGGTCAGCCGCCCGTGGTAGAAGCCTGGGATCGTGCTAATCAAAAGAAACTCTCGCAGGGCATCCTGCTGAGCATGGACAACCAGATCGACGCCACCACGGGCACGATCAAGCTCAAAGCGCGTTTTGACAATCTGGACGATGCCCTGTTCCCGAACCAGTTCGTGAATATCCGCATGAAGGTCGACACGCTGAAAAATGCCGTCGTCGCGCCGTCCGCCGCCGTACAAATGGGCAATGAAGGCCGCTTCGTCTGGATTCTGAATGATAAAAATGAAGTGAGTAAGCGTCAGGTTACCACCAGTATTCAGTACGGCCAGTTGGTTGTCGTGACCGCCGGGCTGGACGCGAATGTTCAGGTCGTGACTGACGGTATCGACCGCCTGACCGAAGGCGCGAAAGTGGAAGTCATTCCCTCAGCGTTGACGGAGAAAACGCCCGCAATCGCTGGGGAGAAATCCTGATGCAGGATACCGTTCCAGCCAGCGGCGGTGGGCCGTCACGCCTGTTTATTCTGCGTCCGGTCGCCACGACGCTGCTGATGATCGCCATTCTGCTCGCCGGTATTATCGGCTATCGGGCGCTGCCGGTGTCCGCGTTGCCCGAAGTCGATTATCCGACGATTCAGGTTATTACCCTGTATCCCGGTGCCAGCCCCGACGTGGTGACCTCGGCGATTACCGCGCCGCTGGAGCGGCAGTTCGGACAGATGTCCGGGCTAAAACAGATGTCGACGCAGAGCGCAGGCGGCGCATCCGTCATTACGCTTCAATTCCAGCTTGAGCTATCGCTGGACGTCGCCGAACAGGACGTTCAGGCCGCCATCAATGCGGCCAGCAACCTGCTGCCTAACGATCTGCCCTACCCACCGACCTACAGCAAAGTGAATCCGGCGGATCCGCCGATTATGACGCTGGCCGTCACCTCCAGCGCCATGTCGATGACGCAGGTGCAGGACATGGTGGACAACCGCATCGCGCAGAAAATCTCGCAGGTGGCGGGCGTCGGGCTAGTATCGTTAGCCGGTGGGCAACGTCCGGCAGTACGGGTCAGGCTGAACGCGCCAGCGCTAGCGGCGTACGGTTTGACCAGCGAAACGATCCGCACCGCCATTACTGCCGCCAACGTGAATTCCGCCAAGGGGAGCCTGGATGGTCCGACGCGCTCGGTGACGCTCTCCGCCAACGATCAGATGAAGTCCGTTGATGATTACCGCAAGCTGATTGTTGCATGGAAGAATGGCGCGCCGGTGCGGCTTCAGGATGTCGCAACGATTGAGCAGGCCGCCGAGAACATTCATCTCGGTGCCTGGGCGAATCGGCAGCAGGCGATCATTATCAACGTTCAGCGCCAGCCGGGTGCCAACGTCATCACGACCACGGACAGCATTAGTAAGATGCTGCCCGCGTTAAAAGCCAGCCTGCCGAACTCTGTCGAAGTCACCACGCTGACTGACCGCACCACCAGCATTCGCGCCTCGGTGAAAGACGTCCAGTTTGAGCTGCTGCTGGCTATCGCGCTGGTCGTGATGGTGATTTACCTGTTCTTGCGTAACGCCGTCGCCACGCTGATCCCCAGCATTGCCGTGCCGCTGTCGCTGATTGGCACCTTTGCCGCCATGTATTTTCTCGGTTTCTCCATCAATAACCTGACGCTCATGGCGCTCACCATCGCCACCGGTTTCGTGGTGGACGATGCCATCGTGGTGATTGAAAACATCGCCCGCTATATCGAAAAAGGGGAAAAACCGCTTAACGCGGCGCTGAAAGGTGCAGGGGAAATCGGCTTCACCATTATCTCTCTGACTTTCTCGCTCATCGCCGTGCTGATCCCGCTGCTGTTTATGGGCGATATCGTCGGACGCTTGTTCCGCGAATTCGCCGTCACGCTAGCGGTGTCTATCCTGATTTCCGCCGTCGTGTCACTCACGCTGACGCCCATGATGTGCGCACGAATGCTGAGCCATCAGTCGCTGCGTAAACAGAACCGCTTTACCCGCGCCAGCGAACGTTTCTTCACTCGCCTGATTGATGCCTACGGCGTCTGGCTGCGCAAGGTGTTGAATCATCCGTGGCTGACACTCAGCGTCGCGCTCGGTACGCTGCTGCTGACAGTTTTGCTCTATATCTGGATCCCGAAAGGCTTCTTCCCGATACAGGATAACGGCATCATTCAGGGCACCGTGCAGGCACCGCAGACGGTCTCGTTCAGCAATATGGCCGACCGCCAGCAGCGCGTCGCATCCATCATCATGAAAGATCCGACGGTGGAAAGCGTGTCCTCGTTCATCGGCGTTGACGGCACAAACGCCGCGCTGAACAGCGGCCGACTGCAAATCAACCTGAAACCGCTCAGTGAACGCAGCGAACGTATTCCAGAGATCATCAGTCGCCTGCAACAGCAAACTGCCCAGATCCCCGGCATTCAGCTGTATCTGCAACCGGTGCAGGATCTCACCATCGACACCCAGATTAGCCGCACGCAATACCAGTTTACCTTGCAGGCGATGTCGCTGGACGAGCTGAGCGAGTGGGTGCCAAAGCTGATGACCGAGTTGAAAAAACTGCCGCAGCTAGAGGATGTCAGCAGCGACTGGCAAGACGGCGCAGCGGTCGCCTACGTCAACGTGAACCGCGACAGCGCCAGCCGTCTGGGTATTACAATGTCACAGGTCGATAGCGCGCTGTACAATGCCTTTGGTCAGCGACTGGTTTCCACCATCTATACGCAGGCCAGCCAGTATCGCGTGGTGCTGGAGCACGATACGACCAACAACACCGGTCTGGACGCGCTGAACGACGTACGCCTCATCAGCAGCGACGGCGGGACCATTCCGCTCAGCAGCATTGCCACCATTGAAGAGCGTCAGGGGCCGTTGGCAATCAACCATATCGACCAGTTCCCGTCGACGACAATCTCCTTCAACGTCGCTAAAGGCTATGCGCTGGGCGAAGCGGTTGATGCCATCACGCAGGCCGAGCAGCAGATGAACCTGCCTGCGGATATCACCACTCGCTTTCAGGGCAGTACGCTGGCGTTCCAGTCAGCGCTGAGCAGCACCGTATGGCTCATCGTGGCGGCGATTGTCGCGATGTACATTGTGCTTGGCGTGCTATACGAGAGCTTTATTCACCCGATCACCATCTTGTCTACGCTGCCAACGGCGGGCGTCGGCGCACTGCTGGCGCTCATGATGGCGGGGAATGAGCTGGATGTGATCGCCATTATCGGGATCATTTTGCTCATCGGGATCGTGAAGAAGAACGCCATCATGATGATCGACTTCGCGCTGGCGGCGGAGCGAGAACAGGGCATGAAACCGTATGACGCGATTTATCAGGCCTGTCTGCTGCGTTTCCGGCCGATTTTGATGACCACTATGGCGGCGCTGCTGAGTGCGCTGCCGCTGATGCTGAGTACCGGCGTCGGCGCAGAGCTGCGCCAGCCGCTGGGGATCTGTATGGTCGGTGGCCTGATCATGAGCCAAATCCTGACGCTGTTTACCACACCGGTGATCTACCTGCTGTTTGATCGTCTGGCGATGCGTTTCCGCCGTGCGCCACGTCAGGAGGAAGAAACCGAGTGAAGTTCTTCGCCCTGTTCATCCACCGCCCCGTTGCCACCCTGCTGCTGACGCTGGCCATCGCGCTCTGTGGCGTATTAGGTTTCCGCCTGCTGCCGGTGTCGCCGCTGCCGCAGGTGGATTTCCCGGTAATCTCGGTCAGCGCCTCGCTGCCCGGTGCCTCGCCGGAAACCATGGCCTCTGCCGTCGCCACGCCGCTGGAGCGGGCACTCGGCAGGATCGCGGGCGTCAGCGAAATGACTTCCACCAGCTCGCTCGGCAGTACGCGCGTCATTCTGGTATTTAATCTCGACAGGGATATCAACGGCGCGGCGCGCGATGTGCAGGCAGCCATTAACGCGGCACAGAATCTGTTGCCGTCCGGCATGTCCAGCCGTCCGACCTACCGCAAAGTCAATCCGTCCGACGCCCCCGTCATGATTCTGACGCTGACCTCGGACACCTACAGTCAGGGACAGCTGTACGACTTTGCCTCTACCCAGCTGTCGCAGAAAATTTCGCAGATGGAAGGCGTTGGCGATGTCTCCATCGGCGGGAGCTCGCTGCCCGCCGTGCGCGTCGCGCTGAATCCAGTGGCGCTGTTTAATCAGGGAATTTCCCTCGATGAGGTGCGGCAGGCTATCGCGCAGGCGAACGTGCGCCAGCCGCTGGGGAACGTGGAAAACAGCCAGAAAAGCTGGCAGATACAAACCAACGATGAGCTAAAAACCGCCGATGCCTACGCGCCGCTGATTATCCACTACAACAACGGGGCCGCCGTCCGCCTGAGCGACGTCGCCACGGTAGAAGATTCCGTCCAGAACTCACGTAACGCAGGGATGGCGAACTCGAAGCCTGCGATTCTGGTGATGATTCGCCGCGCACCGGATGCCAACATTATCACCACGGTAGACAATATCCGCGCCGCGATGCCAGAGCTACGTGCCAGCCTGCCTGCCGAAATACAGTTGGACGTCGCGCAGGATCGTTCACCCACCATTCGCGCCTCGCTGGCGGAGGTCGAGCAATCGCTGATTATCGCCGTCGCGCTGGTTATTCTTGTCGTCTTCCTGTTCCTGCGCTCAGCCCGTGCAACCGCCATTCCAGCGCTGGCCGTCCCCGTGTCGCTTATCGGCACTTTCGCGGCCATGTATCTGTGCGGTTTTAGCCTGAACAACCTGTCGCTGATGGCGCTTACCATTGCCACCGGTTTCGTGGTGGATGACGCCATCGTGGTGCTGGAGAATATTTCCCGCCACATCGAAGCCGGCATGAAGCCGCTACAGGCCTCGCTTCAGGGCGTGCGCGAAGTGGGGTTTACCGTCTTATCGATGAGTCTGTCGCTGGTTGCGGTGTTCATTCCGCTGCTGCTGATGGATGGCTTGCCAGGGCGGTTATTCCGCGAATTTGCCGTCACGCTGTCGGTAGCGATCATGATTTCTCTGCTGATCTCGCTGACGCTGACGCCGATGCTGTGCGCCCGCCTGCTGCGTGCCGTTCCCAAACTCAGTCAGCCGCGCACCCGTGGTTTTAATCGTGTATTGCTCGCCATGCAGCAAGGCTACGGGCGCTCGCTGAAATGGGTGCTCAACCATGCGCGCTGGGTGTTGCTGCTCCTGCTGGGCACGATCGCGCTCAACGTTTGGCTGTACATCAGCATTCCCAAGACCTTCTTCCCAGAGCAGGACACGGGCCGATTGATGGGCTTCATTCAGGCCGACCAGAGCATTTCTTTTCAGGCCATGACGGTAAAGCTCCAGAACTTCATGACCATTGTCAGCAGCGATCCGGCGGTGGATAACGTGAACGGGTTTACCGGCGGATCGCGCACCAACAGCGGCTCGATGTTTATCTCACTGAAGCCGCTGTCCGAGCGTGATGTATCGGCACAGCAGGTGATCAGTCGCCTGCGCGTCAAGCTGGCAAAAGAACCCGGTGCCAACCTGTTTTTAATGCCGGTGCAGGATATTCGTATCGGCGGGCGGGAAGCGAGCGCCGGGTACCAATACACACTGCTGTCTGACGATTTGAGCGAGCTGCGCACCTGGGAACCCAAGATTCGTGCTGCTTTCAGCAAACTCCCTGAGCTGGCCGACGTGAACTCCGATCAGCAGGATAAAGGCGCAGAAATGGCGCTCACCTACGATCGCGATGCGATGGCGCAGCTCGGCATCAGCGTTTCTGCCGCTAACGCACTGCTCAATAACGCCTTCGGACAGCGCCAGATTTCAACCATTTACCAGCCGCTAAACCAATACAAGGTGGTGATGGAAGTCGACAACGCCTACACGCAGGACGTCAGTTCACTGAACAAAATGTTCGTGATCAATAACGAAGGTAAGCCCATCCCGCTCTCTTATTTCGCCAGTTGGAAGCCGATCAACGCGCCGCTTTCGGTGAACCATCAGGGGCTGTCTGCCGCCTCGACGATCTCTTTTAACCTGCCGGAGGGCACCGATCTTTCCAGCGCGACGGCAGCGATAGAAAGAACCATGACGTCGCTGGGCGTGCCGTCAGCGGTACGCGGTCAGTTCTCCGGTACAGCGCAGGCGTTCCAGCAGTCGCAGTCTTCCCAACTGTTGCTGATTCTGGCGGCGATTATCACCGTGTATATCGTGCTGGGCGTGCTGTATGAGAGCTATGTGCACCCGCTGACGATTCTGTCTACCCTGCCCTCGGCGGGCGTAGGCGCGCTGCTGGCGCTGGAGTGGTTCGGCGCACCGTTTAGTCTGGTGGCACTCATTGGCATCATGCTGCTGATTGGGATCGTGAAGAAGAACGCGATCATGATGGTGGATTTTGCGCTGGTGGCACAGCGCAGCGGCGGGTTGAGCGCACAGGACGCCATTTTTCAGGCCTGCCTGCTGCGTTTCCGCCCGATTATGATGACCACATTAGCCGCGCTGTTTGGCGCACTGCCGCTGGTGTTGACCAGCGGTGATGGTGCCGAGCTGCGCCAACCGCTCGGCATCACAATTGTCGGAGGTCTGGTGATGAGCCAAATCCTCACGCTGTATACCACTCCGGTGGTGTATCTGTTTTTCGACAAGCTGAGGAATATTCGGCGCAAAGCACCGGAGAAGGATTTGTCACTATCATGATAATAATCAATATGTTATTTCAGGGGAGATTTCGTGCGCTTAACTCGCAACGAACTCCCGCCAAACAGCCTGGGTTCACAGGGCGGCGGCGACTGAGCGCCCCTGTGTCGTGCGCATACGGAAAGCATGCAGAGAAAAACAAATGTTAAGCGCACGAAACCTCTCCGAGATAAAAATATTCGTGCTTTGAGAGCACCATGCGAAATGTGAGGACACCACCGACTATGCCCAATGTATTCAACAATCAAGAAGGTCATGAAAGATGACCCAACCAGCCTCCGTCCGCTGGCAGCTCTGGATTGTTGCCTTTGGCTTCTTTATGCAGACGCTGGACACCACCATCGTGAATACCGCGTTGCCTTCGATGGCGGCGAGTCTGAATGAAAGCCCGCTGCATATGCATTCGGTGATTGTTTCCTATGTGCTGACCGTCGCGGTGATGCTGCCCGCAAGCGGCTGGCTGGCGGACCGTATCGGCGTGAAGAACATCTTTTTCGCCGCAATTCTACTGTTTACGCTCGGGTCGCTGCTGTGCGCCCGTTCGGAGACGCTGAACGAACTGTTGGTTTCACGCGTCATTCAGGGCGTCGGCGGTGCGATGATGGTGCCAGTAGGCCGCCTGACAGTGATGAAGATTGTTCCGCGCGATCAGTATATGGCGGCGATGACATTCGTGACGCTGCCCGGCCAGATTGGCCCACTAATGGGGCCCGCGCTCGGCGGCTTTCTGGTGGAATATGCCAGTTGGCACTGGATTTTCCTCATCAACCTGCCAGTCGGCATTATCGGCGCGCTGGCAACCTGGTTCCTGATGCCCAATTACACCATGCGCACCCAACGCTTCGATATCAGCGGCTTCCTCTGGCTCGCCGTCGGGATGGCAACGCTGACATTGGCGCTGGACGGCAATCGCAGTCTGGGCATTCCGCCAATTGCCATTTTCGCCCTGATCGCCGTCGGGCTGATAGCGCTATTGAGCTATTGGCTGCACGCCCGTCACAACAAACGGGCGCTATTTAACTTGCATCTGTTCGACACATCCACCTTTTCTATCGGCCTGACAGGCGGGCTATTGGCCCGCATCGGCAGCGGCATGTTGCCGTTTATGACGCCGCTGTTTTTACAGTTGGGAATGGGGTTTTCTCCGTTCCACGCCGGGCTGATGATGGTGCCAATGGTGCTAGGCAGCATGGGAATGAAGCGGATCGTGGTGCAGGTCGTCAACCGATTCGGCTACCGCCACGTGCTGATTATCTCCACGCTGTTGCTGGCGCTGATCACGGCGCTGTTTGCACTGGTTGCGCTAATGAAATGGATCTGGATGATCCCGATTGTGCTGTTCTTCCTCGGTACGGTAAACGCCGTTCGCTTCTCCACCATGAACACGCTGACGTTGAAGGATCTGCCGGATACGCTCGCCAGCGGCGGCAATAGCCTGCTGTCGATGACCATGCAGTTGTCCACCAGCCTCGGTGTGAGTATCGCGGGTATTCTGCTGGGGATGTTTTCTCAGCCGCACATGGCGGCGGGAGGCGCGGAAACACATACGGTGTTTATTTACACCTATCTCAGCATGATCGTCATCATCGCCCTGCCCGTGTTGATTTTTAATCGCGTGCCAATGGACAGCGTCAAGCAGTCCACGCTGCCGCGCAAATCGTGAGGTTGTCATGAAATTTGGAATCACCGCCAAGCTGTTCCTCGCGATCTTCGCCACCTGTATGCTGGTGCTGATTACCATGCACTGGGGCGTGCGCGCCAGCTTCGAGCGCGGCTTTATCGACTACATTAAGCGCGGCAACGAACAGCGGGTCACGCAACTGCGCGATGCACTGGCGGAGCAATATCAGCAGCACGGCAACTGGTCATTCCTGCGTAACAATGAGCGCCTGGTGTTCAAGATGCTGCACTCGATGGATCAGAACAACGATACCGACAACAGCATGCAAGGATGGCGAGTCCGTCTTTGGGTGCTCGATACTGGTAAACGCAAACTGTTTGGCTCTCCAGCCCCCATCCCGAACGAAGGCACCTGGCAACCGATTCAGGTGCAAAACCAAACGGTCGGCTGGATTGTCGCTTCACCTGTTGAACGCCTGACCCGCAACGCCGATATCAGTTTCGATCAACAGCAACAGCGCACCAGTTGGCTGATTGTCGCACTCTCGACGCTGCTCGCGATTATCGCCACCTGGCTCACCGCACGTGGCCTGCTCGCGCCCGTCAAGCGACTGGTCAACGGCGTGCACAGTTTGGCATCGGGGGATTTCAGTACGCGGGTGACGGCAAGCTCGCACGACGAACTGGGCAGGCTGGCACAAGACTTCAACCAGCTTGCCATCACGCTGGAAAAAAATGAGCAGTCCCGTCGCGCGTTTATGGCCGACGTATCCCACGAATTACGCACGCCGCTGGCGGTGCTGCGTGGCGAGCTGGAAGCCTTGCAGGATGGCGTACGTAAACCCGACTCGAATTCTCTGCATTCGCTCCAGTCTGAAGTCGCGACGCTGACCAAACTGGTGGACGATCTGCATCAACTCACCCTGTCCGATCGCGGGGCGCTGGCCTACCGCAAAACGTCCGTGGACGTGGTGCAAATTCTGCATATTGCTATCGCCGCGTTTCATGAGCGTTTCCAGAAAAAGCAGATTACGCTCACCACCGCTTTACCGATTCAGGCTGGCGTCTTTGGTGACCCGGACCGGCTCAGCCAGCTATTTAACAATTTGCTGGAAAACAGCCTACGCTACACGGATGAGCAGGGTCAGTTGACCATTACGGTGGTTCAGCACCATAAACGCTGGGCGATTATCTGGCAGGACAGCGCCCCCGGCGTGACCGACGAGCAGCTCACGCTGATTTTCGAGCGCTTTTACCGTGCAGAAAGTTCGCGCAACCGCGCCAGCGGCGGTGCTGGGCTGGGGCTGGCTATCTGCAATAATATCGTTGAGGCACATAGCGGACGGCTGTATGCTGAACATTCGCCGTTAGGGGGAGTGATGATTACTATTGAGCTTCCATCGCACCTCCCGGATTAAGCGCCACTCACGACACCCAAAATAAGCAGAGCTATGACAACCGCACCCGATTTCGCTATGGCGTCACCGATTCTAATCGTCGAAGATGAGCCCAAATTGGGGCAACTGCTGGTGGATTACCTTCAGGCAGCGGACTATGCCACGCACTGGCTGCCCAACGGCAACGATGTCGTCGAGTGGGTGCGGCAGCATTCTCCTTCACTCATTTTGCTGGATTTAATGCTGCCGGGCTGCGACGGCCTGACGCTCTGTCGCACTATCCGCCAGTTTTCTAACGTGCCGATTATCATGGTCACCGCCCGCAGCGAAGAGATCGATCGCCTGCTGGGTCTGGAAATTGGTGCCGACGACTACATTTGCAAACCCTTCAGTCCGCGCGAAGTGGTCGTGCGCGTCAGAACGCTGCTGCGCCGCTGCGGCTGGCAAAATGATGGGCTGAAAGCCGCAGAGAAAACCGAAACGGCCCTGTTGATTGATAAAAGCGGCTTTCAGGCCAGCTATCTGGGGCAGAATCTCGATCTCACACCAGCAGAGTTTCGCCTGCTCAAGACGCTCTCCACCGAGCCGGGTAAGGTGTTTTCCCGCGAGGCGCTGCTGGATAAGCTCTACGACGATTATCGCGTCGTGACCGACCGCACCATCGATAGCCACATCAAAAACCTGCGTCGCAAGCTAGAACAGCTGGACGAAGAGACCTCATTTATCCGCACGGTATACGGCATCGGCTATCGCTGGGAAGCCGCGCCCTGTAATGAGGTATAACGCCAACCACCTTACGATGTTATGGAGACCATGTTGAACGGACCAGACCCCGATAACCGCTACCCCATGGCCAGTTTCCCCCAAGTGTGTTTCATCAAGAATGTTGTCACCAACCCGAATATTGAAATTGGCAACTACACCTATTATGACGATCCCGATGGTGCGGAAAATTTCGAGCAAAATGTGCTCTACCACTATCCGTTTCTCGGCGATAAATTAATCATCGGTAAGTTTTGCGCTATCGCGCGTGGCGCAAAATTTATCATGAACGGGGCCAATCATCGGCTTTCCGGCTTGTCTACCTACCCGTTTCAGATTTTTGGCAACGGCTGGGGAAAAGTGACGCCCAACCCCGGCGATCTGCCTTACAAAGGTGATACCCTCATCGGCAATGATGTCTGGATTGGCTATGATGCCCTGATCATGCCCGGCATCCGCATTGGAAATGGCGCCATCATTGCGTCACGCGCCGTGGTCACCGCCGATGTGCCCGCTTATACGGTCGTTGGCGGCAATCCGGCCCAAATCCTTAAATCCCGTTTTGCGCCGGACATCATCGATGCACTGGAAACGCTGTGCTGGTGGGACTGGCCGATAGAAAAAATCACGCGTCATCTGGAAGCCCTCGCGGCTGGCGATATGGCGGCGCTGCAAGCTGGCCATCTGTCAGAGTAACCGTCTTCCGTTCCACATGAATCATTCCACACGAAGAAGAGGCTTTCACGCTAATGACTGCGCTATTTTCCGAAACCACCCGAATCGAGACACCTCGCCTGCTGCTGCGTCCGCTCTATCGTGATGATGCACCTGCGCTGTTCGCCTTTATGTCCGACCCGGTTGTGATGCGTTTCTGGAACCACCCGCCCTGGCAACACATCGAGCAGGCGCACGACGCGATTGACGAACACTGGAGCGCGCTGTGTGCCGGGCAGCACATGAAACTGGGTCTGGAAGTCAAAGAGAGCGGCGAGCTGATCGGCACCTGCGTGCTGTTCAACCTTGAGATTGAGTCTAAACGCGCCGAAATCGGCTACTGTCTGGCGGCGAGTGCGCAAGGCAAAGGCTATATGGCGGAGGCGCTCTCTGCGCTGCGGGATTTTGCCTTTGAAACGGCGGGTCTAAGCCGACTGGAAGCCGAAATCGATCCCCGCAACGTGGCCTCAGCCCGCTCTCTGGAACGACTAGGATTCACGCAGGAAGGGCTGTTAAAGCAGCGGTGGATTGTAGACGGCGAGGTGTCCGACTCTGCGCTATACGGCCTGCTGGCGGCTAAGCGTTAGCCTAATGTTGATCGTTTAAGGATCGAGATACCGGGGCGACCACGGTGTGAGGCATCCCTGCGGGAACCTCCTCACCGTGTTTCCCCTATAAAATGCAAACGCATTTTAAATGCCGCTTGTGGCAGCCCGTCAGGGCGAGCACAGGGACTGTGCGAGTAAATCCATGCTTAAGTGACTGGTATTAGGCTCTAGCTCCCCGGCCCCTTCCCATGCTGGTCAAAAATACTGTCTGACTTAATGAAAATTTTGTCATTTTCTCTTTTCCCAAGGCTGTTACTCTTTTAAGCCTACAATAATAACGGGTATCACCTCGCACACAGTGCGGGACAGGGGTAACCTGCAACAGTACGGATAAGGGGAAAAGTGTATGTCAGGCTTAGTGAATGGCAAATGGGTTAACGGCGATGTCGCAGCGGAAGAGATCAAAAACGGGGCGTTCCACCGCGAAGAAACCAAATTTCGGCAAACCAAGCTGGTGCCAGAGGCCGGTCGTTACCAGCTTTTTGTCTCCTATCTCTGCCCGTGGGCATCGCGCACGCTGATTTTCCGCAAGCTGAAAGGGCTGGGGAACATCATTTCCCTCTCCGTTGCCAACCCGCGTATCGCCGATAACGGCTGGGAATTTGCCACGCCACAGGATGCCGGCGAGCATGTGGGTGAGATAAACTACCTGCACCAGCTGTACACCGCCAGCGTGCCCGACTACACCGGAAAGGTATCAGTCCCTGTGCTGTGGGATCGGGTAGAAGGCCGCATCGTGAACAACGAATCGGCGGATATCATCCGTATGTTGAACAGCGAATTTAACGACCTGACCGGCAATCACCTTGATTTCTACCCGTCAGAGCTGCGCAGCAAGATCGACCGCTGGAACGAAACCGTGTACCACAACGTCAACAACGGCGTGTATAAGACCGGGTTCGCCAAAACGCAGGAACATTATAACGATGCTGTCACCACGCTCTTCGCCACGCTGGACGAACTGGACAATCATCTGGGTAGCCACCGTTATATCATCGGCGACACGCTGACCGAGGCCGACTGGCGTCTGTTTGTGACGCTGGTGCGTTTTGACGTGGCCTACCACGGCGCGTTCAAATGTAATCTGAAGCGTATTGCCGACTACCCGAACCTGTCGAACTACCTGCGTGAACTGTACCAATGGCCGGGCGTCGCAGAAACGGTCAATATCGACCACATCAAAGCGGGCTATTACGGTATTGCCTGGCTGAACCCGACGCAGATTGTGCCGGTTGGCCCACAGGTCGATTTATATCAGCTCCACAACCGCGAAACGCTTGGAAAATCCCGTATCACCACGCGTTAATACGGCCTTATCTGGCCTGTTCCATTAATGGCAGGCCATTCTTTATTTAGGTCAAAAAAATTGATTTACGTCAAACGATTGATTTACGTCAAACAAAGGCCCCACATTTCGTGTGTCGTCTACTGCAATTTACCCCTATTAGCGCTAGAATCCTCCGCCTTTACTGCTCCCGCCGTGGAGCAGCCTGACTTGTGATCAGAATCGAGAGATACCATGTTTAAACCGGAACTGCTTTCTCCGGCCGGTACGCTGAAAAATATGCGCTACGCCTTTGCCTATGGCGCGGACGCGATTTATGCCGGTCAACCTCGCTACAGCCTGCGCGTGCGCAATAACGAATTCAACCATCAGACGCTGGCGCAAGCCATTAACGAAGCGCATGAGCTGGGCAAGAAATTTTATGTGGTCGTTAACATCGCGCCGCACAATGCCAAACTGAAAACCTTCCTGCGTGACCTGCAACCCGTGATCGAAATGGGGCCGGATGCGCTGATCATGTCCGATCCGGGCCTGATTATGCTGGTGCGGGAAAACTTCCCGCAGATGGATGTTCACCTTTCCGTTCAAGCCAACGCGGTCAATTGGGCGACGGTGAAATTCTGGCAGCAGATGGGGCTGACGCGCGTGATTCTGTCCCGCGAACTGTCGCTGGAAGAGATTGCAGAAATCCGCCAGAACGTCCCAGATATGGAACTGGAGATCTTCGTTCACGGCGCACTGTGCATGGCCTACTCTGGCCGCTGCCTGCTTTCCGGTTACATCAACAAGCGCGATCCGAATCAGGGCACTTGCACCAACGCCTGCCGCTGGGAATATAAGGTTCAGGAAGGCAAAGAGGATGACATCGGGAATATCGTTCATCAGCACGAACCTATCGCGGTGAAAAACGTTGAGCCTGCACTGGGCATCGGCGAACCGACCGACAAAGTCTTTATGCTGGAAGAAAACCTGCGCCCCGGCGAGTACATGAGCGCATTTGAAGACGAGCACGGCACCTACATCATGAACTCCCGCGATCTGCGTGCAATCCAACACGTTGAACGCCTGACGCAAATGCAGGTTCATTCGCTGAAAATCGAAGGCCGCACCAAGTCATTCTATTACTGTGCCCGTACCGCACAGGTTTATCGTCGTGCCATTGACGATGCCGTCGCGGGGAAACCGTTCGATCCAACGCTGCTGGAAACGCTGGAAGGCTTGGCGCACCGTGGCTACACCGAAGGCTTCCTGCGTCGCCACGTGCATGAAGATTACCAAAATTACGAATACGGCTACTCCGTTTCCGATCGTCAGCAGTTTGTCGGTGAATTCACCGGCGTACGCCGCGATGGGCTGGCGGAAGTCAATGTGAAGAACAAATTTTCCTGCGGCGACAGCGTGGAGATGATGACGCCAAACGGCAATATTCAATTCACCATCGAATCTATGCAGAATACCAAAGGGCAGCCGACCGATGTGGCGCCGGGTAACGGCCATATCGTCTATCTGCCCGTGCCAGACGATGTCTCGCTGGATTATGCGCTACTGCTGCGCAATCTGCCGGGCACCACCACGCGTAATCCTAACGCGGAATAAACCGGTAATACCGCCGGATGTCGCGTACATCCGGCAATGCCTCCCACAAGGCAATCCTTCCTTGCAGTATGCTCCCCCCTTATCAACCTTCCCCAACCGCGAATCAGTACGTCAGCCGCCCGAAGGTATCGTTACAAAGCTCAGGGTTTTTTAACGAATATTAGAAACAGATCACATCAATTAGCTGGTCTTGTGGTTAGTATTGCATCGCTGAGAAAACATAGAACGAAAAATAAGCGTAGTGATACTACTAGGAACCACCTCCTTGGCCAGCTCAATCTCCCTTGAGCTGGCTTTTCTTTTTCTCACGCCCCCCTATTTCCATACCGCAAACATTCCCTGACTCTTCTGATTTCTACCTACCGATTTAGTGACTATTATTAATTCCACTATCCTGCTTAGGAGAAATAGGCCATGGAAAAAAATCCGGTGACGCTGCTGATTCTGAATGGGAAAAGCGCGGGTAATGAAGAACTTCGCGAGGCCATTGGTGAGCTACGCAAGGACGGCTATACGCTGCATGTCCGCGTGACTTGGGAATACGGCGACGCCAAACGCTATGTGGAAGAGGCGATTCAGCTCAACGCGGATAACGTGATCGCCGCTGGCGGAGACGGTACCGTCAATGAAGTTGCCGCCGCATTAGCGGTACAGCCGGAAGCGGTGCGTCCGTGTCTGGGAATTGTGCCGCTGGGTACAGCCAACGATTTCGCCACCAGCTGTCAGATTCCAATGGAGATGCACAACGCACTAACGCTGGCTATAAAAGGCCGCGCCACCGCGATTGATATCGCCAAGGTGAACGATAGCCATTACTTCATCAACATGGCGACGGGCGGATTTGCCACGCGCATCACCACCGAGACACCGGCCAAGATGAAGGCCGCACTCGGGAGTGCCTCATACGTGCTGCACGCGCTCTTTCGCATGGATATGCTGCAAGCCGAGCGCTGTGAGATTCGCGGACCGGATTTTCACTGGTCGGGGGATACGCTGGTTGTCGCGGTGGGTAATGGTCGTCAGGCTGGCGGCGGGCAGCAGCTTTGCCCAGAAGCGCTAATTAACGATGGGCTGCTGGAGCTGAGCGTACTGTCAGCAACAGAGCTGCTGCCGAATATGCTTCAAGCCTGGTTTACCGGCAGCGAAAACCAGAACATGATTTCCGCTACCCTGCCCTGGCTGGAGATCACCGCCCCAGATGATATGACGTTTAATCTGGACGGCGAACCACTCACCGCCAAACGTTTCCATATCGAGGTGCTTCCCGCTGCGATTCACTGCCGGCTGCCGCCCCAGTGCTCGCTGCTGGAATAGCGGCGCGTTTCGACTATTCCTGTTTCTACTATTCCCGCTTCAGGCGATTACTGTTTGCCAGGTACAGCGTCACTACCAGCAGCAGGATCGCCGCGGAATACACCAGCGTATCCGACGGGCTTTTGTGATCGACAATAATCAGGCGAATGATGGCCGTGATGCCGATGTAGATAAAATAGCGTAGCGGGAAGTGATAGCCGGACTGGAAATACTTCACGATCAGCGCAATGAACTCAAAATACAGGAAATAGATCACAATGCCTTCTATCAACTGATAGGAGGAATCTTTTTCGTTGGAGATCAGCAACACTTTCGCCAGATGAAACGTTTCCTTGACTAAAAAAATCACTAGAATGGTCGCCAGCGCCAGCAGGCCGATATTGAGTATCGTCTGAAGCGCCTTGGCAGCCATCACACTGCGAGCAGAACCTGCCATATTTTATCCCCACACCCGATTACACATTAACGCCAAGATTTCACAGCAAAATAACCGGACGAACCGCGTACTGTCTATGCCGAATACGCTTAATTTAATTTGAAATTACTGGCAAATATGTCACGCAAAGTACAAGTCAATTTATTTATGGTGTTACCACCAGCGGTGGAAATGATGAACAGGGCCGATTCCGTGCCCGACCTCTAGCGTGTCGGCCTGCTGTAACGCCTGCTGTAAATAGTCCTTCGCTACCTTGACCGTCTCTCCCCAACCATCGTGACGCGGCCGCAGCGCCGCCAGCGCGGCAGACAGCGTGCAGCCGGTGCCGTGTGTATGGCGTGTATTCACGCGCGGGGAACTAAAGCGCTGTGGTTCGGCCTGCCGGCTGAACAGCCAGTCTGGGCTTTCCGCTTCACTGAGGTGACCGCCTTTCATCAGCACCGCCTGACAACCCATCGCCAGCAGCGCTTCCCCTTGCTCACGCATTTCCCGTTCATTGGTGGCCGATGACGTATTCAGCAGCGCGGCGGCCTCCGGCAGGTTCGGCGTAATCAGGGAAACCAGCGGCAACAGCTCACGACGGATCGATTCCACCGCCTCGGGAGCTAATAGCGGATCGCCACTTTTCGCCAGCATCACGGTGTCCAATACCACGAAAGGCACGGCGTAATGGCGCAGGCGCTCGGCAACGGCTTCGACAATATCGGTCTGCGCCAGCATGCCAATCTTGGCGCTGTCGATACGCACATCACTCAGCACGGAATCCAGCTGCGCTGCGACAAAATCTGGTTCAATCTGGTAGACGGACTGCACGCCACGCGTATTTTGCGCCACCAGCGCGGTAATGACCGACGTGCCGTAAGCACCCAGCGCAGAAAACGCTTTTAAATCCGCCTGAATTCCCGCACCACCGCTCGGATCGGTGCCCGCAATCGTCAACGCATTAATACGCTTCATGCCAGCAATTCCCGACAAAATTCACTCCGAAAGGTCAACCCACCAACGGCAACCGGATCGAGCACCCACGGCGTACCCGCCTGATGTGCGCTGTTTATCGCCGCCCGCATCGCCTCGGCACGCGTACGTTCCAGCGTCCCGACATTAATCAGCAGCGCATCAGCCACCGCGCTGAACTGCGCGGCTTCTTCGGGATCGACCACCATTGCTGGCGACGCATTCAGCGCCAGCAGCACATTAGCGGTAAAAGATTGCACCACATCGTTGGTCAAACAGTGCACCAGCAACAAGGCAGAACGAAATTGGGTTAGTGATGTTGCTGCCTGAGCGGCAGAAAAGTCGGCGGGTCGCGTGTTCATAAATCTCCCAACCGGCGTGGAAGAAGGCGGCTACCGGTGGGCATACCGTGACTTCCCTACGCTGGCATTATCCAGATCAGGTGGTACGGGTATTTCTCAGCCTTCAACGAAGAAGGGCACCCCGAGTCATGTAGATTGTTTATCTCTAATTTTTGCCAGATTAGGGGAAGTAGTTTGCTGATGCAAGCCCGCCCTTCCGGTTATCGCTTCTTCACGCTGTATGACCTCTTCCCTTTGTTCAATACCGGCGTAAAATTGACTTATCGGTCAGCTTTATGCATAAAAAACTGTTTAAACAGAGTTAAGAATTTTGTTCGATTTATTCACGGACAGCAGATTGATCTGTCCCTGAAATTATTCCCACCTAATTATGCTGCCATTTCATAATCCACCGGAGTTTGATAACCCAGTGTCGAATGTTTGCGACGGCGATTGTAAAACACTTCGATATAATCAAATATGGCGTTCATCGCCCCTTCTCTGCTGAAAAACGCTTTTCCCCGCATCAACTCCGTTTTCAGCGTGTGATAGAAGCTTTCCATTACCGCATTGTCGTAACAGCTCCCCTTTCCGCTCATTGAACAGCGTAAACCGTTCTCTTTCAGTACATCCCGATATCGATGGCTCGCATATTGACTCCCTCTGTCCGAATGCGCTATCACCAGCCTTGTCGGCTTTCGCTGTTTTATCGCCATCTCCAGTACGTCAATCACAACCTGAGTTTTCAGTCTGTTGCTTAAGTTCCCCGGCTGTCGTGATGCAACTGAATCAGCCTCCGGCTCAGGATGTCGTCAGCCAACTGTCGTTGGCTGGGAGGGCGGTTGCGCCATGACTGGTAACCCCGCCTGCTGACATTGAGCAACAGGCAAACTCGCTTCACTTCATGGAAAGCCGATAACGGAGTGACCATGGCGTATCTTAGCGGCTTTCCCACGCAAAGAACGCCGCCGCTTTTTTCAAGATGAGCTTATCCTCTTCCAGTTCAGCGATTTTGGCTTTAAGACGGCGAATCTCCAGTTCCTGTTCTGAAAGCTGCGACGTGTTGGAGAAAGCCGCCTCCGCCTTATCCTGATAGCGTTTTTTCCAGTTGTAGAGTGTGTTTTCTTTGATATCAAGCTCCTGAGCCATACGGGCAACAGACTTCCCGCTTTCGAGCATTAACGCTACAGCCCTGCGCTTGAACTCTGGGGTATATTGTTGTCTCGTCATAGTGACCTCGCTTTCGTTGACTGATTTGAAAACAAGGTGGGCACTAAATCAAGGACAGATCAGGGTTTAGTGCTCTGCTTCGCTCGACCCGGCTGATGATTTAGGATATTCGGCGATTAAGATCGCTCAACTCTGGTTTCTCTCCAAGTACTATACAGTTCAGGACAACTATTTAGTTCAGGCCATCCGATATAAGACTTTCACGGCAAGCTCTGATAGGGATTGCACGCTTAGTACCTCGTCTAGCGACACCTCGACGTGCAGGCTCTGGTTGATCTCGTGTACGATCATCAGGCTGTTGAGCGAATCGATTCCACTCTCGGCCAAAGGGAGATCTGGAGCAATGCTGTCCTCGGGTACATCAAGCACACGTGCACAGAGTCGGCGCAACAGCACGATCACATCGTCGACATTGCCAACCGGCGCAATAGACGTATCTTCACTCCTTGCTATACCCCGCCGCAGCCAGATTCCGCGCAGCAATGGCAGCTCATGCAAGGTGCTGGCTTGCATCTTCATCCAGTCAGCGCCAAAGAGCAGTCTCTGCCCGTCCGGGGCAGAAAAATGATGCTCAAGGGCATTCAGTGCAACCTGGGCAGTCAAGGGCAAAAGGCCGTATCCCGCCAGAACTGGCAACGTTCTGGCATCGCGCTGGGCAATGCCGGTGTTCCAAGGCCCCCAGTTCAAGGCCAGCGCTGGTAAACCTTGCCGACGACGCCAGAGCGCCAGATGATCCAGCGCAGAATTAGCCGCAGCGTAGGCCGCCATCCCAGGCAACGCAACCAAAGATCCAAGCGAAGAAAAGAGGACGAAGTGTTCAAGCGGATCATTGAGCATGGCACTGTGCAAGGTCCATGCCGACTGTGCCTTAGCAGCAAACACTTGGTCAAACACCGCAGGATCGAGCTCCGGTAAGCGCTGGTCTTCAACATACGCAGCACAATGCATTAACCCTAGGAGCGGCAACCCCGAAGCCTGACGATATTGCCTTAGGGCAGCCTCGGTAGCAGAGGCATC
Source organism: Pectobacterium versatile (assembly GCF_020166435.1). Taxonomy (GTDB): domain Bacteria; phylum Pseudomonadota; class Gammaproteobacteria; order Enterobacterales; family Enterobacteriaceae; genus Pectobacterium; species Pectobacterium versatile. The sequence goes on along the minus strand of NZ_JAINZP010000003.1, from coordinate 187,652 downwards.
GGCCAGATCGACACTCAGGTACACCATCTCGGCCCCGAGAGCCCTAAGCGTCGACAACCGTGCCTCATCCTCGGCTCCCAGCACCGGCCTTCGCCCCAAGAGCAACAAATGACGCGCTCCACGTTCCACCATCCATCTTGTCACGACCGAGCCGATATCCCCCAAAGCACCGGTGATAACATAGGCACCATCGCAGCGAAATGACGGCGGCAATCGACAGCCTTCCTCCTCAACCTCACGAAGGCGTGCTACATAACGCTCTGCATCTCGCAGCACGATCTGGTCCTCTCCGTCATCACACAAAATCGCATCCCAGAGACTGGAAACAGTGCTAGCATCATCGACATCCACTGCCCCTCCCCAAAGGCCGGGCGCTTCCTGCTGACCGATGACCCGCAACATCCCCCATAGTCCCGCCCCCCTAAGATCGCTCTCCGGGTTGCCCCCAGAAGGCGAGTAGAGATTACGTGTCATGACCCAGAGCCGCGGCACATCAGGACGCACCGCCAGCAACTGGCACAGCCGGATGAGTTGATGAGTAACGTCCTGCGAGATTGGCTGAGGCGGCACAAGTAAGATGGCCTCAGTTTCCACTGGAATTTGCTCTACCAACTGCATCACGCCATCAGTGGTCTGAGGAAATTTCATCTGGCACACTTGGGTAGCCCGGCGATCCAGCTCTGCGGCCAATGCCCTCGTCCACTCGCCATTCCCCACAATTGCCCAATGGCGTATGCCTGCTGACTGGGTGATGGCAGGTACCGCCACCCATTCCAGACGACACGTCTTAAGGGTGGAGATCTCGCGCTGCAAAGAGCCAGCCAGCCGAACGCGGAAAGCATCAACACGACAGAGCAGGTCGCCGCCAGCCGAGTAGACCGACATCCATCCTTGCCATTCACCGTTCCCTACCCGTTTCTTGGTGGCATATACCGTGACGGGTCCACGCAATACGCCAAAAAGGTGCACACAACTTACGCTCACTGGTATTGTGAATTGGCTTGCCGGAAGCAGCTCGGTTGTCCCTGGAGCATCACACACCAGCACGCATTGAAATACACCATCAAGGGCTGCGGGGTGGAACACCATCCCCTCGGGGGGATCGGGTAGATCAAGATGGCACACCACTTCCTGATCCCCAACATATGCCTCACGCAACGTTTGGAAAGTCGGGCCATAGCTATATCGCATCATGGCGAAAGCGTCATACAGCGAGGCCCTCAGCAACTGGATGGGATAGCGCACGCCTACCGCATTTTGATCTGCATACGACATGACAGCCTGTATGCCTGCCGGAATACTACACAAGCTAGCGCGAGCTACTATCTGATACAGGGGTTCTCCCCCTGTTTTCGTGGCGTGAATCTGCACGTCCCCGGTAGCCCTATTTAGGAAGGTTTGAAAGCGGCAGGCCTGTCTTGGTTCTAGCGTCAGGGCATAGGTCAATTCCAGCGACCGAACCTGAATTTCTCCTACCGTAAACACTTCACGAGCCGCAGCCAGAATCATTTCCAGATATCCTGCCGCGGGAAACATGATTTCATCCAACACTTTATGGTCCGCCAACCAAGGATGCTGCTCGGGAATCACCTCCGACTCCCAAGCATCTCCAGCGCCTTTGAGCTTCTCTCCCAACAAGGCCCCAGCGCGGGGACGAAGCCGCCGTTCACGACTGCTCGAAGGTTCTCGCCAGTGCGGCGTGGAATTCCATGGGTAACTTGGCAGGTCGATATACTGCGCACCGGGAAACAACGCGTGCCAATCCGGCTCGTGACCAGCATCAAACAGCTCGCCAAGCACATCGTTCCAGTCTTTCCCTGCCCGACAGGCAAATACCTTGCCGCGGTATGGCTGCACAGCCTTAGTAAGCACCCCAGACAGTACGCTTGTTGGCGATACCTCCAACACGTGGTGATAGCCCGCCCTCAGCAACACGTCCAGCGCACGGTCAAACTGGAAGGGATCGATCAGATTAGCGGCCCAGTATTTGCCGCCCACAGCCTGCTCGATAGCGGTGCCGCTAACCGATGAAAACAGCGGCAGCGACGGAAGCGATGCCGACAGTCGCTCAGCGTCCTCCGTCAATGCATGGCGTATTCCTTCCAACTGAGTCGAATGAAAGGCCAGCCTTCCAGAAATGGGGCGACTGGCCAATCGATGCTGTTTAAGGACCCCGGCCAGAGTACGCAAGGCATCAGATCCTCCTGACAATACGCAACTACGCGGTCCGTTGCTTCCAGCAATGCCAACTGCACAACCCGCCGGATGCTGCGCCAGAATCTCTCCGATCTGTTCACGCCCTGCAGCGACGACTAACATTCCGCCATCTGTAGCGACGCTATCAAGCACCCTACAACGCCAGTACAGCAAACTTATCGATTGCTCAAGGTCGTAAACGCCAGCCAGATGAAAGGCGGCAACTTCGCCAGCGCTGTGCCCCAGTACAGCAGCAGGCTGGATTCCCCATGCTTGCCACTGCTTCGCCAGTGCCACCTGAACACTGAATTGTACAACCTGGCTCCGGACCTCCCCCGGGGCCTGCAGCAAGGCATACAATGACTCGCCGGACAGAGACCGCCACAGAGCCGCGCAACGCCCGAAGGTTTCGGCAAAGACCGATTCCTTCTCCAGCGTAGCGACTGCCATGGCCCAATGGGTGGTTCCCAGCCCAGGGAACACCCAGGCCAACCGCCCCATCTGCGCTCCAGCACTGCATGGCGTCACATGGTGCAGTTTGGCAAGTAAATCATCGCGTGAGGTAAAGGCGATCCCTTTGCGCAAGGGCAATCTATCGCGGGTCAGTGCACAGCTGTATGCCATGTCCTGCGGTGTCACACCAGGTCGCTCCAGCACACCAGCAAGCTGTTCTCCGAGTTGCTTAAGCGACTCGGGCGAGTGGGCGGTCAGGGGCAAGATCCCAGCCCGGCCAGCAACAGGGCTGACATAGTCTACGGGCATAGCAGGCGGTGCAGTTTCCAATACCACATGTACGTTGGTGCCACCAAAGCCGAATGAATTGACACCGGCCAGACAACGACCGACAGGCAAAGGCTCGGGTTGGTCGGGCACCTTGAGTGACAAGTCGTCGAACGCGATATTAGGATTAGGGGGCAGTGAATGCAGATTGCCCGGCACTCGCCGATGCTGCAGACACAACACCGTTTTGATCAGACCGGCAATTCCTGCCGCCGCTTCAGTGTGCCCAATGACCGATTTGCATGATCCCACCAGCAAAACCCGGTTGCTGCCGTCCTCTTTGCGGCACACTGTGCCGATCGCTTCAGCTTCAATCGGATCGCCAACCGGTGTTCCGGTGCCATGCGCCTCGACATAATCCAATTCAGACGCAGCAATACCGGCATTGTCGCACGCGGCACGAATCACCGCTTGCTGGGCATGCACGTTGGGCTGGGTAATGGTAGGCGTGCGGCCATCCTGATTGGAGGCGCTTCCACGAATGACGGCCAATACAGGATTACCGTCACGCAGTGCAGCCACCAAGGGTTTGAGGACCACCACTCCGATCCCTTCACTGCGCACATAGCCATCCGCTGCTGCCGAAAAACTGTGACAGCGATTACTCAACGACAGAAACCCAGTGCGGCTTTCCGCAACACAAAAATCGGGGATCAGCATCAACTGGCAGCCCCCAGCCAGGGCTAGATGGCTCTCGCCTCGGCGCAGACTCTCACATGCCAGATGAACGGCCAGCAAGGAGGAGGAGCAGGCCGTATCCAGCGTCATGGACGGTCCGCGCAAGTCAAAGGCATACGATACGCGGCTGGATGCCATGGTCCCCATCGCTCCGGTGGAGGTGTATCCCGATGCCTCACGCAAATCGGTAAGTTGCATATGCAGGTAGTCGTGGGTAAAGGCTCCTACATATACCCCGGTCGCACTGCCAGCCAGACTGGACGGCACGATTCTGGCACTTTCCAATGCCTCCCGGCTTGTTTGCAGCATCAGGCGGTGTTGGGGATCGATGAACGCCGCTTCGCTACTACTGATGCCGAACATCCCCGGATCAAATCCCGCCACATCATCGAGGAATCCCCCCTCCTTGGCGACCGAGCGCCCAGGAAGATTACGATCTCTGGCGCTGTATGCCTCACTGGACCACCGTACAGGCGGGATAGGCGTTATAGGGTCAGTCCCGCTCATTAACAACTGCCAGTATCGCTCGGGGGAGTTGGCACCACCGGGGAAGCGGCATCCCATACCAATGATGGCAATGGACATGTTTAGGCAAGATTCGTGGCGTTCGGTCATGGTATGGCTCCTCGGACTAGAGTGAGATAAATAGAGGGACTCGCTCTTGCCCGAATCAGGTGCACCACGTGGTCGGCGACGGTATGCACTTAGGTGGATGTGGCGGCAAGCCACTGGTCATCAAGTCGACATAGGTGGTACCGCTGTTGTGCATGGCATAGCGCAAACCGCTCGGGCACGTAGTACTGTCATTCATGGCACTTCGCAGTTGCGCCGTTGCCCCAAAGGTGATCACCACCGGTTCCAGGGTATTACCGGCTGCAGTGCGCACGATGCGCAAGGAAGCACCGCCATAGACCTGCAAGGCGTTGCTGCCAAGCTGCTCCTCTGCCAAAATGATGAACTGCAAGTAGCCGCGGTAACTCAGGTCATTGCTCGGAGGGGCATTAGCGATCAGCCAACTGGTATTGTTTTGCTTCACGGTGATGGTGGCATTGCCCAGCAACGGGTAGCCTCTGTCGACAAACGCCTGGCGCAGCGCTGCAGATACCACGGCAGCATTCAATGTCGTACACAGGTTGCTGTCCAGGGTAAAGAGCGGTGTACCGACCAGAGTTTGACCCGCCACGCTGAGATCCAGTGATACTGCGGCATTGGTCAGGTTGGCACCGCCGAGCTGTGCTTCACCAAAATCTGCCCCCTGCATGGACGCGAAAGCTAACGAAGAGGGCTTCAGCCCTTGGGTAGGAGACAACCGGGCCTTGCGAAATACGGTATTGACCAAATTGGCATAGGAGAGATTGGCACCATACAACCGAGCCTGGGTGAAGTCCATCGTGGCTAGATTGGCGCTGGACAGATTGGCCTGCTCGAGATTGGCATTGTCGGCGCGGGCGGTACTGCCGTACCAATGCACACCAGACATGTCTACTGCATAAAGATTGGCATTAGTCAGGATGGCGTCGGGCATGAAGACATTAGCCAGAATAGCCGCATCTCGAGCATCGGCCTGCTGGATCACCAAACGCTCCGCTTCACGACGGACAAACAATGGCGGTCCACCATGCTCGATCAGCCACTCCTCCCCCGACTGGCGTACAGTAACGCGCGGCGCTCCATACAATACGACACGCCCTTGGGCACACACATCGCCAAACTCAACCAGCAATGTTGCTTGATCCAGAGCATCGGCATGATGACGCTCTAGCGATGCGCGCGTAGACAGCGCACCAAACTGGGCACCGGTCAAGTCGGCATACGCCAGACTAGCATTCGACAGATTTGCTCCGACCAGGGAAATATTGCCAGTAAGCGTCGCCCCGCTCAGGTCGGCGTCAACCAGTACGGCGTTGCTCAACGAGGTGTTGTCCAGCAGGGCTCTTTTCAGCGACGCGCCGTAAAACACCACGCCATCAAGCGCCTTGCCGTGCAGGTTAACCTCATCCATCACACTCTTAGTGAAGTTGGTATTAGCGGTAATGATCGCATCGCGTAGATCCAGACCGCTCAGATTGGCGGCCATCAAAACACTGTCACTCAGGTTCAGAGATGACGCTCCGGTCACCTTGGATAGTAGCGCATTGGTCAAATCGGCCTGCGCAAAATTACAATAATTGATGTCCGCGCCGTCAAAACGGGTTTCGACCAGCGTTGCACCAACAAAGATCGCGCTTTGCAAGGTGGTCTTCTGCAGGTTGACGCGCGTCATGCTCGCCCTGCTTAAATCCACAGCCGCAAGACTCGCGCCCTCCAGGTTGACATTGACCAGGTTCGCTCCGCGCAATTTGGCATCGTTCAATATAACGCGCGGTAAGGAGGCACCGGAAAAGTCGGCGCCGAGAGCCTCAAGACCGGTCATTACAGCCGAGCCCACCGCATTACAGCCGCGAAATACCGCTTCTGGCAAATTGGCTGCCATCAGGGATGTACCACCGCCCAATGTCACAGCGTCGAAACGGGCTTTCGTTCCACTAATACCGCCCATGTCTGTCTTACCAAGGTCGCACCCGACAAACAGGGTACGGTTCACCGTGGCACCAGCAAGCTTAGCGCCAGCAAGCGTGGCACCTTGCAGGTTGGCATCGGACAGATCGGCGGCCATCAGGGCACACTTGTTAAGATTTTCTTCAGAAAGCCAGGCATGGCGAAGATTCCCGCCCATGGCACCGAATCTCTGGATCACCGTCAACGCTGGCGTGATCTCAACACGAGTGAACAACGTCGAAGCCGACGGCGATGTCGATACAGGAACCCACTGCAAAGTGTTACCGGCAGCGCTCAGATAGCTGTCCGCCGTGGTCCCGAGTCGTCGCAAGCGAAAAGCGCCCGAGTCGTTTGTCTCAAGAGAGATCTGTGCCACCGCAGATGCGCCTCGTGTCTGATTAGCCTGCGGTGTAGCACTGCTGTTCGACACATAAAGCCCATTGGTCCCCTGTAACCACAGAGGACCACCTGACGTCTCAGCGTAGGCATTAAGCCATTGCATCGAAGCATCTTCCATGTTGGATGACAGAATCAAGACACCGTCGCTGCGGGTGGTAACCCATTGCTCCGAAGCCGTAGCAAACTGCCATTTACCTGCAAACGACCAAATGGACCCCATACATTTATCCTCCAGTGTGGACAACCGACACGGCACCGCGCATACCCCCTGCGCCGCCTGTGGCACTGCGCACAGGCATACCATTCTGGCCATTCGCACCATTGCTGCCGTTACCCGCATCGGCGCCGTTGGCCCTACTGCTACCGCTGCGACCCTGAATCAGACTATCTATGCTCATGTCGACGCCTCCATTCTCACTGGTATGCCGTTGACAAACACCTTGCCAGCCTTGCCTGCCTGGCCTCCGTTGCCATCCGTACCCCAATTACCAGTAATGCCATTGCTACCTTTCGTTCTGCCGGTCCCGCCAGTACCACCAGTGCCACGAGCGCCAGATACGCCTCCCCAGCCCCCCTTGCCGCCGACTGCGAAAACGTTGAACGATGGATTGCCGTACTCATAGGTGATGTAGATATTACCGCCATTGCCACCGTTACCACCGTTACCACCATTGCCACTGTCACCGCCATTGCCGCCATTGCCGCCAGCACCGGCAGGGCACTCGCTGGTGGATGCACCACCATTGCCACCATCGCCGCCATGGCCGCCATAGCCACCACCACCACCACCACCCCCATCGCCACCGATTGTGGATACACTGACTTCACCACTCAATTCCACAACCGAAATGTTTACATCATGGGTGTCGCCCCCTTCTGCTCCATTCCCCCCGTGCCCCCCGCTGGTCCCTCGCGCGCCATCACTACCCGATGTAGCACCGCTGGCACAGTAGCTCTTATTGTCTTTCCCAGGGGAACCCTTCACCCCCGCCCCACCATTGGCACCATTCCCGCCATAGCTGCCAAGGCCACCAAACCCGCCATGATTGTTGAGATTATTCTTGGAGCGGCCATGGACGATCATATTCTGTGCTTTGACCGTGCCGTTGGTACGGTAAATGATTTCTCCGCCCGGCTCGACAGTGATGGTGTCGTAAACCAAGACTACCGGGTCGCCATTCACCCCACGGCTCTCAACAATCAGCGGCTTGCCGGGCGATACGGTGAGGTTATTACCCGCGAATAACGCCACCTGCATGGGGAAACGCTTGGCGTTGAGAATATCCTGATAGTCACTGACACGCTGTGAATTGCCGAACATGTAGGCACGGAATGCCTTGCACAGGTCTGCATGGTTCCCGCTCACCTTAGCCAAACGTTGCGCATCGAACGGGTCAGGCAAAGGATGGTGCTCTGCCATACCGGCCGGACCATATTGGCTGTCGGGCACACCACCCAGCGCTTTGAGCTCCTGGAGGGTATTCACGGTAAAGAATGCTGGCGGCACGGACGAAGCGGCCGGATCATCGGAAAAGAGTACCGGCCCGGCGAAATCCGAGGTTTTCAGGGAGGGTGGCTGGGCTTCTAGACCGGTCAGATGATATGAACGGCTCAACTCGGCCACGGTTGCTGCAACGCTCTTAGGGTCACTCATGGAAAGTATCCTGAGTAAAAAGTTGAACAGGTGTGATAACGGAGACATCACACTGCAGCAGTCCGCCATCTTCCAGCCGCAAGGTGGCGACAGCCAGCACCACGGGAAAGAAGACGCCGTCGCTGCGGGTGGTAACCCATCGCGCCGAAGCCCCAGCAAACAACCGAGTGGATGCCATACATTTATTCTCCAGTGTGGACAAGCGACACGGCACCGCGCATCCCGCCTGTGGCACTGCGCACAGGCATACCATTCTGGCCATTCGCCCCACGGCTACCGTTGCGACCCTGAGTCAGAATATCAATGCTCATGTCGACGCCTCCATTTACTGTTGCCTGTTGTTGACAAACATCTTGCCAGCCTCGCCTGCCTGGCCTCCGTTGCCTCCCGTGCCCGCCCTACCAGCAATGCCATAGTTACCTGGCTTTTTGCCGGTCCCGCCATTGCCACCAGTGCCACCAACGCCGGCTTTACCTCCGCGCCCTCCCAAGCCGCCGACTGCGGAAGCTTTGAACGATGGATTGCCGGACTCATAGGTGACATAGAAATTACCGCTATTGCCACCTTTTCCACCATCGCCACCATTACCGCCATTGCCCCCATTACCACCATTGCCGCCATCACCAGCAGCGCACTTGCTGGTGGGTGCACCACCATTGCCACCATTGCCGCCATTGCCGCCATTGCCACCAGCGCCACCAAGCCCCCCATTGCCACCGCTCATGAATGCAGTGATATTACCACTCAATTCCACAACCGAAATGTTGACATCATGGGCTCCGCCCCCATTTGCTCCATGCGACCCGTGCCCTCCAGGTGTCCCTGGCGTGCCATCACTACCCGATGTAGCACTGGTGACGCAGGTGTGCTTCTTTTCCTCCCCAGGGGTACCACTCGCCCCCTCCGCACCATGGCCGCCACTCGCGCCATACACGCCATACACGCCATCCTTGCCCTGATTCATGATGACATACTGGGAACTACCATGGACGTTCATATTCTGTGCTTTGACCATGCCGTTGGTACGGTAAATGATTTGTCCGCCCGGCTCGACAGTGATGGAGTCGTAAACCACGACTACCGGGTTGCCATGCCCCTCCTTGTCCTCAACAATGAGCGGTTTGCCGGGCGATACGGTGAGGTTGTTACCCACGAATATCGCTACCTGCATGGGGAAACGCTTGGCGTTGAGAATATCCTGATAGTCACTGACACGCTGTGAATTGCCGAACATGTAGGCACGGAATGCCTTGCACAGGTCTGCATGGTTCCCGCTCACCTTAACCAAACGTTGCGCATCGAACGGGTCAGGCAAAGGATGGTGTTCTGCCATGCCGGCCGGACCATATTGGCTGTCGGGTACACCACCCAGCGCTTTGAGCTCCTGGAGGGTATTCACGGTAAAGAATGCTGGCGGCACGGACGAAACGACCGGATCATTGGAAAACAGTACAGGCCCGGCGAAATCCGAGGTTTTCAGGGAGGGTGGCTGGGCTTCAAGACCGGTCAGATGATATGAACGGCTCAACTCGGCCAAGGTTGCTACAACGCTCTTAAGGTCACTCATGAGAAGTATCCTGTGTAAAAAGTTGAACATTTGTGATAACGAAGGCATCACACTGCAGCAGTCCGCTAGCTTCCAGCCGCAAGGTATCGACAGCCAGTACCACGGGAGCGAAGACGCCGTCGCTGCGGGTGGTAACCCATCGCGCCGAAGCCCCAGCAAACCGTCATTTACCAGCAAACAACCGAGTGGACGCCATACATTTATTCTCCAGTGTGGATAAGCGACACGGCACCGCTCATCCCCCTGCGTCGCCTGTGGCACTGCGCACAGGCACACCATTCTGCCCATTCAAAGCGAAGGTGCCTTCAACGTTCTCGCCGCCACGCTTGCCTATGCCACTAACGCCGCCACTCTTGCCTGTCCCGCTCATACCGACATTGGAAGAGGCCTTGACTGGCAGTGGCAGATACGCACTTGCTAAACAAGGGTTTCGCCCTATTCTGACCATTCGCCCCACGGCTACCGTTGCGACCCTGAGTCAGACTATCTATGCTCATGCCGACGCCTCTATTTACTGTGGCCTGCCGTTGACAAACACCTTGCCAACCAAACCAGCCGCGCCGGCCTTGCCTGGCGTGCCTTGCTTTCCAGTGGTGCCATAGTTACCTTTCGTTCTGCCGGCCCCGCCAGCGCCCCCAGAGCCACCAGCGCCTGCTTCTCCTCCGCGCCCTCCCGTGCCACCGACTGCGGAAGCGTTGAGCGCTGGCGTGCCGGATTCATAGGTGATATAGACATTACCGCCATTGCCACCTTGTCCGCCATCGCCACCATTACCGCCATTGCCACCCTTACCACCATTGCCGCCATCACCAGCAGCGCACTGGCTGGTGGATGCACCACCACTGCCACCATAGCCGCCATTGCCGCCATTGCGGCCGGAGCCACCATCCCCCCCTTGGCCACCGATCGAGCGTGCAATGACATTACCGCTCAATTCCTCAACTACTATGTTGACATCATTGCCGTTGCCCCCTTTTGATCCATCCCCCCCGTGCCCCCCGTCGCTTCCTGGTGCGCCATTGCTACCCGACGAAGCGCCGCTGGCACAGGAATTCTTATTGTCTTGCCCACTCGAACCATGCCAACCATTCCCACCATTGCGACCACTGCTGCCAGACGCACCATGGCCGCCGTCCCCGCCCTGATTAACAATGGCGCTATTCCCGGAGCTGCCTTGGACGTTCATATTCTGTGCTTTGACCGTGCCGTTGGTACGGTAAATGATTTGTCCGCCCGGCTCGACAGTGATGGTGCTGTAAACCAAGACTACTGGGTTGCCATGCCCCTCCTTGTCCTCAACAATGAGCGGTTTGCCGGGCGATACGGTGAGGTTGTTACCCGTGAATAACGCCACCTGCATGGGGAAACGCTTGGCGTTGAGAATATCCTGATAGTCACTGACACGCTGTGAATTGCCGAACATGTAGGCACGGAATGCCTTGCACAGGTCTGCATGGTTCCCGCTCACCTTAGCCAAACGTTGCGCATCGAACGGGTCAGGCAAAGGATGGTGCTCTGCCATACCGGCCGGACCATATTGGCTGTCGGGCACACCACCCAGCGCTTTGAGCTCCTGGAGGGTATTCACGGTAAAGAATGCTGGCGGCACGGACGAAACGGCCGGATCATCGGAAAAGAGTACCGGCCCGGCGAAATCCGAGGTTTTCAGGGAGGGTGGCTGGGCTTCAAGACCGGTCAGATGATATGATGAACGGCTCAACTCGGCCAAGGTTGCTGCAACGCTCTTAAGGTCACTCATGAGAAGTATCCTGTGTAAAAAGTTGAACATTTGTGATAACGGAGGCATCACACTGAAGCAGTCCGCCATCGTCTAGCCACAAGGTATCCCAGCACAACGGGATCGGTACCATTGCCCTGGATGAACAGCGTCTGACTATCCAGCAGCGTCAGGAACTCGATGGGGCCAGCGTTTTTTATTCATCCAGACTTAACTGACCCCAACGGGTTCCGGTTGGTAAAGTGGCAGTTGGGGTCACCTCTACGAGCGAAATACCTAGGCTGAGCAATATCTGTTCAAAGCCTGACTTATGGTTAATGACGACATAGGTAGCTCCTTTCAGACAGGAAAACCGTAGGTGGAGATCACCTGCTCGTTGTTCTTGTCAATCGTGGCAATGACCGGGTAGCGCGTAGCCGTGTCAGTTACAATGAAATAACCGCTCTCATTAAGCGTTTCGATGCGAGCCTTATTCGTTAGTGAATGCCCATGTGAAGCGAACATCTGGCCGATCTGAGCCATGTCATGTCTCTGGAAACTAGGCAACGTATCGATCGGTAGATCGAAGAGCGGCGTGGTCGGATTCCATTGGCTGACCACCGGTTCAGTACGTCCATTCGTCCCCTGGAAATGGCCATAGTTCAGGGCAATCAGGGTACGGAACTGGTTAACGACCAAACGTGCAGCAGCAAGGTACTGGCGTTTTGCAGGGTCCTGGACCAACATTGGGTCCGGCGAGGACACCAAATAGCGGCCATCCGGTTCATAGATGTCCAAAATGAAGTCGGACGGTGACATCCCGTCGTTACGGTGGGATAGCACGTAAATGTATCCCTTGGATTCGACCGCCACATCCAGGTAAGTAATACCCGCAGGTTGATGCAACGGCATGTACGACAAATAATTAGCAACGATGATTTTTTCTGGGCGATCCTTGTCCACGGTTAACAGATATGATTTGGCACCGGTCTGATCTTCGATTACCCATTTGACACCTTCGCCGATGATCTTGACCACAACATCGCTCAGATCGTTGTAGACCGAGACCCCCTGCTTTGCATAGGTCAGGGTATAGGTCACCGGTTTCTGCGGGTCGATGACCTCCCAACGCTGTCCTTTCTCAATAACCTTAATCCGGGTACTGCCAACAGGGTCGATCGCGCCATCCGGCATCTGGTTGTAGCACAGGTAGATACCTTCTTCGGCAAAGACGGCAATAATACGTTCGTTCAGCAAACCAGCATCCAGATCGCGCAGGAATGCAGAATCGCTGTTCGTAAACAAGAAAGTAAGGCCATTATTCCGAAACACGGCTTGCAGGCCTTCCGAAAAACGTCCCGCGTCGAGAGAAGGCTGAAAGTCGACCGTGCTCAGGGTAAATAAAGTCGGGCCGGTGAAACTGGGCACCGGATTGCCTTTGGTATCGAAAGCTTGTACTCGTGTATTGCCGGTTTCCAGCAGCAGTATCCGACCATCCGGCGTGACGGTCAGTGCAATGGGGCCATGTGTTAACCCCTGCAACACTCCCTGCCCCGATACCATCTGTGCAGCAGGCGCCTTATCATCGGATACCGGCCCAGAGCCCAGTGGCAAGATCTGCATCTTGCTGTACTTCCAACTAACGGCAATCACGCAGCCACTGGGATGCACCACCATGGCGTCCAGATGAGGAATGGTAAAAGTGCCCCAGGATTCGTTGGCCTTGACCAGCCCAAAGGTGTGGTTACCGTCGCGCAGATCGACCTGGCGTAGATGATAAGTACCAAAACGCGAGTCGATGATGAAGTTTAAAGGCGTGATGCTTTTCTCATTAGGACCGGTGCCAAAGGTGTTGTAGGCAATCAGTGGCTGCACCGTGAAACCAGTCTCAGACTGTTTAAGACGCTGGTTCAGGGTCTCGTTGCTCAGGGTAGAAATGTTCTGCAGTACATACATCTGCCCACTGTTCGGGGAACTTCCTGGGTTTTCCAGAGGTATGTTCTGTCCCGACGCCTGATAGCAGTACCCCACCTGGTAGTCTGAATCCAGTAGGGTGATATTCACCAGCTTGCAGACATTTTTGCCCACATTGCTGCAGTTAGCACCGGAGAGCGTAGTGGTCGGCACAGATCCGACTATCCATTCATGGCGCTGTTCCTTGGCATTGAAGGACAACTGCTGGCTATAATCGTACTGGGTAACCTGCGTGAGCGGCACCAACATCTCTTCGATATTGCCTTCCACCCGCATGACTCCCTTCGAAGCACTGTCCGGCTGGGCATCCAGCAAGCTGCTGGCATAGACACCGGCCAGCCAACCATTGGCAGAGTAGACATTGGCCTTGATTTTCAAGGTACCGCCCCAGCCAATATTATCAAAAGTGAAGAGCAGTGGCGTATCGGAGCTGGTAGCTGGCAAGGTTTGGGTTTGCGTAAAGTAGGTGCCGTTGGTGTACTCCACCGTCACCTGACAGGTCGCACCGATTGGTGGCCAGATTGCTGTTGATGGATTGCCTACCTCACCATGCTTCGGATCGGGATTCAAGGTGAAGTCCAGCGTCATCTGACGCTTGATATCCACTTCCAGCGTGGCTGGCGTAGAGAACAACTGGCCAGTCGTTACGGCAATCTGTGCAGCGCCTATCGCCAAAGCGGCGAGGCGAATACCCCAGCCGACCACAGGAACGGCTTGTGCAGCTGCGGCTGAGGCCAAATTCAGGGTGACATAGGTCGCGAGTTGTTCCATACCTTTCTTGGCCAAAATACCGACGATCAGGTCAGCAACTATAAACAGCACCTTTTTGGTATTAAACAGGGCAGCCGAGGCAATAGTGCCACCGGCAATCATCGGAAAAACGACACCGACCAAAATATCCACAACTTCAGGGTCGGAAATGAAGTTCTTGAACCACTGGCTGCTGCTCACCACGGCGCCGCCGAGCATCATCAGACTAGGAATAGCGTACTGAAATACGCTGGTCATGATCACTCCGGGCCACACGATGGGCTCTTCCCATCGTGAGATGCCAAGGCCACCGAACAGGAAACGGGCGGCCTGAGCTTCGCCAGGCCAAGGCAAGGTAAATTTAGTTGGATCTGTGGGCATGGGGATACCCATGATGGTATTAACAGCGCACAGGACATCGATCATTTTTTGCGAAGGCGTTTCAAAGGTGTTTTTCCCCAGGAGATAAGAGGCCCAGGAACCATTGACCTTGGGGTTGTCGATCGGTTGCTGCATGTTGCTATCTTTGAAAAACTGAATGAACACCCCGAGCTGACGCAGATAGGTATTCTTGAAATCGATTGAAAAGACCTGCTGATCTGGACTGTAACTGATGCTGTCGGCATAGACCGAAAGACCGTGATTGGGCGTGGCGTTCGTCGCCGTCCACAAGCGGCTGCCAGCCTTGAGCAACTCAGGGGTCTGACGGGAGCGGAGTGATGCTTCCGTCACTTCGCTGACGTCCACCGAACGACTCTGGCTAACACTCCAGTTCTGGTTCTGCAGGCGATGGTCGTTACGCGACGAGCTCAGCGCATTCGCCACAGGTGAACCACAGCCGTTTTCGGTCTCGACGGACAAGTTGTATTGCATGACCGGATCGCCAGCGGGGAAAATCACCTCCCCGTCCTTTCCCAGCCAATCGAATTCATAAATCATCTTGCTGCCGTCTGGATCAACCACCTGTTTATATTGGGCAAAGCCACCATCGGCTGTCGCGGGTCCCTGCCGCGACAGCGACAGTGCCAGCTCGTAGACCCGATTGTACTGCGCAGGATCCATGTCGGCAGGCGGAGCGATGTGGTCATTCATAACGATGGTGGCTGCATAAGCCTGGCTATTCGCCAGTTCTGGATGTGAAAACAAGATGCTGCATGCCATATCCCATGGCGTTTTCATGACATTGGCGTCCACCAGCAGATCGGCTGTGTCAATCAACTCCCGAGTCAAGTGCAGGGCTTCAACGCCCATTGCGCTGAGCTTACCGGGCAAAGCGACGCCAGCATTGCGTACGGCAAGCCGTGCAACATGACGCCGAGCATGACGGCGCAAATGCGCGTCGGGAATGTGGTAAGAGAGATGGCAGAGATCAGGCAAGGAAGAGTGAAAAGGTCCATTTTTTTCGCCCATCACCTTGATCAAGGTGACATGGTGTGGCAAAAAACACGCTTTGGGAATTTCCGCGTAGTGGCTAATGCTGTGTTGCCCGTGCCGTACCGCCAGACCCAAGGCGGGATTGTCGGCAGCTGCGCGAGCCAAACTATGCTCATCGTGCAGTATCAGAGGGAAACTGTGTTCGCCGACCGTTACATTCAATGTCGCGGAATTAGTGCGCAAATGTCCTTGCGCCAGATCGAAATGCAGAATTTGTGTTGCCATGAAAAATACTCTCCGACTCGGTTGCCGATACGATAGGTAGCGCGATCCAGTGATTCTTCCAGCCTTGGTCAATTTGTCCTTGAAATGACTCCCACCTAATTACGCTGCCGTTCTTAATCCCCGTATTTAATAACTCAGCGTCCAATAGTTTCAACGCAATGATAAAACACCGCGATAGAATCGAATATAGCGGCCAGCACTTACTCTCTGCTGACAAACACGATTTCTACATTAGCTTCAATTTTTTTATCATTATTTTCAGAGCGTTTATCACAAACTATTCTTTCAGTCTATTACCCTAATTCCAACTGGTTATTCAGATAGAATAAAGACTTATAACTATTACCAAACACAATCCATTTTGTTTCGTCAATATATGTGCTATATCCCTTCAGAGCGTCTGACTCTCGGCTTTCAGATCAGGCTATTTCATCAGGCATCTGATAAGATTTTTTCCGTGAATACGTTTTTCATCCTGCAAATCACTTTACAGACGCAAAGCACCGCACTCTCCCCAACGGCCGTGATACAACTAATTATTTCATAGACATTCAGTTTTGAATGTCTATGATTTTGAGAGATATCTCAAAGTCATTTACTGTCAACGGAGGCTTCATAACATTTTCCAATCTTGCATGAAAGCACATTTTTTAATTCTAACAGTATAACAACCAATTACAATCGTTAAATCCCGATTGTAAGTAATAGATTACTAAGCAGGAATAATTACAACTCACCGATAATATCGGCATGTTCTTTGTGAGGCGTTTTTGGCAAGTCTAAAATAATAATAGGCATCGACATAAAAAAAGCAATATAACAGACAAAAAAAACAGGAATTAGATTACATAATTAACGATCTTATGAATTTGTTATTAATATCCTGGCTAATTATATCTCATTGTACATGGCTGTTCAAAATAACAAATTGCTGAATGACTTAGCATAATGTAGCTACACTCTGTGGAAGGTTTGTCAAACAAAGCATTAGAGGGTTATCGTCATCGAATGCCCAACTGATAAAACTGTGCTTTCGAACGTCGTTTTTTACAAAGCAATTACTGTATCCTAAAGGGCATTCCCTTGTTGTGATGGCTGAAAGCATGATAATCGCCTGAGGTCACCACCATGCACGAAAAGTCTCTCTACGTTCATATCCTCGGCCTGTCGACAACGACGCGCTGGGTAAGGCAGTGACGAGATGAACGGCAAGGTAAATCACCAAAAGCGTCTCCCATTACCCCTGAGCAGATTGAAATACGTGAGTTAAAGAAAAAACTACAACGTATCAGAACACTGAATGAAGTCAGGAAAATGACGGAACGTTGGCTGCATGAATATAACGGAGGGTTACCCCCAAACGAATCGGAAAACCGATACTGGAAAAACTCTAAAGCGGTGGCCAATTTTAGTTGACCACTACAAACAAAGCCGTAAAAGGCAGGAAGAGATTTGTCCGTCACGTTATTCAGGCGTGAAATGAGGACAGATAGTAGGGGAGATAAACGACAACGCGCCATCCAAAATGGCGCATTGTTTGTGTAATCCATAAGTCCTATCATGTGACGAAATCATGCTAACACGACTCGGCATTGCTTCCTTGATGTCTTATTATTTATAAGTCTGCTTATTAATGCAATTGCATTTTTTATTTTTTGTGAATGATAGCCATCCTTATAATTTTTAAATTTACTTCTATTCTTTAATTTTAATCGGAAGGTGATTTTATTACTATCATTCGTCGTTCATGATAATGATTTTTATCAAAAAAACAGCGTATTGTTTTTTAAGGTTTTTTTGAATGCTACTTTTTAAGATGGTGATAATGGTATTTTTTTTTAAAAATTCAATTTATATCTTATCTGAAATCATAGGGTTGGTTGACAATTTAATATTACTTTACTTAACTTAATCTGACTGTTAAACCAGTTGCCTTTAGGTTTATTTGATATTTTCTTAAGTATTATAACCATTCACTTAGCTAATTATTTATTGAAAATAAATGAGGTATTATTATGAATCTATTACGTTCAAGTATCTTAGTTGGAGCAATGCTAGCTATGCCGTTGGCATATGCATTAGAAAATGGCATTCGTGACATGAGTAACACCTTGCTCCATTCTGGAGAGAATCAAAATACGAAGACTACGTTGGGGTCGTCACAATACGGTATGACCTTAATTTCTGACAAAAAAGAAACTAATCATGTAGTGGTTTACCAAATAGAAAATGGTGTTGAAATCACTGAAAAAGACTTAAGTGATTTATTTGAGACTTATGATTTGGTAGTGATAAATTTGCGAGATGGGCGGTTGGTTCCAGCAATTCATACACCTAATCCTTCTGGATATCCATCACAAAAAGCCATTACTCTTAATAATACTTCCTCTCCTTCAGCCACACCCGTTAAATTGTATGTGAATGGAAAGGAGGAATTAGTGAAGCCCAACAGAGGAGCCTATATTTTTTCTAGCAATGGTGTATGGACCGTATCTGGATTACAGCCGTAGAGCCTTGTTTATAGAGTGAAAATGTTATTTTTATTAAAAAAAAGAGAGTTGACAATATGATTTTGGCAATTCTCTTTTTACTTTTTTAGTAAAGATGATTAAATTTCACAAAAAAAATAAAGGGTGAAAATTTCAATTGGTAGATTGGTATTTTGTTGTGTATCCAATATATATTTATCAATGAAGGCACTGATAACTCGTTCATCTCACCATCTCCAGTGCCTCAATCACAACCTGAGTTTTCAGTCTGTTACTCAGGCTCCAGCCAATTATTCGTCTGGAATACAGGTCTATGACGGTCGCCAGATACAGCCAGCCTTCTTCCGTACGGATATACGTTATATCCGTAGCCCACGCCATATCCGTTTCTGCCGGACTACATTCCCAGTTCAGCAGGTTGGGCGCTATAGGATAATCGTGCTGACTGTTCGTCCCGTAAATCACTTTGCAGACGCCGGATACCGTAAGTTCCCAGGCTGTCGTGATGCAACTGAATTAGCCGCTGGCTCAGGATGTCGTCAGCCAACTGTCGTTGACTGGGTGTTCGGTTGCGCCATGATTGGTAACCCCGCATGCTGACATTGAACAACAGGCAAACGCGTTTCACCGCATGGAAAGCCGATAACTGAGTGACCATGGCGTATCTTAGCGGCTTTCCCGCGCAAAGAACGCCGCTTTTTTCAGGATGAGTTTGTCCTCTTCCAGTTCAGCGATTTTGGCTTTAAGGCGTCGAATTTCCAGTTCCTGTTCGGAAAGCTGTGGCGTGTTGGAGAAAGCAGTTCCCGCCTTATCCTGATCGAGTTTTTCCAGTTGGGCACTAAATCAAGGACAGATCAGATCCTGTTTCCCGCCGAAAGTTCGATTTATTCAATAAAGCCCAGGTAAAGATGAATTTTTGACGATATGGACCAGAAGAGATGAATGGGCAATCTGGGGTGTAACAAGAGGAAAAAAACAGGTAGGCCAGAAACAAAAAAACCTCCGATTAAGGAAGTTTTTATGCTGCACTTTATGCATGACAGAATCAAAAAAATCATTGATTCTATTGAATGTGTGGCGGAGGAGTAGTCCGCAACCTTAAGGTTCTTAGCCGTCCAATACAGTACATTTTTAATATATAAAACAATATATTGTCATTAAATCATCGTTCGGTAACGTATTGCTATTTCCTCGGCAATCAGCCATTTTATGCAGTACCGTATGTAGGGCGGTATGGATGCTTCCATGATGGCTCGTCTCAAAGAACTGGAAAAGGAAAATCGCCGCCTCAAAAAGATGTATGCCGAAGAACGACTCTAAGCCGAGATTATTCAGGAGGCCATGGCAAAAAATGGTGCAGCCATCGCGCCGAAAGCAGTGGTATTCTCAGTTTTCCCCTGCCCTCCTTCTGAGATCAGGAAATAGTGCTGCTGGCTGTCCTCATCATATTTGATCTATGACTTCTTCTGCTTGGCAAGCTCACCTCTTCTAGCTCCGGTGTATACCAGCAGATATATGATCCACTTCCACCAATCGACAGGCTGCTTGAGCATCCCCAACAAACGTCTTTATTTCTGCGGTGCTATATGCTCCAAACCTCACTTTAGAAGGTACTACAACTACAGTTAGTGAGTAACGTAAAGCAAGCCATCGCTCCCCGACACAAAATGAAAAACCACAGGCACGTTGTGACATAGAGAAAAACGCCATAACCCTTTAGACTGGTTAATCAAACCCATACTGAGGAAATTGTGATGACGATGATAAAGAGTTATGCCGCACCGGAAGCAGGCGCAGCGCTGGAGTTGTATGAGTTTGATGCGGGTGAACTGCACGCGGAAGACGTCGAAGTCGTGGTTGATTACTGCGGCGTATGCCATTCCGATCTGTCGATGATTGATAACGAATGGGGCATGTCGAGCTATCCGCTGGTTGCCGGGCATGAAGTGATTGGCAGTGTACATGCGCTAGGTGACGCGGCGAAAAGCAAAGGATTAAAGATTGGTCAGCGCGTAGGCATTGGCTGGACGGCTCGCAGCTGTGGGCACTGCGATGCCTGTATCAGCGGCAGTCAAACTAACTGTCAGCAAGGCAGTGTGCCGACCATCCTGAATAAAGGCGGTTTTGCCAATAAGATTCGCGCGAACTGGCAGTGGGCTATCCCGCTTCCTGATTCCATTGATATCGAATCGGCGGGTCCGTTGCTGTGCGGCGGCATCACCGTGTTCAAACCGCTGTTAATGCACCATGTCACTGCGACCAGCCGCGTCGGCGTGATCGGTATCGGTGGCCTGGGGCATATCGCGATTAAGCTTCTGCACGCGATGGGCTGTGAAGTCACAGCGTTCAGTTCGAACCCTGCCAAAGAGCAGGAAGTGCTGGCGATGGGTGCCGATAAGGTCGTCAACAGCCGCGATCCGCAGGCGCTGACCGCACTGGCAGGCCAGTTCGATCTCATCATCAACACCGTGAGCGTCGATCTGGAATGGCAGCCTTACTTCAACGCGCTCGCCTATAACGGGAAGTTCCATACCGTCGGCGCGGTGATGAAGCCATTCAGCGTTCCAGCTTTCACGCTTATCGCAGGTGACCGCAGCGTTTCCGGTTCTTCTACCGGTTCACCGCATGAGCTGCGTTCCTTGATGAAGCTTGCGGCGCGTGCCAACGTGAAGCCGCAGACGGAACTGTTCCCGATGTCGAAAATCAATGATGCTATCCAGCACGTACGTGACGGCAAAGCCCGCTACCGCGTGGTACTGAAAGCCGATTTTTAATCGGTAAAGACGCCTGAGCAATCAGGCGTCTGCTTTTGCAGAATCAGTCCGCCCTATACCATCCTCTGGAGTACACCTGCGGTTAACATAATACTGAATCTATTCAATCTATTTCATGATAGGATTAAAAGGTGATACAAGAGGAGGTAAGCGATGCCTTTTAAACAATATGATCATGATTTCATTGATAAAAAAAAGAAGACGTTTTGCCCGATAAGGCTCGCCCTATTATCGTCAACGCTGATCGTTATATTTAATGTCCTGTTCTTAAAGCATCGAGATTTTCAGGAGCAGTTACACAACAATCCTGGGATTTATACCGATGCGATCGCACTGGTTTTTCTTTTTTTTATCTTATCGTGTACCAGTAAAATATCACTTAACCACACTTCTGCCTTATCCATTCGCCTCGGGCTACACGTATGGATATGCTCCGCCACGTTTGATTTTATGGATGAGTTTGTTTATCAGACTAAACTTATTGGATATTACGTTGAGGATTTACTGAGAATTATTGGTATGTTTGGCGTCGGATTTGGTGTTTATAACCTGATACAGCAAATCAACAATAAGTATGTTGAAGCCAGAATACAATCATTTAGCGATGAACTCACGCAACTTCCTAATCGTCGGTTTTTTATTAACGAATTAAAAAAACTCGAAGCGAAAACACCCTATTTATTTATTATCGACATCGATAATTTCAAAGTCATCAATGACAAATATGGTCATACGAAAGGCGATGAAATATTAAGTAAATTCGGCCATATTCTTTCCCGTTTCGATAATAGTGAAGTTGTCGCGACCCGAATAGGTGGCGAAGAATTCGCGATTATTCTGTATGCTGGGACACAGGCTCGGGCAGAGAAACTGGCAAGCGAAGTACTAAAAAATGCGAACAAAATCATCATTAAAAATATGCATCATCTTTCTGTTAGCATTGGGGCGGGTAAGAAACAGCCTCAGGAACCCACTGAACACTTTATGAAGCGCGTGGATGTTGCACTTTACCGAGCCAAAAGCACGGGTAAAGGCAAGGTTGAATGGGCTCTGGAACCGAAAGAAAAAACCCTGTAGCACGACTCCCCTTCTCTCCATAACACGGCCGCATGGACGCGCCGTCCACTGAAAGACATCAACGCCATTTTCGCTGAAATGAAAGACGGGAAAATCACAGGCCGTCTGGTGATCGAGCTGCCACGGTAAACCGCGATTTATTAATATAAAACGAGATAGCACAGCGCTATCCCGTCTATTTTTTTTATAGCTTAGCTAAGCGTTTGTGTATTACCTGGGCAAACGAGCTGCTTACTTTTAATATGGTAAACCTCGACGTCAGGACGCGTGAAAAAGGCAATTTCCCACGGGTTTTTAGTGACGAATTCATGGCGTACTTTTTCATAAAGCGGATTGTCACGCGCGATAATAAACGCTTCCCCTTCGATAATGGTGTAGTTCCATTCAATGGCCCGCTCGAAGGTATAATGGCTGCGTTCATCCATCGCAAAAAAGCAGTGCGGATTACGTTTGAGCAGCTGAGATTTAAAGGTTTCAGGGAACGTAATCAGGAAGATATCGTTATCCACAGACGACAGGAATGCCAGCACCGTAGTATGCGGCTGTTCGGCGGCCATAGTAATTAATACACCGACCTTATTGGAGAAATCCTGCTTTTCCGTCGGTGGAAAATCAACCATCGGCGTCAGCGGCACTGGCATTGATGGGCGGTCGTCTAGTGGAAACTGATAGCCCGGTTCGCGGATATCCAGCACGGGCGTGAAACCGTGCAGAAGCTGACACTCTCTCGGTTCCAGCACGACCCAATCCCCGTCGCTGGCGACCACACGCCCTTTGTAAGAGGCGCGATAAACCTGAATATTGGCATCAAATTCATCAACCCCAGAGCGATTATCAAGGTGGATAGTTGCCAGATCGCCAACGGCAAACTCATGCCCGTGTGGGAAAAAAACGCGCAGACTGTTATCCGCATTGGGATAGACGCCGCAAATATGGATGACCATGCCACCCTGCTTATATCCCGCCAGTACACCGAGAGTTTGCTTTCCTAAATAGCTCACGAGATTCATACATCACGCCTTATTCAGATTGGGCTTCAGAGAGGACGCGACCCAACTTCACTCGGGCCGTTCCAGCAGCGGTCAGGAAATTGAGAAATCATTTACGCTAACCGCATCACTTCCTACCTATCAACGGAGAAAGCGCTGAAAACTTTAGGCTGAATAGGTAGGAATTAAAAGCGATAAGTAGGACATACCACCCAGTTATTTCAGCACCAGCATAGTGATTCCCACTCCGATCAGCATCAGACAAAACGCCCCACGCAGGTAAACAACTGGCAGCTTGTGTGCTAAAGCCACGCCCCAGGACACGCTGAAGATCCCGCCCAACGCCAGTGGTAAACCAATACCCCAGTCAACGTTACCCGCCTGCGAGTAGGATAGCAGCGCCGCCAGTGCGCCCGGAACAACAAGTATCAACGCCATGCCCTGCGCCTGCGTTTGCGCAAAGGCAAACAGCGTAACCAGCACTGGCACCACAACCAGACCGCCGCCGACGGTAAAAATACCGGACATAAACCCGCTCGCTACCCCAAGTAGCGGCAGGTATTTGGTCGACAGCACAATTTCCGACGTTTGGCTGCGCTTCTTGTTATACCACTGCCACATATAGAACGCCGCCAACACCAGCAGGAAAGTGGCAAAGGCGCGCTGGAGATTGTGAACATCAATCGATGAAGCGATGTGAGCCGCAAGGTAAGCGGACCCCGTCGCGAAAGCACACATGGTCAACGCCACCCGCGTATCAATGCGGTTACGCTGGCGATAGCGTAGAAAACCAATCAGCACGTTAGGCGTAATCATCACCAGCGCGGTTCCCTGTGCCATATGTTGATCCATCCCGAAGAGCACGCCCAGAATCGGAATCGCGATCAGCCCACCGCCAATCCCCAGCATTCCTCCGCAAAATCCCAGCCCGATACCCAAAAGCAAACACAACAAAATATCGCTGAACATCATTAAGCTAAACATAAAAAATGCATGACCTATATATCACAAGACTATCTGGAGAACCGCGTTTCAGGCCGGTAGGCAGACAATGGCTTTAGGGTAAATATTCCGCGATTTCGATCAAATTCAGATCGGGATCGCGCAGATAGAGAGAACGGATTGGCTGCGTTGCGCCGGTTCGCATCACCGGTCCTTCGCTAATTGGCCAGCGGCAGCGTGCCAGATGATCCATAACCTGCTCCAGCGGCACCGACGCAATAAAACACAGATCGAGCGAGCCAGGAACGGGCAGATGTGCCTTGGGCTCATGCTCGGCTCCGCGCAGGTGCACATTGATTTTTTGATGACCAAAATGAAAAGCAACGCGCCCATTCGCAAACGTTTCTTCCCGCATTTGCAGCACATCAACATAAAAATGTCGGGTCGCCGCAAAATCAACGCAGGTCAATACAAGGTGATCGACATGATCGATAAGTGACATTGATAGGTCCTATCCTGAACGATATTTCTCACATCCTAGGAGTAACGCGGTCTTTTGATAATCCCTGAATACTCAATGACCCTTTCCTGATAGGAAAACCGCCTACTGTGATAGAGTAAGCGTGCCATAAGAAAAGTGACAACACGCTGCTCTGCATCAACACACTGGTCACTGACGTGTTTTTCAGACCACCGAGGAAGCTCGATAAACCATGATTAACCCAACGCACTTTGACCTCCAGTCGCTCCGCATCTTTTTGCAGGTTGCCCAAACGGGTAGCCTGACCAAAGCCGCAGAAAAATTCCACATTACGCTTTCAGCCCTGAGCAAGCGTATCGCCGAGCTGGAGCGCACCGTGGACTGTGCGCTGTTTATTCGAATGCCGCGCGGCCTGACGTTAACCCCGGCAGGAAAGGAATTGGTGAATCACGCGCGCAATGTGTTGAGCAACGTGGAGCGTATGGCGAGTGAAATGAACGACTACGCCGTTGGCGTGCGCGGCCACGTACACATGTGGGCGAATACCTCAGCGATTATTCAGTTTCTTCCACAGGATCTAGCGTCGTTCCTGCTGGCACGACCGCTCATTCGTATTAACCTGGAGGAAAAGCTCAGTAAAACCGTGGTGACGGCGCTGGCGATGGGCGAAGCCGATATCGGCATCTTCGCGGACAATGTCGGTTCACAGGGGGTCGAGAAGATTCCTTATCGTCAGGACAAGCTTGTCGTACTCGTTCCGCCACATCACCCGCTTTCCGTGCGGCCAGAAGTCAGCTTTAACGACACTCTGGGCTACGACTACGTCGGCCTCAATAACGGCAGTTCGTTGCTGAAACAGCTAAAAGATGCCTCAGATGAGCTGGGGAGAGTGCTGCGCCTGCGGGTGCAGGTCAGCAGCTTTGACGGCATTTGTCGCATGATCGAAGCAGGGCTGGGGATCAGCGTCTTGCCGGAAGGGGCAATTCGCCCAGGAGTGCTCGGCACCGAGTTACGTGCCATCAGTCTCACTGACGAGTGGGCTTCACGCCAGCTCTGGCTGGGCGTGAAATCCAGCGCGACGTTACAACCTGAAGTCGCTAACCTGCTGACACATCTGCGGCAATGCGGCGCATAAAGGTGAAGCGCGAGCTTCAGCCTTCTTCACTACCCGTTTTTTCATAGCCGAGGCGGCCAACAAAGGGTAAACGCAGCGCGGGCGGGTTCATATCCACGCCCATGTTCAGCCCCAGAATGTTGGCCTCAATTCCCTCTTCAATGCCCATCGTGATGCCCAGCACGCCCAACAGCGAGATTTGCACGCCACTTCCCGATGGCGACAGCCCCACTGGGCGCGTGATCGGACGGTAATCTTTACCAATGGCATTAGCGGGCATATCCAGCTTGAGCGCGGGCACTTCGCGGCCAATGTGCGCCAGAAACGTATTACTGTTCGGCCCCGGCCAGGCGTGGTAAGTATTCGGCCACGGATAGCTTTTGATCGCAGCTTCAATCTGCGGAATCATCGCTTCCGCCTTGTCGCCACGGTGCTCTACCAAGAGCTTCGGCTTCGCACCATACCAATAAGCATCGGCCACCGAACGGTTAAGACGGACGACGTTATCGCTCCCCCAGCTCACGACCTCATAACGGCGATATTGGGTTTCCCCCGCTTTCTTGAAAATGATCCACGGATGTACCGCCACCAGCCCACGCCAGCCGTACGTCGGCGCAGCATAAACCTGCACGATAGCAGTCTGGCGAAATTGCACAGGGTTCGGCGCCAAGCCGGAAGAATCACGTTTGGCAGACCACCAGCTTTGCCCATTAAACGTTTCGCCGTTACGCGTTGATTGCGCCCAGCTTTGCCAAAAAGACAGCAACAGCACACAAATAAACCCAATCCCCAAGAATTTGAGGTACGTCATAGGCCAGATAGCTCACTGAAAAAGAGGAAACGGAATCGATACGCCTGTGGGCGAGCGCCCACAGTGAAAATCGCTCAAAAAATCATTCCACCAGTTTACCGCCAGTTGGCGGTTAGGTTAAGCACTGGGTGAAATATTGACCTATTTTTACGTTATGTGGGTGCGACGACAACCGTCTCAACGCGTTTTATGCAACGTTCGTTTTAATGCGAGGATCTATTGAAAATAAACCTAAAATAAACGAACTATCAAAAAAGACATTCTCATCGAATAATAATAAATAAACTAATCAACACGCATTGTTATATTTATTTTTAGAACACCTGCCTGCCATAAATAAATCACTGACTATAATCATCGGTAAGATTAGTAAACGGCTCACCTCTGATAATAAACATGGAGAAATTAAATGATAAGAAATAATAAGCATCTTAAGTCTACGGTATGCGCGCTGTCATTAGCCGCATTAACGCTAGGCTCAGCGGTTTCACTCGCCTGTACGCGGTTCGTTTATATGGATCCACAGAATCCTGATTACCCCGTTACCGCACGTTCAATGGACTGGGCCGACGATACCGATACTAATCTCTGGATTTTTCCACGAGGATTAGAACGCTCTGGCGCTGCTGGAAAATATCCATCATTAGAGTGGACATCAAAATACGGCAGCGTCATTGCCTCTGCTTTCGACAGTAACGTCAACATGGCCTCTACAACCGATGGCGTTAATGAAAAAGGGTTGGCGGCCAACGTACTCTGGCTGGCGGAATCTAAATATCCTAAAACCGCACCGACGGCACAAAAACCAGGCTTAAGCGTCGCTGCGTGGGCACAATATGTACTGGATAATTTTGCTACCGTCGATGAAGCCGTAAAGGCGCTGAAAGAGGGAAAATTTATACTGGTCACAAAAGACTTACCACATCAGGATAGAAAGGCAACGCTTCACCTCTCCTTATCCGATTCATCCGGTGACAGTGCAATTATTGAATATATCGATGGCAAGCAGGTCATTCACCATAATAAGGATTATCAGGTGATGACCAATTCCCCTACTTTCGATCAGCAGTTGACGCTGAATACCTATTGGGATCAGATAGGTGGCAATGTGATGCTACCGGGAACGAACCGCGCGGCCGATCGTTTTGTTCGTGCCTCATTCTATGTGAAAAATGTTGCACCCAATAAACTCATTCCAGGGGTGGCAGAGAAAAGTAAAATAGAAAAAGATAAGGCGGACTTAGCCACCGCATTCAGTATCATACGTAATGTTTCGGTCCCTTATGGTTATTCATTACCGAATATGCCAAATATCGCTTCAACGCGCTGGCGTACCGTTGTTGATCATAAGTCGCTGCAATACTTTTTTGAGTCTGCCGTATCCCCCAATATTTTTTGGGTTGATTTGAATAAGATCGACTTTGCTCCGCGTGGAAATAACGCCAGCAAGTTAGATTTAGGACCAAACCAAAGTACGATTTATTCTGGTCAGGCTTCCGGGCACTTTAAACCCGCTACGCCGTTTAAATTCGCAGGGCTGTAAATCCGGAAATTACTTTTCGATACGCGGTTTATTCCACGATGATGCTAAAGCGCCATGTTCGCATGGCGCTTTAGCGCAATTATAATAAGTAAGGGTATCTACAGACTAGTTACAACGACTTCGCATTCCCCGCCCATTCACCATAGAAATGGCTCGAGCAAATTCCAGGTTCAATTTCCTTTATCTCTGTGTTGACTAATCCCAGATTGACAAAGGGATCGTCGGCCAGAATGTCTTCCATATCAGAAAGTTCTAACCCGTAGGCTAAAATAAACCCACCTGTACCATCCTCCAACGGGCCAGCAAAAATAACATTTCCCTTTTTAATATTATCCGCCAGCCATTTTTTGTGGGCGTCAATACTCTTTTCAAGTTCATCTTTCGGGCTGGTGTAATACAGCGTAATGGCATAGAGCATAATTGCTACCTCAATGATTATTGTTTGGCTATATATTTTTTAAGCTATGGATGTAACCACAGAATGGATAGAGGACTTCGCATTTTGGATTTCACGATTCTTGATTTCATCCCCTTTTGAAGCACCTTCTGCGCGGATGAAATGAATATCGGTAATGCCAAGAAAGCGGAAAAAACCCTGAAGATAGCGCTCCTGAAAATCCATATCTAAAAAAGGTGGCGTGGTATAGAAACCACCACGGGAGGAAACCACAATAACCGTTCTTCCCCCAGATAAACCTACTGGGCCTTTTTCCGTATATTTAAAGGTCTTTCCTGCCTGTGCAAGACGATCCAGCCACGATTTCAATTGGCTAGAGACAGAAAAGTTATACATCGGCGCGCCAATGACAATCACATCATTCGCCAGAAACTCCGCCACCAACGCTTCAGAGAGTTGGTGTTCCCGCAGCGTTGCTTCATCCGCTGAAGAAGACGCTATTTGGCGGAAACCCGCCGCAATCGGCCCGGTTAAGTGGCGTATTTCATTTTTAACCACATCCCGATAAGTGACGACGGCTTGCGGATGCTGTTTGACTAACTGTTCCACAACGTCAGCAGAAATCTGTCGGGAAACGGAACCGCTCTCAAGAATACTGGAGTCTATATGTAAAATGTTCACAATGACTTCTCCTACATTGAGTTTCAACGCTCACTTATTTAACTGCTTTAGCTGCGCTAGCAATAAAATCCGCGACAGCTTCCGGGTGTGACACCAGAGACATATGGCTAGACGAAATAGACTGTGTCTTTGCACCGATATGGCTCGCGATGTCTTTCTGAATCGATGGATTTAATGCCTTGTCCTTCTCCGTCAACAAATACCAGGTTGGTTTATTTTTCCACGCCGCCTGCTGAACGCGATCGCCAAAGGCTTTTGCAGCAATCGGCTGTTGCACCGCAGCCAGCGCCTGTGCTTTTTTCAGGGGGACATCACCCGCCATCACCTCACGGTACTGTTCGGGGTTATCCAGCCAAATCAGGCCATTAGAATCGGGTGCCATGCCTTCCATCGGCGCTTTCAGGCGTTGCAATAAATCAGAGACGGATTCTCCACTGTCTGGCACCAGCGCCGACAAATAGACAATGCCGCGAACCTTGGGATCATTACCGGCCTGCGTCACGACGGCCCCCGCCCATGAATGCCCCACCAGCAGCACATCGCCCTGCTGCCTTTGCAGCACGCGCTCCGTCGCTTCAACGTCATCCGCTAAGGAAGTGAGCGGGTTTTGCACCGCAGTTACGTGGTATCCCATTTCCTGTAGTCGAGCCGTGACGGCAGACCAACTGGAGCCATCGGCAAAGGCACCGTGGACCAAGACGATATTGTTAATTTTTGCCGCCTCCGCAACATTGTGAACGCTGGCAGACAGCACCAGACCTAACGCGATAGCCAGATGGCCGAGCCATTTAATGCGGTAATGCGTCATATGCTTTCCTCTGAAAGGGTGATACGGCTGCCGGTTTCCCCGATGCGTTTCATCAGGGGTAGCGAATGGTTGAATGTTAATCGTGGTTGATGCTTGCGGTAAGATGGCAAATTTGACATAGTTCATGCAAAATTCGCCAAATCGTGTCTGACAGGCAAAATCACTATGCACATCTCCATTATGGCGCTGCCGGGCAGCATGCAGTCGGCCATATCTGGGCTTTCCGATATCTTCTGGATGGTCAATCAGACGCTCATTACACAGCCTGATAGCATCGCTTCTACCGACTCGCCGCTGTCTTTTGAAACGTCCATCGTCAGTGCAGACGGCAAGCCCGTGCGTGATGCGCAGGGGAGACTGATTCACGTAGACAGTTCGTTTGACGCAGTGGGTAAGTCGGATGTCGTGCTGGCAACCGGAATGATGCTCGGGCCCGATAAATTACCGATGTCGATGTCATCCGTTAATGAATCCGCGCTGTGGCTCAGGGAGCAATATCGACAGGGCTCGCTGATAGGCGGTGCCTGTGCGGGGGGATTTATTCTGGCCGAGGCCGGGCTGCTGGATGGCCGGTTCTGCACCACGACATGGTGGCTCTACCACACGTTTAAGCAGAAATACCCGAAGGCAAAGCCGGTATGGGGCAAAGCGCTGGAAGAACAAGATGGCATCATTACCACTGGCGGGCCACTGTCCTGGGTCGAACTTGCCCTGCATATTATTCGCCGCAGTGGCGGACATAAGCTCGCAAAATTAGCAGCAGATATCGCAGTAGCAGATAGCCAGCCCCTTTCTCAACGTATTTATGCTCCGCAGGGGTTCATTAATACCGTACATCCTTTGCTGCTGCGTGCCGAACAGCTCATCCGCTATGAGAACCCGTCAATTACCGCAGAAGAATTAGCAAGCGCCCTGAATTTCAGTGACCGAACGCTTCACCGAAAGCTCAAAGAGCTCACAGCGGAAAGCCCGAAAAACTTTATTACCCGCGTCAGGATCGAAATGGCCTGTCGACTGCTTGAAAACCCGATGACCCATATCAAGCAGGTCGCCGCCGAATGTGGTTACAGTGAAGACACCGCCTTCCGACGCGCCTTTTCCCAGCAGATGGAGATGACGCCGACCCAGTTCAGGAAATGGGCGCTGTTGAGGAATAATCAGCAGATCGCGTTGGATCATGAGGATGATGATTAAGGCGATGACTCTGAAAGACACGGCTTACGGTAAACCACCGTCTTGATTGGCACTTTTGCTACACATTGCTATTCACTCAGGGAATGAATTAAGGACATAAAATCGATGATAAGGAAAACCGTTCTTGCCACGCTGATCGGCCTATCGGCAGTATCCATCAGCCAGGCAAATGACAAGATAGATACGCTCTACAAACGCCTCACGCAGCAGGATGCGGCTGCATTAACCGCGTTGACGGCGCTAGCGAAAGACAACGATCCGCAGGCATTGAGCACGCTGGGGTTCATCTATGAATATGGCATCACCGTCCCGCAAAATACGATACAAGCGCTCCAGTATTATCAGCAGGCCTGTGAAATAGACGGCAATGTTGGCTGCTACAACGTCTGGTATTTTTATCAATACGGCAAAGGCGTGGCGCAGGATAAAGCTCGCGCC
Source organism: Pectobacterium versatile (assembly GCF_020166435.1). Taxonomy (GTDB): domain Bacteria; phylum Pseudomonadota; class Gammaproteobacteria; order Enterobacterales; family Enterobacteriaceae; genus Pectobacterium; species Pectobacterium versatile. The sequence goes on along the minus strand of NZ_JAINZP010000003.1, from coordinate 156,002 downwards.
AAACAGTTCGCAGAAAAAATGAACCGAGCCGACATAAAAATACCCGTTGATGTGATGGATAAGGTTGTCGATTACATTTATTCCGCGAAAGCCGCTGCCGATAGCGATATATCCTATCGCCCTAAACTAATTCGAGCAGTAAGACGATATTTGACTAGCGGCGATGCCGATACTCAACGCTTCTTCACCCATATTGGTTTTAGCCAGCAGGATATTCTGCGACTCGCGACATTCTGGGCAAAGGATGGCGATCCAGAAATTAATTTCCATGTCGGTCATTTCTATAATTTTGGCTATGCCGATATTAAAAATGAGAATATTGAGGCGTTGAAGTGGTTCCGTGTCGCTGCTGAAGGCGGCCATCGAGAAGCACAAAATATACTTGGGTTAGTATACGAAAAAGGACGTTGGGGCGTTTACCCAGATGGGACAGAAGCTGAAAAATGGTATGAGCGTGCAGCAAAACAAGGCGATGATAACGCATTAATGAGTCTGGGAAAAATGTATTATAATGGTGTGCTTATCAAGGCCAATTACGGTAAAGCCTATACCTTGTTTGAACAAGCCTATAAGCGTGACCTAACTGGTGCCAGCAGCTATTTATCTCAGATGTATTACAGCGGCCAGTACGTTGACGTAGATTGTCATGAGGCTCAAAAATACGCAGGGAGCACAGATAACAATTATTTTCGCCAGTGTGAAAAAGACAAACGCGAGAGAATAGCGACCCGCGGCGTATTACCTCTTTTAACGTTAAAGCATGAATCTAGCCCATACGGTGGAAATAATAATCCCTATAAATGCGAGCTTAATTTCTCTATCAATACAAATAAATTAGGCGAAGTCGCCAATTTTCGCGCCACGCTGCGACTCAAAAATAGTGAAGGCGCTTCAGCCGAACAAATACTCGCCTTCCCGCCTTTTGGGTTGAGTAGCCTTGATGCCGGAATGATGGGAGAAAAATTCATTTTTTCCCAGGAATCAACCCTGCTCCCGCAGTATCAATCCGATTTTTGCCAGTTCAGCGATCTGAAATTTCAGGTCACCTCCGCGACAGCCACGATTAACGGCGAGGAGGTAGATGTCCTTAAGGCGGGAATATTGAGGCAACAGGAGCGTTAACACTCGCGGTGAATGCTTGATTCTCCATACTGATAGCCCAGAGATCTGGGCTATTTAACCTTTCAGCGCATTCGACGACGTGGCTACTGTTACTTCTCACGTACAGAGAGGAAATTAGACAGAAAAATCCTCTACATCTCATGCACGATGTGAATATAATATTGTATGGATAATAGAGATCGTAAAGAAAATGGAAACAGAAATTAAAGAATTCATTATTCACCAGACGTTAACACAAAACGACTATGAAAAGAGTATTAAGTCGATATCTAGCTGGAATGAAAAGAGACAGAGTTATAAGCACAGGATAATTAATTCCCTGTCAATGCTTTCATTTGTTTTGTTACTTTTGTCGCTCTTTATATTACTGGCGATCATTTTTTTATCCAGCGAACGTGAAGCCCACCCAGTCATAAAATTATTTCCTTACCTTACGGCTTCACTAGTCGTACTTTATATTTTACTTTCATTACTCACCAGAAAAATAAAAAGCTATCCTTCAGGGGTATTTCCAACAAAGGTAAAAATAACGATAAACAATGATGGTATCTACGGAGAAACGGAAAGCTCATACAGTCTCTATAAATGGCATGCGATTTCTCACCTTAATAAAATCGATAATCATTTATTTTTACTCGTTGATAATATAATTGCTATCCCTATTTCGCTTCGTAATTTTTCTGATGAAAAAGAAGCTGAGTCACTCATTCTTTTTATTGAAGAAAGAATGGGGAACCCAGAAGCAACGCCATAGCGGTGGTCTCTGCATGACTCGGTCATGTGGCTGAGTCATTTAAACAAAGCGCCATCGATGAATGGCGCTTTCTCGCTTATCTCCCCTACTCCCTGCCCTCATTTCACGCCTGAATAACGCGACGGCCAAATCTCTTCCGGCCTTTTCCCCATCGCTTCGGCAATCAAGCGCTCGCCTTTCGGCCAATGTCTTGTAAGCGCATTTGCCAGCGTGGATGACGCCAACCCCGCTGCTCTGGAAACCGCCGCCAGCGTCGTCCCTTTCTTCCGTAATCCCGCGATAATATCCGCTGGGTGCCAGTCAGTGTGATTCATTCCATTTCCCTCCACCTATCAAAAACCATTTTGATTTCCGTGTGGGTAGGATCGCGCTTTGTGATGAGTAAGACCACGGACGATGAGTCACATATTTAAGGTGTTAGATGAGCGTTATGATTCTGACTATCTATTTATGTGGATAGCGACAAAAATTTCGTGCGTGCTAACCACCGTATTTATCTGTCATTTCATCATACGCGCTCAGTCGCCACAGCGCCTTGACCACTGGCTTTTTGGCGCTAATTGCGTCGCTGTGCGACACCTTCGGCGTTCGTGACCGTCATTCGGACCGCCAGTGACGCGTTTACTCGCCCCATAAATGGGGCTCACCCTTCGGGCCAGCACAAGTGCTGTTCAAAAACGTCTCGACGTTTTTGTCAGACGCGGCACTGACTTTCGCCGCATCCATGCGGCTCATCCGACGGCCACGATCGCCTCAGCGCAATTTTTTACGCCGAGGAAAAAAATCCTCGCGCTGCGTCAAAAGTAGGTATCCGAATAGATCGTGCAGAAAAGGGAAATTTCGGCGACCATAAATTTGAAAGAGACGGTGTTTGGGAGATCAAAGTTGATTATGGTCCAGGCTATCGAGTGTATTACGCGATAGAAGGCGATAAGATGATTTTGCTCTTCATCTGTGACGATAAATCAAGCCAAAGCAAAGATTTAGATAAAGCGGTGCAATACTGGCGGGATTATCAAAAGAGGTAACATCATGGCAATCATCACCCAATCCACTACATTCGAAAAAGCCATTAGCCACGATGATGCAATGGTTGCGGAACTACGAGAAAATCCTGAATACGCAGAAATATACCTCCAGACAGCACTAGAGGATATTTATGAGGAAGGTGGCATCGCTGCATTCCTGACAGCATTACGCCGTGTTGTTGAAGCGCGTGGCGGAGTGGGCGAAATAGCCAAAAAATCGGGTCTGTCTCGCCAACAGCTATACAGAACATTGTCTGCAAATGGCAACCCAACGCTGACGACACTCACCGAAATCACCAGAGCCGCAGGCGTTCGGCTTATTCCCCATACTCATCATAATTAAAAATATCAGTAGCTCGATCACGTAGAAATACGTAGTCAGACGTAAAAAAACCCGCAGTTACGCGGGTTTAGATATTTTTTGCTGTTTAGCACAACGCTATTTCAGACGCAGGCTTATTCCCACTCAATCGTGGCCGGTGGCTTACCCGATACGTCATAAACAACGCGGGAGATACCGTCGACTTCGTTGATGATGCGGTTGGAGACGCGGCCAAGGAAGTCGTATGGCAGGTGTGCCCAGTGCGCGGTCATAAAGTCGATGGTTTCTACCGCGCGCAGCGCGACAACCCAATCGTATTTACGGCCATCGCCCATCACGCCCACGGAACGAACTGGCAGGAAGACGGTGAATGCCTGACTGACCTTGTTGTACAGGTCGGCTTTGTGCAGCTCTTCGATAAAGATCGCATCCGCACGACGCAGCAGGTCGCAGTATTCTTTCTTCACTTCACCCAGCACACGCACGCCCAGACCAGGGCCCGGGAACGGATGACGGTACAGCATGTTGTACGGCAGACCCAGTTCCAAACCGATCTTGCGTACTTCGTCTTTGAACAGCTCTTTCAGCGGCTCAACCAGACCCAGCTTCATCTCTTTCGGCAGGCCACCCACGTTGTGGTGTGACTTGATCACGTGCGCTTTGCCAGTGGCAGAAGCCGCGGATTCGATTACGTCTGGGTAGATGGTGCCTTGCGCCAGCCATTTCACTTGTTCTTGCTTGCTGGCTTCTTCATCAAACACTTCAACAAACACGCGACCGATAATTTTACGCTTGGCTTCCGGCTCATCTTCACCCGCCAGTTCGCTCAGGAAGCGATCTTCCGCCGCCACGTGAACAATGTTCAGACCGAACTGATCGCCGAACATTTCCAGAACTTGATCGGCTTCGTTCAGACGCAGCAGGCCGTTATCAACAAACACGCAGGTCAGACGATCGCCAATCGCACGGTGCAGCAGCATTGCAGTAACAGAAGAATCCACGCCGCCAGACAGGCCCAAAATCACGTGATCGTTGCCTACCTGCTCACGAATACGGTTCACCGCATCGTCGATAATCTTGGCTGGCGTCCACAGCGCTTCACACTGGCAGATATCAAGAACAAAACGCTCCAGCATGCGCTGGCCCTGACGGGTGTGCGTCACTTCCGGGTGGAACTGCACGCCGTAAAAACGCTTCTCTTCGTTAGCCATAATGGCAAACGGGCAGGTATCGGTGCTGGCAACGGTCTCAAACCCTTCTGGGATCGCCGTTACTTTGTCGCCGTGGCTCATCCAGACATCCAGCAGCGGTGCACCTGCGGCGCTCAACGCATCCTGAATATCACGCACCAACGCGCTATCCGTTTTCACTTCTACCTGCGCATAACCAAACTCACGCTCGTTGGAACCTTCAACGTGGCCACCCAACTGCATCGCCATCGTCTGCATGCCATAGCACACGCCTAATACTGGTACGCCAGCATTGAAAACGTATTCTGGCGCACGCGGGCTGCCAAACTCAGTGGTGCTTTCTGGGCCGCCGGACAGGATGATCCCGTTCGGATTAAACCCACGAATCTGTGCTTCCGTGACATCCCATGCCCACAGTTCACAGTAAACGCCCAGTTCACGCACGCGACGTGCAACCAGCTGCGTGTACTGTGAGCCGAAATCCAGAATAAGAATGCGGTGTTGATGAATGTTTTGAGTCATGAGGAGCATGTTCCAAAAAGCAAAAGACAAAAGCGAAAAGTAAACCCAGCTAACCGCTCCGCCTCATTCAAAGGCAGAGCGGCGCGAAATAGTACAGGGTTTATTGCGTTAAATCACCTTATGAACCCATACGGTAGTTCGGTGACTCTTTAGTAATGGTAACGTCGTGAACGTGGCTTTCCTGAATGCCCGCGCCGCTGATGCGTACAAACTCAGCCTGCGTGCGCAGTGCGTCGATAGTGGCGCAACCGGTCAGACCCATACAGGAGCGCAAGCCGCCCATCTGCTGATGAACGATCTCTTTCAGGCGGCCTTTATAGGCTACGCGGCCTTCGATACCTTCCGGCACCAGTTTGTCGGCAGCGTTATCGGTCTGGAAGTAACGGTCTGATGAGCCTTTGGACATTGCGCCCAGTGAACCCATGCCGCGATAAGATTTGAATGAACGGCCCTGATACAGTTCGATTTCACCTGGGGATTCTTCTGTACCCGCCAGCATAGAACCGACCATGACACAGGCTGCGCCTGCCGCGATGGCTTTAGCGATGTCGCCGGAGAAGCGGATACCGCCGTCGGCGATAACCGGAATGCCCGTGCCTTCCAGCGCTTCAACGGCATCAGAGATAGCCGTAATCTGCGGTACGCCCACGCCAGTCACGATACGCGTCGTACAGATAGAGCCAGGGCCGATGCCGACTTTCACTGCGCTCACGCCCGCTTCGACCAACGCTTTCGCACCAGAGCCTGTCGCCACATTGCCACCGATGATTTCAAGGTTCGGGTATTTAGCACGTGTTTCACGAATACGCTGCAATACACCTTCGGAATGGCCGTGTGAGGAGTCGATCAGCAGGACGTCAACGCCTGCGGCAACCAGCGCATCAACGCGCTCTTCGTTACCTGCACCCGCACCAACCGCTGCACCTACACGCAGACGACCGTGTTCGTCTTTACACGCATTCGGTTTACGTTCTGCTTTCTGGAAATCTTTTACCGTGATCATGCCGATCAGGTGGAATTGGTCGTCAATCACCAGCGCTTTTTCAACGCGTTTTTCGTGCATTTTCTGCAACACGACATCACGCGCTTCGCCTTCTTTGACCGTGACCAGACGCTCTTTCGGCGTCATGAACGCGCTAACCGGCTTTTCCAAATCGGTAACAAAACGCACGTCACGACCGGTGATGATACCGACCAGTTCGTTGTCTTTTGCCACAACAGGATAGCCAGCGAAGCCGTTGCGCTCGGTCAGCTCTTTCATTTCACGCAGTGTGGTTTCTGGCGTCACGGTTTGTGGATCAACCACTACGCCGCTTTCGTGTTTTTTCACGCGGCTAACTTCTTCAGCCTGACGCTCAATGGACATATTTTTGTGAATAAAGCCCAGACCGCCTTCCTGCGCCAGCGCAATGGCCAGGCCGGATTCGGTAACGGTATCCATCGCTGCGGACAGCATAGGAATATTCAGGCGAATGTTTTTCGTCAACTGCGTGGACAGATCGGCAGTGTTAGGCAGAACAGTAGAATGAGCGGGAACCAGGAGGACGTCATCAAACGTCAGTGCTTCTTTAGCGATACGTAGCATGGGCAATATCTCACCAAGGTGGATGTAAGAATAGATAAAATATTGCCGTGGCATTATACAGAGCGTAATCGGTTGCCTCCAGCATTATTTTACTAAAATGCTTGATTACCTGTTTCAGGTAGGTAGTATCGATCAATTAAGTGACTGTTTTAAAATTTGATCTGGCTCACAATGTCTCAATTTCCCTCCTCTGCAATTTTTACCGTTAGCCGCCTGAATCAGACGGTTAGACAACTGTTGGAAATGGAAATGGGCCAGATTTGGCTCTCCGGCGAAATCTCCAACCTTTCTCAGCCCTCATCCGGCCATTGGTATTTCACGCTGAAAGACGAACGTGCACAGGTGCGCTGCGCGATGTTTCGTACCAGCAACCGTAAAGTAACGTTCCGCCCGCAAAACGGTCAGCAAGTGCTGATTCGGGCGAGTATTACGCTCTACGAACCCCGTGGTGATTATCAGCTGCTGGCGGAAAGCATGCAGCCCGCAGGTGATGGCCTGCTACAGCAGCAGTTTGAGCAGCTCAAGCAGCGTCTCGCCGCCGAAGGGCTGTTCGACCAGCAGTTTAAGCAAGTGCTCCCCTCTCCTGCCAAACAGGTCGGCGTGATTACGTCAGCCAGCGGTGCCGCCCTGCACGATATTTTGCAGGTGTTACAGCGCCGCGATCCGTCACTGCCGGTGATTGTGTATCCCACGTCGGTGCAAGGTGCGGAAGCACCGCTACAGATTGTTCGCGCTATTGAGCTGGCTAACCAGCGGGATGAATGTGACGTGTTAATCGTCGGGCGCGGTGGCGGTTCTCTGGAAGATCTGTGGAGCTTTAATGACGAACGGGTAGCCCGCGCGATTTTCGCCAGCCGCATTCCTATCGTCAGCGCCGTCGGCCACGAAACCGATGTCACCATCGCCGATTTTGTCGGTGACCTGCGTGCGCCCACGCCGTCGGCTGCTGCCGAGTTAGTGAGTCGTAACCAACTTGAGCTATTGCGCCAGATACAGTCCCAGCGTCAGCGGCTGGAAATGGCGATGGATTATTACCTTGCCCAGCGCAATCGGGACTTTACCCGTCTGCACCACCGCTTACAGCAGCAGCATCCGCAGCTGCGGCTGGCGCGTCAGCAGGCACAGCTGGTTAAACTGCGTCAGCGGCTGGATGACGCCATGCAGCAGCAGCTTCGGCAGACCTCGCGCCGAAGTGAACGCTTACAACAGCGCCTGATGCAACAACAACCGCAGACCCGCATTCATCGCGCACAGCAGCGTTTACAGCAGCTTAGCTATCAGATGCAGAGCGCGGTGGAACGTCAGTTGAATCAGAACAAACAGAAGCTAGGCATCGCCTGTTCGCGACTGGAAGGCGTTAGTCCGCTGGCGACGCTGGCGCGCGGCTATAACGTCACCACCGCACCAGACGGTAAGGTGCTGAAAAACGTCGCACAAATCACCCCCGGCGAAACACTGAAAACCCGTTTGCAGGACGGCTGGGTAGAAAGTCAGGTCACGACGCGGGTTCCGAATCAAAGCTCCGTGAAAAAGCGGCGAAAACCCTCATCCTCGACACCAAAATAACGCGAACGGCATAAAATGCATGAATGGGGATTTGTCCTAAAACAACGGCGATCCTCCATTCTTACCCCCAGTATCTGAACTATACTCATTCCCAGCTCACTAATTTATATTCACTGTTTTCACTGCATGGGTTACTAGCCTCCACGTGGCGAAATGAAGTGGATAAAGACAGTGAGCTTTGTTGATCGTCTGTGTTACCCCTGATGAGCGTTTTCAAGGAGATGAGGTATGAAGTCCAGACCGATTTGTAGCGTGATCCCCCCTTACATTTTGCATCGCATTATCGCAAACGGCACAGACGAGCAGCGCCACTGTGCGCAACAAACGCTGATGCACGTTCAGTCATTGATGGTTAGTCACCATCCCCGCCCAGGACCCCATGAAAAATTACCTGCTGGGCAGGCAAACCGCAGCATTCACGATGCCGAACAGTTGCAACAGTTGCTTGGCAAACTGGTACGCACCGAAGGTAAGCCCAGCATCGGTGATATCGCGGTGGATGAGGCCTATAACTATCTAGGCGTAACCTATGATTTCTTCTGGAAGGTCTTCCAGCGTAATTCACTAGACACCGAGGGGCTGTCGCTGGCGGGCACCGTGCATTACGGTCAGAACTACCAGAATGCCTTCTGGAACGGGCAGCAGATGGTATTCGGGGATGGCGACGGCAACATATTCAATCGCTTCACGATCGCGCTTGATGTAGTCGCGCATGAGCTCACCCACGGCATTACGGAAAATGAAGTGGGGCTGATTTATTTTCGCCAGTCTGGTGCGCTAAATGAATCGCTGTCCGATGTCTTTGGTTCCATGGTCAAACAGTATCATTTAGGGCAAACCGCTGAGCAGGCCGACTGGCTTATCGGTGCCGAGCTTCTGGCAGACGGTATTCACGGTATGGGGCTGCGGTCGATGTCCCAGCCGGGCACCGCGTATGATGATGAGCTGTTAGGTATCGATCCCCAGCCCTCTCACATGAATGAGTACGTGAACACCCGTGAAGACAACGGCGGCGTACACTTGAATTCAGGCATCCCCAACCGGGCATTCTATCTGGTGGCCATCGCGCTGGGCGGCCATTCATGGGAAAAAGCGGGTCGCATCTGGTACGACACGCTGTGTGATAAAACACTGCCGCAAAATGCGGATTTTGAAATTTTCGCGCGCCATACCATTCAACATGCCACTAAGCGTTTTAACCATACTGTTGCTGATATTGTCCAGCAGTCGTGGGAAACCGTGGGTGTGGAGGTTCGGCAGGAGTTCCTATGAAGACGCTGCCGGCGCTCAACGACGATGCTATCATTGAGCTAGCGCGTGAAGGGGGATTTGCCTTTATCCCCAAGCTGGCGGGGCCGCGACGCTTCGCGCTCGCCAGCGTGCCGTCATCCGAGCGGGGACGCATTTGTAACGCGATCCGTCATGCCTTTCCTAACGCTCGAGAACTCAGCGAACCGGACGACCCGGGCCGTGGCGACCAGTTTTATTACCGCATCAGTATCAGCTATAGCCACCCGCAGCAGAATCAGTCTACCGGTATCATCTTACTGATCCCCGAAGATAGTGCGCCACCGGAGCTGGCTGAGCTGTGGCGCAACGGCCTACCGCAGTAACGAAGGGTTTAGTCAGCGAGCGTGTAGCTAAGCACCACCCGCCGTTTAGAAATCATCCCGTGCTGCTGGCAAGCAGCGCAGTGAAATGTGTGATCTGTTTGCCATAGCATCACGCTATGGCAGTGCGGACAGATTGCCTCCATCTTATCGCCTCCTGAGCTTATGCTAAACCGTGTGTTCGCAATATTTACGTTAAATCACGCCCAGTGAACGTAAAAAGTAGAGCCCTAACGCAATCACAAAGAAGGCTCCTGCCGTCGTCAGCCCGATGATATTGGCCGCCAGCGTGGCATTTCCGCCCATCGCCCGCGTCATCACGTAGCTTCCCGATGCCGTTGGCGTCGAGGAAAACAGGAAGATGATTCCAAGTTCAACGCCCCGGAAGCCCACCAGCCATCCCCCGAACGTCAACAGTCCCGGAACGACAAACAGCTTAGCTACGGAAGAGAGCATCGCGACATTGGACGAACGAAACATACTGCGCCATTCCAGACTGGCTCCGGCACAGAGCAACGCCAGCGGCAGCGCCATTGAGGAAATAAAGCCGCCCGTTTGCTTAATCACAGTAGGCATTGGCAACTGACTCTGCGCATACGCGACCCCACAGAGCAAACCGATAATCAGCGGGTTGGTGACGATCCCCCGCAATAACGTAAGAATGCTGATACGCTGATCTGGCGATTTACGTTGCAGGCTGCGCGTTAGGGTAACCACCGACAACGCGTTAAACATAATTACCGTTACAATCAGATACAGCGACCCAACCGCCACGCCTTCTTCACCATACGCGCTCATGGCAAACGCCAGCCCCATGATGCCCGTGTTAGAGCGGAAGCCCCCTTGCACGAAGATCCCGCGCTCCGTGGGTTCTTTAATGAGGCGGACGGCAGCAATTTCCAGCAGTAAGAATGTTACCAGCGTGCCTAATGTGCCATACACCACCAGCGGCCACTGTTCTGAAAACGACTGATGGTTGGTTGCGACACTGAAAAACAGCAGGCAAGGCAAAGAAAGATTGAACACTAGCCGCATGGCTGCATCGCAGAAGGCATCGTTTAGCAGACCGATTTTGCGCAATGCGACGCCCATTAACAGCATTAGCAAATTAGGCATCGTAACGTTGAACGCGAAACTCCAGGTTTCCCAGGACATGACTTTCCTTGATTATTATTCGTTTCGTCGATGATTGTTTGTTTTATCAGAAATAAAACGGGGCGAATATCGCTATTCGCCCCGTTAGTAAATCACTTACTTTTTTTAAGATGCGACATCAGCCGCTTACGCTTGCGCAGCTGGTTTGGCGTCAGCGTGTTGCGCTTATCTGCAAAAGGGTTTTCCCCTTCTTTAAACTGAATACGAATCGGCGTGCCCATCACTTCCAGCGAGCGGCGATAGTAGTTCATCAAGTAACGCTTGTAGGAATCTGGTAGGTCTTTCACCTGGTTGCCGTGGATCACCACAATCGGTGGGTTATAGCCACCGGCGTGCGCATATTTCAGCTTAACACGACGACCGCGTACCAGAGGAGGCTGGTGATCGTCTGCCGCCATTTGCATGATACGCGTTAACATCGCCGTACTGACGCGACGAGTCGCGCACGAATAGGCTTCGGTTACCGACTCAAACAGGTTACCCACGCCGCTACCGTGTAGCGCAGAAATAAAGTGAATGCGGGCAAAATCGATAAAGCCGAGACGCAGATCCAGCATATCTTTCACCTGATCGCGCACTTCCTGTGACAGGCCATCCCACTTGTTCACCACAATCACCAGTGAGCGCCCACTATTGAGGATAAAGCCCAGTAGCGAGAGATCCTGATCGGAGATACCTTCACGCGCATCGATAACCAGCAACACCACATTGGCATCTTCAATCGCCTGCAACGTCTTGATGACGGAGAATTTTTCTACCGTTTCCGTGACTTTTCCACGTTTACGCACCCCGGCAGTATCAATCAGAATATACTCACGTTCGTCGCGCACCATCGGGATGTAGATACTGTCACGCGTCGTGCCCGGCATGTCGTACACGACTACGCGCTCTTCACCCAGAATCCGGTTAGTCAGCGTAGATTTGCCCACATTAGGACGCCCGACAATCGCCAGTTTGATCGGCAAATCTTCAGGATTGAAATCGTCTTCCGCTTCTTCTTCGCTGGCATACTCTTTCGCTTCTAACGCTGCCCAGTAAGCCGCGTTCTCTTCTTCTTCGGTTAACTCGACCGGCTCTTCTATTTCATCCTGCACGAACGGCAGCAAAACCGTTTCCAGCAGTGACGTCACGCCACGGCCATGAGACGCCGCGATCGCGTACACTTCGCCCATACCGAGCGAATAAAAATCCGCCGTGACCGTATCTGGGTCGAGGCCATCGGTCTTATTGGCGACCAGCACCGTGGTTTTTTTACGGCTGCGCAAATGCTTGGCAATGCCTTCATCCGCAGGCATCAACCCCGCGCGAGCATCCACCATGAACAGCACGATATCCGCCTCTTCAATCGCGACCAGCGATTGGCCAGCCATACGCGTTTCCACACCGTCTTCTGTGCCGTCGATGCCACCGGTATCGACGATAATAAATTCATGCCCTTCCACTTCTGCACGACCATACTTGCGGTCACGAGTCAGCCCAGGAAAATCCGCCACTAATGCATCACGAGTGCGCGTTAAGCGGTTAAATAGCGTGGATTTCCCCACATTCGGGCGCCCGACCAGCGCGACGACAGGTATCATTGTTACAACCTCATTACTTATATTTCAATACGTTATAGCGAAATACTCGCTGACGATAAAAAGACGAAACGGCCCCTGATAATGTCAGGAGCCGTTATATGAGCACACCCAAAAACGCTGTGCTCCAAATCAATACGGATTACTTAGCGAGTGAACGCGTAGACATCACCGTTTTTCGCCTGAATCAGCAGCTTATCGCTGGCAACCACAGGCTTGCTCAGGAAACCAGAACTATCCACTTTTTGCTGCACCACAAAGCGACCATCCGCCGTATTCAACCAGTGCAGGTAACCTTCAGCATCGCCCACAACCAGATAACCGTTATACAGCGCTGGTGCCGTCAAGTTACGGTGCAGCAGATCGCTTTGACGCCACACACTCACGCCGCCATTAGTGTTCAACGCAACAACGCGATCGTCCTGATCGACCAGATAGATGCGGTCGCCGTCAATGATGAAATCATGCACTGAACCCAGTTCACGCTTCCACAGAACCTGACCAGAACGCAGATCCAACGCGGTCATGTTACCATTGTAACCCAGCGCGTAAACCACTTCGCCCGCGACAACCGGCGTCGTGTCGACATCGTTCAGACGATCGATTTCGGTGGCGCCACTCGGCTGTGAAATACGCTGTTGCCAAATGAGCTGACCCTGATTGATCATCACGGCGTTCACACGGCCGTTATCCCCCCCCACAATCGCCGCACCAAATGCAGTTGTCGGGGCAGATTCGCCGCGCAGAGACAGCGTCGGCATATCCAGATTGACGCTCCACTTGATTGCGCCATCTGCTTCATTCAATGCCTGCAACATGCCGTTGCTGGTGTGAATCAGCACTACACCATCGCTGACGACAGGGCGAGACAGCGCTTCGCCAGCCACTTTGGTCTGCCATACTGGCGTACCATCTTCCACATTCAGCGCATAAACCTGGGCTCTTTCGCTGCCGACATAGACATGGTTACCAGAAACCGTTACGCCGCCGGACAGCAGCGCCGGATTATTGCGGGAGAAGAAATTGGTCTTCTCTGACAGATTCGCGCGCCAAATCTCTTTGCCGTCACTCAGATCCATCGCTTTCACGGTGCCACGACGATCGGCAGCAAAAACGCGATTATCCTGCCATGCGGGGTGAAGATTGGAATAAAACTCACCAATCCCGCTCCCAACCGAGCTGTTCCAAACCTTGGTTGGCGTGAACTGGTTTTCCACCTGCGGCAGTGGAGACATAGTGACAACATCTTCTTCGCTGTTAAACAGCGAGCATCCGCTCAGCAGGGCAACAGAAACCAGTCCTACCAAAAGTGTTTTACGCAATTGCATGGAATTCCTCTTAGCTGGACAGGTTATTCAGTTTCATACGCAGTAACGCTTGCTGTGCCTGCGATGGATTGGAAGACAACCCTTTGTTGTAGGCATCGCGCGCAGCCTGATTATCCCCTTTGCTCACCAGGATATCACCACGCACTTCCGCAGCCTGTGATGCCCAACCTTCCAGTTTGATGGCATCCAATGTTTTCAGCGCGTCATCCGCTTTGTTTTCCTGTAGCTGAACCCGCGCCAGACGCAGATTCACTACCGCCAGCAGGTCGGCATCTTTAGTCTGCGACTGCGCCTGTACCAGTTGCTGTGCTGCTTTAGCATAATCTTTCTGATCAACGTAATGACGAGCCAGCTCCAGAGAAGCCAGCGCACCATAGGTATTCTTATTCTCAGCCGTAAATTTCTCAGTTGAAGCAATCGCTTCAGCTTTGCCTTCGGCCAATTGCTCCGTCACCTGCTGATAAGATGAAGATGCCGCCATCACGCTGTCATTTTGGTGGCTTTGCCAGAAACGCCAGCCAACCAGTGCGCCAACGCCCAGCACAACACCGACAACTAACGCCTTTCCGTTCTCCGCGAGGAAACGACGTAGTGCATCAACCTGTTCATTCTCTGTGGTATAGACTTCCACGGTGTCTCTCTCCTCAATCCAGTAACGTTGCCAGCCGCGATGCGACGTCGGCCTGTGCCAATGTATTCTGCTCGCCATTGCTCAGGTTTTTAACCACAACCTGACCGGCCGCCACTTCATTTTCGCCTAATACCAATGCGACGCGTGCACCCCATTTATCAGCACGGGCGAATTGTTTCTTAAAGTTGCCACCGCCGTAGTTGGTCATCAGTTTCAACTGCGGCAGCGCGTCACGTAATTTCTCCGCCAGTTGCATCGCCGCAACCTGCGTTCCCGCACCGGAAGAAATCAGATAAGCATCTACGCCTGACTGTGCTTTGAAATCTGGATTGACAGACTGCACCAGCAGAACCAGACGCTCCAGACCCATCGCAAAACCGACCGCTGGCGTCGCGTGCCCGCCCAGTTGTTCCACCATACCATCATAACGCCCACCGGCACAGACCGTGCCCTGCGCGCCCAGACTGGTTGTCACCCACTCAAATACGGTGCGGTTATAGTAATCCAAACCACGAACCAGACGCGGATTAACGGTATATGGGATGCCGGACTGCGTTAAAAGTTCACCCAGCGCCTCAAAGTGTGTACGCGATTCATCATCCAGATAGTCCGTCAGCACTGGCGCGTCGTTCAGCAACACCTGAATCTGCGGATTTTTCGTATCCAGAACGCGCAGCGGGTTGGTGTACATCCGGCGCAGGCAGTCTTCATCCAACTGCTCTTTATGCTGTTCGAGGAACGCCACCAGCGCTTCGCGATAGCGCGCGCGTGCATCTAACGAACCAATCGAGTTCAGTTCCAGCTTCACGTGGTCGGCGATGCCCAGCACACGCCACCAGCGGGCGGTCATCAGGATCAGCTCGGCATCAATATCCGGCCCTTGCAGACCAAACACTTCACAGCCCAACTGATGGAACTGGCGATAGCGCCCTTTCTGCGGACGCTCGTAGCGAAACATCGGACCGACATACCACAGCCGCTGTTCCTGATTATAGAGAATACCGTGCTCAATACCGGCGCGGACGCAGCCTGCCGTCCCTTCTGGGCGCAGAGTCAGGCTATCGCCATTGCGATCGTCAAAGGTATACATCTCTTTTTCGACGACATCGGTCACTTCACCGATAGCGCGCTTAAACAGCGGTGTTTGCTCGACAATCGGCAAACGAATTTCATTATAGCCGTAGCCGCTGAGCACCTGTTTCAGGCTGTTTTCAATACGCTGCCACAATGCCGTTTCGGCTGGCAGGTAATCGTTCATGCCACGGATGGCTTGAATATTTTTTGCCACGTCAGTTCTCTATGCGTTTTTCAAAAAATAAACCCGATTATAGAGGGATTGTCGTCGCATCTTCAATGCGGGGCATCCCCATCGGGTTCAGGAATCGTGAATTAGGCGGGTAACGGCATACCGTCACGCCGTCAGAGTTACTTATCCACCAGATTGACAGTAATACGCTGATTTTCGTCCATCATGGAGGCTTTCGCGCGGATCTTGGCTTCTAACTGATCGATCATCTGTTCGTTATCGAAGCGCTCTCTCTGCCGCACGCCGTCTTCATAGAAGCCGCTCTTATTGTGTCCACCGGTAACGCCAATGGTCGACACCAGCGCTTCACCGGGGCCATTCACCACGCAGCCGATAATCGAAACATCCATCGGCGTGATGAGATCTTCCAGCCGTTGTTCCAGCGCATTCACCGTACCGATCACGTCAAATTCCTGACGAGAGCAGGTCGGGCAAGCAATGAAGTTGATTCCGCGCGCACGAATGCGCAGTGACTTCAGGATATCGAAGCCAACTTTCACTTCTTCAACCGGATCGGCCGCCAGTGAGATGCGCAGCGTGTCGCCAATACCTTCAGACAGCAGCAGACCGAGACCGATAGCCGATTTCACCGCACCGCTACGTGCACCGCCCGCTTCGGTAATACCGAGGTGCAGTGGCTGATCGATACGCGCAGCCAGCAGGCGATAGGATTGCACCGCGAGAAAAACATCCGACGCTTTGACGCTGACTTTAAACTGATCGAAGTTCAGGCGGTCGAGGATATCGACATGGCGCATTGCCGATTCGAGCAGCGCTTCCGGCGTTGGCTCACCGTATTTTTCCTGCAAATCTTTTTCCAACGAGCCACCGTTAACACCAATGCGGATCGGGATATTATTGTAACGCGCGCAGTCGACAACCGAGCGAATACGCTCTTCGTTACCAATATTGCCGGGGTTGATGCGCAGACAGTCGACACCGTATTCCGCGACTTTCAGTGCGATGCGGTAGTCAAAATGGATGTCGGCGACGAGCGGGACATTCACCTGCTGTTTGATAAGCTTAAAAGCTTCCGCCGCGTCCATGGTTGGCACGGAGACGCGGACGATATCGACGCCAACACGTTCCAACGCTCTGATTTGGTTAACGGTAGCTTCAACGTCGGTGGTTCGGGTGTTGGTCATGGATTGCACCGCAATCGGCGCACCATCACCAACAGGCACCTTGCCGACGTAAATCCGTGTTGATTTTCGGCGGGTTATGGGTGCAGCGTTATGCATTACTTCATCTCCAACATTGCAGTCTTACCTGAACAACACGTTATTCTGCGGTCAGCGTCAGACGTGCAACCTGACTGCTACGCACAAATTGGCTTAAATCGACCGGCTTACCTTGAAATTGAATCTGTACCGCAGCAGGCGCACCAATTTTAAGTTTATAGGGTGACTGACCATCCAGATTCAGTGTGCCGCCATTACGCTGCATACCGCTGAACAGTTTCTTACCGCTGGCATCTGTCACTTCCAGCCAGCAATCGGCCTTGAAGGTCATCACCAAGGCATGAGCCGCAGAGACCGGATTACTCTCCGCTACCGTACCCGCAGCGGGTGCAACGGCCCCAGCCCCCAACAGAACATTACCCACAGTTTGTGGCGGTGCGGCGTTCGCGTGTGAAGGCGATTGACTGGAAGGTGCAGCAGACGGTGCTGAAACGGAAGAAGAAGGCGTTGAAGGTGTCGCCGTGACAGTGGCAGAAAGATCGACTGGCGTGGAAGAAGGTGACACAGCAGAATTCAGTGTCGCCATTTCCTGCGAGGCACTGCTGTCCATCAGCGGAAGAGACTGCCCTTCCGTCTGTGCCTGCATCGAACTGGCGTGATCAACCATGCTATTGATTTCTGCCTGCTGAGCCTGATGGTTTTGCCACCACCATGCGCCCGTTAGCCCCAGAACAACCAGCACGACCAACCAGGTGATTGTCATCAACCAGCCATCACGCTTTTTGCGGCTTTTTTTGAGCGAAAAACTCTGCATCGGCGAGACTGAGATCGTTTTAGGTATGGCCTGCTTATCTACGATGGGAAGCAGTTCATCTTCGGGTAAATGAACCAGCTTGGCATAAGAACGGATATAGCCGCGCAGAAAGGTCGGCGCTAAATCGGCAGGCGTCGTCCCGTCTTCAATATCGCGAACGGTGGTGACTTTAAGGCACAAACGCTCAGCAATAGTTTGCTGAGTCAGCCCAAGGCGTTCACGCGCCTCACGCAGACGTTCGCCGGGTAGTTTTGCTTCTGTTTTATCTTGGGTGGCTTCAGTATTCATTAGCTAAGAAATGCTGGTACTGTTTAGATTGTGGAAAACTTCGCGCCAGCACGTTGCCATAACGTTCTTTATCGCCATCATGGCCCGCTAACGCGGCGAAACGAATCTGTAACCATAAGCTTTCGGCACTGGCCGGAAGAATATGCTGGTAAATATCAAGCAGCAGCTGCGCTTGCTCATTTTTCCCAGCAGCAAACTGTTGGTTTGCCTCCGTCAGCAAAGCACTGCCTTTCGTCGGGTCATACTTCAGCGCCCGACTCAATAAATTGCGCGCGTCTTCAGTCTGTCCGGCATTGAAAAAGCAGTATCCCGCATTTTCCAACGCATCAGCAACCTGACTGTAATCAGGAAGTTGTGCAGCCGCACTAAACTGTCGCTGAGCCGCTACATACTGCCCTAAACTACACAGAAACGCACCGTAATTATTCATGACGCTGCCATTTTCCGGCGCCATGTTCAACACATGCTGATAACGCTGTTCAGCCAGCCGATTTTCACCTATCCGCTGCTCGTAAAGCGCCATCCCCAATTGTGTTCGATAATCCTGCGGAGCAATCGCTACCGCCTTCTCAAGATTCTGCCGAGCCGAATCCAGATTATTGTGCGCCAGATAGGTCAACCCTAGCTGCAAGCGGGTTTGGGCGACCGCGGGATTTGTCGTCTCCTGAGGCGATTTCACACACCCCACTAGCAACAGCAGCGCAAACAAGCCACTCAGCCAATACGTTCCCTGCAATAAAGACATTCCTTGTAATAAAGAAAGTCCCTGTGATAGTGGCTTTGCCATCCCTGTTCCCTCGCCTTGTCGTCTTTGTCAGACATCCTGACCAGCGAGGTTACCTGAATATAACCAGGGTGACAGTCAGACCTAACAACAACGCGGCGCGACTCGCAATTTGCTCACTTTTGCCCTGCAAATTACCTCAGCGAACGACATCGGGTTAACGCTTCCGCATTAACCCGCGCCCATTTGATATCAGACCGCTTTCACCGCGATAGGTTCACCGGCCATTTTCTTCTTCAGCGTACGTTTGGTTCTGTCTACGACTTCACCAGCCAACTGACCGCAGGCAGCATCAATGTCATCCCCACGGGTCTTACGTACGATTGTCGTGAAGCCATACTCCATCAGTACCTTGGAGAAACGGTCAACGCGGCTGTTTGAGCTGCGGCCATACGGCGCGCCCGGGAACGGGTTCCACGGAATCAGGTTGATCTTGCACGGCGTATCTTTCAGGCATTCCGCCAGTTGATGCGCGTGCTCGGTGCCATCATTGATATGATCCAACATCACATACTCAACGGTAACACGTCCCTGATTCGCATTGGATTTTTCCAGATAGCGACGTACCGCGCTCAGGAACATCTCAATATTGTACTTTTTGTTGATCGGCATGATTTCGTTGCGGATGTCGTCAGTCGGCGCATGCAGAGAAATCGCCAGCGCGACATCGATCATATCGCCCAATTTATCCAACGCAGGCACTACGCCTGACGTAGACAGCGTCACACGACGCTTGGACAAACCAAAGCCGAAGTCATCCAGCATGATTTCCATCGCCGGCACCACGTTAGTCAGGTTCAGCAACGGTTCGCCCATGCCCATCATCACGACGTTGGTGATCGGGCGCTGACCGGTGACTTTAAACGCACCGATGATCTTCGCCGCACGCCACACCTGACCGATGATTTCCGATACGCGCAGGTTGCGGTTAAAGCCCTGCTGCGCCGTTGAGCAGAATTTGCACTCCAGCGCACAGCCTACCTGAGACGATACACACAGCGTGGCGCGATCTTCTTCTGGAATATAAACCGTTTCAACCCGTTGACCGCCCACCAGAATCGCCCACTTGATGGTGCCGTCGGAAGAGCGCTGTTCGTCCACCACTTCAGGGGCACGAATTTCAGCGATCTCCTGCAATTTGTTGCGGAAGACTTTGTTAATATCCGTCATCTGGTTGAAGTCATCACAGCAGTAGTGATACATCCACTTCATGACCTGATCGGCGCGGAACGGTTTCTCTCCCATCGACATGAAGAGGTCACGCATTTGCTGGCGGTTAAGATCCAACAGATTGATTTTTTCCGCACTGGCTTTGACGGATTGAGAGGCATCAGCGGACGCCGGAGTGAATTCGGACACAGTTTGCTCGGATACGGTAGTTTTAGATGCGGTAGTGTTAGATGCCGTCGTTTCAGACACGACGGTTTCAGACGCGATTTGCTTAGACATTGTCAATCCTGGCCTCGTTATTACACGTTATGGCGCTAAAAAGAAGGTTGAATTCGATGGTTATGACCAAAGAAACGCCCCGGATAAGTGCAGGCTCATCCGGGGCGCAGCATTGTACAAAGTTTAAAACAGGTAAGCTACCATCACCGCTTTTTTTCTGTGTCATTACTCCGACACTGCACACTCACGCAACGAAAAAGAAGCAACATCACACGCGCTAACCTGTTTATCACACGCAACATTACGCGCGCGCGCAGATTTCGTCATCGCTGAAGAAATAAGCGATTTCACGCTGAGCAGATTCGATAGAGTCAGAACCGTGTACCGCGTTCGCCGTGAAGCTGTCCGCGTAATCAGCACGCAGCGTTCCCGCCAATGCGTTTGCCGGGTTGGTGGCACCCATAATGTCGCGGTTACGTTGAACAGCGTTTTCACCTTCCAGCGCCTGCACCATGATCGGGCCAGACATCATGAATTCGACCAGGCCATCAAAGAACGGCTTGCCTTTATGCTCAGCGTAAAAACCTTCCGCTTGCTCACGGTTCAGGCGCAGCATTTTAGCAGCAACAATGGTAAAACCAGCGCTTTCAAAGCGTGCGTAAATCGCACCGATGGCATTTTTAGCAACCGCATTAGGTTTTACGATGGAGAAGGTACGTTCTATCGTCATATTGACCTCATTAACTAAACTGTCAGATTACAGCCGGATTATAAGAATTGTATCAACCCTAAATAATTCGAGTTGCAGGCAGGCGGCAACCGCACGAATCCCCGGGAGCTTACACCAGTAAGTGACTGGGGTGAGTAAGAGAAGCCAACGCACATGCAGCTTGAAGTATGACGGGTATACCCGGCCAGTGAAAGTGGCGCAGATTATAAGGGTAGCGGCCTTTGTTGCCTACCAAGGAGATAACATTTTATTAAAAAAAATATTACCTCTCACCCTCTCTTCATTAACGATTACGCCTCGTGCTTTTTCGCTTCCCACCGCTCAGTACTGAATGTAACAAATCATCGGCGATCACAGTTCTGAAGGTTACTTGTAACGTTATAGGTTATTTGTTTTTAAAACAATAAGATAACTGGAATCTCTTTGTCATTCACTGCTAGCCTTGCTGCTGTACCCACCATAATGGCCAGTAAGAGGGCTGATAATGAAAAGAGCGGTCAATGCATTGCAAAATTTCGGCAAGTCCCTGTATGGGCCGGTGCTGATACTCCCGATTGTCGGGTTATTCATCGCATTTGGGAATGTGTTCGGTAACGGCAATTTAGCGGGCTACGTCCCTTTACTTAATCACCCCTTGATTCAGGATTTTGGTCAACTGGTTTCCAAATCTGCCGTGGCGATTCTGGCTAATTTGGCGCTGGTGTTCGCCGTTGGAATACCGATCGGACTGGCGAAACGCGATAAGGGCTACGCTGCGCTGATTGGTCTGGTGATGTTTATCATCTTCATTAATGCCATGAACATCACGCTGCAATTGCAGGGCAAGCTCGTGCCTGCCGCAGAAATGCGCCCTGCCGGGCAAGGCATGGTGCTGGGCGTTCAGGTTCTGGAAATGGGCGTTTTCGCCGGTATCCTGATCGGTGGATTCGCAGGCTATCTGTATAACCGCTATTCCAGTAAGCAGTTTAACGGCGTGATGGCGATCTATTCCGGCCACTGCTTCGTCGCCATTCTGGTGATTCCGCTGGCGATTGCGCTGGGCTTTGCGATGAGCACCCTGTGGCCGTTTGCTCAGCACGGCATTACCTGGCTAGCCTTCGCTATCAAAGGCGCTGGCCCTGTTGGCATCGCGATATATGGCTTTCTCGAACGCGTGCTGATCCCCACCGGGCTGCATCATCTGGTCTATACCCCGTTCCTGTACACCGAATTGGGCGGAACCGCAGAGGTATGCGGCAAGCTGTATCAGGGCGCACGCAACATCTATTTTGCCGAAATGGCCTGTCAGGACGTCAAACAGCTGAGTTCTACCGTGGTCTGGGATGCGCGCGGTATCAGTAAAATGTTTGGTCTGACGGCCGCTGCGCTGGCGATGTACGTGACAGCGAAGCCAGAAAAACGGCTGGCCGCCAAAGCCATTCTGATTCCAGCCGCTTTTACCTCTTTCTTACTGGGCGTCACCGAACCGCTGGAGTTTTCCTTCCTGTTCGTCGCCCCGATGCTGTTTGCCGTCCACGCCGTACTGACTGGTATAGGGATGATGCTGTTCTCCATCATGGGCGTACATGCGATTGGTGCCAACGGCGTCATCGACTTCCTGCTTTATAACCTGCCGCTGGGCATCGAGAAATCCAACTGGCCGATGTACATCGTGGTTGGGCTGACTATGTCGGTGATTTACTTCTTCGTCTTCCGCTTCCTGATTCTGTACTTCGACATGCCAACACCAGGGCGTGAAATCGATGAGGAAGAGACGCGGCTTTATTCCAAAACCGAATATCAGTCCAAGACAGAGAATCAGGCAAAAACGCAGGATGCGGTGAAAGGCGATGCCCAACTTGTCGGTGCCACCATCATCGCAGGGTTGGGTGGTAAGCCCAATATCGAGGTGGTGGATAACTGCTACACCCGCCTGCGGGTCACGCTCATCGACCCCGCTTTGGTAGACGAACAACAGCTTAAGAACACCGGTGCGAAAGCCGTTATCCGACAGGGTAACAACGTACAGGTGGTTTACGGACTTCACGTCAAAACTATACGCGAAGCAGTTGAAAACGCGCTTTAACAGGAGACTGACCATGACGAAACCCCCATTTATTCTGACGATTGCCGGTGGCGGCAGCACTTATACCCCGGGCATCGTAAAAAGTCTGATGGTGCGTCTTGCGGATTTCCCGCTGGCAGAGATTCGTTTATATGACATCGACGGCCCGCGGCAGGACATCATCGCACCAGTGGTGGAAAAGGTGATTCGCGACCACAGTGACAGCATTGTCTTTACCGTCACAACCGACGCAGAAACCGCATTTACCGGCGCTCACTTTGTCTTTGCCCAGATGCGCGTCGGCCAGTACAAAATGCGCGAGCAGGATGAAAAAATCCCACTACGCCACGGCGTCGTCGGGCAGGAAACCTGTGGCCCCGGCGGGCTGGCCTACGGCCTGCGTACTATTCTGCCAATGGCCGAATTGATCGATCTGGTTGAGCACTATGCGCATAAAGAGGCGTGGATCGTCAATTACTCCAACCCCGCCGCGATTGTTGCCGAAGGCGTGCGTCGTCTGCGTCCTAACGCCCGCGTGTTGAATATCTGCGACATGCCAGTTGCCGCGATGCGTAATATCGCCGCCGTGCTGGGCGTCGATCGTCACGACATCACCGTGGACTATTTCGGGCTGAATCACTTTGGCTGGTTTACCCGCGTGCTGGTCGACGGTGTCGATCGTATGCCAGAACTGCGCGAACATATCGCCCGCTACGGCCTGCTGACCGCCGATGCCGCCGATACCGATCCGCAGCACGCCGATCCGTCATGGGTGAAAACCTGGCGCAACATCAAACCGATCATGGATCATTTCCCGGAATTCGTGCCGAATCCGTATTTGCAGTACTACCTGATGCCGAACCAGATCGTTGAGCATCAGGATCCTGACTACACGCGCGCCAATGAAGTGATGGACGGGCGTGAGAAGAAGCTGTTTGCGGCAGCGGCCAGCTACAAAGAAACCGGTATTCTGTCGGATGCGTTCCACGTTGGCGTGCACGGCTCGTTCATCGTTGATGTCGCCTGCTCGCTGGCGTTCGATCTGCGTCAGCGCCATCTGGTCATCGTCGAAAACCAAGGCGCTATCGCCAATCTGCCTTACGATGCGATGGTGGAAGTCCCGGCTTATATCACCGCCCAAGGGCCAGAGCCCGTGCGGATGGGGAATGTTCCGCAGTTCCATCGCGCCTTGCTGGAGCAGCAGTTAGCGTCCGAACAATTACTGGTTGAAGCCACGCTGGAAGGCAGCTACGAGAAGGCCTTGCAGGCATTTACCCTGAACCGTACCGTGCCAACCATGCAGCACGCCAAAGCCATTCTGGACGAGATGATTGAAGCCAATCAGGATTACTGGCCGCAATTAAAACAAGCATATAGAGACGGTATCGCCCAATAATCCGCTACTTGTCGGATTAGGGAAAATCGCTGACAATGAATCTATCATTGCACATCAATGATAGATTCGGGGTCGAATTCGTCGGCCCCAACGTGGAGGATCTATGTCAGCATCGTCTTCTGATTTGCCCGTTTCTCATGAACGGTTTGTCTCCGCAGACTGGCTTGCCAGCCACCTGAATGACAGCAGCATCACGCTCATCGATGCCCGAATGTTGCCTCCGGGCAACGCCACCCGTGATATTCATGCTGAATACCGCGCCGGTCATCTGCCTGGCGCGGTTTTTTTTGATATTGAAACGCTATCCGATCACAGCACCGACCTGCCACATATGATGCCAACGCGCGAAGACTTCGCACACGCAATGGGCAAGTTGGGGATCGATAACCAGCAGCATCTGGTGATTTACGATGAAGGCAACCTCTTCTCCGCGCCGCGTGCGTGGTGGATGCTGCACACCTTCGGCGCGACATCCCTTTCAATCCTGAGCGGTGGTCTGGCTGGCTGGACAGCACAGAACCTACCGTTGGAACAGGGCTATGTGACACCAAAGCCAACGACGTTCCACGCTACGCTGGATGAGAACGCCATTCGCTCACGCGATGAAGTGCTTTCCATCTGTCGGGATAAATCAGAACAGATTGTCGATGCCCGCCCCGCTCCGCGTTTTAATGCTGAAGTGGATGAGCCGCGCCCCGGCCTGCATCGCGGCCATATTCCCAACAGCCTGAACGTGCCGTGGACCGATTTAGTGAGCCATGGTGCGCTAAAACCCAATGCCGAACTGGCAACCATTCTTCATAAGCACGGCGTGGATTTCACTCGTCCCATCGTCGCCAGCTGCGGCTCTGGCGTAACGGCATCTGTCGTCGTGCTGGCACTGACGCAGTTAAATGTCCCGAATGTGACGCTGTACGATGGTTCGTGGAGCGATTGGGGTAGCCGCGATGATGTCCCCATTGCGCGTGATTAATCTCGTTCGGTGTTTTAGCGCCTGTTGGTCAGGAGTAGTAGGTGGATAATCGGCTGGCGTCCTTAATGCAGCACGGTCAGGCGCTGACTCGCGCGGAATACCGCGTGCTGGCTTTTATCGCCAAGCATTCATCACTGATAGGCAAAATCACGGTGCGGGAGCTGGCGCAGAAAACCTATGTGTCCACGGCGACGATCATGCGGCTATGCCAGAAAATCGGCTTTAGCGGCTACAGTGAATTCATTTATCACTGCAAAACGCTGCTCACGGATAATCCGCGTCTTGCCCCCTCACCTGTCGTTACACCCAATGACGCTTCGCTTCCTGATGCTTTCCAGCATTTTATCGACAATTATCAGCGCACGTTTGCCTACATTAGCCATCAGGATAGGGCCGCTTTCAGCGCTATCCTGCGGCAGGAAAGCCACTTTTTCCTCTATGGCGCGGGGTTTTCCCATCTGTTTGCCGAATATTTGGCGAAGAAACTGCAGGTGCTGGGGAAAGATGCCTTCTCCTCTGGGTTAGGAGACAGCCGAGGTATTTTTCTCAATAACGCGCCGAAATATCAGGTGTTTATCGCCATCTCTCGCAGTGGGGAAACCGAGCAGGTGCTGGATAAGGCGCGTATCGCCAAAAACATTGGCATGAAGGTGATCGCATTTACCCGCGCGTCGTTGAATTCGTTAGGCGAGTTAGCCGATTTGCACTTCCGGCTCTACGATGATGCGGTTCACTATGCGGCGGAAGCCGGTGAGATTAGCTCATTCGAATCGAATCTGGTGATGCTGATCGATTTACTGCTGTTGCAGGCAACAGCGGAAAAATCGTAATCCGCCGTTGCCTGTATCAAACTTATATACCCTAAATAATTCGAGTTGCGTGGCAAAACGTTAACGTTTTGAACAACGCTATGCGTTGGCCCGTTAGGGCAAGGCTCATTTATAGCCTTGTAACGCGGCAACCGCACGAATCCCCAGGAACTTACACAGGTAAGTGACTGGGGTGAGTAA
Source organism: Pectobacterium versatile (assembly GCF_020166435.1). Taxonomy (GTDB): domain Bacteria; phylum Pseudomonadota; class Gammaproteobacteria; order Enterobacterales; family Enterobacteriaceae; genus Pectobacterium; species Pectobacterium versatile. The sequence continues at coordinate 129,697 of NZ_JAINZP010000003.1, read as the reverse complement.
GGGCAGCCAACGCACAAGCAGCTTGAAGTATGACGGGTATCAGGCGTTGCCGGTGGCCTTAAACTCCCTAAGGAAACTCCCCCACTTGCGCTCGTAAAACGGCGTGGTGTGTTTAATCATGTAGTGGCTGATGCCCGGTTCGCCTTCTTTCACCAGACACAGGTCGACAGGACGCTCGTCCGGCAACGTATCGCTGGCGACGCTGCCCGCTTCACGGATGATGGTTTCTTCATCCTGCTCGGCATCAATACCAATCAGCAGGTGCGGTTGCTCTTCACCCGGCTCCTGAATCTGCGCCAGAAACGCCCGTTTTACATGGCGATGTTTGGTAAACAGCTGCGTCAGGGAATCAATCATCTGTGCGGGCATCTCGGCTGGCTGGCTCAGTATGACCTGCATCTCTTCTTCAACAACGCGTTGCTGAACAAAGCCGTTACCTTCGCCAGACAGAATATGTTCAATTTCCTGTGGCAAAAACTCTTTGCCATACGGCAACTTAGGATTGAGGAACAGCGTGGCGCCCTGCGTCATTTCAAACAGCGAACGCGTCGGTAGCGCCAGAAAAGGCGCTTCTTCCGTAATCACGCTCTGTAATGCTTCCAGAGAAGAGAAGAAAGGAATAGCGGATGAGCCATCGTCTTTTTCCCAGTGTTGGATGTTCACATTACTGCCCGCGTGCAACACCACCTCACCGGATTCATCCCCGTCATCGGTAGTGCCCAGCACAAACACCGTGGCTTCCATCAGTTCACTGAAAAACTCAGGACGATGCGCGGGTTCCGTTGCAGCCAGAATCAACACTTCTTCCAGTTTATTACGTGGCGAAAACTCCATACTTTCCTCAACATGATTACGTTAAAAACCGACGCTTTAAGACCTGAACCGACTATTTGGCGTTGCTCAGCAGGAGGTTAGCCAGCGTGCGTACGCCGAGCCCCGTTGCACCTGTCGCCCACTGCTCTACCGCGCCTTTACGGTACGTCGCGGAACAGTCAATGTGCAGCCAGCCCTGCTGGTAATTTTTCACAAAGTGCGACAGGAAAGCCGCTGCCGTGCTGGCACCAGCAGTGTGTGCACCACTGGCAATGTTGTTCAGATCCGCAAAGCTGGACGGCAGATGGCTGCGGTGGAACTCTTCCAACGGCAGACGCCAGAACGGTTCGTTTTCTTCTTTCGCACTTTCCTGCAATGCCGCCACCAGCTCATCATCGAAGCTGAACAGCGCGTGATAGTCGTTGCCCAGTGCCGTTTTTGCCGCGCCCGTCAGCGTTGCGCAGTCGATGATCCACTGTGGATTCTGCTCAGAAGCATCGATCAGGCCATCCGCCAGCACCAAGCGCCCTTCCGCGTCGGTGTTCATTACCTCAACCGTTTTACCGTTGCGGTAGCGAATGATGTCGCCCAGTCGGAATGCATTGCCGCTCACCATGTTGTCCGCGCAGCACAGGTACAGCTTCACGCGCTGTTGCAAACCACGCGCCGCCGCCAGCGCCAGCGCGCCCGTCAGGGTGGCCGCACCGCCCATGTCCGATTTCATGGAATCCATAGAGCTGCTGGGTTTCAGGCTGTAGCCGCCGGTATCAAACGTAATACCTTTACCTACCAGACAAGCGAACACTGGCGCATCCGGGTTGCCCGTTGGGTTATAGTCCAGCGCCAGCAGCACCGGCTGACGTTCAGAGCCGCGCCCCACCGTGTGCAGGCCGGCATAATTCTGTTCACGCAGATCTTCACCTTTGGTGATGCGGTAGCTGACGGCATCACAGGCTACGTCACACAGCAGGTCGACTGCGCGGGTCGCCAGTTGCTCTGGCCCCAAATCTTCAGCAGGCAGGTTGATGGTGTCACGCACCCAGTCCACAATCTTCAGGCGAGCGTTCAGCTCTTTCTTGTCGGCGCCGTTCAGTTCCGCCCATTCAACCGTTCTTTGCCCTTTCGGCCCGCGATATCCCTGCCAGAATGCCCAGCTGTTTGCCAGATCCCAGCCTTCACCCGCTAACTTAACGTGTTTAATCCCCTGCCCATCAATTTTACGGGTGGCACGTTGGATCACCGCCAGTGCAGCTTTACCGTTCAGGGACGCCCCTGCATGAATGGTAAAACCCTGCTCATTCACACTCAGCGTCGCTTTTTCTCCCCAGCGCGCGTCAGCAGGTTGAGTGGAGAGTGAAATCAGCATGGTATTGTTCGTCATAGTGCTTCTCCGATAATAGGTATTCCTGCCACTTTTCATGTTTGCAGGTGATGTTCATATTTGCAGACATTCTGCTTATCAATGCGTGTTTATAAACGCTCTCGCTTATAAATACCCGGTTTGCAGATAAATAAACGGTGCATCATGACATGCAAATGTTACGAATTTTGGCACGAAATAAAATGGGCCACCCAAGGCAGCCCGTCATAATGTTAGTCGGCTTCATCTAACCAGACCAGCAGGATCGCTTCCAGAATTTTTTCATTGGAAGCGTCCGGTCGATCGTCAAATTCATCCAGCTCGCAGATCCACTGGTGCATGTCCGTGAAACGCACGGTTTTCGGATCGAGATCGGGAAACTGGTCGTAAAGCGCTTCGCCGATAGCCCGGCTGTCTGTCCATTTTAATCCCATCGCGGTTTCTCCTTATTCAGATCAATGCTCGCGTGCGTGGTTGATCGTGTAGCGCGGGATCTCGACAACCAGATCGTCCCCGGCGATACGCGCCTGACAGCCCAGACGGCTTTCCGGCTCCAGACCCCAGGCCTTATCCAGCATGTCGTCTTCTTCTTCCGTACTTTCCACCAACGAGTCAAAGCCTTCGCGCACGATGCAGTGGCAAGTGGTGCAGGCACAGGATTTCTCGCAGGCGTGTTCAACGTCAATACCGTTACGCAGAGCGACTTCCAAAATGCTTTCACCGCGTTCCGCTTCCAAAACCGCCCCTTCAGGGCACAGATCCTGATGCGGTAAAAAAACTATTTTAGGCATGTTACACCTCATCCACAGAATGGCCTGCCAGCGCGCGACGGATAGAGGCATCCATACGACGAGCGGCGAATTCCTGGGTTTGTTGATCGACTGTTTTAATCGCGGCTTCAATTGCCACGGGATCGCTTCCCTGCATCATCGTATGCAGGTGTTCAGATGCCGCGACAATGATGCCTTTTTCGTCATGGCTCAATAATTCTGCGTCGGCCACCAGCGCACTTTGCAAGCTTTCCAGCACGCGTGCAGCCTCAACTTTTTGTTCTGCCAGCCGACGTGCACCAACATCTTCCTTCGCATTCAGCATCGAGTCGGTGATCATCGTGGCAATTTCCGTATCGCTCAAACCGTATGACGGTTTAACCTGAATGGATGCCTCAACGCCCGTCGATTTCTCCATCGCCGTCACGCTCAGCAAGCCATCCGCATCGACCTGAAAGGTCACGCGAATGTGAGCCCCACCAGCAGGCAGCGGTGGCAAACCGCGCAGTGAGAAGCGCGCAAGCGAGCGGCAATCCGCCACCATTTCGCGCTCACCCTGCAAGACGTGGATCATCATGCCGCTCTGGCCATCTTTGAAGGTGGTGAATTCCTGTGCGCGGGCAACCGGGATCGTGGTATTGCGCGGAATGATTTTTTCCACCAGCCCGCCCATCGTCTCCAGCCCCAGCGACAAGGGGATCACGTCCAGTAGCAGCATTTCACTGTCTGGCTTGTTGCCCACCAGAATATCAGCCTGAATCGCCGCACCGATAGCCACAACCTTGTCTGGATCGATCGACGTCAACGGCGTGCGGCCAAAAAACGTTCCCACCTGCTCGCGCACTAGTGGAACACGCGTCGATCCGCCCACCATCACGACTTCCAGCACGTCTTCTGCCGTCAGCCCTGCATCTTTCAGCGTACGACGGCAGGACAACAGTGTGCGTTTCACCAGCGGAGCAATCAGCGCATCAAGCTGTTCACGGGTGATATCGCCCTGCCAACCTGCGACATCCACGCGTACTGTCTCGGCGCTGCTTAGCGCAATCTTGGCTTTCACCGCCGCATCACGAAAGGCATGATCCAACTGGCGATCGTCGCGATCGTGAATGCCCGCCTGCTCACGCAACCACTCCGCCAGCAGATGATCGAAATCATCACCGCCCAGCGCAGAATCGCCGCCCGTCGCCAGCACTTCAAAGACGCCACGGCTCAGGCGCAGAATGGAAATATCAAAGGTACCGCCGCCCAGATCGTAAATGGCGATCACACCCTCTTTACCGGAATCCAGCCCGTAGGCAATCGCGGCCGCGGTCGGCTCGTTCAGTAGGCGTAAGACGTGCAGCCCAGCCAGACGTGCCGCATCTTTGGTGCCCTGACGCTGTGCGTCATCGAAATAGGCGGGAACGGTAATCACCACGCCATCAGGCACGCCGCCTAACGCCGCTTCCGCACGCGCAGCCAGCGCGGACAAAATATCCGCCGATACCTGTACAGGATTGAGGTTGCCGGCCGACGTCTGAATCAGCGGCAGGCCGTTATCGCTGGCATGAAAGCGATAGGGTAAATGCGGGTAACGCTGCTGAATATCGTCCAGAGAACGCCCCATCAGGCGTTTAACTGAACTGACGGTATTTTCCAGATCGTGGGCAGCATTGTCGCGCGCGTGCCAGCCGACGCTGTGACCATCGTGACGATAGTGGACAACCGACGGCAGCAGGTCGCGTCCGTCACTATCCGCCAGCGTCTGCGCTTCGCCGCTGCGTACGGTAGCAACAAGAGAATGGGTCGTGCCTAAATCAATACCGACAGCCAGACGGCGCTGGTGTGGTGCGGCGCTAAGGCCGGGCTCACTAATTTGTAATAAGGCCATATTGAGCTTCCATCAATTGGCTGACGAAAAAACCGGTATGGTAATCACCATCGGTTTCCCCGCCGGATTAACCAGTTATCTGTCCAGCAATTGTTCTTCGAGTTCTTCAACCTGTTGCTGGAGCTTGTCTAAAAAGCGTAGCTTGCGCACGGTATCCGCGGCGTCTGTCCACGTCTCATTATCGAGTTCATCACGCATATGCGAACGGCGCTTAACGATCGTTGCCTGCAACCGCTCCGCGAAGGCAGTTAGCGCCTCATCCGCATCGGATCGCTGTGAGATCGTCTCCAACTCTTCGCGCAGTTCCAGCTGTTCCATCAGGAATGCCGTGTCCTTCATCGTATGCTGTTCGTTGTTCACATCAAAACCGTGCAGCGACAGCATATACTCTGCGCGTTTCAGCGGATGCTTGAGCGCCTGATAGGCATTATTGATCGTCGCCGCCTGCTGCACCGCCAGCATGCGCTCGCGCTCTGGGCTGGCAGCATAACGATCAGGATGGAACTGCCGCTGCAAATCCTGAAAACGGGATGCAAGCAGGCCGCCATCCACATCATAGCGAATGGGCAGCCCGAATAACGTAAAGTAATCCATAGTGGTACTCTGGGAGTTCTGGGTAGCAGCGCAGGCCATTAATCGATCGCACGCTCACTACCCAAGAGGGGTCAGACGTTGAAACTTTCGCCGCAACCACATTCGCCGGAAATGTTCGGATTATTGAACTTAAAGCCTTCGTTCAGCCCTTCTTTGACGAAATCCAATTCGGTTCCGTCAAGATAGACCAGACTTTTGCCGTCCACGATGACTTTGACGCCTTTGTCTTCAAAGACCGTATCACCGTCGTTCAAATCATCAACAAACTCCAGCACATACGCCATACCGGAACAGCCGGATGTGCGTACGCCAAGACGCAGCCCAAGGCCTTTGCCCCGGTTTGCGATGAAAGCACTCACGCGTTGTGCCGCACTTTCGCTCAGAGAAATCGACATACTGTTACCTCGATCGTTCGCCACCTCGACGGAATCTGGCACCGAGAGAAACAGTGCCCCGACGAGTTCAGCCGCAGAGATTACTGCGCGTCGCGTTTACTTTTGTAATCCGCAATCGCTGCCTTGATAGCGTCTTCCGCCAGAATGGAGCAGTGAATCTTCACTGGCGGTAGCTCAAGCTCTTCGGCAATCTGCGTGTTCTTAATCGCTTCAGCTTCATTCAGCGATTTGCCTTTTACCCACTCGGTGACCAGCGAGCTGGAGGCAATGGCAGAACCACAACCGTATGTCTTGAAGCGGGCATCTTCGATGATACCCTCATTGTTGACTTTTATCTGCAACTTCATCACATCGCCGCACGCTGGCGCGCCGACCATGCCGCTGCCGATAGACGGATCGGCGTTGTCAAACGAACCCACATTACGTGGGTTTTCATAGTGATCAATTACTTTTTCGCTGTAAGCCATGATAGTCGTCCCCGCTCTGGTGAATTAATGATGCGCCCACTCGATGCTGCTGATATCCACGCCCTGCTTGAACATTTCCCACAGCGGAGAAAGATCGCGCAGACGACCGATAGATTTACGTACCAGCTCGATGGTGTAGTCGATCTCTTCTTCGGTGGTGAAACGTCCCAGCGAGAAACGGATCGAGCTATGTGCCAGCTCATCATTCATGCCCAGCGCACGTAACACGTAGGAGGGCTCCAGACTGGCCGACGTACAGGCAGAACCGGACGATACCGCCAGATCCTTGAGCGCCATAATCAGCGATTCACCTTCAACATAGTTGAAGCTGACGTTCAGGATAGTGGGCACGCCCTGCTCGATGTCACCATTCAGGTAGACTTCTTCAATATCATTAATACCGTTCCACAGACGATCGCGCAGCGCACGCAGGCGATCCATTTCTGCAGTCATCTCTTCTTTTGCGATGCGGTAGGCTTCACCCATACCGACAATTTGGTGCACAGGCAAAGTGCCAGAACGCATACCGCGCTCATGGCCGCCGCCGTGCATCTGCGCTTCGAGACGAATACGGGGTTTACGACGAACATACAGTGCCCCGATCCCTTTCGGCCCATAGATTTTATGGCCGGAGAAAGACATCAGATCCACTTTTAACTGGTTGAGATCGATAGGCAGCTTGCCTACGCTCTGCGTGGCATCAACATGGAACACGATGCCCCGGCTACGGCACATTTCACCGATAGCAGCGATATCCTGCACAACGCCGATTTCATTGTTGACGTGCATGATGGAAACCAGAATGGTGTCCTCACGCATTGCCGCTTCGAGTTCAGCCAGATCGATAATACCGTTGCGCTGTGGGGCCAGATAAGTCACCTCAAAGCCTTCGCGTTCGAGTTGACGACAGGTATCCAGCACGGCTTTGTGTTCGGTCTTACTGGTGATGATGTGCTTACCCTTCTTCTGATAGAAGTTGGCAACACCTTTAATTGCGAGGTTATCGGCTTCGGTCGCGCCTGACGTGAAGACGATCTCACGTGGGTCGGCACCAACCAGTTCAGCAATTTGGTTACGGGCGATATCAACCGCCTCTTCCGCCTGCCAGCCAAAACGGTGGGAACGGGAAGCCGGATTACCGAACGTACCGTCCAACGTCAAACACTGCATCATTTTCTCAGCGACGCGCGGGTCAACCGGCGTGGTAGCTGAATAATCAAGATAGATAGGTAACTTCATTGCTCATAAACTCCGTACATCACTTCAAAACGTACAATGCGTTTTGTTTTATTGACAGGTTGTTTATACCCGCAACCTCTCGGGCCAATGCAAAAAATCTGACGATGTTATCGTTGGAACAATTTATCGTCGGAACAACACCGTGACAGTCGGATTAACACCAACACCACATTGGGCAATGTGGTCAGGATTATGCGGCTATCAGAAAGGCAAAACGTGACGAGTAAGAGTTACTCGTCACGTTGAAGGTATATTAGGCGCGCAGGTTAACGTTAATCGTTTCCTGGATACGTCCATTGGCAGTGCGGCGCGTGTCAGCATCCTGACGATCCGCAACGTTCAGTACTTCCTTATTGTTCACCAGCTCATCCAGCGTGATGTTATTCAGGAAGTCGGTAATACGGTCGCTCAGATCGCGCCACAGCGTGTGCGTCAGGCAGCGATCGCCACCCTGGCAGCCTTCGCGGCCTTGGCAACGCGTTGCATCAACAGATTCATCGACAGCCGAAATGACCATACCAACAGCGATTTCATTCGCGTTTTTACCCAGCAGGTAACCGCCACCCGGGCCACGAACGCTGGCAACCAGTCCGTTCTTACGCAAGCGTGAAAACAGCTGCTCCAGATAAGACAGTGAAATACCCTGGCGTTCAGAAATATCCGCCAATGGAACCGGTCCTTCCTGGGAGTGCAGAGCCACATCGAGCATGGCGGTAACGGCGTAACGGCCTTTGGATGTCAGTCTCATGATAGTGGTACCTGTAGATAAAACATGTATTATGAAAACATGTATTGGCAGAACATACCGCGAGTCTGACATTCCCGAGTGTTTTAGTCAACTATTTAACCGAGTAAAATACTCAAGTATTATTCGTCGTGTGTTTTTTGTACCGAACTCAGTATCCCACGCAGGATATTCAGTTCCTGACTTTCAGGCCTGGCGCGAGTAAACAGGCGACGCAGTTTGTTCATCACCTGCCCTTGATGTGCCGGTCGGATAAATCCGGTTTGCAGCAGCGTCTGTTCAAGATGCTGATAAAATCGCTCCAGATCGTCGACCAGCGGGTACGGCGATTCTTCGTGTTCCGGCTGCCCAGCCTGTAAGCGATCCAAATGCGCGATGCGCACTTCATAAGCAATGATCTGTACCGCCATCGCCAGATTGAGCGAGCTGTATTCCGGATTAGCGGGAATTGCCACGTGGTAATGGCATTTCTGAAGCTCCTCATTCGTCAGCCCCACGCGTTCACGACCAAACACCAGCGCGACTGGCGCGTGTTCCGCTTCCTGCGCGCTACGAATGCCGCACTCACGCGGTTCCAGCATCGGCCAGGGTAAGGTTCGAGAACGTGCGCTGGTGCCGACGACCAAACCACACCCTTCGAGCGCCTGATCGAACGAATCCACAATGGTGGCATTGCCGATAACATCGCTGGCACCTGCCGCCAACGCAATTGCCTGCGAATCAGGCTTCACCAATGGGTTGACTAAATAAAGTTTGCTTAATCCCATGGTTTTCATCGCCCTGGCCACTGACCCCATATTGCCAGTGTGCGACGTTTCAACCAGAACAATGCGAATATTGTCTAACATATGTACTCTATTGTGCGAAAGGAAGTCGTGCGAAAAGGAAACCGCCGTACTCTAACACAAACTTCGCTATTTGACTTTTCTCCTGCTATACTCTGCGCCGCTTTCCGTTCTTTAACATTCCAGTGGACCGATACCATGCATCCGATGCTCAACATCGCTATACGCGCTGCGCGTAAAGCCGGTAATTTAATTGCCAAAAACTATGAAACGCCAGACGCCGTCGAAGCTAGCCAGAAAGGCAGCAACGATTTTGTGACCAACGTTGATCGGGATGCAGAACGTCTGATCGTTGAAGTCATCCGTAAGTCTTACCCACAGCACACCATTATTGGTGAAGAATGTGGCGAGCTGGTTGGCGAAGATCCGGCAGTACAATGGGTTATCGATCCTCTGGATGGCACCACCAACTTCATCAAACGTTTACCCCACTTCGCTGTTTCTATCGCGGTCCGCATTAAAGGCCGTACCGAAGTTGCCGTTGTTTACGATCCTATGCGCAATGAGCTATTTAGTGCCACCCGTGGTCAGGGCGCACAATTGAACGGCTACCGTCTGCGCAGCAGCACTGCCCGCGATCTTGAAGGCGCCGTACTGGCAACAGGCTTCCCCTTCAAATTAAAACAGCACAGCAAAAGTTACATCAACGTCATCAGCGCGCTGTTCACTCATTGTGCAGATTTCCGTCGCACGGGTTCTGCGGCACTGGATCTGGCCTATGTGGCCTCGGGTCGCGTTGACGGTTTCTTTGAGATCGGCCTGAAGCCATGGGATTTTGCCGGTGGCGAATTACTGGTACGTGAAGCAGGCGGGATCGTGACGGACTTCGTTGGCGGCCATAACTATCTAACATCTGGCAATCTGGTTGCAGGCAACCCGCGTGTGGTGAAATCCATTCTGGGCACTATCCGTGAAGAACTGAGCGACGCGCTGAAACGCTAATCTCAACCGACTCCGGCCCACTTACATAAAAATGAAACAGGGCCGGAGTTGTTATTTTTCTTTACATATGAATCCTGTATACGCATTGTTTATCCTTATACGATAATAACTATCAAACTCATTACACTGATAGATTGTGAACTAGGATCGCCACCATGTTAAGAAAATCAGTAAGATCGTTCTTGCTAACTACACTCTTCACCGCTCCCCTTTTCAGCTACGCCACCCAGTATCCTCTTACTGTCACCGATTTCGACGGCAGAAGTGTCACCATTAAACAAGAACCACAGCGTGTCATTCTGCAAGACGGGCGCGATATTATGGCAATGGCATTGCTTGACCGCGATAATCCCTTTCAGCGTCTGGTCGCCTGGAACAATCTGGCGAAAAAACAGGACACCGCAACCTGGGATATGCTGAAAGGAAAATGGCCACAGTCCGTCGGTATTCTAGACATGGGATTCAGTGACAAAGGCAACGTTGATCTGGAAAGCGTGCTGTCAAAACAGCCAGATCTGATGATTGCCCAGTTGCGTGCCAAAGCAGCGCTGATGGAAAGTGGCGTGGTCGACAAGCTCAGCGCGCTGAACATTCCTGTACTGTTTGTCGATTATGAAATCAATCCGGCTAAAGATACGGCACCCAGTATCGACCTGCTGGGTAAAGTTCTGAACCGTGAAGCCAATGCCAAAGCGTATACCGATTTTTATCGTCAACACTTCGATGCTATTCAGCAGAAAACCGCTGCAATCACCCCGAAACCCAGCGTCTTTATTGAAGCCATCGCCGGCAATTCCGATTCCTGCTGCTTCACGCACGGCCACAATGGTTGGGGCGGATTGATTGAATCCGTCGGCGCAAAAAATATTGGCTCGGATCTACTGCCGGGCGCATCAGGCTTTGTCTCGCTGGAAAAAATTATCAGCATGAAACCTGACGCCTACATCATGACAGGCTCTAAACGCGGCAACAGTCAGGTGCTACCATTAGGCTATGGTGCCAATGTCGAAGACGTTCGCGCCCAGGCTAATGTGCTGCTAAGTCGCACTGGTATTAGCCAGATTCCGGCGGTTCAGGCTAAGCACGTCTATGGCATTTACCACCATTTCTACAATCATCCCTACAACATTGTCGGTATGGAATATCTGGCAAAGGATATTTATCCTCAGACGTTTACCAACCTGAACCCTGATGATACATATCGCCATATCATTCAAAGTTTTACCTCGCTGCCTGACAGTAACTTTATCTTTGCCTGGAAACAAGGTGAGTAATTTTTCATGAGTACAACCACTGAACTGAGTATCCGCAATACTGCTACGGATGCCAACACCGTTATGGACAACTATCGCGGCATCATTCGACGCCGCGTGGGTGTGATGGCGATACTGCTGTTGATCATCATCGGCTCGTTGTTGCTGGATTTCACGATGGGGCCTTCAGGGCTGACGCTTGATGTACTTTGGCAGACGCTGACCGATCCGGCCAGCGCCGATGCCGGTACGCGCGTGATCGTCTGGGATATTCGTCTGCCTTACGCGCTGATGGCTATCGTTGTCGGACTGTCACTTGGTCTGGCCGGTGCAGAAATGCAAACTATCCTGAACAACCCGCTGGCCAGTCCATTTACGCTCGGCGTTTCTTCCGCCGCCGCATTCGGCGCTGCGCTGGCTATCGTCCTCGGTATCGGTATCCCCGGTATTCCGGCTCAGTGGTTTATCTCCGCAAACGCCTTTATCTTTGCGCTGCTGGCAGCGTTGCTGCTTGATGGCATTACCCGCTGGACGCAGGTCGCGACCTCCGGCGTCGTGCTGTTCGGTATCGCGCTGGTGTTCACCTTCAACGCGCTGGTATCCATGCTCCAGTTCATCGCCAACGAAGACACGCTACAAGGTCTGGTTTTCTGGACGATGGGTAGTCTGGCCCGAGCCTCGTGGGAAAAACTGGGTATCCTGCTGCTGGTGCTGGCTATCGTGATGCCAATTTCGCTAATGAGCTCATGGAAACTGACCGCGCTGCGATTGGGTGAAGATCGCGCCGTTAGTTTTGGTATTAACGTCCGCCGTCTGCGTCTGGCGACGCTGCTGCGCATCAGTATTTTGTCCGCCATTTCGGTCGCATTTGTTGGCCCCATCGGCTTTATCGGTCTGGTTGCTCCGCATATCGCACGTATGATTTTCGGTGAAGACCACCGCTTCTATCTGCCTGCCAGTGCGTTAACTGGCGCGCTGGTGCTGTCGATGGCATCCGTTGCCTCGAAAAACCTCATCCCCGGCGTCATTATCCCAGTCGGGATCGTCACATCACTGGTTGGCGTCCCCTTCTTCCTGAGTATTATCCTGCGCCACAGAGGAAACGTATGAACCAGCAAACCTCTTCTGGGTTACGCCTTTCCCACTTTCGCGCCGGTTACCCCAAGCGTCAGGTGATTCGCGATCTGTCCGTACCGCAGTTGCCGCGCGGGAAAATTACCGTGCTGCTTGGCCCCAACGGCAGCGGTAAATCAACGCTGTTGCGTGCGATGGCAGGTCTGAATGCTTCCGAAGGCGAACTGTGGTTGGATGACGCCAACCTGATGGCGTTACCTTTTGCTCAGCGGGCGGAAAAAGTCGTTTATTTGCCGCAATCCTTGCCAGCCGGCGTTCACCTGCACGTGCTGGAATCGATTATCGTCGCACAGCGCGCGTCAGGCGGCATGCACAACGCCGAAAAGCAGGATGAAGTAATGAGCCTGCTGCGTCAGTTAGGCATTGAACATCTGGCGTTGAGCTATCTCGATCAGCTCTCCGGCGGACAGAAACAGCTGGTTGGTTTAGCACAATCGCTGATCCGTCAACCTTCGCTGCTCCTGCTGGACGAACCGCTTAGCGCACTCGATCTGAACTATCAGTTTCACGTGATGGATTTGGTACGTAAAGAAACGCGCAAGCGCAACATCATCACCGTCGTGGTAGTGCATGACATCAATATCGCGCTACGTCATGGCGACCATGTATTGATGCTGCAAAACGGTAATTTGATTGCCAATGGCGCACCGGCCGAGGTGATTAGTCCTGAAAGCCTGTCAGCGGTCTATGGCGTACGCGGACGCATCGAGCGTTGCTCGCAGGGCGTGCCGCAGGTGATTATCGACGGGTTGGTCAGCGAACCCACTATTTAAGCCCTCGCTGGTCGAGCAGACGGTGAGGTTCCTTCACCGTCTGTTTATCGTTTCTCACTACGCTGGCAATGGCTCATCGCGTAGGAATGGTACAGACAACCACCTCATCGGGATTTAATTTACCCAACAAACATCGACTACCCCGCAAACTGCCGGAACAGTGCTTTACCGCGCAAGAGTCGTAGCCCCAGCCAGCCGCCGCAGAGAGACAGAAGGAACGCTGCGATTAACGGCAGTGCTATCCACATCCCGATATTCGGTTCCCAGGCAAAGTTAAAGACCTTACGCTGCAACAGCCACAGGGCCGATTCTGCGCCAATCGCCGCAGCGGTTCCCGCAACCAGACCCAGCACCGCGAATTCACACCACAGCGTGGTGCGCAGCAGGCGTAAACCAGCTCCCAGCGTGCGGTATACCATCAGTTCCTGACGTCGCTGACGCATCCCGACCTGAATCTGAGCCAGCAACAGCAGCACGCCACAGAACAGCACCAGGATGACCATAATCTCCAGCGCGCGACTCACCTGCTGCAAGACCTGCCCAACCTGACGCAGAATACTACCGATATCCAGCACGCTCACTGTCGGGAACTGGCGGTTCAGCTGCGTAATCATCTTCTCATCGCCATCGTAGCGGAAGCTGGTCAGCCAAGACTGTGGCTGGTTATCCAACGCTCCCACGGGGAAAATAAAGAAGAAATTCGGACGCAGGCTTTCCCAATCTACCTGACGGAAACTGGTCACCGTGGCGCTAAACGGCTGCGTGTCGCCAGTGAAGGTCAGCGTATCGCCAATCTTGATGCCCATCTCTTTGGCTTCTTTTGCTTCCATCGAGACTTCACCCGTCTTCGGCGCTTCGCCTTCCACCAACACATTGTGTTGCGGGATCCCGTTCATCCAGGTCAGATTCAGCTCACGGTTCACCGTGTTGCCGCCCGGATCATCCTCGTGGATCACTTCCGTAGCAACCTGCTGATTAATCTCCGTCAGGCGCGCACGAATAATCGGGAAGAACTGCTCTGGCGTCACGTCATGCTGAGAGAGAAACTCCCTCACCTGCGGCACCTGTTCCGCCGTGATATTCAGCAGGAAATAGTTCGGGCTGCCCGGCGGCAACTGCTGTTGCCAGCGTTCCAGTAAATCACCGCGCATCACCAGCAGCAGCGCTAATAGCATGAAGGACAACGAAAACGCCGCCAGTTGGCTGAGTGTCGACCACGGCTGACGCAGCAGGCGATTAATCGCCAGACGCAACGCCAGTCGTTTAACCGTCAAACGCCGTAACAGCAGCAGACCGCCCCAGCCAATGACACCCAGCAGTAGCGACAGCACCGCCACACCGCCGAGCAGCGACCACAGCAGCACGCCGCCACCGGACAACACCGCTAGCAGGCCGACGACAATAATCAGGACAATCGGCAGGTAATAGCGCAGCGGCCACACGTCCGCCACCACATCCTGACGCAAAACGCGCAGCGGCTGTGTCGCCAGTAGCAGTCGATACGGACGCAGCCCAACCAGCAACGAGATCAGCACCAGCGATCCCAGCGCCCATACCCACGGCCACAGCCCGGATGCAGGCAATGCGGCGGGTAGCACCGGAGCCAACATTTTCATCAGCAGCGCCTCAAACCCAAGGCCGAGCACGCTACCGCAAACCGCCGCCAGACCCAGTACAGAAAGCCACTGCCCGATAATTAATCGCCTCAGCGCTTGTTTGCCGGCTCCCAGCGTTTTCAGAATAGCGACCAAATCATAGCGGCTGCGGCAGTAGTGCCCCATCGCCACCGCGACCGCAGCAATAGACAGCAACAGCGTCAGCAGCGCCGACAGCAACAGGAACTGCTGCGACCGCTTTAACGACTGGCTCAGCGCACCTTCGGAATCTTCCATGCCATACCAGCGCTGATCGGGCTTGAGCTGTGGCTTGATGAAGTTGCTAAATTCGCTAATTTGCTTCTCATTGCCAGAAAACATGTAGCGCCAGGTAATACGGCCCCCCGGCTGAATCGCCCCCGTTTTCTCGACATCGTCCAGATTCATCAGAATACGTGGAGCAGTCTCAAACGGATTGAAGCCGGAATCCGGTTCCTGAATCAGTTCACCGCTGATACGCAGCGAGGTATCGCCGACATCCAGCATGTCACCGACTTTCAGCCCAAGTAACGCCAGCAGGCGCGGAGCCACCAGCACCGTTCCCGCTTCTGCATGCAGCCCTTCAGGGCGCGTCTGCAAATTGCCGTACAGCGGATAACGCTGGTCGGTCGCTTTAACCTGCGCCAGCTGCGGTGTATCGCCCGCGAACGTCATGGTCATGAAAGAAATCTGGCGACTGAGCGTCAGCCCGCGCTGCTGCGCGTCTAAAAGCCAGTCTTCCGCGACGGGTCGCGACGCACGCAGCACGCGGTCGCCCGCCAGAAAATCACGGCTCTGCTGGCTGAGCCCTTTTTCCATGCGGTCGCTAATCGTACCCAGCGCCAGCACGCAGGCCACGGCCAGCGTTAGCGCCAGCCAGACAATCAATAAGGAAGGAGAGCGCCATTCGCGCCAGAACCATCGCCAGCTCATGCGTCCTCCCGCAGCTTGCCGTCGACTAACCGCAGGCGTCGCTCGCAGCGGGCCGCCAGTTGCTCATCGTGCGTCACCAGAATCAGCGTGGTGGCATAATCGCGATTGAGGGAAAACAGCAGATCAACAATGCGCTCACCGGTTTTACGATCCAGATTCCCAGTAGGTTCATCGGCAAACAAGACGTTAGGACGACCGCTGAACGCGCGAGCCAACGCCACACGCTGCTGCTCACCGCCGGAAAGCTGAGCGGGAAGATGATGTAAGCGCTCACCCAACCCAAGCTGCTGTAAAAGCTGTTCAGCCTGTCCACGACTGTGGCTGTCGCTTTCACCGCGCAACAATGCGGGTAACTGTACGTTCTCCAACGCATTCAGCGTCGGCACCAGCATGAAAGACTGAAAGACGAAACCGACATGCTGGGCACGGAGCGCCGCACGGCCTTCTTCATCCAGTGCGCTCAGCGATTTGCCCATCAGGCTAACGTCACCTTCGGTGCCATCATCCAGACCAGCCAGAATCCCCAGTAACGTCGATTTCCCCGAACCGGATTCACCAATCAGGGCAATTGTCTGCGCAGGTTTGACAATAAGCTCAACTCCGGTAAGGATGGAAAGCCGATTTTCTCCTTGACCAACGTGCTTACTAAGATGATGAACTTCAAGAATGTTTTCTACGTGCGCAGTTTTGCTTGGCGTAGCACTCGCTGGGCTGGTCTTCGCAAACATGTTTTCGTCCTTTTGCTTCTGGGATTATGCAGCGTACGCGCTTTCGCCGCTGACACATTATTAATTCTGGGCGATAGCCTCAGTGCGGGCTATCAGATGCCGATCGCTAACGCGTGGCCAACGCTATTGAACACGCAGTGGCAGACGCAGAAAAAAGGCGTCGCGGTGGTTAACGCCAGCATTAGCGGCGATACCACCGCACAAGCGCTAGCGCGTCTTCCTGCCCTGCTGAAACAGCATCAGCCGCGTTGGGTGTTGATTGAACTGGGCGGCAATGACGGTCTTCGGGGATTTCCAGCAGCCAACATCGAGCAGGATCTGGCGAAAATCATCACGCTGGTCAAACAGGCTAATGCCCAACCGTTGCTCATGCAGGTTCGTTTGCCGACCAACTATGGCCGCCGCTACACCGAGTCATTCAGCAATATCTACCCCAAACTCGCGGAGCAGTTTGCGCTTCCTCTGCTGCCTTTCTTTATGGAGCAGGTGTATCTTAAACCGGAGTGGATGATGGAAGATGGCATCCATCCAACCCGGGATGCCCAACCGTTTATCGCAGACTGGATGGCGAAGCAGCTGGAACCCTTAGTTAACCATGAGTCTTAATAAATAGGCTTTTGAATTAGGTAAAGTTATGCAAAAAACGGTCTTCATTACGGGTTGCTCCAGCGGTATTGGCCTGATTGCCGCTCAGGATCTGCAAAAACGCGGCTATCGCGTGATTGCGGCCTGCCGTCGCGCAGAGGATGTGGCGCGTCTGACCACGCTGGGTTTGGAAGCGATTACGCTCGATCTGGATGACAGCGCCAGCGTGGAACAAGCCGCGGCGGAGGTGATCAGACTGGCCGATAATCGCCTGTACGGCTTGTTTAATAACGCTGGATATGGCCTGTATGGCCCGTTGAATACCATTTCGCGCCAGCAGCTCGAACAGCAGTTTTCCAGCAACCTGTTCGGCACGCATCAGCTCACACAGCTATTATTACCCGCGATGCTGCCGCATGGTGAAGGCCGTATCATCCAGACCAGTTCCGTGCTGGGGCTGGTGTCTACACCGGGTCGCGGTGCGTATGCCGCCAGCAAATATGCGCTGGAAGCCTGGTCGGATGCGTTGCGTATGGAATTACACGGCAGCGGCCTGCACGTCAGCCTGATCGAGCCAGGCCCGATCAGCACGCGCTTTACCAATAACGTGGCACAGACGCAGACGGACAAACCGGTCACCAACCCCGGCATCGCTAAACGCTTCACGCTGCCGCCGGAAGCGATCTTGCCGAAGCTCCATCATGCGTTGGAAAGCTCACGGCCAAAATTACGCTATCCCGTGACGCTGGTGGCTCACGCCTTAACCTGGCTGCGTCGTTTGCTACCGGGGTGTCTGCTGGATAAAGTATTACGAGGATAAGGTCGCAGAGGGCGATGTATTGCGCACTCACCTCTGCACAAGGCTTGTAAGTGACACCGACAGGCCCCATCTAAGAGTCAAATGAATTCAAGAAGTAAGAGAGACTACTCATGTTAGAACAACAAGCGACTATCGTTGACGTCAATGAATCCAACCTGCATCAGGTGTTGGAACACTCCACGACACTGCCAGTCCTGTTTTACTTCTGGTCGGGGCGTAGCCAGCACTGCCTGGAGCTGGAACCGGTGCTGGACAAGCTGGCGCAGGAATACGCAGGACAGTTCGTTCTGGCGAAGGTTGACTGTGATGCCGAGCAGCGCGTCGCCGCTCAGTTTGGCCTGCGCTCAATCCCAACCGTGTATCTGTTTAAAGACGGGCAGCCGCTGGATGGTTTTCAGGGTCCACAGCCGGAAGAGGCGATTCGTGAATTGCTGAAACGCGCGCTGCCGAAAGAAGAAGAGCTGAAAGTCGCACAGGCGCAGCAGCTGATTCAGGAAGACAAACTGCCGGAAGCAATGCAACTGCTGAAAGACGCCTGGCAACTCAGCCAGCAGCGCAGTGACATCGGTCTGATGCTGGCGGAAGTGCAGATTCAAATTAAACGCAGTGAAGATGCTGAAGCCGTGTTGGCCACAATTCCTTTGCAAGATCGAGACACGCGCTACCATAGCCTCGTGGCTCAGATTGAATTGCTGAAACAGGCGGCAGACACGCCAGAAATTCAGCATCTACAGCAGCAATTGGACGCCGATCCGCAAAATGCGGATCTCGCGGTACAGCTGGCTCTGCAACTGCATCAGGTCGGCCGTAACGAAGAAGCGCTTGAACTACTGATGGGCTTCCTGAAGAAAGATCTGGCCGTTGCTAACGGCAGCGCACGTAAAACGCTGATGGACATCATGGCCGCCCTCGGCACCAGCGACGCCCTCGCCGCCCGCTACCGCCGCCAGCTCTATTCGTTATTATATTGATTTATCTTGTGAAAAAGGCCAGAACGTTGATTCTGGCCTTTTTATTTGCAGGCATTAGCAGTGTTGTTTTTTCATCGTCTTATGCTGAATTACTGTGATAGTTTCGGGCGTGCTAACCCGGCGTAAAAATTGCGCTGAGGTGAGCGTTACCGCCGAGTGAGCGGCATGGACGCCGCGAAAGCCAGTGCCGCGTCGGGAACGCGTCACTGGCGGCTCGACAAGCGGGAACGATCGCCGAAGGCACCGCGTAGCGGCGTAATTCACGCCAAAAAGCCTAGGGGTCACGGGGCGAGCGGCGCTTGAGACGCCCCGTGTCGGGCGCGTGCTATGAAGTAGCATGAAAATGACGGTATCATCGCGCACGAAACAGCCTCGACAGTGACATAAAAATACGACTCAGAGGCAGCCTTAGATCCCCCGCCGACTACAACGTCCCCAACACCGTGATCCAACCATGTCCGCCGTAGACGGACCAGCCATTTAGCCAGCGGCGCAGCATGTTCATCGCCAGCATCGCAACGACTTCCTGATGGGTTTTCAGGCTGTAGCGCTGTACGTTGAACTGTATCGTTTGGGCAAAAGATCCTTCCGGCGTATGCAGCGCTAATGACAGCTCTGCATCATTCCGGTTACCCACAACCAGCGCTAACGATGCCCCCTGACGCTCCGCCAGATGGCGAGCATAGTCCACTAACCCAGACAGGCTGGTATCCTCAACGTTTGCCAACAGTTCCCCGCCCGCCAGCGGAACGTTCGCCGACTGAAGCTGCCAGTTGAGCAATCCTGCCGTGAAGTGTTCACTCACTGCCAGCGTCATATCACGCTCGGCCAGACGCCGTGCTAGCTGTGCCGGTAACCCCTCGGTTCCTTCAAAGATGGTATTTTCCCCTGCCACGGTGCGCACCGTTTCCCACAGTTGCTCCATATTTTCCTGCTGCGCGGCTGGGCCAGTCAGCTTCAGCTCGATAATTGGCATAGAAGAGCGGTAGCCCAGCACCACGCTCGGCGGTAACGCCATGCCGTCCAACTGGCTTGCCAGATCGCTTTCAGAACGGCCAAAAGTCGTCAGGCGTAGGCACAGTGGGGCATCGGCGACAGCAAAACGCTCGCGCAAGCGCGGCATAATTTGCTGATCGACCATGACCTTAAACTCAGACGGCACGCCCGGTGTAAAAAACATCAGGCACTTGTTCAATTGCAGCGCAAAACCACAGGCGGTGCCCACCGGGTTATCCACCATTTCCGCGCTGGCAGGGATTTGCGCCTGTTTGCGGTTGCTCGGTGCCATCACTCTGCCACGCTCAGCAAAGAAAGCCTCCATACGCGCCAGCCATTCCGCGTGCTCAACCAGCCCTTCTCCTGCGGCAGTGGCCGCCGCCAACGCGCTGAGATCGTCGCTGGTCGGCCCCAGGCCGCCGTTCACAATCAGGATATCGGCTATCTGGCTACGCTGCGTTATCGCAGTCACCAGCGCATCGAGATCGTCCCCCACCGTCATCCGGCTGGTCATCGGTAATCCCTGCTGAAACAGATAATCCGCCAGCCAGGCCGCATTGGTATCAATAATCTGACCATGCAGCACTTCATCGCCGGTACATAACATCTCGACCCTAAGCATTTTTTTATTCCTCGTGACGATCCTGAAACCACTTTAAAAAGTCGCATGAACAAACACAATGTTTCTTTCTGCCTGCCCGATAACGCACCGCCTTCGACGCCCCTCACTCCAGTGTAAATATAAAATTACACCCCTCGTAACGGCGTTTTGACAGAAATCACTGAATACTCTACCCTGCTGCCAAAAATATCTGGATAGCCACGCTATTTATAGAGGAATAGGTGAAAAATCGTACTCTTGGCAGCATTTTTATCGTTGCAGGCACCACTATCGGAGCTGGAATGTTGGCGATGCCGTTAGCCACCGCAGGCGTCGGATTTGGTACTACATTGATGATATTGATCGGTCTGTGGGCACTGATGTGTTACAGCGCCCTGTTGCTGGTTGAAGTGTATCAACATCAACCCTCGCACACCGGGCTGGGCACGCTGGCAAAAATCTACCTCGGTCGCTGGGGACAGTGGATTACCGGCTTTAGTATGTTATTTCTGATGTATGCGCTCACCGCGGCCTATATCAGCGGCGCAGGCGAACTGCTCGCCAGCAGTATCAGCCAGTGGAGTGGCTACTCACTTCCATTGTCCGCAGGTATTCTGCTCTTCACGCTGGTTGCTGGCGGCGTCGTCTGCATCGGAACATCCTCAGTCGATTTGTTTAACCGCATCCTGTTTAGCGGCAAAGTGCTGATGCTCATCATCATGCTGGCAGTCATGGTTCCCCATATTCAGCGCGTCAACCTCTTAACGCTACCGCTGCAACAAGGTCTGACGCTCTCGGCATTACCCGTCATTCTGACGTCGTTCGGCTTTCACGGCAGTATCCCCAGTATCGTGCACTACATGGGTGGCGACAGCCGTAAGCTGCGCCGGATATTCCTTATCGGTAGCGTGATACCGCTGATTGCCTATATCTTCTGGCAGCTCGTGATGTTGGGCAGCCTCAGCTCTTCAACATTCAATGCTATTTTGGCCGATCAGGCGGGATTGAATGGGTTGATGCAGGCTATTCGCACGCTGGTTGCCTCACCGCACGTTGAACTGGCCGTCCACCTGTTTGCCGATCTGGCGCTGGCGACCTCTTTCCTCGGCGTGGCACTTGGACTGTTCGATTATTTAGCCGATCTGTTTAAACGTAAAAATAGCATCATCGGGCGCGCGCAAACGGGCTTGCTGACCTTTATTCCCCCGCTGGTGTTTGCCCTCTTTTATCCGCAAGGGTTCGTGATGGCGCTGGGCTATGCGGCGATTGCGCTGGCCGTGCTGGCATTGCTTATTCCGGTCCTGCTGAGCTGGCAGGTGCGCAAACAGCGCCCTGAAATACGCGCGACGCGCGGTGGTGTACCAGTCTTGGCACTGGTCTTTACCAGCGGCGTCGCCATCATCCTGATCCAACTGGCGATGGTGGCAGGCTGGCTACCGTCAATCAGTTAACCCGAAATATAAAAAAACGCAGGGAGCGTTTTTCAACGTCGCTTGCGACGGCCCGAAGGGGGACGGACAAGAATGTCCGTCATAAAAAAAGAGCGTGAACTCAACATTCACGCTCTTTTTTCTTTTAACTTCAGATAGCTATCAGAAGTTCAGACCAACGCCAACATAGGCAGAATCAGCCAGTCTGTTATCCGGGCCGTTCTCACGCGCCATATTGATGTAGCGGTAGCCGACATCGACGTTCAGCGGTCCAAATACCTGCCAGCGAACGCCCGCTTTCCCTTCAACATAGTGGTCGACATGGCTGGAGAAGGAATCCGGTGAATAGTAACCTTCACCATACAGCGAGAACTGACGGCTCAGCGGCCACTGCACGCCACCGCCCAGTGCGACGCCATAGCCATCATTGCCGTGATCCTGATTCAGGTACAGCGCTTTACCACCCAAAGTCAGCTTAAGTGGACCAACAGGAATGGTGTATCCCAGACCGAAGCCGTATACATCATTATTGTTGTCGCCGTGGGCGTAGCTTACATTACCCGCAAGCCCAGGAATGCCCAGACCGAAGCCCGCACTGGCGCCTGCGTAATCGCGACCCGCTTCCCCAGAAAGGCTAATGGCATGTACAGAAGCACTTGCAAGCAACAAGCTTCCCGCACAGGCAATCACAAACTTTTTCATTTTCAATATCCTTAAAAACCGTCGTTAAACGCGCGTGTAAAGGTGTTATCGTTGCCGATTCTACCCGAAACGTCCCCTCACTCCAGCACGAAATTACCCTGAGCAGTGATTTATTCTTTTAATAATCATGAAAGTTTGCCTTCACCGTTGCTGACAATGGCAGTAATAAGTGCCGCCTATTTGCTCAAAAAAGACAAAGTGAACAATAGTATTCACCATGGATGACGACAAAACAGGCAGAAGGAAACGATGATGAGAGAAGAAAAATTAGCCACAGGAAAGCGCACCACAGCGATGAATCCCCTTCCTGTGGGTTCCGATACGCACAGCCCGATGCGGTTTCAGGACATGTGGTTTCTGGAGAAGCTGGCGCTGTTTGATCGTGAAACCAGCGCCAGTAACCAGACCAGTCATCCACGAAAGGTGGCAAAATCCGGCACCAGCGCACCGGACAACTAGCCTACGACCGACCTACGCGACCTGTTGTGTTAGGCGAATGGTGCGTTGCATTGACCCAGTTTTTCACCTGCTGGCGAGAAAGCTTAATCCCACCATTTTTCAATTCAACGGGCAGCGCATAATACGCGACCGGACGCTGAAATCCGGCAAGCTGCGGCTGTAGCCAATCGCGTATCGCATCAAGCGTCGTGGTTTGTGCCACCTCCAATACCGCAACAGGACGGTGGCCGAACTCCGCATCGTCAACGGGTACAATGCAGGCCTGTTGAACATCGGGGTGTGCCAACAGCACGGCTTCGATATTCTCGGGCTGAATCCCTTCCCCGCCGCTGAAAAATTGATTATCCAGACGCCCCAGAATGTGCCACTCACCTTCAGTCAGTAGCCCACGATCCCGAGTGTGAAACCAGCCGTCATCATCGACGAGTGAAATCAGTTTTCCGTCACGCCAATAGCCAGCGGCAAGCGTACTGCCACGCAGCAGAATTTCATCCTCCACCAGCCGGATCTCTCGCCCATGCAGCGGCATGCCGACGCCCGAACGTCCGTCAGCACGTTTCGCGCAGACCGTAGATGCCAGTTCCGTCAGGCCATAGCCACACCAGCAACTGACGCCTCGCGCTTCCGCCTGTTGCGTCAGCGCCTGC
Organism: Pectobacterium versatile; assembly: GCF_020166435.1. GTDB lineage: Bacteria > Pseudomonadota > Gammaproteobacteria > Enterobacterales > Enterobacteriaceae > Pectobacterium > Pectobacterium versatile. The sequence continues at coordinate 105,988 of NZ_JAINZP010000003.1, read as the reverse complement.
GGGATCATCGCGCCGCCGAGCAATACGGCCTTTAATGCCGTGGGGAATGTCCCCTCTGACAGCAGCCGCCACAGTTGCGTCGGCACTAGAGAAGCATGGGTGCAATCGCGCAGCGCACTATCCAGAGGCTGATGCGCACGGACAACAATCGTTGCCCCGGTCGCAAGCCAGCGCCAGACAATGCCCTGCCCGGAAACGTGAAAGAGCGGAAGTGACAACAGCCAGCTATCGTTGGCGGAAAATGCCATCATCTGAACCACGCCTTCCGCGCTGGAGAGATGGGCAGCAAATGAATGTACCGCCGCCTTCGGCATCCCGCTGGAGCCGGATGTCAGCGTCAGCGTCGCCAGCCGATCGGCCTGCCAGCGTAATCTATCAGTACGGCGGCTTTCCTCGGCATCACACAGGGGTAAAGAATCAGACGGCAAAGAAAGCGTGCGTACAGCCTCCGGCCACGATTTATCATTCAGGCACAGGCCATACGTTACATTCAGCGCAGGCAGTAGCGCCTCGGTTAATACATCAGGTAACTGTGGATTCAGCGGCAGTACGCGCACGCCGCACTGTAACAGCGCCAGATAGCTGAACAGCATCTGGACGCTATTTTTCCCGCGTAGCGCGACCGTACAGTCGGGCATAACGCCCTGCTGGGTAAAACGCTCTGCCAGCTGATCTACCCGCTGGGCAAGCGACTGCCAGCTCCAGCGGGTTTCATCTTCAATCAATGCGACAGGCTCATTCAACGAAACAGACTGGGGCGTCTGGCTAGCCCAGTGTCGCCACGGCCAGTCAGTCAGGATTGCCATACCACGTCCAGTTGCTCAGCAGCCAACAGCGGCAACGCGCTATCCGGCCAGCGTTGAACCACCTGCGCCTGCATCAGATCCAACGTGTCCAGCCCTGGAACCGTATCCGGCGTCAGCCAGTGCGCCAGACGTGCCAGCTGCGTTAAGCCCAGACTGGATTCGATGCTGGAGCTGATCACCGCCGTTAATCCAGCCTGATGCGTTTCCTGCACCAGCTGTTGGCAGCGTGCGAGGCTGCCGACCAGCGTAGGTTTGATCACAATCGCGCTCACGCCCGGCTCGGCTTCTACCCGAAAATCCGCCTCGCGCACGCTTTCATCCCAGGCAATGTTGATGCCCGTTTCTCGCGCAAACTCGCGAGATTCTTCACGGGTTTTGCAAGGTTCTTCGAGGAAGGCAATGCGCGAACGCAATGACGGCGCGACATAACGAGCGAAGCCATCGGCTTTGGCTCGCGTCCAACTGCGGTTGGCATCCAGACGGAGTTTCAGATCTGGCAAGGCTTCCAGCAGCACGTTAACGATCATGCCATCACGCACCGCTTCGTACAGGCCGACTTTGATCTTTGCCACTTTCTCGCCCGGCATCGCCTGTAGCATCTCAAACAGCTCGTCAGGATCGCCGCTGCACAATGGCGCTTTGCGATAGTCCGCCGCCTGCGGCAAACGCTGCTCCAGCTCGGCCTGCGCACAGCTCAAGCCAAAGGCAACCGACGGCGGAAGATCGTCAGAAAATGCCTGTCCTGCTGCCCACGATTGCAGCTGTTCAAGCGCGGCTGATTCCGCCTCTGCCAACGTTTCCAAGCTGAATTCCGGCAACGGCGCAATCTCACCCCAGCCCAACAGCTCGCCGTCTTGCAGGCGAACGATAAGCCCATCACGGGTCTTCAGACGCTGATTGCGCAGCACCACTCCGGCTTCCATCGGCACGCTGTAACGATAGAGAGTGACCTGACGCATTACGGATTCCGTTTGAATTTGCTGAAGTCAGGCTGACGTTTTTCATTGAACGCGTTGCGACCTTCCTGCCCTTCGTCTGTCATGTAGAACAGCATGGTGGCGTTACCCGCCAGCTCCTGCAAGCCCGCTTGACCGTCACAGTCTGCGTTCAGCGCCGCTTTCAGACAGCGCAGCGCCATTGGGCTGTTTTGCAGCATTTCACGGCACCAGCGCACAGTTTCTTTTTCCAGATCCGCCAACGGTACTACCGTGTTAACCAATCCCATATCCAGCGCTTGTGCAGCGTCGTACTGGCGGCACAGGAACCAGATTTCACGCGCTTTCTTCTGACCCACGATGCGCGCCATGTAAGAAGCGCCCCAGCCGCCGTCAAAGGAACCAACACGCGGACCCGTTTGACCGAAGATGGCGTTCTCTGCCGCAATCGTCAGGTCACACATCATGTGCAGAACGTGTCCGCCACCGATGGAATAGCCTGCGACCATCGCGACAACTGGCTTAGGACAGGTACGGATCTGGCGCTGGAAATCCAGCACGTTCAGGTGATGCACACCGCTGTCATCCTGATAGCCGCCGTAGTCGCCGCGTACTTTCTGATCGCCGCCGGAGCAGAATGCCTTATCGCCCGCGCCAGTCAGGATGATCGTCCCGATACCGTCGTCATGACGCGCATTATCGAGCGCCTGAATCATCTCTTTTACCGTTTGCGGACGGAACGCATTGCGAACCTGAGGACGGTTAATAGTGATTTTGGCAATGCCATCAATGGATTTATGGTAGAGAATATCGGCGAAGTCGCCGCTGCAATCGTGCCATTCAATCGGTGCGTAAAGCAGATCTTCACTCGGATAAAGCATAGTTATCAATCCTTAACGTGATGCAAAAGAAAAGAGCGAACCCGCTCGGCATAGGCCGTTGGATTCGCCTGATGAGCATTGTGACCCGCCTGAGCCACGCTCAGTAACGGCAGGCCGTATTGCGCCGCCAGCGTTTGAAACTTCACGTCGCTGACACCGCATAAGTAAACAAAAGGTATCGACAGGTGCTGGAGGCGTTCCACCAAAAAAGGCTGCCGCCCCAGCGAGGTGGCTTCCAGCATTGCCGCAACGGACGCACCGTGATTGGCGCTACGCCGCACGATCAGCTGTTCACGCTGAGTAGAGTCAACATCGGCAAAGACCGCCTGCTGATACCAGTCCTGCAAGACCGCTGGCAGCGGTTCCTGACGAAAGCGCTGCACCCAACGTGCATCATGGTGGATGCGTTCCGTACGCTGCTCCGGCGTTGCCAAGCCGGGATGCCCGCCTTCGACCAGTAACCCGAGCATGCCGTCATGCTGCCCGTTGCAGGCGTGATACATCGCGATACGCCCACCAAGCGAATAGCCTAGCAGCCAGTAATTCTCAATGCCTTGATCCAACAGCGTCTTGCTTAACTGGCTACTAACATCGGCAAAATCTGTTGTGGATATCGTTCGCGACGCGCCGTGTCCGGGTAAATCCACCAGCAGCACGGGCCAGTCACGACAGAACGGCAGGATGGGCTGCCAATCCTCACCGCTGCCTAATAAACCATGCAGACACACCAGCCATGACTGCCTCGGAGCCACCGCGCCATGCGTCACTTTCCTGCAGCCTAGCCCTTGAAAATCTATCCCCTGAAACTCTAGTGCGCCCACGTCGCCACCTGAGCGACCAGTTCATTGAGCGTTTCCGCGCCGTCTTTTGGCTCAACCACCACTTCCAGCAGCGTGACGCCGCCCTGAGTCCAGCAATCCGCTACCGTACTCGCTAGCTGTTCCCAGCTCTCGGCACGCACGTAATTCAGGCCAAACATCGCGGCCGCGTGGCCGAACTCCACATTTTGCGGCATGCAGTAAAACGCTTCACGCTGTGCAACCGGCGTCGGCAGCAGGGAAAATATCTGGCCGCCGTTATTGTTCACCACGATTAATACCAGCGGTGCGGGAGACTGACGCAGCAGCGCCAGCGCATTCAAATCGTATAACGCGGAAAGATCGCCGACGATGCCCAGCGTGGCTTTTGACGTGGCACGCTGTACACCGGCCAGCGTGGAAATCAAGCCATCAATGCCGCTGGCACCGCGATTACCGTACACCGGATATCCCTGTGGGAGCTGCGCCAATGCGTCGATCAGGCGTACAACAAGGCTGTTGCCGACAAACAACTGCCCGTCCGGCGGCAACAGCGCTGGTATGCGCTGCGCCAGCTGTGCCTCACCAAAGCGGGAAGCCAGATGTGCGTCAACCTGCCGCTGCGTTCTGTCGGCAATATCCGCCAGCAAATCCGCCCACGGAGCTTGTTTATGTGCGGGATGCGCAGACAGCCATTCGCCCACGTCCGCCACCAGACGGCGTCCGCGGTGATGAGCCGGATCCAGCCGTCCCGGTAGGTCATCGATTAACCAGAATTCTTGTGGCTGGCACTGTTCCTGCCATTGCAGCAGTCGCTTACCGGTCAGGCTACCGCCGAACTGCAAGACAATTTCCGCCTGCTGTAAGTGAGCCGCTGCATCAGGATGCGCTAACCAAATATCCGCACAAGGTAACGGCTGCCCGCTTTGCGACAGGACATCGCCAATCAGCGGCCAGCCCAGTTCGTTCGCCCACGCGGCGAGTTGCACCCCTTGCTCAGGACTCACGCGACCGGCGAGGACAACGCCCCGCTTCTGTCGCCACTGCAACCAGTCCGATTGCACCGCCAGCGTACTCTGGCGCATTTCGCGCAGCCAGGGCTCACGGCTATTCCACCAGTCGCCCAGCGTCATCAGCCAGTCCTGATACACCGTGCCGTCATCGGCACCGTACAGCGGTTCGGCAAAGGGACAGTTAATGTGCAACGCGCCGTGCGTCAGCCGCGCCATGGCGCTATCCACAGAGGAAACCAGCCAGCTAGCCGGAATATCGGGCGTGGGGCGCGGTAAATCCAGCGCCAGCGTGGGGTGAGAAGCATACAGTGCATGTTGACGAATCGCCTGATTCGCACCGCAGTCAATCAACTCCGGCGGACGATCGGCCGTCAGAACCACCAGACGTTCACCGGTCAACCCCGCTTCAATGATGGCGGGATAAAGATTCGCGGCAGCAGTGCCTGACGTCACGATAATCGCAACCGGTTCACGCGAGGCTTTTGCCAGCCCCAGCGCCAAATGCCCAAGCCCCCGCTCGTCAAAATGCGTGTGGCAAATCAGTGCGTGATTATCCGCCGCAGACAGCGTCAACGGGGTGGAGCGAGAGCCAGGCGCGATGCAGACATGCCGGACACCGTGGCGGGTCAGCGATTCCAGCAGTAATGTAGCCCAGCGGCGATTAAATACACTTGTTGACATGTTGTACTCAACAACTCAGGTTGCAGGTTATATCCGTTATACTTCAAGCCGCATAGCGTTGTTCAAAACGCTAACGTTTTGTCACGCAACTCGAATGATTTAGGGTATTAAGCAAATACTAATGATCAAGCTGTTGGCGGTCTGGTTGCCCTTCAGCACACATCGAGATCAGCCTTATTATATTTTTTTTTATCACGCTGACTTTGATATAAACCAGTACCTCGCACAACAACCATAAAACAAAACTATGACATATCACCGTCTAACAGGGATCTTAGCCCTGCGGCTTTGTTTTCTAACTCCTGCCATTCTTGTTCTGGATCAGAACCCGCTACAATTCCGGCACCGGCATAGAGCGTTAAAACATGATCTCGCACTTCAGCCGAACGTAGCGCCACGCTGAATTCAGACTGCTGACGCGAAAGGTAACCTGCGGAACCCGCGTACCAGCCGCGTTCAAACGGTTCATGTTCGGCAATAAAACGACGAGCCTCTTGCCTCGGCAGACCCGCGACGGCTGCCGTGGGCTGTAACGCATTCAGGCACTCGCTATCGGATGCAGTGCGCAGCGTGGCGTGAATGGTACGGCGCAGATGCTGTACTTTACGCAGGCGCACAATTTCCGGCGGCATGACATCCAGCGACAGCGCGGACTGCTGTAGCCGCTGGCAAATATCATCCACCACCAGCATGTTCTCGCACTGATTTTTGGTGTCATTCATCAGCCAGTCGGCCAGTTCCGCGGCTTTGCGCGCATCGCGGTCGCTTGCCACCGTCCCCGCCAGCGCCTCGGTTTCTAGTTCGTTACCCCGTCGGCGATAAAGCCGCTCTGGGCTGGAACCAAGAAACGCATGACGCGCATCGTGCGCCAGCATGAAATGGAAACAGTGGTGATTTGCCGCCCGGCTGGCAGCCATAAAGGTGGTGCCCTGTAGCGGCTGCGTCAGCGTTAACGTGGTCGCCCGCGCCAGAACGACCTTTTCCATCAGCCCGGTATTGATGTCATGCAGCGCCCGCTGGAGCAAATCAATCCACCCCTGACGCTCCGGCTGATGCCCGACGGACTGCACCTCCGCATGCAAAAGAGGCTGCGACGCGGGTGGTAAAAGAAGATTAATAAACGCCGAGGCTTCAACGGCATCCTGTTGCAATGATGTATCACTGAACAGATTAATACTCAGGCTGAGCGTGTCATCCTGACGTCGCAGTTCTGCCCGGGGCAAAAACAGGTAGCTGGGTGACGCAACGTAGTCCTCTTTCGTTTGATTAAACGCGTTCAGCCCCCAGATGCGCACATCGGAATCGCACTGCTGCTGAGCAAGAAACGCCTCGACGTCCTGAATGTGGCGAAACCCGCACACGTTGCCACAAACAGCGGCTTCTTCACGATCCTGACGATGCTGCCAATAGAACTGGGGGTAAACTGGCTGGGTCGCCAGCCACGGCAATAGCTCAGACGCATCGCTGAGGGCCAACGAACGCGTTATTTGTCTGAAACCTGCGCGCTCAGGCTGTGGCTCGCGCAAATCCTGCTGCAGATGCCGCAGCAAGTCGGAAAGTTGTTTCACCGTTACCCCGGAGACCTAACACAAAGTAGGGGATTATACGGGAAAAAAACACGTCGTGGGTGAGAGGTTACGCAAGACCATAACGGTGAGCACGGACTGAAATCGCACCAAACGGCAAAACGGGTCGCGCGCATCGCTTTAAAATCCAATTACATCATCATTATTGCTTTAATTGACCGATTCTTTTGCCGATTATCTAATCGGCATTTTTTTGCCCGCGCCACGGCCCCACATATCCCTTCTCCCCTCGCGCCAACGCCGCACGCCAGGATTCTTTCCATTCAGACCGCTAATTATGGTAAAAGTAGGCCCTTGTTACGTCGACCGGATAGCCTCGTTCAGGATGAGTACAGCTCTGAATTCCAACCCGTTATGCATTAATCAGAATCTGCCAGGGAAGAAAGCACAGGCAGCCACGCGCATCGTTTTCTTTGTTGCGGGCTTTGCTATGGCTTCCTGGGCGCCGCTGGTGCCCTTTGTCAAAACGCGGCTGGCTATCAGTGATGCCTCTCTGGGGATGTTGCTGCTTTCTCTCGGTATTGGCTCGCTCTTAGCCATGCCGCTTACCGGTTTCCTCACCAGCAAACTGGGGTGTCGCAGCGTTATTTTGCTGGCAAGCGCGCTGCTTTGTCTGGTGTTGCCCGCGCTGACGCAGGCAGAAACGCTGCCTCTCATGGCTATAACGCTGCTCTTTTTCGGCGCGTCCATGGGTATGATTGATGTCGCGATGAATATTCAGGCCGTCATCGTGGAACGGGCGAGCGGTCGGGCGATGATGTCCGGTTTTCATGGCTTCTTTAGCATCGGGGGGATTGTCGGCGCAGGCGGCGTCAGCGCCCTGCTGTGGCTTGGCCTGTCCCCGCTGATGGCGATTTTGGCGATTGTCGCACTCATGCTGATATTTATGGCAACGGCGCATAAACACCTGCTGCGCACCACAAATCAAGATGACGACAGCCCGCTGTTTGTCATCCCACGCGGCTGGGTGATGTTCATTGGCTCACTGTGCTTCATCATGTTCTTAGCCGAAGGTTCCATATTGGACTGGAGCGCCCTCTTCTTAACGGTTGAACGCAACCTGAGCGGCGCGCAGGCGGGCATGGGCTATGCAGCATTTTCCGTCGCGATGACGCTAGGCAGGTTGAACGGCGATCGTATTGTTAACGCACTAGGACGCTACGCAATTCTGACCGGTGGCAGCCTCTGTGCCGCACTCGGTCTGGTGTTAACGATCAGCATTGATAATGCAATCACCGCCATTCTTGGCTTTGTGATGGTGGGTATTGGCGCATCGAATGTGGTACCGATCCTTTTCAGCGCAGCAGGGAATCAAAAGATCATGCCGCCGAATCTGGCCATCGCCTCCATTACCACAGTGGGCTATGCAGGTATTCTGATCGGCCCGACCATTCTCGGCTTTATTGCACAGTTCAGCAATTTGGCTACCGCATTCGGGTTTGTCGCACTGCTATTGCTGGGCGTTAGCGCCAGTGCGCGTGCCGTTATCCGCTAATCAGGAGCGTTAATTGATGCCAGCCATGATCCTGCGTTATTTTTCACTCCTTACGGTGCTGTCGCTCCTTATTACCGGAACGTTCGGCTATAACTACATCAACGATTTGCTGGCAGAAAAAAAACATTCGCTGACAACAATTGCCCAGGGCATACAGAAACGTATCGATACCTATCGTTTTTTCACGTACCAAATTTACGGCAGTTTGAACAGTGAACCATCCGCTAGCGACGCCAATATTACCGCGATTAATTTAATGTCCGATGTTTTCTACGTAGAAAAAAACGGTCAGAAAACGGACGCACTGATTTTTGGACAACACGATAAAGTCACACTAACTTCGGTTCGTCGAATATCACGCTACCTCGATATTCTCTGGGGTGCAGAGAATAGTGTCTATTCCATGTATTACCTGAATGGCATCGACAGCAGCCTGACGATGATTTCTACGCAGACGTTGAAAGATATCTCTTCGCAGTTCCGTGGCAATTATATTACGGTCATTGCAGAAGCCCGTCGGGCGGAAATGCTGCAACAGGCGAATGTATTAGACGAACGCGAAAGTTTTTCTCCGCTGCGTAAATTGCGATTCTATAACGACTACTATTTTACGCTGCGCACTACATTCAACCAGCCGGGCCATCTTGCGACGATTCTTGCATTTGATCTACCGATTAACGATTTAATTCCAGACACCATTCCGCGCGAATATCTTATGCTGAGGCCGGATACGCCAGCGGCCAGCAATATGGACAGCAGTAATACGAGCGAAGGTACGGCCGACGCGCAGCTTCATGGTTCCAATATTGAAATCTCCGCCACGCTCGTGAATGCGCCGATAAAAGTCGTTTTTCAGGTGTCTGTCAAAGCCGTGATTATTGATTCATTGCGTAATAACATCTGGCTTCTGCTGTTAAATCTGGTTCTGCTGAGTTTATCCATTGCAGGCTTTTATCTTTTCCGTCGTAAATATGCGCATCCTGGAGAAGATTTATCTCATCAGTTAGAAAAAAAACTGAATATTTACCGCGAAATGGCGAGCAGAATCCCAATGGGCGTGCTGGTTTATGATTTCAGCATTAACAAAGTCATCATACAAAATGAACGTGCGGAGCATCTGCTCCCGCATTTGAGCCTACAAAAAATAACCAATATGGCGGACGAACATCAGGGCGTCATTCAGGTCACCATTAATAATGAGATGTATGAAATTCGCCAAATCCGCAGCCAATATTCATCTGACTATTGTCTCTTCCTGCTGCGTGAACAGGATAAAGAGATTCAGGTGCAGCGGAGACTGCTGCTCGCCCAGCGTGAATACGAAAAGAATATTCATGCCAGAAAACGGTTATTCCAAAACCTGCTCAGCGAATTCAAACAACCGCTGATTTCACTGCGGCAGCATATTTATACGCTACGCCACAGCGAGACAGCAACCGTGCTGACACCCACGCTGGATCAGCTAACGGCAGATACCCGCTGCGCGATCGAACTGCTGGAAAATATCGCCTTGCATGAAAAGCTGGAAGCGCAGGAATGGACCGTGGTCAACGACAGTTTTTCACTCCTGACGCTTATTGACCAGGTTCTCCTTGAGCTGCTGCCACGATTGAATCAAAAAGGCCTGACCCTATTCCATCATTACAATCTGGATATGAATCAAACCTACGTAGGCGATGCAGAACTATTGAAAAAGACGCTGACGCTGCTGCTGAATTATTCGGTGACCAATACGGATTACGGCAAGGTTACGGTGTCGATTGATAGAAAAAATAATGAGTCGGATACGCTGATTATTCAGATCAGCGATACGGGAACGAATGTTTCTGGCAAAGAGCAGGAAAATATTCGGCATCCTTTCCTGCATCCTGCTACTACCGATCGTTTCGGACAAAATTCAGGATTGACCTTATTTTTGTGCAATCAACTCTGTAATAAACTGGGCGGCGCGTTAACTATCAACAGTAAGACTGGGTTAGGCACACACTATATTCTGACGCTAAAACTGGAACCGGAAGCGCTTCCCGTTGAGGAAGAAAAACTGCTGGACGGTATTACCGTTCTGCTGGATGTGACGTCCGATGAAGTACAGCATATTGTCGGCAATATGCTGACGGGCTGGGGCGCAAATTATCTGGTTAGCGATGAACGCCAGATTAATCAGGAAGCGGATATCTGCATGACTGACGACCCGGAGAAAAAAGCAGATTATACGCTGCTGTTGAGTCATGACGATGACACAGTAACGCCTTTGGGCCCGCGCCGTTTGCGGGTGAATTATAATATCAGCCACCTCCTGCAGGAGGCATTACTTAAGCTGATTGAGCTACAACTGGAAACATCACCCGATACGCTACAGGAAGGGGAACCGGATAGTGTCGAATTTTACGCCGTACAATTGGCATCAAGCGACTATTATTCGCTGTTCGTGGAGACAGTACCGGATGATTTAAAGAGGCTGTATACTGAAGTGGAAGCAGGCGATTTCCCGTCGCTTTCGCAGACGGCACACCGGCTGAAAGGCGTGTTTGCCATGCTTAATCTGCATCCTGGCAAACAGTTGTGTGAACAGCTTGAACAGCATATTACCGCGCATGATAGTGAACAGATCGAGGCTAGCCTTTATGAAATTGAGAGGTTTGTCAGTGCATTACTATCCCCAGTAGAACCTAAAGGGCAGCAAGGTAGCCAACAAGATGAGTAACCAAAACGATGAGTAACTTAAACGTAATTATTGCCGACGACCATCCTATTGTCCTTTTTGGCATCAAAAAATCGCTTGAGCAGATTGAATGGGTCAATGTAGTTGGCGAATTTGAAGACTCAACAGCGTTGATCAATAACCTACCTAAGCTGGATGCTAATGTTTTAATCACCGATTTATCCATGCCAGGCGATAAATACGGCGATGGTATTACCCTCATTAAATACATTAAGCGCCATTTTCCCCACCTCTCTATTATTGTTCTTACTATGAATAATAATCCAGCGATTCTGAGTGCAGTGCTGGATTTGGATATCGAAGGCATCGTACTGAAACAGGGGGCGCCGACCGATTTGCCCAAAGCGCTGGCGGCCCTGCAAAAAGGGAAGAAATTCACTCCAGACAGCGTATCCAAAGTGCTGGAGAAAATCAGCGCCAGCGGCTACGGCGACAAACGCCTGTCTCCGAAAGAAAGTGAAGTGCTACGCTTGTTTGCAGAAGGCTTTTTGGTTACCGAAATCGCCAAAAAATTGAATCGTAGTATTAAAACGATCAGTAGCCAGAAGAAGTCAGCCATGACCAAGCTGGGCGTCGAGAACGATATCGCCCTGCTGAATTACCTGTCTTCCGTTAACGGTGGCGCAACGCAGGTCGATTAAGGTTTTCCTCTCCTGCACCGGCAGCCGCTGGTGCAGGTTATTCCATAGATGTTCTCGCCTGACGCACCACGTTGCTGTAATGCGCCAACGACTGCTGCAACGTATCCAGCGTAACCGGTTTTGACAAACAGTTATCCATCCCAGCGCCAAGGCAACGATCTCGTTCTTCCGCCAACGCATTTGCCGTAACACCGATAACAGGGAAGCGTAATCCCTGCTCACGCATACGCTGTGTGAACAAATAACCATCCATATTCGGCATGTTGACATCCGTCAGCACGATATCAATGTGATTTTTACTCAACACGCTCAGCCCATCTACGCCATCATTCGCCGTCATCGCTTGATAGCCCAGAGAACCGAGCTGATCCGCCAACAGTCGACGGTTGATGGGGTGATCGTCAACTACCAGAATCACCATGTCGCCATTCTCCGCTCGCACATAGTTGGTCAGTGGCGGAGAAATCTCGGCGCGAGTTCTATCCTCGCTTTCTGAGCGATAGGTTTTCTCCAGCAAATCAGGCAGGTTCTGAGGTGTCGATGTCCCTTGCACCCAGTGCCCTTCGCTGACTTTCTGCGCTGATCCGTTATGCGCGCCACTCATCACGATATGCGCCCGAACGGCAATGTCTTCTGTCGACGTATAATCACTGATCATCACATCGTCAGGAGATACAGTTTGATTCTGGTAACGTACAGCCTGTACTCCTTGATCCTGCAACAGAGTCAGCAAATATGCCTCTAGCCGCGCATTACGGACCCTCAACCAGCATGTCTTCCCTTGCAGACTGGCGTTGATCGTCACGGGAGAATAGTGCGCTTTATACAACGGAATCCTGACGCCAAATAAGCTGCCAAGCCCAGGCTCCGACTCAATGGTAATATCGCCATCCATCAGATTGACCAGCTTTTCACAAATCGCAAGCCCCAAGCCTGTGCCCTGAAAATGACGTTGCACACCGCTCCCAGCCTGGAAGAATGGATCAAACAGCTTCACCACCTCGCGCGGTTGAATGCCCACGCCAGTATCGCGCACCAAAAATTCCAGATAGCCATCGCGGCAAGCAACTTCAAAAATAATGCAGCCCGTGTCGGTAAATTTAATGGCGTTGCTCAACAGGTTAGACAACACCTGCTGCAAGCGTACGGGATCGCCAAACAGGCTGACGGGAACATTAGGATTGATAAAGCAGTACAGCGTTAGGCGTTTTTTAACCACTAGCGGGAGATAGTTACTGGTGATGTGGCTGATGACTTCATGCGGCGCAAATTCACACGGTTCTATCTTCAACTGTTCCGACTCAATCTTGGAAAAATCGAGAATATCGCTGATGATCTTTAGCAGCAGCGAGGAGGAGTTGTTCATCGCCACAACCAGACGGTTGGCATCCTTCGGCAGCGACTTGGTTTGCAGCAGGTCGAGGTTACCGATAATTCCGTAAAGCGGCGTACGCAGTTCATGGCTGACGGTGGCGAGGAACATCGATTTGGACTGGCTGGCCTGCTCGGCGGCATTCGCCATTTCCTGTAGTGACTCTTCCATTTTGACGCGCGCGCTGACATCCAGCAGCACACAAATTGCCACATTTTCATTACGATAGCGCGAGTGGACAAAGCTGATTTGCAGGTGATAGTTACGGCTAGTCATGACATCCACAAACTTGGACTGCTGCTCGCAAATGATGCGAGTAATTCGCAGCCTATCCTCATGGGTAAGCAGATTGAGATAGTTGTGTGCCAGCTCGTTACTGAGGATATTCGTGCCGTCATTAATACGCAGAATGCAAATTCCTACCGGTGCCGATGCGACAATCTTGCGGTTAAATTGCTCATTCTCTTCCAGTTGGAACGCATTCACTTCTGCAGGCAATAGCATTTTCCGCTCAAATACTAGCGCCAGTACAAACAGCAAAATAGCCCATAATATATTCAGCACAAGCATGTTGATCATCAATGCGCTGATGTGAGAAAGCAGTACCTTCAACGGCAGCGAGTACACAATACTGAATGAAGTAGGCGGCAGCGATTTCTTCAGAATGAGTTCATCATAGCCATTCACATAGCCAAAATAATTATGCTCAGAGGGGTAGCCGTCTACCGAAGAAACATAGCGATCTTTATCATCGGAAAACTGCAAAACTACCTGATTATATTGATCCAACAGCCGAGCACCGATCGGAAATTTACCCATGGTGACGAAGTCATCCAGACGAATCGTCTGTTCAATCCCCATGATGACTTCCAGCTTGTTATCCACATAAATCGGCGTCAGCGCATATAAATAGCCAACATCGGGGATTGACGCAGGGGTAATCCAATAGACCGTTTCATCGCGTCCAGTTTGAGTGCGACTCTTCTTCTGATCCTGAAACCGATCCTGCACATTTTTAAGCAAGTTATCACGGTCGAGCGACTGGTTACGGATGCCGAAATCAACCATACAGCGCCGATCGCCGCCGACAAAAAAGACCCGATTAAGATCGTAGACGGCAGAGAAATTATCCTGCCAGCCGTTGAAAAAATGGCTCAATGAGAGCAGCGCCGCATTCCCGCCATATTGCGTGGAACACGTTGCGCCGGGAGCTAGCGCATAAACGGAAACACCGGGGCCCCCTTCCGTTGGCGGCTCTGCCTTTTCTCTTGCCAACATCAGGCGATTTGCAGCCAGATATTCGAGTTCGCGTACAATATCCGACGCGTGTCGGATGTAACCCTGCGACAGATCAAAGCTGAGGTTATACTCCTGCCGCAGCTCTGACTCTTTTGCATTCAATACGTTAGTGATATAGAAAACGGATATCAGCGCTCCCAACACCCACAGCATGATCGCCAGAATCCGAAACAAATAGCGGGAAACTTTTAATGTGGTATGAAATGAGGCGAGATATTTCAAGTGGATACCGTTGAATGATAGGAGAACCCGTTTGCTGATACACTACCGAGAGTCAATAAAAAAAGCCAGCGCATCGCGCTGGCTTACTCTACTCGTTCCGATTTAAGGAAAAGGATTATTCGTCATCTTCAGCGATGTCATCATCGCCATCAATGTCATCGATAGCATCATCGTCTTCGGCGATTTCACCTTCGACTTTTACCACGCCATCGAGCTCTTCATCTTCTACCGGTTCTGCAACGCGTTGTAGACCAACAACACTTTCATCTTCCGCAGTGCGAATCAGCGTCACACCCTGAGTGTTACGGCCAACAATGCTGACTTCAGATACGCGTGTACGCACCAGCGTTCCCGCATCAGTGATCATCATGATCTGGTCAGCAGTATCAACCTGAACCGCACCAACCACTTTACCGTTACGCTCGCTGACCTTGATAGAGATAACCCCTTTCGTCGCACGCGACTTGGTCGGGTACTCGCTCACGGCAGTACGCTTACCAAAGCCATTTTGCGTGACGGTCAGGATATCGCCTTCGCCGCGAGGAATGATCAGAGAAACGACACGATCTTCGCCTTGCAGGTTGATACCACGGACGCCCGTTGCCGTACGGCCCATCGAACGCACCGCTTGTTCAGAGAAGCGAACCACTTTGCCTTCCGCAGAGAACAGCATCGCTTCATCACTACCGTCGGTCAGGTCAACACCAATCAGCTCGTCACCTTCATTTAGGTTAACCGCGATGATCCCCGCACTACGCGGACGGCTGAATTCCGTCAGCGCCGTCTTCTTCACGGTACCGCTCGCGGTTGCCATGAAGATATGGCGGCCTTCTTCGTATTCACGCACCGGCAGAATTGCCGTAATACGCTCATTCGGTTCAAGCGGCAGCAGGTTGACTATAGGACGACCGCGCGCACCGCGGCTGGCTTCCGGCAATTGATATACCTTCATCCAATACAAACGGCCACGGCTGGAGAAACACAGAATCGTATCGTGGGTGTTCGCCACCAGAAGGCGATCGATAAAGTCTTCTTCTTTTATACGGGCGGCAGACTTGCCGCGGCCGCCGCGGCGTTGGGCTTCGTAGTCGCTCAGCGGCTGATATTTCACATACCCTTGATGAGACAGCGTTACCACAACATCTTCCTGATTGATCAGATCTTCGATGTTAATATCGGCGGTGTTTGCCGTGATTTCCGTGCGGCGACCATCATTATACTGCGTTTTGATCACTTCCAGCTCTTCACGGATCACTTCCATCAGGCGCTCAGGGCTATTGAGGATATAAAGCAACTCGGCAATCTGGGCCAGCAGCTCTTTATATTCATCCAGCAGCTTTTCGTGTTCCATGCCGGTCAGTTTCTGCAAGCGCAGATCCAGAATCGCCTGCGCCTGCGGTTCAGTCAGGTAGTAACGCCCGTCACGGATGCCGAACTCCGGTTCCAGCCATTCTGGACGCGCAGCATCATCGCCCGCACGTTCCAACATGGTAGCAACGCTACCCAGCTCCCATGCCTGTGCGATCAGCGACGCTTTCGCTTCAGCAGGTGACGCAGCACGACGAATCAGTTCGATAATCGGATCGATGTTCGCCAGCGCAATAGCCAGACCTTCCAGGATATGAGCACGGTCACGAGCTTTACGCAGTTCAAAAATGGTACGACGCGTCACCACTTCACGGCGGTGGCGCACAAACGCGACCAGAATGTCCTTCAGCGGCATGATCTTCGGCTGGCCCTGATGCAGAGCGACCATGTTGATGCCGAATGACGTCTGAAGCTGGGTCTGGGAGTACAAATTATTCAGTACCACTTCGCCCACGGCGTCACGTTTAATCTCGATGACGATACGCATACCGTCTTTATCGGATTCGTCACGCAGCGCGCTAATGCCTTCGATACGTTTATCTTTGACCAGCTCGGCAATTTTCTCGATCAAGCGAGCTTTGTTCACCTGATACGGAATTTCATGCACAATGATGGTTTCACGGCCAGTTTTCGCGTCCGCTTCAACTTCGGCACGCGCACGGATGTAGATCTTGCCACGACCCGTACGATAGGCCTCTTCAATACCGCGTCTACCGTTAATGATGGCCGCCGTCGGGAAGTCAGGCCCAGTGATGTGCTCCATCAAGCCTTCAAGGCTAATATCTTCATCGTCAATATAAGCTAGGCAGCCATTCACGACTTCTGTCAGGTTATGCGGTGGAATGTTAGTAGCCATCCCAACTGCGATACCGGAAGAACCGTTAACCAGCAGGTTGGGAATACGCGTTGGCATAACGTCAGGAATCTGCTCGGTGCCGTCATAGTTCGGCACAAAATCGACCGTTTCTTTTTCAAGATCGGCCAGCAGTTCATGGGCAATTTTCGACATGCGAATTTCGGTATAACGCATAGCCGCAGCGGAGTCGCCGTCAATCGAACCGAAGTTGCCCTGACCATCGACCAGCATGTAACGCAGTGAAAAAGGCTGCGCCATACGTACAATGGTTTCATAAACGGCAGAATCACCATGTGGGTGATATTTACCGATGACATCCCCGACAACACGGGCGGATTTTTTATACGCTTTGTTCCAGTCGTTACCCAGTACGCTCATTGCATACAGTACGCGGCGGTGTACCGGTTTAAGTCCATCACGAACATCTGGTAATGCACGCCCGACAATAACGGACATCGCATAATCCAGATACGAGCTTTTCAGCTCTTCTTCAATGTTGACCGGTGTGATTTCTCTGGCAAGGTCGCTCATGGAGCCGCTATCCCTCTATTTAGGCATCTACCCGTATTCAGAAAAGTGAACCGTTCAGAAAGGCGAACTGTTCAAAAGGTGAAAAATTATATCACAAACCACAGTTTCGGGGGAAACTCCCTTCCGCTCCGAACAGGCTGTTTCCCCAATAGGCTTTCATTCCTCAGATATCCCTCAGAGAAAACGGACACCGCTGCACGTTGCGACACGAACGGGGTATACTCGCGGCAGTAGAATATAACGAAGGGCAGTGATGACACATGAATGTAGAAAATCAAACTCCGAACGTTGACCATCAGGAAATTGCCAAATTTGAGGCCATCGCTTCACGCTGGTGGGATTTAGAAGGCGAATTCAAACCATTGCACCGCATTAATCCGCTACGTCTGGGGTATATTTCGCAGCATGCGGAAGGCTTGTTCGGCAAGAAAGTGTTGGATGTCGGCTGCGGCGGCGGCATTTTGGCCGAGAGCATGGCGCGTGAAGGGGCGGACGTGACGGGGCTGGATATGGGCGTAGAGCCGTTGCAGGTCGCGCGCTTGCACGCGCTGGAAAGCGGTGTTTCCGTCGATTACGTGCAGGAAACGGTAGAAGCCCATGCAAGCACTTACACTGGCCTCTATGATGTCGTCACCTGCATGGAAATGCTGGAGCACGTTCCCGACCCACGATCGGTGGTAAAGGCCTGTGCTCAGTTGGTCAAACCCGGCGGACATGTATTTTTCTCCACAATCAACCGCAATGCGAAAGCGTGGATGATAGCCGTCATCGGCGCCGAATATCTGCTAAAAATGGTGCCACGCGGCACACACGATATTAAGAAATTCATTCGCCCAGCGGAGCTAATGCGCTGGGTTGATGAAACCGCACTGCGTGAGAGACATATCACAGGACTGCACTACAATCCGCTGACGGACCACTTTAAACTTGGCCCAAACGTAGACGTGAACTACATGCTACATACTCGCCACGATAAATAGAATCGATTCGGAATACTCTTAAATGTCTCGCGGCTTTTTGCCGCGTAATTTGTTAGTTTCGCCTGCTAAACCAACAAAATGTCAGGGGCTTCTTTTTTTTTACAGAATATTGACATCCTCTTAGCCCTTACAAAATCAGGATTTCGAGAAACTAACGATTCAGGAACATGAAATCAACACCAAAATCAAGCCTTGTTCTCAAACGAATCCACACTACAATACTCACCATATAGTAGCCATTTATCAAAAAACATCTATATCTAGTATTTATCCACAGAGTTAGTCACAGAAGTATTTCTGTGAATAAACAGGGGATATTTTTTATTTTCACCAACAGGTAAATCCCAACATGAACCAGAGCTTGCTCGTTACCAAGCGCGATGGCAGTAAAGAAAAAATCAATTTGGATAAAATCCACCGCGTCATTACCTGGGCCGCTGAAGGTTTACACAATGTCTCCGTTTCTCAAGTGGAGCTACGCTCCCACATTCAGTTTTACGACGGAATCAAAACCTCCGACATTCATGAAACTATCATTAAAGCCGCAGCCGACCTGATCTCCCGAGAAAGTCCAGATTACCAATATCTGGCCGCGCGTTTGGCGATCTTCCATCTGCGTAAAAAAGCCTACGGCCAGTTTGAACCGCCTGCTCTGCTGACTCACGTCACCAAGATGGTAGAACTGGGCAAGTACGACAAACACCTGCTGGAAGACTATAGCCAGGAAGAATTCGCCCAAATGGACGCTTTCATCGATCACTGGCGTGACATGAATTTCTCCTATGCGGCGGTGAAACAGCTGGAAGGGAAATACCTGGTACAAAACCGTGTCACCGGTGATATCTACGAAAGCGCCCAATTCCTGTACATTCTGGTCGCTGCCTGCCTGTTCTCCGGCTATCCGCGTGAGACTCGTCTGGATTACGTTAAACGTTTTTATGACGCGATCTCTACGTTCAAAATCTCTCTGCCAACGCCAATCATGGCGGGGGTGCGTACGCCAACGCGTCAGTTCAGTTCCTGCGTGCTGATCGAATGCGGCGACAGTCTGGATTCCATCAACGCAACGTCCAGCGCAATCGTGAAATACGTTTCCCAGCGTGCTGGTATCGGCATCAACGCAGGCCACATCCGTGCACTCGGCAGCCCGATTCGCGGCGGAGAAGCATTCCACACTGGCTGTATCCCTTTCTATAAGCACTTCCAGACAGCGGTGAAATCCTGCTCTCAGGGTGGCGTACGCGGCGGTGCAGCCACGCTGTTCTACCCGCTGTGGCATCTGGAAGTGGAAAGCCTGTTGGTGTTGAAAAACAACCGTGGTGTAGAAGGTAACCGCGTTCGTCACCTCGATTACGGCGTGCAGTTGAACAAACTGATGTATCAGCGTTTGGTAAAAGGTGAAGAAATCACACTGTTCAGTCCATCTGACGTCCCGGGATTGTATGACGCTTTCTTCGCCGATCAGAATGAATTCGAGCGCCTGTATGTGCAATATGAGCAGGATGCCAGTATCCGCAAACAGCGTATCAAAGCCGGTGAGCTGTTCTCCCTGATGATGCAGGAACGTGCTTCCACAGGACGCATCTATATTCAAAACGTTGACCACTGCAACACGCACAGCCCATTCGATCCACAGATTGCACCCGTTCGCCAGTCCAACCTGTGTCTGGAAATCGCGTTGCCGACCAAGCCGTTGAACGACGTCAATGATGAAAACGGTGAAATCGCGCTGTGTACGCTGTCTGCTTTCAACCTCGGTGCCATCAATAGCTTAGACGATCTGGAAGATCTGGCGACGCTGGCTGTGCGTGCACTGGACGCCCTGCTGGATTATCAGGATTATCCGATTAAGGCCGCAGAACGTGGTGCGATGGGTCGCCGTACATTGGGTATTGGCGTCATCAACTTCGCCTACTATCTGGCGAAAAACGGAGTACGTTACTCTGACGGTAGCGCCAACGGCCTGACACACAAAACGTTTGAAGCCATTCAATACTATCTGCTGAAGGCATCGAATGTGCTGGCGCGTGAGCAAGGGGCCTGTCCGTGGTTTAATGAAACCACCTATTCACAGGGTATTCTGCCTATCGATACCTACAAGCGCGATCTGGACGCGATTTGCAACGAACCGCTGCATCTCGACTGGGAAGCGTTGCGTAAAGACATCAAAGAATACGGACTGCGCAACTCCACACTGTCTGCGCTGATGCCGTCTGAAACGTCGTCTCAGATCTCCAACGCCACCAACGGTATTGAACCACCGCGCGGCCACATCAGCGTCAAAGCGTCTAAAGACGGCATTCTGCGCCAGGTAGTGCCGGAATACGAAACGCTGAAAGACGCTTACGAGCTGCTGTGGGATATGCCAAATAACGACGGCTATCTGCAACTAGTTGGTCTGATGCAGAAATTTGTCGATCAGGCGATCTCCTCCAACACCAACTACGATCCGTCACGCTTCCCGTCAGGTCGAGTACCGATGAAACAGTTGCTGAAAGATCTCGTCACGGCCTACAAATTCGGCATTAAGACGCTGTATTACCAAAACACCCGTGACGGCGCTGAAGACATACAAGATGACCTGCTGGCAGAGCCACAGGACGATGGCTGCGAAGGCGGCGCGTGTAAAATTTAAGCTAATAAGAAAGGCTGCGATGCAGCCTTTCATCCTTTATAGCGGGTGCCCCTATCCGCACCCTACGGGGCTGCCACAATTGGCGTTAAAAAATGCTCCGGCATTTTTTTGGAGAAATTAATGGCCTATACCACTTTTTCACAGAATAAAAACGACCAACTGCTCGAACCGATGTTCTTCGGTCAGTGTGTTAACGTGGCGCGTTTTGACCAACAAAAATATGAAATTTTCGAAAAGCTGATCGAAAAGCAACTGTCCTTCTTCTGGCGCCCAGAAGAAGTCGACGTATCCCGCGATCGCATCGACTATCAGGCGCTGCCCGATCATGAAAAACATATCTTCATCAGCAACCTGAAATACCAAACGCTGCTGGATTCTATTCAGGGACGTAGCCCGAACGTGGCGCTGCTGCCGCTGATTTCTATCCCTGAGCTGGAAACCTGGGTGGAAACCTGGGCTTTCTCGGAAACCATTCACTCACGCTCTTACACACACATCATCCGTAATATCGTGAACGATCCGTCGCTGGTGTTTGACGATATCGTGACTAACGAAGAAATCCTGAAGCGTGCCAAAGATATCTCCGGCTACTACGACTCGCTGATTGAGATGACCAGCTACTATCATCTGCTAGGTGAAGGGACGCATCAGATTAACGGCAAAAGCGTGACCGTAAACCTTCATGCGCTGAAAAAGCAGCTGTACCTGTGCCTGATGAGCGTAAACGCACTGGAAGCGATTCGCTTCTACGTCAGCTTCGCCTGCTCGTTTGCTTTTGCGGAACGCGAATTGATGGAGGGCAATGCGAAAATCATCAAGCTAATTGCCCGTGATGAAGCGCTGCACCTGACAGGTACACAGCACATGCTGAACCTGATGCGCTCAGGCCATGACGATCCCGAAATGGCGCAGATTGCTGAAGAGTGCCAGCAAGAATGTTATGACCTGTTCGTGCTCGCTGCTCAGCAAGAAAAAGAGTGGGCTGAATACCTGTTCCGCGACGGTTCGATGATTGGCTTGAACAAAGATATTCTGTGCCAGTACGTGGAATACATCACCAACATCCGCATGCAGGCCGTTGGGCTGCCGCTGCCGTTCCAGACGCGCACGAACCCAATCCCGTGGATCAACGCCTGGCTGGTGTCCGATAACGTACAGGTCGCGCCACAGGAAGTTGAAGTCAGCTCTTATCTGGTCGGTCAGATCGATTCAGAAATCAGCGACGACGATCTGAGCGATTTCCAGCTGTAATCGATGAGCAATCCAACGATCACACTGCGCACATCCGGTGCGCAGTTTTCCTGTTCAGACGACCGCCCTTCGCTGCTGGATGTGCTGGAGTCTAACCGAGTCAGCATTGAATATCAGTGCCGCTCCGGCTATTGCGGATCCTGTCGACTGCGTCTGGTGAAAGGCAGAGTGGCGTATCATCAAACCCCGCTGGCCTGCATCCAACAGGATGAAATCCTCCCCTGCTGCTGTATGCCTCAGGGCGACATCGAACTTGATATCTAGCCCCCGTTCCCTCACAGGACATTCTCCTTACCGCGTTTACTGGCGGGCGTATTTACTGCCCGCTTTCATACTCAAGTGAGTTACACTACCTACTGAAATCGTTTTTCGACTGCTATATACCCTAAATAATTCAAGTTGCGGGACAAAACACAGGTGTTTTGAACAATACAAAGCGTTGGCCCGTCAGGGCGAGGCTCAGAGATGAGCGGAGTATTACCAACGTACATGCAGCTTGAAGTATGGCGGGGATAAAACAACCTAGAGGTTTTAGAATATGCTCACCGTCATTCCTATTTTGATCTTTGTTGCACTCATCATCGTCTGGTCAGGCATCAAAATTGTACCTCAGGGATATCAATGGACTGTGGAACGGTTTGGTCGCTATACCAAAACGCTGATGCCGGGGCTGAATCTGGTCGTACCGTTTATGGATCGCGTTGGTCGTAAAATCAACATGATGGAACAGGTATTAGACATACCCTCTCAGGAAATTATCTCACGCGATAACGCCAATGTAGCCATTGATGCCGTCTGCTTTATTCAGGTAATCGATCCCGCGCGGGCCGCCTATGAAGTTAGCAATCTGGAACAGGCTATCGTGAACCTCACCATGACCAACTTCCGTACGGTGCTGGGTTCCATGGAGCTGGACGAGATGCTGTCTCAACGCGATAGCATCAACACCCGCCTGCTACACATTGTTGATGAAGCCACTAACCCGTGGGGCGTGAAAATCACCCGCATCGAGATTCGCGACGTACGCCCGCCCGCTGAACTGATTGCCGCCATGAATGCACAGATGAAAGCAGAGCGTAACAAGCGTGCTGATATTCTGGAGGCCGAAGGGATACGTCAGGCCGCGATTCTGAAAGCAGAAGGGGAAAAACAGTCACAGATTCTGAAAGCCGAAGGCCAGCGCCAATCCGCCTTCCTTGAAGCAGAAGCTCGTGAGCGTGCGGCAGAAGCGGAAGCACAAGCGACTAAAATGGTATCCGAAGCCATCGCGGCAGGTAACATTCAGGCAATTAATTACTTTGTCGCACAGAAATATACCGATGCGTTACAGCAGATCGGTTCTTCTAATAACAGCAAAGTGATCATGATGCCGCTGGAAGCTAGCAACCTTATGGGGGCTATCGGTGGGATCACAGAACTGATTAAAGATAGCAAAAACAGCAGAGGTCAATAATGGGTATTGAACTGGTGATGGAAAATGCGCACTGGTTCTGGCTGTCGCTCGGTGGTCTGCTTTTAGCAGCCGAAATGCTGGGCGCCAGTGGCTATTTGCTGTGGAGCGGTTTATCGGCAGTATTGGTTGGGCTATTAACGTGGATGATGCCGCTGGGGTGGCCATTACAGGGAACGATTTTCGCCATCCTGACGATCGTTACGGCACTACTCTGGTGGTATTGGCTGCGTAAACGAACGCAGTCACGCCCACAGTCGATGCTCAACCAGCGCGGGCAACAACTGGTTGGACTGCGCACTACGCTGACCGACCCAGTGCTCAACGGTTTCGGGCGGGTAAACATCGGTGACAGCAGTTGGCGTGTGAAATCAGAACAGGATCTGCCCGTCGGCACGCAGGTTGAAGTGATTGCCATCGATGGTATCACGCTGCATGTACGACCGACTGAGCGCTAATTAACGCATTATTTGGGGGAGATCGTCTCCCCTTTATCACTCTTTTCTCTTTTGACAACAGCCCGCCAGATTATTGATTATCGGACAGTCTGCGCTCCCATCTCCCGGACACTGTTCGGCCAGCGTCAGCAAATGTTCACGCATCGTTTTCAGCTCTTCGATATGCATCTCGATTTCCTGCACTTTCTGCAAGGTTCGTGCTTTTACATCAGAACTTCGCCGCAGCGGATCGTTAAATAACGTAACCAGCTCTCGGCATTCATCCAGATTAAAACCAACCTGGCGCGCCTGACGCAGCAGCGTCAGCTCTTCGACGTGATGGTCGTCGTAGCTGCGGTAACCATTTTCAGAACGCAGCGGCGTAGTCAGAAGTTCTTTCTCTTCATAGAAGCGAATGGTTTTACTACTAAGACCGGTTTTTTTCGCAACATCACTGATATTCATGATTTCCCCCTTGACCCTCCCCTTGCTAGAAGGTTTACCTTATCCAATAACTAGTAGAAATCTGATGGCCGGTCAACGTCTTTCACCTCCGGCTGTGATCACGGGAGAAAATTATTATGTCTCAAACTATCGTGTTGTCGTTGCAGGGACTGACCTGCGGACACTGTGTCCAACGCGTGAAAAAAGCGCTGGACGCGTTGCCTGCGGTCGAACAAACCAACGTCACCCAACAGTACGCCAGAATCAGCGGCGACGTTGATTCCCAGACGTTGATCGACACTATTGAGCAGGCTGGCTACGAAGCACAGCTCGCTACCACGCCGGATGTCTCTCTTCAGCTTTCCGGCCTGAGCTGCAATCACTGTGTCGCCGCTACGCGTAAAGTGTTGGAAGCCATTCCCAGCGTCGTGGCGACGGATGTCACCAAAGAGCAGGCAACCGTGTATGGCAACGTTGAGGCCACAACACTGATTAGCGCCATTGAAGAAGCCGGCTATCACGCCAGCGTGCAGGAGAACGTTCACCCAAAAACTGAGCCGCTGGCACAGGTAGCGACGACGCCGGAAGCGCTGCCAGCGGCCGAGAGTATTCTTCCGGCAATGACAACACTCGCCACCCGCGATGACGACAGCGTACAGCTCCTGCTTCAGGGGATGAGCTGCGCCAGCTGCGTGAACCGCGTGCAGACGGCGTTGCAAAACGTCAGCGGCGTCATGCAGGCGCGCGTAAATCTGGCCGAACGCAGCGCGTTGGTCAGCGGTCACGCTGAGCCGGAAGCGCTGATTGCTGCCGTTGAGCAAGCGGGCTATGGCGCAGAAATTATTCAGGACGAAGAAGCTCGCCGCGCACGCCAGCAGCAAACCTCTCAGCAAGCTATTCTCCGTTTCCAATGGCAGGCCGCGCTGGGATTGCTGCTTGGTGTGCCACTGATGCTGTGGGGCGTACTAGGCGGCAGCATGAGCCTGACGCCGGAAAGCCAAACGCCGTGGCTGGTCATCGGTATTTTGACGCTAGCGGTGATGGTATTCGCTGGCAGTCATTTTTACCATAACGCCTGGCGCAGCCTGAAAAATGGCACAGCGACCATGGATACGCTGGTCGCGCTGGGAACAGGTGCTGCCTGGCTTTACTCTATTACCGTCAACCTATGGCCGGATCTTTTCCCAATAGCGGCGCGTCACCTTTACTATGAAGCCAGCGCCATGATCATCGGTTTAATCAACCTCGGTCATGCGTTGGAACAGCGCGCCCGTCAACGCTCTTCGCGGGCGCTGGAACGGTTACTGGATTTGACGCCCCCCACCGCTCGCGTCGTAACGCCGGAAGGTGAGAAATCCATTCCGCTATCCGACGTGCAGTCCGGCATGACGCTGCGCCTGACAACCGGCGACCGTATTCCTGTCGATGGCGAGATTTTGCAAGGCGAAGTGTGGGTGGATGAAGCCATGCTGACCGGGGAACCGATCCCGCAAGCCAAAACGTCCGGCGATACCGTTCACGCTGGCACGCTGGTTTCCGACGGCAGCGTCCTCTTTCGCGTGGACGCGATCGGCAACCGAACTACCCTATCGCGAATCATCCGACTGGTCAGGCAGGCGCAAAGTAGCAAACCCGCTATCGGCCAGTTGGCGGATCGCATTTCTGCCGTGTTTGTTCCCGTCGTCGTGGCCATCGCACTTCTCAGCGGCGCATTCTGGTTCTTCTTGGGGCCACAGCCGCAGATTGTCTACACGCTCATTATCGTCACGACCGTTCTGATCATTGCTTGCCCCTGTGCGCTTGGGCTGGCAACACCAATGTCGATTATTTCCGGCGTCGGACGTGCCGCGGAGTTTGGCGTGCTGGTGCGTGATGCCGATGCCTTACAGCAGGCCAGCAAGCTGGATGTACTGGTGTTTGACAAAACTGGGACGCTAACCGAAGGACAGCCGCGCGTCGTGGCGATTCATACCTTCGCCGACGTGACGGAAACTCAGGCGTTGGACTGGGCGGCTTCGCTGGAGCAAGGCTCGAATCATCCACTGGCAAAAGCGATTCTTGAACGAGCAGGGAATCTGACGCTCACGCCAGCCGAACAGTTCCGTACGCTGCGCGGTCTCGGCGTCAGCGGCAAGATCGGTGATGCACACCTGCTACTGGGGAATCCGGCGCTTCTGCAGCAACATCAGGTCGATATCACCGCAGGCGAAATGCTGATCGGCGAACAGGCTCAGCGCGGAATCACACCAGTATTACTGGCGGCGAATGGTCACATCATTGCGGTGTTCTCCATCCACGATCCGCTGCGAGCGGATAGCGTCAGCGCCTTGCAGCGTCTCCACCAGCAGGGCTATCAACTCGTCATGCTCACGGGGGACAACCCGCTCACGGCGAAGAGCATCGCTAAAGAAGCGGGTATCGATCAGGTGATTGCTGGCGTGCTGCCAGACGGCAAAGCGGAGGCCATCAAAAAGTTACAGGCTCAGGGCAAGCGCGTGGCCATGATTGGTGATGGCATCAACGATGCACCGGCACTGGCACAGGCCGATGTCGGCATTGCGATGGGCGGAGGCAGCGATATCGCGATTGAAACCGCTGCTATCACGCTGATGCGCCACAGCCTGCACGGTGTCGCCGATGCGCTGGCGCTCTCCAATGCCACACTGCGCAACATGAAGCAGAACCTGCTGGGCGCGTTTATCTATAACTCGCTGGGGATCCCCATTGCCGCTGGCGTGCTCTACCCGCTGACAGGGACGCTACTTAGCCCAGTGGTGGCCGGTGCAGCGATGGCGCTCTCCTCCATCACGGTGGTCAGCAACGCCAACCGCCTGCTGCGTTTTAAACCTAAAAATCAGTAATACAAACGCGGCGCGTTGTTGAGACGTGCCGCGTTTTCCTTTCTGAAAATCGTCGTGATTTTATCGCTGGCAACCAGACCTATTCACCCACGCTCACTCCAGTTCATGGCGTGCGGCTTCTGCCAAAAAATGGCTGCGATCGCGATAAGTACCCGGCTGCTCTCGCACGCGATTATCAATACGCTGTATCAACGTATCGGGAAGTGAAATGTTCAATCGCTGCGGTTTTCCCTCAAAAGCCGATAAATCCACATCCAGCACGAACCAACTATCGTAGTCCGCAAAATCTGGTATTGCCGCATAGATGAGATGTCCAGCATCATTAAGTCGTTTAATATCCAGATTTCCGCGGCTCACCGCTTCATCAATAATGGTTAAAATCGCTTCCCGCGCCATGCGTGCAATCTCTTGTTGGCTGTCAGCTGCAGAGAAGCAGCCATAATCATCAGTACACAACGCCGGAACGATCAGCCCATATGCCGTAGCATCATCTTTTGGCGTTTCAACACCGACTGAAAAAAACATATTGCCTCCGAAAAGGCGGGGATCAGATCCCCGCCATTTTTTTGATGGATTTGACAGTTCCAAGTGGTAAATCCTTTTTTGGATGCGGCACTGGAAATGTTTTTCCAGTAATGGGTGACCACCATATTTGGTGACTCCCGCCGTTATGCCGTTTGCACTCACAACCTGCCGCTGCCAGCTCCTTTATCAGGTCAGTTGATGTCATGTATCCTCCTAACCTGACTTTCATTATACACACCAATACACACCCATCAATCTTTACGCATAGGGAGAATTGAGTAACCAAACACGTGGGCTTCCGTGCCCTTAGGATTGGTATACCTTGTATTGTTCCGCATCTAGCGTTTAGCATAGTTATTCCACATCAGGAGACGGAACCAATGGGGCAACTGCTGCGTAGAATCGCGACTTTTCTTGGCTTTATCTCACCGCTGGCTTACGCCTACCCAGCGATAGACGTTCAGCTTACCAATGAACGACAACTGCATCTGGTCGGCAGCATTCATATGGGTAGCAAGGATATGGCACCGCTGCCCGATACGCTGTTGCAACAGCTCCGGCAGGCGACCGCACTTATCGTCGAAGCCGATATATCCGATTCACATTCCCCTTTCGGGCACAGTGACGCCGAGCCACCGCTCGTACAGCGCCTCAGCCCGGAAAACTACCGCCAACTGCAAAAAATCTGCGAGTCGCTCTCTTTCGATGAGAGTAATATCAGTACGCTTCCGGCCTGGCAGGCCGCGCTGATGCTGCAAGCCAGACAGGCGCAGTTGCTGGGCTTACGCCCCGACTACGGTATCGATTATCAGTTAATTAACGCCGCGAAATCTCACGGTATTCAGGTTATCGAGCTGGAAGGACAGCAGACGCAGGTTGATTTGTTACAACAACTACCGCAGGGCGGCCTGCTGTTGCTGGAGGATACGATTAAACACTGGCGCACCAACGCACATTTGCTACAAACGATGGTGGGATGGTGGCTAGACAGCAGACCCGGCAAATATACGCCGGATATCCCCGCGACGTTCAGCAATGAAATGACCGACCTGTTGATGGGCCAGCGTAACCGCCGCTGGCAACAGCAGCTTCAGGAATTGCCACCCGGAAATTACGTTGTGGCCGTAGGCGCACTGCATCTGTATGGCGATGAGAATTTACCCACGCTGCTAAAAAACGGTCATACCGCAACCCCATGAAAGAACACATTATGACGCGTAGCCGCGTCCGCAAGATAAGGCCCGCTACAGGGTTAAGGATAGTGAAATCATGACACCCGCAGTCAATCTGCTCGAAAAAAACAAGGTCGCCTTTACGCTACACAGCTACCACCACGACAGCGATGAAACCAACTTTGGCGAAGAAGCGGCCAGAAAGCTGGGACTGAATAAAGAACAGGTTTATAAAACGCTGCTCGTTTCTCTGAATGGTGATGCGAAAAATCTCGCCGTGGCCGTTACGCCAGTCGCTGGCATGCTGGATCTCAAGAAAGTCGCCCGTGCGCTGTCAGCTAAAAAAGCGGATATGGCCGATCCGGTCATCGCTCAGCGTGTCACAGGTTATCTGGTAGGAGGAATCAGCCCACTTGGGCAGAAGAAACTGTTGCCAACCGTGATTGATGAACCGGCACGCCAGTTCGGTACCATTTTCATTTCCGGCGGTAAACGTGGGTTGGATATTGAACTATCGGCAGACGATCTGGCGCGACTGCTGCGCGCCACCTTTGCCGATATCGCCAAGCATGATTAATACTCGCGATTAAATGAGCATAACCTGCCTGACGATGTAGCATCAAAACGAAGCAGATAGCAGAGGACTCCACGGCCAGTGTGTCCCCTGCTACCGCTTCATATACTCGTCATACTTCAAGTTTCATGTGCGTTGGCTGCACTCAGTCACCCGAATCACTTACTTGAGTAAGCTCATCGGGATTCCTTCCCTTGCCGCGTCACGATGCTCCTTGATGAGCATCGCCCTAAAGGGCTAACGCTTCGCGTTATTCAAAACGAACTCGTTTTGTCCCGAAACTCGAATTATTTAGGGTATAATCGATTACTGATCGACTTTTGCCCCTTTATCCAACTGCATCACTGGGCCTTCTTTCACATTCAGCGTCAGGCCTTTGGTCTGCAACTCCGCATTTCTTACGCGAATGCCTTTATCCGCATCAATGCGTACATTATCAAAGTGGAAACCACTGAGTGGGGCTTCCGGTACGCCGATAATGTAAGCCGCTGCTTTGGTCTTACCGGTCGA
Source organism: Pectobacterium versatile (assembly GCF_020166435.1). Classification (GTDB taxonomy): domain Bacteria; phylum Pseudomonadota; class Gammaproteobacteria; order Enterobacterales; family Enterobacteriaceae; genus Pectobacterium; species Pectobacterium versatile. The sequence continues at coordinate 75,944 of NZ_JAINZP010000003.1, read as the reverse complement.
CTCCAGATTCTCGATCGTCACATTGCTGAAATGCGGCGTCTTGTATTGATCAAACGGCTGCTCTGGATCGGTATCCGGCGGATAAATTTGCTCACCCATCGTGAAGCCGCCTTCGGCCAGCATCTTGTCTACTTCAGCCTGCACAATCGGCGCGGCTTTGTAGTAAGCGGCAAAGACCAGCGGGATTTCAACATCCACCATTTTGGTATTACGGTAAGTGATGTTTTTCACTTCGCCGCCTTTACCACGCAGGGTTTTAATGCGGATACCGTACATGGAACCTTCGAACTGGTTATTTTCAACCAGCACGTTATTCACGCCGCCAGAGGTTTCGCTGCCGATAGAAATGCCGCGCCCCTGCTTCAGGATATTGTTGGCGATATAGATGTTATCCACGACGCCATTCGGGAATCGGCTATCCGGCTTCTCGGCTTTTATCGCGATGTGGTCATCATTACAGTCGATATAGTTGTTGGTAATACGGATATTCTGGCTGTCGATCGGGTCGATAGCATCGGTATTTGGCGCATGCCACGGCGACAGAATCCGAGTACCGTTCACATCCACATCATGCGAGTAACGCATCACAATGTGGAAACTCGGAGAGTGAGTGAGCGTGACGCCATCCACCAGCACGTTACTAGAGCTTTTGATATAAATCAGACGTGGACGATCGGTGCCACCTTTCTTGCCGGTTGCACGAATATTCTCACGCCAGCGCTCCCACCAGACAGCGCCTTGCCCATCAATCGTGCCCTGCCCAGTGATAGCCACATTCTGTGCATCGGCAATACTGATAAAGGGAAGCCAGCCATTTTCCGCTTCAGCGTACTTGGTTTTTTCCGTCGCGCGATAGGCTGCTTCTTCGGTCGACGCGACGATGGTCGCATCTTTTGCCAGATCCAGCCTGATGTTACTTTTCAGGAACAGCGGATCAACCAGATAGTTACCGCGAGGAACGTGTACTGTTCCGCCGCCAGCCGCAGCACAATCATCAATCGCTTTCTGGAAAGCCTGGGTATTCAGTGCGATTTGTAGGCGGTGGCCTTCGGCCCCGTATTGCGTGACGTCACAGATTTTATCTGGGAATTTCACGGAACTGGCCGCTTGTGCCGAACCAGCCTGAATACCCAATGTGATGCAGGAAGCCATTAATGACAGAGCAAGACCACTACGCATACTTAACCCCACTAAATAATGAAATATCGTTTTAATAAAATAACACCAAGATTCCATTAAAAAGCGAGGGGCGATCACATTTTAGATGTATTTGTAATAATTACAATAAGGTAGGAGTTTTTTCGTGCAATTGCCTTATTCCGGTCCTGTTGGTTCACACATTACGGATACCCTACGAGACAACCTGTCGCATAACGATTATCCTTAAGAAATTTAGATAAGATTTTCTTTTCCGAAAGTGATAATGACACGGTCAGGAGCTAGGAAGTATGCAGGCTGCTCGTTTAGCTTTGTTTCTTTCATCTTTGGCTTTAGTGAATCATTAGTGAAATTTGGAACATTAGCATTTAATGCTATGTTCATTCCTGTTTTTTGATTAATCACTGATGTCATAGATTTTTTTATTGAGAGTTCATTTAAAAAATTCTCATATTTATAAATTTTACTTTTTATCAAAATTTCTTTTTTTAAATTTGAATTAGTATTTATAAGTTCACAACATAAAAATTCATTTTTTACAGAAATAATTTTCTCTGCAAATGATTGATATTTACTATTTTCCATCGCTAATTCGAAGGCCGCACTACTGCTACGAAAGATATTTGCCCGCAGATAGTTTACTATTTTCATAAAAAAATTAGCTTCCTTTTACATAGTTGCTTTTTTTATCGTTTGATTCGCACGCTACTGCCAAGATTGTCTACAAGCTCAGCCGATGAGACTGGGCGTAAGTCTACCGCATTATTACGATGGTGCCCCTTCTTAAATACATCGGCTGATTGCTGCACTTTACCAATATTTTGGCTAAATACGGATACTTGCCGACTCGTGCCACCGTTATTTATTGATGTGTCGTTTATAGCATATGGTTTTGAACTACTTCCAGCACCGTTGATATTCATATCATATATCCTTAAACAAAATTTTTACTTTATCCATTCTAAATAAAAACGAGATGAAAACTATAAAAAAACGATTAATAATCATGTTAAATTAATAGTTTAATGATGCCGAGAAGGGAAATAATCATTACTGAATAATAGTAGTTCTCATCTCATTTATATTCAACACTGGCTTCTTCTGCAGCTGGTAGTTGGTTGAACTGCCGATGGCAGATGCGGGCTACCATAGCGGTTAATTAATACCTGATAAAGTGCAGGATAAAAAAGAAGCAGAATTGAAGAGAGCGGATTTAGGCTGGCCTGAATAGCCAGCCCAGACCAGAAAAATAGCGTTATGCCGCCAGGCGAGCGAAAGCGTCACGGATTTCCTGTTCAGGTAAATCCACACCTATAAACACCAGCACGCTCTTTCTTTCTTCATCAGCGTGCCATTCTCTGTCCCAGTCGGCGCTATACAAGCGCTGAACGCCCTGAAACAGCAGGCGGCGGTCATCACTGTTGATGGCCAAAATACCTTTATAACGCAGCAGATTATCGGAGAATTGCAGCAGCAGGTTTTCCATCACATCGGAAACAGACTGAAGCTCAACCGCCTTATCGAGATACACAACGATTGATTGCACGTTATTCTGCGCGGGGGCAACAAAGCGAAATACTGGCGTTTTCACGTCCAGCTTGTCGCTGAGGACAAAACCGTCGATGTTAAACAGCACGCTCAGATCGATATCGCCATGGACTACAGGGTAGATCGGTGCACGCGCATTGATGCGATGCAAACGCGGTAGCAGCATCTCGTCTTCGCTTGCCACGTCGGTTTTGGTCAGCAGTATGCGGTCGGCATAGCCAATCTGCGACTGCGCAATGGTGAACTGATCGAGCTGCTGCTGCGCATGTACTGCATCCACCAGCGTGATAATCCCATCCAAAAAAAAGCGTTCACAGATAATTTCATGCGAAAAGAAAGTCTGCGCCACCGGCCCCGGATCGGCCATACCAGTGCATTCAATGATGACGTGATCAAAATCCAACGTGCCATTATCCACGCCATCAATCAGATCGAGCAGCGCATCGGCCAGTTCATTGGACTGCGTACAGCAGATGCAGCCGTTGCTCAGCGTCGTAATCTGGCTGGCCCGTTCACCGATCAACGTATTATCAATCGGGACTTCGCCAAATTCGTTTTCAATCACGGCAATCTTGTAGCCGTGCTCAGCATTCAGGATATGCCGTAATAAGGTGGTTTTCCCTGCACCAAGAAAACCGGTCAGAATGGTGACATAAAGTGGTTGAGTCATAACAGATCCCAAGTCGTTAACAGCAACGCATCCCGCCTTTGCCGTCTCCGCCGTAACGCGCCTGCTGGCGTTCGCGAAAGAATTCTTCGTACGTCATCGCAGGTTTATCTGGGTGATTAGTCTGCATATGCTGCACATAGGTATCATAATCTGGCATACCGACCAGCATACGCGCCGCCTGGCCCAAATATTTTCCTGCTTTTCCCAGATTGCCAAACATCATTACCTCCAGACCATCGCCTGCAATAGCGGCTAGATAAAAAATACCCTGTATAACGTTATACATTATACAGGGTATCTGTACCCGTCATCTTTCACGTTCAGCCTTGCTAGCTGTCTCGCAAAATCTGACGGGCGCGAGTCACTTAGTGGCCGGAAGAGACTTTCACGCCACCTTCAGGAACCGGGACATACGGGGTTTCCTGATCGGTACGTTCAGCCACTTTACGTGCAGCCAGTGCCGCTTTAATACCGTACGCAATAATACTGTACACTACGATCAGGAACAGAATGCTCAGACCGGCGTTGGTATAGTTGTTAGTCACGATATGGTTCATGTTCGCAATCTGCTGCGCGCTTAGATCGGCACCGCCTTCCGCAATTTTGCCCTTGAACATATTCGCCATGTAGAAGAAGCCTTCCAACTGAGGATTGTCGCTGAACAGTTTCAGACCCAGCGCCCAGGTAGTACAGATCAGCAGCCAAATCGCCGGAACCAGCGTGACCCAGATGTACTGCGTACGTTTCATCTTAATCAGGATAACCGTACCCAGAATCAGCGCCACGGCAGCCAGCATCTGGTTAGAGATACCGAACAACGGCCACAGGCTCTTCACGCCGCCCAATGGATCAACCACGCCTTGATACAGTAGGTAGCCCCACAGACCAACGCAGCCAGCCGTACCGATCATACCAGCAATCAGAGAGTCGGTTTTCTTCAGGAACGGAACGAAGTTACCCAACAGATCCTGCAGCATGAAGCGGCCCGCACGCGTACCCGCATCCAATGCCGTCAGAATGAACAGTGCTTCAAACAGAATACCGAAGTGGTACCAGAAGCCCATGTTGGCACCAGGAATGATCTGGTGGAACACGTGTGCGATACCGACAGCCAGCGTTGGTGCACCACCTGCACGGTTCAGAACGGAAGGTTCACCGATATCTTTCGCCGTTTGCAGAATCTGCTCAGGAGAAATCACGAAGCCCCAAGAGCTAACCGTCGCCGCCGCATGGGCAGATACGTCCTGCAGCTGTGCCAGAATCATCGGCGCATCTGCTGTGCCCAGACGATGCAGATCAGGCATCGTAATACCCAGCGCCGCTGGCGGAGTATTCATTGCGAAGTACAGACCAGGTTCGATGATAGACGCCGCAACCAGCGCCATGATCGCCACGAAAGATTCCATCAGCATGGCACCGTAACCGATGAAACGCGCATCGTTTTCGTTAGCCATCAATTTCGGCGTAGTACCGGAAGCAATCAGCGCGTGGAAGCCAGACACCGCGCCACAGGCAATCGTAATAAACAGGAACGGGAACAGCGTACCTTTCCAAACCGGACCGGTGCCATCCACAAACTGCGTTACCGCTGGCATTTTCAGATCAGGATTCAGAATCACGATACCAATCGCCAGACCGACGATGACACCAATTTTCAGGAAGGTCGCCAGATAGTCACGCGGCGCCAGAATCAACCATACTGGCAGCAGTGCGGACACGAAGGCATAACCAATCAGCGTATAGGTGATGGTGGTATCTTTGAAGGTCAGCGCTGGGCCCCAGTACGGGTCATGCGCCACTACGCCACCAAACCAGATTGCCAGCACCAGCAATACGATCCCGATCACCGAGATTTCACCGACTTTACCCGGACGGATAAAGCGCATGTAGACGCCCATGAACAGCGCGATCGGCACAGTAGAACACACGGTAAAGACGCCCCACGGACTTTCTGCCAGCGCTTTCACCACGATCAGCGCCAGTACGGCAAGAATGATGATCATGATAAGGAAGCAGCCGAACAGTGCAATCGTACCCGGGACTGGGCCTAATTCTTTCTTAACGATTTCGCCTAACGACGCACCGTTACGACGGGTCGAAATAAACAGGACCATGAAGTCCTGTACGGCACCCGCCAACACCACGCCGCCCAGCAGCCATAAGGTGCCCGGCAAGTAGCCGACCTGTGCGGCCAGCACCGGTCCAACCAGCGGACCCGCACCTGCAATAGCAGCAAAGTGGTGCCCGAACAGGACATTACGGTTCGTTGGCACATAGTTAAGACCGTCGTTATTCACAACGGCGGGGGTTGCTCTAGTCGGATCTAACTGCATGACTTTTTGTGCGATATACAGGCTGTAGTATCGATAAGCCACGAGGTAAACGGCGACAGAAGCAACAATAATCCATAATGCACTAATATGCTCACCGCGACGTAGTGCGACTACGCCGAGGCAAGCAGCCCCGATGATTCCAAGAATCATCCAAGGGATGTGTTTAAGAATGGCGTTGCTCTTCATAAGACATCCTTCAATTAAAAATCACAATCGTTTGATTTTGTTAGCTGTAGAAAAATAAACCCTGGTAATGCGTCGTGCGATAACACGGGTTATCGCGTATTTCAGATAAAGGAAAATAGTGGCGGCACATTACGCCATCGCGTACGCGCGTGGGCGGGTATTTGGGTAGGCGGCAGAATAGCGAGCTAAGCGGTTAGAATGACGCATTGAGTGGCTGGGGATAAATTGGGCGGTATAAAACGAAAAGGCCGCGGCGTTCGCGGCCAGTAGAGTGTTAATGTGATGAGCGATTACGGAACCTGGTATGCCAGTTTGTAATTACCCGCCGTCGCGGTGCGGAATGTCACACTGTCCGTGCGCCAGCGGATTTCCACTTCCGCGGGTGACTGCACTTTCCAACTGGAAGCATCGTTGACGTTCAGCACCAGTCGATCAATCGTCGCAACGTCTGTCTCTGGATTGGTGATATCAAGCGCAAACGCAAACGCAAGTGAGTCCGGCACGCCGTTATTGGATGAAAACAGCTGCGTCCACTGTGCCGCCGTAATACCGTCAAGCTCGGCTGGCGTCATACCGTCCGCAATCAGTGCTTCTGCGCCTGCGGTATCGGCTGACAGCGCCCCCACATCAACCCACGTCCCGTTCCGCAAGACATGCCAGTTAACTAGATCCCGCGTCACAGCGATACGCACCTTGCCTTTGCCCGTCTGCGTGGCGGTTAGCGTTGCGGCATTGACTGTTGCCCACGAACCCGCAGAGGCAGATAATAGGGATTTATTGATAATAATTTGTGAATTCGGGAGATACGTCAATTTAATATTGCGCTGATTCTCTGCGTGTACTGAGAACGGAGAAATAGCGGAAAAATCAGAGCCATTAATGGTTCCAGATGATGAAAACCCACGACTAAAATCAGCCGTTGCAATATTCTCCAGCAATCCATTATTAACCGTATACCATGCATTATCACTGCCATTAATCAGCAGGCGGCCATGAGGGAATAATTTAATGTTTTGTATAACAACATAGTTAGTATTTGGGTTTGATTCAGTGATAATAATTCGGTATGACGCATACGCTACTGATGAAGATATCCTGTACTCTCTGATAATCCCAGCGTTACTATTCGTATCATTATTAACAGAATGAAGGGATTCCCATGTAATCCCATCATGACTGCCCTCAAATCGCCATGATCGTGGACTACTGATAACAGATGATAATCGATTCTGGATTGAATAACCGCCGATAGCTTCTGGGTTCGGTAGATCTACCCGCAGCCACTGAGGTTCTTCAGCTGTTGGCCCAACTTCAGAATTCCAAAAACCAGGATTGGTCGACGAAAACGCCATCCACCCAGAATATGCTGGAGTGTATACCGATGATGAAGAAATCGTATATCCGCTCGGAGATACATTTGATTCCATTTCAGGGATAATAGATGTTGTTTCAGTATCATCGATTGATAACGATTTAGCATCAGGTTTTATATCTGCAAAATATTCTCCACCTGATTCAACCAATTCGACAACTCCGCCCATGTACGGCTGTACTTGCCCATCAAAAACAACCGCACTCGTTGCGTTATAACCTGGCTCACTCGACGCATTAAAGTCATCAACAACGTAGGCCTGATTTGCCGTCCCCTCTTCTTCTTTCAGCGCATACGCCGCGAGATTAAATGTATTTTGTGGGCGAATGCTGAACGCGTGGTTTTGCCCTGCCGTTTCACTCAGCCGTTCGGCAACAATATAACCCGAACCACCGACAGAACCACCACCTGCTGCACTGATAATGGTTTTCTCATTCTCTGGATTATAGCTCAACGTCACACCCGATCCGGCTTCCAGCGAGGAATGAATGAGCTGCTTTGTTTTTTGCGTGTAGTCGGTGATTTCCGCTGTGGTGTGCGTGTGATCCGCGGCGGCAACGCCCATCTGCACTGGCGTCGGTGAAAAATCACCGCTGCCCAGCAGCGACTGGCCAAAGAGCGTGCGGATAGTGGAACCAGAAATTAATTCAGCCTGCTTGGCATTCCAGACTGCTTTTTCATCTGGCGAGGCAAATTTTCTGGTGGCGGTTTCGGTAATCTGATCGGCAGTATAGTCGCCAACTTGTGCAGTTACGACACCGGTACGTCCAAAGACGGAAACAACGCCAGAAACATCAGGTTCTTGATCTCCGCCATTGTCTGAATGGCAGCACGTATGGGGATCAACCTGGATAGGAGGATAAACGGTACATGTTGATTTTCCCGTACTATCACAGACATTAATTTCAATATTTACGCTTTTCATTATGTTGATAACTCCGTTAATAAAGGGCATGGGGAGTATCACTTAGTTTCAAGAGAGATTATTTTAAAGCACGTTACTAATCTGTTGCCACCTTTTATATAAAATACAGAAGCAAAAATGGCCGCAAATACGCGGCCATTGGAATATGTCATCGGGTGAATAATTACGGAACCTGATACGCCAGTTTGTAATTGCCTGCCGTCACGGTGCGGAATGTCACACAGTCCGTGCGCCAGCGGATTTCCACTTCCGCGGGTGACTGCACTTTCCAGTTGGAAGCATCGTTGACGTTCAGCACCAGTCGGTCAATCGTCGCGACGTCTGTCACCGGATCGGTAATATCAAGCGCAAATGCAAACGCGAGTGAATCCGGTACGCCGTTATTGGATGAAAACAGCTGCGTCCACTGTGCCGCCGTAATACCGCCAAGCTCGGCTGGCGTCATACCGTCCGCAATCAGTGCTTCTGCGCCTGCGGTATCGGCTGACAGCGCCCCCACATCAACCCACGCCCCGTTCTGCAACACATGCCAATTTACTAAGTCTCGCGTGACGGCGACACGTACTTTGCCGTTGCCCGTCTGCGTTGCTGTTAGCGTGGCGGCATTGATTTGTGGCCATAACGCCGCGCTCGATAGGGCTTTCTGTATTGCAATTTGAGGATGCGGTGTATATAGCACTTTTGCATCAATATTTTTTGATGCAAAAATCGTTACTGGCTGTATTCCTGACAATGATAATTCAGGTATTACGCCAGATGACAAAAAACCAGTCTCATAAAAATCTACCGCCACAGATGGTGCTGGGACCGATGTTAATATCCCATTGTTCGCTGAATACCACTTACCATCACTGCCGTTAATCAGCAGTCGCTCGCTGCGGAATATTTCAAGTTCCCCAATTTGGACATGCGGGCCAGCATTTTGCTCGGTTATTAAAATACGGAATGATGAATACGGCGTGTTATTGGTGAACGTATATTCTCGAACCGCCCCCCTCGCATCACGAGTATCATTAGATACCGTATGTAACGTATTCCACGTTGTACCATCATTACTCCCCTGAAACATCCACGATTTCGGGCTGAGTGGTCCAGGATTCAGGTTTTCGTTTGTTATTCTGTATGTATCAATCAATACAGGAGCCGCCATAGTAATACGCAACCAATGTGGGTTAGCGACTGTTGGTACGGTTTTGGATGCCCAGTATCGATTTAACGTTCCGTTGAATGCTGTCCACGCCGCGTATTGCGATGAATACTCGGACGATGCGTCAACCGTGTAGCCAACTGAACTATTATTTGCTGTCATCGCAGGAATCAGCGTTTTATTAACAGCATCAATTTCAATGCTTTCACCGTCTGATTTGATTGGTGACGAATAAAAATTACCGGATTGCGCCAAGTTATATAGCTTTCCGACATAGGGACGTAATGTGTTATCAAACACAGTAGCATGAGTTACGTTGTAGTTCTCTTCGCTAGACACGCCGAAACCGTCAACAACATAAGTCTGATTCGCTGCGCCAGCGACTTCTTTCAGCGCATACGCCGCGAGATTAAATTTACTTTGTGGGCTGATGCTGAACGCATGATTTTGCCCTGCCGTTGCACCCTTACGCTCGGCAACAATATAGCCAGAGCCGCCGTTGCCGGAACCACCGCCCGCTGCGCTGATTACCGTTTTCTCATTCACCGGGTTATAAATCAGCGTCACACCCGTCCCCGCTTCCAGCGAAGAATGGATGAGCTGCTTCGTTTTCTGTGTATAGTCCGTAATCTCTGATGTGGTATGCGTGTGCCCCACAGCCGCAGCGCCCATTTGTGCCGGCGTAGGTGAAATATCACCACTACCCAGCAGAGATTCCCCAAAGAGCGTGCGAATAGTGGCTCCTGAGAGTAATGTATCCTGCTTTGCATTCCAGATCGCTTTTTCATCCAGCGTGGCAAAGGTTCTGGTAGCCGTTTCGGTAATCTGATCGGCCGTATAGTCACCGGCTTGAGCGGTCACGACACCCGTACGCCCGAATACAGAGGAAACCCCGGACACACCAGATTGCGGTTCGCACTGATTATCCGTATCCGCATGACAGCAGGTGTGAGGATTGATCTGAATTGGGGGATTAACAGCACATGTTGATTTTCCCGTGCTGCCGCAGACGTTGATTTCAATATTTACGTTTTTCATAGACCGACTACTCCGTTAGTGAGGGTGCATCAGGAGTATCGTGTATTTAGCAGATCGGTTATTTTAAAGCGCTTTACTAAACATAAAATTATTTAATCAATTAAATCATAAAATTACATTCATTCCATTGGAGCTATTGAGGGTTTAAATGTGTCCCCCCCTTAACAGTCTACATCCTAAGAAACAGCGGTTTTCGCCACCAGCAAAGAGACAAAAACCGCCATGATTATTAGTTATTTATAAACAATTTCACCCTTCGGCGCGTAGGATTCTGCATCCAACGGAGAGTGCTTCTCGATGTATTGTTTCAACACTTCAGCATCAACAAAACCCGTGTTCACATAGCCCGGTAGGTTATCAAGACGCGGGTAACCATCCCCGCCCATCGCATTAAAGTTCAGCGTTGCCATGCGATAAACTTTATCTTCCTGCAACGGCTCACCTTTGATTTTCACGTTCTGCACACCCTGCCCGTCTGCCGTCAAGCTGACGTTAAGGAATTGCGCATAGGCACCAGAATCCACCTTTTTATTGGCGGCTACGGCCAGATACTTCTCGACATCGCTGCCTTTCATATCCACATAGACCAACGTGTTGGCAAACGGTTGAACCTTCAGTACATCTTTATAGGTGATATCACCTGATTCAATTGAATCGCGTACACCGCCACCGCTCATGATGGCAAAATCAGCTCCTGCACGCTCAAGCTGTGCCGACAACAGTACGTGTGCCAAATTGGTCTGACGGAAACGCACCTGATTGCGATCGCCTTCCAGTTTGCCCTTCACGCTACCGATCTTGATGCCCAACTGCGCCTGCCCTTTTTCCTGGAACGGCGTCAGCATTTTCATGACGTCAGGATCCTGCGTGATTTCATGCGTATAGAAAACACGCTCAGTCTTACCGTCTTTCTCCACCTTTTTCTTCAGGTTGATCGGAATCAACTGATAATGCTCAAGCTTTAACTCACCATTGCGGAATGTGAAATCGGCACGACCAACATATTTACCCCACTCATGCGCCTGAACAATCCAGGTGCCGTTCTGGCGATCGGGTGCACAAGGCGTGCCCGGCACATAATCCACTTGCTTTTTATTTTCCTGCGCCATACAGACTGGATCCTGCGAATGGCCGCCAACAATCATGTCCAGATATCCATCAGGCAGGCTACGCGCCATTTCCACATCACCCGGCACATTAGAGCCATGATTACCGTCGTCATAGTGCCCCATATGCGTCGCGGCAATAATCACATCCGGCTTTTCGCTCTTACGCAATTGCTCAACAACCAGCTTCGCTTCCGTCGAAGGGTTACGGAATTCGATATCAGTAAAATACTCAGAATTGCCTAATTTGGCCGTATCATCCGTTGTCAGGCCGATAACTGCGATTTTCACACCGTGCTTGTCGAACAAGGCATAAGGCTTGAACAAACGTTTATCGGTGCTTTTTTGATAGATATTGGCCGATAACAGCGGGAATTTTGCCCATTTTTCCTGCTGACGCAGGACAGACAGCGGGTTATCGAATTCATGGTTGCCGAGCGCCATCGCATCATAGCCAACCATGTTCATACCACGGAAATCTGGCTCTGCATCCTGCAAATCGGACTCAGGCACACCAGTATTAATATCACCACCGGAAAGCAGCAGTACGCTACCACCACTACTCGCCACTTCCTGACGAATTTGATCGACCAGCGTTTTTTGCGCCGCCAGCCCATATTCGCCGTGATCGTTATGCCAGAAGTGGCCGTGATGATCATTCGTATGCAAAATAGTGATGGCGTATGTTTTGTCTTTTTCCCAAGCCATTGACATAACAGGTGTTAGCGCCAGCGATACCGCCATCGCACATCCCAGAGCTTTTATTGAAAAACGCATGATAAATCCCCGTTTATTTTAAAGACCCAGTGGAACCACTGAGAAACTCACCGCACAAACTCTAATTTATCGCACAACTTAGCACAGCAAGATGAACAATGCGCGAGGCGCATTCACGCTGTCTGCCAGCAACGTGCGGTAGCCGACAAAATCGGATTAGGTAGAACAGCGATGGTGATACCTGGCACTGCCGTCGTGCTGTCACGAACTCTTGCTAATATGGATACTTCATCGGAATAACCCAACGACACACCGTTTATCCCCTATTTTTTGGGGTTTTACGTCAGTGGATAAAACCATTCCGCTGAATACACGGGAAAGCCGTGGGGCATTACAGCCCATAACATCATGCTATCAGAATAATTACGCATGTTTATCAATGCTTATCGCGAGAAACCATCCCTAAATCTGTGTTAGACTACCTTTAACTGGAGAAACTGATATTTTTCATAAAATACCACTTTTATCCAAGCAACATTTCGCTATATGCAATAGAATTTATTTATACCCAGAGTAATTGGCGTTGCAGCCAAACAGCAAACGAACGAATCCCAATACGCTTTTCGGTACATAATAAAAGTCATAAGGGTACGTAAGCACTGCTAACCACGCTGTAACTTCAAAGCAAGAAGGGTAAATCCGCTCAATTACGTTTCACCTATGGCACAAGGAGTTGGGATGCATGCTGCAACACCGCTAATTTCTACTATCGCTGGGGGGTTGGTTCTTGCCTTCCTCCTTGGTATTCTGGCACACCGCCTGCGTATCTCTCCCCTTGTTGGTTACCTTGCCGCAGGCGTACTTGTCGGTCCTTTTACACCTGGCTTCGTTGCCGATGCTTCACTGGCATCAGAACTCGCGGAACTTGGCGTAATCCTGCTGATGTTTGGCGTTGGTCTGCACTTCTCACTAAAAGATCTCATGGCGGTAAAGTCCATCGCCATTCCCGGTGCGATAGCCCAGATTGCCGTGGCAACGCTACTTGGAATGGGGTTATCCACCATGCTGGGTTGGAGCCTGGCGAGCGGCCTGGTTTTCGGCCTTTGCCTCTCAACCGCCAGTACTGTAGTTCTGCTACGCGCGTTGGAAGAACGACAGCTTATTGATAGTCAACGTGGTCAAATCGCCATCGGCTGGCTGATTGTGGAAGATCTGGCGATGGTCCTTACGCTGGTTCTGCTACCGGCCTTCGGCGACATGATCGGCGCTGAGCATGCCGACACCAGCAAACTGCTAACCGATTTGGCCTGGACCATCGGTAAAGTGATTGCATTTATTACCCTGATGATTGTCGTAGGTCGTCGTCTGGTGCCGTGGGTATTGGCAAAAAGCGCCAGTACTGGCTCACGTGAGCTTTTCACACTGGCAGTGTTAGCAATGGCGCTGGGCATCGCCTTTGGCGCGGTGAAACTGTTTGATGTCTCCTTTGCTCTGGGCGCATTCTTCGCTGGTGTGGTATTGAACGAATCTGAACTCAGCCAGCGTGCGGCGCACGACACGCTGCCGCTGCGCGATGCCTTCGCCGTACTGTTCTTCGTTTCCGTCGGTATGCTGTTTGATCCGATGATCCTGCTGAACGACCCGATTTCCGTGCTGATCACGCTGGCGATTATCGTGTTCGGTAAGTCGGCCGCCGCTTTCGTGCTGGTCCGGCTCTTTGGTCACTCGAAGCGGACAGCATTAACGATTTCCGCCAGTCTGGCGCAAATCGGTGAATTTGCTTTTATTTTGGCCGGACTCGGTATTGTGCTGGGGCTGCTGTCCGAAGAAGGACGGAATCTGGTACTGGCCGGTGCCATACTCTCCATCATGATAAACCCGTTGCTGTTTACCCTGCTTGAACGCTATCTGGCGAAGAACGAAACAATAGAAGAACAGATTGTGGAAGAAGCGATTGAGGAAGAGAAACAGATTCCTGTCGATATGTGCAACCATGCGCTGCTAGTCGGCTATGGTCGTGTTGGTAGCCTGATTGGTGCCAAACTGCATCAGGCCGGAATTCCCATCGTTGTCATTGAGAATTCACGTACACGTGTTGATGCACTGCGTGAACAGGGAATTAAAGCTGTATTAGGTAACGCCACCAAGCCTGAAATCATGGATATTGCGCGTCTGGACTGCGCCCGTTGGCTATTGCTGACCATTCCGAACGGCTATGAGGCGGGGGAAATCGTCGCTGCAGCTCGTGAGAAGCGTGCCGATCTGGAGATTATCGCCCGCGCGCACTATGACGATGAAGTCAGCTACATTATGGAGCACGGTGCCAACGAAGTAGTAATGGGGGAGCGGGAAATCGCCAACAGCATGATCACTATGTTGAAGCTGGATGACATTCCACCCGCGCCTCAGGCATGCCCTATTTAAATGCCTACACGTTAGAGACAAAAATGGCGGGTCTATTTGGCCCGCCATTTTTTTACGTTGTGCAATATACCGTCAAACATCACCAGACAAAAACGGTCTTGTCCCTACTCTGCTTTGCTCACTAACTGTTCCAGCAGATCGATGTGTAGCGGATCGTCATTGAGCGCAGGAATATAGTGGAATGCCTCTCCGCCTGCGTGCAGGAAAATCTCACGGTTCTGTTCCTGAATCTCTTCCAACGTTTCCAGACAATCAGCGGAAAAACCGGGGCACATAATCTGAATGTGCTTGATTCCCTGCGCGGGTAGCCCCTGCATGGTTTCATCCGTATATGGCGTCAGCCAGGGTTCACGGCCAAAACGCGACTGGAAGGTCATCATTATTTTGCCTTCCGGCAGCCCCAGCGCAGCAATCAGCGCCTCGGTGGTCGCCCGACAGCGTTGTGGATAGTCATCCCCTTCATTGGCATACCGCTCGGGAATGCCGTGATAGGAGATCACTAATCTGTCGGGTTCACCGTGTTCAGCAAAAGACTGCTCGACACGGTGCTTCAACGCCGCAATATACGCAGGATGTTCGGCGTAATCACGGATAAAGCGAATCGCAGGCAACTGACGATTATCCCGCAGTTGCGCCGCTAACCCATCCCACACAGCGGCTGTTGTTGAGCAGGAATACTGCGGATACATCGGCAAGACCACCAGTTGCGTTACGCCTTGCGCCAGTAGCTTATCCAGCGCCGAACGCAGACTGGGCGAACCATAGCTCATCCCCAGTTCAACAGGCGTTTCCGGCATGCGAGCAGCCAGTGCCTGCTGCTGTCGACGGCTAATCACCAACAGCGGCGATCCCTCTTCCATCCAGACCGATTGATAGAGCTTCGCCACTCGCGGTGAACGGGTTGGCAGGATGATACCGCGCAGCAGCGGCCACCATAGCAGGCGCGGCGTATCCACCACGCGTCGGTCGCTGAGAAACTCCGCCAGATAACGCCTCACCGCCTGCGGCGTCGGGGCATCGGGTGTCCCTAAGTTCACCATCAGCACGCCGTATTTCTCTTGTTTCATCGCCGTCTTCCTTTTATGGAGAAGCAGGCTTTCTCTCAGCCCGCCAGTGCGTAACATCAAATGTCTATTGTAGCGAAAAAAAGCTAAACAAATACGGGTAGATAGCAGGGATAACGCCGATGCTATCAATAGAGGAAACAAAGCAAATGAGGATCTCAGAACGAAAAAATGCCAGACGATCGTCTGGCATTCAGATAGCGGAGTATGATTCGCTTAGAAAAATTAACCCAGAATGGTTTCCAACTCTGCGCGAACTTCTTCCACTTTACGCGTACCTTCCACTTTGAAATAGCGCGTATTACCCGCGTCAGCTTCTTTCTGATAGTAAGAAACCAGTGGTGCAGTCTGCTGATGGTACTCAACCAGACGCTTACGCACGGTATCTTCCTGATCGTCCTTACGAATAGTCAGCTCTTCGCCCGTCACGTCGTCTTTACCTTCAACTTTAGGCGGATTGAATTTTACATGATAGACACGACCGGACGCCGCATGAACGCGACGGCCAATGATACGATCGATGATCAGTTCGTCAGGAACTGCAAATTCGATAACGTAATCCACATTGATGCCTGCATCTTTCATCGCATCAGCTTGTGGAATGGTGCGTGGGAAGCCATCCAGCAGAAAACCGTTACGGCAATCCTCCTGGGCGATGCGTTCTTTAACCAGAGCAATGACCAGTTCATCAGTGACCAGCTTACCTGCGTCCATGATTTCTTTAGCCTGCTTGCCCAATTCAGTACCCGCTTTTACTGCTGCACGCAGCATGTCACCCGTGGAAATCTGCGGAATACCGTATTTTTCCATGATGAATTGAGCCTGAGTACCTTTGCCTGCGCCCGGAGCGCCCAGCAGAATAATACGCATCGCGTAAATCCCCTTGCTATGTAATATTTATAAAATAAATTTGAAAATCGCTAAACCATACCATTCCAGACGCTTATGCTCAAGGAACGGGCTCGCTTCAGCAACGCAGAGGCAGATGAAAAAAAGCCAGATACCTAAAAATACGGTTTGCCGTCTGCCCAATGTTGCCATTCAGTGTAGACGAAGAAAAACTCAATAACGGAAGTAAGCGTAAAAGTCAGGGGAAAGACCCCAGTTGTCACCGGGGTCTGGAGGATATCACTATCAGGCACTTAACAGCTGATTCATACGGCGGATGAACAGGTTCGGATCGTCCAGCGTACCGCGTTCGGCCAGCAGAGCCTGATCCAGCAGCAGTTCAACCCACTCGCCAAATTCAGCCTCATCAGAAACGTCAGCCGCACGTTTAATTAGCGCGTGCTCTGGGTTCAGTTCAAAAATGTACTTCACTTCTGGTGCCTGTTGGCCCGCTGCGGCGAACAGTTTCGCCATCTGCGTGCTCATCTCGTCAGCATCCGTTACGACAATCGCAGGCGTATCGGTCAAACGGTAGGTGAAACGCACATCTTTAACACGCTCGCCCAGCAGGGTTTTCACACGATCAATAAATGGCTCCAGCGCTTTCTGTGCTTCTTTCTGCGCATCGTTTTCTTCATCAGCCAGTTTATCCAGCGTGTCATCTGCTTTGCTAACAGACTGGAAGGATTTACCGTCGAACTCAGTCAGGTAGCTCATCATCCATTCGTCAATACGCTCGGACAACAGCAATACCTCGATGCCTTTCTTACGGAACAGTTCCAGATGCGGGCTGCTTTTCGCCGCCGCATAGCTATCCGCAGTGATGTAGTAGATCTTGTCCTGACTTTCCACCATCCGGCTAACGTAATCTTCCAGCGATACCGTCTGTGCGGAGCTGTCGGATTGCGTAGTGGCAAAGCGCAGCAGTTTCGCGATCGCTTCGCGATTGCTGCCATCTTCAGCCGGGCCTTCTTTCAGCACCAGACCGAACTGTTGCCAGAACGTTTGGTATTTCTCCGCGTCATCTTTCGCCAGTTTATCCAGCATTTGCAGCACGCGTTTAGTCAGCGCATTACGCAGGTTCTGCGTCACACGGCTGTCCTGCAAAATCTCACGGGAAACGTTCAGCGGCAGATCGTTGGAATCAATCAGGCCACGAACAAAACGCAGGTAGTTCGGCATGAACTGCTCGGCATCATCCATAATAAAGACGCGCTGAACGTACAGTTTCAAACCGTGTTTATGATCGCGGTTCCACATATCCCACGGTGCACGGGCAGGGATATAAAGCAGACTAGTGTATTCCTGCTTCCCTTCCACACGATTGTGGCTCCAGCTCAGTGGATCGGTAAAGTCATGGGAGATGTGTTTATAAAACTCGTTATATTCCTCATCGCTGACTTCAGATTTACTGCGCGTCCACAGAGCCTGTGCTTTGTTAACTTTTTCCCAGCTAACGGTGGACTCACCGCCTTCTTCTTCGCTTTCTGTCTGGGATTGAATTTCTACCGGCAGCGCGATGTGGTCGGAATATTTGCTGATGACGGAACGCACACGCCAATCATCCAGGAATTCGTCTTCACCTTCACGCAGGTGCAAGGTGATTTCCGTACCACGATCGTCTTTGGTGATGTCAGCGATGGTGTAATCACCTTCACCAGCAGATTCCCAGTACACGCCCTGATCGGCACTCGCTCCCGCGGCACGGGTACGCACGGTCACTTTATCCGCCACGATGAAGGCAGAGTAGAAGCCCACACCGAACTGGCCAATCAGTTGGCTATCTTTAACCTGATCGGAACCCATAGATTCCAGAAAGGCCTTGGTGCCGGATTTCGCAATCGTACCGAGATTATCAATGACTTCGTCACGGCTCATGCCGATACCGTTGTCAGAAATCGTCAGGGTGCGTTTTTCTTTATCCGTAGACACACGCACGCGCAGATCGCCATCACCCGCATACAGCTCTGGTGTGGACAGCGCACGGAAACGCAGCTTGTCTGCCGCATCGGAGGCGTTGGAGATCAATTCACGCAGAAAAATTTCTTTGTTGGAATAAAGCGAATGGATCATCAAATGCAGGAGTTGCTTAACTTCGGACTGGAACCCGCGAGTTTCTTGGCCTTTCATGCTCATTGTTGCTTACCTCAATCCTAATATTATTCAGGCTGATTAAACTGACGATAAGTAGCAAGTGGGGATAAACCAAGGTGATTTCAAGGGGTAAATTCAGCGAAAAAAGAAAACAGTGAGATGAAAGAGGAACACAAGACTGCGGCTGCCAGATAATGATACTGGCAGCCGACAGATTAAAACCGGAAAGGCTGACGACCCGCAAGTGAATGGGAAAGCGTAGTGCCATCGACCATTTCCAGCTCACCGCCAACGGGAACACCGTGTGCAATGCGGCTTGCCATCACACCGTGTTGTGCGCACAGTTCAGCGATATAATTCGCGGTGGCATCACCTTCCACAGTCGGGTTGGTAGCCAGAATCACTTCGCTCATCGATTCCACTTGCAGGCGTTCTTCCAACCGCCCTAAACCGATATCGTCTGGGCCAATGCCATCCAACGGTGACAAATGCCCCATCAGAACGAAGTAACGACCAGCAAACTGCCCCGTCTGTTCAATGGCATGAATATCCGCGGGGCTTTCTACCACACAAATCTGCCCGTTTTGCTGGCGGCGCGGATTTGAGCAAATCGCACAAACGTCCTGCTCGGTAAATGTCCGGCAATCGCTACAGTGACCGATTTCGGACATCGCCCGCGTCAACGCCTGCGCCAGACGCATACCGCCACTGCGGTTACGTTGCAGTAGCTGAAACGCCATGCGCTGCGCCGACTTGGGCCCAACGCCCGGCAGGCAGCGCAGCGCTTCCATCAATGATTCAAGAAGCGGACTGGTCTGCATCAGAACGGCATCTTGAAGCCCGGCGGCAGTTGCATACCGCTGGAAACCGACGCCATTTTCTCTTTCTGCGTTTCAGCAATACGACGAGCGGCATCATTGAACGCCGCAGCGATCAGGTCTTCCAGCATCTCTTTGTCGTCTTCCATCAAGCTTGGATCGATCTCAATACGGCGGCAATTATGCGCACCGTTGATCGTGATTTTCACCAGACCTGCACCCGATTCGCCCGTGACTTCCAGATTCGCCACTTCTTCCTGCATCTGCTGCATTTTTTCCTGCATCTGCTGGGCTTGCTTCATCAGGTTGCCAATTCCACCTTTACCAAACATAGTTTTCTCTCTATCACGTCGGGCTGCGTACACGCAGCGGTTAAACAGGGCGGATACTTTCTTCGTCCAGTTCCGCATCAAAGAAACGCCGCAGCGTTTGAATCGTTGTATCGGCCAGAATCGACTGACGCGCCTGCGCCAGTTTCTCTTCATAGATAGCCTGACGCCACTCCAGCGGCGTCCGTACCGCCGGGTTGTCGTCTTCAGTAATCAGTAATTCTACAGGATGCCCGTAGTGAGCCGTCAATGCGTCCAACAGCGTCTTTTGCGCCGCAGGCGAATTCAGGTGCCGCTGGGATGAACGCAGATGCAGATGGATCTTACCTGCTTCTTCGCTCTCTTTAAACGCATTGAGTGCCAGCTGTTGTACCAGCTTTGGCAACGTCAGGCGATGGATTTCCGCCGCCCATGCATCCCGCTCCAGTGACTCTTCCGCTAGCCGTGCCGCCAGTTCAGGCGTTTTTTCGTGCTCTAATGCTGAACGCAACGCTTTTGGCGTCGCTACGTCAACCTTCTCTTCTTCGACTTTATTCTGCGCCCGCCAGCGATAGGCTTCCGGTTTTTTGGGTTCGGAGGAAGAAGTTTTCGCGTTTTGCCGTTGAATGCTGCGCTCAGTCACCGAAGCCAATCGCTCCAGCGCTGAGGTTGCCGGCCGCGTGTTGTCAGACGCTGCCGGATCAGCCTTTTTTGGTGGCGTACTCCCCTGTTTTCGCAGGAGCTGGCTGCGAGCCTGTAATAGCTGAGAAGTTGCATCAGGCAGCTCGCTCTCACTATATTGATCCGCAGACCCCGTTGAAGCAGGCATTTCTCCTAGCGGCGGCTGCACGTCTTCAGGAAATTCACTGCTTTGCGGCATTGGCGCACGAACCGTCGCCGATGTCGTGGCAACAGGCTGCTGTGCAGGAGTCTGGAGAGAAGTCTGAATAATAGAAGGCGCACGCGCAGCACTCACTGGCGCTACAGGCTCGGCGATAATTTGACTGGGATGAAACGCCAACGCTCTCAGTAGCGCCATTTCAACGCCCATCCGGCGATCGGGCGCAAAAGGCAATTCTTTGCGGCCAATGAGCATTGTCTGGTAATAAAGCTGTACGTCCGCTGGCGGCAGCGCGCGCGCTAACTCTCGCATACGCGCTTCAACCGCAGCGTAATCATCACCCAGCGCAGCGGGCAGCAGTTGAACCATCGCAATACGATGCAACAGCGTCTGAGTTTCTACCAGCAGCGATTCCCAATCCACACCTCGTGCCGCGACTTGATCTAATAGCGACATGACCTGTGCCCCATCGCCTTTCGCCAGCGCTTCAATGAGTGCTAGCGGTTGCTCATCGTCCAGCGTGCCCAGCATGTTGCTGACGGAATCCGTCGTCACCTGCCCTTGCCCCATAGCAATAGCCTGATCGGTCAGACTCAGCGCATCACGCAAACTCCCATCAGCAGCACGAGCCAGAAGCTGTAACGCACGCGGCTCACTGACGAGATTTTCAGCCTGTAATACCTGTTCCAGATGCGCGCGAATCTGTTCAACATCCAGCGCTTTGAGGTGAAATTGCAGACAGCGCGACAGAATGGTCACAGGCAACTTCTGTGGATCGGTGGTCGCCAACAGGAATTTCACGTGCGGGGGCGGTTCTTCCAGCGTTTTCAGCAGCGCATTAAAGCTGTGGCGCGATAGCATGTGTACTTCGTCAATCAGGTACACCTTGAATCGCCCACGCGCAGGGGCGTACTGCACGTTATCCAGCAGATCGCGCGTGTCTTCGACTTTAGTGCGAGACGCCGCGTCAATTTCGATTAAATCGACAAAACGGCCCTGTTCGATTTCGCGGCAGTTGCCACACTGGCCACACGGCGTTGCCGTCACACCCTGTTCGCAATTCAGCCCTTTTGCCAGCAAACGGGCAATCGACGTCTTCCCGACACCACGGGTGCCAGAAAACAAATACGCATGATGAATTCTGCCTAGGGAAAGGCCGTTAGCCAACGCGGTCAGGACATGCTCCTGACCGACAACATGGGCAAAGGTTTGGGGACGCCACTTACGGGCAAGAACCTGATAGCTCATCAATACCGCAACAGTCGAGTTATTGAGGCGATCATGCTAACACAGCCACGCCGCTATCGGCGAGACTGTTATGATTAATGTCCGGGGAAGTCAACCAGGCTATAGCAGGTGACACCCATCTCGGTCAGGCGTTGCTCGCCACCCAGATCGAACAAATTGATGATAAAAGCGGCATCATTGACCGAACCACCCAGGCGACGGATCAATTTCACCGTGGCTTCGAGCGTACCGCCGGTTGCCAGCAGATCGTCGATCACCAGAACATTATCGCCAGCGGAGATTGCATCTGCATGAATTTCCAGCGTATCTGAACCGTATTCCAGTTCATAGCTTTCACTGATAGTCGCACGTGGCAGCTTGCCCGGTTTACGCACGGGAACAAAACCTACGCCTAGCGCCAACGCAACTGGGGCGCCAAACAGGAAACCACGCGCTTCAGTACCGACAACCTTCGTCACACCAGTGTTGCGGTAACGGTTTGCCAGCATCTCAATACTGGCCGCATAGGCCACAGGATCTTCCAGCAGGCTGGTAACATCACGGAACAGTATGCCCAACTTAGGATAATCGGGGATGCTTTTGATACTGTTTTTAATTAATTCTGCCTGCTGTGCTGTTACGGTCGTCATAGTTGTGCCTGATAAAACGTTCTGAACATACCAATGCCGGTCGCCACAAGGCTTTCATCATCGCATGATGCGATGAATAGGCATTATGACAAAGAGGAAAAATGGCGACCCGTGCACGAAAACGGTCAAATCTAGTCAAAGTGACGGATAAATGCAACCACCCGCACTCTGGGTGTGTATTTTTTGTCTGTCCGTCACAGAGGCCGCCGCTTACACTATCTTTTCGGATTCGCACTCTGCGTTTGTTGTTCTGGATCAATCACGGGTAAACGAAGCATGAAGGTCAGCAAAATAGCCAAAATGACCAACAGCAAGATCCTGACCCAGACGAGCTTAACCAGCCAGAGCGAAAGCGCGAATGTTAACAAAATCATGGTGACAGCCTTCCATTTTGCCCCCGGCGGCAACGCCCGATGCTGCTGCCAGTGGCGCAGATAGCGACCAAACCAGGATCGGTACAGTAACCAGTCATGGAAACGCGGGGACGAGCGGGCAAAACACCAAGCGGCCAGTAACAAGAAAGGTGTGGTCGGCAATAAAGGCAACACGACCCCTAACGTTGCCAGCACAACAGCAACCCATCCCAATATCATCAGCAACACGCGATACATATTCACCTTTCTGTTTTGTTCACTACAACTATGTTTTGTCTGTGACAATGTCCACCACACTTTATCACCACCTTGCCTGATGGATTAGTTAAGATATCCTCATGCAGTGCAGTAAAGCGACGTAGACTAACGATGCCGATATATACCACGCGCCGACACACCGCGCGAAGCTAGCTCGCTGAATAATCAGCTGACCATAAGGGAAAAAAGTGAACACGCATCGATTGCTACAAGCGCTTGAACAACAAATTAATACGCTAGCGAAAGAGCTTGAGCCGCTGGCGGATAAAGCCGTGCCGCAATCGCGTTTTGATCGTCAACTTTTTAGCAGCTACGGCACCCGGCTACGTGATTATCGCGCCGAAGTTGAACAAAATTTACAAGCGATAAAGCAGTTAGTAGCAGAGCAGCGCACCGATCGCGTGGCATTTTTGGCTGAAAAGCTGGTCAGCCAGATAGCTGCATTGCAGCGTGAGCTGGCAACGCAGTCATTACGCAGGCAGGAGCAAAGTAACGCACCACAGCCGGAAGATCTGTATCACAAGCTCGCGGAACATCAGGATTATGAACGCCGTCTGCTTTCTATGATTCAGGATAGAGAAAGCCTGCTCATCACGCAGACGCAATTCAGCGAGCAACAGCGGCTGCAAAAAGAGCTGGCTGCGCTCGAAGGACGGCTATCCCGCTGCCACCAGGCACTATTACGTCTGGAACGTCAGATCGAACGCCGGGAACAAGGGCTGTAGCGCGGCGGCTTCGCCGAGAAAGAGGAGGAACTGATTCATGTCACTTGAAAACGCCCCATCTGAAGTCAAGCTGGCGGTCGATTTGATTATGCTGCTGGAAGAGAACCAGATCGAACCCCGTATCGCGCTAGCCGCATTGGCAATAGTACGAACCGATTTTGAGAAAAAGCTCTCACAAGAAGATGGTGACGCTAAATCCTCCGCCTAAGGTAAAAATAGCTCAGGAGCTTAAAGGCAACAGGTATTAGCGCCGTCGATCAACAGCTTATTCAGCGGGTTTACGTAGCGCCGAGCTAAAATGCAGCATATCAATAAAAGCATCCACCAGCGCGGAGGCTTCCTGATCGAGATCGAAACTTTCCGGCATAAATAGCCAGTTTTCCATCACGCCAGAAAAGTAGGCACGCATCGCAATCGCCGCACGACGTGGATGAATGTCCGTCGGCAACATCCCCACCCGGATGCACTTAATCAGGTTTTCTTCAATATCGACATAGCAGGAGAGATAAAGCTCTTTGCGCGCATTGTACGATTGCAACATTTCACCGACAAACTCACATTTGTGAAAAGCGATCTCCATAATGGATCGCCAATGCGTATCACTAACGGTTAAACGCAGCATATAAATCAATAATTCACGCATCACGCGGAGTGGATTATCAGGGAATTTTGTCTGATACTCTATTTCAAACTCACTGATTTTTGACTCAGCCAGAGCCCAGATCTCATCGAAGATTTCGGCTTTGTTCTTAAAATGCCAATAAATAGCACCCCGAGTCACACCAGCAGCAGTCGCAATGTCAGACAATGAGGTCGCGGACACACCATGCTCAGAGAAGACTCTTAACGCAGTATCCAGTATATGTTTTCGGGTTTCCTGAGCCTGTTTTTTGGTTTTTCGTGCCATGATAATTTGGTTTTTCGTGCCATATCGCTGTATTTGAAGGAAAGCGTGATTTACATACATTCAAGAATGTATGTAACATAGCATGAACATAAGACTATAGCAGCAATGGGTTTTTAAGCTTGTGATCCATTGGTCAATTTCAAATCGGACACTTGAGGTTTATCTATGAACAAAAACAGAAGGCTAACGCCTCTGGCGGCAGTTCTGATGCTTTCTGGCGGCTTAATGCTCGCAGGATGTGATAGCGGCAATAATCAGCAAGGCGGCGCACAGCAGCAGATGCCTGAAGTGGGTATTGTGACGTTAAAAACAGAAGCACTGAATGTCATGACCGAACTGCCTGGCCGTACAAGTGCTTACCGCATTGCAGAGGTTCGCCCGCAGGTTGGCGGTATTATCCTCAAACGCAACTTTGTTGAAGGGTCTGACGTTAAAGCTGGCGCATCGCTGTATCAAATCGATCCTGCGACATATCAGGCAAACTACAACAGCGCCAAAGGTTCACTCGCTCAGGCACAAGCTCAGGCACAAATCGCCCGTTTGACGGTTGACCGCTATAAACCGCTGCTTGGCACCAACTACGTAAGTAAGCAAGATTACGATCAGGCCGTCGCAACATCCCGTCAGGCTGATGCCTCTGTTCAGGCTGCCAAAGCGGCAGTTGATACGGCACAAATCAATCTGGCTTATACCAAAGTCAATTCGCCAATCGAAGGCCGCGTGGGTAAATCCACAGTGACGGAAGGCGCATTGGTGGCAACCGGACAGGCGACAGCATTAACAACCGTGCAGCAACTCGATCCGATTTATGTTGATGTCACACAGTCCAGTAATGATTTTCTGCAACTGAAGAGAGAACTGGAAAACGGCACGCTGAAGCAGAGTGAAGGCAAAGCCAACGTTCGCCTGCTGTTGGAAAACGGTACGGAATATACTGAGGCAGGTACATTAGAATTCTCTGATGTCACGGTAGACGAAACCACCGGTTCCCTCACACTGCGCGCTATTTTCCCGAACCCACAGCACAACCTCCTTCCCGGAATGTTTGTACGAGCTCGCCTCGATTCCGGCGTGAACCCAACAGCCTTGTTAGTTCCTCAGCAAGGTGTTACCCGCGATCCACGTGGTCAGGCCACGGCGATGGTGGTTGGGGAAGGCGATAAAGTAGAACCTCGCACGCTTAAAACTAGTAAGGCAGTTGGTGACAAATGGTTAGTTACCGAAGGCTTGAAAGCGGGCGATCGCGTTATCGTTACTGGTCTGCAAAAAATCAGACCCGGTGCGCAGGTGAAAGCTAAAGAAGTCGCTTCAGAAAATCAGCAGACGCCGCAAGCGTCAGCAGAACCCGCGAAGTCTTAAGACGTTCTAACAGGAGCCGGTATAATTCATGGCTAAGTTTTTTATAGATCGACCCATTTTTGCATGGGTGCTCGCCATCATGGTAATGCTGACGGGGTTGCTGGCAATTGTTAAATTACCTATTGCCCAGTATCCAACGATCGCACCACCTGCGATTGAAGTAACAGCAAATTATCCAGGGGCCGATGCATCAACGCTGCAAGATTCCGTGACGCAGGTTATCGAACAGAATATGAACGGTATCGATAACCTGATGTACATGTCATCAAGCAGTGATTCTTCTGGTACGGTTCAGATTACGCTGACGTTTGACGCGGGTACCGATCCGGACATCGCACAGGTTCAGGTGCAGAACAAACTGCAACTGGCCATGCCGCTGCTGCCGCAGGAAGTACAGCAGCAAGGGGTTAACGTTCAGAAATCAAGCAGTAGCTTCCTCATGGTTGCCGCCTTCATCAGTGAAGACGGTAAAATGTCACAGGAAGATATCGCTGACTACGTGGCTGCTAACGTTAAAGATCCCATCAGCCGTACATCTGGCGTAGGTGACGCACAGCTGTTTGGTGCCCAGTACGCGATGCGTATCTGGCTGGATCCGAACAAACTGAACAACTATCAGTTAACCTCAAGTGATGTCACCGCAGCGATCAGAGTCCAAAACAACCAGATCGCGGCAGGACAACTGGGGGGAGCGCCACCTGTTCCCGGCCAGCAGTTGAACGCCTCGATCATTGCGCAAACCCGACTGAATTCAGCAGAGGAGTTTTCTAAAATCCTGCTGAAGGTTAACGCTGACGGCTCTCAGGTTCGTCTTAAAGATGTTGCCCGCGTTGAGTTGGGCGCAGAAAGCTATGACACGATTGCACGTTACAATGGTCAACCCGCTGCTGGTATCGGTATCAAGCTGGCGACAGGCGCGAATGCGCTGGATACCGCGACTGCCGTAAAAAATTCACTAACAAAACTGGAAGAGTTCTTCCCTTCTGGCATGAAAGTGGTTTACCCGTATGACACAACGCCCTTCGTTAAGATCTCGATCAACGAAGTCGTGAAAACGCTGGTAGAAGCCATCGTACTGGTATTCCTGGTGATGTATCTGTTCTTGCAGAACTTCCGTGCCACGCTGATCCCAACCATCGCGGTACCGGTCGTCTTGCTGGGGACGTTTGCTATCCTCTCCGCGTTTGGTTATTCCATTAACACCTTGACGATGTTCGCGATGGTCCTCGCCATCGGGCTTCTGGTGGATGACGCCATCGTCGTCGTGGAAAACGTGGAACGTGTCATGGCGGAAGAAGGTCTACCGCCTAAAGAAGCGACAAAACGCTCCATGGAGCAGATCCAGGGGGCGTTGGTCGGTATTGCGCTGGTCCTGTCCGCGGTATTCGTCCCGATGGCGTTTACTGGTGGTTCCACAGGGGCAATCTACCGCCAGTTCTCCATCACTATCGTTTCTGCGATGGTGCTGTCGGTCTTGGTAGCATTGATTTTGACACCTGCGCTTTGTGCAACGCTGCTAAAACCGATTGACAAAGGCGATCACGGTGAGAAGAAAGGCTTCTTCGGCTGGTTCAACAGACTGTTCGAGAAAAGCACTAATCACTACACCGATAGCGTGGCAAATATCCTGCGCAGCACGGGTCGTTATCTGGTCATCTACCTGTTGATTGTTGTGGGTCTGGCACTCTTGTTCTTACGTTTGCCGACGTCTTTCCTGCCGGACGAAGATCAGGGGGTTCTGCTGAACATCGTTCAGTTGCCTTCAGGTGCGACGCAGGAAAACACCCAGAAAATCATGGACAGAATGACACAGTACTATCTCGAAAATGAGAAAGGTAACGTCAAGTCCGTGTTTACCGTGACGGGCTTCGGGTTCTCTGGTCGTGGACAGAATGCCGGTTTGGCCTTCGCCAGCTTGAATGACTGGAGTGAACGAAGCGGTGCAGAAAATAAAGTTCTAGCGATTGCAGGCCGAGCAAACGCAGCCTTTAGCCAGTATAAAGAAGCTATGGTTTTCGCAGTCAACCTTCCTGCGATTATCGAACTGGGTACCGCAACAGGTTTCGACTTCCAGTTGATTGACCAGGCTAACCTTGGCCATGCAAAACTGACGGAAGCACGTAACCAACTGCTAGGTATGGCAGCACAACGTCCTGATACGCTGGTGCAAGTTCGTCCTAACGGGATGGAAGATACACCGCAGTTCCGCCTCGATATCGATCAGGAAAAAGCGCAAGCGCTTGGCGTGTCACTGTCGGATATCAGCTCAACGTTGGCAACCACGCTGGGTGGATCTTACGTGAATGACTTCATCGATCGCGGTCGCGTGAAGAAAGTTTACGTTCAGGCCGATGCGCCTTTCCGTATGCTGCCAGATGACATCAAGAACTGGTACATCCGGGGTAGCAACGGACAAATGGTGCCATTCTCTGCCTTCACACAGAGCCACTGGGAATATGGCTCACCGCGTCTGGAACGTTATAACGGCCAACCATCCATGCAGATCCAAGGTGAAGCCGCTCCAGGTAAGAGTACCGGTGAAGCCATGGCATTGATGGAAAATTTCGTGACCCAATTACCGCAAGGTATCGGCTACGAATGGACGGGTATGTCCTATCAAGAGCGGCTATCAGGCAATCAGGCACCCGCAATCTATGCCATTTCACTGATTGTCGTGTTCCTATGTCTGGCGGCGCTTTATGAGAGCTGGTCAATTCCGTTCTCTGTCATGCTGGTGGTTCCATTGGGGATCATCGGTGCGTTGATTGCGGCGAATATGACAAGTCTTGAAAACGACGTTTACTTTAAGGTGGGCCTGCTAACAACCATTGGGCTATCCGCGAAGAACGCCATATTGATTGTCGAATTTGCTAAAGATCTGATGGAAAAAGAAGGAAAAGGGCTGATAGAAGCAACGCTCGATGCCGTTCGTATGCGTTTACGTCCAATCCTGATGACATCACTTGCCTTTATCCTCGGTGTTATGCCGCTGGTTATCAGTAGTGGTGCAGGTTCCGGTGCACAGAACGCCGTTGGTACTGGCGTAATGGGCGGGATGATTACCGCAACCGTGCTGGCTATCTTCTTCGTTCCAGTGTTCTTTGTTGTGGTCCGCCGTCGCTTCGGCAAGAAAGTGGACGATACAACAACGCACTAAGACCGAATCCCTTCCGATATACTCGAAAAGGCCGCCTAGCGGCCTTTTTTACGTCCCTTCCCGAGTCTCCCATGACTAACCTAGGCTAAGCAGTACTATGCGCTATTTGGCTAAGGTTCGTTGTCTCTATAGTGGCTTAGAGAATGCTGACGTCTACCGCAACATAATAGTTGATCCTGATGCTAAAAAAGCGCAACATACTAGATATGTTATAACATAACAATCAGAGGCAACTATGAAAGTGGGTATTCATCCTGACTATCGCACAGTGGTATTTCATGATACCAGCGCGGATGTCTATTACAGGACTGGGTCAACCATTAAAACCGATCGAACCATTGAGCTTGAGGGTACCAGCTACCCTTACGTCACTATTGACGTTTCTTCGGCATCGCATCCCTATTACACCGGGAAGCAAAAAGAATATTCCAAAGAAGGCAGCACAGCGCGCTTCCAGCAGCGTTTTGGGAACTTCTTCAAGTAATCAGAGAGGCTATTAAATGCAGGTGCTTAGTTCGCTACGTTCAGCAAAGAATCGTCATAAAGATTGTATTGTGGTCCGCCGTCGCGGGCGAGTTTATGTTATATGCAAATCCAACCCGCGCTTTAAGGCCGTGCAAGGCGGGAAAAAGAAAAAAGGTTAATCTTTCTCGCGCCCATCCCGATACAGTCAGTGTTATGACGCGAACAAGACTGTACGGGATGATTCGCATGAAAAAACTGCTGAAACAGTAAGATAACGCATACCAACAACCCTTATCCGTTGAGTAATCTCTTCGCATTCCTTCTGCCATTTCTCATATTTTCAGATAGAAATAATTAAATAATCAGCAGCCGAGTTTATTCTATGCTCATTGTTACAACAAAAATTCTGAGAATTAATCAAAATAAATAGCAGTGAAAACCTTACCTATTATCCGCGAACTTTACGAACACTTTTGCTATAGTCATATATAGAATGACGTAACCGTAACCAGCATGGTATAGCTATACTTAAGGTTAAGTCATGAGATGTTGCTATTTACGCCAACGCTATTTCGCGACATAGTAGATACTGAGAGGTACGATAATCACTGTTTTCTCATTCATTACAGAACAAATCACAATGGTTCAACGCCCTGTCTGTAACAGCATGAATACGAAACAACGTTAACGTTTTATCTTGTAAGCTTCATCAGTCTACCTGTTTACCAGGTGTTAACCGCAGTAACACTGAATAACGGCTTAACGGAGGGATTGATATGGATGAGTACACACCAAAACATTATGATATTGCCCAACTCAGATTCTTATGTGAGAATCTGTGTGACGAAAGCATAGCAACGTTAGGCGATAGCAGTCATGGCTGGGTTAATGATCCAACATCTGCGATCAATCTCCAATTAAATGAACTTATTGAGCATATTGCTACGTTTATTCTCATATTTAAAATAAAATACCCTAACGAAAGTGAACTTTCAGAGCAGGTTGAAAAATATTTGGATGACACTTACGTTTTGTTTAGCAACTATGGTATTAATGATGCTGAACTACGGCGCTGGCAGAAGTCCAAAGCAAAACTATTCGGAATGTTCTCAGGGGAGAACATCTATACGCCTGCTAAAACTTAAGCAATAATTTATTTAAATTTTTAACCACCAGGTATTGTTTGCATAGGCCATTATGAAAAAAATCGACTATTTGATGCGTTTACGTAAATGCACAACCATTGATACTCTCGAACGCGTTATTGAAAAGAATAAGTATGAGCTCTCCAATGATGAACTGGAGATGTTCTTTTCCGCAGCCGATCATCGCCTGGCAGAACTGACGATGAACAAACTCTACGACAAAGTCCCCACCGCAGTGTGGAGATACGTTCGTTAGTTTCTAACAAAGCGCATACAAAAACTAACATTATATACACTGCGCCGATAATATTATCGGCCTTTGTTTTTATTATATTTTTGATGTGTTAATTAAAATACAATTGTAACAAATTGTATTTTAATATTAAGCAAAACGACACTCCCCCTCATATTTCATGCCTATCTGTCCACTGCCCATCATTTCCACTTTAAATAATTTGATTTTTAGGGCAAGGAACTTCCAATGGACTTACTCAGGTGAGTGAACGCAGCCAATGCTAATACACTTGAAGTATGATGGGTATATAACCACCACGTCGATAACATCACTAATAGCATATCCCCTGATGAAAGCAGAAGACGTCATAATTGCCGAAATTATTACTTACCAGGCAAAAGTGTACTCCCTTTGGAAAGATAGAGTTCAGCAAATGATGTCTGTAGAACGAGGAATGGCAGCTTTAGATTTAAGGCAGACAGCCAGACTTATAACAGAGAACTGAAATTATGGATAGAAAATGAAAGCCAATCTTGACGGAAAAACCGTTATACAAGCTTAAATTGGTGGAGACCCTGCCAGCTACATCCCGGCACACACGTCTCCTGCTGCGGCTGCTTCCTTCCGGATCTGACCGAGTCCACAGGTTAGTGTTGCGGGAGAACCGACAGGGCCTCCATTGACAACTTCACGACAATTTTTAGATAACAATTTGTGCTATCACACTTCTTGTTATACCTACACATGCCACAAAGCGGTGTGCATTATCAGCGATGAGATAGGCAATTGCAAGCTAACGCAGACTAACCGTTGTTTTCTTACCCACCTCACTATGCCACTATGATATTCAATCGGTTTAGGAACAGCAGGAACATACACTGATGTCAGAAGAAAACGATAACTTCCGCCAACGCATTTTTCAAATCGTCGCGGCAATTCCCTATGGAAAAATAGCGACCTATGGCGACATTGCACAGCTTGCCGATTCGCCCAGAGCATCAAGACAAGTGGGTGGTGTATTAAAACGCCTACCGAAAGACAGCAAACTCCCTTGGT
The DNA here is from genome assembly GCF_020166435.1 of Pectobacterium versatile. Classification (GTDB taxonomy): domain Bacteria; phylum Pseudomonadota; class Gammaproteobacteria; order Enterobacterales; family Enterobacteriaceae; genus Pectobacterium; species Pectobacterium versatile. The sequence goes on along the minus strand of NZ_JAINZP010000003.1, from coordinate 43,749 downwards.
ATCGAGTAATCAATCGTAAAGGTGAAATATCGCTGGTCGGTGGAGATTATCTACGCCAGAAGTCAGCGTTACAGGCAGAGGGCATAATTTTCAATCGCCAAGGGAAAATTGATCTTACCAAATATCGCTGGCAATACGCGCCGTAGAAGCGTGTATTGCCAAATAAACTACCAGGTTGGTTGCGTTGTCGCTGGCTTCATATGCGGTGTTTGATTTTCTGGGCTAGCTATCATGGATTCCTGATTTTTAGTGGGTAAGGGAACAGAAGCGACAGGTATCATCACCAAATCGGCATCATTCACTCCATTGCTAATGACTGGCAGGACGTTCTCCGTCACCATTACGATACGATCGTCTATCGCGACCGCGGCGCTGAGTAAGAGACGTGCATTGGGCTGAATGTCAGCTGGATTATATGGTAACTCGAATTGGAAAGGAGCCTGCTTTCCTTCTGTACGCATCACGCGTTGAGTAATCACTTTTGAAGGCGCATCTGCTAGCGATGCATCAGACACCGTAACGGTCAAAACGGTGTTGTGGGGTAACGCGATACGTTGACGGATGTTTACAGTCCCAGTTACCGCAGGCATCACAACAGCTGGGCGCTGCGCAGAAGCACTGGTGACGGGCGCACCAGTCTGAGGAGAAACGCCATAATCACTCCTCTGTGCACATGCAGTCAAAATCATCAATAACGTGATACCACTTAAGATATGCCATAATTTCATTCAGTCAGTCTCCTTTATTATTGCCACTGGCCTTCGAAAACCAGCACTTAAAAATAGTATAATTCACCCAATACAATAATAATGGTACAAAACTCTGATTTTTTCCTGAAAACCACACGTTAATTACAGCAAAAAACCATAATAAAATATTTTATAATCCACAAAACAAAGACATAACACACCACCGCATATATTAAGGCCGATATCATGAGTCAATCACTACAACACCTTCTCGACCTCCTGTATTTAGAGAAACTCGAAGAAGGGCTATTTCGCGGACAAAGCGATGATTTAGGGCTGCGCCAGGTTTTTGGTGGACAAGTCGTCGGTCAGGCCATGTCAGCCGCTAAGCAGACCGTTCCTGTCGAGCGCAATATTCACTCTTTTCACAGCTATTTTTTGCTACCTGGCGACAGTCAAAAACCGATTATTTATGACGTTGAAAATCTGCGCGATGGCAATAGTTTCAGCGCGCGCCGCGTTAGGGCTATCCAGAATGGTCGCCCTATTTTTTATATGACGGCCTCATTTCAAAGTCATGAAGAAGGGTTTGAGCACCAGAATGTGATGCCAAACGTCGCACCGCCTGAGGATCTGAAATCCGAGCAGGAAATCGCACAAGACATGCAGCACCTTCTGCCGCCCCGCTTTCGCGATAAATTTATTCAGGCCAGCCCGATTGAGATGCGCCCGGTTAAATTCCATAACCCACTAAAAGGCGAAGTGGATGAGCCAGTGCGACACGTCTGGTGCCGTGCCAGCAGTCCGCTACCCGACGATAAGCGTATCCACCAATATCTACTCGGCTATACGTCTGACTGCAATTTCCTACTCACGGCCTTGCAGCCTCACGGCGTTGGCTTTTTAGAACCGGGTATGCAGGTCGCCACAATCGATCACTCGATGTGGTTCCATCGTGATTTCCGGCTGGATGACTGGCTGTTATATACCGTAGAAAGCACGTCTGCATCCGGTGCTCGTGGTTTCGTGCGTGGGCAATTCTATACCCGGGAAGGCGTGCTGGTTGCATCCAGCGTGCAGGAAGGCGTCATACGTCGCCGCCAGCCGTAAACCTTGCGGCAGCCTCGTAACGTAAAAAACCACCTCATCAGGAGGTGGTTTAAGACTGATAATAAAGCAGGCGTGGAGTTTCCCCACGCCTGCTTACTGTACTCAAACGATCTCACTGATTAATTTACGCGATCTTATTGGTTGTAAGCACTCTCGCCATGACTGTTGACGTCCAGACCTTCGCGCTCTTGATCTTCAGGTACACGCAGGCCGACAATCATATCCGCCACTTTGAAGGCAACGAATGCCACCACGCCGGACAACACCAGACAAACAATGACGCTGAACAACTGAACCCAAACCTGATGCGCCATCGTCACACCTTCCGCATATCCAGTACCACCCAGTGATGCTGAGGTAAATACGCCAGTCAGGATACAGCCAACGATACCGCACACGCCGTGAACACCGAACACATCACACGGGTCATCCACACGCAGCCATCTTTTCAGTACCGTTACGCCCCACAAGCCTGCAACGCCACCAGCCAGACCGATGATCAGGGCACCGCCGACGCCAACCGTACCCGCTGCTGGCGTGATTGCCACCAGACCAGCGATACAACCAGAGCATGCGCCCAGAAGAGAAGGCTTACCACGTACCATCCACTCACCGCCAACCCATGCCAGAATTGCAGCAGCAGTCGCGACAACGGTGTTCAGGAAAGCCAGAGCGGCGATACCGTTCGCAGCACCTGCAGAACCGGCATTGAAACCAAACCAGCCGATGTACAGAATCGCCGTACCGATAAATACCATTGGCAGGTTATGCGGTTTGAAGGCTTCTTTGCCAAAACCAGCACGTTTGCCCAGCAGGTAAGCACCCACCAACCCAGCAACCGCGGCGTTGATGTGAACCACCGTACCACCAGCGAAGTCCAGCGCGCCATCCGCAGCCAGATAGCCACCGCCCCATACCATGTGCGTCATCGGCAGGTAGGAGAACGTCAGCCACAGCGCAACGAAGATCAGCACCGCAGAGAAACGAATACGCTCAGCAATCGCACCGACAATCAGCGCGACGGTGATGCAGGCAAAGGAAGCCTGATAGGCCACATGTACAAATTGATAATAGGTGCCGCTGATGGACTCAATCCCGATACCTTTCAGCATAAACGTGCTGAAACCACCGAAGAAAGCATTCCCTTCGCTGAACGCCAAGCTATATCCGTAAACGACCCACAGGATACAAACCATCGCGAACGTTACGCTCACCTGCGTCATCATGGACAAAACGTTTTTAGAGCGAATCAGGCCGCCGTAAAACAGTGCAATGCCCGGTATAGTCATAAAGAGTACCAGCGCGGTACAAATCATAATAAAAGCGTTATCCGCTTTATCAATCGTCGGTGTCGCAGCCATTGCCCAGGACGGGAGTAATGCCGCCACACCGAGACCTAATGAAGAGAGTAGTTTTTTCATTTTCATCCATCCCTATTTACGTATCTACGCTAGGTGTTGTTAAAGTGCGGCTTCGTCAGTTTCACCCGTACGAATACGGATAACTCTTTGCAACTCGGCGACAAAAATTTTGCCGTCACCAATTTTTCCGGTGTACGCGGCTTTGCTGATGACATCGATCACTTCATCCAGTTGATCGTCTGCAATTGCGATATCAATTTTTACCTTGGGTAAAAAGTTGACGCTGTACTCCGCGCCGCGATATAGCTCCGCGTGCCCTTTCTGACGACCAAATCCTTTCACCTCAGTGACGGTGAGTCCCTGGATGCCGACAGAAGATAACGCTTCACGTACATCTTCCAGCTTGAATGGTTTTATCACCACAGTAACCAGTTTCATTTATCTTCCCCCTAGCCATTACGTTCAGGCTTTCGCCCGTCACTTGTTCGATTACGTGCTCTATGAAGTAGGTCTACGTCATGACTAAAGCAAAGGGTGTGCCATAAATGATTTATCTGGCATAAATCAGGAAAGAGAACGCGATTAACGATAAGAAAGGGCAAAAAGAAAACAGTATGGGAAAGAAATTCAGGAAGATTTGGGCAAAAATCGCACCAATATGGTGCATGAAGAGTGTTTTTAGTGCAACTCGGGGGGAAACCAGAATCACGATGCTTATTGATGGTGCGAAGCCATGAATAGACTGTCAGTCTGCACCACACAAGGCGGTGCAGACCGGATACTATCTCAGGTCAGTCTCAGTGCGCAGGGCAAGGCTCAGTGCTGGTAGCGGCAAGATCCTCTCCGGCAAGTTGCAACTGATACATTTGATAATAGCGCCCCTGCTGTTGCAACAGTTGATCATGTGTTCCCCGTTCAACGGTTTGCCCATGATGGAGCACCATAATCGTGTCAGCCTCAACGATAGTGGAAAGCCGATGAGCGATGATAATCAAGGTCGTCTGTTCCCTGATGATACGGAGCGCCTTTTGCACTGCTTGTTCCGTGCCAGAGTCAATATTCGCTGTCGCTTCATCGAGAATCAGGATCTTAGGCGTTTGCACCAGTACCCGTGCGATCGCCAACAGCTGCTTTTGTCCGGTAGACAGGTTATTCCCCTGCTCACCAATGCGCGTATGCAATCCTTCAGCCCGGACCAGTTCGGCGAGCTGTACCACTTCCAGCACGCGCCAGACGGCCTCTTCGCTGATATCACGCCCCAGCGTTACATTCACAAACATGGACTCCGCCAGCACAACTGGATCCTGTTGCACCATTGCCACATTTTGGCGCAACACCGCATGAGAGAGCGTCGACAGCGGACGACCATCAAGCCAAATCTCACCCTCATCTGGCGCGTAATACCCCATAAGCAAACTGGCTAGCGTACTTTTCCCACTGCCGGTATGCCCGACCAGCGCGACGAATCCGCGCTCTGGTATCGTCAGAGAAATATTCTGTAGCACACGTTTTTCTGTGCCATACGAGAAAGAAACCTCATCAATATCGACGCGCCCAGTCGCCAGAGGACGCTCATCATCGCCGTAGCTCTGCTTTTTGCCATCCATCAATTCAAAGATACGCTCACCAGCGACGACCGCCTGCTGTAACATGGACTGCTGGGTTGTCAGTTCAATCAGCGGTTCATTCAGACGGCCCAAATAGTTGATAAACGCGTACAAGACCCCGACGCCAACCGATCCAATTGAGCTGAAACCAAATTGGATTAACAAGCCACACAGCACCATTGCGGCAAACAGGCTCAGCAACGGCCTCAGCAGGAAACCTTCCAAACGCAGGGCCTTCATCCGCGCTTCATAATGTTCATAGCTGGCTGCGCCCAGTTTCTTGCCAAAGCGAGCCTGCTGGCGAAACTGCTGAATGACGCCCATGCCATTAATCACTTCGTTGAAACCATCATTAATGTCGGCCAGATAGCTTCGCACCTTGCGCACAGTCGGCGTACTAAAGCGATGGTACAGCACCATAACCGTCGCTACCGCAGGGAAAATCATCAACGCAACCAGCGCCATCTGCCAGTTCAGACTAAACATCGCCACCAGCATGGCACCAACCAGCGCCGCACTGCGTAATACCGTTGACACCACCATGACGTACAGATCTTTAACCACCTCAGTGTCATTGGTAACGCGTGAAATCAGTTGCCCAACAGGTTGCGTATCAAATGTACTCAGCGGCTGGCGCAACGCCGCGTCCATCACATCAATACGCAGTTGCTGAACGACACCAACCGCGACCCGGTTAAACAACAGCGTCTGAAAATAGTGCAGCGAGGCCGCCAGAATTTGCAGCAGGATATAGGCCATTGCTAGACCAGCCGCAATCGCCAGCGGGAACTGGCCTTTTGCTATCAAATCATCAATAAAATAGCTCACTAACACAGGGCCTGAGACTTCAGCGATTGCGGCAATCCACAGCATCAGGACGCCCTGCATCAGCGGTTTTCTCCAAGGGGAGCCATAGGCCAGCAAACGTTTCAGGGTTGGCCAAAACTGTTGAGGGCTATTCATTTTTCGTTCCTTTCAGCTGCGGCACATCATCCAGCGCCGCCTCCAGCTGTTGATAACGGTACATATCCCGATACCAGCCAGGTTGTGCCGCCAGGGTTCGGTGTGTGCCACGCTGCACCGTTTGTCCTTGCTGCAACACCACGATTTCATTCGCTTCGGTTAGGGCTGACAGGCGATGTGCGCTGATGATCAGCGTCCGTTTTTCGCCCCACGTTTTGAGATTCTGCAAAATCTGATGCTCCGTTCGCCCATCAACCGCAGACAGCGCATCGTCCAGCACCAGAATTTCAGCATCCAGCAGTAATGCACGGGCAATCGCGATCCGCTGTTTTTGACCGCCTGATAACATCACGCCGCGCTCTCCGACCTCCGTCTGGTAACTCTGAGGCAAACGCAGAATGTCGTCATGAACGCTGGCAAGCCGCGCAGCCTGTTCAATCTGTTGTTGGGTAGCATCAGGTCGACCCAGTGCGATGTTTCGTCCCACCGTATCGGAAAACAAAAAGGGCATTTGCCCCACAACGGCAAAACGGCTCCGAAGTTCATCCAACCGAATGGCGCTCAATGGACGATCGTGATAACGAATCTCTCCCGATTGGGTATCGAAATGACGCAAAATCAACGCCAGTAGCGTACTTTTACCCGATCCTGTCGGCCCACATAATCCCAGCATATTGCCCGGCGCCAGCGTAAATTGAATATGTTGTAAAGCATCACGGGTATTATCCGAGTAGCGAAACGCGGAGATATTCACATCCAGCACGCCCCGCTCGGCGGGCAAGGATTCCTCACCGTCTTTCACCACGAGATCTTCCGCAAGCAGCTGTCGAATACGGCTATATGCCGCGCTACCACGCTCAACAATATTAAACATCCAGGCCAGCGCCAGCATTGGCCAGATCATCAACCCCAGATACATGACGAAGCTGGTCAACAAACCTAACGTCAGCGAACCGTTAATCACCATCCAACTGCCGCCGCCAATCGCCAGCAAATTCGAAAGCCCGACGGCAATATAAATCGTGGGATCGAAGCGGGCATCAACGCAAGCGACGTGCATATTTTTAGCGCCGGCATCCGCCGCAACCTGCGCAAAACGCGCGGACTGATAGTTTTCCAGCCCAAAGGCTTTAATCATCCGAATGCTGGTCAAGCTTTCCTGCGCCTGATCGTTCAGCGAAGAGAACGCCGCCTGTGCGGATTTAAAGCGGTTATGCAGTTGGGTGCCGTAGCGTTTGATGAAAATCGCCATGACAGGCATCGGAAGCAACGCCAGCAAGGTCAGTTCCCAACTAATTTGAGTACACATGACAACCAGCACGGCGCAGCCCATTACCATCGAATCGACCAGCGTCAGCACGCCCTCTCCGGCGGCAAAGACCACGCGATCTACATCGTTAGTCGCACGCGCCATCAGATCGCCAGTACGGTGACGTTGATAAAACGCCGGATGCTGGCGGCTCAGTTGACGGTAAAAATCCTCTCGTAGCTCAACCGCCAACTGGTATGACGCACCAAACAGGAATACGCGCCACACATAGCGCAACAGATAGACCATGACGGCAGTCAACAGCATCACGCCAATCCACTTCATCATTTCGGTCATCGACATGCCGTGCTGCGTCACACCATCGACAATCACGCCGACCAGTTTAGGGGGCAGCAATTGCAGAATAGCAATCGCAATCAATAGCGCAACAGCACCCAGATAACGCCGCCATTCGCGGCGAAAATACCAACTCAGTTGAGCAAACAGTCTCACGCGGTTTTCATTCCAATAGCCAGATGAGTCATGACAGACTCAGACAAGTCATTATACAAAAGACGGATATACGCTAAATAATTCAAGTTTCAGGACAAAACGTACTCGTTTTGAACAACACTTCGCGTTGGCCCGCTAGGGCGATGCTCAGCAATGTGCATCGTAACGCGGCAAGAGAAGGAATCCCGATGAGCTTACTCAAGTCAGTGATTCGGGAGACTGACAAACCAGCCAGAGGCTAGTTTGAACGCTGCTTGCAGCGGCCCCAACGGGGCGAGCCACACGCCAGTGTGTCGAGTAATGCTGCCAACGCACATGTAACTTGAAGTATGACGAGTATGGATGATGAATCACAGGGATAAGGGCAATGCCGTGGTATGTTTGATTCGTTCCATAGCAAAGCTAGATGTTACATCGACCAGCCCGGGAATACCATTCACCAGCCGCTTATAGAAATCATCATAGCTTTTCATATCAGCAACCTGAACCTGCATCAGGTAGTCGTACTCACCAGCCATGCGATAGAAAGCCAGCACCTCCGGCATGTCAGACACTACGCGGGTGAAGGTCTGATACCAGTCACGGTTGTGCTGCTGCGTCTTCAATAAGACAAACGCCGTCAGCCCTAACCCAAGACGTTCATTATCCAACAGCGCTACCCGAGCCCGGATGATCCCTTCCTCTTCCAGACGCTTCAGTCGTTTCCAGCATGGTGTAGATGTCAGATTAACCGCCTCGGCCAGCGTCTGTAGCGAAAGCGTGCAATCCTGTTGCAACATATTCAGCAGTGTGCGATCAATTTTATCCAGCATAGCGCTACCTCATGGAAAATTTTTCCCTACTTTCCCCCATTAAGAGAAAAAAGCAATATTCTTCCCGCCCCAAATTGCCTTCAATATTCGCTGACAACATCAGCAAACCACATCACCATTCGATAATGAAAAAACATAACAAATTGTATAGTATCGAATTTAATTGCCTTTCACGAAAGGTGATACGACAAACTGGCAGACTGATTTCTACAATTCATTATGTATCAGCCAGTGATATATTTTATGCCAACCAGGAGTGGCGAAACGATGACAAAAGATAAAAATAATAAATTCAGTATGATAGGTATGATTTTGGGCGCAATCGGATTAGTCGTTGCCGTATCCTATTTTTGGACTGGACCACTGACACCTGAAGTACCGATTGAAGAACGAATAGCAGAGAAGATTGTTTCCATCCGTGATACCACGTTGGATAGATTAATGGGAAAAGTTGCCCCCACACCACCACAGCAATCTTCATTCAATGAAGAGCGGTTAGTGATTGCAGCAACATCCGTATTAGGTTGCCTTGCGATAATTTTCGCTGTTTTCGGCTTCGCTCGCCGTGAATCCACCAGACCAAGCATGAGCGCAGCCATGCTCGGTATCGCCGTGATCGCATTCCCTTTTATCATTAGTGCCATCAATATGGCGTTCGCTTTAATGGCCCTCGTTGCGCTGGCAGCCGCCATCGCCATGTTTTTTGGGTAAGCACCCCTCAGCCCGGCAAATGGAAAGTATCCCCCAAAAACCAGAAATAAAGAGTAAATAATTTCTTTAAATTGGTCATGTAGAGATAAAAAGATAACCTTTTTATCCTGAAAACTCGTTACTCTATTCGCATCACTGCCTAACCGAGTTTTTATCATGACCAATGCCTGGGTTAAAAATGCCATCAGCGCTATCGAAGCAGATTTTCAGCGCTCAGCTGATACGCATCTTATCCGACTGACCCTGCCGGACTACCCCGGTATCTATTTTTATCTCAAAGATGAAAGCACCCACCCCAGCGGTAGCCTGAAACATCGCCTGGCTCGTTCCTTATTTCTCTACGGGCTGTGCAACGGTTGGATTAAAGAAGGCACGCCAATTATCGAAGCGTCATCCGGCAGCACTGCCGTGTCAGAAGCCTATTTTGCACGTTTACTTGGCCTGCCATTTATCGCCGTCATGCCTTCCTGTACCGCAAAAAGAAAAATCGAGCAAATCGCTTTCTATGGCGGGCGCTGCCATTTTGTCGAACAGGCGGGACAAATCTATGCTGCATCCGAACAGCTCGCACAAGAGATGAACGGCCATTATATGGATCAGTTCACCTACGCGGAACGTGCCACCGACTGGCGCGGCAACAACAATATTGCCGATAGCATTTACCGCCAAATGGCACGTGAACCGCATACCGTGCCAGATTACATCGTGATGAGCGCAGGAACTGGCGGTACGTCAGCCACGCTCGGACGCTACATTCGCTATCAGGGACTGGATACGCAACTGGTCGTTGTCGACCCAGAAAACTCCGTCTTCTACGACTGCTACCAACAGCGGGATCGCTCCATCACAGGGCCATGTGGTAGCCGGATAGAAGGTATTGGTCGCCCGCGCGCCGAGCCTTCTTTTATTCCTGACGTCATTGATAGCATGATCAAAGTGCCGGATGCCGCCAGCATCGCAACGCTGTACTGGCTGGAAAGCGTGTTAGGCCGCAAAGCAGGTGCCTCTACCGGCACCAACGTCTGGGGTATGCTGCAACTGGCCAAAGAGATGGTGAGTCGGGGTCAAAAAGGCGCGATTGTGACCCTGCTATGCGATAGCGGCGAACGCTATCTGGACACCTACTACAACAGCGGTTGGGTAGAAAAAAATATCGGCGACATAAGCCCCTACCTTGATGCCCTGAACGCCCCAGAAATGTCACCTCTCATGCCGGAACTCAGCCCGGTGTGAGGCTGGTGTATTCAGCGCACAGCCTCAGCGCTGAATACGGGCTATTTTTCAGGTAACATAGCGGCTTTACATCACACCCCGCATTAAGGTGAATGAAGAATGAAGCGTGCTGTTGTCGTTTTTAGCGGTGGACAAGATTCCACAACCTGCCTGATTAAGGCTCTGCAAGATTATGATGACGTCCACTGCATCACCTTCGATTATGGGCAACGTCACCGTGCTGAAATTGATGTCGCTCGGGAACTCAGCCAGAAACTGGGGGCAACGGCACATAAGGTTCTGGACGTCGGCTTGCTGAATGAGCTCGCCACCAGCAGCCTGACGCGTGACAGTATCCCTGTCCCCGATTACGACGCTAATGCACAAGGCATCCCCAACACTTTTGTTCCGGGAAGAAACATTCTTTTCCTGACGCTCGCCTCTATCTACGCCTATCAAGTTGGTGCGGAAGCCGTCATTACCGGCGTGTGTGAGACCGATTTTTCCGGTTACCCAGATTGTCGCGATGAATTCGTCAAGGCACTGAATCAGGCTATTGTTTTAGGTATTGCCCGCGATATCCGTTTTGAAACCCCGCTGATGTGGCTTAATAAGGCCGAAACCTGGGCGCTGGCGGATCATTACCAGCAACTCGATACCGTTCGTTACCACACGCTAACCTGCTATAACGGGAGCAAGGGTGATGGGTGTGGTCAGTGTGCCGCCTGCCATTTACGCGCAAACGGGCTTGCGCAGTATCAGAATGATTCCGTGGCTGTGATGGCATCGCTGAAGCAGAAAGCAGGATTACGCTGATATTTCACGCCACCATTCAGAAACCGACACGCAGAAACATCACACAATCTAAAAACAGCAGGCCACGCCTTACAGGTAGTGGCCTGTTGCTTCATATTAACGGCGAATCTCGTTTAGGTGTTCCAGCAACTCTCCCTCCAGCGGCAGTGATTTTTGCGTCAATAAATCGATACAGACAAACGTCAGCGTGGCATCAACCACATCGCTTTCATCAGATGCCCGGGTTATTTTCTGACTGAGCACGCCACTTTTCGTATTCATCTGTAGCAGTTCGCTATCAATACGTAGCACGTCACCGAGAACGGCTGGCTTGCGATAGTTGATATTGATATTCACCACGACGAAAGCAATATTGTTGCTATGCATCCAGCCAAAAGCGGGCAACGTTTCCAGCCATTGCCAACGCGCTTCTTCCAGAAACTCAAGATAGCGCGCGTTATTAACGTGCTGATAAACATCAATGTGATAACCACGAACGGTAATGAAAGTCTGCATTGCAGTAATACTCCTGTGACAACACCAACAGCTGGTATGACCTGATAATTAGCCTAGCAGAGGTTCGCAGCCCAGAAGAAGTGCTCGACTGGGCTGCGACTGATATCACAGTTTTAAACGAGAGAGATTTCGCTCAACCAACGCAGCCCCAATTCCTGGGACCTCCGTTAATTGATCGATCTGGGTAAAAGGACCATGTTGCTCACGATAGCTAACGATCGCTTCCGCCTTTTTAAGGCCGACACCGTTCATTATTTCAGCCAAATCAGCAGCGCTTGCTGCATTAATGCTTACCTTATCCTCATCACCATCAGGAAGCGTTGCTTTTTCCACTTTCTGATCTGCTGGCGCAGACTTCACCGCTGTCGCCGTACTGTCGGCGGATTTAGGTGCCGCCTGACCCAGCAATGGCAACCCCGACAAACTCATCCCAATGATTAAGCATAGTGCTTTTATTCCTGATTTTTTCATGCTGTTTCCTCCTTGTGTGTGACAGCACGGCTACCTTGCCGCAGACTCATCAACACCGCAAACAGCAGAATTTAAATGTGGAAAAGGCCGCGAAAGCGGCCTTTTGTTGTTGCAACGATTTGCAAATTTTTGCGGAGCTTATTGCTGTTCTTGCGCCGCATTGCCCATCTTAATTTTCGCTTCACTACGCAAGCTGGACAGCAGAGAATCAAACAGCGCGCCCAGAGAACCTTGCTGAACCTGGCTGGCAAACTGTGTTTTCTGCTCATCATTTAGCTGATGTGGCGTCACGCTATCCAGCGCGACCAGCACGACATTACCGGCTTGATCCTGAGTAATCGCATAAGATGGCTTATCTTTCTCTGGGTGTGGCATAGCAAAGATTGCTTCGGCCGTTGCATCACCCTGAGAGATAGAAGACATCGTTTTTGCTTCACCAAAGCTCAGATCTGCCGCTTTAAGCGCATCGTCTTTACCTTGCTTCAGCTCAGCCAGAATTTTTTCAGCGTCTACACGAGTCTGCTGTTCAGCCTTCTGACGTTTCAGCACCTCGACGATCTCAGTACGCACCTGATCCAGAGGGCGAGTACTTTCAGGCTTGTGCTCAGTGATACGCAGAACGAAAGCACGATCGCCGTCGACGTTAATCACATCGGAGTTGTTGCCCGCAGCACCGTTTTCGCCCAACAGCGTACCGCTAAAGATAGCCTGCGTTACCGGTTGGAAGTTCAGCGCAGCGGGAACTTTCTCACGCGTAAACCAGTCGGTCTGCGTGGCTTTCACACCAGCGGCTTCTTCTGCTGAGGCCAAAGACTCGTTGTCATTGCTTGCCGCTTCGCTGATTTTTTGTTGCAGCGCATAGTAGCCATCCTGCGCTTTCTCATGCTTCACTTTCTCAGCGATCTCGGCACGCACTTCGTTCAGCGGTTTGACCTGCTGCGGTTGAACATCATCCAGACGCACAATCAGATAGCCAACAGAAGATTTAATCGCTTCGGAAACCTGACCTTTCTCCGTCAGTTTTGCCTGCTTCAGCTCATCAATCATGCTGTTTTCGTCCATCCACCCCAGATCGCCACCGTTGCGGCGCGAGATAACGTCCGTTGATTTTTCTTTCGCCAGCGTAGCGAAATTACCACCTTGCTTCAGCGCATCCAGAACAGACTTTGCATCAGCCTCATTCTTCACCTGAATAACGCTGAATTTTTTGCGCTCAAGTTGGGAATAGTCGCTCTTGTTCTGTTCGTAGAAATCGTTGATGGCAGCATCGTCTACTTTCACGCCGTCCATAATGCTTGCCGCATCCAGCGTGATATAGCTGACTTTGAATTCTTCTGGTGCGATGAAATTCCCTTTATTTTGATCGTAATAACTCTGGACTTCATCGTCAGCAACCGTCTGGGCTTTCGCCTTGGCTGCAATATCAATGGTTGCGACACGGACAACGCGATCTTGTGCAGCCAGTTTCACCAGATTATCGATCTCCTGCGGCAGCAGGAACGCGGTATTGCCAAAACCACGAATCAGCTGCTGTGAAGTCAGTTGTTTACGCAGCATCAGAGCATACATATCCGGCGTTACGCCAAGACGACGAACCTGATCCAGATACTTTTCATTATCAAAACGGTTGTTGGTCTGAAACGAAGGAACGTCAAAGATTGCCTGTTTGATTTGCTCATCACTGATGTTCAGTCCCAGCTTGTTGGCATACTGATCCAGCAAGGTTTCATCAATGAGTTGGGAGAGTGCCTGCTTACGCAATTGCTGCATGTAGCCGTCATTACTCGCCAGAAGAGAGAAATTCTCACCCAAGGCTTCCTGCTGACGACTGCGTTCGTTCTGTACCGCCTGCTCAAGCTGTGCGCGGGTAATTTCTTGCCCGTTCACCTTTGCAGCGTAATCTCCTGAACCACCAATAAGATAATCACCAACGCCAGTTAGAACGAATGATGCGATGATCAAAGCAAGAATAATTTTGAGCACGACGTTATTCGCGGCCGTACGTAAATTGTCCATCATAATGTGACAACACTCCGCTGTAGAATGGATAAAACTCCCTGCGCTGGCCGAAGCCTGCATCCTTGCGATTGCTATAGCCCAATACAAGGCTAGGGCGCACTTAAGCTTGTTGCCCGCCACGTTCTGCCATGTGTCGGGTATGTATATACTCGCCATATTTCAAGTTGCATGTGCGTTGGCTACGTTCAGTCACCCGAATTACTTACTTAAGTAAGCTCATCGGGATTCCCTCTCTTGCCGCCTTCACGCAACTCGAATTATTTAGGGTAAAATCCTATATAAATAAAAGGCACATCATAAAATGATGCGCCTCGTATCTTACCCTACCAATATCATTGCGTCAGGTATTGTTTGGCGCCCAAAGTGGTTATCAGCCAAACCTGTGACGTAATAATCAGTTAACGGCGTCTTTCAGCGTTTTACCAGCACGGAATCCTGGTACTTTCGCCGCAGGGATACTGATTTCTTTACCAGTTTGCGGGTTACGGCCGGTACGAGCAGCACGCTCACGCACTGAGAAAGTACCAAAACCAACCAACGCAACATCATCCCCTTCTTTCAGGGATTCGGTAACGGAACCAATAATTGCATCCAACACACGCCCTGCTGCCGCTTTGGAAATATCAGCATCTGCGGCAATTTTGTCGATCAATTGTGACTTGTTCACTCTGTCATCCCCTCTGGAATTCTCTTATCGCGCTTCAATGTCCCAAGACGCGACACGTGACTTATTATCAATACTGTCATGCCTAGCCAGTTATGGCTAAAACTAACAGTGCTCTAACTTAGCGGTACAAAAAAAAGCTGGCAAGCACGATTTCACTCACCAGCCCTGATTTTCTCAAGGGTTTTTGCGACAGGTCACTATTTTGCCTTGGCTTTGGCCTTGGCTTTAGGCGTCGTGACCACCTGCATGCCAGAAGGCGCATTCAGCAATGCGAACGCCAATACTTCCTCGATACGTTTCACCGGATGGATTTCCAGATCGGCAATCACGTTCTGTGGGATATCTTCCAGATCGCGCTTGTTGTCATCAGGAATCAAGACCGTCTTGATTCCACCACGGTGTGCTGCCAGCAGTTTCTCTTTCAGACCACCAATCGGCAGCACCAGACCACGCAGGGTAATCTCACCCGTCATCGCCACATCGGCACGCACCGGATTCCCGGTCAAACAAGAAACCAGTGCGGTACACATAGCGATACCCGCACTCGGACCATCTTTTGGCGTCGCACCTTCTGGAACGTGAACGTGGATATCACGCTTCTCGTAAAAATCAGCATTGATGCCTAATTTTTCTGCACGGGCGCGAACCACGGTAAGCGCAGCCTGAATCGACTCCTGCATGACTTCACCCAACGAACCGGTATAAGTCAGCTTACCTTTGCCCGGCACGCAGGCGGTTTCAATCGTCAGCAGATCGCCGCCAACTTCCGTCCAGGCCAGTCCGGTCACCTGCCCTACGCGATTTTCATCGTCCGCACGGCCATAGTCAAAACGCTGTACCCCAAGGAAATCCTTAAGGTTATCGCCCGAAATCTGGATATGCTTAGTGGATTTATCCATCAACAGCGTTTTTACTGCTTTACGGCACAGCTTGGAGATTTCACGCTCGAGGCTACGCACGCCAGCTTCACGCGTGTAATAACGGATAATGCCAACAATTGCACTGTCTTCTACCGACAGTTCGCCATTTTTCAGCGCATTACGTTCGATCTGTTTCGGCAGCAGATGCTGTTTGGCGATATTCAGTTTTTCGTCTTCGGTATAGCCGGAAAGACGAATGACTTCCATACGGTCAAGCAGCGGTGCCGGGATGTTCATGGAGTTAGACGTCGCAACAAACATCACATCGGACAGATCGTAGTCGACTTCCAAATAGTGATCGTTAAACGCCACGTTCTGCTCAGGATCGAGCACTTCCAGCAAGGCAGAAGCCGGATCGCCACGCATGTCAGAAGACATTTTGTCGATCTCGTCCAGCAGGAATAGTGGGTTTTTCACACCAACTTTTGCCATTTTCTGGATTAGTTTGCCCGGCATTGAACCGATATAGGTACGACGGTGCCCGCGGATTTCCGCTTCGTCACGCACGCCACCCAGCGCCATGCGCACATACTGACGTCCGGTCGCTTTGGCGATAGACTGACCGAGCGAAGTTTTACCCACGCCAGGCGGCCCCACCAGACACAGAATCGGCCCCCTGATCTTGCTGACACGGCTCTGTACTGCGAGATATTCAAGGATGCGTTCTTTCACGCGCTCCAGACCATAATGATCGATATCCAGCATTTCCTGCGCTTTCAGCAAGTCTTTCTTCACTTTGCTGCGCGCATTCCACGGCACCTGCACCATCCAGTCGATATAGCCGCGCACCACTGTCGCTTCCGCTGACATCGGTGACATCATTTTCAGCTTTTGTAATTCTGCTTCGGCTTTCTCACGCGCGTCTTTCGGCATTTTTGCCGCTTCAATCTTGCGTTTTAACGCTTCGTGTTCATCCGGTGCGTCATCCATCTCACCCAGCTCTTTCTGAATAGCTTTCATTTGCTCATTCAGATAGTACTCACGCTGGCTTTTTTCCATTTGCTTCTTAACGCGGCCACGAATCCGTTTTTCTACCTGCAACAGGTCGATTTCGGATTCCATCATCGCCATCAGATACTCCAAACGTTCAGTAATATCGAACATTTCAAGTACAGACTGCTTATCAGCCAATTTCAGCGGCATGTGCGCAGCAATAGTGTCGGCCAAACGCGCAGCATCATCAATGCTGTTCAGAGATGTCAGCACTTCCGGCGGGATCTTCTTGTTCAGCTTGATGTATCCCTCAAACTGATTGACCGCCGTGCGCATGAGCACTTCTTGCTCGCGCTCATCAATCGCTGGGGAATCAAGATATTCTGCGTGTGCAGCGAAATGTTCACCGCTGTCAGAAAGCGTCGTAATACGCGCACGCTGTAACCCCTCGACCAGCACTTTTACCGTGCCGTCCGGCAGTTTCAGCATTTGAAGAATTGAGGCTACCGTCCCTACCGAGAAAAGATCGTTAATACTTGGCTCATCCGTTGAAGCTTCTTTCTGTGCCACCAGCATGATCTTCTTATCATGATCCATTGCGGCTTCAAGGCACCGAATCGATTTCTCCCGACCAACAAACAACGGAATGACCATGTGCGGATAAACCACCACATCGCGCAATGGCAATACGGGGATTTCTATGCGTTCGGAACGCTCAGGGTTCATAGAGCTCTCTCTTAGTTTCGTTTCCGCCAGGTTATGGGAATCTCGTGAAACGCGGTTTTCACGGGTTTCATCAAATAGGTATTTGAGTATATGGGGATAAATGTCTCACATTCAACGACCAGCATGCGTGTAAAAAACAAATGGGGGATAAAATCCCCCATTTTTATTTTTTGATACAGCCAAATTGATTAATTATTCGCCGGAAGCCTGCTGTGTCTCAGGTTTGCCATAGATCAGCAATGGTTCGGACTGGCCCGCAATAACGGATTCATCAATGACGACTTTATCCACGCTTTCCAGCGATGGCAGGTCATACATGGTATCCAGCAGAGCAGCTTCAACGATAGAACGCAGACCACGTGCACCGGTTTTACGCACCATCGCTTTCTTGGCAATCGCCGTCAGCGCTTCATCACGGAATTCCAGCTCGACGCCTTCCAGATTGAACAACGCCTGATACTGTTTGGTCAGCGCATTCTTCGGCTCACGCAGAATCTGAATCAGCGCGTCTTCGCTCAGTTCTCTCAGCGTAGCAACGACTGGCAGACGACCAATAAACTCAGGAATCAAACCGAATTTAATCAAATCACCTGGCTCAACCTTGCCCAACAACTCGCCTTCTGTCGCTTTATCTGCGGTGCCTTTAACTGTTGCGTTAAAACCAATACCGCGTCCCGTGTCAGTACGCTGCTCGATCACTTTGTCCAGACCCGCGAACGCACCGCCACAGATAAAGAGGATCTTGGAGGTATCAACCTGCAAGAACTCCTGCTGCGGATGCTTACGTCCACCCTGCGGTGGAACCGCTGCGATAGTGCCTTCGATCAGCTTCAGCAGAGCCTGCTGAACGCCTTCACCAGATACATCGCGGGTGATCGATGGGTTGTCTGACTTACGAGAAATCTTGTCGATTTCATCGATGTAGACAATGCCGCGCTGCGCTTTCTGCACATCGTAATCGCACTTCTGCAACAGCTTCTGAATGATGTTCTCAACGTCTTCACCGACGTAGCCCGCTTCAGTCAGCGTAGTCGCATCCGCCATAGTAAACGGAACGTCCAGGAAGCGCGCCAGCGTTTCGGCCAGCAGCGTTTTACCGCTCCCCGTAGGACCGATCAGCAGGATGTTACTTTTACCCAGTTCGATCCCGTTGCTGCTGTCACCATTACGCAAGCGTTTATAGTGGTTATACACCGCAACGGCCAATACCTTCTTGGCCTGCTCTTGACCGATGACGTAATCGTCAAGGTGGCGGCGAATTTCGTGTGGCGTCGGCAACGCACTGCGCTCACGGTGGGGCGCCACTTCCTTAATTTCTTCGCGAATAATGTCGTTACACAAGTCAACACATTCATCGCAGATATACACCGACGGCCCGGCAATCAGCTTACGCACTTCATGCTGGCTTTTGCCGCAAAAAGAGCAGTACAGTAACTTTCCTGAACCGTCTTTGCGCTTATCTGTCATGAGTTAAACCTCTTTTTCGTCTTTTGCCCGCAGGCCAACCACAGCGATACCGCTACAACGAACGCCGATACTTATAGCTAATACGCGTAAAATAACCTCGCACAACAGACTATCGGTCGAACACTGATTTTTAGCTACACCAGACCGCTAATATGGCGAATTATCACCCACGGTTAGTGAATACGGAGTCTACCAAACCGTAGTCTACTGCCTCACTGGCAGAGAGGAAACGATCGCGCTCGGTGTCTCTCTCTATCACTCCAAGAGGTTGTTCCGTGTGTTTCGCCATCAGCTCATTCATTTTGGCTTTCACTTTCAGTATTTCTTTGGCATGGATTTCAATATCCGTTGCCTGACCTTGGAAACCGCCCAACGGCTGGTGAATCATGACACGCGAATTAGGCAAGCAAATACGTTTGCCTTTAGTACCTGCAGTTAACAGGAATGCGCCCATTGAACAAGCCTGCCCCATACAGATCGTACTGACATCCGGCTTGATAAACTGCATAGTGTCGTAAATGGACATACCTGCAGTAATAACGCCACCTGGAGAGTTAATGTACAGATAAATATCTTTTTCTGGATTTTCGGCTTCCAGAAATAGCATCTGCGCTACAACCAGATTCGCCATGTGATCTTCCACCTGACCAGTCAGGAAGATTATCCGTTCTTTTAGCAGACGGGAATAGATATCGTAAGAACGTTCCCCACGCGAGGTCTGTTCAACCACCATCGGCACTAACGCCATATGAGGTGCTTGTCTTTCTTGTTCGCCACTGTATGACATTCACGTCTCCTAGATAAAATGCGTCCGGCACTCTTATTGCGTTGCTCAATTCTACTAGAGATAGAGGGGGATGACTATGGAACCCTGTCCCGTCGCTGCTGAACAACTCATACCACCAAGAATCCTTACCTGCTGCGCCAACTTTTCCTCTAAGTGAGTGGGGGCACATGCATTGTATTTCAAGCTTACACTATCAATCGCTCTCTATTAAAGAGCCAATTATTTTATTATTAACACGTCATCGACACAGCAAATCTGTGGTTTAACTCTTTGCCTGATCTAATAAATTCTTCGCCTAACTTAATAATAGTGCAATTTCAGGCGATCATTTCTTGCGTATTGTCTGACAGGAGCGAAGGCGTTAAGCACCAGAGGTAAAGGATCAAGCGATCATCAGCGGAATCACGATTACCCAGACTGTCGTATAAATCCACCTCTTGAAGAGGTGGATTTATACGTGGGGTCCCCTACGCCAGTCAGTTAAGCAACTGACTGGCATTACCTCCGAGGAGGTGGTTTAAAACTGACAGTAAAAAGCCCGCGCCATAAGGCACGGGCTTTGATAGAAAGCATCTCACTACACAATAAACGATGTTGATATCAACAAAGTTTATGCCGTAGTAGTTTGATTCATCAGTTCGTTGAAACTCACTGATTTCTCAACGACTTTCGCTTTAGAAAGCACAGTTTCTACCGCTTGCTCTTCCAGTGCGACGTTACGCATGTTGTTCAGCAGCTCTTTGTTTTTGCTGTAGAACTCGATAACTTCCTGCGGATCTTCGTAAGCAGAAGCCATCTCTTCGATCAGTGCATTAACGCGTGCTTCGTCAGCTTTCAGCTCATTGCTGCTGATGACTTCGCCCAGCAACAGACCGATAACAACGCGGCGTTTAGCTTGCTCTTCGAACAGCTCACGCGGTAATTCCTGCGCTTGCTTCTCGTTGCCGCCAAAACGCTGCGCAGCCTGACGACGCAGAACGTCGATTTCGCCATCGATCAGTGCAACTGGCACGTCGATTTCGTTGGCGTTGATCAGTCCGTCCAGAACCTGAGTTTTAACACGGTTACGCACCGCACCTTTCAGCTCACGTTCCATATTTTTACGAACTTCAGCACGCAGACCTTCCTGAGAACCATCAGCCACGCCGAAACGTTTGATGAATTCTTCAGTCAGTTCAGGCAGCTCACGCTCTTCAACTTTCTTCAGGACGATAGCGAACTGAGCCGCTTTTCCTTTCAGGTTTTCAGCGTGGTAATCTTCTGGGAAGTTCACGTTGATAGTGAATTCTTCACCCGCTTTGTGCCCAACGATGCCATCTTCAAAGCCTGGGATCATGCGATTCTGGCCCATTGCCAGAACGAAGTCGGACGCTTTTCCGCCTTCGAAGACTTCACCGTCGATAGAACCGGTGAAATCGATCGTTGCACGATCTTCCGCTGCCGCAGCGCGGTCAGTTTCTTTCCAAGTCGCCTGTTGCTTACGCAGCGTGTCCAGCATGGTATCAACATCAGCATCAGTGACTTCAACAACCGGTTTTTCAACTTCGATTGCATCCAGACCTTTCAGCTCGACTTCTGGGTACACGTCAAATTCAACAGAGTAAGTGAAGTCGCCACCTACAGCATATTCGCCAGGGATGTAGTTAGGCGCGCCAACCGGATTAATTTTTTCTTTGATGATCGCATCAACAAAGTTGCGCTGCATCAGGTCACCCAATACGTCCTGACGCACAGAGGCACCATAACGCTGAGCAACAACATTCATCGGCACTTTGCCTTTACGAAAACCGTCAATACGTACTTTTTTGGCCGTGTTGACCAGCTCGCTCTTCACCGCACTCTCAATGATGTCAGCAGCAACGGTAATCGTTACGCGACGTCCCAGACCTTGAGTTGTTTCAACTGAAACTTGCATCTTGTTACCTCAAAAAATCACAGTGATCGGTCAACCCCAAAACTATTCTCGCGACGAAAAACTCTCACGACAGCGACACTTATTCAGACTGCCGCCACCGAAGGCGTACAGCTCAAATCAACCTCGCAGAACCGGGAAATTGCCAACCCCGTCCTTGTAGTCAGAAGCGTCCCGAATACATTCAGGAAAAAATTAGACGCGTATTATAGCGATATAGAGAGGATGAGTCGAGAACGGCGGGCGGACTATTACAGCAACGGATTCACACTTTTGTCAGTAACCCGCCCCGATATGTCAGGAACGGGCCATATTAATGACTTAAGAAAGGATGCCAGCGCCACCGCAAGGCGGTGAAGAAGGTACGGCATTTTGCAAACTGGTCCACTCTTTTGCCGTATACGTATGCAGCGCTAACGCATGCACTGGCCCTGCCAGCTCCGTAGCCAACACGGCATAGACCGCACGATGTCGCCCAATCACGCGTTCGCCCGTGAATTTATCGCTGACCAGCACAACTTTAAAATGGCTTTCTGCTCCCGCAGGTACGTTGTGACGATAACTCTCATCAGTCACGTCTAAATGAACGGGTTCAAAACCCACACGCAGCTTGTCTTCTATCGTTTCACGCATCATACGGCTACCCTTTCGGCTTGGGGAAAATTTGATATCAACGCGACATTACTGTCATTCACCGATGCACGAATCATTATAACCTCATCGTTTTTCAACCTGTTATGCGTAAAAACAGCATCGAGAGAAGAAAGCTGTACGCTACGGGTTGATATATCATCGACGGTCTTGATGTGATAAAAACGGTTTTTCCAGGTCAAAAGCGTGAAAAAGATGAATTTCAGGACAATTTACCTGCTATCGGATCTTTTTCCTGCCTGTGGCGATGATATGATATCAACAATATTTGTCAGCTCACCACACTAATCATTACTGAGAAAATACGAATGTTAAAAAAATTATTTTTCCCTCTTCTGGCCGTCATTCTGCTTGCAGGATGTGCAGCAAAAAGCAACACCTTGAACATCACCCCCAAAATTAGCGTGCCTTCTCAGGATCCGACGCTGATGGGCGTAACGATTAGCATCAATGGTGCAGACCAGCGCGCCGATCAGGCTCTGGCGAAAGTGAATCGTGATGGCCAACTGATTACGCTGACGCCTTCTCGCGATCTGCGTTTCTTGTTGCAAGAAGCGTTGGAGAAACAAATGACCGCACGTGGTTACATGATCGGTACTGGCGGCCCGGTAGCCTTGCAGATCGTGGTTAACCACCTGTACGCCGATGTCTCTGAAGGGAACCTGCGCTACAACATCACGACCAAAGCAGATATCTCCATCATTTCTCAGGCGGCAAACGGCAACAAGCAGGTGAAAAACTACCGTTCAACCTATAACGTTCAGGGTGCTTTCACCGCCAGCAACGACAAAATTACCGATGCTGTTAACACCGTGCTGGGTGATGTCATCAACGACATGGCACAAGACACCAGCGTAAGCAGCTTTATCAAAGAAAACGCCCGTTAATTTCTGCACGCCGCTTCCCTTGCTTCTGAACGCTTTCGGAGCAAGGGAAAGGACTCTCCATGATTAGTCGCATCATTGCTTTGTTCAGCCAACGTAATTCGCTTTTTATGCTGTTGCTTGGCTTCGCTTCCGGTTTACCACTGGCATTGACATCCGGCACATTGCAAGCCTGGATGACCGTCGAGAATGTCGATCTGAAAACCATTGGTTTCTTCTCTTTGGTAGGTCAAGCCTACGTATTCAAGTTTCTGTGGTCCCCCCTGATGGACCGCTATACCCCGCCATTCCTTGGTAGACGCCGTGGCTGGCTGATTCTCAGTCAACTTCTGCTGATCGCTGCCATTATTGGTATGGGATTTATGAACCCGGCTCGCGATCTCTGGTGGCTGGCTGCGCTGGCGGTTCTGGTCGCGTTCTGCTCCGCATCTCAGGATATTGTTTTTGATGCCTATAAGACGGATTTACTTCCTCCAGAAGAACGCGGTACAGGCGCAGCCACCTCGGTATTAGGTTATCGTCTGGCGATGCTGGTTTCTGGTGGGCTGGCATTGTGGATGGCCGATCGCTATTTCGGCTGGCAGACCACCTATTGGTTAATGGCAGGACTCATGCTGATCGGTGTGTTCGCGACCCTGTTAGCACCGGAACCACTGAATAGCCAGCCAGCGCCGCGCAGCATGGAACAAGCGATTGTTGCCCCCCTGCGCGATTTCTTTGCACGCAACAACGCCTGGCTCATTCTTCTGCTTATCGTGTTATACAAGCTCGGTGATGCCTTTGCGGTCAGCCTGACGACAACCTTCCTGATACGCGGAGTTGGTTTTAATGCTGGTGATGTCGGGCTGGTGAATAAGACGCTTGGACTCTTCGCCACCATCGTGGGAGCCATTTACGGCGGATTATTGATGCAGCGGCTCTCGTTGTTCAGAGCGCTGATGCTGTTTGGTATTCTTCAGGCCGTGTCCAACGCGGGATACTGGCTGCTGGCTATCACAGCCAAAAGTCTGTTCACCATGGCTACCGCTGTTTTTCTGGAAAACCTCTGCGGCGGTATGGGAACGGCTGCGTTTGTCGCACTATTGATGACGCTGTGTAATAAATCGTTTTCAGCCACACAGTTTGCTCTGCTTTCCGCCCTTGCCGCCGTCGGACGGGTTTACGTTGGCCCTATCGCAGGCTGGTTTGTCGAATCCTATGGCTGGGCATGGTTCTACCTGTTCTCGATTTTTGCCGCGTTACCGGGCCTGGCCATCCTGCTGATCTGCCGTGAGACGTTGGAGTTTACCCAGAAAACCGACACCTTTCAGTTACGCACAAACTTCCAGAACTATTACAAGAAAGCCTTACATATGTTGGGATTGGGTGTGATCGTGCTGGCATTGTGGCTCATGCTACTGATCAGCAATGCGCTGGAATGGTCCTCATTGCCTCTGTTGGCAGAATATCTGCTCGCCGCAGGCGGTACGCTTGCTCTGCTGGGCATTTTCTTCGGTAGCTTGTTGGATTACCTGTCACTCAGGCGGGCGTCAAAACCGTCAGTACATTGACTACTATTCGTTCAGGCAGCGCTCATCTGCTGCCTGAACCTATTACATCGTTCCTTTATTTAATTATTTTTCTCATAATATCTTGCTAGAGGAAATTTTATTTCCTCGTAAAATCCCCCAAAACTAATTTCATTTGTCATCAAAAGCGCTGGTTGAGCAAAAAATTTCACCAAACTAAAAATAGAAAATAAGCGTTACGGTGAGTTGTAATTTCTTATTATCCTTCCATACTCTTATCTGGGTAGCCTCTTAATTTGCTGTTTTTCAATACCATTTTTATTTTGGCTATCTTTGTGACATTAAGGGCAAAAAACAGCAACAAACGGCTGACATAACCTTAATCATGTTTACAGTGCAGTAACCTTCCCGTAAAATGCCCGCTCGCGTAAAATGACAATAGAGCCCTTGTTATTGAGGTCGCTAGATGAGACTCAAGAAATACAATACAATTTTTGGGATGCTGTCTTTATTTGCAGCCACTGCTCTGCTGAGCGGTTGCGATATGGCGCTGATGAACCCCAAAGGAGAGATCGGGTTAGAGCAAAGATCGTTAATACTGACTGCCATCGGGCTGATGTTGATCGTTGTGATTCCCGTTATCGTTATGACGATAGCTTTTGCCTGGAAGTTCCGTGCTTCCAATGAAAAGGCAAAATATACCCCGAACTGGTCACACTCCAATAAGATAGAAGCAGTAGTTTGGACTGTACCAATTATCATTATCGTCATTCTTGGCACGATTACCTGGAAGACGACCCACTCGCTTGATCCCTATAAGCCACTGGTGTCAGACGTCAAACCTATCAATGTCGAAGTTGTTTCACTTGACTGGAAATGGCTGTTTGTTTACCCGGACCTGGGTATCGCGACGGTTAACGAACTGGCTTTCCCTGCCAACGTACCTGTTGCGTTCAAGATCACATCCGACTCCGTGATGAACTCCTTCTTCATCCCTCGTCTTGGCGGACAGATTTACGCCATGGCCGGAATGCAGACGAAGCTCCACTTGATCGCTAATGAACCGGGTAAGTATGACGGTATCTCTGGCGGCTATAGTGGTAAAGGCTTCTCTGGTATGAAGTTCACCGCGATTGCCACGCCAACTCAACAAGAGTTCGACCAGTGGGTTGCGAACGTTCGGTCGTCCCCTAAGACACTGAATACCATGGATGAATTCAACGCGTTGGCTAAACCAAGCGAATTCCATCCTGTCGAATACTTCTCCACTGTCCAGCCGGATTTGTTCAATAATATTATTCGCAAATTCACAGGCAACGACATGAACATGCAACATCATGGTGAAGGCATGAAGCCCGACGAAAACATGCAACATGGTGAGGGTATGAACATGGGCGAGCATGGCTCGCACAAAGGAGCCGAGGGATAATACGATGTTCGGAAAACTTACACTCGATGCGGTTCCGTATCACGAACCCATTATTATGGTCACCGTGGCGGCAATCATCGTTGGCGGCCTTGCGCTGCTGGCGGCAATAACCTATTTAGGTAAGTGGAAATGGCTGTGGGCCGAGTGGTTCACATCCGTAGACCACAAGAAAATCGGTATCATGTACATCATCGTCGGCCTGGTGATGATGATACGTGGTTTTGCCGATGCCATCATGATGCGTGGCCAGCAGGTGCTAGCCTCCGCCGGGCAAGAAGGCTTCCTAAACGCTCACCACTACGATCAGATCTTCACCGCACACGGTGTCATCATGATCTTCTTTGTGGCAACCCCGTTCGTTGTTGGCTTGATGAACCTTGCGGTTCCCTTGCAGATCGGTGCGCGTGACGTTGCTTTCCCCTTCCTGAACTCCCTCAGCTTCTGGCTGTTTGTGGCTGGCGTTATCTTGATCAACCTCTCTCTCGGGGTGGGTGAGTTTGCGCAAACCGGCTGGGTGGCGTATCCGCCGCTTTCAGGAAAGGAGTACAGTCCCGGCGTCGGGGTCGATTACTGGATATGGAGTCTACAGATATCCGGTATAGGTACCACGCTGACAGGTGTTAACTTCTTCGCTACGATTCTGAAGATGCGCGCACCGGGCATGACGCTGATGAAAATGCCAGTATTTACCTGGACGGCACTGTGTACCAACGTGCTGATCATTGCTGCATTCCCGATATTGACCGTTACCATTGCGCTGCTGACGCTTGACCGTTACCTCGGCACCCATTTCTTTACCAATGATATGGGTGGCAACATGATGATGTACATCAACCTGATTTGGGCATGGGGTCATCCTGAGGTTTACATTCTGGTACTGCCAGTCTTCGGTATTTACTCCGAAGTGGTTGCGACCTTCTGTAAAAAACGGCTGTTTGGCTACACCTCACTGGTGTGGGCAACGATTGCGATTACGGTTCTGTCGTTCATCGTTTGGTTGCACCACTTCTTTACCATGGGGTCCGGCGCGAACGTCAACGCCTTCTTTGGTATAGCCACCATGATTATTTCAATCCCGACTGGGGTTAAAATCTTCAACTGGCTGTTCACCATGTATCAAGGCCGTATCGAATCCAACTCCGCGATGCTGTGGACCACGGGCTTCATCATCACCTTCACCATCGGTGGGATGACTGGGGTACTGCTGGCTGTACCAGGCGCGAACTTTGTCCTGCACAACAGTCTGTTCCTGATTGCTCACTTCCATAACGTGATCATCGGCGGCGTGGTGTTCGGTTGCTTCGCAGGTATTACTTACTGGTTCCCGAAAGCGTTTGGCTTCACCCTGAACGAAACCTGGGGTAAGCGCGCATTCTGGTTCTGGATTATCGGCTTCTTCGTTGCCTTCATGCCACTGTATGTCCTCGGCTTCATGGGAATGACGCGCCGTCTGAGCCAGCAAATCAACCCTGAGTTCCACGCTTTACTTGTTGTGGCTTCCATCGGTGCGGCATTAATCGGTATCGGCGTACTGTGTCAGGTTATGCAGTTCTACGTCAGTATCCGTGACCGTAACCAGAACCGCGATCTGACGGGCGACCCGTGGGGTGGACGTACGCTGGAGTGGGCAACCTCTTCTCCTGCACCGTTCTATAACTTCGCTATCGTGCCACACATCAACGATCGTGATGCGTTCTGGGAAGCGAAAGAGAAAGGTGAAGCTTACAAGCGCCCTGCCAGTTATGAAGAGATTCATATGCCGAAAAATACCGGCGCTGGTGTGATTATCTCTGCATTCAGCCTGGTATTCGGTTTTGCCATGATCTGGCATATCTGGTGGCTTGCTATCGCTGGCTTCGCTGGCATGATTGTGACCTGGATTGTGCATAGCTTTAATCAAGACGTGGATTACTACGTGCCGGTTAAAGAAATTGAGCAAATTGAGAATCAGAATTTTGATCAACTCAGTAAGGCAGGCGTGAAACATGTCAACTGAAACTCTGACTAACCACAATACTGCCCATGCCGAGCATGGGCACCACGACGCAGGAGCCAACAAAGTATTCGGCTTCTGGGTCTACCTGATGAGCGACCTGATCATTTTCGGGTCACTGTTCGCAACCTATGCGGTACTGGTTAACGGTACTGCGGGTGGCCCAAGCGGGAAGGACCTTTTCCAACTGCCTTTCGTGCTGGTGGAAACGTTCGCGCTGTTGTTCAGTAGTATTACCTACGGCATGGCGATGATCGCCATGAATAAGGGCAACAAATCTAAGGTTAATACCTGGTTAGGCGTGACCTTCCTGTTCGGTCTGGTGTTTATCGGGATGGAAATCTATGAATTCCATCACCTGATCGTTGAAGGCTATGGCCCAGATCGCAGCGCGTTCCTGTCTGCCTTCTTCGCACTGGTCGGCACCCACGGACTGCACGTAACGGGCGGTCTGATCTGGTTGGTCATCATGATGATTCAGGTGTCCAAGCGTGGCCTGACTGCAACCAATAAAACGCGTCTGATGTGCCTGAGCCTGTTCTGGCACTTCCTCGACGTGGTATGGATCTGTGTCTTCACCGTTGTTTATCTGCTGGGGGCAATGTAATGAGTCATTCAACAACCGATCATGCAGGTGCCAGCCACGGCAGCGTGAAGTCATATGTGATAGGTTTTGTTCTGTCGGTGATTTTGACAGTGATTCCTTTCAGTATGGTCATGAGCGGCACAGCCTCACATAGCGCCATTCTTTTCACGGTGGTGGGATGTGCCGTTGTTCAGATTCTGGTACATCTGGTGTACTTCCTGCACCTGAATACGTCCTCAGAAGAGCGCTGGAACGTGGTGGCTCTTGTGTTTGCCGTCCTGATTATCGCTATTGTCGTCGTGGGCTCCATCTGGATTATGATGAGCGCACACCACAATATGATGATCCAGTAACAGAGCCGTAAAAGATGATTAAGCAATACCTGCAAGTTACTAAACCAGGAATTATTTTCGGAAATCTGATTTCCGTTATCGGTGGATTTCTCCTTGCGGCCCAAGGCCGCATTGATTATCCCCTGTTTTTCGCCACCCTCGTGGGTGTGTCGTTAGTCGTTGCATCTGGCTGCGTGTTTAACAACGTCATTGACCGCGACATCGACAAGAAAATGGAGAGAACCAAAAATCGGGTTCTGGTAAAGGGACTGATTTCGCTGAAGGTAACGCTGGTTTACGCATCGCTGTTAGGTATTGCGGGCTTTGCTCTGCTCTACATCGCGGCTAACCCGCTGGCCATGTGGCTGGCGGTGATGGGCTTCGTCGTGTATGTCGGTGTGTATAGCCTGTACATGAAGCGGCATTCTGTTTATGGCACGCTGATTGGCAGCCTGTCCGGCGCGGCACCACCGGTTATCGGTTACTGTGCCGTCAGCAACCAGTTCGATGCTGGCGCGTTGATTCTGCTGCTGATCTTTAGCCTGTGGCAGATGCCGCATTCATACGCGATTGCGATTTTCCGCTTCAAGGATTATCAGGCCGCCAACATCCCGGTACTGCCGGTTGTGAAAGGCATCTCCGTTGCGAAACACCACATCACGCTGTACATCGTGGCGTTTGCGGTAGCGACTCTGATGCTGTCTCTCGGCGGCTATGCCGGCTATAAATATCTGATCGTTGCCGCAGCAGTTAGCGTCTGGTGGTTGGGTATGGCGCTGTCAGGCTATAAAAATGCGATTGATGACCGCGTGTGGGCAAGAAAACTGTTTGTTTTCTCCATTGTCGCGATTACCTCGCTGAGCGTCATGATGTCTGTGGATTCAATGGCACCAGCGCATGAAATCATGCTGACCTACCTGCGTTAATCACAAGCAGCGTTACATGCATTAAGAAAAACAGGTGGCTCGTCCACCTGTTTCTTCTTCTGCCCTCCCCCGCCTCTCCTCCGCCAAATCACGTAACAAACCTATCGTTTACTGTCTGGCCAATAACGCACTAAAATAGCGCCAATTGTTTTCCGAGGTACACATGAACGATAATAAAATGACCCCTGGCGAATTACGTGCCACATGGGGCTTGGGAGCCGTTTTTTCACTACGCATGCTTGGCATGTTCATGGTGTTGCCTGTCCTGACGACTTACGGCATGGCCTTACAAGGTGCCAGTGAAGCGCTGATCGGTATTGCGATTGGTATTTATGGCTTAATGCAGGCTATTTTCCAGATTCCCTTTGGTTTGGTCTCCGATCGTATCGGCAGAAAACCGCTGATCGTCGGGGGGCTGCTGATATTTGCACTCGGCAGCGTCATCGCCGCACTAAGCGACTCCATCTGGGGCATCATCCTTGGTCGGGCATTGCAGGGCGCTGGCGCGATTTCTGCCGCCGTCATGGCGCTGCTTTCCGACCTGACGCGTGAGCAGAACCGAACTAAAGCGATGGCGTTTATCGGCGTTAGCTTCGGCGTCACTTTTGCTATCGCGATGGTTCTGGGGCCAATCATTGCTCATGCCTTCGGTTTACAGGCGCTCTTCTGGGGCATCGCCCTTCTGTCACTCGCTGGCATTGTCATCACGCTGACGCTGATCCCTTCCGCACCTGAACACGTTCTGAATCGAGAATCGGCGATGGTACGCGGCAGTTTCCGCAAAGTGCTCAGCAATAGCCGCCTGCTGAAACTGAATATCGGCATTATGTGTCTGCATATTTTATTGATGTCGAGCTTTGTCGCCCTCCCCCGCGTAATGGAATCTGTGGGCTTGCCGCCGCAGGACCATTGGAAAGTCTATCTGGTCACGATGCTGATCTCTTTTGTCGGTGTCGTGCCTTTCATCATTTATGCTGAAGTGAAAAGACGAATGAAGCAGGTCTTCATCGGCTGTATCGTGGTGCTGATCGCCGCAGAGGTTGTCTTATGGGCGGCGGGTAACCATCTTTGGCAAATTATCATCGGCGTACAGCTGTTCTTCCTAGCCTTCAACGTCATGGAAGCCCTACTAC
The DNA here is from genome assembly GCF_020166435.1 of Pectobacterium versatile. GTDB lineage: Bacteria > Pseudomonadota > Gammaproteobacteria > Enterobacterales > Enterobacteriaceae > Pectobacterium > Pectobacterium versatile. The sequence continues at coordinate 12,867 of NZ_JAINZP010000003.1, read as the reverse complement.
CATCACTGATTAGCAAGGAATCACCTGCGGGATATAAAGGCACGGCGATGGGCGTTTACTCCACCACGCAGTTTATCGGTGTGGCAATTGGCGGAAGCATCGGCGGCGGGCTGTTTGAGCTTTATGGTGCCTCTGCCGTATTTATGGCTGGCGCGGCGATTGCGGCCATCTGGCTACTCGTCAGCGTCACCATGCAGGAGCCGCCTTATCTCAGTAGCCTGAGAATCGCGCTGTCCGATTTAGCATTGCAGGACAGTGAATTGGAACAGAAAATTCGCACCCAGCCCGGCGTGGCCGAAGTGGTTATCGTGCCGGATGAATACAGCGCCTATGTGAAGATCGACAACAAAAAGACCAATCGGCAGCAGTTAGAATTATTAGTGGGTCAATCCTAACGCACCATGCAAAAGGCCAGCTTTCGCTGGCCTTGCTGTTCATCAGCGGATGACTAAAAGCATCAATCGCGGAAGTTGGTAAACTGGAACGGCTGCCCCAGATTTCCGCCACGAATCAACGCCATCACGCCCTGCAAATCATCACGTGATTTACCGGTGACGCGAACCTGCTCACCTTGAATCTGCGCCTGCACTTTCAGCTTGCTGTCTTTAATCAGCTTGATGATTTGCTTAGCCAGCGTCGTTTCAATACCTTGCTTCAGCTTCGCTTCCACGCTGTACGTTTTTCCGCTGTGTTCCATTTCTTCTGGGATTTCCAGCGCACCGCCTTCAATACCTCGCTTAACCAGCTTTTCGCGCAGAATATCAACCAGCTGTTGTACCTGAAAATCTGACTCGCTGGCCACTTTGATACTCTGTGATTTCTCATTCAGTTCAAAGCTGGCCGGAACATTGCGAAAATCCCAACGGGTGCTCAGATCGCGCGTCGCATTTTCCACCGCGTTACGGACTTCCTGCATATCAATTTCCGAAACAATATCGAAAGATGGCATAATTCGCTCTCCTGACAAATTTGGCTGGCGAGCATAATAACCGCTCTTCTGCGATAAGCAAGATGCCAGACACGATCCCGATTTTTACGCGGCATCAGGTAAACAGCCCGAATAACACAAGATCACGATGTGAATGATAGCCTATGATGGCAGAACGACAGCGCCCGCATCAAATAAGGGAGACTCACATGAAAATCACCGTTCTTGGCTGTGGCGCGCTGGGTCAACTTTGGCTCGCCGCGTTACATCAGCAAGGGCATGATGTCCAAGGATGGCTGCGCATTCCGCAACCGTATTGTCCAGTCAATGTCACCCAGTTGGACGGTCAGCACTGTAATCTCAACCTGACGGCGAACGATCCCGATCATCTTGCCCAAAGCGAACTTCTGCTGGTGACGCTAAAAGCCTGGCAGGTTTCCGATGCCGTTACCGTGCTGTTGCCTCAGCTCAATCCGCATTGCACGATTCTGCTTTTACACAACGGGATGGGTACACGAGAAGAATTGCCGTCGCTGCAGCAGCCACTGGTACTCGGTATCACCACCCACGCAGCCCGACGCGACGCAAATAACGTCGTACACGTTGCGGCAGGTACAACGCATATCGGCACGTTTAATGGCGACAGTAGCCAAAGCCATTTAGCTGAAGTGCTACATCAGGCCTTACCGGATGTGGCTTGGCACACCAACATTAGCGCTACCTGCTGGCTGAAACTGGCGGCTAACTGCGTCATCAACCCGCTCACAGTGAAATATCACTGCACCAATGGCGAGCTTTCTGCGTACCCAGAACTGATTGCATCGCTTTGTCAGGAAGTGACCAGCGTCATGGAACGGGAAGGCTTCCATACATCGCGAGATAGCCTGCTGCTCTACGTGAATCAGATTATTCAGAACACCGCGGCAAACACCTCATCGATGTTGCAGGACATCATCGCTCAGCGACATACCGAAATTGACTACATTACCGGGTATTTACTGCACCGTGCGCGTCTCCACGGTCTGACGCTCCCCGAAAATGCCCGTCTGTTTGACTACATTAAGCACAAGGAAAATGATTATGACCGCATCGGCACTGGTGTGTCTGGCACCTGGTAGTGAAGAAACTGAAGCCGTCACGACCATCGATTTGCTTGTCCGAGCGGGTATTCAGGTCACACTTGCCAGTGTAGCCAGCGATGGCAATCTGGAAATCGTCTGCTCACGCGGGGTAAGGCTGCTGGCAGATGCCCCACTGGCTACCGTCGCCGATCGGCCTTTCGATGTGCTGGTGTTACCGGGCGGCCTGCAAGGTGCGGAGTGCTTCCGCGATAGCCCAATACTGGTGGAATGCATTCGACAAGCACATCTGGAAGGGAAAATTGTCGCTGCGATGTGTGCAACGCCTGCGCTAGTGCTGGAATATCATCAGCTGTTTCCCGTCGGAAACATGACGGGCTATCCCGCATTTAAGGATAAGATTGCACCAGAAAAATGGATGGAAAAGCGCGTCGTCTACGATCCACGTGTGAATCTGTTAACCACGCAAGGGCCAGGTACCAGCATGGATTTCGCACTGAAGATCATTGATTTACTGCTGGGAAAAGAAAAAGCCGCCGAGGTTGCTGAGCAGCTTATCCTGCCGCCGGGAATTCATAATTATCGCGATTAAGACTGACGAAAAAGGCGCTTGCGCACGTTCTGTCGTTGATAAACCTATTTGGGGAACGAAAACGGTGATAATGGAATAGAAGAGTAAAGCGTCCGCGCCAAGGATGGCGCGGCTCGAGCTTACATGGACGTACTTGCAGCGTCTTTACGATCTATCCATTATCACCGCTCGACGCACTTTGTCAGCAAGCCTAAGGCGCTTACGCGCCTTATTCCTATTACGGACGGTATACCTTCACATTGCTGAAACCTTGCTCACGCAGGTACAGCGCCTGCAAGCGGCTCATCACGCCACGCTCGCAGTAAAGTAGATAGGTTTTGCTCTGATCCAAATCGCCAAACTGCGTACCCAGCTTGTAGAACGGTAAAGATTTGATTTCGATCTGATCCAGCTCAAGCGGCTTATCGTCCTGTTCATCCGGCGCGCGGATATCCAACAGCACGTCAGTTGGCGCAAACGACGCGACCGTTTCGACTTCAACCACATCTTGCTTGGTCTGCTCGGCGATCTCACGGATATCAATATTCCGTGCTTCACTCACCACGCGATCCAGGATAGCAAAATCAAAGTGGCCTTCTTCGGCCTCAATCTTCGCTTTTACTGCCTTCACCGTCGGGCTTTTAGAGATCACACCACAGTATTCCGGCATCGTTTTGGCGAAATCTTCCGTCCCCAGCTCACGAGCCTGTTTGATAATGTGCTCTTTATCATGGGAAATCAGCGGGCGCAGAATCAGGGTATCAGAAGCATTATCGATCAAACGCAGGTTGGTTAGCGTCTGACTGGACACCTGCCCTAACGCTTCGCCGGTCACCAGCGCCTGAACACCGTAACGCTCAGCAACTTTGGAGGCCGCACGTACCATCATGCGTTTTAAGACGACACCCATCTGGCCGTCGTCAACCTTCTCCAGAATTTCACCCACGACAGGATCGAAATCGATAGCAATAAAACGCACCCGATGCGAGCTACCAAAACGGCTCCACAGATAGTGTGCTACCTGCTTCACACCGATCTCATGTGCTGCACCGCCAAGGTTGAAGAAGCAGTAATGCACGCGGCATCCACGACGCATCAACATATAGCTGGATACGCCAGAGTCGAAACCACCAGAAATCAGTGATAACACATCTTCCTGCGTACCGATTGGGTAACCACCGATCCCTTCGCTGCGGCCTTTAATCAGCAGCAGGCGATCCTGCTCGATTTCCAGATGCACGGTGACCTGCGGTGTCGTGAGGTTAACTCGCGCCGTTTCAATGTGCTGGTTCAAACCGCCGCCGACGTAGCGCTCCACGTCCTGAGAGCTAAACTCATGCTTACCGCGGCGTTTCACTCGCACACAAAACGTCTTGCCTTCCAACCGCTCACGATACAACGCCAGCGCCTGTTCAAAGATGTTATGTACATCGGTATAAGAATGATCTTCAACTTCCAGAATATGGTGAATACCCGGAATTCTTGTTAGCGCATCACGAATCGCTCCACGCTGATTTTCATCTTTGGCACGAACTTCGATATGATCCCAGTGACGGACAACCGCCAGCGTTTCATCATAGTGTTTTAATACGTTGCGAATGTTTCCGGTTAGAATCTTGATAAAGCGCAACCGAACAGATTGGCTCTTGATGGTGATTTCCGGGAACAATTTAATGATAAACTTCATGGTGGCTGTCGTTACTTGGTCAGAAAGGCGTAAATAAATTTACCCTGAGCACTAAAATCACGTTATCGGTAAAATCAACCAGAACAGAGATGATTTTACCAATAGCATCCAGGGCGCGGAGTATATCATTATATGAAGATATACTGTGCGCTTTAACCGTATAATTGTTGCGCATTCACAGATGACCACACGCAACACCACGCTCTGCCGCCACAAGCCAACGGCGTATAACACCAGGATTCTGAAACCACTATGCCTAAGAAGACCGAGCAGCCAGTCAGCTTTGAACGCTCGCTGAACGAACTGGAAAAAATCGTTACCCGCCTCGAATCAGGCGAGCTGCCGCTGGACGATGCACTAAATGAGTTTGAGCACGGCATCCAACTCGCTCGCCAAGGTCAGCAAAAACTGCAACAAGCAGAACAGCGCGTACAAATCCTGCTAAGCGACGATCCCGATGCGTCGCTGTCACCGTTTACACCGGATAACGACTCGCTATGACCGATTTCAGCACGCAATTGAATGCGCATTACCAACGCACTAACCGTATGTTGGGGCATTTCATCGCCAGCCTCCCCTTTCAGAGTAGTCCACTGGTCAATGCGATGGAGTATGGCTCACTCTTAGGAGGCAAACGCCTGCGTCCGTTTCTGGTTTATACTACTGGTGAACTGTTTGGCATGTCGTTAGAGAGTCTGGATGCCCCTGCTGCGGCAGTCGAATGTATCCATGCTTATTCATTGATTCATGACGATCTACCTGCAATGGACGACGACGATTTACGCCGTGGACAGCCAACCTGTCACATCAAGTTTGGCGAAGCGAATGCCATTTTGGCAGGCGATGCATTGCAAACGCTGGCATTTTCCATTTTGGCCGATGCACCGATGCCGCAGGTCTCTGACCGTGATCGACTGGCAATGATTTCAGAATTGGCTCACGCCAGTGGCGTAGCGGGCATGTGCGGTGGTCAGGCTTTCGATCTGGAAGCAGAGGGCCATCAGGTCGATCTGGCCGCGTTAGAACGGATTCATCGCCACAAAACCGGTGCATTGATTCGTGCCGCTGTCCGACTAGGCGCACTGGCAGCCGGCGAAACAGGCCGCGCCGCGTTGCCCCATCTGGATCGTTACGCTAACGCAATTGGGCTCGCTTTTCAGGTTCAGGACGATATTCTCGATGTTGTTGGCGACAGCGCGACAACAGGCAAACGTCAGGGTGCAGACCAGCAGTTAGGTAAAAGCACCTATCCCAGCTTACTGGGGCTAGATAACGCACGAAAAAAAGCACAGGAGCTCTATCAGGAATCACTGGCATCGCTGGACGATCTCGTCGCATCCAGCCCGATTCCGCTGAATATTGCCCCACTACAAGCGCTGGCGAATTTCATCGTTGAACGCGATAAGTAATTACCTAATGAGTCTCTAATGAGTTTTGATACCGCGAAGTACCCTACATTGGCGTTAGTGGAAACACCGGATGAGCTTCGGTTGTTGCCGAAAGAGAGCCTGCCAAAGCTGTGCGATGAGCTGCGCCAATATCTGCTGGACAGCGTCAGCCGTTCAAGCGGCCATTTTGCTTCAGGGTTAGGGACGGTTGAATTAACGGTTGCACTGCATTACGTCTATAACACCCCTTTCGATCATCTGGTGTGGGATGTCGGCCATCAGGCTTATCCGCACAAGATCATTACCGGCCGTCGCGAACGTATTTCAACGATCCGTCAAAAAGGCGGTTTGCACCCTTTCCCATGGCGTGATGAAAGCGAATATGACGTATTAAGCGTCGGGCATTCATCCACTTCAATCAGTGCCGGACTGGGCATGGCCGTTGCGGCCGAGCGTGAAGGCAAAGGCCGCCGTACCGTTTGTGTGATCGGCGACGGCGCGATTACCGCAGGCATGGCCTTTGAGGCGATGAACCATGCGGGCGACATCAAATCCGATCTGCTGGTGGTGCTGAACGACAATGAAATGTCGATTTCAGAAAACGTCGGCGCACTGAACAACCATCTGGCGCAGCTGCTATCCGGCAAGCTCTACGCCAGCCTGCGCGAAGGCGGCAAAAAGGTCTTATCTGGTCTGCCGCCCATCAAAGAGCTGGTGAAACGCACCGAAGAGCATCTTAAAGGCATGGTCGTGCCGGGCACGCTATTTGAGGAATTGGGTTTTAACTATATCGGCCCGGTTGACGGTCATGACGTTCAGGCGCTGGCGCATACGCTGAAGAACATGCGTAATCTGAAAGGCCCTCAGCTTCTGCACATCATGACGAAAAAAGGCAAGGGCTATGCCCCTGCCGAGCAGGATCCGATCAGCTGGCACGCGGTGCCGAAATTCGATCCGGCCAGCGGTACGCTACCGAAAAGCAAAGAAGGCGCGCAACCCACCTATTCCAAAATCTTCGGTCAATGGCTACAGGAAACGGCTGCCAAAGACAGCAAGCTCATGGCTATCACGCCTGCCATGCGTGAAGGTTCAGGCATGGTGCAATTCTCCCGCGACTACCCACAGCAATATTTTGACGTTGCGATTGCCGAACAGCATGCCGTAACGTTTGCTGCCGGTCTGGCTGTCGGTGGTTATCATCCGGTTGTCGCCATTTACTCGACTTTCCTGCAACGCGCTTACGATCAGGTCATCCACGATGTGGCGATCCAGAATCTACCAGTTCTGTTTGCTATCGATCGCGGCGGTATTGTTGGTGCAGATGGACAAACTCATCAGGGTGCGTTCGATCTCTCTTTCTTACGCTGTATCCCGAACATGATCATCATGACACCCAGCGATGAAAATGAGTGTCGCCAGATGTTGCACACGGGCTATCACTACCAGAAAGGTCCTACGGCGGTGCGCTATCCACGGGGAAATGGTACGGGTACGGAACTGACGCCACTATCAGAGCTGCCAATCGGTAAAGGTGTGGTGCGACGTCAAGGCGAAACGATCGCGATTCTGAACTTCGGTACGCTATTGCCGGAAGCTCAGGCTGCGGCAGAAAAGCTAAACGCCACCCTCGTCGATATGCGCTTTGTGAAACCGCTGGATGAAGCGTTACTTGAAGAGCTGGCGCAGTCTCACAGCACATTTGTGACGCTGGAAGAGAATGCGGTTATGGGCGGTGCAGGGAGCGGTGTGAATGAATTCCTGATGGCGAAACGCCTTGCCGTCTCGGTGCTGAACATTGGGCTACCGGACGTCTTTATTCCACAAGGTTCTCAGGAAGAAATCCGTGTCGATCTGGGTCTGGATGCCGCGGGTATCGAGCGCAGAATTACGCAGTGGATGGAATAAGCGACTCACAATAACCGGGGCACATGGCCCCGGTTCAATAATAATGTCAGTGATTCAATAACGCAGTAACGTCAGAATATCGGCCAGTGATAGCCGATGAAATAGATAATTCCCGCAGAGATCACCCCCGCGACGATATCGTCGATCATGATGCCCATACCGCCATGCACGTTGCGATCGAACCAGCGAATCGGCCAGGGTTTCCAGATATCCAGACAGCGGAAGACGACAAACCCTGCCGCCACCCATTGCCAGTTATCCACCGGGATCGCCATCAGGGTAATCCACATACCGACAAACTCGTCCCAGACGATGCTACCGTGATCGTGAACGCCCATATCTTTCGCGGTCTGATGACACAGGTAAACACCGATACAAATGCTCAGCATGACCAACAGCGAATACAATTCAAGCGGCAGGAACGACATGACGTACCACAGTGGAATCGCCGCCAATGACCCTACCGTACCCGGCATCCAGGGAGACAGACCGCTGCCAAACCCGGTTGCCATCAGGTGCCACGGGTTACTCAGCCGTAAGCGGCGTTTTGCCACTTCAGCACCTTTCGCCTTGTTCGCAGAGTCAGTTTTGCTCGCTAAAATGGTCATACCCCTTCCAGTTCAGCTCGGTCGCTTTATTATCCCTGAAAAAGCGTAGCCCTTCAGAGGAAGGCCCGATTTGCCCGATGCAGGTGTAGTCAGCGCCGAGATGCCCCAAGGCCAGTTCCAGCGCACCGCGGTTAATTTCCGGCACGGTAAAGCACAGCTCATAATCTTCGCCGCCAGATAGCGCCCAACGCAGCGCCTGCTCTTCATCGACGCAGCCCCGCAGCCAATCAGATTGTGGGATCACATCCAGATTAATACGCGCGCCGCACTCGCTGGCTTTAAGTATATGCTGTAGATCGGAGATGAGGCCGTCAGAAAGATCGATGGCCGAGCTGGCAAGATCGCGCAACGCCTGCCCTTGCAGGATTCTCGGCTGAGGACGGAGGTGACGTTGGAGCAGTCTCTGACGCGTCTCTTCATCCTCAACGTGCAGTGTATTCTGGAGGATAGCCAGACCCGCCGCGCTGTCGCCTAATGAGCCAGTAACATAAATCCAGTCACCAATTCTGGCCCCACGACGCGTCAACGCCCGACCTGCTGGCACCAGACCGTGGATAGTCAGCGTCAGGCTCAGTGGGCCGCGCGTCGTATCACCCCCCACCAGTTGCATACCATAATAATCAAGCAGCTCAAACAAGCTGTCGCTGTACGCGGATAGCCACTGGCTATTGCTTTTAGGTAGGGTAATGGCCAGAGAAAGCCAGGCAGGATCGGCCCCCATTGCAGCCAGATCGCTTAAATTGACCGCCAGAGATTTGTAACCCAGATCGGCGGGATCGATATCAGGTAGGAAATGAACGCCAGATACCAGCGTGTCGGTACTCACCGCCAGCATCTGCTTATCTGCCACCGTCAGTAACGCACAGTCATCACCGATGCCTAACTCAACATCGCGACGTGAACTTCGGACCCGATTAAAATAGCGGGCAATAAGGTCAAACTCACCTTCAACCATAACCTTTCCAGCCAGCCTATCATTCAAAAGCGATCAGGGCCGGATATCCGGCCCTGATTCGATTCGTTTTACTTCTTGCCTTTCCGTACACTCGGAGCAGCTTTGTCTAGCACGCCATTCACAAACTTATGGCTATCTTCAGCACCGAAGATTTTAGCCAGTTCGATGGCCTCGTTAATCGCCACCTTGTAAGGAACGTCTTCGCGCTTGCTCAGCTCAAACATCGCCAAACGCAGAATCGCTTTTTCAACCTGTCCCAATTCCTCAATTTGACGAGACAGGAAAGGCGCCATCAGTTGATCAAGCTTCTCAGCCTGAGTGGCAACACCCGCCAGCAATTCGCGGAAATAGGTAATGTCGACATCTTTGACATCCTGCTCGCTCAGGAATTGGTGTTCAACATCGGCAATATCATTTTTAGATAACTGCCAAGAGTAAAGCGCTTGAACCGCACATTCACGAGCGCGGCGACGAGCAGCAGGTTTCACGGAATTCCCCTTACTTAATCAGGCTTACTTAATCGCTTTCAATACATTAATCATTTCTAGCGCGGTCAAGGCAGCTTCAGCACCTTTGTTCCCCGCTTTCGTACCGGCACGCTCAATCGCCTGCTCAATGCTTTCCGTCGTCAGAACGCCGAAAGCAACAGGGATTTCACTGTCCATCGCAACAGAGGACAGGCCTGAGCTACATTCGCCAGCAACAAATTCAAAATGCGCTGTTCCACCACGGATGACCGTTCCCAGAGCAATCACGGCATCATATCCGCCATTTTTCGCGCTTTTGGTCAGCGCACGAACCGTCAATGGCAGTTCGTAAGCACCCGGCACCCAGACAACGGTGATGTTTTCGTCTTTAACCTGACCGATGCGTTTCAATGCATCAATCGCACCGTCCAGCAGGCTGTCGTTAATAAAATGGTTAAAACGCGCAATCGCAATCGCCACACGGGCATTAGGAGTAGCAACAACACCTTCAATAACGTTCATAGCATTCCTTGTATCTGGTCTTTATGGCCCGCTAGGGGGGCGGATTCTATCATAATTTTTGTTGGCACGTATCCGGTTTTGTCAGACCTGCACCACGTATTTACATACACATCAGAATTTAGGTTTCAGGCACAATCGCAAATCTGGGCCAATCTGGCGAACGTCTGCGATATCAAATTCCGGTGCCTGAGACAGTTGGTCAAGCCCAGGCAAGAGGCACAGCGAACGGGCATTTTCACCCAACAGTTTAGGGGCAAGATAAACGATAAGTTCATCAACAACGCCAGCATTAAGTAGCGCACCAGCCAGACTGGCCCCAGCTTCGACCCAAACGGAGTTAATCTGCCGTCTCCCCAGCACCATCATCAGCGCCACCAGATCAACACCGCCATTGTGCTGCGGTAGCATGACTTGTTCAACGCTCTGCGGCCACGCTTGTTCACCCGCCTGCACCCGCGCCAGCCAGGTCTCACCCGGTTGGCTAACAATACGATGCTGTGGCGTGACGCGCTGTTTACTGTCTACAATCACCCGCACGGGCTGCCTGAGATCCACTTCTGAATAGCGTTTCTGCACATCAGTACCCAGCTCTGACCAGCGTACGGTAAGCGAGGGATCGTCAGCTAACACCGTCGCACTGCTGCTCAGAATCGCTGCGCTCTCCGCACGAAAGCGCTGCACATCCTGACGCGCCTGCGGTGAAGTGATCCACTGACTTTCTCCCGACGCCATCGCAGTTCGGCCATCCAAAGACGCCGCCATTTTGAGCTGCACGTAAGGAAAGCCCGTCCGCATGCGTTTCAGGAAACCTACATTCACTTTCTCTGCTTCGGCCATCATCAAACCATGGCTGACGGCAATCCCCGCTTGCTGTAAGCGATGCAAACCACGACCCGCCACCTGTGGATTCGGATCCTGCATCGCAGCAACCACGCGGGAAACACCAGCAGTAATCAATGCATCGGCACAAGGCGGCGTTCGCCCATGGTGGCTACAGGGTTCCAACGTGACGTAAGCCGTCGCGCCACGCGCACGTTCCCCCGCCATTCTCAGCGCATGCACCTCAGCGTGGGGTTCACCAGCACGAAAATGATAGCCTTCACCTACAATTTCGCCATCACGAACAATCACACAGCCAACATTGGGGTTGGGTGCTGTCGTGAAACAACCACGGCGCGCCAGCTCTAACGCGCGCGCCATGTATAATTCATCCTGCGGCAAGTGGCCGTTTTCCTGAAAAACGCTCATTCCCGAACCTCTTATCTCTGTCGCGTTGACGCGGCTTAATCCTGCAAACGCGCAATCTCTTCGCCAAATTCGCGGATATCTTCAAAGCTGCGATACACCGATGCAAAGCGGATATAAGCCACTTTATCCAGCTTTCTCAACGCTTCCATCACCAGATTCCCCACCATCTTGGTGGTAACCTCACGTTCTCCGGTAGCACGAAGATGAGATTTAATGTGATTAATCGCCATTTCGACGTCATCAGAACTGACTGGCCTTTTTTCCAGCGCTTTCAGCATGCCGCTACGCAATTTATCTTCATTAAAGGGCTCGCGCACTTCATTGCTTTTGATAACTCGCGGCATCACCAGTTCAGCCACTTCAAACGTGGTGAAGCGTTCATGACAAACCAGACACTGCCGACGACGACGGACTTGCGAACCTTCGCCGACCAGACGGGAATCAATGACTTTGGTATCAACAGCGGAACAAAACGGGCAATGCATGATGTGTCCTGACCAGTAATCCTTAACGTAGCGACAGTTTACCCTGAATTAACGGACTAACCAAAACTCCTGATCCACGTTGCGAAGGGTTTCGCATCTCTCTCGGTAATAGGATGAAAAAAGCTGTCTCACCTATGACTTAGGCTTAATCGCAGCTAAACTCAGCAACAGGGATCAACGGATCAATGAATAAAACATCGAAAGGGGAACCACAGATATGAGAACCCGATATCGCGTACTGACCTTCCTGCCAGCGCTACTCTTGCTCGCAGGGTGCGCTGAACAGCGCCAGATGCCCAAATTGCAGAACCAGGTAGGTCAACTCAATCAGCAATTACAAACGCTGACCGATCAGGCCACGGCATTAGAGCGACAAAATGCGTTGAATTCTCAGTCCACCTCCGGCGTTTATTTACTGCCTGCCGCGCAAACCAGCACTGTATTGGAAAGCAGTATTGGCAGACTCAACGTATCGTTACGCAATATCGAGACTGAAGCGAACGGAACAAGCGCGTTGCTACACATTCGTACGCTTGATGCGAAGGGGCTACCGGCCTTTGGCGCGCAGCTTGACTGGGGACGGCTCGACCCTGTGAGCGGGAAGCCTTTAACGGGCGACACACAAACACAATCGTTTGTCGTCTCCCCTACTCTGTTACCAAAAGCCGAAGCGATTATTGAATTGCGCCTGAGCGGCCTGTCGCCGGAAGAACTCGGCTTTGTTCGTTTACATCAGGTTCAGGAAATACAGAGTCCGCCACCCGTTGCCGCAACCGAGTCCCCTTGATATATCCTTCATACTTCAAGCTGCATGTACGTTGGCTTTCCTCGCTCACCCCAGTCACTTACTGATGTAAGCTCCTGGGGATTAATGAGAGACATACTGTCTCTCACCGGAGGTCAGCCTTTGGCTGCTCAAATTCGTCTTTGACGAATTTGTCACTGTGTCGCCGCCTGCATGCAACTCGAATTATTTAGGATATACGCGCATTTCCCAGAGCTAAGATGCAAAAAACCCCGCAAT
>NZ_JAINZP010000029.1 GCF_020166435.1 Pectobacterium versatile | reverse complement strand
CACTGGGAAGTGAGCAATAAGTTGCGCAGAATGCGCAGTTATGCTGAAAGTTTGAGTTAGGAATTAATTAATGCAAGGTGGTTCCTATTTAATTGGTGTTTATTAATAGGTTTGGTTCTATTTTAGGTGATAAATAAATCATATAAACATTGTGTGTATGTGGGTGCTTACTCACATTTGGTGAAAAAATGTACATTTAAAAATTGAGGTTTTCGTAAGAAAAACGGGTGCTGTTATGGTTAGGGAAAGTCGATGATTTTGAAGGTGTCGCCAAATTACGCGCCGATTTTTCCTGTGGAATTCATCACGCGAGATCATTCATTTTCAGCATAGTGAAGTGCCGCCATTAACTGGCATAATGCACATGTCATTTTCGGTGAATAGGCTACCTTCGTATCGGGCATAGGGTGGTGTGTTGGCCTAAACTCGTCGGGGTTGAACTCGTTAATGCAGACGAATAGCTGTCATTATCCTGAACGAGCGCACTCACTATTGATATCTGCCGCGCAGGAGCGGGTATACATCGCTATTATTGAGGTTTTCGCATGAAAAAAGTTACCGTTGCCGCAACACAAATGGCGTGTTCCTGGGATCTGCCCAAGAATATCGAAAACGCCGAAAAACTGGTGCGACAAGCGCATGCAAAGGGCGCGCAGGTTATCCTGATTCAGGAACTGTTTGCCGCACCGTATTTCTGTATCGATCAAAGCCCAGAGCACTATGCGCTGGCGCAGGAGCTGGAAACCAGCCCGCTGATTAAGCATTTTTCCGCACTGGCGGCGGAGCTGAACGTGGTGTTGCCGTTGAGCTTCTTTGAGCGTGCCAATAACGCCTATTACAACTCGCTGGTGATGATTGACGCGGACGGCTCCGTGCTGGATGTTTATCGCAAAACGCACATTCCGAATGGCCCGGCGTATCAGGAGAAGCAATTCTTCATTCCGGGCGATACTGGCTTTAAAGTCTGGCAGACGCGCTACGCAAAAATCGGCGTGGGCATTTGCTGGGATCAGTGGTTCCCAGAAACCGCACGCAGCCTGGCGTTGCAGGGTGCCGAGCTGATTTTCTATCCTACCGCGATTGGTTCTGAACCCGCTTACCCAGACATCGACAGCCAGCCGCACTGGACCCGCGTTCAGCAAGGTCACGCCGCTGCGAATCTGGTGCCGGTAATCGCATCCAACCGTATTGGTACAGAAGCCAGCAAATACATCGACGGTCTGGAAATGACGTTCTACGGTTCGTCCTTCATTGCCGACCAAACGGGTGCGCTGTTGGCACAGGCCAATAAGACGGATGAAGCGATTCTGGTGCATGAATTTGATTTAGAGGCCATTGCGGCACAGCGTGCGTCATGGGGCCTGTTCCGCGACCGTCGTCCAGAAATGTACGGCACGATTGCCACCTCTGACGGCAAGACCCGGAGATAAGTGATGTCACAGCTAGCGATTCCTCATCTCACTACGCCGCAGCAGGATGGCTTTGCGATGCCCGCCGAATGGGCACCGCATGATGCCGTGTGGATGATTTGGCCGTATCGTACCGACAACTGGCGCGAGCAGGGCGTTCCGGCGCAGAAAACGTTCGCGCGCGTGGCGGAAGCCATCGCCCAGAACACGCCGGTTATCATGGGCGTGCCTGCACGCTACATGGCAGATGCGCAAAGAGTGATGCCAGTGAACGTCACGCTGGTGGAAATGGAAAGTGACGACGCTTGGATGCGTGATACCGGTCCAACCATCGTGCTGAATCAGGCCGGTGAGCGTCGGGGTATCGACTGGCAGTTCAACGCTTGGGGCGGCGAACTGGGAGGTCTGTATGAAGACTGGCGTCAGGATGAGAAAGTGGCGGCACAGGTGCTGGACTATCATCAGGCCGCACGCTATGCCGCGCCGCTGATTCTGGAAGGTGGGTCGATCCATGTTGATGGTGAAGGCACCCTGCTGACTACGGCGGAATGCTTGCTCAATCCGAACCGTAACCCGCATTTGAGCAAGGCGGAAATCGAACAGCTGATGCGTGATTACCTCGATATTTCGACGGTTATCTGGCTGGAAGAAGGCGTGTATAACGACGAAACCGATGGGCATATCGATAATATGTGCTGTTTCGTGCGCCCCGGTGAAGTGGCGCTGCACTGGACGGATGATGAAAACGATCCGCAGTATGCACGCTCCGTTGCCGCCTATGAGGTGCTGTCGGCTGCGCGGGATGCGCAAGGGCGTGAGTTAAAAATCTGGAAGCTGCCTGCACCCGGCCCGCTGTATGCAACCAAAGAGGAAGCGCAGGGTGTCGACAGCGGCGATGCCGTTGAACGCCTTGCCGGTTCCCGTCTGGCGGGTTCTTATGTGAATTTCCTGATCAGCAATCAGCAGATCGTGTTCCCGCTGCTGGATGAGAAGACGGATGACGTTGCACGCGATCTGCTGCAACAGATGTTCCCTGGTTACCTGATTAGCGGCGTGCCTGCGCGGGAAATCCTGCTGGGTGGGGGAAATATTCACTGCATTACGCAGCAAATCCCTGCGGCGAAGTAAGCGTTGCGCCGTTAGCAGATTGCTGAAAAGAAGAGGGCGAGTATTTTGCTCGCCATAAAAAAAGCCGGTTGGCGCGATAGCGTGAACCGGCTTTTTATCAGACGAACCTTCGTCCGTCTGTTTTCGATAAAAGCTTAGCCGCGTTTAGCATCGGCTGCGGCTTTCACGATGACAGCAAAGGCGTCAGCTTTCAGTGATGCACCGCCAACCAGCGCGCCATCGATGTCCGGCTGGGTGAACAGCTCTGCGGCATTCGCGGCATTCACCGAACCACCGTACTGGATGATCACTTGTTCAGCAACGGCAGCATCTTGCTTGGCGATATGGTCACGGATGAATTTGTGAACAGCCTGAGCCTGTGCTGGAGTTGCAGATTTGCCGGTACCGATAGCCCATACAGGTTCGTAGGCGACAACGGTGTTTTCAAACGCTTTCGCGCCCAGTGTATTCAGCACAGCGTCCAGTTGACGCGCACAGACGGCTTCCGTCTGGCCCGCTTCGTTTTCTGCTTCGGTTTCGCCAATGCACAGCACCGGAATCAGGCCCGCGTCTTTCAGCACACCAAATTTCTTCGCAATGAATTCATCGCTTTCTTTGTGGTAGGTGCGGCGCTCAGAGTGGCCGATGATGATGTACTTCGCGCCGATGTCTTTCAGCATCTCGGCAGACGTTTCGCCAGTGAAAGCGCCAGAAAGATTCACGTCAACGTTCTGCGCGCCCAGAGCAATGCGGCTGCCAGCCAGTTGGTGATTAGCCTGATCGAGATAGATAGCAGGTGGTGCAATCGCTACACCACAGCCGTCAACGGTGCTGAGCGCTTTACGCAGGCCCGCGATCAGTTCGTTGACCATGTGAGTGCTGCCGTTCAGCTTCCAGTTACCCATAACTAATGGATGTCGCATCTTTTTTCCTCCAGCCGGAATCGCGAATGAATCAATATGTTAATGAATCAATGCATTAAAGTACTGCCGTCAGGCAATATAACCTGCCCACAGTATAGAGACGAAATGTGACTGTGGCTCTGTTTTTCGTCATTAATTACCGTGTTGATCACGGTTCAGATAGCGTTAGCTTAATCGGTTCAACAGCAAAAGTTA
Organism: Pectobacterium versatile; assembly: GCF_020166435.1. Classification (GTDB taxonomy): domain Bacteria; phylum Pseudomonadota; class Gammaproteobacteria; order Enterobacterales; family Enterobacteriaceae; genus Pectobacterium; species Pectobacterium versatile. The sequence goes on along the minus strand of NZ_JAINZP010000029.1, from coordinate 38,958 downwards.
GCCCTTTTTCACCATCATCTGCAACAACATAACGCAAGGCTCCTTCCGTCTGCTGGTAAAAGCGCCGTCCTTTGCCTTTTCCCAGCAGTTCGGTGACTTTTTTCACACTCTGTTCTTCCGTCAGTGACGGTGCGAACGTGCGTGCCAGCGCAGCCATATAGTCGATGGCCTGCTTACGACACACTGCGGTTTCCTGTTCGCTCTGCGGCTGCGGCAACCAGGTAATTTGCAGCGTTTTGATTTTCCCGGTGCCTTTCTCCAGCGCGGTTGAAGCATAGAGGTGGTCGTTGATCCGGCTGGCTGCGCGGGTCAACATGCTGGTGATATTACTGGTATCGACAACCCGAAATTCACCGATCAGCAGCGTAGGGTTGCTCAGATTGTAGCGAGAACGGAACTGCGTGATGGTTTGATCGAAGGTGGGGGCACCAGCCAGCAGATACGGCGCATTGGCTGAGGTTTTGGGCGGAAACGTCGGATCGGCTCCCGCGTGAGTCTGGTACAGCACCAGCGATGATAAAACTAAAAGTGAAGCGATGCGTTTTCGTGTCATAGGGATTCGGGTCAGCCATTTCAGAAGGTGTCCAGGCCGATAACGGCAGAATACATTCGATTAAAGCGGCATTTGTACGTCGTTGTCAAAAATTGTACGTCGTTGTGAGAAATTGAACGTGGCTGACAAAAATCGCGTAAAGATTGCAGGAAAATACTCGGGTTGAGGTAAAATCAGCCACAATAAAATACAGATTAATTCGGCCAGACAGGCTGACAATTCAGGGCGTTATCGTTAATGACATTACAGCAGTGGTGCTTCTCGTTTAAAGGCCGAGTCGGTCGTCGTGATTTCTGGCTTTGGATGGCGATTTGGGTCGCGCTGATGGCGGTGCTGTTTACGCTATCCGGCCAAAGCTGGCTGGATACGCAATCGACGGCGTTTGGTTTGGTGGTATTGCTGTGGCCGACGGCGGCGATTATGGTGAAACGGCTGCACGACCGTAATAAGAGCGGCTGGTGGGCGCTGTTGTTAGTGGTGGCGTGGATGCTGGTCTCGGGGAATTGGACGATGTTCTCGTCCATCTGGCAGTGGGGCATTGGCCGCTTTTTGCCGATCCTGATTGTCGTGATGACGCTGCTCGACTGCGGCGTTTTTCTGGGGACAAAAGGGGAAAATCGTTTTGGAGCAGCGGCGGAGCCGTTTCGTTTCCGCCGCTAGGTGGTATAGAACGTGGTTTACCAATAGTTTTCAGCAGTCATATGACCGGGTCTGCGGCGCAGGTGCTTGGTCATTTGACGCTCTTCTTTCAGCAACAGCTGAGTGTCGCGTACCATCTGCGGGTTACCGCACAGCATGACGTGGCTGGTTGCTGCATTCATCGGCAAGCCCACGGCGGCTTCCAGCGTACCGCTGCTGATAAGCTGGGGAATGCGGCCCGTCAGCGAGCCCGTTTCTTCTTCCCGGCTGACGACCGTTTGAATACGCAGTTGACCGTGGTAGCGCTGCTGTAATTGCTGCATCAGCGGCAGATAGCTCAGATCGCGTGAGAAGCGGGCGGCGTGAACCAGCACGATATTCTTAAAGCGCTCCAGACCTTTACCTTCCTGAAGAATCGACAGATAAGGGCCGATGCCCGTGCCTGTTGCCAGCATCCACAGCGTTTCACAATCAGGCACTTCTTCCAGCACGAAAAAGCCAGCAGCCTCTTTGACGATCATGACGTCTGAACCGGGCTGCAATGCATGCAGATGCGGGCTGAGCTTGCCTTCTGGTACCGTCACCAGATAGAACTCAAGCGTGGGATCGCTAGGCGCATTCACGTAGGAATAAGCGCGCTGCACTTTCTCGCCATCAATCTCCAGCGCCAGTTTGCCATACTGCCCGGCAGTGAATGCATCAGCGGGCGCGTGAACCCGAATGCTAAACAGACTTTCTGTCCAGTTTTCCACCTGAACCACCTTGCCTGTCACCCATTCAGCCATATTTTTCTGCTCCTGTTGCTTGCATTAGACGCTGCTATTTTTGCATGTAAGTCGTGCATCTACGATACGCCATTTATTAACAACTGTGAAACAATCAGTCTGCCGATCGGTGGTCAGCTACAGCAGGAATTCGTGGAGCGTACGATCCTTACGATCCAGATAGTGCGTCGATTTAATCCGGCGGATCGTGCGGGATTTACCGCGGATCAGCAGCGTTTCTGTGGTGGCCATATTGCCTTTACGCGCGATCCCGTCCAGCAAATCACCTTTGGTGATGCCAGTCGCGGAGAAAATCACGTTGTCGTTGCGCGCCATGTCATCAAGCTTGAGGACGCCACCGGCTTCAATGCCCATTTGTCGGCAGCGTGCCAGCTCATCTTCACCGATGCGGCGGTTTTCAGCGCTATCGCCTTTGACCTGATGACGTGCCAGCAAACGCCCCTGCATATCGCCATCAAGTGCGCGAATAACGGCTGCTGAAATCACGCCTTCTGGCGCGCCGCCGATGCCGTACAGCACGTCAACTTCACTGTCTGGCATGCAGGTGAGGATGGATGCGGCGACGTCGCCGTCTGGAATCGCGAATACCTTCACGCCCAACTGCTGCATTTCTGCGATGCAGGCATCGTGGCGCGGTTTAGCGAGTATAGTCACTGTTAACTGGCTCAGCGGTTTACCCAGCTTCAGTGCGACATTACGCAGGTTGTCCGCCAGCGGCAGGTTGAGGTCAATCACGCCTTTTGCCTCGGGGCCGACAATCAGCTTTTCCATGTACATGTCTGGCGCGTGCAAAAACGTGCCTTTTTCGCCAACGGCCAGCACGGCCAGCGCGTTAGCCTGACCCATTGCCGTCATCCGTGTGCCTTCAATCGGATCGACAGCGATGTCTACGGCATCACCCTGACCTGTACCGACCTGCTCGCCGATGAACAACATAGGCGCTTCGTCGATTTCCCCTTCGCCGATAACAATCTGACCGTTGATATTGACCTGATTCAGCATGATGCGCATTGCCTGTACGGCAGCGTTGTCGGCGGCATTCTTATCGCCACGCCCTAACCACTTATAGCCTGCCAGTGCGGCTGCTTCGGTGACGCGCGAGAACTCAATGGCTAATTCACGTTTCATAAATACCTGTCTATTGTCGATCGGGAAAAGGTGCGGCCTCATGTTAGCCACTTAAGCATGGATTTAGGGGAAACACGGTGATGAGGTTCCCGCAGGGACGCCTCGCACCGTGGTCGCCCCGGTATCTCGGTTCTTAAACGATCAACATTAGGGTGTGGACGAGGATTTTATCACAACGGGGGAGAGTGGCGGTTGGGCGATAGGGAAAAAACGGGCGCGACAGGCGCGCCCGTTGTTGATGGATTAGTGGATCGATTAGGCGTCGTGATCTTCCCAGCTACGGGCACGAGCCACGGCTTTCTGCCAGCCGCTGTAGCGAACGTTGCGCTCTACCGTTTCGATGCTGGGGCGGAATTCCCGCTCGATAGTCGCTTTGCTCTTCACTTCATCCAGATCGTTCCAGAAGCCAGTAGCAAGGCCAGCCAGGAACGCAGCACCCAGTGCCGTGGATTCACGCACTTCTGGACGTTCCACGCGCGTACCGAGAATATCGGACTGGAACTGCATCAGGAAGTTGTTGGCAACCGCACCACCGTCGACACGCAGCGCTTTCAGGCGCGTATTGGCGTCCGCCTGCATGGCATCCAGTACGTCACGGGTCTGGAAAGCGATGGATTCCAGCGTCGCACGAATAATGTGGTTTGCGTTCACGCCACGGGTCAGACCGAAGATCGCGCCACGGGCATACGGGTCCCAATAAGGCGCACCCAAGCCGGTGAAAGCGGGTACGACATAGACGCCGTTAGAGTCCTTCACTTTCGTTGCAAAGTATTCGGAGTCCATTGAGTCGCCGATTAGTTTCAGTTCGTCACGCAGCCATTGGATGGATGCGCCGCCAACGAACACCGAGCCTTCCAGCGCGTAGTTAACTTCGCCACGCGGGCCACAGGCGATGGTGGTCAGCAGGCCGTGTTTGGACAGTACCGCTTCTTTACCGGTGTTCATCAGCAGGAAGCAGCCCGTGCCGTAGGTGTTTTTCGCCATACCTGGATGAACGCAGAGCTGGCCGTACAGCGCTGCCTGCTGGTCGCCTGCAATACCGGCGATAGGAATACGCGTGCCGCCTTTACCGCCAATGTTGGTTTGGCCGTAGATTTCTGAAGAAGCACGTACTTCCGGCAGCATTTCGCGCGGGATATCCAGCGCTTCCAGCATGCGGGTATCCCATTCCAGCGTATGAATGTTAAACAGCATGGTGCGGGAGGCGTTGGTGTAATCTGTTACGTGAACACGCCCTTGCGTCATTTTCCAAATCAGCCAGGTATCGATGGTACCAAACAGCAGTTCACCGCGTTTGGCGCGTTCACGTGAGCCTTCAACGTGATCCAGAATCCATTTCACTTTGGTGCCGGAGAAGTAGGGATCCACCACCAGACCGGTGGTGTTGCGAACGTGTTCTTCCAGACCGTCTTTCTTCAGCTTTTCGCAGATTTCAGCGGTACGACGACACTGCCAGACAATGGCGTTATAAATCGGCTTGCCGCTCTCTTTTTCCCATACGACGGTGGTTTCACGCTGGTTGGTGATACCAATGCCCGCGACTTCATCCGCGTTGATATCGGCTTTAGCCAGCACTTCGACCAGCGTTGAGCTTTGTGAGGCCCAAATCTCCATCGGGTCGTGCTCTACCCAACCTGCTTTTGGATAGATCTGGGTGAATTCACGCTGCGAGACGCTAACGATATTGGCATCGTGATCCAGTACGACGGCGCGGGAGCTGGTTGTGCCTTGGTCGAGCGCGACAATGTATTTTTTTTCCGGGTTCATAAATCCAATCCTGTAATGATTAACCGTGAAATAGGATGGTCGTGGCGTTAAGTTTAACGGCTTTCACGACGGGGAGTAGTTTCTGCCTCAGGTTCGCACACATCACATGGCAGATTGCGGCCAATCAGTGCGCGATAACCGAAGGCGCCCAGACAGGCACCGATAATGGGGCCGAAGATGGGAACCAGGAAGTAAGGAATGTCGCGTGCGCCGGTGAAGGCTACGTTGCCCCAGCCCGCCAGGAAAGCGAACAGCTTAGGCCCAAAGTCACGCGCTGGGTTAAGGGCGAAGCCGGTTAGCGGCCCCATGGATGCACCGATAACGGCAATCAAAATACCGATCAGCAGGGGAGCAAGTGGCCCGCGTGGGATGCCGTTACCATCATCGGTCAGCGCCAGAATCAGGCACATCAGGATGGCGGTGATAACGGTCTCAACCAGCAGTGCCTGCATGACGGAAATGTGCGGGTTTGGATAGGTTGAGAAAATGCCCGCTAAATTCAGGCTTTCCGTGCTGCCGCGCACCATATTGTTGGCTTGTTCAAAATCCACGAACAGATTGTGATACAGACCATAGACCAGTGCGGCGGCACAAAAGGCCCCTGCAATCTGCGCCAGAATGTAAGGTACCACCTTGCGCCCATCGAAGCAGGCAAACAGCCACAGGGCAATAGTGACAGCCGGGTTGAGGTGAGCACCGGAAATGGCGGCGGTCAGGTAGATTGCCATCGCAACCCCTAAGCCCCAAATGATGCTGATTTCCCACTGTCCGAAGCTGGCTCCCGCCAGTTTCAAGGCGGCGACGCAGCCGACACCGAAGAAAATCAGCAGGCCAGTGCCGAGAAACTCGGCGATGCACTGGCCTTTTAGCGTTGAACGTTCTGCTTGGCTCATATTTTTTTCCTGCTGGGTAACGTACAGAGTGGTAGGTCTAAGGATACCGTTGGGGGCATCCTCTGTTTTAAATGTATTTATGATGTGAATTTATCGTTAATGCTCGAAAACGAGAAATATCGAAATTGAAATGTGTGTTGTGCGTCAAGAAAATGAGCGTATTCGCTTATAAAATGACTCGCGGTGGTTTTTTGCCCACGGTTGATAGTAACGCTCAGGTTAAATTTATTAACACTTCCCGTCATACTTCAAGCTGTAGATGCGTTGACAATACTCGGCTCATCACTGAGCCTCGCCCTGAAGGGCCGCCGCAAGCGGCGTTCAAATCGGCTAGGCCGATTTGTCTTTACTCACCCCAGTCACTTACTGGTGTAAGCTCCTGGGGATTTGTGCGATTGCCGCCTTCCTACAACTTGAATTATTTAGGGTCTATAGGAGTAATGGGGAAGCGAACCGGAGTCGTTTTCAGTTTGTACTGCTAGTTTTTCGGTTTGTACTGCTGATTTTTCAGTTTGTACCGATAGTGTTAAGCAAGAAAAGCTGCCACACTCGCGTAGTGGGGGATGTGCGCTAGACAGGGGGCCATTGGCTACATACAATTTCGCTATGGTCTGTCTTGCCAGCCGTCCCGCGGTCAGGATTATGTTTACGGGCGGATGGCGACACCGTTGGGTGTTGGTTACAGCGTTCGAAAGCCAGCGTTAACCGATCTTTGCCTTGTTGCGATTAAAAGGGGTTTGAAGAATGTCATTTGAAGTGTTTGAAAAGCTGGAAGCGAAAGTTCAGCAGGCGATTGATACCATCACGCTGCTGCAAATGGAAATTGAAGAGCTGAAAGAGCAGAACAACGCGCTGTCGCAGGATGTTCAGGCGGCAGCGGGTTCACGTGAAGCGCTGGTGCGCGAGAACGAGCAGTTGAAAGAAGAGCAAGTGGTATGGCAAGAGCGCTTGCGCGCGCTGTTAGGCAAAATGGAAGAAGTCTAATCGGACTTTTGACAGCCAGAGAAGCCTATTCACTGAAGTAGAACGGTGATAATGGGATAGAAGAGTAAGGCGTCCGCGCCAGGGGCAAAAGCGTCATTGACGCTTTTGAACGTCGCTTGCGACGGCCCTGTAAGGGTGAATCTCAGGATGAGATTCATATTGCGCGGCTCGAGCGTACAGGGATGTATTCACAGCGTCTTTACGATCTACCCATTATCATCGCTCGACGTGATAAATCCCCTGAAAATTCAACGATATTATTCAATATCCAGCGGGTCTTCCGCCAAAATAATACCGGTATTATCGGCATACAGATGGTCACCAGAGAAGAAGGTGACGCCACCGAAGTTGACGCGAATATCGCTCTCGCCGATGCCTTCGCTACCTGCACCGACAGGAATCGCTGCCATCGCCTGAATACCGATATCCAGCTCAGCCAAATCGTCAACCTGACGCACTGCGCCATAAACGACAATGCCTTCCCACTCATTTTGCGTCGCCAACCGGGCGATTTCCGCGTTGATCAACGCGCGGCGCACCGAGCCCCCGCCATCGATCAGAAGCACGCGCCCGAGGCCGTTCTCTTCAAGGAGATCGAAAAGCAGGCCGTTATCCTCAAAACATTTCACTGTGGTGATTTTGCCACCAAATGAAGTACGCCCGCCAAAATTAGAGAACAGAGGCTCAACAACATTCACCTCTTCGTGGTAGATATCGCACAGTTCGGAAGTATCGTATTTCATAGGATTAACGTCTGTTTGCCGCCGGAATCATGAGTATATCCCTTTCTGGCGGCTGTTGGCAAAATCATCAAATGTTAACTTGATGCGTATCAGTAAATACGCGCTGCTTTTCGCCTGTGCTCACTTTACCCGCACTAACTCAATATCACGCCGACAGCGAAAAGAATGTTGGTCAACAGCGCGCCTTTCACTGTTTTTTCCAGCATCGGACGCATACTGAATGCGCTGGTTTCACGCAGCACATAGCGCGCTTGCTGAATCAGTAACGGGAGCGTCAGAATAAAGAGCCAGCCTGCCAGACTGTGCAGATAAAACGTTGCAAACAGACCGAGACAAACCGGAGCCAGCAACAGCAGCATTGTGTGGTAGAAGCGCGCTTTTTCCGCACCCAGACGCACTGCCAGCGTGTTCTTTCCACTGATACGATCGTTGTCGATATCGCGCAGATTGTTGATGTTGAGTACCGCCGTCGCCAATAGACCGCAGGCTGTCGCAGGTAGCATCACGATGCTGTCGAAATGTCCGGTTTGCAGGTAATACGACCCCGCAACGCTGAGCCAGCCGAAAAAGATCAGCACCGAAATATCGCCGAGCCCGATGTAGCCATAGGGTTTATTACCGACGGTATAGGTAATGGCGGCGAAAATTGCCAGTAGTCCCAGAATCAGAAAACCGAAGATATCCGCTGGTTTTTCACACGCGAGAATGACCAGCGCCACACCGGAAATAATGGTGAGCGCGATGGTTACGATCAGCGCAGTGCGCAGTTGTGCCAGCGTAATAGCACCGGTCTGGATGCCGCGCAATGGCCCGATACGTTCCTCGGTGTCGCTGCCTTTTATCGCATCCCCATAGTCGTTCGCCAGATTGGAAAGGATTTGTAGCAGTCCGGCGGTCAACAATGCTAGTAATGCTACGCTCGGTTTAAAGCTGCTATGCCAGCTCGCAATCGCCGAGCCAGTGACGATGGACGCAAAAGCTAATGGCAACGTCTTTGGACGCAGACTATCCAGCCAGGCTTTGGTTTTGCTGCTATGGATCGATAAGGTCATGGTGTGCTTCAATTTTTATTGACGATTCACTTGCGTGAATCATCCGTTTATAAACAAAAAAGTCAGTGATGGCGGTGTCAGAAACAAAAGTGGGAGGCCAACGCCTCCCACTTTATCGTTAATCGTGCGATCCGCGAAAACGGATTATAAGATAAATCGACTCAGATCTTCATCTGCTACTAATTCATCCAGATGATTACGTACATAATCTGCGTCAATGGTAACGCTTTGACCGTTCATTTCGCTGGCGTCGTAAGAGACGTCTTCGATCAAACGCTCCATCACGGTATGCAGACGGCGCGCACCGATATTCTCGGTGCTTTCGTTTACCTGCCAGGCTGCTTCGGCAATACGGCGGATACCATCGGCGGTGAATGAAATCTCCACGCCTTCTGTCGCCATCAGCGCTTTGTACTGCTCGGTCAGCGAGGCGCTGGGTTCCGTCAGAATGCGCTCGAAATCTTCTGTGGTCAGTGCCTGCAACTCTACGCGAATCGGCAGACGCCCCTGCAATTCTGGAATCAGATCGGACGGGCTGGCAACCTGGAACGCACCGGACGCGATAAACAGGATGTGGTCGGTTTTGACCATACCGTGCTTGGTCGATACAGTGCAGCCTTCAACCAGAGGCAGCAAATCGCGCTGAACGCCTTCACGGGACACATCCGGGCCGGAGCTTTCGCCGCGCTTACAGATTTTGTCGATCTCATCGATGAATACGATACCGTGCTGTTCGACCGCGTCAATCGCCTGCTGTTTCAGCTCTTCTGGATTCACCAGCTTAGCGGCTTCTTCTTCTATCAACAGCTTGAAGGCATCTTTGATTTTGACCTTACGGGCTTTCTGCTTCTGTCCTGCCAGATTCTGGAACATGGACTGTAGCTGATTGGTCATCTCTTCCATGCCCGGTGGTGCCATGATCTCTACGCCAACAGGAGCGGCAGCCAGATCGATCTCGATCTCTTTGTCGTCCAACTGGCCTTCACGCAGTTTCTTGCGGAATGCCTGACGTGCGGCGGAAGGCTCCGGTGTGCTTTCTGCCTGTCCCCAGTTGTTTTTCGCCGGAGGAATCAGCACGTCGAGAATGCGATCTTCCGCCATCTCTTCCGCACGGAAGCGGTTTTTTTCGATAGACTGAAGGCGCACCATTTTGATCGCGGAATCCGTCAGATCGCGGATGATGGAGTCAACTTCTTTACCAACATAGCCGACTTCGGTGAATTTGGTTGCTTCTACTTTGATGAACGGCGCATTGGCAAGCTTCGCCAGACGACGAGCGATTTCGGTTTTACCGACGCCGGTCGGGCCGATCATGAGAATGTTTTTAGGCGTCACTTCATGGCGGAGAGCTTCATCCAACTGCATACGGCGCCAGCGGTTACGCAGCGCGATGGAGACGGCGCGTTTCGCTTTATGCTGGCCGATGATGTAGCTGTCGAGTTCGCTGACTATCTCGCGCGGGGTCATTTCAGACATAGTTGATCCTTACGCCTTGGAGGCTAATTCTTCTATCGTGTGGAATTGGTTGGTGTAGATACAGATGTCGCCAGCAATCCCCAGAGATTTCTCTACAATATCACGGGCACCCAGTTCGGTATTTTCCAGTAAAGCGCGTGCGGAGGCCTGTGCATAAGGGCCACCAGAACCAATGGCGATAAGATCGTCCTCAGGCTGTATAACATCACCATTACCGGTAATGATCAGTGAGGAATTTTCGTCCGCGACGGCCAGCAAGGCTTCCAGTTTGCGCAGCATACGGTCGGTACGCCAGTCTTTCGCCAGCTCGACAGCGGCTTTCACCAGATGACCCTGATGCAATTCCAGCTTGCGCTCAAAAAGCTCAAAAAGGGTGAAGGCATCTGCTGTACCGCCTGCGAAGCCCGCGATGACGCGGTCATGGTAGAGACGACGTACCTTACGCACGTTGCCTTTCATCACGGTGTTGCCCAGAGTGGCTTGTCCATCACCGCCAATGACCACTAGGCCTTTGCGGCGTACGCTTACAATTGTTGTCACGAGTCAGTCCCCGTTTGAAGAAAAAGATCCCCGTATGATTCGGGGCACATTGATTTTATAAATGGGGGAAAGCGCGGGTTTTTTCAACCCCCGCTGGCAAGAGGAATACAGTTTGATGCGCCCGCGCCCTTAAGACGTTGGAGCATGCTATCTGCGGCAGCACGGTTGTTATAAGGCCCCAGCATAATACGATTCCAGCCACCGTTAGAGGTGATGCGGCTTTCAATACCCGCAAACGCTAGCTGTGCTCTTACTGACTCGGCAGGATCGAGGGTTTTGAAGGAGCCGCACTGAATTGCCCAGCGTTGCGTTTTCTCGACTTTTGGTGCTTCAGGCTGTTTGATGGGTTGCTGCTTCGGCGCTTCCTGTTTTGGCGTTTCTGGTCTTGGAATGTCTTGTCTTGGTACCACAGGCGTCGTTTGCGTGACCACAGGTGCCCGCGTGGTGGGCTGCGTCGTTACGACAGGTGGCTGCTGCATCGATTGGGTCGGCGGCTTAATCGTCACCTGAGAGCGCGGAACCTGCGTCTGGTCGTTATACGGCACTTCGGAAAGCTGTGTTGGCTGACGACGCATATCAGACTGCATCTGTTCCAGCAGTTGGCGCTGTTCATCCGTCAACTGCACTGGAGACTGAATTTCTCCACCAGCCGAAGGTTCTGTTGGCGTGGTGACGCCCAACTGACGATTTTCCAGCTCTTTGATGTAGCGCCAACGTTCTTCTGGCTTGGGCGGTAGCCCATTACCTTTGCCCGCGTTCTGATGCGGAAGGACGGGGGATTCTTCGGGTTTATTATGGGCGATGAAGTACAGACCGCCCGCGAAGGTGACCAAAACGGCAACAGCGAGCGCGACCATCGTTTTGGACGCACCTGAAGCGTTGCCTTTTTTTCGGCTATTTGTCGTTTTCCGGCGCGTTCCTGATGAACGTCCCCGGCTCACGTAGTCTCTTTGTGCCACTGTTTTTTCGCTGTGAATTGATAGGTAAATAACATAATTAGGGGGGTCATGTTACTGAACCCTCAAATATTTGACCAGCACCTGAAGTCTTAAAGCCTGTTACGGGAATAATTCGGGGCTGCGACACTGTCGCGTATGACCAACTCACTGGACAATAGACGCGAACCACTTTGTACCGTGTTACCTTGCAACTGTTCTAAGAGTAGCAGCATTGCCTCACGTCCGATCTGATAACGCGGCTGGGCGACAGATGTCAGAGGAGGCCAGCAGTACTTCGCTTGTTCAATGTCGTCGAAACCAATGATGGAGAGGTCACGCGGGATATTCAGCCCCATTTTTCTAGCCTGCGCCAGTACGCCCAGCGCCATGAGATCGCTATGGCAGAAGATCGCGCTGGGTGGTTGTGGGTGTTGCATCAGCGCAATCAGGCCGCTGATCCCAGTTTCATAGGCGAAATTACCCCGAAAGATGTACTGGTTATCGATGAGAATGCCATTGCGGCGCAAGGCCTGAATGTACCCCTGCAAACGATATTGGCTCAGATGCATGTGCTCTGGGCCGGCAATGCAGGCGATGCGCTGATGACCCGTCTGATACAGATAATGTACGGCGTCAAAGGCGGCAGTCAGGTTATCGATATGCACGGTTGGCAGCGCCAGATCCGGTGAAAACTCATTTGCCATCACCATCGGTGGCAGATTACGCTGTTCTTCCTGGCCTGCGTCAAACGGCAGATTGGAACCGAGTAATAGCATGCCGTCGATCTGCTTGGTAATAATCAGGTCGACGAAGGTTTTTTCTTTCTGATGCTGATGAGCGCAATCGCCAATCAACACCAGATAGCCATGTTCGGCTGCCGTTTCCTCGATCCCGCGAAATATTTCGGAGAAATAAGGATCGCAGATATCTGGCACGATCGTCAGGATAGTGCGCGATTCGTTACGCTTGAGGTTTCTGTTGAGTGCATGAGGCGAATAACCAACGGCGATGACAGCCTGCTCGACCTTCCTGCGGGTGGTCGCAGAGACTTTCTCTGGGTTCATCAACGTTCGGGATACGGTCGCGGTGGAAACACCCGCCTCATCCGCCACGTTTTTCATCGTCGCCGTGGTGACACCTTTCTTCTGCTTCAACGCTTTTCTCCTTGCGTCAGCGTTAACTGGCGCTGACTGTCAGCAGAACGCCCCTGTCTACTGACTTTCTATGATTACGGGTAACGCTTTTCAGGGACGGTATGCCGATGGAACGGTGCTATACCTCAGTAAACGGTCTGGCCTCAGCATACGGCCTGCGCAGACAGTGATAACAGATTGAACGCAGGTTTTGTTGCTTAATTTGCACAAAAAGTGTGATGAATGTCGTGTTCTCGACGCCGATCGCAAAAAATGAATGGCAAGAAACCGAAATGATCTAACAGGAAGCGCTAACCGTCCGTGGGGTCGACATCCAGCATCCATTTCACTTTACGCGCCTGCGGTAGCGTGCCGATCAGCGTCAGCGATGTTCTGACCAGTTTCTGCAATAGCGCTCTGGAGGGGTGCTGTAGCAGGAGTTGCCAACGGAAGCGCCCTGCGCGTTTGGGTTGTAAAGAGGGTACTGGGCCCAATAGCCAGAGTGATTCATCTCGCAATGGGCTCGCCTCCAGCAAATTACGCAACTGCTGGAGGAATAAGGCGGCCTGCTGATTATCGTGATCGTCAGCGCGGAAGAGGATATGGCTGGTAAACGGTGGCAAAAAAACGCTCTTTCGTTCGGTAAGCGCCTGACTGGCAAAGGCATCGTAGCCCTGTTGCAGCAGCGTTTGTAATAGCGGATGTTCCGGATGGTGCGTTTGCAGCGCCACTTCGCCCGCCTTGCCCGCGCGTCCTGCACGACCCGCCACCTGAGTATAGAGCTGGGCAAAACGCTCGGCTGCGCGGAAATCGGCAGAGAACAGCGAACCGTCAACGTCCAGCAAAGCGACCAGCGTCACGTCAGGGAAATGATGCCCTTTCGCCAACATCTGTGTGCCGATGAGAAGGCGTGCACCTCCCTGCCTGACCTGCGAGAGCTGCTGCTCAAGCGCCCCTTTACGGCTGGTGGTATCACGGTCGATGCGGGTGATCGGGACATCTGGAAAGATCGGCGCAAGGCTTTGTTCCAACTGCTCGGTTCCCAGACCGACGGGCACCATATTGGTCGAGCCGCAGCCAGGGCACTGTTGTGGAACCGGACGCTGACTGTCGCAGTGGTGGCAGCGCAACATCTTCTGATGCTGGTGGTAGGTATAGTAGTGATCGCAGCGCTGACACTCTGCAATCCAGCCGCACTCGTGGCACATCACCACGGGGGCGAACCCGCGCCGATTGAGGAACAAAATAACCTGATTATCGTTCGTCAGATGGTGGCGGATGCGGGTAATCAACGGCTGGGATAACCCCGCCGTCAACGGCAGCCCTTTCAGATCGATGACGTGCTGTTTGGCTAGCGCGGCATTGCCCGCTCTTTTGGTCAGATTCAAGCGTCGATATTTGCCGATCTGGACGTTATACAGTGTTTCGAGTGCGGGCGTCGCCGTTCCCATGACGATAGGGATGTCTTCTTCTCTGGCGCGGAAAACCGCCAAATCACGGGCGTGATAGCGCCAGCCTTCCTGTTGTTTGTAGGAACTGTCATGTTCTTCATCGATCACAATCAGCCCCAAACGGGCAAAGGGAGTAAATAACGCTGACCGCGTTCCGATGACGATAGCCGCTTCACCGCTGCGGGCGCGTAGCCAGACGGCGAGGCGTTCGCTGTCGTTGAGTGCCGAGTGCAGCACATCCACCGGAGCGTTAAATCGCTCGCGAAAGCGGGCGATCGTTTGCGGCGTCAGGCCAATTTCCGGCACTAATACCAGCGCCTGTTTGCCCTGTGCCAGCACATTTTCCAGCACGCTGAGATAGACTTCGGTTTTGCCCGAACCGGTGATGCCTGCGAGCAGCCAGGCGGCAAAGTGGTTATCTTCGCTGCGGATCGCGCCGACAGCCGTGGCCTGTTCAGTATTCAGGCGCAGGCGGTCGGTTGCCAGACTAAAGCTTTGGCGCCAGTCGTGAAGCGTTTGCTCTGCGGCCTGTAATTCACATAGCCCTTTGCTACGCAGCGCCTGCAACGCCGTTTCCGTCAGCCCGATTTCGCTTACCTGATGGCGATAAAGCGGCGACTGAAGTAAGGCTGCCAGCGCCTGCTGCTGCTTTACTGCGCGTTTGAGCGTGCTGAGCGGTGTCGCTCGGCCTTGTTCGGTGGCAAACCACTGCCAGAGCGGCGCGCGATGTGCGGGTTTCCCCTGACGCAGTAGTATCGGCAGCGCGTGGAACAGCACTTCGCCAATCGGGTAGTGATAGTACTCGACTGCCCATAGCAAAATGCGCCACAGGCTGGGCGGGAACAGCGGCTGTTCGTCCAGCACGTCATGCACAGGTTTTAATTGCTCAAGCGGAAGTTCGCTGGTGTCGCTCAGCGCGGTAATAATGCCGATCGCTTTACGGTGACCAAAGGAGACGCTGACGCGTGCGCCGACCTGCGGAGTTATTCCTCCTGCGGGTAGCAAGTAATCGAATGTACGTGCCAATGGCACGGGCAAAGCGACCTGAGCGACAGACATAACTTCTCCGTGATAGTCGATCTGGATTTGCGCGGCGATCCACGACATAACCGAGTGGTTTGTATCATGCGCGACGCAGGCAGAAAATAAGGCAAGGCGCTAGTGTACATGCTGCGAGGGATAATGTGTGGATGCGATTGCATCGGGGTATCAGATTCTGTATGATCCGCCGCCACTATGCTGTTCGCATAATGAAACTTACTTATACAACTTTCGTGTGGTGTCTGGCGGAACAGGGCTGGATAGCGACACGGCCTTAACAGAGGTTTCCCCATGAAAAAAGGTATTCACCCGAATTATTCTGAAGTTACTGTAACTTGCTCTTGCGGTAACGTGATCAAAACCCATTCTACTGTGGGTCGTGACCTGAACCTGGACGTTTGTGGCGAATGCCACCCGTTCTACACTGGCAAACAACGTGATGTTGCAACTGGTGGCCGTGTTGACCGCTTCAACAAGCGTTTCTCCGTACCAGGCGCTAAAAAATAAGTTTTACTGGCCTCATCGGCCTAGTAACTTTCTGCAAAGGCACCGACAGGTGCCTTTGTTGTTTCTGGCGTATCAGTGTCCCTGCTGGCGTTTTACCAGCATCCCCAGAACGAAGATGCCGCCCAATCCCGCTGTAATAATCCCGATGGGTAATTCCTGGGGGGCCAGCAACTGTCGGCTGAGCCAATCGCCGCCGCACAGCAGTATCGCGCCCAGTATGGCGGTCAGTGGCAGCAGCTTCTTGTGCAGTACGCCGCTCAACGGGCGAGCCAGATGGGGAATCATCAGGCCGATAAAACCGATCACGCCGGTCAGCGCGACTAACAGCGACGTGGCGAACGCGCAGCAGATAAAAATTTCCACCCGTACGCGGGACAGATTAACGCCCATTGAGGCCGCCGTTTGTCCGCCCGCCAGCAGAGCGTCGAGCGCCCGCCAGCGCAGAGCGGTGAGGCCGAATAGCAGCAGGACGCTGAACACCGCGAACGGTAATGTGTCCCAACGGGCAAGACCCAGCCCGCCCAGTGACCAGAAAAGAATCGAGCTGGCGGCCCGCTGATCGCCGGAAAACACCAGATAGTTCGTCAGGGCGCCGAACAGAAACGAGATCGCCAATCCGCAGATGATCAATCGCTCTGCGCCCCGCGCCTGTTGCAGCAGGAACAACACCGTCACGGCGACGGCCGATAAAATGCCGCCACAGAAGGCCGCCATCGGCAGCGCCCAGTCACCGAGTTGCTCGCCAAAGCGGGTGATGACGGCGACCGCGCCTGCTGAGGCTCCGGCAGACAGGCCGAATAGAAAAGGGTCGGCCAGATCGTTGCGGGTTGCCGTTTGCAAAAAGGCACCGACCATCGCTAAACCTGCACCGCACAACGCTGCCAGCAGGCTGCGGGGAATACGCAGCTCCAGAATGATGCGTGACGTCATCGGCGAGACGTCTGCCGATGATAACCCCAATACGCTGGCGACCTGCGTAAGGGGAATCGTTGTGCTGCCTGTCGCAATATTTAACAGCATCAGCCCAACCAATATCAGCAGCGCGATAACGACGGTAGCGGCATAACGTGAAGACGTTGGGTTCACTTAAAGGCATCCGGGTAGAGTGCGCGTGCCAGTTTATCAATAGCGGCGATATTCGCTGGTCCCGGCGTAAGTTCTGCATATTGCAGTTTCAGATAGCGATGCTGCTGTACGGCTGGGGTAAATCTCATTAGCGGATGTGATTCCAGAAAGCGCCTTAACGCATCCGCCCCGTTGCCCGTCTGGTAATCCAGCAAAATAATAAAGTCGGGCTCGCGGGCCGCCACGCTTTCCCACGAGGTGGAAGCCCAGCTCGTTTCCATATCGTCCATTACGTTCTTACCGCCAGCCGCTTCAATGATGGCGGTTGGCATAGCGAATTTCCCGCTGGTAAAGGGCTTATCGTCGCCAGAGTCATACAGAAAAACTTTCTGCTTTGGCTGATTGCCAATATGGGTTTGCAGTTCGGCAATCTGCTGTTTCCAGCCGTCAATCTGTTCCTGAGCCTGTTCCTGCTTACCAAAAACTTTCCCCAGTTTCAGCATGTCGCCGTAGAGCAGATCCATGCTGGCACGTGGACGCTGTTGCTGTTGATCGGTGAACACGCAGCTTTCGCTGAGTACCAGCGTCTGAATGCCGTATTTTTTCAGCGATTGCGGGGTGACTTCACCGCCCACTTTCATGCCGTAGTTCCACCCAGCAAAGAAGAAATCCGGGTGTACGGCCAGCAGGTTTTCTAACGTCGGGTATTTTGCTGCCAGTTCAGGGATCGTGCCCTGCTGCTTGATAAAGTCTGGAGGTGCCTTATACCAGCCGGTGATCCCAGTCAGCCCGACGATATTCTTTTGCAGCCCAAGCGCAAACGCCATTTCCGTCATGTTCAGGTCATGGATAACGGCTCGCTGCGGCGGCTGGGTGAAAGTGAGCGGTTGTCCACAGCTGTCGACCGTGATCGGAAAACCAGAAGCGTGTGCCCAGCACGACGTCAATGCCAGCAGTCCAGACAGAAGCGTTATTTTCATCATGGTTCCTTAGTGCAGTTCAGGGGCTTCAAAGATGCGAATGGGCGAGCCGTTTAGCGGATGCGGCACCGTAAAGCTCTCCATCCCAAATACGGATTTCACACAGTCGGCGCTCAGCGCGTGTGCGGGCGTTCCCCAGCGGAGTAGCGTTCCCTGCTGCAAAACGGCGACGCGGTCGGCAAAGGGGGTAATGAGTGGCAGGTCATGTAGCACCGCCAGCGTTGAAATACCGCGTTTCCGCACGAGAGACAGCAACTGCGCGCGCGCTAACGGATCGAGATGGTTAGTCGGTTCATCCAGCAGCAGGAGCTGCGGCGTTTGTGCAAAAGCACGCGCCAGTGCCGCGCGTTGACGTTCCCCGCCGGAGAGTGTGCCCAGCAGGCGGTGGCGCAGCGGTAATAAGCCAGTATCGTCCAGCGCTTCTTCGATGAGCTGGCGATCCTGCGCAGGTGTGCTGAACCCGTGGTGTGGAATTCGTCCTAAGGCGACGTATTCCGCGACCCGCAAACGCAGATCCGGTGCATCGTTCTGCGCCAGAATTGCGATGCGCTTTGCTCGTTCATGGCGGCTGAGTGTGTTCAACGGCTGGCCGTTCAACTGGATGTACCCCGTTGTCGCGCCGAGTTCGCTGGTTAACACGCGTAGCAGCGTGGACTTACCACTGCCGTTGGGCCCAACCAGCGCCAAACGCTCTCCAGCTTGCATGGACAGAGAAATATCACTGAGCCTCGGCGTGCGATTGGCGTCGGCAACGGAAACATGGTGAAGCTGTAGCAGCACGGGTTTCGTGGAGAGAAGCTCTGTCATGATGCGGGCATATCACCGTTATACGCTAAAAGTGATATGTTATAACATAACAAATTAAATGCAATCCCGATTCACAACGTGAGCGGAAAGAAAGGAAGAAGTGCGAGCGGCGGAGGTTGAGGTTCAGGTTAATGAGGAGTGATGTGTTGAGCGGGATTCTCTGCATAGCAAAACCCCGCCAGAGGAGGCGGGGTTAGCAAGAAAATCGATAGTGCAAACGCGATCAGTATTCCCACGTATCTGGGTCGATACCCATTTCACGCATGATGATTTTCGCGGCTTCAGGAATTTCATCGCTGCGTTCTTTACGCAGGTCTTCGTCATTCGGTAACGGTTGTCCCGTGAACGCGTGCAGAAACGCCTCGCACAGCAGCTCGCTGTTGGTGGCGTGGCGCAGGTTGTTCACCTGACGACGCGTGCGTTCGTCAGTCAGTATCTTTAATACTTTTAATGGGATAGATACTGTTATCTTCTTGACTTGCTCGCTTTTTTTACCGTGTTCAGCGTAAGGGCTGACATACTCGCCGTTCCACTCAGCCATGGGATACCTTAAAAATTAATCTAATGAAGACAGCATCTGTCATGAAATGCCACAATTCTAGCGGTTATTATGCTTATGCTCAATCTATACGCAAAGAAGTTTAGATGTCTAGATGTGTTGACGTCCATTAAAACTGCGTTTACTCTTAAGTTCCTATCTTTTCAGCCTCCAGCCAGGAAATGAGCCGATGACGCGTAAACAGGCAACGATCGCAGTCCGCAGTGGGTTAAATGATGATGAGCAGTATGGCTGCGTCGTCCCCCCCATTCACCTTTCCAGCACGTATAACTTTACCGGATTCAACCAGCCACGCGCACACGACTATTCGCGTCGCGGTAACCCCACGCGTGATGTTGTGCAGCGTGCGCTTGCCGAACTGGAAGGCGGTGCAGGTGCGGTAATGACGAGCAGCGGAATGTCGGCGATTATGCTGGTTTGCACGGTGTTCCTGCGTCCCGGCGATCTGCTGGTGGCACCGCATGATTGCTACGGCGGCAGTTATCGTCTGTTTGACAGTCTGAGCAAGCGCGGCGCGTTTCGCGTCAAATTTGTCGATCAAAGTGATACCGATGCACTCAACGCGGCGCTGGCAGAAAAGCCGAAGCTGGTGCTGGTGGAAAGCCCGAGCAATCCGCTGCTGCGCGTCGTGGATATTGCTGCAATTTGTCAGGCTGCGCGGGAAGCTGGCGCGGTCAGCGTGGTGGATAATACCTTCCTGAGCCCGGCGTTGCAGAAGCCGCTGGAGCTGGGTGCCGATCTGGTGGTGCATTCGTGCACCAAGTACCTGAATGGTCACTCTGATGTCGTCGCGGGTGCGGTGATCGCCAAAGATGCCGATACCATTACTGAACTGGCCTGGTGGGCGAACAACATCGGTGTTACGGGCGCGGCGTTTGACAGCTATCTGCTGCTACGCGGCCTGCGTACCTTATCGCCACGTATGGCAGCCGCGCAGCGTAATGCGCAACAAGTGGTTGAATTCTTACAGACGCAGCCGCTGGTGAAGGCGCTGTACCATCCTTCACTGCCGAATAATCCCGGTCATGATATTGCCCGCCGTCAACAATCCGGCTTTGGCGCTATGCTAAGTTTTGAGCTGGATGGGGATGAAGACACCTTGCGGCGTTTTCTGGCGTCGCTGGAATTGTTCACGCTGGCAGAATCGCTGGGCGGCGTTGAAAGCCTCATCTCTCATGCGGCAACGATGACGCATGCCGGTATGGCGCCAGAAGCGCGTGCCGCAGCGGGTATCTCTGAAACATTACTGCGTATTTCCACTGGCATTGAAGACGGCGATGATCTGGTTGCCGATCTGGATCGTGCGTTTCAAGCCGCTGCCAAGAGGTAAGAATGAGTGCATTAGGAGTAGCGCCATCGGTAACGGGCCGACAGCTGCATAAGTTTGGCGGTAGCAGTCTGGCCGATGTGAAGTGTTACCTGCGCGTAGCCGGTATTATGGCGGAGTATAGCCACCCCGGTGATTTGATGGTGGTGTCTGCCGCTGGCAGTACCACAAACCAGCTGATTAGCTGGTTGAAACTGAGCCAAAGCGATCGTCTGTCGGCACATCAGGTTCAGCAGGCATTACGCCGCTACCACAGTGAACTGATTGCCGGGCTTCTGCCTGCGCAAGAGGCAGAAGCGCTGACCGCCCAGTTTATTCGCGATCTGGAGCGTTTGGCTGCGCTGCTGGATGGCAAGATGACGGATGCCGTCTACGCCGAAGTGGTCGGGCACGGTGAAATCTGGTCGGCTCGCCTGATGTCCGCTGTGCTTAATCACCGGGATATGAATGCAGCGTGGCTGGATGCGCGTGATTTTCTCTGTGCGGAGCGTGCCGCGCAGCCGCAGGTTGATGAAGGCCGTTCCTGGCCGCTGTTGCAGCAATATCTGACGCAACACACAGGGCAGCGCTTAGTGGTAACCGGTTTTATCAGCCGCAATGATGCGGGTGAAACGGTGCTGCTGGGGCGCAACGGGAGTGACTATTCCGCTACACAAATTGGTGCGTTGGC
This sequence comes from Pectobacterium versatile, assembly GCF_020166435.1. Taxonomy (GTDB): domain Bacteria; phylum Pseudomonadota; class Gammaproteobacteria; order Enterobacterales; family Enterobacteriaceae; genus Pectobacterium; species Pectobacterium versatile. The sequence goes on along the minus strand of NZ_JAINZP010000029.1, from coordinate 17,920 downwards.
GGGCGTTGAGCGCGTGACCATCTGGAGCGACGTCGCCGGGGTGTATAGCGCTGACCCGCGCAAAGTGAAAGATGCCTGCCTGCTGCCGCTGCTGCGTTTGGATGAAGCCAGTGAACTGGCACGTCTGGCTGCGCCAGTGTTACATACGCGTACCTTACAGCCTGTTTCCGGCAGCGATATCGATTTGCAACTGCGTTGCAGCTATCAGCCTGAACAGGGATCGACGCGCATTGAACGCGTGTTGGCGTCAGGAACGGGTGCCAAAATTGTCACCAGCCACGACGATGTCTGCCTGATTGAAGTTCAGGTTCCTTCCGAACACGATTTCGCGTTGCTGCAAAAAGAAGTCGAACAGCTTCTGAACCGTGCGCAGTTGAAACCGCTGGCGATCGGCGTTCATCAGGATCGTAACCTGCTGCAACTGTGCTACACCTCCGAAGTGGTGGATAGCTCGCTGCAACTGCTGGCACAGGCTGCGTTGCCCGTTGAGCTCAACCAGCGTGACGGATTGGCGATGGTCGCGATGGTCGGTGCAGGCGTGGGTAAAAATCCGCTGCACAGTCACCGTTTCTATCAGCAGTTGAAAGATCAGCCGATTGAATTTGTCCGCCAGGCCGATGATGGCATCAGTCTGGTTGCTGTGCTGCGCGTTGGTCCGACGGAGCATTTGATTCGTGGGTTGCACCATTCACTGTTCCGGGCAGAAAAACGTATTGGGTTAGTGCTGTTTGGCAAAGGGAATATTGGTTCACGCTGGCTGGAGCTGTTTGCGCGTGAGCAGAGTAACCTGTCTGCACGTACCGGTTTTGAGTTTGTACTGGCCGGTGTGGTGGACAGTACGCGCAGCCTGTTGAACTATGACGGACTGGATGCCAGCCGTGCGTTGGCGTTCTTCGAAAGTGAAGCGCAAGAGCGGGATGGCGAAGATCTGTTCCTGTGGATGCGTTCGCATCCCTTCGATGATTTGGTGGTGCTGGACGTCACCGCCAGTGAGTCGGTCGCCGATCTGTATCTGGACTTCGCCAGCTATGGTTTCCATGTCATCAGCGCCAATAAATTGGCGGGTGCATCAGGCGGCAATAACTATCGCCAGATCCGCGACGCGTTCGCGAAAACGGATCGTCACTGGTTGTATAACGCGACCGTCGGCGCAGGGTTGCCAGTCAACTTTGCGGTACGCGATCTGCGAGAAAGCGGCGACAGTATTCTGGCGATTAGCGGGATTTTCTCCGGCACGCTTTCCTGGCTGTTCTTGCAGTTTGACGGCACCGTGCCGTTCACCGAACTGGTCGATCAGGCTTGTCAGCAGGGGCTGACCGAGCCGGATCCGCGTGTTGACCTTTCCGGTCAGGACGTTATGCGCAAGCTGGTGATTCTGGCGCGTGAGGCTGGCTATGATATCGAACCGAGTCAGGTTCGGGTTGAGTCGCTGGTGCCGCCGGGCTGTGAACAGGGCTCTGTCGATTACTTCTTCGAGAACGGCGATTCGCTGAACGAACAGATGCTGCAACGTCTGGAAGCAGCACAGGAAATGGGCTTGGTTCTGCGTCACGTCGCACGCTTTGACAGCAATGGTAAAGCGCGCGTGGGCGTTGAAGCGGTTCGCCCCGATCATCCGCTGGCCTCACTGCTGCCGGGTGATAACGTGTTTGCGATCGAAAGCCGCTGGTATCGGGATAACCCGTTGGTTATCCGTGGGCCAGGTGCAGGGCGCGATGTCACGGCGGGTGCGCTTCAATCTGACCTAAACCGTCTGGCACAGTTACTGTAAAATCTGCTGTAAGCGCAACATACCGTTGGCCGTCTCCGCGCATGGGGAGATGGCCAATACTCAAGAGACCCATTCCCTCGTTTCCCTTTTCGCTAAAAAATCCCCACCGCTATCTTCCCGTCAGTCGTGTCATTGAAATGTCACAGTGACAACACGCCACTGACACGATGTCACCGCACAATCAGCGCATTGTTTGATTATCGTGGAATGCACAGCTGTGCAAAAAACAACTTCCTCTGCGGCAGCCCCGCACATTGTCATCGACCATCTACATGTTGGATACGGCACGACAGCCGTATTGAACGATATCCATCTGGAGATTGCACAGGGCGAGTTCGTGGCGTTGCTCGGTTCGTCAGGATGCGGCAAGACGACGTTACTGCGTACGGTCGCTGGATTCTCGTCACCGCGTGCGGGGGCGATTCGCGTTAACGGACAGGACATGACGCAAGCGCCGCCAGAGAAACGCGGAATGGCGCTGGTGTTTCAGAGCTATGCGCTGTGGCCGCACATGACGGTGGCGCAGCATATTGCTTACGGACTGCGTTTGCGCCGCGTCCCACGTGCGGAAATTGCCAGCCGGGTGGCGGAGCTGGAAACGATGCTCGGTTTAACGGGACTGAGCGCCCGTAAGCCAGCGGAACTGTCTGGTGGACAGCGGCAGCGCGTCGCCTTGGGTCGTGCGCTGGCGGTACGGCCCGATATTCTGCTGCTGGACGAACCGCTCTCCAATCTGGATACCCGTATTCGCCTACAGCTACGTGATGAGATCCGTGCGCTGCAACAGCGGCTGGGGCTGACTGCGATCCACGTGACGCACGATCGGGAAGAAGCGATGGTGATGGCGGATCGCATCGTGATTTTGAATCAGGGTCGCATCATGCAGGCGGGTAGCCCGCAAGAGGTGTACCACCATCCGGCCAGCGCGTTTGTCGCAGCGTTTATGGGGGCGGAAAATCGGCTTGTGCTGGAAGCGCGTTATGACGGCGATACGCTGATGATTCCCGGTGATGCCGAGAGCCATTCGCTGGTCCCTGAGAATACGTCGCTACAGCCCGGCCCGATAGAAGCGCGCTTTCGTGCGGAAGCCGCTCGTCTTTACGATCCGGCAGAGGTTCCGCTCATCCAGCCCGGCATGTTGATGCGCTACGGCACGGTACAGGCACAGAGCTACCCCGGCGGATACTGGCAGCATACGATTTCCAGCGGCACCTGGCGGATACAGGTTCATGCGTCGCATCCCTATGCCATCGGGCAGCGGGTTGCCGTGCAGATCCCTGCCGAGGCGCTGTTTCTTTTCCCGCTGGCAGAAGAGGCTATGCCTTTGACGGCGGTACCGGATACCACTTCACGTTATTCCTCGCTTCCCGGCCTGACGGCCTGATCCTGAATTGGAGACAAATGATATGAAACGCATTTTTGCTGCAACGCTGATGATGAGTACACCGCTGGCGGCGGTACAGGCACAGGAATTAACGGTGTTGACGGCAGGTGACCAGAACATGGTCGACTATGTGAATGAATACTTAGGGCCGCTGTTTGAAAAGCAGCATCCCGGCGTAAAAGTACGCGCCGTCGGTACTGGGCCAGGTGATGCGGGGTCGCAGAAGATTCTTGAGCGTTTTAATGCACAACAGGCCGCCGGTGCCAAAGTCTGGGACACCGATGTGGCGGTTGTGCATGAGAAGTTTGTCGGTCCGATGGTGCAAAAGGGCGACCTGCTGAAATATCGCGATGATATCGCCAGCGGCAAGCTGGTCAGCATGGCTGCTGCGGATAAAGCCATGGGTACAGACGTGAAAGGCTATGTCATGCCGATGTTCAGTAGCCAGACGGCGCTGGCCTATAACCCCAGCATGGTAGCGAATCCACCTAAAAGCTATGACGAAATCCAACAGTGGGCAGCCGCGAATCCGAAGATGTTCGGCTACAACGGCATTAAGGGCGGCGCATCGGGCGTGAGCTTCGTCATGGGCTGGATTTACGCTTACGGCGGCGATGCCCAGAAACTGATGAACGGACCGTTTGATGAGGCGGAAGCGAAGAAATGGCAACCCGCGTTTGAACGCCTGAAAGCCTTTAACAAGAACGTGACGCTGACGCCGGGCAACGCTGGCACGCTCGACATGCTGAGCCGCGGTGAAATCGCTATGGGGCCGGTGTGGGTCGATATGTTCTATTCCTGGAAAGCGAGTGGACAGCTGCCGGACAATTTCAAGTTGCTGCTTCCTGCGCCCGGTATGCCGGGGCAGCCGATGCACTATGTCATCCCCGCGCAGGCACCGAACCGCGAACTGGCTAAACAGTTTGTCGAATTGGCAACCAGCGCCAAAGTGCAGGCCGAAGGGATCGTGGAACGCTTTAACTGGTATCCGGGGATCGATGCCAAGTACGTTCAGGCTGAGCTGAAGCCCGCCGTATGGCAACGCCTGTTCACGGATGTGACGCCTGATGAACTGGCGAGCAAAGGGAAGACATTCCCTATCGCGCCTTATCACACCGCGATTTTAAACGCCTACGAGCAGGCGATGGCAAAATAGTGCCGCTGGCTTAGATACCCCTTAGCATCACATGCGCTCTGGCGGGATGAAGCCAGAGCGCGGAGACATTCATGTTGCAAGTATCCCAATTCTCTTCCCGACTGGCGGGTATCGCGCTTGTGCTACCCGCGCTGGCGGTGGTGGCTGTCTGTTTTATCACGCCGCTGGGGCTGTCGGTTGGGGGCGCTTTTGTCAGTCAGAATGGCGTGGGCATTGATAATTTTGTCACGGCATTGACGCTGTATCTGCCCGATATCCTGTTTACCTTACTGATTGTGAGCCTCGCGACGCTACTGATCGGACTGCTGTCCGTCATGATCGGCGGCTACCTGACGCTGGGGGAAAGCCCGCGTATGGTGGCGCTGCTGCGCTGGGTCTATCGCTGGCCGCTGTTTATCCCGTTTATCGTGACCGGGCAAATTTTACGCACGTTTCTGGCCAAGAACGGCTGGCTGAATGGCGCGCTGGATACGCTTGGCATTGTCGATCTCGCCAGCGCCAGCAACTGGCTAGACTGGCGCGGCATCGTGTTCGCTTTCGTCTGGAAACAGACGCCGTTTGTGGCATTGCTGGTTGCAGGCGCGATGGCGTCGCTGGATCGCACGATGATAGAGTCCGCCCGTAATTTAGGCGCATCTCGCCTGCGTATCTTGTGTGAAATTGTGGTGCCTCAGGTTGGGCAAACGCTGCTCACCGGACTCATTCTCTCTTTCGTCACCATGATGTCGGTGCTGTCCGTACCGATGATGATCAATGCCCAGTCGCCAACAATGTTAACCGCCAATATTGCCTTCCGCATTAACGCCTACGGCGATTACGGCGTCGCGAATGCGTTGGGGGTGATTTCTCTGCTGATGACTGGCCTGTTTGCCGTGATTTATCTCCGCTTGAACATGAGGGAGAAGGCATGAAGAACGTACTGTGGTGGATCCCGAGAATGCTGATTCTGGGGACGCTGATCTTCTTGATCTTTGGGCCATTGGCTAACCTCCTGCTGTGGTCGGTAGCGGAGAAATGGTTCTATCCTCACCTGCTGCCCAATGAGTGGGGCTTCGCCTTCTGGAAGCGGGTGTTTTCGCCGCGCGGTGTGGCTTGGGAAGCGTTAGGAAATAGCGTGCTGGTGGCGGTGTTCACCGTGCTGGCCTCGTTGTCTCTGGCGATTCCGGCGGGATATGCACTAGCGCGCCTGCCGTTGCCTGCTCGTGGATTGATACTGCTGGTATTCCTGATCCCGCAGGCGTTCCCGAATTTGACGGTGTACGTCAACATTGCCCGCCTGTTTTATCAGTGGGGGCTGAACGGCACGTTGCTGGGCGTCGTGCTGGTTCACACGGTTCACGGGCTGGTGTTTGCGGTCTGGATTGCCTCGGCGGCGTTCTCGGCGGTGGGGCGTGAAATGGAACAGGCGGCACGGTCAATTGGTGCCGGGCCATGGCGTGCCTTTGTCGATATCACCCTGCCGCTGGCTATGCCGGGGCTGATGGCATCAGCCATCTTCGTCTTCCTCGAATCGCTGGATGAGTTTACCGGCAGCTACTTCGTTGGGGCACCGGATGTGCAGATGATGCCGCTGCTGCTCTATACCGCAGGGGCGGGCGGTAACTATCAGATCGCTTCTATTACTGCGCTGGTGCTGCTGATTCCTTCCGTGCTGTTCATGCTGGTGGTGGAGCGTTTCTTGAAGGCCGACGTAATGGCAAGGATAGGGAAATGACGGCAGGTAAACAGGGCTACGTTAGCGCACAGGATGTCGCGCGTCGGGCTGGTGTATCGCGCTCGGCGGTGTCCCGCAGTTTTACTCCCGGCGCCAGCGTGTCGGCTGCCACCTATGCCAAAGTGATGACGGCGGCGCAGGAACTGGGATATCAGGTTAACGATCTGGCCCGCGGTCTGCTGGCGAACAGTAGCCGTCTGGTTGGGCTGGTGGTGACGCACCCCGAGGTCGGGTTTCGCGCCAATTTGGTCGCAGAGCTGTCGCAGGCGTTAATCCAACGTGGTTCGATTCCGGTGCTCATCAATACCGGCCATGTGCGGGAAGCGATGGCCGCTGCGCGCTCGATCCTGTTTGGTCACCGTGCGGAAGCGACGATTGTGCTTTCCGGCTCGCCGCCAAAAGAATTTGTCGAACTGGCGCAGCTAAATGGCCAGCCGCTGATTGTTATTGGGCGGCACGAACCGGCGTGTGACAGCGTACACATCGATAATGACACAGCCGCGCGTATGGCTGCGCGGCTGTTTGCCTCATCGGGCAGAACGCGTTTGGCTTTGGCTGGAGCGGCGTCGGCAACGCCCAATATTATTGAACGCGAGCAGGCGTTTTGTGAGGAGGCATGCGCGTTAGGGCTGCCCGTGGCCGTAGTGCGCGGCACTGATACAGATTATGACGATGGGCTGGCGGTGGGGCAGAAGCTGTTTTCGCTCCCGGAAAGCGTCAGACCAGATGCGGTGTTCTGTGTTAACGATTTAGTCGCGTTCGGCGTGATCGATCGCGCAAAGCAGTGTGGGCTTGCCGTTCCGCAGGATCTCATGGTCATCGGGTTTGATGATATTCCGGCCGCGGGGTGGGATGCCTATGCGTTGACGACGTTTCGTCAGGATCCCGCAACGATGGCGGCACAGGCGTTGGCGTTGCTCGATCGACGCCAGTCTCAGGTACAAGAACCTGCGTGTCGAGCAAAAGTGGCTGCCCCGCTCATCCGCCGCCAGTCGGCATAACGGTACTGGCAGGCGATAGCGCGTCGATAGTGAAACCGAGGATACATATGAAACTGATTCAACTCTCCGACCTCCATCTGACCGCACAAGGCGGTAATTTGCATGGTCGCGACCCGGAGCAGCAACTGAAAGCGGCGATTGCCGATATCAACGCACACCATTGCGATGCCGATCTGGTGGTCATCTCCGGCGATCTGTCCGATGACGGCAGTGCGGCATCCTATGCGTTTCTGGCCTCGGTGCTGTCCGAGCTACAGCTTCCCTGGCGTGTGACGATGGGGAATCACGACGACCGGGAGACGTTTTTAGCCCAGTTCCCGACGCTGGTGGATGAAAACGGGTTTGTGCAGAGCGTCACGCCCGTGGGGGATGATTGCGTCATTCTGCTGGACTCGTTGCAGGCTGGTGAGGTGGGCGGAACGCTGTGTTCAGCGCGGCTGGCGTGGCTGGAGCAACAGCTTCAGGCCGCGGAAGGAAAGAACGTGTTCCTGTTCCTGCATCACCCTCCGATGTCGATCGGGCTTCCGGCGCTGGATAGCGTTCGATTGGCACCCGAGGCAGCAGACGCGCTGTCTCAAGTGTGTCACCGTTTCGGCAATGTGCGGCATATTTCTGCGGGGCACGTGCATCGTCCTGCTAGCGGTGGCTGGCGAGGCATATCGTTCAGCACGGTACGTGGCACCAACCATCAGTCCGCGCTGCGTTTCGCTCCCGGATTTGAAACCAGTCTGGAAGCCCCGCAGTACGCCATTTTTCTGACGACAGAAGAAGGGCATACCGTACATTTTCATGATTTCCCCTGTTGCTGACGGCGTGTTTCCTTTCGTTCATGCAGCCTGAGAGATGGTTTTGCTGTTATCCGGCGTAAAAAATTATTCTGAGGAGATAGCTGGATTAGGATGAGCCGCAGGACGCGGCGAGAGCTTGCGCCACGTCGGGAACGTGTCGCAAGCGGTCCGTAAAGCCAGATACCGACGAAGGCACCGCGTCAGCGGCATAATTCTCGCCGAAAGCCTGGGGTCACGGGGCGAGCGGCGTTTGAGCCGCCCCGTGTCGGGCGTGTGCGACGAAGTAGCATGGAATAGCAATATTGTGACGCACGAAACCGTCTCCGCATCTACATAACAATGTGACGAAGAGGCAGCACTTTTGCTGGAAACCCATTATGAACTTTTTTCATTTACCGTGAGCAATCATCACGGCTTGTCGTGCTGAAAAACGTTGACTCTTTAAGCGGATTACGTCATTTTCTATATAGACGTCTAAACGTATAGACGTGTATGGAATGATAATAACAGTCACGGTCAACGGGGTAGCAGGTATGAGCTTTTTTCACGCAAACCAGCGGGAAGCGCTGAATCAGAGTCTGGCGGAATTGCAGGGACGAATTAATGTGTCATTTGAATTTTTCCCGCCACGTACCAGCGATATGGAAGAAACCCTGTGGAGCTCTATCGATCGACTGAGCAGCCTGAAGCCCAAGTTTGTTTCCGTGACCTACGGGGCGAATTCTGGCGAGCGTGACCGTACTCACAGCATTATCAAAACGATTAAAGAGCGTACCGGTCTGGAAGCTGCACCTCACCTGACCTGCATTGATGCTTCACGTGAACAGCTGCGTGAAATCGCTCAGGATTACTGGGAGAGTGGTATCCGCCATATTGTTGCGCTGCGCGGCGACTTGCCTCCAGAAGGCGGCAAACCGGACATGTACGCGGCGGATCTGGTTTCGCTGCTGAAAGAGGTCGGTGATTTCGATATTTCCGTTGCCGCCTATCCTGAAGTACACCCTGAAGCGAAAAGCGCGCAGGCTGACCTGATTAACCTGAAACACAAGATTGATGCTGGCGCGAATCGCGCTATCACACAGTTCTTTTTCGACGTAGAAAGCTATCTGCGGTTCCGTGATCGCTGCGTGGCGACGGGCATCGATGTAGAAATTGTGCCGGGCATTCTGCCAGTATCGAACTTCAAGCAGTTGCAAAAATTTGCCACGATGACCAACGTCCGCGTGCCGAACTGGATGACGACCATGTTTGACGGCCTGGATAACGATCCAGAAACCCGCAAAATGGTGGGGGCGTCTATCGCCATGGATATGGTGAAAATTCTCAGCCGCGAAGGCGTAAAAGATTTCCATTTCTATACGCTGAACCGTGCGGAGTTGAGCTATGCGATTTGCCATACGCTGGGCGTCCGCCCTGATGTAGCACGCTGAGGCGACGCGCAAGATTTCAGGAAGAAAGAGACCGCAACGCGGTGACGAAGAGTAACGGTATTGGAATGCCTTTCAACGTCACTTACGGCGGCTCTGAAAAGGAGGAGTCTCAGGGATGAGATTCCTATTCACGCGGTTAGACCGATTGCTACTGACCGATTCAATGATTATCTCCAGCGCCTGTTTTTATCTCTTATCCCCATTTTTATCGCTAGTAGTTCCTATAAATAATCGTTTCTATCATTCATAACAGTACGATGACCGCTCGGCGGCGTTATGACCACTTCCCTGACTATTCGAATCCTCTATTTCTCTCCGCCTACTCCCATATCGTTAATGGCTTTGCCTGCTGGTCAGATTTCCCGGCGTCGATCGCGGGAGTATCGTTGACCGACGCACACAAAATGCTGTCGATACCAAATCGCTTGAAGATGCCAGCCCGCTTGTTATAGCGTGGCTGAAGGCTGGTAGGCATGCCCTAGCGGTGCCGAAACCGTAAAAATATTGTTTTATTCTTGTCGAAATAAATAGATACGCTTCGGTGGGATATATTATTCATTTTGGATGTTGATAGGGATTATCGTTCATTGGTATCCTATCTATCGCTGTTAGCTATCATGATAAGGAGAATAATAATGAATATTCGGGACTTAGAGTATCTTGTTGCGCTGGCGGAACATCGCCACTTTCGGCGTGCGGCAGATTCCTGCCATGTCAGCCAGCCGACGCTCAGTGGGCAGATTCGTAAACTGGAAGATGAGCTAGGTGTGATGCTGCTGGAACGAACTAGTCGTAAAGTTTTGTTTACCCAGGCTGGGCTGCTGCTTGTCGAGCAGGCACGAACGGTATTACGCGAGGTCAAGGTACTAAAAGAGATGGCGAGCCAGCAGGGTGAATCCATGTCTGGGCCGCTGCACATTGGCCTGATCCCCACCGTGGGGCCTTATTTGCTGCCGCAAATCATTCCGATGCTGCATCGCACGTTCCCCAAACTCGAAATGTATCTGCACGAAGCACAAACCCATCAACTGCTGGCCCAGTTAGACAGTGGCAAACTGGACTGCGCCATTTTGGCAATGGTGAAAGAGTCCGAAGCCTTTATCGAAGTTCCCCTTTTTGACGAGCCGATGAAGCTGGCAATTTATCAGGATCACCCTTGGGCGAATCGCGAACGCGTGGCGATGTCCGATCTGGCGGGTGAAAAACTACTGATGTTGGAAGACGGCCACTGTCTGCGCGATCAGGCCATGGGCTTCTGTTTTCAGGCGGGGGCGGATGAAGATACGCATTTCCGGGCGACCAGTCTGGAGACGCTGCGTAACATGGTCGCAGCAGGAAGCGGTATTACGCTGTTGCCTGCGTTATCGGTGCCGCGTGAGCGCGAGCGCGATGGCGTCTGCTATTTGCCGTGCTATAAACCGGAGCCCAAGCGCACTATCGCGCTGGTGTATCGCCCCGGTTCACCGCTGCGCGGACGCTATGAGCAACTTGCTGATACCATCCGCGAGCATATGCAGGGCTATATGGAAACCCTGTCAAAATAAGCGGTTAAGCCCGTTTAGCGCCGCTACGCGGTACGCTTCTGCCATGGTTGGATAGTTGAAGGTGGTATTAACGAAATATTCGATAGTATTACCTTCACCTTTCTGTTCCATGATGGCCTGCCCGATGTGGATAATCTCCGCGGCGCGCTCACCAAAGCAGTGAATACCCAGAATCTGTTTCGTTTCGCGGTGAAACAGAATCTTCAAACTCCCCACATTCATCCCGACAATCTGCGCCCGTGCCAGATGTTTAAACTGTGCCCGCCCGACTTCGTAAGGCACTTTCATCGCGGTGAGCTCTTGCTCGGTTTTCCCCACGGAGCTGATTTCCGGGATGGTATAAATACCGGTCGGGATATCTTCGATCAGATGCGCGCTGGCATCGCCTTTGATGATCGCCTGTGCGGCAAGCCTACCCTGATCGTACGCCGCCGATGCCAGACTCGGATAGCCAATGACATCGCCGATGGCATAAATATGCGCCAGCGCCGTCTGGTACATGCTGTTGACCTTGAGCTGCCCGCGGCTGTCGGTGCTCAGGCCGATATTCTCCAGCCCCAGCGTTTCCGTGTTCCCCGTGCGCCCGTTGGCATAGAGCAGACAATCTGCCTTCATCTTTTTGCCTGATTTCAGATTGACGATAACGCCGTCAGCCAGCCCTTCAATACTCTCGAACTCTTCGTTGTGACGAATCACCACGCCGTTGTTCCAGAAATGGTAGGACAGGGCATCCGACATTTCTTGATCGAGAAAGGCCAGCAGCCTGTCGCGGGTGTTGACTAAATCGACCTTCACGCTCAGGCCGCGAAAGATAGAGGCATATTCGCAGCCGATAACGCCTGCACCATAGATGATGACGTGCTGGGGTTCGTGGTCGAGTTGCAGAATCGAGTCGCTGTCATAAATGCGTGGGTGGTTGAAATCGACGTCTGCCGGATGATACGGACGTGAACCGGTCGCAATGATGATATTCGCGGCGGTCAGCGTCTCATGGGTATTGTCTGGGTAGTGAACGGCAATCGTGTGTGCATCGATGAAGCTGGCTTCACCGGAAAACAGCTCGCACTGATTACGCTCATAAAATCCTTGTCGCATACGAGTTTGCTGACCAATGACGCTGTCGGCGTGGCGCAGGATGTCGGAAAATGAGGAGCGAATAATGCGGGAGTTGTCACTGTAGAGGGGGTTTTGATTGAACTCGATAATACGGCTGACGGCGTGGCGGAGGGCTTTGGAAGGAATCGTACCCCAGTGGGTACAGCCGCCGCCGACATTGTAGTGACGTTCAATCACCGCAATTTTGGCCCCGTGCTTGGCCAATCCCATTGCTGCACCTTCACCGCCGGGCCCGGAACCAATAACGATGGCATCGTAATCGAATTGATGTTCTAGAGTCATGGTAGGTTAAACCTGTTTTTATACAAAATAATAACGTGGCCTTAACATCGTGCGATTGTAGCATCGACTGCGGAAGAACCCAATCATCCCTGCCTTTACTATGGAAACAGATTCTCACATTCTTAATATGGCAAACTTTGTCTCATTCTGCGGACAATAAAGTTTGCTATAGTGCCTCTCTGGAAAAGGGAGTAGATCATTTGGGCAGCATAATGGGTGTCAGAGCACAACAAAAAGAACGGACTCGTCGTTCCCTTATTGAAGCTGCATTTAGCCAGTTAAGCGCTGAGCGCAGCTTTGCCAGCCTGAGCCTGCGTGAAGTTGCCCGCGAGGCGGGTATCGCGCCGACCTCTTTCTATCGTCATTTTCGTGACGTAGATGAGCTGGGGCTGACAATGGTCGACGAAAGCGGGCTGATGCTGCGCCAGTTAATGCGGCAGGCTCGGCAACGTATCGCCAAAACCGGTAGCGTAATCAGGACATCGGTTTCCACCTTCATGGAATTTATCGGCAATAATCCTAATGCGTTCCGGCTGTTGCTGCGTGAGCGCTCAGGTACGTCGGCGGCGTTCCGTGCGGCGGTCGCGCGGGAAATTCAGCATTTTATCGCTGAACTGGCGGATTATCTTGAGGTGGAAAACCATATTCCCCGCAGTTTCGCGGAAGCGCAGTCGGAAGCGATGGTGACCATTGTTTTCAGCGCGGGGGCGGAAGCTCTGGATGTTTCCCTGGAACAGCGTAAACAGTTAGAAGAGCGGCTAGTACTGCAATTGCGGATGATCGCCAAAGGGGCTTATTACTGGTACAGAAAAGAACACGATAGTAGCTTTACCGTGCCATAAATCCTCTATACCAACAACATGAAAAGGGAGAAACCATGACAGAAAAACCTCACCAAGAAAAAGGTACGCTGATTCTGGCGCTAGTTGCGGGCTTATCCGTTAATGGCGCATTCGCCGCCTTGTTCAGCAGTATTGTTCCGTTCTCGATTTTTCCCCTGATTGCGCTGGTATTGTCCATTTATTGCCTGCATCAACGTTATTTGCACCACAGTATGCCGGAAGGCATTCCGATGCTGGCGGCAGCCAGTTTTCTGCTGGGATTACTGATTTACAGCGCCATCGTGCGTGTCGAATATCCCGCTATTGGATCGAACTTTATTCCTTCAATCCTGTGCGTGGTGTTGGTTTTCTGGATTGGCCTGAAGCTGCGCCGAAGAAAAGAGACGGATACCTTATCCGCAGACGAGAGCGAGACGCTGTAGCGGGTAGATGCTGGCGGGGTAACCCGCCAGATTGTGTGCGTTACTGACGTTTTTCCAACAGCACGCCACACTCCATATGGTGGGTGTAAGGGAATTGGTCGAACAGCGCCAGACGGCGAATCTCATGGGTTTCCGATAGCGTTTTCAGGTTGTTGCTTAGCGTTTCCGGGTTACAGGAAATATAAAGAATGCGCGGATACGCCTGCACCAGTTTCACCGTTTCGTCATCCAGTCCGCTGCGCGGTGGGTCAACAAAAATAGTCTCGCACTGGTAGCTTGTCAGATCGATACCTTGTAAACGGTTAAACTGACGCACGCCCTGCATGGCTTGCGTAAATTCTTCTGCCGCCATGCGGATGATTTGTACGTTCTCTATCTGATTTGCGGCGATATTATATTGTGCCGCCGCGACAGATGGTTTGGCGATTTCGGTTGCTAGCACGCGTTCGAAATTTCTTGCCAGCGCGAGTGAAAAATTACCGTTACCACAATACAGTTCCAGCAAATCCCCTGTTGATCCCGTTGTTGCATCCAACGCCCACTCCAGCATCTGAATATTGATAGCGGCATTCGGCTGCGTGAAGCTGTTTTCTACCTGCCGGTAAATCATATCCCGACCTGCAACCGGCAGGCATTCATCGACATAATCGCGATCGAGGCAGATTTTGGTTTTTGTCGCGCGACCGATCAACTGTAGATGGAATCCCTGTGCTGTCAGGCTATCGCGTAGCGCGCGGGCCTGTTCCTGCCATTCCTCGTTCAGTGCGCGGTGATACAGCAGCGAAACGATCACTTTGCCGCTCATGGTTGACAGATAATCTATCTGGAACAGTTTATGGCGCAGCACGGGGTCAGGCTGGATTGCGGCAAGTAGCTCGGGCATCAGGCGATTAATCAGTTCGCTGGCTGCTGGGAACCGATCAACTCGGATGCGTTGCTTGGTCTGTTGGTCAAACATGATGTGATAAAGCTCGTCACCATCGTGCCAGATACGGAATTCGGCGCGCATCCGATAGTGATTGACGGGAGAACGGAAGACCACAGGCTCTGGGGCATTGAAAGGTGCCATCATTCCACGCAGACGCTCTGTTTTCTCTGCAAGCTGATCGTCATAGTGTTCGATGGGCAGAATTTCTGGCGTCATGGTTTTCTCGTCTGAACAGCGTCTAAAAGGAGGTTATTGGCCGAGAATTGTAGGGAATCCGGCTAGGAAGTCCAGTTTTGTTACGTTATTCATCTGTAGTGAGGTAGAAGTCTAGACTTCTGTAATTCGCGATTGTAGGATGAGCGTCCGGCCTTGTATCACAAGTCAAAAGGGAATCCAGTGTAAATCTGGAGCTGACGCGCAGCGGTAAGGAAAGCCCCAGCGATAGCATTATTATGCAGACACTGTTATGTACCCTAAATAATTCGAGTTTCAGGACAAAACGTTAGCGTTTTGAACAACGCAAGGCGTTGGCCCGTCAGGGCGAGGGACATTTTATGTTCCTCGTAATGCGGCAAGCGAAGGAATCCCGCTGAGCTTACTTAAGTAAGTGATTCGGGTGACTGAACGCAGCCAACGCACATGCAACTTGAAGTATGACGGGTATAGATGGGAAGTCATCGCTTTCGTTGTATCCCTTACCGTCGTTGACGGTTTGTGGTAACAGCGGCATCCAAGCCCGAAGACCTGCCGGAATACGTCGCAATTGGTTCTGCATATCGCGTGCTATTAACAGAGCCTGCGGCATCCTTATTATTTCTCGGATGCTTTAACAATGATTAAAAAAGTTTCGCTGCTGACGGCGCTTTCCGTCACGGCGTTTTCTGGCTGGGCACAGGAAAACAGTTCATCTCCAAATTTGTCATCGGAAAAAAATACCGATGACATAGTGGTAACCGCAAACCGTTTCGCACAGCCGGTTTCTTCGGTGCTGGCGGCAAACAGTATTGTAACTCGAGCCGATATCGATCGCTGGCAGGCAAAGTCGCTCAATGATGTGATGCGTCGTTTGCCGGGTGTAGATATTGCTGAGAATGGTGGCCGCGGGCAGCTTGGATCAGTATTTATCCGTGGTGGAAGTGCTAGCCATGTATTGGTACTGATTGATGGTGTTCGTATGGCATCTTCTGGCGTAACAGGTAGTGTTGATTTTAGCCAGATACCAATGTCGTTGGTGCAGCGTATTGAATATATTCGCGGCCCTCGCTCAGCAGTCTACGGTTCTGATGCTATCGGCGGGGTTATTAACATTATCACTGAACGTGCCCAGGATGGCGGGGTGTTAAATGCTGGTTACGGCTCACATGCATACCAAAACTATGATGGCTCAGTACGTGGACATGTGAGTGACAATACAGTGGTAAGCGTTGCTGGAAGTTATGAAGCGACCCACGGATATAATGTTTATCCTTCCTCGTCTTTGCCGATTGACAGAGACAATGATGGTTATCGCAGCAAATCTTTTTGGGGAGCGTTGGAGCAGCGTTTTTCTGAAAGTACTTCTGGCTTTTTCCGTGCTTATGGATATGACAACAATACGGATTATGACGCCGTTTTTAGCGGTAGCAGTGATAAGCGCTATTTGAATACTCGAAATTATGATGCGGGATTGAAGTTCAATGAAGGTATATATTCAAGTCAATTAACGGCCAGTTACCAAACCTATGATGATCTGAATTTTAACGATGCAACCGGGAAATATAACGGAACAATTACGCAGATTGAGCAGCGTAATCTGCAATGGGGTAACGTCTTCAGTGTTGGAAATGGTAGCTTAAGTCTGGGGGCGGATTGGCGCAATGAGCGCGCTGACGCGGGAGGAATGTCTGCGTATACGAACGCTCAAAGCCGCGATAACACAGGGGTATACCTGACCACTCAGCAACAGTTTGGTTCTGTTACATTAGAAGGCGCTGTACGTGGTGATGATAATCAACAATATGGTCGACATGGTACGTGGCAAACCGGTGCTGCATGGGAATTTGTTGAAGGTTATCGAATTGTAGGTTCTTACGGTACGGCATTTAAAGCACCAACATTTGACAAGATATATGACACGGCATACTCGCAGGGGAATCCCAATTTATCGCCTGAAGAAAGTAAGCAGTGGGAAATTGGCCTAGAAGGCCTAAGTGGCCCTGTAAACTGGCGTCTTTCTGGTTATCGGAATGAAGTTGATAATTTAATCAACTATCGTGCGATTACTCCGATGCTAGGTACATACGATAATATTGGCAAAGCGGTAATGACCGGAGCTGAGTTTACTGCTGCCTATGATACATGGTGGTTGTCGCATCAGATGACTCTGGAATATTTGGATGCCAAGGATAAAACGGCAGATAAATCTTTAGCTCGTCGTGCCCATAAAAAAGCGAAGTATGAACTTTCTACGACATTAGAAAATAATGTAAATGTGTCGTTGACATGGCTTTACCAAGGCGCTCGTTCCGATACTAATTTTGATGTTTTCCCCTCTCAACCTGTTAAGCTCGGCGGGTATAGTACTTGGGATCTCGCAGCCTCATATCCGATCACCTCTCATCTAACAGTTCGTGGTAGAATCGCCAACCTGTTTGATAAAGATTATGAGACGGCATATGGCTACCGCACGGCAGGGCGAGAATACTATCTCACAGGAAGCTATACCTTCTAACCTGCCATCCCGTCCTACGATTCTGGTCTTCGATTCCGGCGTAGGCGGGCTGTCTGTTTATGACGAAATCCGGCAGTTCTTGCCGGATCTTCACTATATATACGCATTCGATAACGAAGCGTTTCCCTATGGTGAGAAATCACAGCAGTTTATTATCGAGCGCGTGGTTGAGATTGTTAACGCAGTTCAACAACGCCATCAGCTTGCATTAGTTGTGATTGCCTGCAATACGGCGAGTACGATTTCCCTTCCTGCGCTACGTGAGCGCTTTACTTTCCCTGTCGTGGGCGTCGTCCCAGCGGTTAAACCGGCGGCTAAGCTGACACGCAACGGTGTTGTTGGCCTATTGGCGACTCGCGCAACGGTTCAACGCCCCTATACGCACGAACTGATTGCCCGTTTTGCGACGGATTGCCAGATTTTGTCATTGGGATCGTCAGAACTGGTCGAGTTAGCAGAATCGAAATTGCAGGGTGAGACGATCTCTATTTCTGAATTGCAAAAAATTCTGCGCCCTTGGCTGCGTTTACCAGAACCGCCAGATACGGTCGTACTTGGGTGTACGCATTTTCCATTATTAGCAGAAGAACTGAAAATGGCCTTGCCAGATGGTACGCGTCTTGTGGATTCTGGCGCTGCTATAGCTAAAAGAACAGCATGGCTGATTGCTAATC
This sequence comes from Pectobacterium versatile, assembly GCF_020166435.1. GTDB lineage: Bacteria > Pseudomonadota > Gammaproteobacteria > Enterobacterales > Enterobacteriaceae > Pectobacterium > Pectobacterium versatile. The sequence continues at coordinate 158 of NZ_JAINZP010000029.1, read as the reverse complement.
TGGATAATCCCTCACTTTCGACAGATAAGAATCTGGTTTACTGCCTGGCGATTACGCCTAAAGTCGCTACGCTGTGGCCAATATTGCAGCGTTATGGCTTCGATTCGCTGGAAAAACTGCCACTTTCATAGCCTTGTGTGCAAATAGTAGACAAGCGA
>NZ_JAINZP010000028.1 GCF_020166435.1 Pectobacterium versatile | reverse complement strand
TCAGTCATACACTTTCGGGTATGGACCAAAGCCGGTTTCTTCCGTTAACACGCCACCGCCTTTAACTGCCGGCGTACGGCCTGCCATGCTGACCTGCTCAAGGAGCTGCTCCTGATTCAGGTGAAATTCCTTAATCAGGAGATCCTGTTCGGCTTTAGTCACCGCCCGGCTCTCAGATAGTTTCAGGACAGGTTTTGCCGTTTCAGGAATATCAAGGGTGGTCACGTTGATGCCAATCGGGTTAAGAACAGCATTCACCGCTTCAACGCCTTTCACATCCGGGCGACCATCGCTGAATTTTAGGGAAACCACGTCATTCGCAAACGCATTAACAGACGCGACAGATGCCAGGGCTGCGGCCAGTAAAGCAATTTTAGTCAGTTTCATTCTGTACTCCTCGTTTAGGTGTTGAGTCCAGTGTAGAGATCTGACATATTTACTGAAATAGCATTGTAATTAAGACATAATTTACTGGAAGTGTTTTATATATCACGCAGGATTGGCTACTTAAGTACGCGGCCTGCCGACAGAAACTGAATACTAATCATAAATATCGCCACGCTCTTCGAAAGAAATATAGCCAGCAGTTAATCTCATGCCCTGAGTATTCACTAGCAGACGTGGAGCACCTACTGGCTCGAAAGAAAGTGGCTATCATCAGATGTGAAAACAACTGCGGACTTCCGCTCTTCGCTCAAAGCAGCCTGTCAAATTATCACTGCCTAAAAAACAGGCTTAACGTGGGATAATTTCCGTTTTCCAAGCGGACCCCTTATTGGTGATTATTTCGAAGCCGTTAAGCTGGCAGCTGTAAATTCTGGATAGCCGGCAGGTCGGCCATTATTCAGGTTCGTCAGGAAATTACTGTCTTTTAGGGGAATCGAGGCTGAACCATAGTCAAACGCATTTAACTGGTTACGCAACTCTTCATTGCTGATACCGTCACCTGACATCGCGTACCAGCTGACAATATCTGGCGTCACAAAGTTGCCGTAGGGGTTTTCTGCCTGTTCATTCGTTTTGGCAAACCGGAAAGCGTGCGTTAACACTCCATCTTTGTGATACACAAATTTTAAGTGACCGCCCTGCTTATCGATATTCACTGCCGCTTCCGTCGTCAGTTTGCCGTGTGCGCTGAAGCTACCGTGCGTCACCACGCCGTTTTTCGTCCAGATTGCAACGTGCTCCCAATCGTGCCGATGACCCGTTTTCAAACCACCTAGCACCTGATCTTTTAAGAAATAGAGCGAATAAAAGCTGCCGCAGTAGCGAGCACCATCACGATCGATACAGGTATAACGATGGAGCGTATTCGACATATCTAAGAATGTAGTCCACCGGCATCCGGCGGTGAGATTTCCTGTCGGTTTCAAACCGCCGTTTTGTATTCCGCTGCGGCTAAACCCCGCGCTGGGCAAACAGCTATCGCTATCGAAATCAAAGATGGGGGCAATCGCAACCGCATTAATACCTGACGGTAGCGCTTGATCCAATTTAGGGAAATTATCCGCATGCGCAAAAAAAGCGACACAAAATATGGATGTCGCCATAATCGTTTTCTTTCCTGAAAGCATTTTCACTCCTTTAGCAAAAAATAGCCCCTTCTGGGCTTATAACATTAGTAGACACAGAAAAACAAAAACAGTGTTTATAAAAAATGAAGACAGGGTTATTTTTAACAAAAAATAAGGAAAAGTGAAAATCTTTTATTTTTAATAATAAAAAAAAATATATTTACCTGTAAAATAATTCATGGAATTTATATAGAAAAACCATAGCAGAGTAGAGATTAATGAAAATAATCATTATCTTTAATTCAGTCCTGCCGCACTGTATGAGCGAGTATCGTTTCCTCGGTATAAATGTTGAAATGGTAAGTTAGATATCAAACCCATAAAAATGTAGATCTGATTAAATTTAAAATCGGTCTTTATAAAAATTTTTCATTAATTGATTTTTATAACATTTAATTAATGCATTATGTTTTATACCTAATGCTATTTATGATGAGTGTAATTGGTAGAAATCTTTCATTGACATTAGCATTTATATACTTCGTCATACTTCAAGTTGCATGTAAGTTGGCTGGTCAAATTCGTTCTCGCCGAATTTGACCAGCCCTTGCCGAATTACGAAGCCCATAATGAGCCTCAATCTAAAGGGCCAACGCTTTGCGTTGTTCAAAACGTTAACGTTTTCCCCTGAAACTCGAATGATTTAGGATATAATATTCCACTCAGCTCCTGTTGATTTAATATTAATTGCTTTATCTTTTGCCAAGATAAATGATGAAGCTCCAAGATTTCCTGCTTTCAAATCCACGAAAACCTCAACATTATCATTTGCCATGTTACATATTTTTAATGTCTTATTTTTATTGGAATTAATTGCTTTTGGCACATGAACTTCGCTAGCCCAGCTAGAATTCATTATATTTATTACAATGGTATCATAAAATCTAAAAAGATCACTGATTTCATTTTGAGTGATATTCTCCCCATTTATGACATCAAAGTTCGTACTAGCATCAACTATTGGAACTTCTGGATAAGAAATAACAAAATTATCCATTTGGAAAATTTTAATTTTGTTTGTGTAATGGAATGTCAGCAACGAAATGGTTTCTTCCCCCCTAGCTTCTATATATACTACGGCGTTTTCTTCTGATATTATAACCTGATCGGCAACAAGTTTCGCATTAGCACCTGGGCTATCAAATGCCTTGATTGTCAACTGACCTTTGTCTTCTGTTGAAAAAGAATTCGAAACTAATCCAAATTTAATATTTTTAGCCGAATTTTTTTCTAATAAAATTCGCAAAATCCCCACATTTTTAATGTTATTGTTAACTTGAACAATCATTCCACTCAAGACGCCATTGATGTCATTTTCTGCTTTTAACACCTGCACGGTCTGAGGACTCATATCGCGAGTACTGATAGTCAATTCCCCGAAATGTGAAAAGCTGAATTCAGGAATAATCGTCTCCGCATACCCTTGAAAATTTTCAACAATGTTACCTGTTGTTCCCACTGCCCAAGGTGTTTGTAATGTTGGGCGAAAAGAGCTATAAACAGGCATTTCCTGAAGTCGTGGCTGGTTGGGTTCACCAATTGCTTGGCCATTGACATTTCTTCGAACCTGAGCAGACGAACGGTAAATCACTTTTCGTGCTTCAGCAATACTCCCTAGAGGGATCATTTCCGGCAATGTTCGCCAGATATTAAAAGACAGTGATTCTCCGTAATCAGCCTGTCCTCTGGCCACAATATTTTGTTTTGGGAAAGTGAGAGTCGCAACCTTCATCGGTATAGCCTCATTTTCTTTCCATAGACTACGAGCACTGCTAACAGATTGCGTAGCATTTTTCGTTCTCAATTGAACATAAAAATTTAGCCTGGCTTCTCCGTTCATCAGCCGTTCTTGCATGTCCCTCGCCAGATAGTCAGGTGCGTCATATTCTGGAGGGTTGTTGGGGTTTGCAACTGATTGAACGGCAAGTTTGAACTTACAAAAATCATTTTCTCCAAATTTAAACGGGACACAGCTCCATAGTGGCTCTGTCAACACACTTTCAACAGTCCGGCTTTCCATTTCGTCAAGAATTTTAGCTGCCTCAGGATTTGCTTCAAGCCATGCAATCAAGGCTCCACTCATTGCTGCGGCTTTGAAATCAACCATTTCCTCTGCATAGGCAGCAAAAAACACTTGCGTGTTTTGCAAAATGAAGTCAAGAGTAGTTGCATTGGCGTCTTCTTCAAGTGCTTTTTTACCCGGCACGCCAAAAAGCTTAATGCCAATGCCCATGGTGGTATTTTTATCTGGATTGTTTTGATTCGTATCACTTGAATAACGTACCCAAGCTTTATATTCAGCTCCAGGCTTAAAAATACCTACTCGATATCTTTCCTGAAGGTCATTTTCCACTCTAAAAATACCGTGTGCAACACCATGCTGTTTGGAGAAAGCAGCTCTCTTTGCTGGGGTCTGTTTTAGGTTAACAATACGACCAACCTGTGTTTCATCGACAAACATCCGACGAATTTCCTCAGATGCTGAACTATTCCGAAGTTCAACTGAACGTGAAGCTTCGTTTTTAGATTCATCAGAAGGATTTTCACTCATGCTTACACCTCATTATATATCATGAAAGTTATGAAAATTATTTTTTATAAATAACCAGGTAAAATTAACAATAAAAACAACCCATCTGCTGAATAAATAAATCATGCATTATTTTATTATCATGAAAATTCACAGCATAGATAACATAATTAATTTATCAAAAAATCATTATAACCTTTCACTCTGATGCGCTTTCCAAAAGGGTTTTTCTACCCATCGTTTTTCTTGCTGATAATAACGACTGACTTCATCCCGAAAAGCAGCACGTATAGACGCAATACGGTCACCATATTGAACAAGTAAAGAACGATCATTATTAACTAAGACAGCTTGAACAGCTTCTGCGCCACGCAGTCCAGTATAAATTGCGTTATATATTCCCTGAGAAGACAACGGATCCAATGAAAGTGCTGCATCTCCAACGGCTATCCAGCGTGAGCCAAAAACATTATGAAGATAGCTTGCTGTTGCATCGATTATCTGCAACCTACTTGAGGACGTCAGTTCTGGAGGACACCAATGCTGTACATGTGTCGTACTCTGCAATACAGACGTAAAACTCTGCTTTTCACGCCACATGTTTTTTGCCTCACTCGGCAGCGTGAAGAAGGCTACAACCCTGTGTCCATCAGGTAATCCTGCGGTATACCACCATCCTGTTGGGGCCGCTTCAACAACGCTTCGTGTATCAACATTGCCATTACTGCACCATGTATACAGTGCAAATAAAGGTGGATCTTTCAGCCTTGAGTTACCTAACGTACTTGCGATGGTACCTGATTTACCACTGGCATCAATGACCCAATTTGCAGTAATTGTCTGTTCGCCGACCTGAGCTTTCATGCCATCATGAGTTTCGGAGAGAGAGGATAGGCGCGCATTAACTATCAACGCGCCGGCGTCTTCAGCCGCATCTCGAAGATTTTGGTCGAAGCGCTGCCGATCAAGATGCCATCCACAACCATATGGATCGCGAATGAAATCTGTCGCGGTCAACTGCTCTCCACCCCAGCAGGATAAATTTCCGCTATTCGTAAGTGGCGCACTTTTTTCAACCCAGGGGATTAACCCCAGACGGTGAAGCATAGGCCGGGCTGCACCCGGCAAACTTTCTCCTATTTTTTGTCGAGTAATATTGACGTTATCCAATAATACAACTCGAATTCCCGCAAGAGACAACAAACGGGATGCAACGGAGCCAGCTGGCCCCGCCCCTATAACGAGTACATCACATGTTACAGGTATTATCGTGTGCGACGGAATTTTTCCCATTCTTCTTCAGTCCATCCCATTTGTTTCAGTAACGCCGCTTTGTGATCAACAGTAGCTCCATCAACACGTGCGCTAAAAGCCGAAGCAGCGGCATGAAGTGGCGGCATACCTGGCTTGAGTTGCTCAACAAACATGTGATCAAACCACCATGTGAATATAGGTGGGATAGGCCGACGTTGTACGATACCTAATTCATCGAAGCGGTCGATGGTGGCTTGCATTACAGATTCATTACTCAAACCTTCCAGTAAAAATGCACGCTGCCAGTAGTCACGATGGTTAAATGCATTGGTTCGATCTTCTACGCTTACTGCGTCATTTAAGAGGTAGTTATAGGTTTCTTCACTAAGCACTTCATTTGGCACTTTGGCAGGCCAGAAAGAGGGTAAGTAAGGGTGGAATTCTTTGTCATAACCTGAACGGCACCGAGCCGTGTCTCCTTGCCATGGCATTGCCATCCAGCGCGTCAAATCACCAGCACCCTGAGCGTGCAGAGGGCCATCAGCAGCCAGAGCTTGTTCTGGTGTCAGAACATCACCATAATCCTTTTCCTGCTCATGAGGTCTACGCCGTTTAATACGCATGAATTCGCTATAAAGTGAAGCATGACGCATATTCCAGGTCAGTTCACATCCTGGATGAAATGCATCTGCGCAGCAATAAGATAGTGGGCCCTCATCCAGAGTGGCTGGTCGTTCTGCGACCGGCAGTTTATCCACGGGTTGGGCATAGGCAGCATGGGGGAAAGCACCTGGGCTTAAAGACTCGTCGTACACGAGATCGTCCACAAAATCCGACAATACAAAATTGGCAAGATGTTCATAGCTATGTGGTGATACAGGAAGCAACCCTCCGACATCTTTAAATGGTATAGAATCAAGTCCATCGCCATACAATTGAGGCCACTTCAACTCATTCCCACCGTCAAAACTTACATCATCCGGCGAGCGAAATTTCGCGTAAACGTCAAAACGTTTGAAATAACAATCCGGTTTACGTAATGACGTTAATAACCCCGCATTGATCTCAAATGAACCTTCAAGGCCAAATATTTGTGCAAAACCCACATTGACCCATTGCAGATTGGCAAGATTCAGCAACAGTGGCAAAATATCCTTGGTATAGGACGTTTTTTTTCTAGGTGAAACCAGGCCAGCTTCAATTGACGTCGCTTTGATCATATCGTAGAGCGAACGAAATGGAACAATGCCTGGTGCGTAATCTGGCGGCCCAATAATTACCCAGGCATCGGTTACTGGTATATTTTTTCCTTTTATGCTGACTTGAGCCGACACGGGACCATCCGAAATGTCATCGTACCAGTCAACTGAATTATTAAAATTTTCCTCTTTTCCTTGAGCATTAATAACCAACAGAGGTGCACCACTCGGTGATGCTGCTTTACCATGTCCACCCAGAACCAATAAGCGCCCCTGTGCGTCAGTGCGTAGTTCTCCAAGATTTACCGGCACACCTTTAAAGTTACCGTCATCAAATTGAACACCATCACTGTTCGTGCCACTAATGGTTTTAACCGAAGGTCTTATTTCAAGACTTTTACGCTGCGCCCCAGCGATTAGCGGGTTGCGACGTTTAACCGGTCTTGCTTCAGGTATGTCCATCGCTAAATCAAATTGGTACCAGGCTGATTTCTTATTTGCGAGTTCAACGCCCCACTTGATATCTGCAATATCTGGGGTCAACTCTGCAATTGCTACACCTTGCTTATTGTAACCATAGACTCTAAATCGAGCGGCTTGGCGTTTAATTGCGCCAGTGCTATCTCGTGTTGCGCCAAACGCTGGCGGTGGCTCGTTTGCATACTCAGGGCCAATATAAAATTCATTTTGACTATTTCCCACTCGCCCTACACCAATTCCTGGATGAATTTTGGCGTAAGCGATCTCGTCCAATGTTCGATTGCCAGAAATAGCCAAATCCAACTCTTCTGGTTCTGCGGCATCGCAAGTATCCACGCTCAGCTCTTTAGTTGCGGGGACAGGGTAGACAAGAGTGCGTAATTCCAATGTGAGAGAAGTGAAAGTTTGATGAGATCCAACTTGGTGAAATGAATACCATATTTTAATGTAGTGATCGTGCTTATCTTTTATTTTAGCCAGAGGAATAGTGTACACATATTCTTTTCCTGCCAAATTTTTAGTTATGGGGAGGGGATAACTTTTCCCCTTTTGTCCCTCTGTAAGGCCAACCCAATTGATAGTTAGTAGATCATAGTGTTTAAGATTCGCAAATGCTGGAACAACGACAGTTACTTGTTTATCTTTAAGAAGAATACCACCATTAATTGCTTCTTTAACTATTGGCGCTGGTATTCTCTTAGGTATGGAATTGTTTGAACTCATAAAATATCTCCGTAAATTTTCAGGTTGATTTCTATTTTTAAATCCTAATCAGATAATTATAAATTGCTTACAGTGAATGAATTAATATCTTTCCATTCAAAACTATCCCTTTACTATCTTGATAGTAAAATCAAAGTAAAATGTGAAAAATAACCGATGATTTACATTCAATAACTAAAAAAAAAACACAAAAATAACCAAACAATCTAATTAGCCATTAACTAGTTAATGTGGTTTTTTTAGATAATAATATTATATAATAGATTCCCCCATAAACAGCCCATCATAAAATTAATTTCTCTCACGCATAGGCATTCTTAGGGTTTTATAATTATTACGTTCCCATAAATTAATTAGTTATATAAAAATATAACGTTAATCGTAAAAATCGCATCAACCAATACTGTTACGCATGCAATTATTTCGTGGCAGGCTACTTTAATTTTAAAAAACCATCACTAAATTGAGTTTATATATTTTAATTTTACTCTTTAGAGTTAGTTAATTTAAAAAATAGCGTCTACTAACACTATCGGTTTAGAAGATGTTATAACATTAGTTAATTAGGGTGTTTTTATCTAATTAAAACAGAGTCTAGTAGAACACAGTATTATTGGCAATAAAATAAAAAACATCCCCCATCACAAAAGAACAACTCATTGTAGTAACTGGGGATTTATATTATCAATCAGTAAAATGACCTATAGAGAAGGTTTATTTACAATTCGATAAAATTTATCGCCCGTAGTAACACTTACAAATAATGGCCTTATTAAATTCATACTTTAACTAATTATTTATTATTTAATAATTATTTTTCTATCGATAGAGATTCGTACGTTTTACGTTAGAATAAGCGCTCTATGAGCAGAGGGCAAAGGTACACAGAGACTCGGAAAGCACGGCATATATGGTACTGTTCAATTGAGCCGAGTTGGGTGAACAGCATGAAAGCAAAAAGACAACATAGCGTGTAAGCGATAATATGCAGGGTGATCAGAAGGTTTTTGTAGTAAGGTTATCTTTGGCAGGTTTATCAACAAAAATGAAATCCCGCCCTGTAACATCGATAGACAAAAAATAAATAAATATATTTACTTAGCCTGCGAAATAATTTTCGAACTATACATAAAATCCTAGCAAGGTAGGATTTCAGATGAATCATCATTATCTCTGATTCAGGCCTAAGGCTGCCGATTATTCACTGGCCACATCATAATGCTGGTTTACCGTATCAAAACGATATTCCAGTAGAATATCACCTCTACCGTGGGAATAGCAGTTCAGCGTGATGCTGTGATTATCTACACCGTTCTCAATATTCATATAAATTGGCGTCATGAAAAAACCAAACTGGCATTGCTGAAAATCAGGCTTGAGAAGTTGATCGACGTTGCCGCTCTTCTTGTTGATTGCCTTGATTCCCTCAACGACTATCCCCATATCGCTGTTTTGGTACACTCCAACGAAACTATGAGTCGCCGTTTGCCCCCAGAAAGGAATGTCAACCTGCCCTTCTAGCTTTGCGGGCTGCTCGCGATCGTCAAAAGATGCCACGCGCCGCAAGCTAACATCATAACGTGCTTTTCCGTTTGACCACTCGCCACGGAGTTCTTCCCCTACCTGGGCTAATTTAAAGGGACAGTGCGTCATATCGATGCCGGACTTAACGCCCTGAACGATGTATTTATCGTAGTCCTGGGGGGTATGGATTTCGCAGATCTCAAGCGACGTTTCCGAGAGCCGTCCATACAAAGGAATTGGCGCTCGGTATTTATCGTAAAAGTAGCTCCCAAGAAGATTTTTATCTTGGTCCGAGCTGTATTTCTGCAATGAAAAATGTACCGGATAAGGCCCTATATGACCTTCATAATTGCTCACAACATACCAACCAGCATGCACTTCACATGTTGCCGTCCACAGTCCACAGGCTATTAAGGTTGATACCGCTAATTTCATACATTCACCTTGTCTACCCGTCATATTTCAAACCGCATGTGCGTTGGTTTTCTACCACTCGCGCTATTTAGTGTGTCAATCATGAAGCTGAATTGCTCAAAGATGGCGCACGGCCTCAACATATGAGGCTAATAATGATGGCAGCAGGGGCAAATTTCCACCACAGAAACCGTCATCGCTGCTACGTCCTGGCAATCCCACTCAACACGGACAGGCTGATCTTCAGGCCCTGAGTGGTGCAAATACTTAGTGACTGGGCTTTCCGTCATACCAGTAATCGCCTCAGTCGCGATCAGATCGTCACCGACAAACACGCGGGCTGTCGCCTGTGAAGCTTCACGCGCTTCGCCTGATTGCCGATACAAATAGTTAACAGTCAGTTTAATACTGGGCATAGCGCTTCTTAACAGGACAAAGATAAGGAAAGCAGTGTATCGCGTTCTCCCACACTTGTAGAGCACATGCATAGTAAGTAGTTTCACTGAATCATGCTAATGCTATGATCATTTTCTATTTTTTAAAAATTAAGATGTTTGGTCACATAAAATCGCACGATTGGTAATCAAAAAGTTAAATTTTATGCCTTTTGGATATTAATGAAGCAAAAAAAATAGCCGATACCCTTTGTGATAGGGTGTTTTTTTAATGCAATTGCATTTTGCATAAATAGTGTTTGGCATAAATACTGTTTTAGATTAACCGTGTTCTGACTGAACCATTTCTTTAACGTCATCATGTTGAATAATAGGAAATTATACTCAGCAGATTGATGCCTCTTCCAAGGAAGATAATTAACCTGTTTGTGTTGGTGACCTGCATTTCAACGATTGTGGCATTAACGTATGTGGTTTAACACACTGAAGTAACTCACTGGTAAAAAACCATTACCAGCATTAAATAGATATAAGAAGGAGTTATACTGTGGTGATTCCAGATATTCAACTCGTGAATACGACTACCCCAGCGACCATGCCCCCTATTGGCGCGGCCGCCAACCCGACTGTCGTGGCAGCCATCAGTTCGGGGAATAAAACCGATACATCAACGAACTCCGACTCTCAAAATATGCCGAGCTCAAACGAGAGCACGAAGGTCACGCTGTCTTCTCAAAAGAAACGTGCTACTGAAGAAAAAGATGCCCCTCCACCTGAGCAGATTAAGACACAGCAGAAAGCCGCCACCGAATACTCACTGGCAATGACGGGTATTCCTTTGTACAACGGCAAGCTCATTTCCGTGGTTAAATACCCAGATGGTAATTCTGAAATGTTTGATGCCTTTACAGGGCAACGCATCACACAAGAAGATCTGGCACTCATGGGAGCGCTTCATAGTTCTGGTGGCGAACAGGTATTACATTTTGAGAGCAAAACGTCATATAGCAATTTGTCTGCTGCCGAGGTTTATCAGCAGATTCAGGAAATGCTGCATGGTTCAGGCGATCAAGAAGAGCTGGCTTAATAAAAAATAGATGCCAAGACAACTCTATTCATTGTCCTGGCATTAAAGAAAAATATAACGTTATCTTAATAATGTAATATGACTACTTGATGGAAACTGTCCGATTAACGAGTATCAATGAACGCCTCTGAAAACTCAGTTAATCTTGTCAGACCATATTCCCAGGGACCAAATCCCGCTTCTGCATTAATGTACCCTGCTTCACCAACATCAACCCGTTCACTGTCCCACGCATGCACCCAGTATTGGGCGCGAGTGAAGCTCATTAACGGATCGTTATGACTGGCAAATGTCAGCGTCGGAACCGACAGCGGTGCAGCCTGAATACGATCGTCAATCTCAAAGCGCATCGGTTCGGCAGGCGCGCCACTAGCATTCCCTTTCTTTGGCGTATAGAACACATCGTTCCTATGGCTTTGCTCGCGTTTGTCATCCTACCCAGCCTGATATATCAGGCACCGATTACTTTAACAATCTGGCCTTGCAGCTTTTTCCTTTGATTTTACCTTTCTGGAGCTGCTGCAACGCACGTTTGGCGCTGGCTTTACGGATTGCCACATAGGCATGCATCGGAAACATATCAATTTTCCCCACTTCCGCTGCCGTTAACCCTGCATCGCCGGTTAACGCACCGAGGATATCGCCGGGACGGATTTTGGCTTTTCTGCCACCATCAATGCACAGCGTCATCATCTCAGGTTCGAGCGCAACCTCGCCACTGCGGCTAATCTCATCCGACGGTGTCCATTTAATGCGCATACCGAGATAATCTTCAATCAGATTAGCTCGGTTCATTTCCTGTGGTGTACACAGACTCACCGCCAGACCCTTCGTACCCGCGCGGCCCGTTCTGCCAATGCGGTGAACGTGAACTTCAGGGTCGAAAGCCAGCTCAAAATTCACCACCAGCTCCAGCTCTTTGATATCGAGGCCGCGAGCCGCAACGTCGGTTGCCACCAGGACACGGCAACTACGGTTAGCAAAACGCACCAGAACCTGATCGCGATCGCGCTGCTCCAGATCGCCATGCAGCGCGGATACGCTAATCCCACGCATGTCCAGCGCGTCAAATACGCTCTGGCAATCACGCTTCGTGTTACAGAACACCACGCAGGACGCAGGCTGATAATGGCCCAAAATGGCAATCAACAGCGGCAGGCGCTGATCTTTCGTTGTCTCATAGAAACGTTGTTCAATAGCCGACTCTTCTACACCGTCTGCAACCTCGAAACGTTGCGGTTGACGCTGAACGCGTGCGCTGATCTGTTCGATCTCTTCCGGATAGGTAGCGGAAAATAACAGGGTTTGACGATCGGACGGCGTGTAGGAAATCACATCATCAATCGCATCAGTAAAGCCCATGTCCAGCATGCGATCCGCTTCGTCCAGCACCAGCACTTTCAGGCTATCCAGAGACAGCGACTGCTTGCGTAAATGGTCCTGAATACGTCCCGGCGTCCCGACGACAATATGCGGGGCGTGAACCAGCGAATCGAGCTGCTGACCCATCGGTTGGCCGCCGCACAGTGTCAGAATTTTAATGTTTTGTGCAAAACGCGCCAGACGACGCAGCTCTTTGCTGACCTGATCGGCCAGCTCACGCGTCGGGCACAGCACCAGCGCCTGCGTGGTAAAGTCGCTCACGACAATGCGATCCAGCAGCCCAATGCCAAATGCCGCCGTTTTGCCGCTACCGGTTTTCGCCTTGGCCCGCACGTCTGCACCGCTCAGAACGGCTGGCAACGTTGCCGCCTGGACTGGCGTCATGTCGGTATAGCCCAGTTCATTAAGATTAGATAACTGCTCTGCGGGCAGCGCGAGGGAAGAAAAAGAGGTTGTACTCACAGTGATTACTCTACCAAGGACGAGATAACGGAAGGTGACGCCGTGCTAAAAAGCGGCGCAGATATGCCGCAATCATAGCAGAGTTCGTCATCATTGACCGATTTACCTCCCGTTCTGCGACTAAAACAGCGAGGCAAATCCTTTGCTCACCAGAAAGCCTTGTCCTTCAGGTGATAAAAGATAGTTTGCCAGCAGCCGCGCTTCACGCCGGGCAGGCTTCATAACAGCCAGCATGTACTCGGCATCAATACGATAGGGATCGGGTAAATGAACCACATGCAGATCCGGTTGATTGAGCAGTAACGGAAGATAGCTGGCGTAGCCAACGTGCATATCGCTCTGCCCGGTCCGAATCAGGTAACTTCCCGCCGTCATACCTGCTGGGATGGCATGGTCAAGCGCTCCACCCACCAGCGGTTTCGCTTTGTCGCGCAGTTGATTTCCCCATCCCCGATGCAGACGTTCGATGCGATCAAAGAATTGAAATGCATAATCCCCACCGGGATCGCTGCCGGGCGTTGAGGTTGACAGCACAAAACGCGGGTCGCGCAGCGCCATCAGCCAGGATTGCGTGGTCAGTTCCGGTACGTTACGCATCACAATACACAGGTGGTTGCGCGTAAATACGGTGGTTTCCTCCGCCAGTCCCAGCGCTTTCAAGCGTAAAGGGTGCGCGCAATTCGCCGAGGCGAAAATATCCACCACATCGCCGTGCATCATTTTTTCACTCAGCAGCCCCGCCGGGCCGAAAGTCGGCATCACGTCTATCGCATAACGTTCGCTGAACGTCGCCAGCAGCGGAGCAAATGCAAGGCGCAGGCTGCCAGCCGCATACAGGCGAAGGGGATCGGTCATAGTGGCTCCGTCATAGTCAATATCGGTATCAGCGCATAATACGGCTGCGGCGCGATGTCCACGCAGACCTGCCGCATCGGAATGCCGTATAACCGCGACAGGTTATCCTCCGTCACAACCTCATCACAGAGGCCATAAAGATAGTGCTGATTATCCATCAGAAGCAGCGCTCGATCGGCAATGGCCAGCGCGTGAGAGGGATCGTGCGTGGTCAGAAGAATGCTCAAGTGCTGCGTTTTAGCCAGATGCTTCAATAACCGCAGCACCTGCGCCTGGTTTTGCACATCAAGCGCCGCCGTCGGTTCGTCCAGAATCAACACCTGACACTCCGAGGCCAACGCACGCGCGATTAGCACGAGCTGTCGCTGCCCGCCGGACAACGCACTAAATTCACATTCAGCAAGGGATGCGATTCCCAGCATGGTCAGTGCATTCTGAGCCACGGTGATGTCATGCGCAGAAGGCATGGCGAACAGCCGGACACGCGCCGCACGCCCCATCAGCACTATATCCAGAACGCTATAAGAAAACGGCGGCGTAAATATCTGCGGCACAAAGCCAATGTGTCCATCGCGCTGGATCGTCCCGGAAAGCGGCGACAAATGCCCCATCAGCGTATTCAAAAGCGTCGTTTTCCCTCTGCCGTTCGCGCCCAGAATCGCCGTAATTTCCCCTTCCTGACAGCGCAAATTCAGCGGTGAAAAAAAGCCCTGTCCCCGCGGGTAGCCGTACACCAGTTCTTTCGTTGATAGCCTGATGGTCGGCATGCTAGCGTCCTCTACCCTGTCGCTGTGTTTTATACAACAGCACGGCAAAAAGCGGTGCGCCAAGTAGCGCGGTCAGAATGCCCAGCGGAATCTCCGCCTCAGTGAGATTGCGCGCCAGATCGTCCACCAGCACCATAAATCCCCCACCCAACCACAGCGACACTGGCAGCAGGCGACGATGATCGGCCCCCACCAGCATGCGTGCGACATGAGGAATCACCAACCCAATCCAGCCAATACTGCCGCTGACCGCCACCTGAGCGGCGACTATCGCAGCACACAAACTCAAAATCAGCCAGCGCAAGGGCTGTACAGCGACACCCAGCGCACGCGCGTCCTGCTCACCCATCGACAACACGTTGATGTGCCAACGCAGCCGCAGCAGTAGTCCGCCTGCAAGGCCTAGCGGCACCGCCATGGTCATCAGCGAGTTCCAGTGTGCGGTAGCAAAGCTGCCCAACAGCCAGAAAACGATACTCGGCAACTTCTCTTCGGTATCCGCCAGATATTGCATCAGGCTGACCAACGCACCGAAGAAGCCACTGAGGATGACGCCCGCCAGAATCAGGATCAGCACGTTCTGTTTACCAAATGCGGCAGCCATCATGAAAATCAGCAAGAGCGCCAGCATGCCGAACGTAAACGCAGACAGCAGCAAAAGCAGCGGCGTCCAGCTTAATAGAATCGCCAACGTGCCGCCGAAGGCCGCGCCAGCAGAAACACCGATGATATGCGGATCGACCAGCGGGTTACGGAAAACGCCTTGCAGCGTAGCCCCGCTCAGCGCCAGCGCCGCGCCCGCACACCAGGCTAATAACACGCGGGGTAAGCGCACACTCCACACCACTTGCCGTTCAATATCGCCAAGCAAGGGGGCTTTTCCGAACAGCAGATCGTTGCCAGACAGCGGCTCGATAAGGATCTGGATGATGCGCCACGGGGATAAGCTAAAACGCCCTATCCCCAATGAGCACACGGCAATTAACAGCGTGGACACCACCACCGTCAGCAGCGTGATCCGGTAGGTGCGATAACTCATTGTGCCGCAGAGGCATCCGCACGATAGTCCATACGGTAAAAGCGTTGGTAATACGCATCGGCCGCTTTTTGCATATCGATATCGGCGAAGCGTTCAGGGTATAGCTTTTTCGCCATCCACAGTTCACCAATCGCTAACGCTTCCGGCATCGGGTAACCCCAGGCTTTGGCGTATTCCGGCATCAGATACACGCGATGCTGTTTCACCGCATCAATCGCCTGCCAGGCCGGATCGTTGACGATCTGCGTCACAACATCCGGGTAGCGATCCTGCACGAAAATCACCTGTGGGTTCCAGGCAAGCACATTTTCAATCGATACCTGTCTAAAGCCTTTTATCGAAGCTGCCGCCACATTCAGCGCCCCTGCGTGTGACATCATCAGACCGGTATATTTCCCTGAACCGTAGGTTGTCAGGTCTGGGTTAGCCATATACACGCGGATTCGCTTTTCTTCTGGAATCGACTCCAGACGCGCACTCACGTTTTGCCGCTGCGTAAATGTATAGTCGATCAGCGCTTCCGCCTGTTTTTGACGCTCAACGACGTCACCAATCAGCCGAATCCCTGCCTTAAGCCCTTCGTTATACGCCGTGTTTTCATCACTCATCGTAGGATTGATTTTGTCGGCTTCTCCCGGCTGATCCTGACGCAGCGAGATCGCCACGACCGGAATGCCTGTCCGCTCAATCTGCGCAATCATTTCCGGCGGCGCATAGTTAGCGACAAAAACCACCTGCGGCGACAGCTTCAGCAGGCTTTCAATATTGACCTGCGTGAGATCGCCCGGCATTGGCAAATCCACCAGACGCGGAGCCAGCCGCACATAATGCTCGCCCAACTGTTTCTTCCAACTGGAAAGCACCCCCACGACGCTCTCTTGTGCATCCAATTGCACCAGCAGATTTAAGGTTTGATGCTGCAACACCACCACGCGATTAACGTGGTCGGGAATCGTTACATTGCGCCCGAGTTGGTCGGTCACCTGACGCGCCGCCCAGGCATTGGAAAACACTAAAAACAGCCCGGCAATCCACAGCGTGTAGCCAAATTTCTTTATCATGTTGGTATCCTGATTTTCGCTATATATAAAATGATACAGCGTTAGCGACAAAGAAAATACTGATCTCGCTCATAATAATATTTGGATACCGATTTTGGGGTAGATAAGCGTGGGTAGTGCTTTTACCTAAATAACAGACGGTTTATTACGAGAGAAAATCAAAAAATCACCAGCTCAACCGGATATTTATTCTGCGAACGATTAGTCAGATAAACTGAATTATTACGTTAAAAAAATCATATTTATTCTCAGTATTAATCACGTAGAGTGATTCTATTACTGAATCTGTAGCACTTTGCTGTACAGGGCGAATGTACTAAATTTTTGCCTGAATATAAGGATAAATACCCTATGAAGAAAATCGGCTTTTTATCATTCGGCCACTGGTCACCGTCACAGCAGTCTGGCACACGTTCAGCGGCTGACGCATTACTGCAATCTATCGACCTTGCCGTTGCCGCTGAAGAGCTGGGTGCTGACGGCGCCTATTTCAGAGTGCACCACTTTGCCCGCCAGTTGGGGTCACCTTTCCCGCTGCTAGCCGCGATTGGGGCAAAAACCAAAAGCATTGAGATTGGCACCGGCGTCATCGACATGCGCTATGAAAATCCGCTGCACATGGCTGAAAATGCCGGCGCCGCCGATCTGATCGCTGGCGGACGCTTGCAGCTCGGCATCAGCCGTGGCTCGCCAGAACAGGTGATCGATGGCTGGCGCTACTTTGGCTACCAGCCGACAGAAGGGGAATCGGAAGCAGACATGGCGCGGCGTCATACCGAAGTGCTGTTGGATGTGCTGCGTGGCGAAGGCTTTGCAAAACCGAATCCACAGCCCATGTTCCCGAATCCACCGGGACTTTTGCGTCTGGAGCCTTATTCAGATGGGTTACGTGAACGAATCTGGTGGGGTGCCGGATCGAATGCCACGGCAGTATGGGCAGCGAAGCTAGGCATGAACCTGCAAAGCTCCACGTTAAAAGATGATGAAACGGGCGAACCTTTTCATATCCAACAGGCACAGCAAATTCGTGCCTATCGTGCCGCTTGGGCTGAGGCGGGTCATACGCGCGCACCACGCGTCTCCGTCAGCCGTAGTATTTTTGCATTGATGGATCACCGCGATCGCGCCTATTTCGGCGGAAGCAGTAACGATAGTGACAAGGTAGGTTTTCTGGATGAAAACACGCGCGCGATTTTCGGCCGCAGCTATGCCGCCGAGCCGGACGCGCTCATCGAACAGTTAAAACAGGATGAAGCGATTGCTGAAGCGGATACGCTATTACTAACGGTGCCGAACCAGCTGGGCGTGGATTACAATGCGCATGTGATCGAATCAATCCTGAAACATGTCGCGCCCGCGATGGGGTGGCGGGATTAGGCCTACGGCCTAAAAATGAAAGCCTATCCAGCAGGCGCAAAACCGACGATAACAGCGTCAATAATCGGGGAGATTGAGGGGCTATTTTTACTCGTATCTCCCCGTTTTTTTTAGCCTCTGAAACGGCTCAACGCTTTTTAATGCTATTTTGAAAATATAGTTTCTGGACCCCTTGAATTCCCCCCCTCACTGGGCGTAGATTTAGCGCCGATCCCGTCATAACTGGTGTGACTCTGGTGATGACAACGGGAAAGATTACCCTTCGGTGACATCACCGGCAGCGTAATTATTTCCTTCCATAATAAAACGCACAATCGGGATCGTTGCTGGCGTGGTTTCTGCTGGAGAATAAATCGGTGAAGTATTTTTTTATGGGTATCTCATTCTGTTTAGTCGTTTGGGTGAGTACCTTTATGCTGATGGTAGAATAACCTGTCATTTGCCCGGCAAAGATTTATCCATTGAAGGGCACACACAGATAAAGATAAAAAAGGCTGATGGTATTTATACCCTCAGCCTATTTTTATGCCTGCCGATCTATGTTCAGCCGACGGTTATTCAGCCGATAATTCGTATTGCCTTTGCCATTCTCTACAGATTGAATCCGTTCATTATCACGCCGAACACCCCGCCGATTGCCAGCCAGGGGCCAAAGGCCAGCGGTTTAGCCGTATCCTCTTTACGCAACCCGCGCCAGATGAGAGTCACGACCAGCCCACTCAGCGCCGCCACCAAAACCAGATTGGGCAATGCCTGCCAGCCAAGCCAAGCCCCCAGCGCAGCCAGCAACTTAAAATCACCGTACCCCAGCGCTTCTTTGCCCGTTGCGTATTTGAATGCCCAATAAAGTAGCCACAGAGATAAATAACCGGCCATCGCGCCGACTACGGCATCATTCAATGAGACAAATGTCCCCGACAGATTAAACAGCAACCCCATCCACAGAAGCGACAGCGTAAGCACATCCGGCAGCAGCAGCGTTTTTATATCAATAACGGTCAGCACCAACAGGAAGGACAGCAGGATCAACGCCCCCCACAGCGCCATACCGGGCAACCAGAGCAAACCTGCCGCCAGAAAAGCCAGCATGGTGATGACTTCCACTAACGGATATTGCACAGAGACCGATTGATGGCAGCAGCGGGAGCGGCCGCGCAGCCACAGCCAGCTGAATAGCGGGATATTATCTTTTACCGCAATAGCCTGCTGGCAGTGCGGGCAAGACGAAGGCGGCCACCACAGGTTGTAGCGCGTATCAGGATCGGAATCGGCCACGCCCGTTTCAAGCTCGATGTCCTGCCGCCAGCGACGCTCCAGCATAATCGGCAAGCGGTAAATCACCACGTTCAGAAAACTGCCAACAATCAACCCCAACACGCCCAGCGCCCCAAACCACCACGCCGGAAACAGCTGTGCGAATTCCCTTAAATCGTCCACGTTAGTCCCTGATTGTTGATAAAGAAACGGTATGAATGAGCGGTTTATTTTTGCGCTCGACTACGCGGCACCGACAGCGCTGACCGCTATTACAGCAAGCGCCCCTGAAAATTCAGCGTTCTGGCACCCTGTTCATCGGCTTTACCGGTGGTTGCCAGCAGTTTTTTCATCGTCGCGGGTAAGTCATTTCCGCTGCTAAGCTGCCCCGTAAAACGATATTCGCCTTTCGGGGTGATGCTGCCTTTGCCAGACAATTGCAGATGTGAGGAGGTCTGCCGCAGGCTCGCTTCTAGCGCGCCTTGCTGGCAGCGTAACGTGGCCTGAGGCGTAGCGAGTACCAGTCCACCCAGCGGCGTTTTCACCCGTGCACCCGGCCAGGTTACGTTGGCATCCAGCGATTGGCAGCCCGAACGGTCCACCGTCGCCTCTTGTAGATTGAGCTGTACGTTTCCTTCTGCCCCGATTGGCACAATAAAACGCATATGGCTGAATAAATAGCCCGCCGGTACAGAAAGCTGCCATTGATAAAACTGCGGCTGCTGCCAACCGCGAATGATCCCACGGCCTGCAATGCCTTCTGGGTTTTTAAACGCAATTTCCAGCGCGGGCATAAAATCCGAGAACGTGATGTTCCAGTGCACATCGTCCAGCATTAACGCGCGCCAGCTAAACCGTTGCAGGCTCCCCTGCCATAACGTTCCGGCGGCCTCTGCGACCACCATTCCTGCGGGCAGCGGCACAGCCGTAAGCAGACGGGCAGGCGCATAGCACGCAAGGAACAGCCCATAGGCCAGAACCAGAGCGATACCTGCGCCGATACCGGACTTAAGCTTCATCCGCCCGTTCCAGCATCAGTCTGGTGACATCCACCATTCCGGGGCTTTGCTCGACGGCATTCACATCCAGCGACATCACTTTCACGCCGTTTTTCTGTTCCAATTCGCCAAGCCAACGCAGCAGACTATTAAAATCACTTTGCCCCAGCGTCACCGATGCCTGGCTGCCCTGTGGCTGCAAACGCACAACGTTTAGTCCGTAACGCTTGGTACTTTGTGAAATCAAAATCGGCAGACTGACGTCTCGCTGACTATTGTCCCCCGGCGCCTGATTTCCCTGCGGAATCAATGAAGCTTGCTTCTGCATCCAGTTGACGGTCTGCTGCTCGCGGGAAATGGTGCGCTCCCACAGATCTTCCCGCTCCTGCCACGGCTGGAGGATAGCGTAATACACCACACAGAGCAGAAGCACCGCCGCACACACCACCATAAGCTGGCGCTCACGCGGGCTCATCGCCTGCCAGCGTTGCCGTAATTCATTCATTGCTGGCTCCTTAATGTTAACCGGCCTTCAACCCGATCGTTTTCCTGCCGCATCTCTCCCGCCTGTACCTGATAATAAGCGGCAGCCTGCTGCTGAAACTGCTCGAGTTCCTGATATGACGTGCCCTGCAACGCCAGCCGGAATTCGCCCGCAGCGCCGTCGTAAGACAGCGACTGAATTTTGATCGCGCTATTCTGTGTCATGAGCTGCTGTAAGGGGTTCAATTGATCCAGCAGCGCTTTCCCTGCGCCTCCGGCTGCCGTACGTTGCAGGTGCTGCTGCATCTGCGCGCGCGGGTTAACGACATTCGTTTCGGAAGGGAAAATCTGCTGATAGGTGCGCACGCTTTCCTGCCGCCAATGCTCAGACTGTTGATAAAGCTGGTAGTGCGCCCAGCCAGCATCCGCCACAACCAGCAAGAGGTAACAGGCAAACGCGATCCCGACGCCACGCCACGGCAGCAGGGTGTTTTGCCAGGCTTTCTCCGGCGCATAATCGCCTTGCCGCAGATCGGCCGAAGCAGGTAGCTGCGCCGTTGCCGCCAGCGTGAAGAGATCTGTTTCCGGCTGTA
Organism: Pectobacterium versatile; assembly: GCF_020166435.1. GTDB lineage: Bacteria > Pseudomonadota > Gammaproteobacteria > Enterobacterales > Enterobacteriaceae > Pectobacterium > Pectobacterium versatile. Next base: position 31,872 of record NZ_JAINZP010000028.1, on the reverse strand, counting down.
CCTTCCACTCGCCCTCTTCCTGCCATTCGTATTGCGCTAGCTCACCGCCAACCGATGACGCGCTGTAGCTGTATATCGCAGGCAGCGGCATAGAGGCTTTCAGCAGATCACCGCACCAAGAGGACTCCGCCGCCATGGCATGACCCGTCGGCTGGCGAAACAGCCACATGTCATCATGCTGCAACGCACTCCAGCCATCTTGATGTTTCGGCAATACGCGGGCATCGGGCAATAACATATCGACGCTGAGCTCCAGCGCATCGCACTGTGCCAGCCAACGCTGCATCCGGTTTTTTTCCACCACGGCAACCGTGCCGTCGTCGCCATGAATTTCCAGCACGGCAAAATGCAGCTTTTCAATTTCCGTCGCCAGTTGGTCTTCCAGCATAAACGGCACAACTTGCGTCAGTTGACGCCGCGCCTGTCGGGGCAACGTCAGGGTATAAAACGTTACGTCAGTGGCCGGAACCAGAACGCGGGTAAATGCCACGGACGGATAGGCTGCCAGTGCCTGACGAACCTGCTCTATGCTACCGCGCCCCTGACTCAGTAAACTTTCCCCATTGTATGAACGCACCTGCCATTCGATCTCTCCCTGTTCTTCTACCGGAAGACGAACAATGAGGCACGGATGCCGAGCGATCGTTCCTCGATTTAATGGGGTTTTTGCGGCTTTTCGCTTCCATTTTCCCGCTATTTTCATGGATTCACCGTCCTATATCCTCCATATTGCCGCTGCACGACCTCTATCTTTTGTCCACTCAGATGAAGCAAGCTACGTTGATGGAAATCACTGTCGCCGACACGCACCTGGAGTTTTACAAAGAACCATTCACTTTTTACTGCCAGCACTCGCTGCGCGGTATTTTTACTATTCGGGGGCAATAGCCCAGTTTGTTGCAGAACTTCAATACTTGCCCACCCCATACGTGGCCGCTGCTGTACCAATGCTTTTGCCTGCGACATTGTCATTTCGTTCAGGAACACAGCGGATAACAGCGGGGCATCAAATTCGGTTAGCGTGTTGATATTAATGGACATCGCATCCACCGGCAGCGCACAAACATAAGGCAATAGCCGACGATAGAGATCGCTGTCGATGCCATACACTGCACGTAATTCGCTGATTTCACTCATTCTCTGATTAGCGGTACGATAAGGCACTGGCAGCGCAGCATAGACGTCGTCTTCCGCACCGTTCGCCGACGGATAGTTATCTGCATCAATCCAGTCACGCACCGCCGCAGTAATTTTTTCTGCACGATCCGTTTCCTCACCCAGATTTTTCAATAGCAAACGGAAAACCTGCGCCGGATAAGGCGTCTTCACCAGCGTGCTTTCGTTATCCACGCCTTGATTGATCGCATTCACATTAAAACAGGTACGCGCATCGCTAATCTGGCCAGTGATCTCCCCGCCATCCACCGGGAAACGCTGCCCCGGCTGCGACCAGTTCTGTCCGACAAACGTGCGCCCCGGCATATTCCGCGCATCACGCTGTAGTATCTGCCCGCTTAGCGTTTCCGCCCCTAATGCGTACCACTTCGCCTGCTGGCGGCTCAAGTGACTTTCGGTGCGCAAAAACGCTTTACCCGTGCGTTCCGTAATCACTGCGGCAATCGTCACCATTAATGCCAGAATCAGAAGCACCACCAACAGCGCTGCGCCGCGCTGACGCGACCTCATTTAACCGGTCCGGTGGTAATCAAAAATATACGCGACATTTCTCCGTAATCCCTTAAGGTCAGCACCACTTCAATCCCTTGTGGCAATTGCGTACTGTTGTCCCAGCGATCGCGCCAGGTTTTATTGCTGAAAAAGCGCAGGCGGAAGCCGTCGACCTGCGTGAGAAGCGGTTTTACGCCGGGATCGAGCCCTTCAATTGGGTCGGGAGTCACGTGCGTTAACCGTTCCAGCGTGTGTTCCCGCAGCCGATAGGCCACAGGCTGAAGTTCAGAGCGCGGCAGAATACCAAACGGGTTCTGCCAGCCATTGCGCATAAAGCTGACGCCCCAGTCATCACTTTTTAACTGATCGCGACCGGCGTAAAACATCGAGGTACTTCCTCTGCTGCCGCGTGCGATCATCTGGGAGAAATCGTTGTCCATTTGTGAAAATGCGCGCTGTATTTCGGCCAGACGCTCGGCCTTACGTTGTGAAATTTCATCATTACGCATCACACCATTCAGCACCTGAAACGCACTGAGGCTCAGCGCCGCAAAAATAGCGATCGCCAGAATCATTTCCAGCAGCGTAAATCCCTGCTGGCTTTTCTGTCGCTCGTGCTCTTGTGCGCTTCTTGTTTGGCTACACATCCTTGTTTTACTAAACATTATTGCTTCACCACATAGGTGCGCAGAGAAGCATCAGCGGCAAAAGCATCTTTATTACGTCGCACTTCCACATCCAGCGCTTTAGTTTGAGGGTCGCCAGTCTCTACGCCTTGCCAGCGCCAATGCCAGCGCTGGCCGGCGAACTGCGTTTCTCCTTTCACCCACGACGCTTCCGGCCAACGCTGTTCCAGCCGCAGTTGAACCTGCTGGTTTTCCGCCACCCAGCCTGCAAATGTCTTCTCTTCCAGTCGGCTCAGGCTGCTTGCCTGTCTGGCTGTCGTTTGTAAAACGGCAATGCCCGCCAACGCAAAAACACTCAGCGCGACCAGCACCTCCACCAACGTCATCCCTTTCTGTCGTCTCATCGTTTCTTACCCTGACTCATCGACGTCACAAACCGTCCGTTACTATCCACCTGGAGCCAATTCGAGAGCGCTTTGTTTTCAGACTTGACGAGCAGACGGAAAGGCGTGATTTCGCCACCGGGCAAAATCAGGATATCGGGATCGTCACCACTCTGCGTTTTATCCACTTTTTTCCCATCGGCTTGCAGTAACTCAAGTCGTAATGCCTCGGGCAGCGATGCCGATGCGCTCACCCGATGCGGTTGCCACGGCTGCCACTTGTAACCCTGCCAGCGATCGCCGCTTGGGATCGGCGTCCCTTCCGATGCAGCGGGTCGCTGGAGTTGATAAAACTGCCAGCGATCGGGATGGATACGAACACCCAACATGTATTCATTAACCTGACTGCTTTCAGCGGCAAACTCCAGTTGCGCCTGAAAACGAGCCAACTGCCAGGCGCTGTCATTCTGGCGCTCGGGAGGAAACGCCATGACGACCATGCTAGCCGCGATGCCCGCCAGTAACACGACTAGCATCATTTCCAGCAGGGTGAACCCCTGCTGCTTCCTCGTTAACCGCTTCATTGCGCTTTTGCCGTCCTTTTCCCGCCGCCATCGATAGCAACTACCCACAGCAATCATCCACCGCTGTCATCCACAACAGCCAGCATCATCTATAAAGACTGGCATATCGCCACATGTCTTTATTTTTTATCAAGATTCCAGTTGCCGATATCATCTTCCGTTCCCGGCATGCCATCTGGCCCCAGAGAGAAGATATCCAGTTTGCCGTGCTGGCCGGGGTTCAGCAGTTGATAGTCCGTGCCCCACGGATCCTGCGGCAGGCGGCGAATATAGCCATCGGCTGGGTAGTTACGCGGTTCCGGCTGTACCGTCGGCTTCGTCACCAGCGCCTTCAGCCCCTGCTCTGTGGACGGATAGCGGTTGTTATCCAGCTTGTACATGTCGAGTGCACTTTCCAGAGACACAATATCGCTGACGGCTTTTTGTCGATCCGCCTTTTCCTTATTCCCCATCAGATTAGGCACCACCAGACTCGCCAGTACGCCGAGAATGACGATGACCACCATAATTTCCAACAGGGTAAAACCACGCTGACGATAACCGCTCTGACCATAACCACGCTGAGACTGTTGCATCCTTACTTTTCCTCATTCAATTGTTGGTTCTCTTACGAACTCATTAACGTATTCAGTTGCAGAATCGGTTGTAAAATCGCGAGTACGATAAACAACACCACCGCCGCCATGCTGACCACCAGTAGAGGCTCAAATAGCCCCAGCGCCAGCGTCATCTGCGAACTAAATTCCCGATCCTGATTATCCGCCGCCCGTTCCAGCATGCTGTCCAGCTCGCCGCTGCGTTCACCGCTGGCGATCATATGGCGCATCATTGGAGGGAAGAGCGCCGTCTGTTCCAGCGCTTTGTGCAGGCTAACGCCCTCTCGTACCGCATCCGTCGCCAGAGAGAGCCGATAGCGGGCATAGTCATTGCTCATGACATCGCCGCTAATGCGCATCGCCTGTAACAGCGGCACCGCACTGGCGTTAAGAATACTGAGCGTCCGCGCGTAACGAGCCGTATTCAAGCCACGCGCTATGCGTCCGATCAGCGGTAAATGCAGCAGGCGTCGATGAAAACTGACGCGCCGCTTTTCCTGTCGCAGCATCACGCGAAACGCCATAAATCCCGCCAGCAATGCCAGCAGCATCCACGGCCCAAACGTGCGCACGGCATCACTCATCCCCATCAACACGCGGGTTGAAAGCGGCAGCGCTTGCTTCATATGAATAAATTGCTCGACGACTTTCGGCACCACGACAGACAGCAAAATGCTGACCACGGCAATCGCGACCACGGTTAATACGCAAGGGTAAATCATCGCCTGCTGAATGCGGCTGCGCATCTGCTGGCGCTGCTCGGTGTAGTCCGCTAATCGGTTCAACACGGCATCAAGGTGACCAGACGTCTCGCCTGCGGCGACCATCGCGCAGTACAGCCGTTCAAAGCTGCCGGGGAAGCATTTCATGGCATCGGCCAGCGAGTGCCCTTCCATGACCTTGCTGCGTACCGCCGCCATCAACTGGCTCAGCTGTGGCTTTTCGCTCTGTTTTGCCACCGCATCCAGCGCTTCTTCCAGCGGCAACGACGCCGCCACCAGCGTAGCCAACTGGCGAGTCAATAGCGCCAAATCTGAGGTGCTGAGCCGAATTTTGCGGCGCAGGGAGAGTCCTGTAGAACTGGATTTCTGCTGGTCGCCTCGGTTTTCATCAACCGACAGCGGCACCAGCCCGCGCTCCCGTAATAGCTGACGCGCCTGTCTGGCAGAATCGGCCTCCTGAGTGCCACGGCATTTTTTCCCCTGCGCATCCAGCGCCTGATAGTGGTACTGTGCCATATCATTCCTCTTTGGTTACGCGGATCACTTCTTCCCAGGTCGTGAGCCCCGCCAGTACCTTATCCAGCCCATCCTGACGGATGGTGGTTCGACTTCCCCCCAGAATCTGCGCAATCGCCATTTCACCGTCACTGCGGTGGATCGCGGCACGGACGTCGTCATTAATCAGCACCAGCTCATGAATGCCGATACGTCCTCGGTAGCCGGTAAAGCTACACTGCGGACAGCCAACGGGGTTATGCAGCAGCGTACCGAGCGCGATCCCCATCTGTTCAGCCTGAACCGGATCGACCAGCTGTGGCTGGCTACAGTCAGAACACAGCGTCCTGACCAGACGCTGCGCGAGTACGCCCAGCAGAGAAGTTGACAGCAGGAAAGGCTCGACGCCCATATCCTGCAAACGGGACAGTGCGCCCAGCGCACTATTGGTATGCAGTGTGGATAACACAAGGTGACCGGTCAGCGAGGCCTGCACGGCAATCTGCGCCGTTTCACCATCACGAATTTCCCCCACCAGCACGACATCCGGATCCTGACGCAGAATGGCACGCAGCCCGCGGGCAAACGTCATATCCACCTTGGTGTTGACCTGCGTTTGCCCGATGCCCTCCAGTTCATACTCGATGGGATCTTCCACCGTCATGATGTTACGTTCCGAGGCATTCAGGCGACTGAGCGCGGCGTAAAGCGTGGTACTCTTCCCCGACCCCGTCGGGCCGGTTACCAGAATAATGCCATGTGGGCGATGGATCAGGCCGTCCAGCAACTGTCGATTGCGTTCCGACATGCCCAACAATTCAAGATCGAGCTTAACGCTGTTTTTATCCAGCAAACGCAGCACAACGCGCTCACCGTAGTTCGACGGCAATGTGGACACACGCACGTCAATCGCCCGTCCCCCCACTCGCAGCGCCATGCGCCCATCCTGTGGGATACGTTTTTCCGCAATATCCAGCTTTGCCATGACTTTGATACGCGATACCAGCAGCGAAGCCAGCTTACGCTGTGGACGCAAGATCTCACGCAGTACACCGTCAACACGGAAACGGATCAGCAAATAGCGCTCATAGGTTTCGATATGAATATCCGACGCTTTATTCTTAATCGCTTCGGTCAACATCGCGTTGATGAGGCGGATAATCGGCGCGTCGTCATCGGCATCGAGCAGATCGTCGCTATCTGGCAATTCTTCCACCAGCGTATAGAAGTCCATCTCATTACCGATGTCCTCCATCATACGGCGCGCTTCTTCCGAGTCACGCTGATAGCTAATGACTAACTGCCGCTCAAATTCTTCATCCGTGACTCGCTCGATCCTGAGCGAGCAGCCCGCAATTCGACGCGCTTCCAGCAAAGCGGCTGGCAGCGTCTGTGAGACACAAATAGTCTGAAGGTTCGCCTCATTTTCCCCCTGCAACAGCAAAATTTGCTGCGATCGCGCATAGGCGAAAGGCAATATGGGGCGTAGTTCTATCATCTGGGAGGCAATGTCGCTCATTTCCCGTCCGCCGGATAGAACGCTACAATAGAGGACTGCACCTGACGGAACGTATAGGCGTTCCCACCTTCCGGCAAGCGCAGCAAGTCATTATCCAGAAGACCTCCCTCACCGTTACTCACGTTTCGCTGCTTCTCTTCTTCAGCGTTAAATGAGTGATACTTACTGGCAGAGGCACTCTGGTATTGGCTACGATCGCGGATAATAGAAGGACGGATAAACAGCATCAGGTTACGCTTTGACGTTTCCTGACTATTAGAACGGAACAAGTATCCCAAAATGGGAATATCGCCCAACAGGGGGACTTTACTTGAGGACTCACGCGTACTTTTATCCAATAACCCACCCACCACGACGGTTTCACCACTACTGACCAGAACTGCGTTATTGACAGTACGTGTATTGAATGTTGCGCCTAATTCGGCGCTGCTGCTGGAGGCAGAATCTGCCACGCTGGAGACTTCCTGCTCGATTTCCAGCAAGACGGAGTCACCTTCGTTGATTTGCGGCTTCACCTTCAGCTTGATACCGACCGTTTTACGCTCTACCGTTTGGAAAACGTTGTCACCGGATGTCGTCTGCGAACCCGCCAATACGGGCACTTCCTGACCGACATTAAACGTCGCTTCCATATTATCCAGCGTCACAATACTGGGCGTCGCCAGAATATCGTTCTTGCTATTGCTGGACAGCGCCGTCATCAGCATGCCCCAATTGCCCTGATAGAAGCCCGCGGCAATGCCGTTGAAGCTGCCAAGTGCACTCGTCGCTGCCGTGCCAAGCGTTCCATCACGCCGAAACTGGTCCGCTCCCGCCATCATTGTCGTGATCGGTAATCCTGTATTGGTGAACTGTGTTACCCCTGCATTTTTATTGGCCCACTGTACGCCGAGATTCATCCCATCGGCATCTTGTACTTCCGCGATGATCGCTTCGACCAATACCTGCGGACGACGGATATCCAGTTGTGCAATCACCTGTTCCAAGTCACGCATGATGTCAGGTGCCGCATTCACAATCAGCGAGTTGGTTTGTTCGTGTGCTTTAATCGAGATGTCTTTGCGCAGCGCGGGCAGCGCGTTTTGTTGGTCGGTTTGGATACTGTCGCCTACGCCCGTGAGCACTTCGACCAGATCGGTAGCCTTGGCGTATTTGAGATAGATGACTTTGGTATTGCCCTGCACTGCCTGCTGGCGATCGAGCTGCTTGATCATATCAATCACGCGCTGGCGTGAATTCGGCTCTCCGCGCACTAGCACCGAGTTGGTTCGTTCATCAGCCACCACATTAGCGGTCAGCATACCTGGCAAGGCAGATTTTTCATCCATCTTGTTCAGTTCATTCACCATCTTCACCACTTCCGTGGAAGAAGCGTAAGACAGCGGCACGCTGGTCACATTCCGGTCACCGGTCTGATCAACCCGTTCGACAATCGTCATCAGCCGCTTGATCACACCCGCGCGCCCAGTCATCAGCAGCACGTTCGACGGTTCGTAATGTACCACGCTCCCAGCTCCGGCGTTGTCATTCAACTGACGCAGCAGCGGTGCCAAATCACGGGCAGCGACGTTGTTGACTGGCACGACGCGCGTCACCACCTCATCGCCAATGCCCGGCTGTTCATCCGTCGCCAGCGGCATCGACGTCGATTTCGCATCCTTCGAGCGAATAATTTTCAGGACGTTGTTATCCATCGGAATCACGGTGAATCCATAAACATCCAGCACGCTTAGGAAGAACTGGTAATACTGTTCTTCATTCATCATGTCATAGCTGCGTACGGTAATCGTTCCGCTGACCGACGGATCGATAATGACCGTCTTATTCAAATTCTTGCTGACGGTATTAATAAACTCCTGAATATCCGTGCCCTTAAAACTGGCGGAAAATTCGGCGCTCCACGCCAATGATGACGCCATCAACAAAACGCTCCCGCTGAGCAACAACATACTCTTGCGGCGTAGTTGACCAAGCCATTGGTTTTTGTTCTTCGAAAAAACCTGACGCTTAAAAAATCCCTGTCCCTTGCTAAACAAATTAGTGGTCTCCATCCAATGCCAGATATATATTCTGCTGTTGACCATCACGCTCGACGGTCAAATTAAATTTGCTCATCCCTGCCAGCTGCGCCATCGCCTGCTGTGCCTGATCCGCATCGCGTAAATCCATGCCGTTTAATGACACGGCGAGATCGTTATCCTGCAAGCCTGCGCGGTAAAAAAGATCGGGATTTTTGCCGGGGTTTAACTGATATCCTTTCAGTACTTCTTCTTCCGTGACAGGAGAAATAGTGAGGTAGTCCTGTGCCGTGAAGGGATCTTTTTGTATCTTTTCTTTCACCTGACTCAATGCGCCAGAAGACTGTGGCGTGTCGGCAGTGTTTTCTTCCTGATACAAATGCAATGCCTCATAGCGCCCCTGATACTGGAGCACGACACGATCGGCAGAGATAGTCACAATTTTGGCTTCATAGCCCGGAATGGCATCGCCGACATTGCGACTGTATTGCTGACTATCTTTAGCGATAATGGCAATCGAACGCTTGGCGTCTCCACTCGCCAACACCCCAGTCAGGCTGATATTTAACGAGGTTAGCGGAATATCGCCGGATAATGCAGCGTCGTTAACCGCAGACGCATCTGCATCGGGGGCATGGCCGAATAAGGTAAAATCACCCGGCGTTGCGGGCTTTTCTTTCGCCTGGGCAGGCGTGACCGACACGCCAACAATGCGTGAGTCTTCGGGTAGGAGAAAGCGCCAGGTCAATACAGCCAACTGCTGACAAATCAGCAGCAAAATCAGCCCCAACACAATACGTCGGATCAGCGGAGCTGGCAGTGACCGAAAAGTGGCAACCAACGAATGAAAAGACGGATCTTTGAAAGCTTGCAATCGTGCCATAGATAATCATCCATAATACTCCCCACGCCGATTGGCGTGGGGAAAATGCCTTATTCCGTTGCGGCTTCCCGGGTGATGGTTTCATCACCGCTGGTCGTCAGCGCGGCATCCTTATTTACACGGTCTTCGAGCCTGATGTTTTCAATATGACCGAAATTCCAGGCTCCCGGTACATTCTCAAAAATGACATTTTTAAATTCACTGTTCTTCAGGAACGTAATGTCCGTCGCTTTTACATTTTTGAATTTTACATTCTCAAAATGCAAGCCTTGGTGATAGGCATCGCGTCCAAAAGAGAACTTATACGCATCAGCCATTTCAGCCACGGTCATCCCATCGACCAGGATGCTGTTTTTCTTCGCTGTACCATCAACCGTGACGTTGGAAACGGTCACATCACGGAACTGTGCGGGCTCAGCGGCAGGCTGGGTATCGTTCACGTCCGCTTTATATTTAATCGTGAACACAAACGGCTCGTTGACAATATCACGCATCGCGTTATTACGGAATACCACGTCACGCGAGCCGCCACCATAATAGGGGCGACTCTTCATGCGCAGGCCAACATCCGTCTTATTCATTACGTTATCTTCAGCAACAATTTTTTCAATCCAGGCACCGGTATGGCTACCCGTGACCACCGCACCATGCCCACGGCGGAAGTAGTTATTGAAGATCCAGGCACCGCTCTGCGCTTTTTGCCCGAGCGTAGTGACTTCGGCACCGTATCCCGCCGCAAAGTTTACGCTGTCATCACCTGTGTCAAAAAAGTTATTGAATACCATGACGTTCTGGCTGTTGCCGAATTCAATACCATCCGCATTATTGGCATCATACGTCGTATGTACCAACGCATTCATGGCCACATTCTCGGATTCCAGCACCATCACACCGTGGTAAGCCGGGTTCAGAATCGTCAACCCTTCCAAATACATGTTGCTTACGCCGCGCAGCGTCATCAGGCTGGATCGCCGGTTTTTGTACGCCTCATCCAGCGGCATTCCGTCAGCAACAGCTTTTGCCGTTTGATCTTTTGCCAGAATACCGTCACTACCAACATTGGCGGCTTTGCTTGCACGGTAGAGTGGCAACTCATTTTTTAATTCATCAATTTCAATAACGTTTGTATCACCCGCTTTAATGCCACGCGTCCAGCCGTTACCATCAATTGTCCCCTGCCCGACGATACGAATATTTTTAAAAGTGCCTGCATGGCTACTGCCCTGATCGTCCGCTTCCAATATGTTAATCAGAGAAGGCGGACGCTTCGGCAACTTAGGTGAGCTGTAAGGGTAGAGATAGTAGCCGCGAGCGAGCGGGTAATCATCACCGTTTGCCGATCCCAGCAATATGGCACCTTTCGCGACTTCAAACGTCATATCACTGTGCAGGAACAGCGCGCCGGTTTTAAACGTTCCCCCCTCAACCACGACCTTACATCCTTTCGGATACGCGGCTGGCGTACAGTCATCAATCGCCTTCTGAATCGCCACCGTGTCGTTGGTTACGCCATCCCCTTTCGCACCATAGTTGGTCACATTCAGTGAAGCTGGCGTCGCCGTCGTTTTCTGCACGACGGTTTCACTATCAACGGATTCTTTGCCGTCGTCATAAAGCGCACGCACCGTGAAACGGTATTCCGTTTCCGGTGACAGATTAGCCACCTTGAAATTATGGAAGCTGACGCGGACATGCCAGTTATCAGTATCGATCGAATTGTAGAAGTTATCGATATACGGCTTGGCCGGCGAATGGGTGTTCTGGTTATCAATGGTTCCGCCCAGCAAGGTTCCATTCATGTAGACACGGTAATCCTTAATGCCAGCGGCTGGTTTGGTCGGTTTTTCCCAGGCAAGTACCACGCTGCTGTCATCATAAGCCAACGTCGGCACTTTAAGATTTTGTGGCGCGGCGGAACGATCAATACCGACATCCGGCGTTGAGTCGCTATCGCTGCATCCGGCAATCAGGCCGCTCAGGACCAATGTTGCGCAGAGCGTAAGACGGGTACGAGGTAAAAAGTCAGTCATAGCATTTCCTGTATTTTTACTATTATTTTCCGATGTATTTCGCCCTGCGGCAGGATCGTTGCCACAGAGCGAAACCTATCGGCAGAGGGTTTACAGATAAAAATAATGCGTTGGAACAGACGTTCTACGGCAGAGAAATATCCAATTTCCCCGCACCAGCATTGTCCAGAACGTATTTCTCAACGGCGGCGATGGATTTCCCAGCGCTATATGTATAAGGCGGACTCCATTCCAATTCATTGGTGCAGGTTTCCAGCGCCCATGCCGGTACGGCTTTCCCAGAACTCGTGGCGGCGGCCTTCTCGGCTTCTTGCAATGCACTGCATTTGTCTACTGCGATTTGATTCAAATTGCTTGCCGGATTGCCATTGAACCAGGAGCCGTTGTCTTTAAATTTGCTTCCCTTGTAGGCACCGATGATCAGATTTTCATCCGCACCACCGCCCTGGAAATTAAACACGTTACTTTCGGAAAGAATGGATGAATCGAAGCCCATCCCAATGGCATAGAGAATGGGGTAATTCGTATCCGTTGCCCCGCGATGGTAGTTATTGAGCAAATGCACCTGACCAAAGCGTACACGCGGTGAACGCTGCACGCTGTTGTCCCATAAATTCCCTTCAAAAGTGATTCGGTATTCCCCTTTATCACCATCGCCGGAGCCAATTAATACCGTTTTGTCATGTTGGGCGAAAATGTTGTAGGAAATCGTCAGGTAGTCAGCACCGTCTTCGATATCCAGCAAGCCGTCGTGGCGCTGGATATGCTTGCCAAACAGCACCGGTTCCTGATAGTCAGGATGTTCACCATCCGTAAAGGTACAGTGATCGACCCAGACATTTTTGCTGGCGTTAATCGACACGGAATCATAACGCGCATTCCAGTTCCCTTTATCACCGTCGCCAGCATCCCAAGCCGGAGCAAAGTCACGCGGTGCCTGAAACGTAATATTACGGATAATGATATTGCTGTTATCCGTTTTGCCGAACGTGTGACTTAAGGTGTTGAGGGATAAATAGCCTTCTACCAGTTTCGCTTCGCTACCCACACCTAAAATCGTGGTATTCGGCGGGACCTGAAATTGAATCTGCGCCTTCTGGTTGTTGGCATACTGCGAGCGTTGACCATTTTGCTTTTTAAGCAGGCTAAGTTCAGCGCTAGCCGCCGCCGCATCGCTGCCGCCAGCATCCGCCGTCGCTTTCAACTGCGCCATATAATCCTGGTCGAACGCTTTGACGTATAAATCAAAATCAAACGTCGTTTTATTCGGCTTGGTTTTGTAATATTCAGCATCCGCATAGCGTCCATTACCTAAATCATCGCCGCGAACCGTGCCTTGCCAGTAGATAATTTTGGGCTCTAACTTCGCCTTCAATTCCGCATCGGCATCACCGGCGATATAACGAGGGCTGCGGATATTATTTAATGCGTCTTTTAATTCCTGACGGCTGGTGACGACATAAATGCTATTTTCATGCGCACCCTCGCCCCCCGTCGTCGCATAAAACTTACCATCCGTATTATGATATTGTGCAGCCCAGCCAAACGGTGCCGTTTTCACCTGCAAATCTGGCGGAGCCGCTTCTTCCACGGGCTGCTGACTATTATCACACCCGGAAAGCACGAGCCCGGAAAAGGCAATAGCTACCGCACAGGTGCGTAAACGACCAGTCCCAATAACCATTCTAAACATTTCATCCCTCAGTATTTTTTAATTATTAAAATAACAAAATAAATCCGCACAAAACCCTGCGATATTAATCGCATACTTTAAAAGTACTTTTATTCTTAATGTCGTGGCAGATTGACACGTCCCTTATTGATAAAAAAGCAGCACACTCTCTGTAGTAAAAAACCACATAATAATACTGCCCATTCAGCACTCGGGACTGTTAATTAAATGATGATGGCACCACCCCACGCTGATTGATTATCGAACACCAAAAAGAAACGTTATACCTACAATGGTAAAACATGGTTTCATTAAAGCAAATTCACACGTTTTTTTTGCGACCCGCATCAAGATTCCATCTGTGATTATTATGACTGTAATAGTTTTTAATCAAAATGGAGGAACTGTCACATAACCGAGAGATTCAGTTTTCTGGCTCTTTCTATTTTTTGCAAAATAAGGCAGACGGCACCATCCTACGCACCCGACTTTGGTTTATGATGTGGTGCTACACGACCTAAGTACCCCCTAAACACTTAAGGATGAGCGCGTGGACAACGCACCGGACGCAACGACACACTCACAGCCAGCACTGCTTGCCAGATACCCGATGCCCGGTTATCTGATGGTTATTTATGCTCTGCTTTTTATCGCTCTCGGCTGGTTCAGCCACCAGCGCTGGGGGAGCCCCGCTTCTCCTGAGCTCACTTTGGCTGCTCAAGCTGCTACCTTGCCTACGGTAGAAGAGCAAACGCCAGCCGTTCCCACAGCAACGCCTCATCAAGAAGCGCCCCATACCGATACGCCAGTTCCCCCAGAGAAAAGGACCACACTGTCGTTACCCGCCATCAGCAACGGTGAGATTCCACCACTGACCTACAGCGCACATGTTTATACGTCGGATGAAACCAAGCGCAGCATCACGCTCAACGGCCTGCAATTCCGCGAAGGGGATTCGCCAATAGAAGGGCTGACCATAGAGCAAATTCAGCAGGATATGACCATTTTTAGCGTAGAAGGTGAAGTGTTTATTCTGGAAGCACTGGAAGATTGGCCGGGCGGAAAATTCAACGAGAATGAACGTTCCGCCGACGATGAAAGTGGAAACGCTACGCCTTAGCCTCGGCTGCGAATGGCATCAATAAACGGCGTCAACGTACGGTTAAATTCCGAACACTGCGCCTCTTTTGGCGTACTGTCTTTCAATAACCCTTGATACAGGCTTTCACTGCGCTGCGGTAAAGCCTGATAGCTCGCGACATTCCAGCCTCGCTGTTTTGCTACAGCCAACGCGACATTAGCAACTGTCGCATCATCGGGCAGATCGCTGCGGTTACACTTCGATTTGAGATAGCGGGTAGCCGCCACCAGCGACGCCAGTTGATTCATTTGATCGTTAGGAGAAACCGTTACCGCAGAAGACTGACCTGCCACCGTTCCTTTTTGGGCAGACGTTCCTGTTTGTTGGCACCCGGCCAGCGTGACGCAAAGCAGCGTTAACGCAGAAATTTTAGACAGTGATAATGACATGACAAACTCATCCTGATTGAGATTAACGGTAGGCATTCTAGCAAATGATAAGCCGCTGTCACGGCATGTTTATGTGCTCCCGGTCAGACAACCGGGAGCGGTGGACATCAGGCAGCCGTGCCCTTGCCGGGTAAGGATTTGGTGGTCGGTAAGAGACCGTCAGCACGGAACATGGCCTTAATACCGCGCACCGCTTGCCGAATACGATCCTGATTCTCAATTAAGGCGAACCGCACATGGGTATCGCCATAATCGCCAAAGCCAATACCGGGGGAGACGCAAACCTTCGCTTCCGACAGCAGTCGCTTGGCAAACTCCAGCGACCCCAAATGCGCATAGGCTTCAGGAATTTTCGCCCAGACGTACATTGACGCTTTTGGCTCATCAACCATCCAGCCTGCCTCGTGCAGACCACGCACCAAAACGTTACGGCGCTGGCGATACTGCTCGGCGATGTCCCGCACACATTGCTGATCGCCTTCCAATGCAGCAATCGCCGCCACCTGCAACGGCGTAAACGTGCCGTAATCGTGGTAGCTCTTAATTCGCGCCAGCGCGTTGACCAACTCCGGGTTACCGACCATAAAGCCGATGCGCCAGCCCGCCATGTTGTAGCTTTTTGACAACGTGAAGAATTCTACCGCGATGTCCTTCGCGCCGGGAACCTGCATGATCGACGGCGCTTTCCAGCCGTCATACACGATATCGGCATAAGCCAGATCGTGGATCACCAACACGCCGTACTGTTTCGCCAACGCCACAACGCGTTCAAAGAAATCCAGCTCGACACACTGTGCTGTCGGGTTCGACGGAAAACCGAGAATCATCATTTTCGGCTTAGGAATACTCTCGCGGATAGCGCGCTCTAATTCATTAAAGAAATCGACACCGTCTACCAGCGGCACAGAACGCACCTGCGCTCCAGCAATCACCGCACCATAAATGTGAATCGGGTAACTGGGGTTAGGCACCAGCACCGTATCGCCATGATCCAACGTTGCCAGCATCAGGTGCGCCAGCCCCTCTTTGGAGCCAATCGTGACGATAGCTTCGCTTTCAGGATCGATATCAACCTCATAGCGATCGGCGTACCAGCGGGAGATAGCACGACGTAAGCGCGGAATGCCTCGGGATGTCGAATACCCGTGAGTATCTTCGCGTTGTGCAACCGTACAGAGTTTTTCCACGATATGAGGAGGGGTCGGGCCGTCAGGGTTACCCATGCTGAAATCAATAATGTCTTCGCCGCGACGACGCGCAGCCATTTTTAATTCAGCAGTAATATTAAATACATACGGGGGAAGACGATCGATGCGCGTAAAACGGCGCGGAGAAGTAGAATCAGCCATAACATCCTCGAATTAACGTGAGCGCCCGGACCATCCGAGCGACGCAGTGCCTGTAGAGGCACTCTACTCAACATCATTCAAATAGCAGGAACCCGTTTTCGTTGACGACAGCTTTCGTTAACTACAAGGGTACAGGCGACCTGAAGTGTGATGAGCTTATTCAAGCTATCTCAGATAATTCGTCCTGTCGATACCGTGCTCATAAATTTTTCCAGCCCGGAATTAAGCCTCATCAATTTCTGGCTAAAATCGCGAAAAATGAAGAATACACACAGGAAGAAGCATTACACTTGATGACCCGCTCAGGCCTTGTAAATAAGACATTTATGCCAATGAGACACAGGATAGTTAATCCGAGAGTAAGCTTATGACTGAGATGCGATATTTCACTGAGAGTTGGCCAATAGAAGGCGCCTTTACCATTTCACGCGGCAGCAAGCGTCAGGCGGATGTCGTTGTGGTAGCGCTCCAGTCCGGCAACGTGGCAGGCTACGGCGAATGCGTTCCTTATTCACGCTACGGCGAGTCCCTCGACAGCGTGATGGAACAGATTGCCTCACTGCATAGCGACTTTCGTAACGGTTTAGATCGGGAGACGCTGCAAACCATCCTGCCTGCTGGCGCGGCACGCAATGCGCTCGATTGCGCATTCTGGGATTTGGAGTGCAAACAACATCAGCAGCGCATTTGGCAGCGTTTGGATCTTCCTTCGCCTACGGCGTTGGAAACGGCCTATACGCTATCGCTGGATACGCCAGACCGCATGCGCCACGCCGCAATACATCATGCCACTCGCCCTCTTCTCAAACTAAAACTGGCAGACGCAGACGATCTGGCCAGAGTTGCTGCCGTGCGCGAAGGTGCGCCATTGGCACGTCTGATTGTGGACGCCAATGAAGGATGGGATATCGAGCGCTATCTGGCACTGGTTCCTAAACTCGCCGCGCTTGGCGTAACGATGATCGAGCAACCTTTCCCAGCAGGCAAAGACGATGTGCTGGCAGACTTGCCCCGCCCGATTCCTGTCTGTGCCGATGAGTCCTGCTATGACAGTCAGTCGCTGGCTGCTCTGGTCGGCCGCTATGACATGATCAACATCAAGCTGGATAAAACTGGCGGACTAACTGAAGCTCTGCGCCTGCGAAAATACGCACAGGCGCAAGGCTTAAAAATTATGGTCGGCTGCATGGTGAGTACATCGCTTTCGATGGCACCCGCTTTTGTCGTGGCGCAAGGTGCCGCAGTGGTCGATTTGGATGGCCCGCTGCTCTTGCAGCGCGATCGCACTAACAGGCTGCACTATAACGGTAGCGAAATATTACCGCCCAACGCATTATTGTGGGGATGACGCGCGTTAACCTGCATTGAGCAACTATTAAGGAGTGTTGTGATGCAACGTCTTGTTTATGTTGATGGACAGTATTTAGAAGAAAATGAAGCAAAAATTTCTGTATTTGACCGTGGTTTCCTATTTGCCGATGCTGTCTATGAAGTGACGGCGGTCATCGATGGCAAGCTGGTTGATTTCGCCGATCATATCACTCGTCTGCAACGCTCTTGCCGTGAGCTATCGCTCACGTTGCCTGTCACTCCTGAGGCGCTCAAAGAGATTCACGATGAGCTGATCAATAAAAATGATCTGAAAGAAGGCGCGATCTATTTACAGCTTAGCCGCGGCAATGCCGGCGATCGTGACTTCTATTTCCCTTCTGCCGACGTCAAATCCACGCTGGTTTTATTCACTCAGGCACGTTCGCTGGTCGGTAACCCGAAAGCCACAACGGGCCTGCACGTTGTCACCACCGAGGATATTCGCTGGCAGCGTCGGGACATCAAAACCGTCAGCCTGCTCGCCGCCAGCCTGGCAAAAGAGTATGCCCATGCCAATCAGGCCGACGATGCTTTCTTTGTTGAAGAAGGTTTCATTACCGAAGGCAGCTCCTGCAACTGCTATATCGTCCTGCATGACAACACGGTTGTGACCCGCCCATTGAGCAACGCTATTCTGCACGGCATTACGCGTCAGTCACTGCTCAAGCTGGCAGAAAAGGATGGCATTGCGCTGGAGGAACGCTTTTTTACGCCGGAAGAGGCGTATCACGCCAAAGAGATTTTTGTCAGTTCAGCCACCATGCTTGTTCTCCCCGTCGTGATGCTGGATGGAAAAACGATCGGCGACGGCAAGCCTGGAAAAATTACTCAGCGGTTGCGTGAAATTTATCTCGATATGATCAAACAACAGGAAAGATAGCCGCACTTCACATCCTGTAAGCACGGCTTCGATGTTCATCCGTTACCCGTTCACTGCCGGATAACGGATGGCTGAGCACATTATTTATCCTCACCCGAAATGCTATCAGGCAGCGCAAGCCCTGAGTTTTCCAGCACCATCTTCTGCGGTACGGCCAGCGGAATGTTTGAGGCCCGTAGCCGCTTGATAATCTCAAACAGCAGATCGCTCTTCGCTTCCGATACCATTCTCGGGCTGCTGACATAGCCGGTGACACTCAGCACCATGCCCGTTGGGTTTAACTGACTAAACTTCACTGACGGTGCGGGTGTTTCCAGAATCGCCTCATGGCTGATGTAAGCATCCAGCAAAAGCGTCCGAACTTCTTCAGGGTCGATATCCAGCGGGAACGTCAGCGCCAGCGTGGCAACCCCAAACGGGTTCCCCATCGTAATATTGCGCACATTCTGCGAAATAAATTGGGAGTTAGGCACGATCACCGTCGAACGATCGCCCAGCTGAATTTCCGTTGCACGCACATTAATCCGTCGGATATCCCCTTCAACCCCGCTGATACTGACCGAGTCGCCTACTTTCACCGGGCGCTCCGTCAACAAAATCAGGCCAGAGATAAAGTTCTTCACGATCTCCTGTAAACCAAAACCGATACCCACCGACAGCGCGCTGACAATCCATGCCAGCTTGTTCCATTCAATCCCTAATGTCGCCAGAGTCAGCAGGATAATCAGAATGTAGCCGATATTGCTGAACAGCGTCACCAGCGACGCCCGGATCCCGCGTTCTAACGTTGTTTTAGGAAGGAATTCATCTTCCAGCCAGCGTTTTGATGAGCGTAAAACATAAACCCCCACCACCAGAAAGAGAACAGCATTGACCAGATGCGCCGGCACGATGCTCAAGGTTTCCAGCCCTTTCCCACCCCAGATTTCAACGGCTTTTTGCACGAGTTCCAGCGGGGTCGTCGTACCAAACGTTCCGTTAAGTAAGGCGACGGCTGCCATTAAAATTAACAGGACTTTACTACCGGCCGACAGAATCAATGTGGCCTGAGCCAAATGCCGATCGTCCAGATTAAGCGAATTTTTCATTCGCTTGCCGCAGGCATTGTTGGGAGAAAAGAGGCTTTCGCAGATATCGGTAATAAACGTTGAGAACAAATACAGGCAGGAGAACACCATGCCGATCCACACCAGTTCGAACGCCAGGAAGCGAGCCAGTGAGATATAACCGATGACCAGCGACACCAAAATAGCAAACGCTGTCGCCAATACCGCAAGATGAATAATGCCAGATAATGTCGAACGCGCTTCCGGTTGTTCCCCTGAGTGCACCATCTGCCGACGGATCTGATCGCTTTTCAGCGTTATCGTCCCCGCAGTAAAGGCCAGGAACAGTGCAGATAAGCCGTTCACCATAATGGTTGCCGCGACCGATGTCCCTACCGTCGCCGTGACTTGTTCAATAAAACCGAAGATCAGAATAATGCCAGCAGAAACCACGGGAAACGGCTTCATCGCTTTTGCGACAGGGTTAGCAATCGCGGGCAAGCGCCATGAAGGGCGCTGATTCGAAAGGAATGCGCGCCCCAACCCAGCGATCATCGAACAGAAAATTGCCTGCCGCACCAGCGCATCAAGGAACGACACGACACGTTCTGAAGCCTCACCATGACGCGTAAACGTAAAGTCGATCAGATTCACCGCGATACCGATCGTGACCACGGTTGAAATAACTGACGCAGTGGCTAAAAAACTCCGCCGCAGACGCCCTTCCGGCAGCCAGTGAATTCCCGCCCAGGCCAGACATTTCTCGAGATACCGACGCCCCGCCGAACTCATGGCCATGGCGATCAAAATCAGGAGTGCAGAACCGTAACGCCAGTCCGGCTCCCAGACCACCGTAAAGGCATCACTTAATTGATCCTGAAAGGTGCTCAGGCGACGGACATCTTCAGCCTGCGGAGCCACAAGCGGTGCCCAGAAGCGCCCTCCCAGAATACTGCCGGAATTCAATGCCAGCTGCGTTTTCAACGCACTACGGCGCAGAGTAACAATTTGCGCGGACAAATTGGCCACCCCAGTGCGTAAAGCCTGAATCTGCTCGATCTGCGCATCCATTTTTGCTTTTTGCGTATTCAGACTGTTTCGCTTACGCGTCACTTCGCTGGTTTCATTAATACTGGAGCCGGACTCTGGCGCTGGCCCTAATACATCCAACTGAGCCTGAATTTGAGCCCGCTGCGGTGCCACAGCATTAGCAAGCTCGTTAGCGTTATTGACCAGTTCCTGCGTTGTGTCATTCAACGCGCCAAATTTGCTGTCGTTATTTGTGCCTGAAACCTGCTGCTTGATGTTATCTAACTGTTTTTGCAGCTTGATCAACTCGGCATCAACATTAATTTTTACGGGTGCATCGGTCTGCGCGGGCTGTGGGTCAGGATCAGAATCCGCACTCGCCGCCGATGCATATCCAACAGGCAGCAGCAACATCGCCAGCAGACAAACGCGCAAAAATGCGGATGAAAGAATGTTCATAAATCAAAAGGTTCCAAAGTTCGACAAAATAGCGGATCCACAAATGACTGAGCGATAAGCCTAGCACGTGAAAGTAGCCCACACTCATCCAAAACCCAACGAATGCGGGCATAGTGTACCAATAGCGCAGGATGCAGAATACGCCCGATCATAACTTGAAAAGAATTACTGGAAGCATCTAGCAGATAAAACTGAAATGTTCATTGCTATGTGTAGTTCATGTGGACGAGGCTCGCAATTGTGCAAAAAAGTCACACCAGAGAAAGCGATAGTCACAAAAGTTGTACAGGGATTCACCGTATAGCGTAAATCCAGCGCCAACCCGTTGACTCACTGGGATGTGTGGGTATAATCCAGCCCACTGTTGTGACAAGCAACAGCCATTTCTTTTTTGAAATGCGCCCTTAGCTCAGTTGGATAGAGCAACGGCCTTCTAAGCCGTAGGTCACAGGTTCGAGCCCTGTAGGGCGTACCATTTTAAGTTCTCCCAGACTCTACCGAATTCAACAAAACCCCGTTATATTCATTGATACCACTAGGATTTTCTGTCGCTGAGCTCGACCGAGGTCAACCCAGCATACCGGAAATCAAGTCGATGTTGGGGGCCTCTATGGGGGCTCTTCTTGTTCAATGACTATTAGGGGCCCCCATCATGCCACTTAATGCTCGACAGATAGAAACCGCCAAGCCACAAGATAAAGAATACAAACTCACTGACGGCGCAGGCCTTTATCTTCTGATAAAGCCGAACGGAGCCAAATATTGGCGTTTGAAGTACCGCGTTGCAGGGAAAGAGAAAAAATTATCTATCGGCGTATATCCTGATATCTCGCTTGCAGAAGCGAGATTAAAACGGGAAGAGGCTCGAAAAATCGTCGCTTCTGGTGGCGATCCTAGTGAACAAAAGCAGGTTGAAAGACAGGCTAAGAAAATCAACATCGATAACACCTTCAAAGCTATCGCATTGGAATGGCATGAATACAAACGCCCCAACTGGTCTAAGGGCTACGCTGAAGACCTGATGGAAGCCTTTGAGAACGACATCTTCCCTGATATCGGCAAGCGGCCTGTTGCTGAGATCAAGCCGCTGGAAATGCTAACCTCACTGCGAAAACTGGAAAAACGCGGCGTTCTCGACAAATTGCGTAAAATCCGCCAAGCCTGTAATCAAGTATTCCGTTACGCGATCGTCACTGGCCGAGCGGAGAACAACCCAGCATCAGAACTGGCAAGCGCCCTTCCTCCACCCAAAGCCACACACTATCCTCACCTTCTGCCAGATGAACTGCCGGATTTTCTACGCGCGTTATCAACGTATTCGGGGAGTAAGGTCACGCAACTGGCAACTCGTATCCTGATGCTTACCGGCGTTCGCACCATCGAATTACGACAAGCAGAATGGAAAGAGTTTGATTTTGAAAAAGGGCTCTGGGAAGTGCCGAAAGAACGCATGAAAATGCGCCGTCCTCACCTCGTTCCACTTTCCGATCAAGTGATCGATGCTCTGCAACAGCTCTACGCCGTTACCGGACGCTACAATCTGGTTTTCCCTGGACGTAACGACATTACCAAACCAATGAGTGAAGCCAGTATTAATCAGGTACTGAAACGAATTGGTTATCACGGTAAAGCGACAGGCCACGGCTTTCGCCACACAATGAGCACCATACTACACGAACAGGGCTATAACACCGCCTGGATCGAATTGCAGCTTGCCCATGTGGATAAGAACACGATTCGTGGAACGTATAACCATGCGCAGTATTTGGAGCAGCGAAGGGGGATGTTGCAGTGGTATGGGGATTTTATTGATGGGCTGGAACATGAAGATGTGAAGAAGGTTGTGGTGATGGGTAAGCGGAAGTAGGCAAGAGGACGATTGGCCGGAATTATTCCGGCTTTTGCATGATGTGTATATCACTCACTAATTTTACCGGTTTCATACTAGAGAGGTTCTGTGTAGCAGAAATATCCAAACTCATATCAGAATATAATACTGAAATATCAGATGGATTAGACATTACTCAACAGGACACTGATCTACGACAGAGTAAGGCTAAATCTCACTGTCGGCTATGAGCTGTGAGTTCAGCGAACATTGCTAGCACCATTCTGTGTGAATCAACAGGAAGCAGGTCAACCTATAGATCGGACAATAACAATTACCTTTGGGTTAATGCAGTTATAAGTGTTTCATGTACACTTATTATTGTATTTTTTGTTGCGTGTTGGCTGCAGATCACATAGTATGATTGCATGATAAGAAATCAGGAATGCAACATGGCCATAGACCCTTCAGAGACAGCAGAATTGATTTGCACTGCTATGGAAAAATTGAACAGACAAAAAGTTATCACTCGTTTTCAGATGTCACTAAAAGGCATCGGAGTGCTCGCTCAACGCGACTTTGTTGATCAAGGTTATTTAATGTTGCTCTCAACGGAATTGATTACACGTGGTTGGTGTATGTTCCAAGTCAGTCATACTAGCTATAGCCTGATCCGCCACGAGTCTGCCTCGAAGTTTCGCAAGCTGAGTAGTGATCAACTTTTATCTGCAATTCAGGGAGAGGAAAAATAATGAAAAACCGGTATTACTCTATTATTTTTGCCACTCGAAATATTATCGAAGCCGACGTCATGAAGGATTTGGGGAATAATATACGGTTCATTAATATGAGTGTTAATCCTAGGGGATTTGCTGGAAATAAAGGACTTACTGACAATTTCTTCCAAGCAAATAAAGAGTTCGTATGGACATTTGAAAGTAGGGAACAGCGGGACAGTGCACTAAAACGCCTTAATCAAATAGTTAGTAAAAATGTACTGTACACAATGAAGGTAAAAACATTGATGTCACCTTTACGTGCAGTAATGTGCAATTCAATCCGCCAACCAAAAATGACTGATAATTTGCAAAAAAGGTGGCAGCATCTGGTTTCTAGATCAACGGTCATAGCTCATAACAATTTGGTAATTTGAATGGGACTAACTATTGTCATAAAATAAATCTAAGAAGTCACAACTAAATCGTCGGAGAAAGCTCGTTATCTGGAATTGACACCCAGGATGATCAATAGCCAGCATGACGCATGTCTACCATGAACTGACTGTATAAGATCGTGAAGAATTTTTAACACTGCGATACCTTAATCAACTGGAAGCTAATCCAACAAGGATTAGCTTCCAGCCGTACATTTATTTTTCTTCATGTTTTGGACTCTTTCCCCATAGAGGCTTTATAGAGTGATATGAGCCACTATACGGATGTTTAGAATTATAGTTCTGCTGTTGAAGCAACAGACTATCAATATCTTTTTCTATTATTTTTCTGACTTGAGAGTGATATCGTTGAAGTGAGACGTTACTGATTGTATCTTCAATGCGAAGAGTAGGATCTTTTTTCACAAGATCGTAAACACCATCTTTAATTTTAATTTTGTTGCCGTCAGGGATGCCCATATATAGGTCATAAGATTTTAATCCTGCCTGTCGGACCTCAACACTGACACGCTCTGTACGTGTATTTTTACGACTGATTAACAACGTTTTATTTTTCTCATGCCATTCTTCAAAGGATTGTAAACTATGTATTATCTTCAGGAAATTACCTTGATAAGTCGTGTTAAATAACCAGTCGTCTGAACTCTTGACTTCACATTCTGTGTCAGTAACAGCCGGAATAGCACCTTTATTTCTTAGCATCTGTTCGGCAGGACAGCGATAAATGCTCATCAAGCAGTCTGCTAGGGAGTCGGCTGCATCATACAACGTAGCAGATTGAATGAGTTGCAAAAGAGTCTCTCGCTTGATGGAAATTTGGCAATAATCGCTATCCCATGCCAGGAACGTTTGCTGCTCTTCCTCTTCTGAGACGGTGCTGATTCCATGCTTAACTGTATTGAATTTCCATATAAACGGTGTTGATTGCGCGTATTTAAAATACATTTGAACATGCGACAACCACTGCATGATCTCAGAGGCATAGATGCCTTTAAACTGGTTTATCAGATAGTCAGCATAATGTGGTTCACACTGTTCAACAATTCTTTCTATGAAGTTGTTAAGCCCCTCATCGTTAATTAATTTTATGTAGACATGGAAAATGGGGGTTTCCCTCTTATTCGGTAGCAAGAAATTTGTATATACTTTTTCAAATTCGATGAGCCATGCGGGAATAGCAATATTGTGATTACGCAACTCGGTAATTAAGTCGTAAATTGCCTCAGCGAGTATAGGTAACGAGTCTATTTCATGAAAATGGTTTAACCGGGAAAGCAGCTCATTGCTGCATGAGTGTGCGATTGAAAGGTCTTGATGGCAGTAGCCTTTTCGAGCCTCAGGTGGAATTGGGGAACAATTTTTCAAGTCCTCAAGAATAGCAAACATGTCGTCCTGAATAAATTCCTCTAGGAGTTTACTGTGTTGAGCAAAGCGGCTCCCCTGCTCTGTTGGATGCCGGTTCATCTCCCTCCAAGTCTTCAGGCTGACGTTGCCCTTATCAAAACCTGCATACAGCTGATTCATGAAAATGAGCGCACTCATGAGACTATCTGTATTTTTTTCATTAAAATCATAAGGATAGTTATTATTCTGATAAATTTCCTCAATTTTTTTGCTTAGAGCTCGCAGTTTTGTCAGCACCATGTGCTGCTCAGCAAACCACTGGCTAAATTTCGGATCTTTATTAAGCTGCCGGGCCTTGAGGATGAGGAGAAGAACCTGCTCGCTAACAGCATCGTAAATGATCGGAAATGGAGAGATAGCACCAGAGAGAAGCGTGCAAAAGATATTTTTTTTATGTTCAGAAAGGTGCATGAAGTGTCCATTTTTGTGATGCATATCACATATTTGTTATCGATTTTTAGCTTTCAGCTCAGAAAGAATTTGAAAAAACCGCCTTTTTACATCAAATCGTTCGTTTACCGTTGTTCATAATAATCATTAAATAGATATTTATGTAGGAATAATTCACTAATATGATGGTAAAAAACTAAAATTTAAAAATAAATTAGATATTAAAAATTATTTTGATTTTTTAATCATAAAAAAATCACAAAAACATCAACTTGTTATAAATTAATAAATAACTTGATTTATTTTATTCATTATCCCTATGCTTGTTTTACCGGAGCAATGTCGCTCCGCATCATGTTCGAGGGAACAAATATGTGTGACGTAACGCAACAAGAAATTGGTGATGAACTGGAGCGGGCTCAGTTGTTGAAACAGACCGCAGAGGAGTTCATAGATATTGCCGAAGGCATCAACAACACGACGCGTGACAGACTGGAGGAAGAGCGTGATATCGGCCCCGATAGCAATCGTTGGGTATCTCTGGATGATATTCCATTGGGCGAGGAAGCCCTCCGGGTAAAGGAGGAACAGTCAAATATCGATACCGCAATCCAGCTGCTGGAAGACATCGCTGAAGGCAAAATACCTGCGGCTGATGTTGTTGAAAAATTCCAGGAAGTAGTTGAAGACCTGAACAGTATTGAAGGCACTCTTCAAGATGTAAGTGCAGAAGAAGTCATTAAGGCTTCGCAAACGCCTAATGATGACGATTTCTACCATGGGCATGATGAAGAATTCGATGAAGGGGAGGACGAATAACTGGCATGTTTCTCAATTCACGATGAAACAGGTCGTTAGTTTCAATCCGCCTGGTCACTATCATCAATCCAGAGCTGGTTTTGAGTAATGGATCATCCCGCATGTAAAAGAAAATCTGGTTATTACACATCGCTGACATCCGTTTCAACATACTGACGGCCCGGCTACAGCGGGGAGCCGGGCCGTCAGCCCTACGGTGCCTACCGGCTGGGCCGAAGGGCCGATAAGCTCCGCCGGACCATCGCAAGTTGCGTTTCGGGGCTGCGGCTGGAGTCTGATTGCGAACATCTGACCTGCTCCACGTTGATCAACACAGACTGATGTTAGTTACTTCCACTTCTGGCACAGAACAGCACTAAAAATCACTTCAGCAGCAACCGACCAAACGCAACTGTCCATGATTGACTATTTTGTCCCGTTTCAGTCATTCAAATTTCTATAGTCCAGTGACGCTGCAAGCTGAAGACTGTTTATCACAATCGCTCAATCTCATCGACAGTGAACCAGTGGTTACGAACCGCCGCAGCGATAAGAGCATCAGGATTTTCGGTATAAGCGACCAGAGCCAAGCTTTTTTTTGCGCGAGTACACGTGACATACAAGAGGCGGCGTGTGCGTATGATTCCGCTATCCGTTGCATCAGAAAGATGTTTGCGATCCGTATCCGATAAAGGTTTGGCCTCAAATAGTTTGTCATATGAAAATAAAAACCCACGCGCATCGCTGTCATCTAAGATCACTAGCACGCGTTCAAACTCAAGGCCTTTCACGCCCTGGTGGGTTCCGAACGGCCCACGGTCACTGACATATTCTGAGAATGGAATCGTCTGGTTGTACGGAGTTTCTAAAAATTCTCTCCAAGCCTCAAGACTCGAAGGTGACTGCCCTACTGACTCCTCTTCGCTATCTGACTCATCATCATCGTTGATCTGCTCGTTCTCCTCCATTGTGAGATCACCGAGGACAAAGGGGCGCAATGCCGATGGGATTTCGAATAACTGGTGTTCAGCAATGCATTTCAACACTGAGAGGAAGGTAGTACTGGATTGTTCAGTGTTGAGGGCAAGCAGCGCATCCACAGCAGAGCGTATCGGTTGTAGCGGATCTTCTGGAGTAGGGCTATTGGCAATGACTGCACGCTTAAGAAGCGGAGATGTTGCCCGCAGATGGGCCATAACCGCGAATCTGTCATCGGCACGCGCCGCAGCGACAAGTGGAGCAACACGTTCAGTGAACAACCTAATGCCAGCTAACTCCCCGGTTCGTAGTCCTGTCGACAAGCTAGAATCCCGATCCAAGGCTTGGAACATGTCAAGGAAACCACATCTTGATGCCGCCATGTGGTGTTCTAGAGTGAGTGATTTGATCGCAGCTCCGTTGCTCCAATCAGAATCGTTGCATAGAGTTGCCATCCGCTCACGGACATGCAGCTCAAATTCTGGTTTGTCTAAAATATCATTGGGGGCGACGAAAAGACGGACAAAGCCAACTTCGCTGTCATCACGCGCCACCTGGCTTTGGCTATCAATCGGTGCTCGCAATACGTTGCCTAGCGCAATGACACGCTGAGGCGAGCGATGGTTCAACCGTTTGACCGGACGCGCCCAATCCGCTGGTACTAGGCGCTCCAACTCGGGATGGCCGTCAAGGAAGATCCGCTGCATGGTATCACCGAACAACCCCAGACCGAATTTTCCTTTATTCGCAGTTGCGAGCGTAAAGAATGCTTCAAGTAATCCCTTATTGGTATCCTGGCTCTCATCGATAAGCAGAAAAGGATATTTATTGACAAGAACCGCCTGCATTGATGGTTTTGTCTCAATGAACGAAGCCGTTATCTTTAACACCTCAGTATGCGATAGTGAATCCTGTCCATAATTGTCGCCGTTAGGGTTGTAGGTGAAACGTCTTGGCACACTGAGCCATTCAAGGCGTCGCATTATTGAAGCAATCGCGCGTTCGCGATCCATAGATGCTTTACCGGCACGCCCTTTCGCTTGCTTCTCGCGTAGTTCAGCAAGATTGGTCGGGAGCGTGTTGAGAAGCCATTCTTGGATATCCCTATGGTAGGTTTCAATATGCCGCCAGCAAAAACTATGGATCGTCGAAATCGGAAATAAAGAATCCTCACCTACACGTTCAGCTATCTCATCGGCTGCCGCATTCGTATACGTGATCACCGCAATTTTCTTGCCCCAACGTCGAAACAACGCGCCATGTTCGGCGCGAAACGCATCAAGCGCATTTTTCAACGAACGTGTTTTTCCAGAGCCAGCACTTGCATAGAGGAAAAAACTTCTAGGGGCGGAAGGATTTAGGCAAGCACGAATTTGCGTGTCAGCTCCGTCGTCAAAATCATGTGGTGCCGTCTCAATCGTTATCATGAACTGGCCCCGCCTTGATTTCGTTATTCACTACATCGTTACCAACAGCGCTTTCAAACCATTTAAGACCAGCAGCGATATAGCTAGGTGGTATCAATGCTTTGGGATCTTCGAGCATCAAACAATCGAGCGCAAACGCCGCCTTCTCAGCGGTTTTTAGCAAATCGAACAGTTCACTTTCAAGATCATCACCCGCAAGATCTTGTGTCACTATTTCACGGATCTTTTTTGATGTGACTGAGCCTTCGAGATTCGCCAGCATGGCAAGGTTTTCAATGATCAGGGCATCCTCAAATGTCCGGGGTATGATCAAAGTATCCCCATCACATGGAACCTTAACAGGCTTTTGGTAAGCGACGTAAAGTTCATAGCCACTGCCCGTCGTCGATGCATGTCCCTCTGGAGGCAATGCGATTAGTTCGTCGATCGAAACCTTTCCGGGATGCCACTCTTTCAGCACAGAGTTTGCTGTCTGTTGCTCTTTACCCTTCTCGGGACGAGCTGATCTCCAGCGCGTCGTTTTCTTACCGTTCTTGTCGGTTATCTTGACTGCCATCGTCGCGTCAAGATCGCTGATAATCAACGTTGCAACACCGAGCACATCAACCAGATCGCGAAATTTATGCGCGTGGCTGCCACCGAGTTCAAGTAATGTGATATAGCGTCTTGATAGCTCAGGGAAATGATGACGAATGAAATGAGGTACAAGGATGCGCTCAGCCTGCCCTTCAACAAATATAACTCCATCAGCAAAAAACAGATCGCAATGCGTAGCCTTGAGATACCGCTTTACAAAGCGCTTAGTATCGTCACCGTTACCAAAAATATGTGAAAGATTAGCGACCGTTGTTGTTGGTGTTTCTCCCTGACTCGCAGCAGGTCGACGACGGAAATACCGCAAATTGGCGAAATCAGCTTCATGAGCGACATGACTCGAATGGGTACTAACAATCAGTTGAGTGCAATAGGTATCGATATCACCAAGATCGTCATGTTTCCTGAGGAGACCATATGCTTTGTTAATGAAGACCTGCTGAACCTGAGCGTGAAGATGTGCCTCAGGCTCTTCAACGAGCACGAGGTGCAGAGGCTGAATCTCATGTGACACATCCGAACCTTCGAGGAGGCCAGCCTTTTTGACTCGCATCCATTCGTCACGGAACCCCATCAGCATAAACACCATGGCGATCAAGTTCTGATAACCAAGCCCAGAATAGTCTTCTGGGAGTTTGAGCGTCTTGGTTCCATCGCCCAAGGGGTCAGCAACTTGATACTGTACCGAGGAGCCATGTTTCATCCCATCCGTCGCACGAAGAAGCGTCGAGATTTTTAGTTTGGGATTATTCATGCCGGGATAACCCAAGTCTTCGAGTTCTTCGAAGGCTGCGGCGAACCCGGCTTCCAGACGGGCGTCAAAACTACGCTCAGCAGCTTGGATCGCTCCCAGCGCCTCGTAGTCTTTTTCCGAAGGCGTTTTCGACGGGTCGAGATGGCGATCGTAATAAGAACGAAGCTGGTCTGATAGGCGGCGCTTGAATCTGCGATTAGCAGTCTCGCTCTTATCTTCACCACCATCCTTGCTCCCAGCATCTGCGAAGTCACGCTGTGCGGCAATTTCATCGATCTTGATAAGATTTTTAAATGGAGGATGGTCGAACGCAAGCACATTCGCTGGCAGTATTTGTGGTGTCGCAAGGCCATCATGCCCTGGCAGCGTTACCGCAGTTGGGTCGAGAGGATAGGCCACGAGTTCAAGATGTGCCCGTAACCTACGGTCTAGAAACTCAGTCAGACTGCCCGGCCATAACGCGATCTTGGTTCTTTTACCATCCGGTCCAGATATTGATGCATCCCGCGCAGCTGAACGCTGTATGAGATACTCAGTTTTGAGTTCGTCTAGGTCTTTAACCCGATAAGAAAGCCGCACACCCAGCATGCCGCCGGACCAATCCAGCGTAGGGAGAATATTCACAACATGTTGGATCTCGCTAAGCGGTACATCGAGCCATACATCGAGTGAAGGAAGAAGCGCATTCAGATCGACTGTTGGCTCCCTATCTACCTCCCACTCATCACCCAAGAGATCAATTTTTGTCCAGTTGGCAATCGTTACATCACGTAGTGCCAGACTATTCGGTGAAAGTAGAAAAATGCGTAGTGCCAGCATTGCCGAAGTTTTGCCACTATTATTAGCGCCAACAAGAATCGTCGTTTTTTTATCGAAGTTTAAATGCATGCACTTCAGTTTTCGAAAATTCGTAATTTCAACGAATTTAATTCGCACATTAACTCCCTATCCCCTGCAACGGGGAATTAGATATTAAGTCCTTGCGTTCGCTCTGAATCGAATAGTTAACATATGGGACGATTATATAGCGCGATAGAGAGTAAACATTGCTCTTCCCTCTGCTCCCCAAAGCACTAGTGCATCATCGACTTCGATCCCCATTACTGCACATTAAAGAGTAGTTTTTCCAATACGCGATTGAAGGACACTCAACTTATAATGCACAGGAAAATTAGTAACGCTTTCGTTTTTTGCACCGTTGGTAACAATAAGACTTGATGTCACCGAAGGCAGGATCGACTGGGTGATAATGTTCGTTTCAGTCAGATGAATCCTGTTTACACCAGCCATAACAGAATTCATCAATAACAAGGATGTGTAAGCATTTTTACACATACCAACATTTTACTTCACGATCAGAAACACAGTTTCGAATCATTGAACTCATCAACGCTGACTACACCCAAACGACCGTTCTTCCCTGCAATACGATTTGGTTCGCTCTTTGGCGAAGTAGCTAACCCTGAACGTCAGTCGATCATAAATCGTTCGATAATCTTCAGCGTTGATATCCAGATAATAGAGCGGGTTTTCAGGGAAGTGTACCAACGTCCGGTAATCGGACTGGTTACTCAGGCCTAACCCACTCAGCCATGCTGCCTGTATCAACGATGCTAACCCCGTTCCGCTTTCGTCATACCTTCCCAGGCCACTGAACGTGTCTTT
>NZ_JAINZP010000027.1 GCF_020166435.1 Pectobacterium versatile | reverse complement strand
AAGCGCGGGGATAGAAAAAGGGACTTCATCAAGTTATGCGCGCCGAAATGCGCTAGACGTAAACGCTAATACTGGAGCTGGAGGCCTGCCCCTGAAAGCGGTTCAGCGCCTCGGCGGCACGCTGTAGGCTTTCGGTATTTTGCACTTCGCTGCGGGATGATGCGCCCGCGACACCTTGCTGAATGGTGTCGAAAACATTAATCGGCTGGAACACATTGGAAGGCGGAATGCTTCCCCCTTCGGCTCTCGGTGATGAGACAAAACCCAGCAGCGCGGACCCTTCTTCACGTCCCAACCGACCACTGCTGACAAGGCCTTCAACCGTTTCATACAGTTCAGCAGGGCTAATGCGGGTGAAATCATACCGTGTCGTCTGACCAGCAGGAACGGCACCGCTGCCCGCCTGATAAGACTGAAGCTGTTCGGACAGCGCCGCTTTCTCTGCATGCTCGGTAGAACGCTTCGCCATCACCTGCTGGCTGGCAAAGACGGACATATCAGCGGATTCAACTCTCATATCTTCTCCTGGACAATAGAAAATACGGCTTGTCAGCCTATTACGCTAAAAATTTTCCTGCCTGTAGCATATGGTTTTATGCCTACGGATAAAGGAAAAGGGTAAAAACGCGCTTATTAGCTACATCTTTTAATTTTGGCATGTAATTGGCCATTCTGCCAACTAAACAGCTTCAAACCTACTCTTTTTAAGATTAAAAAAGGTATTTCAAACAGCATTCAGACAAGCGAATTATAAAATAATTATAAGTGACAATTTGTTAGACTAAAATTTGATTAGTTGGAGAAACGAATATAAATAGGTAAAAAATATGGTCTCAGCGATCTCTCATATCGGTTTGAATAAATCGCTCTACAGCATTTCGAGTGAAAAGGGACGCAACACGATCGACGGCTTATTGAATGCAGTAAGTGACCAATGCACGTTAAATCATCGATTAAAAGATGGTTGTACCGTACGCGAAAGTTTAGAGGCATTGTATGCCTTAGCAAAACTCAACCATAGAGAAAGTATTGAACTGTTGCTGAATATCGCTATGGGGCAAGGGGAAACGGCTTCTTACACGCAACAATCGCTATGTAAAATAGTATCCAGAAAGGATGATGCGCCCTATGAGGCAGCACGAACAGTACGAGAGGGGTGCCAAAACGCCATTATAGATTTTAACGGCAAGAATATTGGCTTCAACGCGAACGAAAACCCTAAAATTGTTTTTGCCGCAGGTAAAAAACTCAGTGACGATGAAGATATGGCGCAAACCATCCCTGTCGCCGTACAAGAAGAAATTCAAAATTTGAATGATGCCACGATTAAACCTGCTTGGTTTGAAGCATCAGAGAATCATTACTTTGATGAGCAGGTGAAGTTTGATGACATCCTTGCTAAAGATGACTATCTGAAATATACCCTCCCCAGTGATGGCGCCTGTCAATTCAGAGCTATGTTAATGCTCAGGGACAACAACACTCAATGGCTGCATGCCTCTAAAGATGAAATCGCAGAGGCTATCCCAAGAGATAGCATACTCACCGCTATCAAACATGCCTATCAGCTTGTTGATAAAACAGGAATGTCCATACCGCGGAAGCTTGCTGCATTTTTTGAAAATGAGAATTTTGCCTCATCTATTTACCAGGAAACCATCGCTTCGGGTAACTTTACTCTGTATTCACCCGAGGGGATTAGTTCTTCCATAAGCAACATTAAAATAGCGCCTGATAGTGAAGAGTCAACGTTCCTTGAGATTTTTGCCGATTTCATTGGAAAAAATATCAATGACATATTTCAGATTGAGACAAACCCTGACTCGCCCGCCTACGCAACACTCAAGGAAGTACACTACAACGTCATCGCGCACAAAGACCAATTTTCATCGTCCCTTAGCACAAACGCATAAATGCTGAATAAACTTCAGCGACCATAGCCCGCGCACAGGGAACACCATCAGTAGTGATGGGGTATCCACTCAAAGCACGGTTTATCCCCGCTGACGCGGGGAACACCTCTCTTGCCGCCTTCCTGTAACTCGAATTATTTAAGGTATACCACTACGCTTTTATTTCGTGATAAAAAACCCATGTTAAAAATATGCGTTCTCAACCGAAGGTAGATATAACGGTAAAAATCAATGACTTTTAAAATCGCTACTTACAATAATTGCAAGCATATTGGCATAAATTGGAAACAATCAATACATATCCTTCACCGTGAAGTAACGAAGTAAATAATTAGCAGGAGAATATAAATGATTAAAAACCCTAATTAAATATAAAAACCACAATGAAAATTTTCATACTTGTGTTATAGCTTTAATAAGTGCCATTGAAACTCGGCACTAAGTAGTAAAGAAAAACTTACAACCTTATTTAATAACCGCCCTCCACTATCAGCAAATATAGGTGAATAAAATGAGAGTTATTCTTGTTATATCTATCGCTATGTTGTTATCTGGGTGTATGGTTACAGAAACCATTGACAATGATTCACCAACGCTTGTCAGAAGCAGTTCAAGCCAGAGAGTTGGCATCTTAATACCAAATAGTGTCAATGCTAAATATTGTCCCGATGCACCAGCGGATACGGCAAAGACCTTTGATGGTACTATAGCTGCCGCGCTGACTGATAAATTAGGAAGTAGTATTACAACTGATGCCAGCTTAAAAACCGCTATAGTGGATCTGGCAAAAAGAAACACCACCACTAATGTTCTAGTTTATTCTTTAAATAGTTTATGCTTCCTTTCTATGAATGGAGTACTAAACGCATCTGAAGTAGCGGCTCGATTCGACGCAGTTTTAAAAGTTGTTAGTGATATAGCAGAAGAAGATAAAAAGACAGCAGAAAAGGAAAAGTCAGAAGCAGAACTAACCCTAAGGAAATTTAATTTAAGAAATAATATAATAGACAGGTAGACAAATACACTTCCTATATTTTATTACAGCATCGATTCTTTATATCAATACTGAAAAACGTATCGACGATTTCTTTCAATTCCTTCTTACAGAGTATTCCCTGCTAGCGCGGGGAATACTCAGACAACAGCCAGCCATAGCGTCATACCGCTGCTTATTCCTTACGAGATGCATAATGCCGCTCTTAGCAAGAATCTCTGAACCGTCGCGTCAATCAACAAAAGCACTCACAGGAATATCGAATCGTTTAGCAAGCGCTCTCATGTGATCAAGCGTTAGAGTGCGCTCACCGTTTAGAATGCGGGATACCAGTGACTTTTTACCGATCTCAGCTTCAAAATCACTCTGCGTTAGCTGATGCTGATCCATGAGGACACGCAGTAAAGCGATACCAGCAGGCAGAGCTTTAACACGTTCGTTGAAGGCAGCAAACTCCGGCGCATCATCTTCGTATTTGTCAATTTTGGCAGTCAGCATATCGATTAGCGGACTATCAGGCTCACTCTCGATCAGGTATTCAGTGAGTTTCAGCGCATCCTCATAATCCTTACGCGAAGTGCTACCCCCGAGGAACGGTACGATACTCGTCAGGTTGTTAGCGGCCTTGATGGCGTCTGCGTACATCATTCTTTATTCCTCCGGTAATACTCTGTCAGCCTGTCGTACTCTGCATGGGATGTGATGTGCTTGATGAAGATTTTCCCCCGCTCGAAATCAGCAAAAAACATCACTCGAAGATGCCCGCCACCAATATCAATAACCCACCACTTTTCCCGATATTTCATCCTATCCAGGCTGGGGAAGCGTTTTTTCATATCGTCCGGCGTTGTATACATTTCGCGTTTGATCACCCTATATAGATCAGCAAGTGCTGCCGCCTGATTCGGAAACTGAGTGGTTGCAGTGTCGAAAGGTGCCCGCGAAATAACATGCATCCTGATGCCTTCCCTGTTATTTCCAAATTGGAAACACTATGCCGTAAACGGAACGAGTTGACAAGATGGAAACCGGTATAATTTACATCTCTATTCTTCGGTTTATCCCCGCTGGCGCGGGGAACACATTTCTCCGCTATCCACTTTCTGACCAAGAAACGGTTTATCCCCGCTGGCGCGGGGAACACAGCCACTGAAGACTATCCGCTTATATGGTGTTCGGTTTATCCCCGCTGGCGCGGGGAACACTCTAAAAGTAGAGAGTTGTTTTATAACACTTTTTTCGGCATAAAAAATTCTACCGATTTTTCCATGTTGTTAAAGATCGCTAACTTATTGATTTTCAACACGTGAAAAAGAGACTAACCGCAAACCATCCAGATCTACCGGCATTCGGCGGTTTTCGCCCCAGGTTTGGAACTCAAAACCGGATTCCGTATTCGTCGCCCACGCCATCACCACGTTGCCCTGTTCCGCCAGTTCGATAATCTGCTGCCAGACCATCTCTCTCACCCGCTGTGACGTATCACCGACATACACTCCCGCGCGGACTTCCAGTAGCCACACCGCCAGCCTACCGCGCAAACGCGGCGGGACATTTTCCGTCACAACCACCAGCATGCTCATTTAACCCTGCCCCCGGTGGCCGCTGTCACCAAACGGTTTCGGTTCTGGGATTGCAGGCGGCTGTGCATCGTCCGGTGGTAGCGGCGGCGTAATGCCACCCGCAGACAAGACGTCCTCAATCAAAGGAATCAATTTGCTCAGCGTTTTCTGGCTGCGGAAAATATCACGACAGGCAAGCCGAACTTCACGATCCGGCTCGGCAGGGTTGCGGGCTGCAATTTCAAAGGCTTTCGCCACCACGCCCTCGAATTTAATGATGTCGGCAATGTCGTAGACAAAAGAAAGCGGTTTGCCACTGTGGACAAACCCGATTGCTGGCGCATAGCCCGCCGCCAGCACGGCCGCTTCCGTAATGCCGTACAGGCAGGACGTCGCCGCGCTAATGCACTGGTTAACCTTGTCGCCTCGCTCCCAGTCTTTCGGATCGTAACGTCGGCCATTCCATTTCACGCCATACTGCTGCGCCAACAGCGTATACGTTTGGCGCACGCGGGCACCTTCAATCCCCCTGAGCTGATCGACCGAACGGCGGCTTGGCGCAGGTTCACCAAAGCGTAGCTCAAACATTTTGCGCACCACTTTCAGGCGCAATTCCTCATCCAACGCCAGCTTGGCCTGATAGAGCAATTTGTCCGACCGCGCACCGCCGGGCTGGCCAGACGCATACAGCCGCACGCCCGCTTCGCCGACCCACACCAGCAGCGTCCCGACCGTTGCCGCCAGTCGCACAGCCGCATGAGAAACCCGCGTGCCCGGCTCCAGCATGATGCAGGCAACCGACCCCACGGGAATATGCGTGCGCACGCCGGTTTTATCCACCAGCACAAACGCACCGTCAATGACATCAATCTGCCCGTATTGCAGAAAAATGAGTGAAACCCGATCCTTGAGCGGGATCGGGTTAAGCGGAACATACATCGTCAACTCTCCCTGTAATGGGCAGGCTACGCCCGTTTCAATAGCAGCAGGCCGCACCCCAATGCTTTGCTTTTTCCTAATCCTTGTCGGGCAGCCGTCGCAAAGCGTTCAGCATCCGTAATGTGAAGTACGCCGTCATAATCCACGCTGCTGAACATAATCGCCGCCGACTGGCCGGGCTTACTCAGGCGATGGCGTTGATAGCCATCGACACGACACGACGACACCGCAAAGCCCGCATTTTCCCCTTGGCGTACCAGCCAGTCATGCGCACGCTGTTGCTGGTGCTGCCACAGTTCTACGCTAGATAGCCCGGCCGCTTTCGCCTGATGACGCGCATCCATCAGCACATCGCTCCGCTTGCCGTCTCGCGTGACCACCGGATTAGCTCGTAGCGAAAATGCCAGCGTCATGCCGTTATGCCACTGCGGTTGATAGGGCTTGGTTTCCACCTGAAACAGATTGTGACCCGCCTGTGGAGCCTGTTCAGAAAGCAGGTAAAACAGGCTTTTGGTTTCATGCGCCTCTTCACGGAACAGGAACGAACGCTGAAGCTGTTCAGGGAAAAGCTGCCAGAGCCATTGGTGGCTGGCATAGCCTCCTGCATGCAGCCGCTTTTCCGCCATCACACGCGGCAACGCATTGAGTTGCAGCGTTATTCTGGAAAAATACATCATTCATCTCCCTTTTCACTGCCGACATATTGCACGCGGGAGGTGAACTGCCAGCGCCGTCGATCGGCGGGCTGATCGTTTCGTGAGACCCGATATTGCTCCGTTAGCCCTGTGTCGGTTTCCTGCTCCCAGTAGCACACGCCCTCGGCACGGCCGATCATCTCTAACGCGAGATCGTTCAGCGCAGGCGTCTGCTTTGCTAACTGCCACACCTCGGCCAGCGTGCCAGCAAACAGGTGCGGTGCCAGCGGCAGCGCAGGCGGACAGTTTTTACGCCCGAAATAAAGCGTAAACACCGGTGATAACAGTGCATCCCGCAGCGCACTTAACGAGTAAGGTGCATCCGGCGTGGCGCTAATAGCGATGTGGTAATAGGCATCACAGCGGTATTCGCGTGAGGTCAGCATGGTTTCGAGCGATTGCCCTGCCTCCGGCCGCAATTCATCACACCTTGTGTAGCGCGGCACCTTGCGGTTTTCTTTCGGCATCTGCACCGTGTGGTAGTCATTCAGCCAGGTTTCACGATCGGAAAGCGGCCGCACCGCCACATGGTAATGCTGGTTGAAAACCGTCAGCGCGGCTCGATCGTCACGCCGAATCCCCAGCGCCGCAGCCAGCAACCCCAGCAGCGCCGAGCGGCTGGGTACCGTCGAGGTGTGGCGTACCTCACCAACCGCCACTTCCCCCCACGACACCAGCGGGGCATAGATCTGGAAGACCAGATAGTTATCCATAGTGCGCTCCTACTGGCTGATGAAATCCAGTACCCCTTGCAACGAACCGCCCTCGCTGTCGGCTTCCACGTTCAGTTCATAGGAAGGAACGCTGCCCGCAGAGGCGTACACCCGGTCAAATTTGTTTTTTTGTTTACGCAACAGATCGATGGCGTCATTGACCTGGTTGTCACTGCGGATGGGTTTGAAAAACGCGACCGACAACGTACGCGGCTGATCGGTGCTCTTTTCTGCCAACGCATAGGTTGCCAGCGCCCGACTGGCAAAGCTGTTCTGCTTGCCGCCCGGCGATACGGTCAGCACCGTTTCCGTCAGCGCACGTAGGGTCCGTGCCACCAGCGCTTCATCATTATTCAGATTTTCCAGCAGCAGATCGCGGTTAATGCAGACATAGTGATAGAACAGCGCCGAGGCAAAGCTCTGTTCGCCCATATGCGCCGATCCGCTGTCGGCTGACGTATTCAGATCATCCACCGCCGTGAAAAAGTCATCTTCGATGGTGACAGCACTCACGCCCAGCGCGTGTGCCACCTGACAGGCTGCTTCGACATTGAATTCTGGTTCGGCGGCCAGCATCCGGCCAAACAGCGCGATATCGACGCTGGCGGCATCCTTACGCAGCAGTTTTAGTTCTTCGCTATTCGGCTTACGCGATTCTGCAATCAGGCGAGCAACCAGTTGATCGATCAACGCCCTTTCCCGCACGCTGAAATGAGCAAGCTGTTCGATATCATATTTTTCCAGCGGATCTTTACTGCCTTTTTCTTCTTTCTTCGGTTTACCGAACTGTTCAGCAATGCTCTTCGCCGCTTCATCGGCCAGCTTTTCACTCATGCCTCCGGCAATCAGCGCAGCATAGATATCACGCCCAATGCGACGACTGCGGGTGCCGATATGGCCGTCCATCGCAGATTCAAACACCTCAGAGGTACGCCATGCACGTTTCAGGCTTTGTGAGGACACCCGCAAACGCTCGACGCCGCCAACGATTGCAGTTTTCGGACGTCCCGCGTCATCACGGTTCAGGTTGGAAGACGGATAAGCGGTTAAAAAATGAAGCTGGATAAAAGTGGTCATCAGTTATTCCTTGTCTGAAGCTGTCATTGACGTTTCTGTCGTTAACATTGCTGTCGTGTCTGGCTCATCGGCGGTGATATTTTGTGACGCCTGCGCATACTCGCACGCCCAGCGCACGGCGTTGCGTCGTAAAGGATGAAGCGTCGGCGCACGGTTTTCCTGCCGCGCCTGCCACTCATCCATCCACAGGAAAATACCATCCGCCAGCGAAGGGAGGTTTACACCTGCCTCACCGCGTATTTGTACAGCGCGAAAAAGCTGGCGATGCAGTTCTTCCGGCGTTTGCGCCCGCTGGAGCCGTTCAAAGCGCAAAGGGGAAAGAAAAGGACGGTCACGACCCGGCTCCTTACCCAACTGTGCGGCAAAGCTGGTTTTCAACGTGTTTTTCTCCGCATGTGCCGCGACAGAAACAAAAATCGCCAGCGCCACGATGTGGTGTTCCTTTTCCAGCCGCGCTGCCAGCTTCCCCGCCAGATCGTGATATCCCTGACAGGTCAACACGCCAAAAGGCGGTGTGGCGCGGCGCAACTCTGCTCGGCGCGCACGACCATTGCCCGCAGCGCTGTGGCGATTTTGTAGCGCCTCGAACCAGTCACTAATCTTTTTAGCGTCATCCTTGTTGATGACCAAAAAATCAGCCGTGTTTGCCATCCACTGCCTCCTGCATTTGTTTAATGGATTCTGCCGCTTTCTGCTTATAGAAAAGCGCGCTCAGCTTTTCCCGCGTTCCCGCCGCCTTAACCAGATCGCGGTGTTCGTCTGGGTTGCTAAACACGCGAGCATCGTAGTTCTCCA
Organism: Pectobacterium versatile; assembly: GCF_020166435.1. Taxonomy (GTDB): domain Bacteria; phylum Pseudomonadota; class Gammaproteobacteria; order Enterobacterales; family Enterobacteriaceae; genus Pectobacterium; species Pectobacterium versatile. The sequence goes on along the minus strand of NZ_JAINZP010000027.1, from coordinate 50,691 downwards.
ACAGGTAACGATAGAGCGCCTTTTGCCACGTTTTCAGCGCCGTAGCGGGGGCATCGCCCTGAGCCAGAGACCGACAGAGCCGCATAAAACCGGGCTGCGTTTCCTGCCAGAACGCAATATCAATGGCGCTGAAATCTCCTTTCGCGTCCTTAGGGCGCGAAAACCAGGCTTCCTTAGTCATCTGACGCAGCAGCGTGGCACTGTCTCGCGCCAGTTCTACCGCCAGTTGCAAATGATCTTTATATTCACGCAACGCTAGGGGATCATCACGAAAACGGGCAGAAGCAAACAACTGCGGAACATGGTGCTCATACCAGCAGCGCGCCTTCATGTTGTCCATATCGTAGCCAAAACACCACAGCCCCGATTCTCTGCGCAGTTCATCCCGCCGGGTATTGTGGTGCACGACCGTCGCGGGAAAGGTGCTATTAAGCTTATCTTCCCCTTGAACCAGCAGCCCCAGCCAGTCACGGTACGCCAGCCCGCCCGGCTGCCCTTTCACTGACAGAAAAGGGGCATCCTCACCTTTCAGTGCTCGACGATAGGGGGTGAGCGGGTGCCGCCAATTGTCGTACTGAATACCGTAGTTTTTGGTGCGATACTGCGTGAGCAATACGGTCGATTCCGTGCCACACAGATCGCATTCACCCGTCTGTAGCGTGGTGAAATCCAGCTCGATGCGGCGAGGCATACCCCAATAGGCTTGCAGCCGATGCGCATTTTCCGGCGTCACAGGTGGATTACTACCATCGCTGGTCGGCGTGGCAGCTAACCACGGGAACACCGTGGCATCGGGTTTCCCCTTGGGTATCACCTCTTGCGTCACCACGTTCATCCAGAGCTTTTTCCACAGCGGCAGACTGGTATCTTCCGGCATAAGCAGCGTAGTGATCGGCCCGCCGCCGCGCATCCCGGTGCGATGCCCCTGCCCGCCGGATGGCGCATTGGTTTGCAGTGTGAACAGCGCCATTGCCGCACAGTGTGGGCACACCGCCTTGACCGTGCCGCGCTTGATGAAGTGATCTTTATTCAGCTTGAGCGTATTGCCGCCGGGGGCATCAATCAGCAGGCCGGAAATGGGCGTCGGGTCGCTGTCGAGCGTGGCAAAATCCTGCATAAACGCGGGTTTCTGTGCGCCAAACTGCATTGCTGGTGCCAACGCGGCTAACGCCTGCGGGAAATCGTCACCCAGCCCTTCCTCCCAAATTTCACCCCAATCATCGTCATCAGCAGGCGCATAGGCGGTTTGCAGCAGGCCGATAAGGAGCTGATAGCCCGCGCCCTGCAAATCGGCACGCGGCCAGGCGAGATCGATAATCGTGTCGTCGGGGAGTTGCTGCGGGGAAATGTTACCCACCCGACCATCCGAAAAAACGGCGGGTAACCAGGATTCTTCAATCAATGAAAACATCGTACCTCCTGTGTGCGCCGCATCCCTGCGGCAGGCCAGATTAAGGCTGGTTCTGCGACCTCTTTTTTAACGCATTCAGTCCGCGACGCCAGAGAGATGGCTCACGTTTGTGGCTCAGCACTAGGATAGTGCAGGCGGGGTGTGGCGGCACTTGCAAAACCCCCTTTATATCTTTCCTTTGCCAAAGCAGCAATAACAGACAAAACACCTGTGATATCTTTTCGTGTAAAGTAATTTTTTGCCGTTGAAAGTTACCTGATATACATTACAAAAAGTAAGTTTACACGGAGAGCAAAAATGACAATGAAAATAACCGGGTTGAAAAACTATATTCAATCTGCATTAGGATTTAAAATTAAGGCTGCTAAAACAAAGCTCAATGTCCCATTCAGCATCCAGGATGCTTTCCAGTTCTTCGAATTAGACATCTACCTGCCAAACGGTGCACTCATACCTCTGTTGGCCATCATCCAGCACGATGGAGAATACCCAGGTATTGTTGCCCTAAAAAAACGCCTCGCTGTTATCGAGAAAAAAACGGAAAGGGTTGTCGTTTACGTTACTGATACGCTCTCCTTTGTAGAAAGAAAAAGCCTTATTGAACAAAAAATTAACTTCATCTCCATTGACCGGCAATTCTTTATTCCTGAATTGGCTATGGATTTGCGCGAAGCATTCAGAATGAGGAAACAGAATCAGGAAAGGGGCACTGAATTTTCTCCCGCAACCCAAGCCATACTAATCCGGTTACTTTATGACGGATGGAACCAATCTGGTTTAGCCTACAACGCTTATGAACTCATGGCACCTTATAAGTACAGCAGGGTAACGCTTTCCAAAGTCACTACAGAACTAATCAACGCAGATATACTCATTCCTGATACTGAAGAGGCATTTACAACCAAACGTTATACTTTTACCCATTCGCAAAAAGATACCTTTAAAAAAGCCCTGCCGATGATGCGTAGCCCTGTTAAGAAAACGGTTATGGTGAACAAAATCCCAAAATTAGGTAAAGACGTATGTTATAGCGGTGATACTGCTCTGGCGAAATACACCCTACTTTCATCAGGCCGACACCCTGTATTCGCGATGACGCAGAAAATCTACACAACATTTTTGGAGAGCGGCCAGTTTAAAGAGGTGACGGATATTGACAGCGCAAAAGCCACTATCGAGATCTGGCGCTATCGTAGCCCTAAATCTTCAACTAATGTCGTTGATGAAGTATCCCTTTATCTGGCTTTTAAGGATAATCCTGATGAAAGAATTCAACTATCGCTCGATGAAATTAAGGAAAATTACCCATGGATGAAATTCGCGGACTAGGCCTTTTTGGTGAATATTTCAAGGATTATCAAGATCAATATGTGTTGATCGGCGGAGTAGCCTCCTGGATTACTCTCGATGAGGTCGGGGAGCCATTCCGATCGACTAAAGATTTAGACATCGTTTTGATCATTGAAACCTTGACCCCTGAGTTTTTGAATAAATTCTGGGAGTTCATCAAAGCAGGAGGCTATGAACATCGCCAAAGTGGTGGCGAAAAATCAATCTTCTATCGTTTTAAGAACCCTGAAGACAGCACTTATCCAGTACAAATAGAGATTTTTTCACGTTCACCAGAAGGTATAACTCCACCTAAAGATGCATCTATCATTCCCATACCAACGGGAGAGGATATTTCTAGCCTTTCGGCTATTCTGCTCGACGACAATTACTACGCTTTTCTGAAGAATGGTCTTCAACAAACTGAACACTTATCGTACATCGGTGCAGACCGACTAATTCCCTTCAAAATGCATGCTTGGCTCGATCTTTCAAATCGTAAAAAAGCAGGTGAAACCATCGATACCAAAACCATAAATAAACATCGCAACGATGTCATTCGACTTTCTGGTCAACTGACTGAAAACACAATAGAAATACCCGATGACATTCGAATCCACATGGAGATATTTTTAGCTGCTTTACCCAACGAAAACGTTAATTTAAGAAATTTGGGTATATCTGGCTCTATTAGTGATGTCATTTACCGCATAAAAATAGGCTTCGGTCTCGTTTAATCTTGCTATACCGGGCGTGAGAATCCGAATGACTTCAAAGCGTCACGCGATCGCTTAACGTCTGTCAGACTCGCTCATCAAACGTCATTTAATTGGCAAAAAACACAGGGAATAGCAGAAAAAGACATTCCGAAAAAAGGGATATTTTGTATGTTAACAGTGCGCTCTGTGGGTACTGAATGCGCCGTATTTTTGCAATTATCGCAATTTGCGATATCATTAGGGAGCAAGAATGAGAGTCATCTCAGCCAAGTCCATCACCAATGCGATGAAAAAGCATACGAAATGGAAAGTTGGTTTGAAGTTATGGCTGGATGTTTTTGACAAGCCATCGCTGCGGTTTGAGTCCTACGCACAGTTATGTCATGTATGGCGAAATACATCTTGCTGGAATATCGATCGCATACCTTTCGCATTGCTAGAAAACGAAAGCTGCAAAGGACCACTTGATATATATGCATTTGATATTAATGGTAACAATTGCAGAATCATAGCATGGTTAAACCCTAATACGGGTTCTTTGTATGTGAAAGACGTGTGCTCTCACGCAGAGTACGATGAGTGGTGGAAAGCTCAAACGAAGACAAAAAGGTGAATTATGCGAAATACATCTCTGGGTTCTAACAGTTCTGTAGGAATCAGTGGGCTCATCGAAAATTTACCTCTTCTGCTTCAGGAATCCTCTGAGCAGCTTAACAACCTGTCTGCTTTGCTCTCTGCCTGTATGGAACCTATTGAAGACGATAACGATCTTCAGGAAAGAATGGAGTGTATCAATCAACTTTACCTCTATTCTTCTGATATCAATGATATTCCAGCCACTTTTGCAGAACTCATCGCGGACAGAGTCTATGAATATGAAAAGAAAAATCGGGATGTGCCCCACGTCAGTCAGGCTGAAGCCTTAGCTTTTTTTATTGAAGAAAGAGGGCTGAAACAATCAGATTTAAAGCAAATTGCAACGCAAAGCGTCATCTCTGACATTATTAACGGTAAGCGAATCATGACATTGCAGCAAGTTAAGGATTTTTCTCGCTACTTTAATGTGCCTGTTGAAACATTTATTGACTGAGCATCAACCCCACCCGCCCGCTATAAAACGCGTGGGTTTCACCCCGATTCAGCAGCAGCACTTCGGCCTGTGGGCGGTGTAATTGCTGCCGAAACCGCTCCAGCGCGTCACCTTCCAGTATCGGTAATCCAGTTTTACGTTTCTGCCACCAGCTTAACCTTACCTGCACGCGGCTTTGTTCCCAGGCGAAGGTTTCCGACGCAGCGTAAGGCTGCGGGAGTTCGCCATCATTTTCCGGTTTCCACGCCAGATACAGATCCAGCGTTTCCTCTCCTATGCGGGTGGAGATATCCACCGCATCGCTCCAGCCAGAGTCGCTGGATTGAGCACAGTAACCGTGTACCAACGCCAACGATGACTGACCCGCCACTGAACGCTGGCCATATCGTTCTCCCAGAACCTTGTTGGCTATCGCTTCCAAGGCCGGAGGCACCGCGATCTGTTCTTCATACACGCTGTTGATCAGCTGTCGCGCCGCTTCTGGCATTTTTATCGCACCGCATTCACGTAATATCACCTGCGTGCGCCACAGCGCGGCATGATCGGGATAAACGTAGCCGCTACTGCGCAGTTCATCACCCAGCCAGTCGGCTTCTGCTTCTGCTTCTGGTTGCCAGACCGGTGCCATAATGTGCAGCACTGCCGCTGGGCGCTCATCCGTTAGCGGTGCAATGTCCATTTCAGTTTTACGACGCCCGTCGAGAAACCGGATATGCCGCTGCAGTCGCCCTGCACGCTGAATCAGCAAATCGATCGGCGCAAGGTCGCTAATCATGTTATCAACATCAATATCCAGCGATTGCTCGACAACCTGCGTGGCAATCAGCACCTTGCCAGCACGCTGCTCCGGCGTACTGTCTTTGCCAAACCACGTCAGCGCCTGTTCCTCAATCGCCATGCGATCGCAAAAGGCGAAACGACTATGGAACAGCAACATATTTTCCTCTGCAATACCCGCCTCAATGAGCTGGCGATACACGGCGATGGCGTCATCCACCGTATTCCTGATCCAACAGATCGATTGCCCCGCCGCCACGGCAGCCTTGACACGTTCGATGCCCTGCAACCGTTCCGTCAACCAGCCAATCTTGACCTCGCGTCGCACTTCCGCCCGCGTTTCGAGCGCGGTTTCCCGTAGTCCTTCACGCGTTAACTGCGTCATCCACGGATAAGCCGCATAGGGGTCAGGTTGTACAGCCTCACACGCTATCCCCTGCGCGAACGCCCATGTCAGCTTTTCCCGCAGGGTAAGCGGCAACGTCGCTGTGAGAATAATCACGCTGCCGCCCTGCTGTGCATGAAAGCCAATCAACAGCTCGGTCAGCTTGCTCATATAGGCGTCATACGCGTGCACTTCATCCAGAATCAGCAACTTGTTCTGTAGCCCCAACACCCGTAGCGACTGGTGGCGAAATGGCATCACTGCCATCAGCGCCTGATCGAGCGTGCCCACGCCGATATCCGCCAGTAGCGCTTTCTTACGCGAGTCCGCAAACCAGATGTTGCAGTCCTTGCTGGCGGCGTTTTCCTTCTTGTCGTACTGCGTCTGCCCCTGACTGTCGCCTTCCCACAGCGATTGCATAAAGGCTGACGACATCTGCCGCGCCCCGTGTGCCAGCATCAGCGAAGGATTGTGTTCTGGTGAATATAATGCGCGGTAGGCCTCAGCAAGCCGCAGGTACATAGCATTCGCCGTCGCCATCGTCGGCAGGCCGACATAAATCCCGCTCGCTTTTTGCTGCGCCATCAGCCGATGCGCCAGTATCATCGCCGCTTCTGTTTTCCCCGCGCCGGTCACGTCTTCTAAAATGAAAAGCTGCGGCCCGTCAGCGGAAATATCAGCCTCCAGCGCCTGCTGTTGCAGCGGCGTTGGCCGTTGGATAAACGGAAAAAGCTGTGGGATAGAATGGAAAGGAGCAGGAGATGGGGTTCGTGGCAAACGCGAGACAACCTTTTCTGCCGTCGGCAGCGCGTGTTCACGCCAGTAGGTTTCAAGCGGCATTGGCGTGCTGCAATAGCGGAAATCCTGCTGGCGCGAGCCCAGCCAATCCGCCAGCACGGTCAAGCCAGCCAGCGCCCAGCTTTGCTGCTTCAGCCTGTTTCGCCAGCCTTTATCAGCGAAACAGGCAGGGAACCCAGACGCGTCAGGAAAACACGTTTCCAGATCATGCAGGTAATGTTCTACCGCCAGATAGTCATCACGATGAAAAGCCAGACTGCCTTTGCATTCCGCCGCCGGTTTGCCGTGGTGCCCGGTAACAATGTTCAGCCAGATCTCCAGCGTATTTTTCACCACCGACGTGGGCTTTTTCGTCCCTAAAGGAAATAAATTGGGAATGTCATCACGCATCGTCCATAGCCAGAAGCCCAGATCGTCATGCCTGTCCCTCCCAGACTGCCCCGAATGCTGGACTAACGGGGAATCAGGGTTGGCATATTTGCCCTGAAAACCACGGGCGAATTTTCCGATATCGTGCCAGGCCAGAAAATACGCAAACCATGCGGCGACATCATCATCGCCAAATACCAGTTCACGCAGCACATGATTAGCCTGAAAATAGTTTCCCTTTAATAAGAAATAACCGCAGGCCGCCACATCCAAACCGTGATAAGGCAGCAGATGATAATCATCCCCCTCCAGCGCATCCGCGGCTCTTTTTGCTTTTCCCCAATACTGGAAATAGCATCGGTCGATGGTGTCTTCCTTGTGCATAGGCTTTACCTGTCAGAATGACCTTACGACATCACACCGTTGGCGCATTGCCCGCTAACGCGACGACATTCTCTTGTTCTGCGTGCGCTTTATTGGTTTTCTCTTTTTTCTTTTCCACGTAGGTCAGTTTTTCCTGACTCTGCGTCGGTGAGGGCAACGGGTGAGATTGGCCGGTGAAGATACCGCCTTTTTCGATAGAGAGTTCATCGGTGAAAATATCGCCGAACACTTTTCCCTGAGCCAGAATCGCCACAACGCTGGCGGCTACACGCCCTTCCACACGGCCATTGATGACGATCTGCTGCGATTTCATTTCGCCGTTTACCTGACCCGTGTGTTCTACCTTAATCGTGTTATCACACTGCACATCACCTTCTATCTGACCTTCCACGGTGATGTTGCCCTCAACGGACAGAGAGCCGGTCATACGCGCACCCTGAGAAATGAAGGTGTCCTTTTTCACACGTACAGGGTTCACTGAATTAATCAACTCGTTTGATGGGGGAATAGAGGGAGAGCTGTTTATTTCACTGCGCCCTTGCGGCTCTTTTACGTCTTTCTTGTTTTTATCAAATGAAAACATTGTGTTATTCCTTTTAACAGTATAGAAAAATGCAATCACGGCACTTGCAGCCAGCATGGCAGCCACTCCCTGACCGTAATAGAGAAGGGGAATTTCGCTATAAATATCAACAAGCCAGGCGATAACCAATAAAGCCCATATCGCCCATATTCCCCAAAGCAGGTTGTAATTACGCACGATCGGAACGCCGATTAAATTCAATTTCCAGGGTGGAAATATCAGGAATAGTAATACGAAGTGTTTTACGTCCTCCTTCCAGATAGCGTATGTCGATCTGAACATCAGCACTATCGCCGACGTGCTGTTTAACCACGGTCTTTAATTCATCCAACATGTTATCCAAGATTTTATGAGCCATGCCATTCTCTCCTTCTTGGTATCTTCCTTGGTGACAGTCACACTGTACTGCCAAACGACATAGAGAGTATCGGGCAAGAATGTATTTTATTTAGCCCGCGATTTCAAAAACCCGCTCTCGTTCACTTTCCTTTCTTTACACGGCTATGTCAAAAAAACATGATTATCCAAACACTTAATATATTCCTGTAACTAACCGCCTTTCCCTCTACTTATTTCCTCGTTGTAGGTAATTACGCAGACATTTTCATAATGACATTGCTTAGCTAAACCGATTCTTCTATTTTAGCAAACAGTCTAACTATCGTTGATAAGAGTAACTTTATGGCAAACAGAATTTGGGTTATGGGCGATGCGGTTGTCGATCTCATCCCAGAAGATGCAGAACGCTATCTGAAATGCCCCGGCGGTGCGCCAGCCAATGTCGCTGTTGGCATTGCTAGGCTAGGGGGAAACAGCGCCTTTGTCGGTCGTGTTGGTGACGATGTTTTTGGCCATTTTCTAAAAACGGTTCTGGAAGAAGAAAACGTCGATACCCACCACATGGCGCACGACAGGCTCCATCGAACCTCAACCGTGGTCGTGAGCCTCGATGAAACAGGGGAACGAACCTTCACGTTCATGGTGCGCCCGAGTGCCGATCTGTTTTTACAGCCGGAAGACCTGCCGGTGTTTAACCAGAGAGAGTGGCTGCACCTTTGCTCTATCGCACTTTCGCAGGAGCCTTCGCGCAGTACCGCATTTGAAGCCATACGGCAGATAAAAGCCGCACAGGGACGGGTCAGTTTCGACCCTAATATCCGTGACGACCTCTGGCAAAGCGAGCAGGAACTGCGCGACTGCCTGACACAGGCGCTGATGCTGGCCGATGTGGTGAAGCTGTCGCGTGAAGAACTGAGCTTTCTCTGTTCAACACCGGATGTTGAAGCGGGGATTCAGCAGTTTATGCAGCGCTATCCCACCCAGCTATTGCTAGTGACGCTGGGCAGCGAGGGCGTTTGGCTGCACGATCGCCACCAGCTACGGCACTTTGCCGCGCCGTTGGTAACCCCCGTCGATACGACTGGTGCAGGGGATGCCTTCGTCGCCGGTTTACTGCACTGCCTGGCGCAGTATGACGACCTGTCACAGCCGCCTAGCTGGGACCCGATTATCGCGCAGGCTCAGCGGTGCGGTGCGCTGGCCACCACAGCAAAAGGCGCGATGACAGCACTCCCCTATGCGCAGCAACTGCACGCCCTCCCGTAAACAAGCCCTAAAGCCCTTCGCTTAATACGGTTACCGCCCGGTTTTGTAGTCAGGATCACAGTTACAGAATCGGGTGAGTGAAATTTCTTGCTAACCCTTCTGCTGGCTTTTATTTTCCCCATGAAAAACCGGTTTAGCCATTTAGCTAAACACGAGAAATCCAAAAACAATAAATCTCCTTCACGACGAGAACGAAAAAATGAAACCAAGCCACCTTGCTGTGACGATAGGATTATTACTTTCCTCCCCCTTTTATGTTTCCGCTGCCAACACTGATAGTATTGAAGCCCGCCTGAACGCCATGGAACAGCGTTTGCAACAGGCTGAAGCCCGTGCACAAGCCGCTGAGGCCAGAGCCAATGCCGCTGAAAAGCAAACCCAGCAGCTAGCGACCCGCACGACTCAAACCGAACAAAAAACCCAGCAGGTGGAACAGCGCACGACGGCGTTGGCCAAGCAGAAATCGTTCGCTGATGGATTTGAATTCCACGGCTACGCGCGTTCTGGCCTGTCGATCAATGATTCTGCCACCAGTTCCAAAACCGATATCGGGCCGGGCATGTCCCCTGCGGGTCAGACTGGCGGACATATTGGTCGTTTAGGCAATGAAGACGACACCTACGTCGAGCTCAAACTGGAGCACAAACAGAAGTTGGATAACGGCGCAACCACCCGCTTCAAGGTGATGATGGCAGACGGCCAGCGCAGCTATAACGACTGGACGGCCGCCACCAGCGACCTCAACATTCGTGAAGCTTTCGTCGAACTGGGTTCACTGCCAACCTTCACCGGTGCCTTTAAGGACACGACGCTGTGGGCGGGTAAACGTTTCGATCGCGATAACTTCGATATTCACTGGCTGGACAGCGACGTAGTCTTCCTCGCAGGCACCGGCGGCGGGATCTATGACGTGAAATGGGCGGATAGCGCCAAGAGTAACTTCTCACTGTATGGCCGCAGCCTCGGCGAAATTACCTCGCTGGATAACGACATCAAAAACTACGTCTTTACCGCTAACAACTACGTCGGGTCATTCCAGTTCATGCTGAGCGGGTTAACCGCGAAGAATAACGACGTCAAAGAAAACACGGGGACAAGTCGCGATAACCTCGCTGTCACCAATACCAATGCAGGCGACAAAGGCTATCACGCCATGGTGGCTTACCACGGCGACAGCTTCTACGGCTTACGCGACGGGACATCAAAAACCGCGATCCTCTACGGCCACGGGCTGGGCGGCGAAGTGAAGAACATCGGCTCCGATGGCAATCTGACCAACGGTGCCAACACTTGGCGCTTTGCGACCTACGGCACAACGGCGCTGAACAAAACCTGGAGCTTCGCCCCATCCATTCTGGCGCAAACCAGTAAAGACCGTTACGTCAACGGCGATAGCTACGAATGGGTCACCTTTAATGCGCGCCTGATTCAGGAAATCACCGAAAACTTTGCACTGGCCTATGAAGGCAGCTATCAATACATGGACCTCGATCCGCGCGGCTATCGGAGCCTGAATCAGGTGAGCGGCGGCTTCTACAAGCTGACCTTTGCACCAACGTTCAAGGTCGGCGATATCGGTAACTTCTTTAGCCGCCCTGAACTGCGCGTGTTTGCCAGCTACATGGACTGGGATAAGCGACTGGATAACTACTCCAGTGAAGATACGTTTGGCTCCACCGGCTTTAAAGCAGGCGGCGAATGGAACTTCGGTATCCAGATGGAAACCTGGTTCTGATCATTGGCCAGCCTTAGCGTCGGTTACGCTGTGATCGACGCAGAAGAAACCGCATATAGAGAGGAATAACATGGATATCAACGCTACTGCCGCCGCACTCATCCCCCTTCTCGGCGGGAAAGAGAATATAGCCAGTGCTGCCCACTGCGCGACTCGTCTGCGTCTGGTACTGAATGACGACAGCCTAGCAGACAAGAAAGCGATCGAGAACGTTGACGGTGTTAAAGGCTGTTTCCAGAACGCCGGACAGATGCAGATCATTTTCGGCACCGGGTTGGTTAACAAGGTGTATGCCGAATTCATCAAAGCGGCAGGCATCAGTGAATCGAGCAAATCCGAAGCCGCCTCCATCGCGGCGAAAAAGCTGAACCCGCTGCAACGACTGGCGCGCCTGCTTTCGAACATCTTCGTCCCCATCATGCCGGCCATTATCGCATCCGGTCTGCTGATGGGGCTGCTCGGCATGATCAAGACCTACGGCTGGGTCGATTCCAGCAGCGCGATCTTCGTCATGCTGGATATGTTCAGCTCCGCTGCATTTATTATCCTGCCTGTCCTGATCGGTTTTACTGCCGCACGGGAATTCGGCGGTAACCCTTATCTGGGCGCGACGCTGGGCGGCATCCTGACTCACCCAGCGCTGACCAACGCCTGGGGCGTCGCTGGGGGTTTCCAGACCATGCATTTCTTCGGCATGGACATCGCCATGATCGGCTATCAAGGCACCGTGTTTCCGGTCCTGCTCGCCGTCTGGTTCATGAGCATCGTGGAAAAACGCCTGCGTAAAATCGTACCGGACGCGCTGGACATCATTGTCACGCCGTTCCTGACAGTCATCATTTCCGGCTTTGTCGCCATGCTGCTCATCGGGCCTGCTGGGCGTGCGCTAGGCGATGGCATTTCTTTGGTTCTCAGCACATTGATTGCTCACGCGGGTTGGTTGGCCGGTTTGCTGTTCGGTGGCCTCTATTCCGTCATCGTCATCACTGGTGTTCATCACAGCTTCCATGCGATTGAAGCCGGACTGCTTGGCAACCCGAATATCGGCGTCAACTTCCTGCTGCCAATTTGGGCGATGGCGAACGTGGCGCAGGGCGGCGCATGTCTGGCGGTATACTTCAAAACGCGTGATGCCAAAACCCGAGCGATTGCCGTTCCTGCCGGGCTTTCTTGCCTGCTGGGCATCACGGAAGCCGCGATATTTGGTATCAACCTGCGCTTCATTAAACCGTTCCTGGCAGCACTGGCAGGCGGTGCGCTCGGTGGCGCGTGGGTGGTCTTCAATCACGTCAATATGACGGCCGTCGGGCTAACCGGTTTTCCGGGGCTGGCTATTGTGCAAGGGGGGTCGATGCTTAACTACCTGATCGGGATGTTAATTGCGTTCGGTGCTGCCTTTATCCTTTCCTTACTGCTGAAATATAAAACGGATAGCGAATAATGAAGGAAGTCCACTTACTAAAACGCATGGTCCACGCCCTGATGTCAGGCCATTCACGGAAACAGGAAGACCCGTATCGCCCGGAATGGCATCTGTCCCCGAACGTTGGTCTGCTTAACGATCCGAATGGATTCATTCATCACAATGGGCGTTACCATCTGTTTTATCAGTGGAATCCTTTGTCCTGTGCCCACGGAGCAAAATTCTGGGGGCACTGGAGTTCCGCCGATCTGGTTAACTGGATGCATGAACCCGTCGCACTGGTGCCGAGCGAAAGCTATGAAAGCCACGGCTGCTACTCCGGTTCTGCCGTGGCAGATCAGGGGGCGATCATGCTGATCTACACCGGTAACGTGAAATACGATAACGGTTCGCGTACCGCGTTTCAGTGCCTCGCCCGTGAGAATCCTAACGGTGAATATGACAAGCTGGGAGCAGTCCTAACGCTCCCCGACGGCTACACCGGTCACGTCCGCGACCCCAAAGTGTGGCGTCATGACGACCACTGGTACATGGTACTCGGCGCACAGGATCTCGCTCTTCAGGGCAAGGTGCTGCTCTACCGTTCTGCCGATCTGCTGGCGTGGGAGAAGATCCGTGAGATCGCCGGTTCCCGTCTAGGCGGACTTGGTGATTTTGGCTACATGTGGGAGTGCCCAGACCTGTTCCCATTGGATGGCAAAGACGTCCTGATTTGTTGCCCGCAGGGGGTTCCCGCCGAAGAAGAACGCTACCTGAATACCTTTCAGGCGGGCTATTTCATTGGCTCACTCAATTACGAAAACGGCACGTACCTGCATCAGGATTTCCACGAATTGGATCTCGGCTTTGAGTTTTACGCACCGCAAACAACATTGAGTGAAGACGGGCAACGCCTGCTGTTCGGCTGGATGTCGATTCCTGACGACAATGAGTTTTTTGAACCCACGATCGAACAGGGCTGGATCCATACCATGACCTGTCCGCGTGAACTCACACTGCATGGCGATCGCGTTTATCAACGTCCTGCGCGCGAACTTCAACAACTACGCAGACAGCATTACACCTGGCAGGGTGCCGCAGACTACGCGTCTCCACTTCACGCTAGCAGTGCAGAAATCCTCATCACCGTGCAGGGGGAATTCCAGTTCAACCTCGCCTCCCAGCTGGTTCTCTGTTGGGACGGTGAGCGCGTGACGCTGAGCCGACGTAACCGCCGCACAGGCGAGCCTGAACATCGCTACTGGCGCGGTGACCTGAGCCAATTGCAGATCCTGTGCGATCGCTCCAGCGTTGAAATTTTTATCAACGACGGTGAAGCCGTGATGTCTGCACGCTATTTCCCAGAAAGCGAAGCAACCATGACATTCAGCGGCTCTGGGCGATTAACACTACAGCACTGGCTGTTAGCGCCATGCGTGATAGAATAACTTTCCTTTTTTCTGATAGCAGACCTCGCGGTGAAACCGACTAAACGCATAACAATCAGTGACATCGCCGCGCTGGCCGGTGTATCAAAATCCACCGCCAGTCTGGTACTCAACGGACGTAGCAAAGAGTTTCGCGTTTCTGATGAAACCCGCGACCGCATTTTAGCCGTCGCGCACGAACAACGTTATCAACCCAGTATTCACGCCCGTTCGCTGCGTTCCTCACGCAGCAACACGCTGGGGCTGGTGGTGCCAGAAATGACCAACTACGGCTTTGCCGTGATTTCCCGCGAGTTGGAAATGCTGTGCCGTGAAGCGGGGCTACAACTGCTGATTGCCTGCACAGACGAAAACGCCAGTCAGGAGATGATGGCGGTCAACAGTCTGGTGCAGCGTCAGGTCGATGGCCTGATTGTCGCTTCCAGTCTGTTAAGCGATATCGAATATCAGAAAATTAATCAGCAGTTGCCCGTCGTACAATTTGACCGGGTAATTGGTGACTCCACACTGCCGATGGTCATTTCCGAAGCGGTAGAATCCACGGCGGAAATGGTCGAGCGTATTGCCCGCCAGCATCGTGATGAGTTCTATTTCCTCGGCGGCCAGCCGCGAATTTCCCCGACGCGCCACCGTCTGGAAGGTTTCCAACTTGGGCTGGCACGTGCAGGTATCGACTGCAAGCCGGAGTGGATTCTTCACGGCAGCTATCACCCCAGCGCGGGTTATGAAATGTTTGCCCAGCTGTGTGCAACGCTGGGTCGTCCGCCAAAAGCGCTATTTGTTGCCGCCTGTGGCCTGATGGAAGGCGTGCTGCGTTATATGAACCAGCATAACCTGATGGAAAGCGGCATCCGTCTGTGCTGTTTTGACGATCACTATCTGTTTGATTGCTTACCGCTGAAGATCGATACCGTGGCGCAGGATTGTGAGAATCTGGCACGTAACAGCTTTGAAATGATTACGAGTTTAATTGCGCAGCAGCCACTTGAAGAAGATCGACGCTATATCCCTACGCGTATTCACTGGCGCCATCCTGAGTCACGGGCGTAGGCCAAAGCGCCCTGCCATCATCTGGACGTAAATCTGTAGACGTAAAAAAAGGAACGCGGTTTGAACGTTCACCCCGCATTCCTTCTTACAACACAACCGCCAGCCGTTATTTAGCGGCAGCGGTTTCCGCACCAACCAGACCCACCTTAAGGTAGCCCGCTTTACGCAGTGAATCCATCACGCTCATGATGGTTTCATAATCGACGCTTTTATCGGCCTGAAAGAAGATGGTCGTTTCTTTGTTGGCGCTGGTTTTCGCATCCAGCACCTGCGCTAGCGACTGCTCACTAACCACCTCTTCTCCCAGGAACATTTGCTTATCCGCTTTTACTGTCAGATAGAGCGGTTTTTCCGGTCGCGGCTGCGGTGCTGCCGATGACGCGGGCAGATCGACACGAATGTCCACCGTCGCCAGCGGGGCCGCTACCATGAAGATAATCAGCAGAACCAGCATGACGTCAATGAACGGCGTGACGTTAATGTCATGCATTTCACCGTCATCACTCACGTCCTCCTTCAAATGCATCGCCATGATTAACCCACCCGCAGTTTATGCGCTGCTGAAGACGCCCGGTTATCGTTGCTGGCAGCCACATCGAGATCGCGACTTTGCAGCAGCAGTACTTGTGCAGCGACATCGCCGACCATCGCTTTGTAGCCAGCAATCGAGCGCGCAAAGACGTTATAGATGACCACCGCAGGAATCGCAGCAACCAGACCAATCGCCGTCGCCAGCAAAGCTTCTGCGATCCCCGGTGCGACCACCGCCAAGTTGGTGGTTTGCGTCTGTGCGATACCGATGAAGCTGTTCATGATGCCCCATACCGTACCAAACAACCCCACGAACGGTGCAACCGCGCCGACCGTGGCCAGATAGCCGTTGCCACGCCCCATGTGGCGCCCAGTAGCCGCCACGCGACGTTCCAGACGAAACGCGGTGCGCTCTTTAATTCCGTTGTTGTCATCGGAACGTGCGGAAAGCTCCAGTTCGTTCTGCGCATCGACCAGCAGTTGCTGTGCAACGCTGCCTGCTTTGAACGCGTCCGCCGTTTCCAGCGCGTCGTCCAACGTTTTCGCCTGTTCCAACGCCAGATACTCACGGCGCAGGCGACGTTTCGCGCCAGACATCTCAACGCTTTTACTGAAGAAGATCGCCCAGGTAATTACAGAGGCCAGCAGCAAACCGATCATTACCGTTTTCACCACGGCATCCGCGTGCTGGTACATACCCCAGACGGACAAATCGGTTTTCATCAGGTTATTGGTGCCCGGTGCCGCACTGGCAGGCAGCGTGAGTGCTGATGTCGGGGCTTGTGCATCGGTCGTCACAAGAGCGGAAGGCGACGCAGCAGCAGGCTGTGCGGCTGGTGCTGAATTCTCTGTCGTCGATAACGGCGTCGTTGCCGGAGCCGCAAACGCATTTCCACTTAGTCCCGCCGTACACAGCAGGATAACCAGCACGCTACGGGAAAATGCGCTGAACGCGCCACGTTTTTTTTGCCAGGTTGATAACACCTGTTGAGTTGTATTACTGACAGCCGTCTTCACGCTGTGCCTCCACCGTTCATTCTGTACAATCATCTGTTCTGTACAATATCCGCACATACCCGCCGGTATAATGCTGCAATAACGCAGCCTGAAATGATACCAAACCCTGAACGAATTGATAGTCGTTCTCATTATTATTTACACCAGATAACGCACTTTCCTTGCGTTTTGACAGGATTTCAGAGGGTATTGCTCGCACATCGGAAGGAAAAGCATAAGAACGACAAGAAGAATAGCATTCAGGAATATATTAGGCGGGGGATCCCCCTAAAACACGGTGCGATAGCCAAGATTTTTACGATCGGCTTTTTGTGATCAACATTAAGTTATCACACCATTTCATGATGACTGGCGATAAGTTTACTGAAATAAATAGACACACATGTACATAATAAGATAAATAAAAACACCAAGTTACGTATATTTCTATAAGTCAAATAGGAATAAAGTCCATATAAAACAGTATTTCATATTAGCTTTTTCTTTTGTGACACGAGTCATTCTACGAAGTTGTATAATAGGTTAGCTTAACTCGCAGAGAATACTGACACACGCCACAATAATACGTAATAGGCGGTCGTCTTCTCATCATTAAACCCACTTTTCATTACGCTATTTTTCATGGGTTTATATTTTTAAATCACCATTTGATTATCGATAATGTCACCCCACCTCTGGAGATAATTCAATGAAGCTGTCGAGAACATTGATCGGCGTTTGTCTGGGTTCTACTGCATTACTGATGAGCCAAGCGATTCAGGCACAACAAATTAAAGCCTCCGATGTCCACCCTGAAGGTTACCCTAATGTCGTTGCCGTACAAAAAATGGGAGAGAAATTAAAAGCCGCTACTAATGGCAGGCTGGAAATTAAAACCTTTCCCGGCGGCGTATTAGGTGATGAAAAACAAATGATTGAGCAGGCGCAGCTCGGTGCGATTGATATTATCCGTGTATCAATGACGCCCGTTGCCGCTATTTTACCGGAAATAGAAGTCTTCACGCTGCCCTATATTTTCCGTGATGAAGATCATCTGCATAAAGTGCTGGATGGAAAAATTGGTCAGGAAATTGGTGACAAAATTACCCACAGCAGTAAGTCAAAATTGGTTTTTCTCGGTTGGATGGACGCGGGAACGCGTAATTTGATTACCAAGCAGCCAGTAGTGAAACCCGAAGACCTTAAAGGCATGAAAATTCGCGTACAGGGTAGCCCAGTCGCACTGGCAACCTTAAAAGCAATGGGGGCGAACTCGATTGCCATGGGCGTCAGCGAAGTCTTCAGCGGCATGCAAACTGGGGTGATCGACGGCACCGAAAATAATCCGCCGACCTATGTTGCGCATAACTACATGCCTGTTGCCAAGAATTTCACCTGGAGTCGTCACTTCATCATTCCTGAGCTGTTCCTGTATTCCAAAACCAAGTGGGACAAACTTTCCAAAGAAGATCAGAATCTTATCCTAAAACTGGCAAAAGAAGCGCAGCAAGAGCAGCGCGTGTTGTGGAGTGAATATACCCAGCAATCTCTGGATAAAATGAAAGCCGGCGGCGTTCAGTTCCATGACATTGATACCGAGTACTATTTCAAAGCCACGCAGCCCGTCCGCGATCAGTTTGGTGCCAAATATCAGGAGCTGATTAAAGCCGTCGCTGACGCCCAATAATCAGTACCTCATCTCAGCGGATAAATAGCCTGCTATTTATCCGCCACCACTAATAGCCTGATATCAACAATGATCCTTTGCTTATTACCCAGCGAAGTGAGTATAGGTGGAAAAATGGCACAGTCTTATCTTTCCAGCATGGATGTACTCTATCGCCTTGCCATGTGGGTTTCTGGTCTGGCGTTATTAATTATGACGCTAATAATTCCTATCGGTATATTCGCACGCTATGTTTTAAATGCGGCATTATCCTGGCCAGAACCCATCTCAATTATTTGTATGGTGACATTTACTTTTGTCGGCGCGGCAGTGAGTTATCGTTCCAATTCACATATTGCCGTCAGTATGTTGACTGACAGACTATCAGAATCCGGTAAGAAGATTTGCGTGCATCTGTCGAATCTCCTGATGCTCTTAATCAGCCTGTTTATTCTCTATTACAGTACCGTGCTCTGCATAGAATTATGGGAACAGCCCGTTGCGGAGTTTCCATTATTAACCGCGGGTGAAAGTTATTTACCACTGCCTATCGGTTCGTTAATCACCGTGCTCTTTATCATCGAAAAAATGTTTTTCGGCCCGCAGGATAAACGCCCTGTGGTAATGCTTGGCAGTTCTTAATTCGGAGCCAATACCATGGATGCATTTATTCTTGTTGCCACGCTGGCCGTGCTGTTGGCGGTCGGCGTTCCCGTCGCCTACGCGGTAGGGTTGAGCGCGATTGTTGGTGCCTTCTGGATCGATCTGCCGCTTGAGGCGGTCATGATCCAGATTACCAACGGCGTGAACAAATTTTCGCTGCTGGCAATCCCCTTCTTTATTCTGGCCGGTGCCATTATGGCCGAAGGCGGCATCGCCCGTCGGCTGGTCAGCTTCGCTTACATCTTTGTCGGTTTTATTCGCGGTGGCTTGTCGCTGGTTAACATCGTCGCCTCGACGTTTTTCGGCGCGATATCCGGTTCCTCCGTGGCGGACACCGCCTCTATCGGTTCAGTGATGATCCCAGAAATGGAGAAGAAAGGTTACCCGCGTGATTTCTCTGCTGCCGTCACTGCCAGCGGTTCCGTGCAGGCGATTCTGACGCCGCCGAGCCACAACTCTGTGATCTACTCGCTGGCAACCGGCGGTACAGTTTCCATTGCTTCGCTGTTTATTGCAGGGATCCTGCCCGGTCTGCTACTCAGCCTCACCCTGATGGTGATGTGCGTCGGCTTCGCACATCGGCGCGGTTATCCCAAAGGCGAACGCGTACCGTTCCGTCAGGCACTGAAAATCTTTGTCGATACCCTGTGGGGGTTGATGACTGTGGTCATCATCATGGGGGGAATTCTGTCCGGCATTTTTACCGCGACCGAATCTGCGGCCATCGCCTGCCTGTGGTCCTTCTTCGTGACCATGTTTATCTATAAAGATTATAAGTGGTCAGAACTGCCTAAGCTGATGTACCGCACGGTAAAAACCGTCACGATCGTGATGATCCTAATCGGTTTCGCCTCAGCATTCGGTGCCATCATGACTTACATGCAGCTCCCGAGCCGCATTACCGAATTTTTCACCTCCATTTCGGATAACAAGTACGTCATCCTGATGTGGATTAACATCATGCTGCTGCTGGTCGGTACGCTGATGGACATGGCGCCGCTGATCTTGATCCTGACGCCCGTTCTGCTGCCTGTCGCCCACTCGCTCGGCATCGATCCGGTGCATTTCGGTATGATCATGCTGGTGAACCTCGGGATCGGCCTGATCACACCACCAGTAGGATCGGTACTTTTTGTCGCCAGTGCGGTGAGTAAGCAGAAGATAGAACAGGTCGTTAAAGCGATGCTGCCTTTCTACTGCGGACTTTTCTTTGTGCTGATGCTGGTCACCTATATTCCGGCCATCTCGCTCTGGCTGCCCAAATTCTTTGGCGTTCATACCGGTTAATGCTCAGTGCGCCATGTTATTCGTCACAATGTGGAATAGCATGGCGCTTTCCTTGCGTTTTTTACCTGAAATATTTTCACTTACCGCTATCTTATCCCAGAAAAATTGACAGAAAGTCCCTTTCTACGCGGGAAAATCAACCTCTCTGACCATTTTTCCGTGACGACAAAACCTGCCCACACACCGCCCAAGCCGTGATAACGTAAGACAAATACATCGAATAACGCCTCTTCATTTCCCCACACCCTCACTATCGGGAATATCTGGCGCATTGGGTCATCCGGCAGGATTGAATAGAAAAGGTAATAGTGGTTATGACAAGCAAAAAAACGGCAACCGCCTTAGTCGCCGCAGGACGCAGCAAGAAGTTCACCCACGGCTCCGTCAACCCCGTAATTCAGCGCGCTTCTTCTCTGGTATTTGATACCGTGCAGGACAAAAAGCACGCCACCATTAACCGCGCCAAGGGTGCGCTGTTCTATGGTCGCCGTGGCACGCTGACCCATTTCTCGTTTCAGGAAGCCATGGTGGAGCTGGAGGGCGGCGCAGGCTGTGCCTTATACCCCTGCGGCGCAGCCGCCGTTTCTAACGCGATCCTCTCTTTCGTCGCGGCAGGCGATCACATCCTGGTGACAGGATCAGCCTATGAGCCCACACAGGATTTCTGCACGAAAGTGCTCCACAAGCTGAATGTCAGCACCACCTATTTTGATCCGCTCATCGGTGCGGATATTGCCGAACTGATCCAACCCAACACCAAAGTCGTCTTTCTCGAATCACCGGGCTCCATCACTATGGAAGTACACGATGTGCCAGCCATCGTCCAAGCCGTACGCCGTATCAATCCCGAGATCGTCATCATGATTGATAATACCTGGGCGGCAGGCATTTTATTCAAGGCGCTCGACTTCGATATTGATATCTCTATTCAGGCCGGTACGAAATATATCGTCGGCCATTCTGATGCCATGCTAGGCACCGCAGTCGCTAACGAGCGCTGCTGGGCACAGTTGCGTGAACACTCTTACCTGATGGGCCAAATGGTCGATGCCGACACCGCCTATGTCGCCAGCCGTGGCCTGCGCACACTGGGCATCAGGCTCAAGCAGCATCAGGAAAGTAGCATACGCATTGCGAAGTGGCTGGCGGAGCGGCCAGAAGTCGCGGTCGTTAATCATCCCGCGTTGCCGGGATGCAAAGGGCACGAATTCTACGAACGCGATTTTAACGGCTGCAACGGTTTGTTCTCTTTTGTGTTGAAAGAGAAATTGAGCAAAGAAGCGTTGGCGCACTATCTGGACCATTTTGAACACTTTAGTATGGCGTATTCGTGGGGTGGCTTCGAGTCACTGATTCTGGCGAATCAACCGGAAGAACTGGTGGCCATTCGTCCTGTGAGCGGCGTGGATTTTACCGGCACACTTATTCGGTTACATATTGGACTTGAAGACAGTGACGATCTGATCGACGATCTGGCCGCGGGCTTCAGCAGACTGAGAACCTAGCACGTCGTCAGCAGACTCAACGTAGCCAAACGACCAGCAGGAAACAAAATAGAGAAAGTGTGACGGCCATAAAGCCGCCGTGCCTTGATTTCTCCTGCGGCGCGGTGGGTAATGCGTTATGATAATCATGAGTCAACGTTGACCAAAAAAACGCGTTACTTTAACCAAAATTTAGCATTAAGCCCTGTCGTATTCTCACAATGCGGCAAGGCATTTGGCCCCATACCGATTTTAGGGCTTGATAGTTTTAAGGCTTGATAGGCAGTAGATTTCAGGTAACCCAGCGTTTCATTGCCGCAGCCTGAGAGATAGTGAATATCGTCACTGGCGGGAAGTAATATGAGTGTGGTTCACGACATTATTCAGGCGCTCTGGCAGCAGGATTTTAGTGCTCTGGCCGATCCCCACGTCATCTGGGTGATTTACGGCATTTTATTCACGACGCTGTTTCTGGAAAACGGCCTGCTGCCTGCTTCTTTTCTACCCGGCGATAGCTTGCTGTTGCTCACAGGCGCCATGATTGCCAAAGGCGTGATGAGCTTTTTCCCTACGATGATTCTCCTCACCATCGCCGCCAGCCTTGGCTGTTGGCTCAGCTACCTTCAAGGGCGCTGGCTGAGCGATACCCGGTTGGTAAAAGGCTGGCTGTTACAGCTTCCCGCGCATTACCACCAGCGCGCTTATCATCTGTTCCACCAGCATGGTCTGGCGGCGCTGTTGGTTGGCCGCTTTTTAGCGTTTATCCGCACGCTGCTGCCAACGATGGCGGGGATTTCGGGGTTAAACAATACGCGCTTTCAGATTTTCAACTGGCTCAGCGGGCTGCTGTGGGTCGGGGGGATTGTCACGCTCGGCTACGCGCTCAGCCACATTCCGCTGGTCAAACGCTATGAAGATCAGGTGATGACCGCGCTGATCCTGCTCCCGATTATTTTGCTGGTGAGCGGCCTGATCGGCATGGCTATCGTGGTGTGGCGCAAAAAACGTGCGGTCGCCTAAATCGGGCAACGGCACGCTTTCTTAACGTCTTCAGCTTTCCTCAACCGCCATGTTACTGGCTTTTACTCTCGTGACTTCATCGCTCGGCGTCGCACCGAAATAGCGCTTAAATTCCCGGCTAAACTGCGACACGCTCTCATACCCGACGCGGGCGGCCGCAACGCCCGCTCTCAGCCCTTCGTTGATCATCATCACGCGCGCTTTATGCAAGCGGTAGGATTTCAGGTACTGCAACGGCGATGTGTTGGTGACGGCCTTAAAGTTATGATGAAACGCCGAGACGCTCATGTTCACTTCAGACGCCAGCTGTTCCACATTCAGGCTATCGGCATAGTGGTTTTCAATACGCCGCAGAGACTTGGCTATCTGGCTGAAATGCGTGTGTCGATTCACCAACGCCTGTAACGCCGCACCGCGTTCGCCGCAGAGCATATGATAGATAATCTCGCGCACAATCGCCGGGCCCAGCACGCGGGCATCACGCGGATTATTCATCGCATCCAGCAGCCGTTCAACGGCACACAGAATCTCATCGGTCAGCGGCGCGCTGTTCACCCCACACGTGCAGGAACAGGGGCGGATCGCGCTGTCGTCATCACCGATGTCGATCAGCAAATCCTGAAGCATCTGGATATCGATACGGATCGCCATCCCCACCAGCGGGTGTTCAACGCTGGCTATCGTTTCACATTCGAACGGCAGCGGCACGGTCATCAACAGGTAATTTTCCGGGTCATACTGGAAGGTTTTTCCACCCAGATAGCCAATCTTTTGGCCCTGAAAAATGATGACAATCGTCGGTTCATACATCACTGGCACACGCGGATGATGCTGTTCCGTATAAAGAATCCTGACCTGCGGCACGAGCGACGGCGTAGCCCAGCTTTTGGTTGAACAGCGTATTGCCTGCTGCACGATACGCTGCCGTACCGTCTGTTGCAGCTCAATCTGTTGCAGTTCTGGCTGTTTCTGAACAAGCCGCTCGCATTGGCTTTCTGTCGACATGTATGGGGTCTGCGTCAAAATGGTGTTCTCTCGCTACGGGTTCACTTTTCCTGCCCGAAGCCTCTCTCCTGACAGAAGAAACAAAATGACATACCTGCGAATTACTATCACCCTTTTCTCCTACATTTTGTAGAAATAGGCAATAACCAAACAGAAATGTGCATTGAACGTCTTACGTGGGTTGATGACAATATTGAGCATACCGCCATCCTCTCATCCCACGGGAAAAGACATGAATAAAACGATTGAGCTGTTCACCTCACACCGCAGTGAACGTAGCTATCTTGATAAAGCGATTCCCGATGACGTGCTGGATGCCATTATTCAGTCCGCCCATCTGGCACCGACGTCCGTAAACTCTCAGCAGGTCTCGCTCATCGTCACCCGCGACCCAGAACGCAAAGCACGCATTGCCGAATTGGCTGGCGGCCAGCCGTGGATTGCCCAAGCACCCGTCTTCATTACCGTGGTGCTGGATATGCATAAAACGCAGGTCGGGATTGCCATGAGCGACAAGCAGCAGCACGCGCATGAAAGCCTTGAAAGCCTGATTTCCGGCACAACGGATGTCGGCATCGCGCTCGGCACGCTAATGGCCGCCGCACGTTCATTTGGGCTGGGCATTGTCCCGATTGGCGGCATTCGTCGCGACCCACAGGCGATGATCGACTTTCTGGAACTTCCTGAACTGACGTTCCCTGTTGCAGGCGTCGCTATCGGCTATGTCGATACCCCGGCGCATCAGAAACCGCGCCTGCCGCTGAATTCATTCCGCCATGATGAAACCTATCATCAGGACGTTCTGCCTGCGGCGATTGAGCAATATAACCAAACGCTGGTGGCACACTGGCAGCAAACCAGCCGCACAGACGGCGACAACTGGGGTGACAACACCGCCAGTTACTATCAACACATCTACTTCCCGAAAGTCTTGCCCGCGATCCTCCAACAGGGCTTTAAACTGGACAAATAACCTATGCTAAATTTCACACTCCATACCCCTACCAAGATTTTGTTTGGCGAAGGCCAGATTGCTGAATTAGGCAAAGAAATTCCTGCCGATGCCCGTATCCTCATCACCTACGGCGGCGGCAGCGTGAAGCACAATGGCGTGCTGGATCAGGTCTATCGCGCCTTAGAAGGCCGCAACGTACGCGAGTTTGCCGGCATTGAGCCCAACCCGACTTACGAAACGCTGATGAAAGCCGTTGAGGTTGTCCGGGCGGAGAAGATTGACTTCCTGCTGGCGGTTGGCGGTGGCTCTGTGGTTGATGGCACGAAATTTATCGCTGCCGCCGCAGACTATCAGGCGGCGCAAGACCCGTGGCATATTCTGCAAACCGGTGGGGCGGAAATCGATCGCGGCGTCGCGCTGGCGGCCGTGCTCACCCTGCCTGCGACCGGTTCGGAATCCAACAACGGCGCGGTCATCACTCGTAAATCGACCAACGATAAACTCGCTTTCCGCTCACGCCACACGCAGCCGCTTTTCGCGGTGCTCGACCCGGTCGTGACGTACACCCTGCCCGCTCGCCAGATCGCGAACGGCGTAGTCGATGCCTTCGTTCACACGGTTGAACAGTACCTGACCTATTCCGTCGATGCCAAAGTACAGGATCGTTTTGCGGAAGGTTTACTGCTGACGCTGGTTGAAGAAGGCCCGCGCGCGCTGGCTGAACCGGAGAACTACAAGGTCAGAGCCAATGTGATGTGGAGCGCTACCATGGCGTTGAACGGCCTGATTGGCGCAGGCGTGCCGCAGGACTGGTCAACCCACATGTTGGGACACGAATTAACGGCGCTGCACGGTCTTGACCATGCCCAGACGCTGGCTATCGTTCTGCCGGCCATGCTGGCGGCAAGAAAAGCCCAGAAGCGCGACAAACTGCTGCAATACGCCGAGCGCGTCTGGAACCTGCGTGACGGTAGCGAAGATCAGCGCATCGACGGCGCGATTGCCGCCACGCGTGACTTCTTCGAGAAAATGGGCGTGCCGACTCGCATGTCTGACTATCAGTTGGATGGCAGCTCCATTCCAACACTGGTCGCCAAACTCAGCGAGCACGGCCTGACTGCGCTAGGCGAACACCGCGACATCACGCTGGAAGAAAGCCAGAAGATTTATGAGGCAGCACGTTAAGCCCCTCTAATCCCAATCATTCGAGTGACAGGAGAAAACGCTATCGTTTAAACCACGCCTATATCACGCGATATACCCTCAATGCTGTGTCTGTTAAGGGGAGCCGCTCGGCTAATATTGGTCACTTAAGCCCGTTATTAGGGGAAACACAGGGGGAGGTTCCCGCAGGGACGCCTCACCCCTGTGGTCGCCCCGTGTATCTCGATGCTTAAACGATCGGCATTAAGTCAATCGGCTCCCTTTATCATCAGGCAATGTATAGCCGACGAATTTTTCTACTAGAATGAAATCATATGCCTGTTCCTGCTAGGGATCACGTTCCGCTATGTCCGTGATATGAACAGGTCGCCCATCCAGTTAACCCTATGATAAGTTTATGGATTAACGGATATAAAAGGAGAATGAGATGACGCAACCGAAAGTTAAGCTGGCGGACGGCAATATCATGCCCCAGTTGGGCCTTGGTGTCTGGCGAGCAAGCAGTGAGGACACGGTGATCGCCGTGACTGAGGCTTTGTCCATCGGTTATCGGGCGATCGATACCGCCGCGATTTATAAGAACGAGGAGGCCGTTGGTCAGGCACTGAGTTCCGCGAACCTGCCGCGTGAAGAGGTGTTCATCACCACCAAGCTCTGGAATGGCGATCACACCGATCCCCAAAAAGCACTGGAAGAGAGTCTGAGAAAACTTCGGTTAGATTATATCGATCTCTACCTGATTCACTGGCCGCTCCCACAACAGAATACCTTCGTGGATGCCTGGCGCGGGCTCATCAAACTCCAGGAACAAGGTCTGGCGAAAAGTATCGGCGTCAGTAATTTCCACATTCACCACTTACAGCGGCTAAAAGAAGAAACGGGCGTTTTGCCGGTCATCGATCAGGTCGAGCTGCATCCTCTTCTCCAGCAAAAGCAACTTCATTCCTGGAACGCCACGCACCATATCCAGACAGAATCCTGGAGCCCGCTGGCGCAGGGTGGCGAAGGCGTCTTCGACCATCCCATTATCCGTAAACTGGCGAGCAAATACGGAAAAACGCCAGCACAGATCGTGATCCGCTGGCATCTGGACAGCGGGCTGGTGGTGATTCCTAAATCGGTGACGCCTGCGCGCATCAAGGAAAACTTCGAGGTGTTTGATTTCCGTCTGGATAAAGACGAACTGGGGGAAATTGCCAAGCTGGACAGCGGGAAGCGTCTGGGCTCGGACCCTGATGAGCCGAGAAACGACTAATCCACCGTCGATGCCAGCCTTCACTGGGCTGGCATTGTTCTTCTAATCGGCAAACTGAATCTCATACACATCGCTACGGCAATGTGCTTCGCTGTATTCCAGCAGTTCACCTCGTTCGTTATAAACATGCAGTTGGCAGTACAGCGCTGGTGCCTCCGCCGCAATACCAAGAAGCGTGGCGATCTCTGCCTTACAGGCAATCGCTTTGAAACGATAGCGTTTTTTGTCCGGCGTGATGCCACGCGTCACCCAATATTGATAGAGAGACTGCTCAAGCGCTTCCGGGTCGGGTAGGAATTTTTGCGGTATCCAGGTCGTTTCCAGCGAAACGGGCTCACCATTGCTGAGCCGGACGCGTCGCAAATAAGTGGCGGCCTCGCCTTCCGGCAGAGACATTTTTGCGGCGATGGCAGCAGGCGGAACCTGTATTGCCTTTTCTAACCAGAGGCTGCCAGCAACGCCGCCTTGTTTCAATATCAGCGCGGTGAACCCTTCATCATCGGCGCTCAACGCATAGTTAAGCCGTTGAGCCACGCGGGTTCCCACCCCTTGCTGGCGCACAATCAGCCCTTTCTCTTCCAGCAGAGACAGGGAACGGGAAACCGTTACGCGCGACAATCCCAACTGCTGCGCAATCAGTCTTTCGGCGGGTAAGAACTGGCCGGATAACGTCTTACGGCGGCCGATTTCTGATTCAAGCAACGACGCGAGCTGCATATAGCGAGGCGCCGACGGCGCTCCAGCCAGCTGATCCCTGACCCAAAGCAGTAGTTCCCGCATAGTGCAGCCCTTTTAGTGACGCAGCGTTCTGGCTGCGTACAGGTTAAAACAGAAAGTGAACCTGATTTCATAGCGAAACGAAACGCTCTGACTCTGACATTGTTGTAATAAAAAATGTTCTTTTAGCACCAATCAGACCCGGAACAGTACGCGACGCAAAACGCCATTCACCCTTAATTAATAGCAACATCAATATATAAGGTATCGTCCGCACGCCTTCGCATCTTTAATTTTGGTTTGTCTGAATAGAGGTGGATCACATTAAGAAACAGATAAGCATCGCCGTCACATTTGTCACGGCGGAGGGTAACGCGGAGAAGTTGGCAGGCTATGGGTCGGTTTACATCGCAGATTGTACGATGAGCTGCCCCGTCGAGCCGCGATCGGCCAGTTCCAGCGTCTGGCTGTAATACAGGAAGGGGAACGCCATTGAGGAAGGCTGCGTGAAATAAACCAGTAGCTCGACATCACTATCTACCCACACCGTATCTTTCCAGCCGCTGTCTTCCACCGCTGGCGGACGACCACTCGCGCTGCGCACCAGAAATTTGACGCCCTGAATGTGGAAAGCCTGCGGCGTGTCGGCGTGGATAATCCAGCGCTCACAGCGGCCAAGCTGGGTTTGTACATCGGCCCGCGTCATGTCCCACATCGCGCCGTTGATGCCGGGCAGACTGTCACCCAGACGGAATTCGCGCGTGCGGCTGATGCTGCCTTCAATGATGTTGTCGGCCAGCAAGCGCATTGGCAGGTTGTCCGTGACTAATGGCAACAGCCCCGTCGGCTTCAGCGTGAGTATTTGCGTCGAAATCAGGATACTGGAAGGCTCGAACAGCCCGCGCAGACGATCCATAATTCCGGCTGACTCGCCTGCCGTCAGCGTGACTTCTTCGCCTTGCGACATGTCGACCAGAATTTCGCGTCGTTCGCCGGGCGCGAGAGAAAGCTGGTTCACCGCCATTG
This sequence comes from Pectobacterium versatile, assembly GCF_020166435.1. Lineage (GTDB taxonomy): Bacteria > Pseudomonadota > Gammaproteobacteria > Enterobacterales > Enterobacteriaceae > Pectobacterium > Pectobacterium versatile. Next base: position 21,837 of record NZ_JAINZP010000027.1, on the reverse strand, counting down.
GTGCCGGTAATAACCCTTGATCGCTGGCGATCACATGCATCGCCCGGCCATCGCTCAGCCGCATCACATAACGCCGGGAGTTCGACGCGTTCAGCAATCTCAGGCGAACCCAGCCACGGGACACTTCAATAAAGGGATTTTGCACGCCGTTGACGAGCAGTGAATCCCCCACAAATCCGCCGTTAGAAGGCGGGTTATAGAGAGGGACACCAAAGTTATCCAGTCGTTTATCCTGAATAATCAATGGGAAATCATCAACACCGTAGTGATTGGGAAGCGGCAGGGATTTACTGACGCTGTCTTCCACCAGCCATAACCCAGCCAGCCCGTTATAGATATGCGGGGCCATGCGGTTCGGCGTATTGGCATGATACCAGCAGGTCGCCGCTGGCTGACGAACAGGCAATACCGGTGACCAGTCAGTTCCGGGAGAGATGATGCGAGCCGCGCCGCCCATCAGCGGCCCCGGCACCTGCAACCCACCGATCGTCATCGCGACAGGCTCATTCAGGCGGTTACTGTAAATCAGCTTAACGTCGTCGCCGTCATACACCCGCACCGTCGGCCCCAGATAATGGCCGTTGATTCCCCAAATGGAGGTCTTGCGGTCACCGGAGAATGCCCAATGGGCACGCTGCATGGTCAGAAAAAGCGGCTGGCCTCGGCGCGACTCCAGTAATGGCGGTATCGGCAATGCGGCGGGGTTCCCACTGGCTTTGGCTGCCAGTGGCGTCATACCCGCACATAACGCAAGGCCCGATGCCTGAATAAACTGACGTCGGCTGAGTGACATAATGACTCCGTAAATCCATTAACCGTAAGCAAAGTTTAACTTCCGATTCGTTCTTGAATAGACAATCGGAAGAAATAATCGCGTAACCCGAGGGGAAACTTATTTTTTGTTTGCTGCTTCGCGCGCCGCCACTTCCGCATCCAGCTCCGCTATCTTGGCAGCCATCACATCATGGCAGTGTGTCGCCAGTTCGCGAACCTGCTCTTTGGTATATGCGCGGGTATCAATGGGTGGCAACATTTCTACAATAACGAGTCCGTTATTCCAGCGGTTCAACTTCACCTTATTGCTGGTCGTGGAAACGCAAATCGGCACAATCGGCACTTCTGCGCTAATCGCGGCATGAAAGGCACCAGTTTTGAATGGCAGCAGGCCGCGTCCACGGCTGCGTGTACCTTCGGGGAACATCCAGATAGAGGTGTTGCGCTCTTTAATATGCTTCACGACCTGGGCAATAGTGCCATGCGCTTTAGCGCGGTTTTCACGGTCAATCAGCAAGTTACCCGTCAGCCAATAAAGCGGCCCGAAGAACGGGATCCACAGCAGGCTTTTCTTGCCCACGGTAACAGTACGAGGCTGAACTGCGCTGGATACCGTGACCATATCGTAGTTGTTCTGATGATTCGCGATATAGATGCAGTTGCCGTAATGCGCTGCTTCTTCCGGTATCCGCATTTCTACTTTCAGGCCAAACACGACGGACAAGCGACCAAAAAGATGGCCGAAGGTCGCTACATGGCGGGGATTTCGAGGGCTGAACAGGCAGTAAAACAAGCCAAAAATACAGATCAAAATCGAAAATATAACGACAATAAAAAAACGCAAAATGGATAACATAGCAACCTCATGAGCCGACAGCCGCCGCTAGTATAGCGATTTCGCGCTAAAACACACGGTGATTCAATTTGCGACGGGATGGCAACCGGAAACTAAAGAAAGGCGGTATGACACCGCCTTTCTCAACATGCACATGACAATACGGAGGCGTTATTCTTCGCTGCTGCCGGTGCTAATTTGCTGCGGTGCATCCACCTCAATCCGGTCGATGCGCTGTAGCCCACGCAGCAATGTGCCTTTCCGCCCGCGCTCGCCCTGATACTTCTGAAGCTCGTTTGGACGCAGCACCAGCTTACGCTTACCGAAGTACAGCGTGACTGAAGCCTGTGGTGGCAGCAGATACAGCCAGGTCAGACGGTCTTTGCCTTCCGCAAAATCAGCCGAAGAGATGGACACAATCTTGTTGCCCTTGCCCTTCGACAGCTGTGGTAAGTCGGAGACAGGGAACAACAGCATTCTGCCTGCGGCGGTGATCGCCATCAGCAGGTTATCGTCGCCTTTAATCTCGATCGGTGCCAGCGCCTTCGCGTTATCCGGCAGCGTAATAATCGCTTTACCCGCGCGGTTACGCGCCACCAGATCGTTGAAGGTACAGACAAAGCCGTAGCCCGCATCCGATGCCATCAGCAGCGGCTGATCGTCTGCAGCCATCAGCACCTGTTCAATCGTCGCGCCCGGCGGCGGCGTGAGTTTGCCCGTCAGCGGCTCACCCTGACCTCGTGCAGAAGGCAGCGTGATCGGATCCAGCGCATAGCTGCGGCCAGTGGAGTCAATGAACACCACAGGCTGATTGCTCTTACCTTTCGCCACGGCGCGGAAGCTATCGCCCGCTTTATAGCTCAGCCCAGTAGGATCGATGTCATGCCCTTTCGCGCTACGTACCCAGCCCATTTCTGACAGCACAATGGTAACCGGTTCGGACGGCACAAAGTCGTGCTCGCTCATCGCTTTCGCTTCGCCACGTTCACGCAGCGGCGAACGACGATCGTCACCATAGGCTTGCGCATCGAACTGAATTTCTTTCTTAATCAGGTTGCTGAGCTTACGATCGGATGCCAACAGTGCTTGAAGTTGATCGCGTTCTTTTGCCAGATCGCCCTGCTCACCACGGATTTTCACCTCTTCCAGCTTGGCCAAATGACGTAATTTCAGCTCCAGGATCGCTTCAGCCTGTGTTTCACTCAGGCTGAACTGGCGCATCAGAACGGGCTTCGGCTCATCTTCCGTGCGGATGATATGAATCACTTCGTCAATATTCAGGAACGCGATCAGCAAGCCTTCAAGGATATGCAGGCGCTTGAGCACTTTTTCCAGGCGGTAGTTTAGACGGCGGCACACGGTGTCACGACGGAAGACCAGCCATTCGCTCAGGATCTCGACCAGCCCTTTCACACTAGGGCGACCATCCAGACCGATCATGTTCATGTTAACGCGATAGCTCTTTTCCAGATCGGTCGTGGCGAACAGGTGGTTCATCACCTGGTCCATATCGATCCGGTTCGAGCGCGGCACTAGCACTAGACGAGTTGGATTCTCGTGATCGGATTCATCACGCAGGTCTTCGACCATCGGCAGCTTCTTCGCGCGCATCTGGCTGGCAATCTGCTCCAGCACTTTGGCACCGGAAACCTGATGCGGCAGCGCGGTAATCACGACATCACCGTCTTCTTTTTTCCACACCGCGCGCATACGCACGGAACCACGGCCATTCTGGTAGAGTTTGCGCACTTCATCGCGTGGCGTGATGATTTCGGCTTCCGTCGGGAAATCCGGCCCTTGAACATGCTGCAACAACTCTTCCAGCGAGGCCTTTGGGTTTTCCAGCAGCATCACGGCGGCGGCGGCGACTTCACGCACGTTGTGCGGTGGTATGTCCGTCGCCATCCCAACGGCAATCCCGGTGGTGCCGTTCAGCAGAATATTAGGCAGACGCGCAGGCAGCATCTTCGGCTCTTGCATCGTGCCATCAAAGTTCGGGGTGTAATCGACAGTACCCTGTCCGAGCTCGGACAGCAGCAGTTCTGCATATTTGGACAACCGCGATTCGGTATAACGCATGGCGGCGAACGATTTCGGATCGTCCGGTGCCCCCCAGTTCCCCTGACCATCCACCAGCGGATAGCGGTAAGAGAACGGCTGCGCCATCAGCACCATCGCTTCATAGCAGGCGCTGTCGCCGTGCGGATGGTATTTACCCAGCACGTCACCCACGGTACGGGCAGATTTTTTAAACTTGGCGCTGGAATTCAGTCCCAGCTCGGACATCGCATACACAATGCGACGCTGCACAGGCTTCAGGCCATCGCCAATGAACGGCAATGCCCTGTCCATGATGACGTACATGGAATAATTTAGGTATGCATTTTCGGTAAACGTGCGCAGCGCAAGGCTTTCTGCGCCGTCATGAGTCATCTCACTCATTTATCTCACTTCCCTCACATCGCGGCGCGATGGTTACGCTTTCCGGCACGCCATAGCGGCGGTATGTTTGGCGGGAATAGTACCTTATCTGATGAGGTGATGTCACAGAGAACCATTCACAGGAAATCACGCCACAGAGAACGCTGTCATCTCAGAAAATCCTCACTGGTGTGGATCCGACAGTTGCCGGAGAAGGTGGCTAGCGGTAGCGATGAACGCTCGGATGATCTGCGGTAATCGTTTCGCCATACATAGAAATTGACGGCTGGTCTGGTCGCAGCATCGGTTGCCCCTTGCGGCCCAACAGAATGCGTTCAACGGCGGCACCAAAAGACGCCCCTTCAAACCAGAATGCCTCATGGATAAAGCTCATGCCGTAGCAGGCTCCCGCATTATCCATCAGTAAAGCCCCGTGAGAATGGTGGGTTTCACCGACAAGAATCAACGTCGAGTTCAGAATACCTTGCCACTCGAGCAGCGTTTCATCCTGCTGCAAATCTTCGCTGCCGCCAAAAGCGATGTCGCCGCTGGCACACGCTTCTCCTGTGCCGCACTGCCCGACCGTCAGCCCACTGAACGCGCGCAGGATAGCGAAAGCCGGATGGTTCTCCGGCACAAACGGCGGAATTGATTGTGCTTCAGCACGCGGCCAGCCTGCCGCCTGAAAAAGTGGAAGAACGGATGCGGGTATTTCAATCGACATCGTGAGTCATCTCGCAGTAGCAGCGAAGGAAAAAGTCAGCGTGTATTTCGCAGTCGCTGACGAATAGCGCGTATTGCACTCATCCTTATCGTGTTATTGGGCGGAGCCAGATCGTTCTGGCTTGCCAGCAGATCCAGAGAGGATGAATCGCCCACGCCACGCAGCGCACAGAATATCAGTAAGGTGTGATGTTCCGTCATCGCCAGCGGTAACAGCCGCATCAGGAAAGTGCGAACGGCGGTTGCCTGCTCATCCGTCGCCACAACACTGCCTTTTATGCTCAGGAGTAAGTTATAGGCCGTGGTAAGGCGCCACGCCGTTTCGGGTGCCTGTTCAGGAACCTGCATGACTGCGGGAAAGAAAGCGATCAGTGCATCCACCGCGGCATGAGACCGAAGCTCTTCCAGTAGGCCAATCACATACGCGACATTGTCGGGTTCAGCCGCCAGCACGCCGAGTGCTTCAATTCCTTCCTCAGCATAAGCGCCTGCAATTTCAGCCCATTTCGCTAACGGAACAACGTGTGTGCCGTCGGGCAAGTACGGTGAGTGAGACCAGTTAAACTCAGCGGATAGCCGATTAAGCTCATCGCGTAACCCCGGCAAGCGCGCTTTCGCCGCCGCAAGAATATGCTCGACTTCCAGCGTGTTACGCCGAGCCTTCGACCTAAGTGCAGCAATCTTCATCGACAAATACCCTATCAACCATCAGAACAGCGCACGGATAGCAACGCGGCTAGCCATCTTTTCCATAAATGCCAATCACGTGACGAGCCTGAAACATCACAATCTGGCCGCACCGCACGCAGTCACTTCCCGTGGGGTCATTATCTAAAACACCCTCGTAAAACGCGTGATGCTTTTTCGTCACTCTGACCCACATCCTTTCCACCGACAGCGCATCCGCGCCTGCGGTTTTTTCCATACGGAAGATCAACTTAACAAAATCGTCGGGTGCCAATGATTCACGCACCGCGTTGTCTGGAATCCAGAATGAGTCCGGGTACTCGCGGTTAAGCGCTTCGCCATCGTCCAGCTCGTAGCGATCGGTTTCATACGTCGGCAGTTTCATTACACCTCATTGATACGTCGCGCATACACCGTCGTCTCAGTATTGATAGCACACATACCGTTTCATTAAGAATTATTCATCATCGTTGCAACAACAAATGATAATGCTTAGCATATTGATAATAATTATCATTTCCACATGATGATTAATGTTATTCGACGCCTTGCATTTCCTTTGCAGACGTTAGCTACCAGCACGCCATGTTTCCCCAACGCCGCTGGCCAGAACAACCCTTATAGCAGAGTATCATTATGTTAATTAACAAGAATTTAAATAAAATTCTTCTCACCGGCATCTTGACTGGCGTCGCGCTAAACAGCATGGCAGCGGATAGCACCACGGGCAACAACGCACTCAGCGGGAAGAATCCAGACAGTTCGGCGGCAAAAGCGGGACAGACCGACGACGTGATGATAGTTAACTCGCCGAAAATCGAGAAAAAAGCGGGTTCAAGTACGACGATAACAGCCGCAGACATGCAAAAAGAAGGCGGCAACAATTTTGGCACCATCATGCGTTATCAACCTCTGGTGAGCGCAACAGGTTCCAGCGGCGGCAGCAATACAGGGAAAAGCGGCTTCGACCGCGGCGGTTACACGGGCTACAATATTCGCGGCATTGAAAGCAACCGTGTGGCGATCGATACCGATGGTATCGCCCTGCCCAATGCCACAGGCCGTAGCTACGCCAGCCGTGCCGGATTCAATACCTTCGGGATGGGGCGCGACTATATCGATCCTTATCTGTACAGCAGCGTCGATATTGAGTCAGGCGTCACCTCCGCAGAAAATACTGTCAACGCACTCGGAGGCAGCGTCTCCTTTCGACCAAAATCTGCCGATAATTATCTGAAAGCGGGCAAGCAGGACTACTTTGGTTTCCAGAGTGACTACGATTCCGCCAACCATGGTTGGCATAATGGCATCACCGCCGCAGGCGGTGATGACGAACTGCGCGGCATTGTCGTGCTCAGCCGCCGCGACGGCCAGCAAACGCGTAATAACAGCGACGAGATCGCCGCTTACCCTGCCAACTGGCACTCTAACGCCATTTTGGCGTCCAGCATTTGGCAGGCTAACGACGAACATCAGCTCACCGGTACGCTGGATTATTACCATAAAACCAATCACACCCATTATGACTACTGGGGTAATCTGCCAAGCGGTAACAACACCATTTACGGCACGGCGCAACAGAGCAGCCAGACACGCCGCTGGACCGCCAGCCTGAAAGATCGCTGGACGCCCGTCAACAACACGCTGGTCGATTTGGTTGATAGCCGTATTTACTTCCAAAACAGCGAATCACACGACAATACCTGGCTGCCAGCAACCACGGGGATGGCGGCGGCAGATAGCCACCGGGTCTATTCCGACTACAATGTCACCACCTACGGATTCGATACCCATATGGTGAAAAGCTGGGATCGCCACGAGTTCAGTTGGGGTCTGAATGCCAGCCAAAGCAAAACAGAGCGCCCGTTCAGGCAATCGCCTAACCAAACGGGTGCGAATAACATCATGCAGCCAGAAGCCGATAGCAACAGCTACACCGTTGGCGGCTTCGTACAGGATACCGTTACGTGGGATCTGGCGGGGCACGCTTTCTCGGTTTTTCCTGCCGTACGCGCCATTCATCAACGTACCAAACCGACCAATACAGTTCGTCTGAGCGGTGACGGCAGTGTCATCAGTGAATCCGATGTCAACAGACTGTACGGCAAAGCCAACAGCGATACGCAAGTTCTGCCTTCTCTGAGCTTCCTCTATGACATCACCCCGACGCTGACAACCTATGTGCAGTACCGTCGCGGCGCGCAGTTCCCGGATGCCAGCCAGCTTTATGGCAGCACCAACCTTGACGCCAACTATGCCGGGCCGTTCCAGTATGCCTTTATCGGCAATAGCGATCTCAAAACGGAAACCAGCAACAACGTAGAATGGGGCTTAAAAGGTGAAGCGACGGAGGGAATCACCTTCCGTACCGCGCTGTTCTACAACACGTATAAGAATTTTATCGCCAACACCCGCTACCGTCGTAGCGCTAACCCCGATAAATTTGCCAATGTGCCAAGCAATATCAGCACGATATATCAGGCGGAAAACCGCGATAAGGCTTATATCTACGGTGGCGAAGTCAGCAGCAAAATACAGCTAGGCACCTGGTTCCCGGCTGTTGATGGTCTCAGCACCACGCTGGCCTTTGGCTACACTAAAGGTCAATCTCAATCCCGCTACCTCGGCGACCGCTATGTCGATCTCGACAGCGTTGCGCCAATGAAAGCCGTGGTAGGTATCGCCTATGACGATCCTTCCCAACGCTACGGTGCCGCTCTGACGTCTACCTTCCAGAAAGGGAAACAAGCGAAGGATACCAGTCGTGAAAGCTATACCAATGCGGGTAATGCGATCCCCACTTCTAGCACAGAGTATATGCGGATTCCCGGCTATGGCATGGTTGACCTGACGGCTTACTATCGCATCAGCAAGAATGTGAAAGTTAACGGTGGCGTGTATAACCTGACTGACCGTAAATATTGGGATTATCTGAGCAGTCGCCAGATTGAAACCAACGATCGGCAGGGACAGTATGACCGCGCACTCTCCGTGCAGCCTGGCCGTTCCTTCCAACTGGGTGTGAATGTAGATTTCTAATCCGCATCACTCACGATTCAATGAAAAAGGCGATGCATCATTTAGGCATCGCCGCCACTCAGGCAAGAATGCGTACCATAATGCCGAGCGTTTAGGCATCGAGATACTCGGGGTGACCACAGGGGTGAGACATCCCTACCGAGAATCTCCCCCTGTGTTTCCCCCGTAGCATTATTTCAAAATAACATCCGCTCACTTCTGATTATTGATATTCAGTCAACAGTGTTATGCGCTAGCGCACATTTTTCTGCGCAGCTCTCTGCCCTAGACTACGCCCAACATCTTCGTTGATAACCGATTCGAGAGCAGACCTATGCAGAACATTTTGCTGATTAATGCAGGCAAGTCATTCGCCCACTCTAAAGGTGAGTTGAACCATACCCTTACCGATGCCGCCGCCAGTTTCCTGCGCGATAAAGGCCACGACGTCCGCGTGACGGTCGTGGACAACGGCTATGATAGTGAACAGGAAATTCAGAATTACCTGTGGGCAGATACTATCATTTACCAGATGCCGGGATGGTGGATGGATACGCCGTGGATCCTGAAGAAATATATCGATGAAGTGTTTACCGCCGGCCACGGTTCGCTTTACGCCAGCGATGGCCGCAGCCGTTCGGATGTCAGCAAGAAATACGGTTCTGGGGGATTGTTACAGGGCCGGAAATACATGCTGTCTCTAACGTGGAATGCGCCGTTGGAGGCTTTCGATGACCCTGAACAGTTCTTCCACGGCGTGGGGGTGGACGGCGTGTATCTGCCGTTCCATAAAGCAAACCAGTTCATCGGGCTATCCCCGCTTCCGACCTTCATCTGCAATGATGTGATGAAAGCACCGGACGTCCCCACTTATCTTGCAAATTATCGCCAGCATCTGGATGAACACGTTGCCTGATCGGCGTATTACTCGCTTCTCTACCGCTGTGGGTCACGCCTCACAGCGGATTTTCCGTGAGCTTTTCGCTCATAAAATCGAGAAAACAGGTAATACGCGCCGCCAGTTGGCTATTGCGATAATACACCGCGTAAACCGGCAGGCTGGCTTCCAGCGTTTCCCCAGTAAGGATCGGCACCAGCCGCCCCGCCGCCAGGTCGTCACGGATCAGGAAGTGAGACATGCGCACAATCCCTTCGCCTTGCAGCGCAAGCTGACGCAATATCTCACCGTTTGATGCCAACAGCACCGGCGTGATGGGGTAGAAATCCTGAAGGCCATGCCGCAGAGGCCAGTGGTTCAGCGACTCCGACTGAGTAAACCCCAGACAACGATGACTGGCTAATGACTCGACCGTCGCAGGTGTACCATGCTGTTCTAAGTAGTCAGGGCTGGCGACGATGTGCAGCTTGCTTGCGCCAAGCGGGCGAGCATGAATGGTAGAGTCTTTGAGCGTGCCGATGCGAATGGCGATATCGGTATGCTGCTCAAGCAAATCAATAATGAAATCATTGGTATTGAGTTCAAGAACGATCTTGGGATAGCGGCGGCGAAACTCCGGCACCAGAGGCACAATCACATGCTGCATAAACGCCGAGCCCGAATTAACCCGCAGCCGTCCACTCGGTTGCTCATGGCGCAGCAGCACCTGCTCTTCGGCATGTTCCACTGCGTGAATCACGTCACGGGCGTGCTCAAGAAACATCATGCCTTCTTCGGAAAGCGAGAGACGTCGCGTCGTACGATGCAACAACGTCGTACCCAGCTTATCCTCCAAGCGCCGCAGCGCCCGGCTAATGCCCGACGTGGTTTGCCCAAGCTGTTCCGCGGCTGCCGTGATCGAACCGGTGTCGATCACCACCACAAAAGCCTGAAGTTCCTCAAGCGTGACTTTCATAAACGAGTACACCTGCCATCGATTTGGTATTTACCCAAACGTTATCGTGTACTCGCATCATACCGCAGCCACTTATAAATGACTGCCGTCGTCCGAACATCATCCTGCCGAAGCCGCTTATCCGCTCCGGCAAGATGAAACCGCGATAAAGATCGCGTTAGGCGTTGGATCCGCCATCCACGGTGATCCCTGTTCCCGTAATCTGTCGGGCTGCTGGGCTGGCCAGAAAAGCCACCGCAGCAGCAATGTCCTCGGGCTTGCCATAGTGACCGAGTGCTATCGACGCACGTTGCGCTTCTGCGTAATCGCCATCAGCCGGATTCATGTCTGTGTCAGTTGACCCCGGATGCACCAGATTCACGGTGATACCATTCGGCCCCAGCTCGCGCGCCAACCCGCGGGTAAAAGAAAGTAGCGCCGATTTGGACATCGCGTAGACCGACAATCCCGGCATGGAAACGCGCTCAGCGACACTCGATCCTATTGAGATAATGCGACCGCCCTGGCCTAAATGCGGGATCGCCGCTTGCGATGCTAGCACCACAGCACGCACATTCACGTTCAGCGTGTCGTCAATATCCGCAAGGCTCAGTTGTGACAACATGCCGCCACGAGCAATCCCCGCGTTATTGACGAGAATATCCAGACCGCCCAGCGCTTGTGCTGCTTCATTCACCGAACGCACAACGGCTTCAGCATCCGCGCTATCAGCCTTTATCGCGAATGCACGACGGCCCTTTGCTTCAATCGCCCGAACCACGTCCAATGCCCGTTCCTCAGAGCTCTGGTAGGTGATCGCCACATCTGCGCCTTTTTCCGCCAGCTCAAGGGCGATGGCCGCACCAATGCCGCGGGAAGCGCCAGTCACCAGCGCTTTTTTACCAGTCAATTCAGTCATCGTTCATCCTATTTTGTAGTGATTGATATATAATGTTATAAACGCCCTCTGGGTAACCGTCAATTCATTTATGTAACGAACGATGCAGAATTCATTTACTCCTAAAAACGCCTCAACGGAACGTCCCGCCAAAGGGCGGCCACGTGCGTTCGATCGCGAAAAAGCGCTGGAAAAGGCGACACTTCTCTTCTGGCGCAAGGGCTTTTCAGCCACCTCAATGTCCGATCTCACTGCCGCGATGGGGATCGGATCGCCCAGCCTGTATGCCGCGTTTGGGTCGAAGGAAGCGTTATATGCTGAAACACTTCGCTACTACGCTGAACACTGTGGTCCACGCGTTTGGGCGGGTTTCGATAGCGCTCGGACAGCGCGTGATGCCGTTCGGGCCTACCTAATGGATTCAGCCGCAGCACTGACCGGGGCGAACGGCCCAGACGACCCGCCCGGTTGTATGCTGGTGCTATCCGCCGTCGGTGAAGAAGGTCATTCCGCGCTTGGCAATATTGTGCGGGACGCACGTGCACAGGCTCTCCTCAAGCTAGAAGCGCGCTTTTCACAAGCGGTTTCCGAGGGGGAACTGGATGCCGCGCTGAACGTTAACGGACTGGCGCGCTATATTCTCGCAGTACAGGGGGGAATGGTGTTGCAATCACGCGATGGTGCCAGCCGAACAGAGCTTGAGAATATCGTTCAATGCGCCCTGCTGGGATGGGACGCGCAGGTGAAATGAGGGGAATGTTGAGCCGCCGTGATTAACCCGCAGCGTAAAGAAAACTGGCTATATCATGGGCTTGTTCGCTCATCATACAGCCAGCGTGTCATTTTTTATGATGTTAATTACTGCAGGGAGCGGCGGTTAGACCTCAATCTCCGCCTTATCGCCTTTCTCTTGCAGCCAGTTGCGGCGATCTTCAGAACGTTTTTTCGCCAGCAGCATATCCATCATCGCCATCGTCTGATCCATATCCTCTTCGTTGATGGTCAACTGCACCAGACGGCGCGTATTCGGATCCAGCGTGGTTTCGCGCAGCTGTAGCGGGTTCATTTCACCCAGACCTTTAAAGCGCTGCACGTTAGGCTTGCCTTTCTTGCGCTTAAGCTGCTCCAGCACGCCCGCTTTTTCCTCTTCGTCCAGCGCGTAGTACACCTCTTTGCCCAGATCGATACGGTACAACGGCGGCATGGCGACATAAACGTGTCCGCCCTGAACCAGCGCCCGGAAATGGCGGACAAACAGCGCACACAGCAGCGTGGCAATGTGCAGACCATCGGAGTCCGCATCCGCCAGAATACAGATCTTGCCGTAACGCAGTTGGCTGAGATCGGCACTGTCAGGATCGATACCGATCGCGACTGAAATATCATGCACTTCCTGCGACGCTAAGACTTCATCGGAGGAGACTTCCCAGGTATTCAGGATCTTACCTTTCAGCGGCATGATCGCCTGAAATTCACGCTCGCGTGCCTGTTTCGCCGATCCGCCCGCCGAATCCCCTTCCACCAGGAACAGCTCCGTCCGGTTGAGATCCTGCGAGGTACAATCGGCCAGTTTGCCTGGCAACGCCGGCCCGCTGGTCAGCTTTTTACGCACCACTTTTTTGGCAGCGCGCATACGGCGCTGAGCGCTGGAAATCGCCAACTCAGCCAGCTGTTCCGCAGCCTGCACGTTCTGGTTCAGCCACAGGCTGAAAGCGTCTTTCACGACGCCAGACACAAACGCGGCACACTGACGAGAAGAGAGACGTTCTTTGGTCTGCCCGGCAAACTGCGGTTCCTGCATTTTGACCGACAGCACGTAAGCACAGCGTTCCCAGATGTCATCTGCGCTCAGCTTCACACCGCGCGGCAGAATATTGCGGAATTCGCAGAATTCACGCATCGCATCCAGCAGCCCTTGGCGCAGGCCGTTAACGTGCGTCCCGCCCATTGGCGTCGGGATAAGGTTAACGTAGCTTTCCGTCAGCAGCTCACCGCCTTCCGGCAGCCAGAGCAGCGCCCAATCCACCGCTTCCGTATCGCCAGTAATCGACCCCAGAAACGGTTTTTCCGGCAGCGTGATCAGGCCATTTATCGCTTCGCACAGGTAGTCATTCAGGCCATCCTGATAGCACCAGCGCTGCTCGGTGTTGTTAACTTTATCTTTGAAGATGATTTCCACACCGGGGCATAAGACCGCTTTGGCCTTCAGCAGGTGCGTCAAACGGGATACAGAAAAACGGGGGCTGTCGAAGAATTTTTCATCCGGCCAGAAATGCACGCGCGTACCGGTATTGCGACGTCCACAGGTGCCAGTGACGGTGAGCTCCTGCACTTTGTCACCGTTTTCAAACGCGATGTCATGAACCTGACCATCGCGCTTAACGGTAACTTCAACACGGGTGGACAGGGCGTTCACCACGGAAATCCCTACGCCGTGCAAGCCGCCCGAGAACTGGTAGTTTTTACCGGAAAATTTGCCGCCTGCGTGCAGACGACACAGGATCAGTTCAACGGCGGGTACGCCTTCTTCCGGGTGGATATCCACCGGCATCCCACGACCGTCATCAATCACTTCCAGCGACTGATCGGCGTGCAGAATCACATCAATACGGCGTGCATGACCCGCCAGCGCTTCATCAACGCTGTTATCTATGACCTCTTGTCCCAGATGGTTAGGACGCGTGGTATCGGTGTACATTCCCGGACGACGGCGCACCGGTTCCAGTCCGCTGAGTACTTCAATCGCATCAGCGTTATAACTTGATTGAGCCATAGTTTGCGTTAATTCTTTGAGTTCAGTGAATGGTGTTTAACGAACCGCGTTCAGCGATTCGTTTTTCAATGCATATGCGGCGATTCAGTCTGTCGTGAGCCCTAAAAAATTCACAATCGGTGTGAAAAAGCGCTCAAATCCGACAAAGGCATGATTGCCCTCTGACTCCACAGTTTGACGGCAGGCCGTGTAATACGCGACTGCCTGACGATAGTCCAGAACCTCATCCCCTGCCTGCAACAGCAGCCAGAGCAAATCCGGCGATTCCAGTCGGTCAACCTGCATGACCTTCAGATCGTAAACGTGCCGAGACTCTAGCACATATTGTTCACCGGTGTAGGGGTTCTGATATTCGCCGAGATGGTCCAGCAACAGTTCAAACGGCTTCACCGCAGGATTCACCACCACGGCAGGCAGCATAAAACACTGGGATAACCAGGTGGCATAATAACCACCGAGGGAAGAGCCAACAATGCCCACCGGACGACCGGCCCGCTCCATAATCAGCGATTCCATCATCTCAGCTGCTTCCGACGGATACGGTGGAAGCTGGGGAATCACCATGTCAATTTCAGGGTGCCGCTCTGCCAGCCACGTTTGCAAGGCCGTCGCTTTCGCCGACTGTGGCGTACTGTTGAAGCCGTGCAGATAAAGAAGCGTTGGCATTAGTAACCGTCCGAATCCATGTCAGGCAGGAATTCACTGCCTGAGAGACGATAGACCTCGGTTTCCAGACGGCCATCCGGCAGCAGGTCCAGATAGCGCCAGCCCGGCGCCACGTCATCAATGGTGAAGTTAGTGCAGTGTGGTTTGAACTGTACGCAGGTCGACGGCGTGGCCAGCAAGCGGCGGCCATGCCAGTCAAAATCCATCTCCTGATGAATATGTCCGCACAGTACGGTGTTCACCTGTGGATAGCGATCCAGCACCGCAGACAGATTGTGCGCGTTACGCAGGCTATGCTGATCGAGCCAGGTACAGCCGGAAGGATGCGGATGATGGTGCAGCAGCAACAGCGTAAAGCGGTCAGGCTGACTTTTCAGGCTGCGTTCCAGCCATTCAAGCTGGTATTCGCTCAACTCGCCGTGTGGGACGCCAAATACCTGACTGTCCAACAAGATGATTTGCCACTTGTCGCCCAGCAGCACATGTTTGGACGGTGCAATACCGGCGTCAGCCAGCGCATCGACCATCGCCGGTTGGAAATCGTGATTACCCGGAAGCCATACGCAAGGTGCAGGGATCTGCGCAATCCCGCGTGAGAAATGGTGATAGGCTTGCAGCGTGTGATCCTGTGCCAAATCGCCCGTCGCGACGATCAAATCAAACGCATCCTGCCGAGCCTTGATGGCATTCAGCACAGCGTGATAGCTACGATAGGTGTTGATACCCAGCAAGGTTTCATGCTCGCCCGCAAAAAGATGGGTATCTGTTATTTGTAAAATCCTGACTCTGGCGCCACTCGCCACAGGCAGTGTCAACAGGCTTTCCAAATGGTGTCCTTGGTTACGTAAATCTGTCTCTACCCGTCATCTTTCAAATTGCAGAATATACCCATCATACTTCAAGCTGCATGTGCGTTGGCAATACTCGGCTCATCTCTGAGCCTCGCCCTAGCGGGTCAACGCCTTGCGTTGTTCAAAACGATAATGTTTTGTCCTGCAACTCGAATTATTTAGGGTATACGTTGGTTTCCCTTGGTGGCTCGCCAGCCACTTTCCTGCGTGTTGAAATCTATTGGGTATCAAAAACCGGTATCGACATCGAACCATACGCCAAACAATACTTTAGCCAATCAGCAAGAAACTGATTAATTTGATGCTTTTCGTCACGTTGATGTAACTTCTTATTAGGATAATCATAACGTGCTTTGAAACGAAAGATCTGCTGGCTGGCACACACTTCCGCAACCAACGCATCATGATACAACCTAACGCTCATCATTGGCAGGCTCCAATAGCTGACAGTGGGCGCTGTCTGCTTAATTTCCACCAATGAGGTATAGCGGGTAGACTCAAGAATTGTCAGTTGATAGACCGCATTATTGACGTGATAAACCGCGATTTCGCCGACTTCATCAATTTTTGGCAGCAAACGCCGCAATTGCATGAAGTTGGTTTCACATAGCCTCATCATGGCCGGGAAATCCGGTGTATAACGTTTCATAAATTCAATCCACCCACTCACGTTTCAGTTCTTCATGGTGCAACGCCAACCATTGCAAGGCAATGACAGACGCGGCGTTATCAACGATGCCTTCTTCAACCCATTGATAACTTTGTTTACGGCTCACCACATGTACACGGATATCTTCATTCTCTTCCGCCAGGCCGTGAATGCCTTTCGCCGTACGCGTATCCACTTCGCCCACTATCACCGCCAGACGCTCACTGGTGCCGCCGGGGCTGGCAAGATAGTTGATTATCGGTCGACAACGGCCAACCCTTAATCCGGCTTCTTCCTCTGCTTCGCGCCGCGCCACCTCTTCGTGGCTTTCTCCCGGCTCAATCATGCCAGCCACCAGCTCAAACAGCCAGGGAGACGCGCTGGTGTCGTAGGCAGCGATACGAATCTGTTCTATTAATACCACTTCATCACGCACCGGATCGTAAGGCAGCAACACCACGGCATGGCCGCGTTCGAAGATCTCACGGCTGACCTCACCGCTCATGCCGCCATTAAACAGGCGATGGCGGAAACGGTAACGCTCCAGCGAAAAAAAACCGTCGTACAGCGTTTCGCGTGCAATAATTTCTACATCATCTTTGGTGAAAGTAACCGGACCGGATGCGGAAGACGACATGGCTGTACTCCTGTAACAAGTATTAATGGAATCCGGTATTGTATGGCGGAATCCGCTGTCATTATACTCATCATTGTTTTTGAACGTTTATTAGGCGTTACGTCAGCGAAGTGGGGCTATACTCGCCCATCGCACCACTTTTCGGTGCCTTACTGAACAGCAAAACGCCGCACTGAATCATCCAACAGGTCAATTTACCTGACCCTGTGGGCATATTCCGCTGAAAGATGGCACGTTCAGCTACCTTATCCTATTGGCAGATTCTGATAGAATCGACAATTATTCGTCTACAGACAGCGCTACCATAGCGAGATTGCTGCACAACAAGGAATGCAAATGAAGAAATTGCTCCCTCTTCTTATTGGTCTGAGCCTGGGCGGCTTTAGCGCCATGAGTCAGGCGGAAAACCTGTTACAGGTCTACCAGCAGGCAAAAAGCACCAACCCTGATTTACGCAGCTCTGCGGCAACCCGCGACGCCGCGTTTGAAAAAATCAACGAATCACGCAGCCCGTTACTGCCGCAGTTGGGAATCAATGCAGGTTATACCTATAACAAGGGTTACCGCGACAGTAATGGCGTCAACAGCAACGAGAAAAGCGCTGCATTGCAGCTAACCCAGACGCTGTTCGACATGTCGAAATGGCGTGCGCTGACGTTGCAGGAAAAACAAGCGGGTATTGAAGACGTCACTTATCAGACCGCGCAGCAAAACCTGATGCTGAACACCGCAACCGCTTATTTCAACGTGCTACGCGCCATTGACTCGCTGTCCTACATCAATGCGCAGAAACAGGCAATTTATCGTCAGTTGGATCAAACGACGCAGCGCTTCAATGTAGGTCTTGTGGCGATTACTGACGTTCAGAACGCCCGATCACAGTATGACAGCGTGTTGGCAAATGAAGTGTTAACGCGTAATACGCTGGATAACGCGCTGGAATCACTGCGTCAGATTACCGGCAATTTCTACCCGCAGTTGGCCGGTCTGAATATCGAGCGTTTCTCTACCCAGAAACCTGAAGCGGTTAACAACCTGCTGAAAGAAGCCGAAAACCGCAACCTGAACCTATTGTCCGCACGTTTGAGTCAGGATTTGGCACGCGAGCAAATTCGCTCCGCCGAGACAGGCTATATGCCGACGTTGGATCTCACCGCATCAACGGGTGTGAGCGATACCCGCTATTCCGGCTCACGGACGAATGGCGGCAACTTTAGCGATACCGACGCAGGACAGCACAGAGTTGGCATCAATTTCACCCTGCCGCTCTACAGCGGCGGTGCCACCAATTCTCAAGTGAAGCAGGCGCAGCACGGCTATGTTAGCTCGAGTGAACTGCTGGAAAGCGCACACCGTTCTGTGATCCAGACGGTACGTTCATCGTTTAACAATATTTCAGCGTCCATCAGCAGCATCAACGCTTACAAACAGGCTGAAGTGTCTGCACAAAGCTCTCTGGATGCGATGGAAGCCGGTTATCAGGTAGGAACGCGCACCATCGTTGACGTGCTGGATGCCACCACCACGCTGTATAACGCCAAACAGCAGCTCTCTAGCGCTCGTTATGATTACCTGATCAATCAGTTAAACATTAAGTCCGCGCAAGGCACGTTGAGCGAAACCGATCTGCAAACGCTGAATGCGTCACTGGGTCAGCCGGTTTCAACCACGCCAGCCGTAACCGACAATACAGCTCCGCAGGCCACTACCGCCTCAGCGCAGCGTTAATCGGTAGCTGCGTTTACACGCATCAAATACAGGGGAACCACGGTTCCCCTTTTTTATACCCGCGCTTTTTCCACAAAATAACGCGACGGCACCAGAACACAGGAACCGCCTGCTTTCGCCATAAAGCGAAACGTTGCACAACGTAATGTATAGCAACGTAAAGACGCCTTCAGTTACACCTATTGCCGCTTTAAATTCAAGCAGCGTTCCCCTATTCTTAGGCACACTTATTTGTTATTGGCTGTGATGCTTTGCTCTGGGATAAACACGATGAAACGTACAAAAAATATTAATCAGGAAACGTTCCGCAAGGAATGGCGGACTTACCGTCTGGCACCTGTTGCTTTGGCCGTCAGCGCCGTATTTTTCCTCGCGGGCTGCGAACAAACTGATGAAACCGTCTCCCTCTACCAGAATGCGGATGATTGTTCGTCAGCGAACCCGTCAATGGCTGCCCAATGCACCACCGCTTACAATAATGCGTTAAAAGAAGCAGAAAAAACGGCCCCGAAATACGCCACCAAAGAAGACTGCGTAGCGGAATTTGGCGAAGCGCAGTGTACTCAAACGCCTGCACCGGCACAGGCCGGTATGGCAGCAGAATCGCAGCAGGGCGGCGGTATGTCCTGGATGCCGCTGATGGCCGGTTACATGATGGGCAGAATGATGAGTGGTGGAGCCGGTTTCACACAGCAACCGCTGTTCAGTTCAAAATCACCGGCCAGCCCGGCTAACGGCAAATTCGTTGATGCCACCGGCAAAAACTACGGTAACGCGACAACAGGCCGCACAATGACCGTGCCTAAAACCGCATTGGCACCGAAGCCTGCAACCACCTCGACCATCACGCGTGGTGGATTTGGTGAAACCGTCGCGAAGCAAAACAGCATGCAGCGCAGTAGCGCCAGTTCAAGTTCCAGCTCTTCCCGTAGCATGGGCGGCTGAGGCGTATTGAATGAAGCGGATAGATATTACAGCGCGTCCTGACTGGCAGGAAAAAGCCACCGAGTTTGGTTTTCGTTTCCACACCATGTACGGCGAGCCCTACTGGAGCGAAGAGGCTTACTACCAGTTCACGCTTGCCCAGATCGAAGAGCTGGAAGAAGCCACCGCAGAGCTGCACCAGATGTGTCTGCAAGTAGTGGAAAAAGTCGTCAACAGCGACGCGCTGCTCGCTAAATTCCGTATTCCCAAACACACCTGGGAATTCGTCAGACATTCATGGCGCACCAATCAGCCTTCGCTGTATTCACGCCTCGATCTGGCATATGACGGCAAATCCCCAGCAAAACTGCTGGAGAACAATGCCGATACCCCGACGTCGCTGTACGAAGCAGCTTTTTTCCAGTGGCTCTGGCTGGAAGATCAAATCAACGCCGGAAATCTGCCGCAGAATTCTGACCAGTACAACAGCATTCAGGAAAAGCTGATCGAACGCTTTGAAGAACTAAAGCTCAATCACGGCTTCGGCTTACTGCATTTCGCCTGCTGTCAGGATACGGAAGAAGATCGTGGTACGGTGCAATACCTTCAGGATTGCGCTCTGGAAGCGGGTCTGCCGAGCGAGTTTCTGTACATTGAGGAAATCGGCCTCGGTGAGAAAGGCCAGTTTACCGATCCTGAAAATCAGGTGATTGGTAATCTGTTCAAGCTGTATCCGTGGGAGTTCATGCTGCGCGAGATGTTTTCCACCAAGCTGGAAGATGCGGGCGTGCGCTGGCTGGAACCGGCCTGGAAAAGCATCATTTCTAATAAAGCGCTGCTGCCGATGCTGTGGGAAATGTTCCCAAACCACCCCAACCTGCTTCCTGCCTATTTCGCAGAAGATGAACATCCTGAGCTGGACAGCTACGTCATTAAGCCGCTGTTTTCACGCGAAGGGGCGAACATCCAGATCGTCGAAAATGGCAAAGAGATTGCGTCAGCCGACGGCCCTTACGGCGAAGAAGGGATGATCGTCCAGCAGTACCATCAACTGCCGAAATTCGGCGACAGCTATACACTGATTGGTAGCTGGCTGGTGAACGATCAACCTTGTGGTATCGGCGTACGTGAAGATCGCGCCCTGATCACGCAGGATCTCTCACGCTTCTATCCGCATACCATTCTGGATTAAGCATCAAATTGAAAGTAATAAGGCACGATGAAAATCGTGCCTTTCTCATTTCTACCGCAAAAAGCGAATTAACCCACCTGCACCGACAGCATACTCAGCGATCCCATTTCAAGCCCATCGACCGGAATGCTGATTGCTTCTTTGCCGTCCCAGCTTCCCAGTACATAGAGCAGCGGGAAATAGTGATCGGGCGTCGGGTTGGATAATGCGGCACCATCATGCTGCATAAAATTAACCAACGGATGGTCGTCGCCCTGATAAGCCAGGTTATCACGCACAAATTGATTGAATGAGATAGCCCACGGATACGGCTCTGCATCACCATCCCATTTCACCATCCGCAGGTTATGCACGACGTTACCACTGGCCACAATCATGAAGCCTTCATCACGCAGTGCCGCCAGCTTGCGCCCTAATTCGTAGTGATATACAGCAGGCTGCGTACCGTCCACACTCAGTTGCACAACGGGAATATCCGCATCGGGATACATCTTGATCAGCACGCCCCAAGAGCCGTGATCCAAACCCCATTGGCTTTGATCGGCAGTAACAGGATACGGCGCCAGCACCTGCTGGATTCTCGCCGCCAACTCAGGCGAACCGGGTGCCGGATACTGGGTATCAAACAGCGCCTGCGGGAAACCACCAAAGTCATGGATGGTGCGTGGGTTTTCCATCGCCGTCACGGCCGTGCCCCGGGTATACCAGTGGGCGGAAACCGCGATAATCGCCTTCGGACGCGGCAGCGTCTCACCCAGCGTTTGCCATGCCTGAGTATACACATTGCTTTCCAACACGTTCATCGGGCTACCGTGGCCGAGGAACAGTGCAGGCATCCGGGAAGTGTTGTTCATAGTCATATCCTCTGAAAGATGTCAGCGAGCGTGCAGTCACACGCGATGGCCTTACTTTACGCGCTTTATGGCACAGAAAAAGTCAGAGTTATGTGATGGAGAACATCAATTAATTTGAAAGGTATGGCCTACATGGCAGGATGAAGGAAAAAGCCTCCCGCCAAAGCGGCAGTTTCATGATGAAGGGAGTTGACCGTTAAGCCGCTTTCTTTCATAAAAAGCGTCGTGGACAGTCATTCATCTTGCCTGCACCCATAAAGCAAAAACCCACCGAAGCGGGGTTTTATGATGAAGGGAGTTGACCGTTAAGCCGCTTTCTTTCATAAAAAGCGTCGTGGACAGTCATTCATCTTGCCTGCACCCATAAAGCAAAAC
>NZ_JAINZP010000026.1 GCF_020166435.1 Pectobacterium versatile | reverse complement strand
TCAAGGAAAATGTGCTGCCTGTAGGGGAGGATAAGATGACTCTTACTGGACAGAACACGTTCTCTTTACCGCTCGTTATTCATTGGGGGAAATCAGCTCAACACATAATAGCGATAAAGCATTTTCTCAAGATCCTGTTTCATGCTGACAAAAAGCAGGATCTCGATGACCCCATTCTCTTCATCAACATCATACAAACAGCGAAAGTCATCTTCTACTGAGAGACGTTCACAGAGCGCGATTCCCTTATCGGATAGTATGGCGTTGTGCCTGTAACGGAAAGGATCTTGAGAAATGGCCTGCATCGAGGATAAGAACAGCGACTCAGACCACATAGCGGCTTGTTTAATACCGATATAGTGAGATTTATAAGACTCAGCATCCTGCAAAGACCAGACAGCCGTGGGAGCGACTTTAATGGTGTACGAACTGGCCAAATTGACTCCTTGTTTTACGTTCGCGCTTCACGTAATTTTTGTAGGGCTTCCTCTGCGGATATTCCCTGACCGTTTTTAATTTCTTTCTTGGCCGTCATCACCAGCTTCAAGAGTGCGTTAGATTGTCTTTCTCTTTCTCTCTCCAGCAGTTCTGCTTTCCGTTCCGCCGCTGTTTGCACGAAGAGCTCTGCGGAGCCGTTTTTCGTTACATAAACGCCCCCCTGGAACAGTTCAGGGTTGCCAAGGCCTTCACGGGCCGACTTCTGAGACATTGTGGTCTTCATATCACATACCTTAATTAAAACAATGTATTATAGTAAATTTGGCTATAGACGATAGATCCCTGCCATGTGGTATAGCGATCACCCCCATCTTGCTATTACCCGAGGGTAACAGAGTAATGATATCGTAGCCTGCGTGTTAAGGTATAAATTTAGGATAAATTTATACCTGTTTCAATCCCTCCCAGCTCAGCCCAAAACGTGCCAGATATTTACGCAACCGATCGGCATCGTTGGGCTTTTGTTTTTGCTGGCGTGAGACGGCGAACAGGCGACGGCCAGCTTCGGAGAGCGAATGGGAAGTGCGGCAGACATCAAGCACGGTTTCAAGCTGGCGCTGTTCGAAGAGGTCGATGCTGGCGAGTTCGGGCGGTAGTGCGGTTGTCGGGGCGTCGCTCTCCCAACTGGCCCGCAGGCGCGTGATTTCTTCCTCTACCAGTGCCACGGTGATGCGCCCTTGTTCCGCCAGCGTTGCCATGCGAGCGATGGAGGAACCAAGCTCGCGGAAGTTGCCGCGCCACGCTGCTTGTGGTGAGCAAGCGAAGGTGAGGTAGCGCTGTCGCGCGTCTTTATCGAAGCGGATCTGCGCTTGGTGATCGCGTGTGAAACGCTGAATTTCGTACTCAATGTTGGGTTCAATATCTTCCCGACGCTCCGCCAGTCCCGGCAGAGGGAAGGTCCACATGTTGATACGTGCATAGAGATCTTCACGGAATTTTCCCTGTGCGATCCACTCGCGCAGGTTGCGATGCGTGCCAGCGATCAACTGAAAATCGCTGCTAACTTCTTTATCCGAGCCAAACGGAAAAAAGCGTTTTTCTTCAATGGCTTTTAGCAGCATTGCCTGTTCATCCAGCCCCAGTTCGGCGATTTCATCCAGAAACAGCATCCCGCCGTCCGCTTCACGGAGCAGCCCGTTTCTCGCCTGCAACGCGCCGGTAAACGCGCCTTTTACGTGGCCGAACAACGTCGACATCGCGTTGTCGCCGCGCAGCGTGGCACAGTTAACCGCAACAAGTTGACCGCTGACCAGATGGCGGGATTGGCGTAGCTGGTAAATGCGCTGTGCCAGAAAGGATTTACCCGCACCGGTCGGGCCGGTTAAGAGCATCGGCGCGGTGGACCGCAGCGCGACGCGTTCAATCTGGTCAATTAGCGCGTTAAACGTTGTGTTGTGCGTCTCAATGCCGGATTTCAGGAACGAGACAGAGCGCTCCTGCTCATGTTGGAAGCGGCTGGTGAGAGTCGCGTAACGACTGAGATCCAGATCGATGATGGAGTAGATCCCTTGCGGTGCTGGGCGATCTGCTTTTTCCCCCGGTGCGGTTTGTAGCAGCTTGGCGGGCAGATAGCGTGCTTCGGTTAGCAGGAACCAGCAAATCTGTACGACGTGAGTACCGGTAGTGATGTGGACGAAATACTCTTCGTTTTCGGTATCGAACGGGTAGCGGCTCGCAAAGTCCAGAAAGGCGCTGTAGACCTCTTCAAGATTCCACGGGTCGCGCAGTTCAACGGCCTGAAGCGTGACCTGCGTAGTCGGTGACACCACGGCGATATCCTCCGCCACCTGCTGTGCCATTCCTTCATTGCGTGATTGGTGCAACAGTTCCAGACGATCGACGGGAAAATCCGGCTGCTGACACAGGCCGACAGTCGGTCGCCATTTCGTCCAGCGATTCTCCCGTTTACCCCGTTTGTCCAGCGTGGTGCCCAACACACCAATAACGACGCGACGCTTCATGCTATACCTTTATATAAATTATTATCCTATAGGATAAATTTACCTGTTCTTTTGTTTCGTTTCCAGTTTCAGGGATGTGTTTTTTATTTGTTAATTATCAATGCATTATGTTTTTTTTGGGATTGAAAAGGAAAATTGGCACGCCTTTCGCAATATTGCTGGTGAACAATGACAAACAAAGAGAATGAAAAATGGAAGAGATGAAAACGCAGGCTTACGACATGATGTCACCAGTGAATAGCGCGCCAGTAAAAATGTGGACACAGGGGGTGCCCGTGGAGCCGGAAGCCCGTAACCAACTGCTGAATACGGCCAAAATGCCGTTTATTTTTAAACATTTGGCGGTAATGCCGGATGTACATCTGGGAAAAGGGTCGACGATTGGTAGCGTGATCCCAACGCGTGGCGCGATTATTCCCGCCGCGGTGGGGGTGGATATCGGCTGTGGGATGATCGCGGTGCGTACGTCACTGGTGGCCAGCGACCTGCCGGATAACCTGATGGGGCTGCGTAGCGCGATTGAGCGGGCAGTGCCGCACGGACGTAGCGTGTCGCGCTCCAAACGCGATGTCGGTTCCTGGCAGAATCCGCCGCAGACGGTGGATGCGCATTGGGCGCTGCTGGAACCGCGTTTCAAACGTTTGACGGATAAGTATCCACGGCTGCTGAACACTAACAACTATCAGCATCTGGGAACCTTGGGGACGGGTAACCACTTTATCGAAATCTGTCTGGATGAGGTGGATCGCGTATGGGTGATGTTACACAGCGGGTCACGTGGTGTGGGGAACGCGATTGGATCGCTATTCATCAAGCTCGCGCAGGAAGATATGCAGCAGCACATTGCGAATCTGCCGGACCGTAATCTGGCGTACTTCGAGGAAGGAAGCCTGCATTTTGACGATTACATGGAAGCGGTTGAGTGGGCGCAGGATTTTGCCCGTCATAACCGCGAAGTGATGATGTCGCATACGTTGGCGGCGCTGTCCCGTATTGTGACTAAGCCGTTTACCACCCAGCAGGAAGGTGTGAACTGCCACCATAACTATGTGCAACGCGAAACGCACTTTGGTGAATCGGTGCTGATTACCCGTAAAGGGGCGGTGTCGGCGCAGAAAGGTCAGATGGGGATCATTCCGGGGTCGATGGGCGCGAAGAGCTTCATCGTTCGCGGACTGGGGAACGAAGAAAGCTTCTGTTCCTGTAGTCACGGTGCGGGGAGAACGATGAGTCGTACCGCCGCGAAAAAACGCTTCACCGTGGAAGATCAGATCCGTGCGACCGCACACGTCGAGTGTAGAAAAGACAGCGACGTCATCGATGAAATCCCGATGGCGTACAAAGATATCGATAAGGTGATGGCGGCACAATCATCGCTGGTGGAAATTGTGCATACACTGCGTCAGGTGGTGTGTGTGAAAGGATAAGATCATGATGGAAAACGATTATCGTGTTGATGCTGCTATGCGCACGCGAGTGAAATTAGTCTTACAGGATGTAGAAGAACGTTATCAGGTAAAAGTGCTGTATGCCTGTGAGTCGGGTAGCCGTGGCTGGGGATTTGCATCCACAGATAGTGACTACGATGTGCGCTTTCTCTATGTGCATCGGCCGGAGTGGTATTTACGCGTTGAAGCGCAGCGCGATGTGATAGAACTGCCTATCGACGATGAGCTGGACGTCTGCGGCTGGGAATGGCGTAAAGCGCTCGGCCTGCTCAAGCGAGCTAACCCGACGCTGATCGAATGGCTGGATTCGCCCGTGGTCTATCAGGAGGATCGGGAAGCGACGTCCGCACTGCGGGCGGCAGTGCCTACGTGGTTCTCACCGTCCAAGGCTCGTTGGCACTACCTGTCGATGGCGCGTAAGAACTTTCGTAGTCACCTGCAAGATGACGCGGTACGCCTCAAAAAGTATTTCTATGTCCTGCGCCCGCTGCTGGCGGTGCGTTGGATAGAGGCAGGCAAAGGTATGCCGCCCATGCGTTTCTCGCAGTTGCTCGCAGGAACGGTAGACGATCCGCGCCTGTTGGCTGAAATTCATCAACTGCTGGCGATAAAGCAACGCTCGGGTGAGGCGGAATACGGCCCTCGTCGAGACGTTATCCACGCGTTCATCGCGCAAATGCTGAATGATTCTGGTAGCGCGACCGTGTTGGACAGTAAGGCTGCTGACGATACGATGTTGGATACGCTGCTGTACCGGGTGGTGATGGCGTAAGGCGTCTGTCGAGCAACGGAAAAAGAAGAGGGCAGGGAATATGGCATCATACGACTTACTACTACACCAGTTAGAAAAGCTGGTGGTTTCGCCAGATAACTATTATCAGCCTGCGCAGGGTGATGCACTGGGTTCAGCGTCACACCTGATAATACTCACGCGTCACTATAACGGGCATATTCGGCAGCGTGCGGTGCTGTGTTTGGGCTTCATGGGCGACGTCGTGGCATTACCCGCGCTGATTGAACGGGTGAACGATTGGGCGGAACCGGTGCGCCGTGCTGCCAAGCAGAGTGTGCGGCGACTGTTAACGCCGAATAACAACGCGTCTTTTGTCGCCAATTTGCCTGCCATTTTCTGGCTGTTGCAGTGTCAGCGAGAAGATCATAAGCCGTTGGTGGATGAGATCGTCAGCTTTCTGTCCGAGGAGGCGCATGCGCTGTCGTTACTGGCGGGATTGTGTTCGGAAGACAAAACCGTTGCCCGATTATCACTGGATATTCTCGCTGAGCGTGAGCGGTTCCCGTTGAAGCAGATCTTTGGTCAGGCGATGTTGCATCGCGATCCGTTAGTCAGGGCGAACGCGGCGCGATATCTGCTAAGTGCGGACAAGGACGTCGATCACGACGCGTTGACCATTCTGTTGAAAGACTCGTTCGCACCCATCAAGCAGGTGGCGTTGCAGTACGTGATAGACAATGCGTTCCCTGTGCCTGAGCCTCAACTGGTTGCCTTACTGTTTGATAAGAACGCATTGGTACGTCAGCGGGCCTCAACGCTACTGCGAGAACGAAACGGCGATCCGGTTGCGCATTATCTTGCGGCACTGGATCGGGCGAATACCGTCACAGTGCGCAAAATCACGCTCTGGGGGCTGGATGAGCATCGCTATGAAGGTATTATGGCGCTGGCGGAGCGAAATCTGGACGAGCGCTATCCTAGCCTTTATTACAGCGCCCTGCGCATTCTCATTCTGTGTGCTGGTGACGACGCGCGTGAGCAGCTGTTAGCCTCTCTGCGTCACCCCTCGCTGGCTATTGCAAAGGTTGCGCGGAAGCTGTTTTACCAGCAGAAAATTTATCTGTCGCTGCCTGAGCTTCAACGTTGTCTGGAAAGTGTGTCTTCCAGAGAACACATTGAGGTGTACTACTTTCTAGCGCACAAGCTGAACAAATGGGATTGGCTGGTGTTCTTGCTGGATAACGCTAAACCAGAAAATGCCATGCTAACGCAGGCTGGCGTGGCGTACTGGATACAGTGCTTCAACCGTTCGGGCATTCTGCCGAATGCACGGCAGCAGGCGCGTTTGCGGACGCAACTGGATGAACATCCGAACGTCATCTCGCGTGAAAGCCCGTATATCGCCCTATTTTTGTATGGCTGATGTTATCCCTGCGCCAAAAAAATATGCTCACGATGGTATGCCATCTGCGACAGGTTGGACAGTCAGGGGCCGTTATTAGGATTGAGGCGATGCTCTGCTGCTGTTTTCCACGGCTGAATATGGGTGGCAACCAACAACATAGGTTCTTCCAATCCGGTTACGCAGCAGCGTTCGCCGTAGTTGCTGAGCACGCGTTTGCGGAATAGCTGCTGACCAATACGCATTTTAATCTGTGCGAGGCGCTCGCCGCCATGATAATTGCGGATGTCGCTCTCATTGGCCCGTAATGGTGATGGCACGGTTGTCGCTCCCGATATGCTGGCTTCGAGCGATACCATTACCTGTTGGCACTGCTGTTCAAATAACTCAGGATTGCTGTCCATCTCTTGCCACAGCGTTCGGTCGGCGTTGGATGCGTCACGCAAACCGGTGCGGCCAGAATCGATAATAAACGGATCGAGGCTGGCGAGATTCGACAATTTCATTGCCAGCGTAGAGGGCGTGCGGTTAATCAACGTTGCGTAATGAACGATAGTTTTATTCTGCTTATCGAACTTGCCAAACGGCAACTGATCCCGCGTCCAATGGTTGGTGGCAGCCATGCGTTTTCCGTCCGTTCGTTAGCGCATTCGGTTAACTATGCCAGGTCAGTACGTAAAATGCATGTGCTTGCCTGTGGCTGGATAATTGGTGTGTATGGAAAAGGTTCAGTGCGATTTTTGATTACCCTATTAAAATAGTACCGATGGGAAGAAACTATTTAGCTAGGAGGTCGAATACAGCCCACACCGATAGGTTAACTGTAATGGCGAGGTTTAGTGCTATTAGGAACACTGCCTCGCCACACTTTTAATAGCGAGCCATTAAAGTCAGTAGTGAGCTAGTTAATTCTTATATTTACCAAAACGTTAAGACGGTAGTTTTTATCTGTAAACCATGATTTTGCATATAAAGGCAGCGTTCCTTTATATGATCCTTTGGGGAGATATTTATTGTCTTCTTGGTTGTATTCAAAAGATAATTCGAATTTATTGGGTGTGCTGGATCCACACCTTCCTGTACTATTCATTGTGCGTGTTCCACAAAGATCTTTTTTGCTTACTTGAAGATAAAGTGTATTTATATTATTATTTGAGTCTACTACAGGAATATATATATTTGTCTTTCCATAGTCTGACCACCCTAATTCAGACGGTCCTTGTTCCTTATAAGCGCATATGAACCCAACAGAGTCAATATTTGATTCATCATAGTTAAATTCAAAATTATCTTCTGAGTTTTTATCTGTATATAAATTGAGTAAGATACAATATGCATTATTTATAAAATTATTTGGATATTTGTTTGCTATTGAGTGAGAGTTGATTATATCAATTTTTTGGAGCAAATAATTAATGTTTGGTCTATGTCCAATACCATCAGAAACACCTTCGTTGTAATCAGACTGAGAAATAATTTCTCTCATCTTCCATGGTGATAAAATAGAGTTATATTTTTTCCTAGAGTAATCTTGCAGTAGTGCAATTGCACCTGAACATAATGGTGTTGCGCTTGATGTCCCTGAATATGTGCCAGTATAACTCCGATTAACGCCATCTGACTGGAGGCCTCCGTATCCCGTAGTGGCGACGCTCCAGTCTCCCCATGAATTGATAAGTGAGGTTTCGTGGCCATAGTTGGAAAAGCCAACTCTCCTACCAGAGTTATGGGTACATGCACCAACCAGCATACTACCATTGTCACCATAGTTTGTCATAACACTAGGTAAACTTAAATTTAATCCTCCGTTACCCGCAGCCAGAATTACTGTTGCTCCTTTTTTTATCAAAATATCTATTTTGTCCCACCAGGATTTTGAGGATGTGACTGGTAATAATTTATTATTAGATGAAAACTGAATGTCGAGGCTTACAATATCTCCGGGTTGACTATCTCTTACGATAAGATCTAGATCGCCAGTATCATAAAAGTAGTATTTACAAGCATGAGCAATACCTGTAACGCCAAAGCTCTCTTTTGCCGCGACAATACATCCAGTTGATGCAGTGCCGTGGTTACAGTCTTCTGTTTCAGGACGACTGTGAACTACGGTTATATTAGAATTTTTAAAATTTTCATGATTTCGATAAATACCAAAATCTAAATGTCGAATAACGACAGTTGAACCATTGATATCTTTATTCCAGGCTTTTATAATATTCATGCCTCGAGGTTCATTCAGATAGGTTTGCAGTGCATGAAATGATGGGGTAGTAGAAAAAGTATCATGTTCAGTATCATAATTTACGTTATGCAATTCTTTTGGTGGCAGATAATTACTCGTATTTGGTGTAACGCTACAATACTCTACAAAATCTAGATCTTCTATTTTTTCTGCTAGTTCACGTAGTTTTTCAAAATTGGACTCGCCATCATATTTAATATATTCAAATTGATGTGCATTATCATCAATGTCAATGTTTTCTAAACTAATATTAAGTGGGGTGAATGTCAGTGGGTTATTAATGATTCTAAGTCTTTTAAGGTTTTCATAATTACCTTTTTTAATTTTTATTTCCAAATAATATACTTCTATATCATCATGTTTTATATCTATTGTTTTAATTTTTTTATTTTCATTCGCTTTTTCATATCTCAACGGATTAACTGCAGCCAGATCGTGAAAAATAACCTCATTTGAGCGAATGCTATGATGTTCTTCCTTATCATCTGCAAATGACATCTCTACAGTATAGGTGCCAACTTCGTTGACATTAAATAACAAGTTTGAATTTTTTGTATTTACTGAGCTAACAAATAAATTATTAATAAATAATTTGAATGTTTTCTCCTGTTGGTTGCTTTCAGATGCTTTTACTAGTATTTTGTTTGTATTGACATCTATGTATTTAATTATTTCTAATTTCATTTTGATAACCTCGTTTTTTAAGTGTAAATAAAAGCATTGGTAAGTTATTTAAATGTGAAATTACTATGATGGTTATGCCTGTTTGAGCCTTAAAAGCGTTTTAAGACTTTGGGTTTTCAGCAAATAGACAACAATTTTCCTACAGCTGATTATTAGAAAATCAATGAGGGATTAATAATTAAGTATATTGGAGCGGATTTAGAAGTGAATAGCCCATATGGCTGGTATTATTACATCAACGGCAGTGTTTATTTCTAAATAACGTTACACATTGATGCTTCACTTCTCACCATGCGAGGCCAGTACTTGTGGGGGGGCCTTCAGCAAGTGCAACGCTATTATGCAAAGCTATTTAGCAAGATAAAATAACGCCCTCTGCTGAGGGCGTTGCAGTCATTCACTATAATGAGTGCGTCAAACCGGCCACTGGCTGAGTTTGATGCCGCGTTCTTGCGCATTTTCGCGGAAATCTTCCAGCATCGTGCGGACATCGGGGTCGATGTAGTCTGCATTGTCGTGTTCCACAATCACGACGCTGTTGGCGGGGATCTTGTTGAGCAAGCCTTGCAGACGCGGGTTATGCACAAATGTCAGGTTCTGCTGAAAGCTCAGGACAAAGTGATCGCCGTAGCGTGTGAGCTGCATCGCGTTGCGGTGGCTTTTATAAATGCTAAAAGCCAACTGGGTTACGATGCCAATTCCGATGCCTGCCAGCATCCCAAACACGATGATTCCGATAACGGTCGCCGCGAAAGGTACGAACTGTTGTAAACCCTGACGCCACAGCAGCAGGAATTGTTGCGGAGAAGCCAGCTTATAGCCGGTATACAGCAACACGGCTGCCAAGCTGGCAAGCGGGATGACGTTGAGCAAATCGGTCATGAACAGGCCGCAAAGCAGTAGCAGCACGCCGTGCAGCAGGATGGAGAACTTGGTACGCGCACCGGCGTTGACGTTGACGGAGCTGCGTACGATCACAGCAGTAATCGGCAATCCGCCCAGAAAACCGCTGAGCATGTTCCCGATACCTTGCGCGCGCATCTCTTTATCCGGTGAGGGCGCAGGGTGTTGCGGGCGAATTTTCTTCAGCGCTTCCTGACTTAACAACGTTTCCAGACTCGCCACCAGCGCCAAAGTCACCGCGATGACATAAACCGCCGGGTTCTTCCACGCCTGCCAGTCAGGGCGGATCATCTCTCCCATCAACTGTTCCAGACTGCTAAACTCCGGTAGAACAATACGCGGCAGGTTATCGACCATTTCGGAGGATAGGCGATCGCCGTAGACGGTAAATAATCCGCCAAATAGCACGGCGACCAGCGGGCCGGGGAGCCAGCTCAATGCGCTGATTTTCTGCACGGGCTTGGTGGTCCAAAGCCAGAGAATCGCCAGCCCGACTAGACAGACAGTCAGCGCGCTGGCGGAAAATCCGGGTTCGGAAGTGTCGAAGAGCGATTTTAGATCGTCCTCACCGTCCGAGCCGAAGGCAAGTGGAATTTGCTGAATAATCAGCAGGATGCCAATAGAAGACAGCATGCCTTTAATCACGGTGCCGGGGATGAGCGTAATAAAACGTCCGGCGCGCAGCTGGCCCATGATGCATTGCAGCACCCCTGCGAGCATGATCGCCAATAGCAAAGCTGAAAACGATCCCAGACTGGCGATAGAGCCGGAGACGATAGTAACCAGACCGGCGGCAGGGCCGCTGACGGCATAGCGAGAGGGGCTGAACAGGGTGACGATGATACCGCCGACGACGCCGGTCAATAGACCGACAAAAGGAGGAAGACCACTGGCCTGCGCGATACCGAGGCTCAGCGGCAGGGCAACAAGGAAGACGACGAGCCCCGCGGGGATATCATATCGGAGTGTACTCAGGTTCATGGGGATGACTCCTGTTTCTGGGCGTGACGGTGGATGAGTTCTTTCAGATGGCCGCTATGCAGGTCGTAGACACAGCCGAAAACATCAAGCTCAACGCCATTGCGCCAGGCTTTCTGCACCGGCTCACAGGCGATCAGGTGGGCGAACTGTGCCAGCACGTTGGCTTCCACCAGCTGATTCTGGCGCGTGCTTTCATCGGCATCGCTATCTTGCGAAGCGGCAATATGCGGCGAAAGCGCCTGACGCAAATCTGTGATGCGGCGTGAAAGGGCTGAATCCTCCTGAGCAAGCCCCATTTCGGGCAGGTTAACCGCCGCCTGAACACCTCCACAGCCATAGTGGCCGCAGAGCACGATGCGAGAAACATGCAGGTATTCGAGGGCATATTGCAGCACGCTCATGAAGTTATCGTCGTCTGCCACCACCATATTCGCGATGTTGCGGTGAACAAAAAGCTCGCCGGGCGCAGAACCCGTCAGCACTTCGGCAGGCACTCGGCTGTCTGAACAGCCGATCCAGAGCGAGTGGGGCGTCTGGCCCTGCGTATGCTTTCTGAAATAGTGGGGATGGCGTTGGCGGCGCAACGTAGCCCAACTGCGATTTTTGGCTAATAGGGGTTTTAATGTCGTCAAATTAAACTCTCTCTTTAGAAAACACAGGGATATTTCCCGCCCAGTTGGGAAGGAAAACGGAATCATCAACTATTAGCCTTCACTTAATTAAGTTAGGCATAATTAAATTTAGTTCTGGTGTTTTCTAAATTGTGACGTTTATTGAGACTTTTCTTATATTGTTATTTGTTTTCTATATAATTTTTATTTCATTTTAATCCTTTTAAAACAATTGGTTGTGATTTGTTTCTTTATGATAATAAAAAACCATTTTACTTAACCTTCTTTGAGGTTAGGTATTTAATGTTGCATTGATATTGCAATTTATATCCTTATCGGCAAGCCTTTTTGTATAAAGTAATGCATTATTGATATCCAGTTTAATTAGTTAATTAAAGTGACGAGGGTACCAATTATAATTATGTTTGGAAATGTAAAATATATTTTATCTAAATTAACCCAATATAAAGTGTGGAAATAAATAGAGAGAATATATACCCTAAATAATTCGAGTTTCAGGAAGGCGGCAAACGAAGGAATCCCGATGAGCTTACTCAGGTAAGTGATTCGGGTGACTGAATGCAGCCAACGCATATGAAACTTGAAGTATGACGGGTATAGAGGCGGAGTGATGGGAGATATACGGGATATATCGTCTACATAATGAGGTGGAGCCGGGCGGTATCGCCCGGCTAAAAGATCAGTAGATAGCTACTGTTGGTCACCTAAGTCCGAGTTTCTCAAACGAGAATACGCACTATCTTGATAACAGCGCTTGTCGCAAAGTCTGCTGCGGTGCGCTGTCCTCAACCTTGAAACGACTGACCAGCGATTCCATTTCAATCGCCTGTTCATCCAGTAACTGGCTGGCAACGGAAGCCTGAGAAACCAGCGTCGCATTTTGCTGCGTGACCATTTCTAACTGGCTGAGCGCTTCGTTAATTTGCGCGATGCCCAGCGATTGCTCATCGGCGGCGACCGCGATTTCATTCACCAGATCGCGCACTTTACGGGTGCCGACGACGATGTCGTTAATTCCCCGGTTTGATTGATTCACCAGCTTCGTCCCTTCGCTAACGCTGGCAATACTGTCGGCGATGAGCGCGCGGATTTTGCCCGCTTCGTCTGCACTGCGCTGCGACAGCTGACGCACTTCCGCTGCGACGACAGAGAACCCGCGGCCATGCTGCCCCGCTCGAGCGGCCTCAACCGCCGCGTTCAGCGCCAGCAGGTTGGTTTGAAAGGCAATGGCATCAATGGCGGAAACCACCGCATTCACGCGCTGGCTGGCGTCCTGAATTTTTTCCATCGCACCGCTAGCCGACTCGGTAATGGTTCCGACGCGGTGCGCCTGATCGTCCACCTCCGTCGTCAATTGACGCGCCTGTCCGGCAAAGTCGGCGGTTTGTTTCACCGTAACGGTAATTTCTTCCATGCTGCTGGCGGTTTGCACCAGCGAAGCGGATTGCTCTTCGGTACGCTGCGCCAGATCTTGATTGCCGTTGGCGATCTCGCTGCTGGCTTGCCCGATCGTCTGCGAACTGCGCTTAATACTCACCACCATGTCGGCGATGTTTTCCAGTGAAGCGTTATACGCCTGATTCAGTTGTGAAAGCTCGTCGGTTCCCGGCACTCGCAGGCGGCGCGTAAGGTCCCCGCCCATCTCGCGAATGGTCGTCAGCGTTTGCTGAAGTTGCTCGTTGATGCTGCGCATGATCATGGAAGCAAGGCCGAGCGCCATGAGCAGAGAAACCAGCGCACCGGCCAGATAGCTAATCCATGACTGGCGGGCCTTAGCGGCTAAGGTATTCACCTGTGCCGTCAGGTCGTTGGTGGCGAGCTGTTCAATCTTTTTCAACTCATCGATTTTTGCCGTTTGTTGGTTAAACCACTGAGTAGCATCGATATCAAAATTGCCGCCAGGCGAGGTGATGGCCTTATTACGCATCTGAAGTGCGCTCTGTGCAGAAGGATTGCTGAGGGCCTGTTCAAAAGCCCTGCGCAGCTCGGGATTGGCGAACATGTTATAGGCTGTGGTGTAGGCATCTCCCCGGCCAACCATCTGGTTCAGACGTTCAAACATACCAGTAGCAAAGCTATTGGCAGAGAACGCGTTGGAGAGCACGGCGCGTTCAAGCCCAGCCTGTTCTTTGACGTTCAGCAGATTGTAATAGGCCGCCAGCCGCTGGGCGATACCGCCGTCGCTGACCAGATGGGCCATATCCCCGACGATATTCAGCAGATTACTGACCGAGTCGGAATAGTAGCCAATGGCTTGGGCGACGGGTATCGATATGCTATCGACACTGCGGCGATGTTCCGCAAGTTGCTGTGTTTTCTGTGTGACGCGGCCGAGTTCTTCGCTGACGGCATCGCCAAGTTCGGCGCGGCTCAGGTTTGCGGCAGTTTGCTCAAGCACCTGCTGTGCCCGATCGGTGGCTTGCCGCTGCGTGGTGAGTTCCGTGCCAAAATTTTTTCCCTGACTGCCAAAATAGCCCGCGCTCAAACCGCGTTCACGCTGTAACTGGTGGGCGAACTCACCGGCATCACGCGCTAGCGTAATGAGTTTCTCCATGCGGATCATTTCATTTTCCGTGCTGCGACGCTCTATAACGCCGGAAAAACTGAACCATAGCAGGGCAAGAATGGGGGGAAGGAGGGCTAGAATGAACTTACTACGGATCGAGATGTGATGAAGGGATTTCATAGGTGTGCTCCATAGTCTGCAAGTCGTCCGTTCCTGACATGTGCAGTTTGCAAAAGTAGACAGGGGTTTATTTTAGTTTCGGCGCGATAAGACAATGGTTTAGCGCTGACGTCATCATTCCCTCAAAAAAAACCTGTCTATTTTTATTACCACCTTATCAAGAAAAATATATTGCTTATTATTTAGTTGCTTATGTATTTTTTTGTCTTTTTTATGCAATAAGATCGTTAACTTATCATACATCCAAGGTGGTATTTATTTTTGCCACTGTATCGGTATTTTTACAGTCTACATTACGGTGAGTAGCATCGTGACGTTAATCAGTGAAATCAGGGCTAGAAAAAAGATAACGACTCGGAATGCGTGGTGAGAGGGTTTCATATGTGCTCCTGATACGGCAGGCGACAGTACGCCCACCGTGAAGATGATGTAAGGGGTTAGAACCATTGGCCGAAGCGGCGGATATAGGCGTGTTTGACCAACTGAGCGACGGTGCAGTAGCCAATCAGCGTGGCGGCCAGCCACGGGAAATATTCCCACGGTAACGGCTGTAAGCCGACCAACGGCCCTAGCGGAGAGAACGGCAGGTAGATGCCCATCGCCATCACCAGCCCAGTCATCAACATCACAGGTAGCGCTGCCGTACTTTGAATGAACGGAATCTTTTGAGTGCGCAGCATGTGTACCACTAGCGTTTGTGACAGCAACCCTTCAACAAACCAGCCTGACTGGAACAGGGCTTGATGCTCGACGCTGTTGGCAGCAAACACGAACCACATCAGCGCGTAGGTGGTGATGTCAAAAATCGATGACGTCGGCCCGATACACAGCATGAAGCGACCGATATTTTTGGCATCCCATTTGCGGGGCTTGCGCAGGAATTCCTTATCCATTTTGTCCCATGGCAGCGACAATTGGGAGATGTCATACATCAGGTTCTGAATCAACAGGTGGATCGCCAGCATCGGCAGAAACGGAATAAAGGCGCTGGCGACCAGCACCGAAAATACGTTGCCGAAGTTGGAACTGGCGGTCATGTTCAGGTATTTGATGATGTTCCCGAACGTCTCGCGCCCTTTGATGATTCCTTCCTCCAGCACCATTAGGTTCTTTTCCAGCAGAATGATATCGGCAGATTCTTTGGCGATATCCGTGCCAGTATCGACGGAGATTCCGATATCGGCATCGCGCAGGGCAGGGGCATCGTTGATACCGTCACCCAAAAAACCGACCGTATGGTTATTCCCTTGCAACGCTTTCAGCACGCGGGATTTTTGTAGCGGCGTCAGCCTAGCAAAGATGGTGCGCTGTTCCACTAATACACCGAGCTGTTCATCGTTGAGCGCATCGATATCGTTCCCTTCTAATACCTCACCCGGCTCCAGTCCGACATCGCGGCAGATCTTGCTGGTAATAATGGCGTTATCGCCCGTCAGGACTTTAACCGTCACGCCATTTTCATGCAGGGCGCGAATGGCGGCAGAAGCACTTTCTTTTGGTGGATCGAGGAACGTTAGCAGGCCACAGAGAGTCAGGTCGCGTTCATCCTTGGCACTGAGCGGCAGCGTGCTGCCCACAGGGCTCAGTTCTCGGGTACCAATCATTAGCACGCGGAACCCTTGCTGGTTGTAACTTTCTGCTAGCGTCTTCAGCGTGTTGCGACGCTCGCTATCCAGTTCATACCGTTGTCCGTTCTCACTGATATGCGTGGCGACCGCTAGCATTTCTTCTACTGCGCCTTTGCAAATCAGGCGTTGCTGGTTATGTTCATCAGCAACGATGATGGACAGGCGGCGGCGAATAAAATCAAACGGTAGCTCATCGATTTTTCGATAGCGACTCAGTGTGGCGATGGCGGGATTATGACGGCCGAAATGAATGATCGCCTGATCCATTAGATTTTTCATACCGCTCTGGTGCGTGCTGTTGAGCCAGGCGAGTTGCAGTACGTTCTCATCAACCTGACCCTGCGTATTGAGGTGATGTTCGAGGATGATACGGTCCTGTGTTAGCGTGCCAGTTTTGTCGGTGCACAGGATGTCCATTGCGCCAAAATTCTGAATCGCATTCAGTCGTTTAACCACCACTTTATGCCGTGCCATGGCGATTGCGCCTTTCGCCAGATTGGAAGAGACAATCATCGGCAGCATTTCTGGCGTCAGGCCGACCGCGACTGCCAACGCAAACAGGCTGGCCTCCATCCAATCACCTTTGGTGAAGCCGTTAATTAACAGCACTACGGGAACCATCACGATCATAAAGCGGATCAGCAACCAGCTTACGCTGTTGACGCCGCGATCGAAGGCGGTTTGGGAACGCGTGCCGACGATGGACTTTGCCAGTGAGCCGAAGTAGGTGTGGCTACCGGTTGCCACGACGATCGCTGTTGCCGTGCCGCTGGAAATATTGGTTCCCATCAGGCAGATGTTGGATAACGCCAGCAAATCGCTCTCTCC
Source organism: Pectobacterium versatile (assembly GCF_020166435.1). Taxonomy (GTDB): domain Bacteria; phylum Pseudomonadota; class Gammaproteobacteria; order Enterobacterales; family Enterobacteriaceae; genus Pectobacterium; species Pectobacterium versatile. The sequence continues at coordinate 43,408 of NZ_JAINZP010000026.1, read as the reverse complement.
GCCGCAGCTTGTGGGCTGACAGCCTTTGGCGCTGATATCACTGAATACGTCGTATTTTTCGATCGGCAGTGATTCACCGGTCAGTACTGCTTGGCTGACGAACAGATCACGAGATTCCACTAGCCGGACATCTGCAGGCACCATGTCGCCAGCGGAGAGGGTTAGAATATCGCCGGGCACCAACTGTTGAAGCGGAATTTCCTGCATGACAGCGGTAGCGTTGGCGTGGGAGCGGCGCAATACAGTGGCTGTCGTCCGTACCATGGATTTTAGTGCTTCTGCGGCTTTATTGGTGCGAAATTCCTGCCAAAAGCGCAGCAAACCACTCAGGCTGACCATTACCAAAATGATGATCACACCGGTTAGCGATGTCTCTTCGTGATGGCGCAGCGGTAGCCAATAGTCGGTAAAAAAGCTGATGGCGGCTAGCGCCATCAGTACATAAATAAACGGGTTATTAAATGCGGCAACCAACTGCACCAGCGCGTGCGGAGCCTTTTCATGGGCGACACGGTTCTCGCCATAGGCCTGCTGACGCTCAGTGACATCATCATAGGTTAAGCCGTGCAAATGGGTATTCAGGTTAGCCAGTGTTTGATCGAGGCTGTTTTGCGCCTCACGGGCAATGGCAAAGGTGGCCGTAGGCGTTTTACGGGCGCGACGATGCCCCGTTTGCGTGATCGTATCGGTCATGATGCTGCTCTCTTAATGTTGCCTATCCGCCGCGCACGGGCGTGCATCCCAGGTAAAGGGATATAAGGCGGGAAAATGAAGATATTAAGGGGGTAAACAGCGCAGACAGAGAGAATGGAGAGGTCGAGGAAGAAGACGTGTCCTTATTCTAACGGATGCGGTTTACCGAGCCATCGAGGGTGCTCGTCCATGTTGCCTCCTTATCGCCGTGTGGCGAAATATAAAATCAAAATAGTCGTCGGTTGACGAAACAGGGTACGTAGAAACAAAACAGAACATGTAAAAATAGAGTACGTAGTTTAGTGGTGTAACTATAACCGCATTTACCTAAACCGGACGTCAACGTTCGTTCGTGAGTAAGATTGGCGGTCTCTGTGTCACCCCGTCGAGTGGTCGACGGGGCAGAGGAGAGTTAATGGATTCTCAGCATGTGGTCTTGGTTAACTTTGAAGAAACGAACGGCATCACGTAGCTGTTCGCCTTGTTCTGTCATGGCGTGCGCCGCCGTGGCGGATTCTTCAACCAGCGCGGCGTTCTGCTGGGTGACCCGATCCATTTGTTCTACCGCTAGGCTAATTTCTTTGATGCCAATATGCTGCTCGTTGGAGGCCTGAGAAATCTCCGCCACGATATCTGTCACCTTTTTCACCGACAGCACAATTTCTGACATCGCCTGGCTGGCTTTGTCTGCCCGTGCCGAGCCGTCAGTAATCTTCTCGACGGTGCCTTCGATCAGCGTTTTGATCTCTTTGGCGGCGTTGGCGCTCTTCTGTGCCAGCGTCCGTACTTCGCCCGCTACGACGGCAAAGCCTTTCCCTTCGCTGCCTGCTCTGGCCGCTTCTACTGCGGCGTTCAGGGCAAGGATATTAGTCTGGAAGGCAATGCCTTCGATCACGGCGATAATATCGACAATCTTCTGTGAACTGTCGGAGATCTCATGCATACGCTTGAGCATGTTGTCCACGATAAGCCCGCCCTGAGAAGCGGTTTCAGAAGTTTGTTGCGCCAACTGGCTCGCTTCTTTGGCGTTATCCGCATTCTGGCGCACGGTGTGCGTCAACTGCTGCATATTGGCCGATGCCTGAATCAGCGAAGCCGCCTGCTCTTCGGTACGCTGTGACAGGTCGCTGTTGCCCTGAGCAATCTCACTGGACGCCAGCGAGATGGATTCACTGCCGTTCATGATGGTATGCACGATGCTCATCAACTGCTGGTTCATGTAGTTGATGGAGGCTAGCAGGCTGCTGTTATCCCCCTGACGCAGCTTGATTTCCGTGGTGAGATTACCGGAAGCAATCTCGGTCATGATTTCCTGAGCGTAATGTGGGTCGCCGCCGAGCTGGCGCGAAATATTACGTGAGATAAGGGTGGCGATAACGGCGGTCGTCAGCAGAGCGAGTAGCAGCAATCCCCAGACATAATATTGTGACGTCCGATACGTCGAATTGGCACCGTCGACGATATCTTTTGCTGTCGCCACTTCCATCTCCACCAGCCGGGCCAGATCTTTCATTAGCTGACTACGATACTTGGAAGAACTTGCGCCGCTGATTTTGCTGGCTTCTGCCAAATCGCCCCGATTGACCGTATCAACCAGCGTGGCATTGACTGAGTTAAAGTCGGAGAAATTTTCGCCAATCACCTTAATCAGTGCTTTTTTATCCTCGCTGTTAGCAACGGTTTGGTAGTTCTTAAACGCGGCAAGAAAGGCATCGGCGTTTTGCAGTAATTCTTTGCGGTGGCCTTCGCGCTCCTCGGGGGTTTTAGAATCAATATACTGAATTTGCTGCAAACGCGTTTCAGACAATGCGCCGCGCATTTCCAGACTATATCGCACGCCGGGCAGGCTGCTGCTGCTTAATTCATCAATACGACTATTATTAACGCTAAGCTGGAGTAGTGAAACCACACCTAATAGCAACATCATTGCTATCAGAACGGAAAAACCGAGTAATAACTTGGAGAACACTGTGAATTGAGAGAATTTCATCGCTATTCTTATTGATTATAGAGAGAAGGTAGTAGTGATAACGGCAAATAAAATAATATCTTTATAATATGTAATACGATAAAGATGCGTTGGAGAGTAAATGAGATTTACTCTCCATTTATCGCTTTATGTCGAGATTAAATGCTGATTAATTTCAAAATGGTAATGGATTATTTTTAATATTCCAGGATTTTTAAACATTATTTTAATAAGTGTTTTTATTCATAATGTGAAAATATAACATTCACAAATAAAGAAAATAAAATGTGACTGCCATCAATAATCAATAAATTTTTAGTAATTCAATAAATCTAATGATTATATGTAACGAGGCGCTAATTAAATGACAAAGTATTTCTTTTTACTGTCTTCAGGAATACTATTACGGCAGTAATATGTTCATTATATTATCGGCCGTATGATTATTCTTAGTCCAGATAGAACACCGATTCCAACGTATCGCTAACCGGGCTGTTATCAGGGTTGGAGGGCATGATATCGCCCATGTGTTTCCACCAGCGCTGGCATACATCCGTTTGTGCAATCGCTTCCCAGCGTGCTTCGGACTCGACCTCGACATAGCCAAACAGCAGATTGCGCTGTTTATCCAGAAAAATGCTGTAGTGGTGCGCACCGTGGTTCTTTAGCACCTCGGCCAGTTCCGGCCAGATAGGATTGTGGCGACGCTGATATTCATCGTGGCAGTCAGGAAAAACCGACATCACAAAAGCCTTACGCAGCATGGATTAATCCCCCGTAGTCATTGGCAGAACGCCACGGCGGTGATGCCGTGGCGAGTTGAGGCTGAAGCTAATGCTATACGCATTACACGCACTGCATGCGTTACACGACCTACACGCGCAACGCGGCTTCCAGTGGCGTGACGCCGAAACGTTTACCCAGCGCGATCAGCTCTTCGGTCGAGATCGTCTGCTGCTTACCGCCCATCGATCTCACTTTCACCATCACTTCAGCGGATTTCTCTGCGGTATCGATCAGGCCGAAGGCTTCATCCAGCGTTGGGCCGGTGCCGAAGATGCCGTGGAAGGGCCACAGCACCAGCGAATGACGCTTCATTTGTTCGGAAGTGGCATCGCCAATGGCATCGGTGCCCGGCACCATCCACGGCACAATCCCCACGCCGTCTGGGAAAACGACCAGACACTCCGTGCTGCCTTCCCACAGTTCACGCGTGAACTTAGCGGTATCCAGCTCCAGCACATAGCTCAGGGCGATCAGGTTGGTCGCGTGGCAGTGCATGATGACGCGGTCGCGCCCGTGGGTCACGCCCATACGCACAATGTGTGACTGGAAATGCGAGGCCAGTTCAGACGTCGGCAGGCCGCCGTTAGTCAGCCCCCAGAAAATGCGATAGCCTTTGCCGTCGCTATCGACCTGCAACACCACCAGTGAATCAGCCGGATCCAACTGCACGTTGCGGAAGAATTTGCCGGAGCCGGTGACGATAAACCAGCAGTCTGCCAGCGCAGGCATCGGCTGTGATAACGCCTCGTGGCGCGGTTGTGGGTAGAAATCACTTTCATAAGGCGTCACATCCTCAGCCGTCAGGCGCAGGCTGACGTTACCGCCGTTACGTTCGTCCCAGCCTTTGAGCCACATGTCGCTGGTGGCTTTAATCATTCCCTGTACAAACCAGGAAGAGAGAATTGCTTGCATAGTCTTACCCTTGACGTTGAGTGAGGATGGTTTCTTCATACTGACGCACCTGTTGCAGCCATTCGCTGCCCGGGATGACGTCATGACGCTGGCAGTAGTGTTCCCACACGGCCTGCCACGGTAGCGATTTTTGCTCTTCCAGCAGGGCCAGACGCGCGGTGTAATCGCCGTTTTGTTCCAGTGTGCGCAGCGTTTCTGTCGGTTCTAGCAGTGCGCGCAGCAGGGCTTTCTTCATGTTACGGGTGCCGATGACCCAGGCCGCGATGCGGTTGATCGACGCATCAAAGAAATCGAGCCCGATATGCACGCGGTTAAGCAGCTTATGGCGCACGATTTCGTGGGCGATGGCCTGTGTTTCGTCGTCCAGCAGCACCACATGATCGCTGTCCCAGCGTACTGGACGGCTAACGTGCAGCAGCAGGCGTGGAACGTACAGAATTGCGCTGGAAATTTTGTCGGAAATCACTTCGGTTGGGTGGAAGTGTCCGGCATCCAGACAGAGCGCGGTGCCGCGGCTGGTCGCGTAGCCGAGGTAGAATTCGCTGGAGCCGACGGTAAAGCTTTCTGCGCCGATCCCGAACAGCTTACTTTCCACCGCATCAATATGGTGTGCCTGATCGAGTGGCTCGGCGATGACCTCGTCTAACGCGCTGAGCAGCCGCTGGCGGAATGCCAGACGATCGATGGTCAAATCTTTCATGCCGTCCGGCACCCAGATGTTCATGACGGACGGTGTGCCGAGTTCGCGCCCAAAGTAGGCGGAAATCCGGCGGCTGGCCTGACAGTGTTCAATCCAGAAACGGCGGACTTTTTCTTCTGGGTGCGACAGGGTAAAACCGTCCGCGCTCAGCGGGTGAGAAAAGCAGGTCGGATTAAAATCCAGCCCGAGCTGGTGGCGTTTGGCCCACGCGACCCAGGAACTGAAATGCTCGGGGGCAATATCGTTACGGGCGACGGGCTGCGCGGATTCCAGATAGATGGCGTGCAGGTTCAGCCGTTTGGGGCCGGGGATCAGCGCAAATGCCTGTTCCAGATCGGCACGCAGTTCATCTGGCGTGCTCGCTTTTCCGGGGTAATTGCCAGTGGCCTGAATACCGCCGGTTAGTGGCCCGCCAGTATTCTCGAATCCGGCCACATCGTCACCTTGCCAGCAGTGCATTGACACCGGAATCTGGTCGAGCTGTTCCAGCACTGCCTCTACGTCAACATTTAGGCTGGCATAACGTGCTTTTGCCAACTGCCAGGCAGCTTCAATTGGTGTGCTCATTGCGTAGTCTCCTTTTTGCCCTGTGGGGCGGTTTCTGGCTGGCTGAGCGCCTGAAAACGACGCCAGTGCCCGGCAAAATCACTCTCCGCACGCGGGGTATAGCGATGCAGAGGGAAGTTATGAGTCAGCATGTGCCTGAATGCGGCAAGGTCGGCAACGGCGCCCAGCGCCATCAGTTGGCAGCCGATATTGCCAAGCGTCGAGGCCTCGACCGGCCCGGCCAGAACCGGAATCTGGCACACATCGGCGCACAGCTGGTTCAGGAAGGCGTTCTGGCTGCCACCGCCGACAATATGCAACTGGCGGATTGGCGCGTGGCGCAGTTCGCCGAGTTCCAGTACCACCTGCCGATAGAGCAGCGCGAGGCTGTCGAAGATACAGCGTGCCAGTTCGGCATCACTGTGGGGCACGGGCTGGTCGTGCTCACGGCAATAGTCGCGGATCGCCTGATGCATGGACGGCGGATTGATAAAGCGATCGTCATTGGGGTTAATCAGGCTGGCGAAGGCGGGCACGGCGGCGGCGGACTGAATCAGTGCGCCTAAATCCTTGATATTACGCTCCTGACAAACGCGCTGTAGCAGCCACAGACCCATGATGTTTTTTAGTACCCGATAGGTGCCGTCTACGCCGCCTTCGTTGGTGATATTGGCGGCCAGCGCCTGCGGACTGTTAAACGGCGTGTCGCTCTCGATGCCCATTAGCGACCAGGTGCCGGAGCTAAGGTAGGCGCTGTCGCGGCTCAGCAACGGTGCGCCGACTACCGCGCTGGCGGTATCGTGCGTGGCGACAGCAGTAACGGGAATGTGTCGTCCGCTCGGCGCTGCCCAGTTTCCGACGGCGTGCCCCGGCTGTACCGGATCGCTCAACCAGCGGCGCGGGATGCCCAGATACTCCAGCAGTTCGCTGTCCCAGGTTTTCTTTTCCAGATTAAGCAGTTGGGTCGTGCTGGCGTTGGTGTATTCGCAGACGACATTCCCCGTGAGGCGATAGTGAAAATAGTCGGGGATCATCAGCAGGTGTGCCACCTGATCCAGACCGTCAGAGGGCGCATCGCCCAGCGCTTTAAGCTGGTACAGCGTATTAAACGGCAGGAACTGAATGCCGGTACGCTGATAGATCGCCTCACTCCCCAGTTCTGCGGTAACCGCGGCCATTACGCCGTCGGTGCGGTGGTCGCGATAGGAATACGGCAGGCCAACACGCTGCCCGTCCTTATCGAGTAGCACATAGTCCACGCCCCAACTGTCGATCCCGATGCTATCGGGGGCGATACCCATGGCATCGATTTGGTGTAATCCGATGAGGATGTCACCTTCCAGCGCAGCCAGATCCCACTGGTGATGGTTGTCCTGAAACACCAGCGTATTGCTGAAACGGTGAATTTCTTTCAGCGTCAAATGCTGCGTTGCGGTGTGCAAGGTTGCCAGCATGACCCGACCACTGGATGCACCTAAATCCACCGCCACGATATTCTTCACCGCCATAGCCGCACTCCTTACTTGTTGGATGTGTTGCAGTGTAAAGAGCGGTAACAGAAGCCACCTTCCTATGAGTGCCATCAACAACAGGCGGCTGGCAAAATGACAAAGCTGGCCGTGAAAGGGCTCACAATCTGGGAAATTATTTAGGGAATAACCACGAAAAAATCAGGGAAAAGGCGATGTGATCCTTACCACACTTCAATCAATTAGGCGGTGCGATCTTAAAAAAAGAGCAGCCAGACGGCGTGCGGGTGACGGTATTTCAAGGCTGGTTTTGTGGCTTATGGCTACCCTTTTTCAAAGGCTGCACTTTTGCCAGAGGCTGAATGGAGAACTGAAATGACGTTACTTCGTGGTGATGATTTTTTTACTTCGCGTGCCGTAACGGTTGCGGTGGAGCCGCGTACCCCACAAGCGGCGTTTCCTGAGCACTATCATGATTTCTGGGAAATTGTGCTGGTGGAGCAGGGCGCAGGCGTCCATGTGTTTAACGATCAGCCCTATGCACTGTGCAGCGGTTCGGTATTCTTCGTTCGTGATAACGATCGGCATCTGTTTGAAGACGTCGAAGGGCTGTGCCTGACCAACATGTTGTACCGCTCGCCGCGTGGATTCCGCTTCCTTTCCGATATCGCCGCCTTTTTGCCGTATGGCCCGAACGGCGAATGGCAAGGGCAGTGGCAGGTCAATGCGGTGGGAATGCAGCAGTTGAAACAGTCGATGAACAGTCTAGCTGAACTGGCGCAGAGCGATGCACCGGAAGCGATCGCGGCCAGCGAGAGTTTGTTTCTGCACATTCTGGTGCAACTGCGCCAACACTGCTTCCAGACGCAGGCCAACGGCCCCGAACGTCAGGGGGTACAGGCGCTGCTGGGCTGGTTGCAAAACAACTACAGCGAAGAGGTCAACTGGGGCAGTCTGGCCGATCAGTTCTCACTGCCGCTGCGTACGCTGCATCGTCAGCTCAAACAACACACCGGTATGACGCCACAACGCTATCTGAATCGGTTAAGATTACTGGAGGCTCGTCGGCGGTTGCAGCAGAGTGATGATTCCATCACCACTATTGCGCACGCCTGTGGATTTAGCGACAGCAATCACTTCTCGACGCAATTCCGCAAGGCATTCTCGCAGGCGCCTAAATCACTGCGCCATCAGGCGTTTTCTCGTGAAGAGTAGGTAACGGCAACTGCGGGTGAGGGAATGGCGACAGCAATACGGGGTTTGAAATTACAGACTGAAGACTATTTCCTCACCGACAAGAATGCCGTGATGGTTGCCGAACGGCACCCACAGCCCGTGTTTCCGCTGCATCATCATGATTTTGATGAACTCGTCATCGTCTGGCGTGGCAATGGTCTGCACCTCTGGAACGATGTGCCGTACCGTATTACTCGCGGCGATATGTTCTATGTCTCCGCGAACGATCGCCACAGCTATGAATCCGTCCACGAGCTTGAACTGGACAACATTCTCTATATTCGCAATCGCCTGACGTTATCTGCCGATTGGCAAGCGTTACTGCCGAGCGGGGAGCTTCCACAAAGCCAGCGCCACTGGTGTTTAGGTTCGGAAGGTATGGATACCCTTCGTGAGAAGGTGGATGCGCTGAGACAGGAGTGCATGAAATCGGATGCGCTGTCGCTGCAACTGAGTGAAGCGCTGTTGTTGCAGATTGCGCTGCTGGCGGCGCGCTATCGCCACACGCCGGACAGTCCGCAATTGGCCGATGCGCACCAGTTGGATATGTTGATGAATGCGCTGCGTGCCAGCATCGCGGCACCGTTCCGCTTTGAAGCCTTCTGCGAACAGCACCACTTCAGCGCCCGCAGTTTGCGTTCGCGCTTTAAAGAGCAAACGGGCATGAGCGTGCCACATTACTTGCGCCAGCTGCGGCTATGTAAGGCGATGGAGCTGCTGCGTTATGATCTGCAAACCATCGGCGACGTTGCCGCGCTGTGTGGCTTTGAGGACAGTAATTACTTCTCTGTGGTGTTCCATCAGGCGTTCGGCGTTTCGCCCAGCGCTTATCGACAGCGCTTCCTGAATGTTGAGTGACACCCGTATCGTTCGGGGTTAATATCACTGGTGACACCAATGATATTAACCGGAGCACATGATGGCTGACACCACACGTCAAACCACGACGCTGCGCATTGATCAGGACATTAAAGAACGACTGAAAACGCTGGCCGATGACCGCAACAGCTCGGCCCATGCGCTGATGCTGGAAGCGATTGCCGAATACGTTGAGCGGGAAGAAAAACGCAGCCAGTACCGTAAAGAGGCGTTGGCCGCGTGGGAAGACTATCAGGACACTGGCAAACATATCACCGCAGATGAGACCGTCACTTGGTTAGAATCCTGGGGTTCTGGACATGAACAGGATGCACCTGCATGCCACAAGTGATCGTTTCAGAACGCGCGAGGCGTGATTTGCAGCGTCTACAGGATTTTCTAAAAAACAAAAATGCGCTGGCCGCGAAAAAGGCCGCTGAAGTTTTGATTCGGGGCATTCGTCAGTTAGAAGCGCTGCCGAATATCGGACGACCAGTGGAACATCTTCCCCTTGAATATCAGGAGTTGGTGATCGAATTCGGCAGCAGCGGGTACGTGATGCTTTACCGTCACGATGAGCTGACCGGCAGAGTAGTGATACTGACCGTTAAACATCAAAAAGAAGCCGGTTATCAAAACCCGTAATACTGTCTCTCTGAGATTTATCGGTCAGCGGAGCCATATGCTCGAGTAGTCACATTCAGCGTGCCACGACAATTCGACATGACTCTCCTGCTTCGACATGAATTCCCGCTTCAACACCCCTATTCCGCCACCGTCGAGAGCAACAGGCGCGTGTAAGGATGCTGCGGCTGATTGAAGATCTGTTCGACCGGCCCGGTTTCTACGATATCCCCGTCCTTCATGACCGCGATGCGGTGGCTCATGTGCTGTACCACGCCCAGATCGTGGGAGATGAACAGCATCGTCAGGCCCAGTTGGCGCTGCAACGCCACCAGTAAATCCAACACCTGCGCCTGTGTAGTGACATCCAGTGCCGATACCGGCTCGTCACAGATCAGGATTTCAGGATCTGAGGCCAGCGCCTGTGCGATGGAGACGCGCTGGCGTTGACCGCCGGACAGCGCCGTAGGGCGTCGGGTCAGCAGATCGGGCGTCAAGCCGACATAGTCCAGCAGCGTCAGAATACGTCGCTGTTTCTCATCGTCACTCAGATCGCGGCGCAAGCGCAGCGGCTGACGCAGAATCTGGGCGACGGTAAATTGTGGATCGAACGAACTGAGCGGATCCTGTGTGATCGTCTGAATGCGGGCGCGTAGCGGGCGGCGCTCGCGTTCCGTTAACGTGCTCCAGGCATTGTCCGCGAGTCGGACTTCCCCGCTGTCTGGCTTTTGCAGCGCCAAAATGACTTTGCCCAGCGTGGTTTTACCGGAGCCGGATTCCCCAACGATACCCAGCGTTTCGCCGCGCTTGATCTGGAGAGAAACCTGATTGACGGCCTGCATCCGGCTACCGTCCGGGCGCTTGAACGACACCGCAATGCGATCCGCCGTCAGGGCTATCGCGTCGGTGTTGGCGTGATTCGCTGCCAGAGACGCCGCTGATGGTGCAATACCGCTCTGTAGCGGATCGACACCGGCCAGCCACTTTCCTCGCGTAGATGCGGTCGGGATCGCTGCCAGCAGCTTGCGGGTGTAGGGATGTGTCGGCGCTGACAGGATCTGCCTCGCCTCACCGCCTTCTACCAGCGCGCCGTGCTGCATGACAATGACGCGATCCGCGACGTCCGCAACGACGGCAAGATCGTGAGTGATCAACAGAACACCATGCCCCGCCTGTGCCAAGGCGGTGAAGACTTTCAGCACCTGCTTTTGCACCGTGGCATCCAGCGCGGTGGTGGGCTCATCGGCAATCAGCAACTGTGGACCCGCTGCCAGCGCGGAAGCAATAAGCGCGCGTTGACGCAGGCCGCCAGACAGCTCGTGTGGATACTGCGCCGCGCGATTCTCAGGATCGGGAATGCCTGCTTTTGTCAGGAGTTCGGCGACGCGGGCGGGAATTTGCTCGCGGGGCAACAGGCGATGGGTCAGAATCGGCTCGGCGACTTCCTGACCGATTTTGCGCAGCGGGTCGAGAGACACCAGCGCGTCCTGCAAAACAAAGCCCACTTCACGGCCGCGAATCGCCCGCCAGTCTCGGTCAGTCAGATAGCGTAAATCGCACAGGCTGCCATCATGGCGCGTGAGTTCAATCGCGTTTGCTTGTACGTCAACGTTTTCACCGGATAGACCCACCAGCGTGCGGGCGGTGACGGATTTTCCTGAACCCGATTCGCCGACCAGTGCCAGAATTTCTCCAGCATTCACCTGAAAAGAGAGATTTTTAACCGAACGAACAGGGCCGAAAGGGCTGGGAAACGTGACACTCAGGTTCTCTACACGTAGCAGCGGCGTCTTCGCCGGTGCATCTGAAGACGAATGAGAGGAGTGAGGGAGTGTGTTCAGGCTCATCGTGCCTCTCCTTTTGCCAAAATAGCCTGTAAACGACGCCCCAGCAGCGTGATGGAAATTACCGACAGTGCGACGACGCTGGCGGGCAGCAGGCTGACCCACGGTGCGATATCAAGGAAGTTGCGTCCGTCAGCCAGTAACGCGCCCCATTCGGCGGTCGGCGGAACGACGCCCAATCCCAAAAAGCTCAGCGCCGAGGCGGACAGCACCGCGTGGCCGACGCCAATGGTGGCGACAATCAACAGCGGACGCAGCGTATTGGGAATGATATGGCGAAAAACGATATACAGCGGGTGCTCGCCCAGCGCAATCGCATGCTCAACATAGCCGGATAATCTGACTTGCAGCACCTGAGAACGGATCAAACGCGCATAACCTGCGATCCCCGCCAGACCGACGGCCAGCATGGTGTTTTCCGGGCCGCGTCCTAGTACGGCGATCACCAGCAGCGCCAGCAACAGATCGGGAAACGCCAGCATGATGTCCAGCAGGCGTACCAGAACTTGACGGATACGCAGCGGTGCGAGCACCGAGAGCGTACCAAACAGCACGCCGCCGAAGCAGGCGATCAGCATCGCGCCGACGCCAATACCCAGCGACAGCGAAGTGCCGTGAACAATGCGGGAAAAAATGTCGCGCCCCAGTTGATCGGTGCCGAACCAGTAAGTGCTATTCGGCGACTGGAATACCGCCCCCATATCCATTTCATCGGCGGTGCGGCTGGTAAACAGCGAGGGGAAAAAGACCGCCAGCGCCAGCAGGAAAACGATAGCGGCAGGCAGCAGCGTCGCTGTGCTCAGCCATGGGCTGCGATAGGTTTTTCTTGATGGCGTCTGCGTGAAGGGCATTGGTTCACTACTCATGGGCGCTCGCCTTCTTGCGTAAGCGGGGATCGATGAGGAGATACAGCGCATCCACCAGCAGATTGATGACGACGAACAGGAACGCGGACAGCATGACGACGCCGAGCACCAGCGGCATGTCGCGGTTTTCAATTGCACTCAGCGTGACCTGCCCGATACCCGCGCGGCCAAAGACAGTTTCGGTCAGCACGGAACCGCCGAGTACGCTTGCCAGCAAGGTGCCGGTCAGCGTTGAGGCGGCCAGCGCCGCGTGGCGCAAACCGTGACGGAAACGCAGCCTGATTTCGCTGACGCCGCGCGTGCGTACAGTGAGCGAGAACGGCTGGGAGAGCGCATCTTCCAAACCGTCGCGCAGTACCTGGCTTAGAATGGCTGCAATCGGCAAGCCCAGGGTGATAACCGGTAACACCAGCGACATAAAACCGTCGTTGCCAGTGACTGGAAACCATTGCAGGCGAAAACTGAACAGGCTTAATAGCACGATACCAATCCAGTAGACCGGTGTGCTAAGCAGCGTCAGTTCCAGCCACGATACGCTAGTGCGCAGCGCACCATAGCGACCCGCGGTGAGCAGCGCGCTGGTAATTGCGAGGAACAGAGCCAGAATCAGGCCACCGAGCGCCAGCGGCAGGGTTTCGTGCATCGCATCGCTAATCACGCTGCCGACTGGCAGGCGGTAGAGATAGCTGACGCCAAAATCGCCCTGCAACGCCTGTCCACAGTAGCGCAGATATTGCACCCACAGCGGCTGATCGAGCCCAAATTGTTTGATGAGTACGGCGCGATAGGCTTCATCCACCACGTTATCGCCGCCGCTGAGAATAGCGACGGGATCGCCGGGGATCAGTTTGACGGCAATAAACGTCAATGTGGCTGCGCCCCAGAGCACAGCCAGAATGGTGAGTAGACGTTTACCTAGCGCGTACAGATTAACGTTTAATCCAGACATCATAGAAGTTCGGTTTTGCGTTGGTGGCCCAGCTTATGCCCTGTACCTGTTTGGACAGGCCGAGTTGGTAGGCTGGAACATACAGCGGAACAACATACGCCTGATCGATGACCTCACGCTGTATTTCGCTGTAGAGCTGTTTACGTTCCGCGTCACCCGCGCCAATGGCTTTTCTCAGTTTACCGTCCAGCACGCTGATGCGAGTAAAGCCGTTACCGTTCGGTGGCGCATAGGCCGAATCGAACACGGTACGCAGAATGTCTGGCTCTGCGCGCACGAAGAAGTTAGAGGCGATATCGTACTCGTTGGCATTGGTGCGTGTGGTGAATTCACCCGCATCAACTGGCGTCAGTTTGACTTCGAAGCCTGCCTGCTTCACCTGATATTGCACCGCCTGGAACAGCGCGACATCTGCGGCTTCAACGTTGGTTGAGGCGTAAACGAAGCTGACGCTTAGGCGCTTGCCATCTTTAGTACGGAAGCCCTCGCCGTCTTTCTGTTTCCAACCTGCGTTATCCAGCAGTTCGTTGGCTTTTTTCACATCAAAGCCCCAGCGGGACGCGACGCTCGGATCGTAGTACAGCGTGGCCGGGCCGAGAACGTTATCGGCGGCTTTCAGTGTACCGAAGAAGGCAACTTTCACTGCCGCGTTGGTATCTACCGCGCTCTGGAATGCCTTACGCACCGCGACATCCTGGAAAGGGCCTCTGGTGGTGTTGAGATAGAGTACGCGGTTAACGCCCGGGTTCTCATAGGTAATCACTTCCAGCTTTGGATTGCGCTTCACCGTCGGGAAATTGGCAGGCGGCACGGCGTCAATGGCCTGAATCTGGCCGCTGCTCAGTGCGCCAAGGCGAACCGACGCTTCTGGCAGATATTTGAACACCAGACCATCCAGATAGGCTGGGCCAGTGTGCTTGGCATAACCCGGTCCCCAGTTGTAATCAGGGCGCTTCGTCAGCTTGCTGCCGCTGCCTTTCACAAAGGAATCAAGAATAAACGGACCGGAACCCACCACGGTGGTGCTGGTGTTTGGTGTTTTCTTCAGGTACGTCGGCGATTGAATGCCCAGATATGGCAGGCTCAGGCCCTGTAACAGCGCCGCAAACGGTGAGCTGTAGTGGAGCACAATCGTATAGTCATCCGGCGTTGAGATCTTGTCGATAGGACCTAACAGCGATTTCGCGTAGCTGGAGGTGGTTTTCGGATCGAGAATACGCTCAATGTTGTATTTTACCGCTTCCGCATCCAGCTTGGTGCCGTCGCTGAACGTCACGTCCTTGCGCAGGTGGAAAGTGTACTCGGTGTTGTTGTCGTTAATTTTCCAGCTTTCCGCCAACCAGGGCGTAAAGCGGTTATCTTCCGCCTGTCCTACCAGTGAATCGACCACGTTGCGGGAAATCAGCGCTGTTACGCCATAGGCCGTAATGTGCGGGTCGATGATCGGCGTATCGCTACCCAGACCTACGTTCAGAATACCACCGGATACCGGTTTTTCACCGCTTTGTGCAGCGTAAGCACCGGGATTGAGTGCGAAAAGCAGCGTGAGTAATCCTGCTGCGAGAGTCGTAACTTGCGGGTGATTTTTTTCCATTCCCTGTGTCCTTTACGATGACATGAGGCCATACACGGCGGTCTTTCGCTACTCTAGTGGGCGGTCTTATGCATGTAAAAGAATAAAAATGGATTTTCAATTCCATAAAAATATATATGACAAAAACGGTTGATGAGACGCTTTTATGTTCATTTTTGATGATTTTTTTAATTAAAATTAACGGGTTATATGATTTTCTTTTGCGTGAGGCACATCAGCACTCAGATGGGTTCCGGCAGAATTAAGTAAGAGTAAGACAGGGAGATGGGATGCGGTTTGCTGAGTTTCCTCATCCCACAGAGAGTGAGTGACTACACTGTTATGGTTTCACAAAAAAATAACCAAACTATTTTTTATCGACTATTTATTGGCGAGTTGTATTCATTTTTCTCGGAATAAATATACATTTTGTATATTTTATCGAATCTGGTTTTTCAATTTTTTAATAAAGGTTTCACAAAAAATCAACTAATGCCCTCATTTTTCTGTGTGATAAAAATTTAAAATCACATTGCTAATAACAAAATATACTAGCGAGGTTGTTCAATATATCAATTAACATCTTTATAAGTACATGATACCTATGTAAGACTATAACCTTTAATAGTTAGATTGGTAAAAAAATGAAATTTTTTGAACAAACACCTCCCTCTCGGAGACGCTATGGATTAGCTGCTTTTATTGGCTTGATTGCAGGTATTGTTTCTTCTTTTGTAAAGTGGGGCGCAGAAAATCCGCTTCCTCCACGCAGCCCTACTGATATGTTTAGCGGTGCTTGTGCGCCTGAGTCACTGATTAGAGCTGCCGAGCAAATTGATTGCTCTCGTAATTTTCTTAACCCACCCTACATTTTTTTACGCGATTGGCTTGGGGTTGTTGACCCTAATGCGGCGGTTTATACCTTTGCCGGCCATGTATTCAATTGGGTTGGTGTGACGCATATTATTTTTTCTATTGTTTTTGCTTTGGGTTATTGCGTTGTTGCAGAGGTGTTTCCTAAAATAAAACTATGGCAGGGTCTGCTGGCTGGTGCACTGGCTCAACTGTTTGTCCATATGATTTCATTTCCGTTGATGGGCCTCACGCCGTCTCTGTTTGTTCTCCCTTGGTATGAACATGTATCAGAAATCGTAGGCCACCTCATTTGGTTCTGGTCTATTGAAATTATTCGTCGTGATTTACGTAACCGCATGACTCACGAACCTGATCCAGAGATTCCGTTGAATGCTTCACGATAAGTCGTGATTTTATTTTAGATAATGTTAAATATTTCGACGCTTATTATTTTCAGTATCGCGCTATTATTTGGTAATAAAATAATTTAGCAGTGGAAGTTTTAGTCCATTCCCGAACGCCCTGAGATTCTCAGGGCGTTTTTACTTTCCTGCTAATAAAACACATTTGATCTTACCCACGAACAATACTACTCGCACTGTACGACGTGCATGACGAGAAAGACGAAAGATGGGGAAATGATGGATTCAGACAGAAGCAGGAAGTAGTATCTAGCCTGTCTCATCAGTCCAAACGACCTTATACCCTGTCCGGCCGCTGATAATGATGAATCTCGTTCCTTCGGGTAAAAATAAATAGGGTACGACTTCAGGCCGCATTTCAAAGGGTGGGCTAGTAAGGATGAATGGTTCTGTCACTACGATAATGACGGACAACTTATTGAAATAACTTCAAATGGTATGTCTGTTTGGCGGAAGAAGTGACCTGATTAAAGGATTTGACCAAAGTGAGATGCATTTTAATAAGCGAGGAACGATGGCCAGAATACGCGTCATTGGCACATCGATAGAGGCTATTCAAGCCGCAGGACGTGAACTAGGCCGTAAGCTGCCTCTCTCTTTTTCGGACTGGCTTCTGGTGAATAATGGCAGAGCGCTTGGAGCATTAACGATATTCCCAGTATTTGATTCCCGCGACCCGAGAAAAACATGGGAATCAATCGTTCGTCATTTTGAAGAAGATTGGCAGGCGTGGCTGAGCAATTTTTCCGATACGGCACAGGATTTCTCTACCCTTCTGCCTTTTGCGGAGTGTGGTACGGGAGATTATTACTGTTTTGATTACGCCGTATTAGGAAAAGCAGGGGAGCCGATTATTGTTTTATGGTCACACGAAACGGGAGAAGCAACCCAGCAGGCGGATAATTTTGGCGCGTTCCTGACGGTGTCAGAGCGGATTGAGTAATGTGTTGAGGCGAAAAGCCTCGTTGAGTTCTACTTCACTCTCCGCATCCCCATCTTCAAAGCATTTGAAAGGTTTCCCGTTTAGGGTTTCTCGCACGAGCACGTAAAGATCAACTGATTTAACGTTAACCTGAAGCCACAGAGAGCTATCGTCCTCATGGGTCAGTCGCACGTCATATTCAGCACGGTTGTCTAGGGATGTTTCTTTAAAATAGACATCACCATTTTCGGTGCGAATGCAGGTTTCACTCAGGCAGGTCGATATTATTTTTGGACAGAATCAAGGCTATCTTCGTAACAAACTCAGCCGGAAGCGTTGTTGGTGCCCCGTACATATCCACGATTCCGACCTCTACTACGATATCAACAAGATAAGAGAATGTTTCAATATCCTGTGGTGAGATCGATAGGATCAGATCTTGTGGTATATCATCTCCCCGCCCATTTAGCGGCAGCAACGCGCCTTTCCTTTCCCATTCAACCAGACTGCCACTCTCAGGGTAATGATTAAGATGAGCTATCAACACGTCGATCGATGGGTGTTGGATTAATTTTGCGTTGCAATAGGCCTGCAAACAGACGGAAGCATAGCGTTGCAACTCTCTCGGGGAAAGCCTGTCTATTTCGTTAAAAAACGCTGACATCGTCATTTCCCTTTGCTCATTTCCACAAGATTCAAATAAATGTCTTTCGGGATAAATTGTAAACTGAACGGTCACTCGTATTGTTCACATTCATCTTTAATGGCGTGCAGTAAGGTTGCAGGAGGAATGAAAAAACCGTGTTCACTTGGAATGGGGAAAATCTGACATATTCTACCGTCGTTCTGCATCCCAGGGAGCCAACGTGATAGGAATTCGTTTAACTCAATGGCTTTTGCTGTGAATCCAGCCCATTCATCATTAGCGCACAGTGTGGCAAAACTTTCCTCCGGCCAGAAGGGAATTGCCATTTTCTGATCGGATATCGCCGTTGCCCATCCCTCATTAAATAATCCCCAAACAATTTCAAAATCAGTAATCTTACGGATAAAGTAATCACACCTTTCTTGTGAGTCTAAACGATAAATATTTTCAATTTTTTTAAGGTGCGCGCTCGTCATTATTTAAATAATATCCTCATCGGAATGCCACCGCGTTGTCCCACAAAACGATGTTTTCAGCGAAAGCCCTGTCTGTTCTCAGAGCAGTCAGTTCGTTCACATACAGTGGATCATTTTTTATCTTTTCTTCGTCATCATCACTCAAAATGACCGCTTTTCCTTCTTTCTCGTTGAGTAAAAATTGTTGAGCCGCCATGTAATCATAAACATCAATAATCGACGGTTCTGCGGCTTCTAGGTTTGCCTTTCCTTCGGAGAAAAACATCAGAAAATCTGAAAAGGCGTATAGATAAAGGTTTTTTAAAATCTCCTCGCTATTCGCACCCTGTTCATCCTCCACGGCAGCATCGATAGCCTCAAGCGCTGGATTAATGTTGATGTACTGAGCTTCTGAGGCAAGGTAGCCCCAAAGATCGTCTGTAAGTAAAACAACTGCTTTCGGTAAAGTAATGTCCATCGATTGAAGGACATTGCCCAGCCGATCGAAGGCTTTTAGTAGCATGAAGAAAGCGATTTTTTCAGAGGTCCCCATGACGAATCCTTAGTTTTTGTGTATTCGATGAGGCTGGGTTCGCATCATGATGAATAATGGCGTATTCAGAAAGGCAGCATATAGGGAGGAATGCAGTAATATCAACGGCTCAACGCATTTTTTCCGCCAGCTGATGGATGCTGTGCCATCGCATTCGGTACTCGCTTTGGTGGCACCGAACGCGATGATAAGGCGCTTACACGGCCATTCCTAGTCCGACGATATTCGCCGCCAGAATAATGACCATGCAGCCGAGAACCAGCACGCGTACTGGCTTCTGACCAACGGCCTTCCACTCTTTAAACAGCAGACCGACGATGCCGCCGCACAGTACGTAGAAACTCATGTGCAGCATCCAACTGATGTAGGTGTAATCAGCCGGAATGTTGGCGTGTCCCCAGGCATAGAAGAAGAACTGCAAATACCACATGACGCCGCCCAGAATGGCGAAGAGCGCGTTGGCAATCAGTAACGGTTTGGCCTGTGCCAGATCGGCTTTTAATGAAATGCCCTTGCAGGTTGCCAAACGAATGAAGCAGAAGCCCAGATTGACGATGGCACCACCGCCCATAATCACTACGTAGCTGGGGAGTGCGACATACAGCGCATTGATCCCCAGCGTTTGTGCTGCGGTGTGCATGGGTTTCGCGGCATCCATCGCAAAGGACATGCCAGCGGAGAAGATGCCGCACATCACGGCTAGAATCAGCCCTTTTTTCAGGTTGAATTCCTCGGCACGAATACCGAGTGCACGCTCTTTCAGTAAGCCAGCGTAGCTAACAATGGCGACGCCAATGACTGCGACCAGCACGCCCAGTAGCGTCATGCGTCCGCCCGCCGAACCAAACAGAATGGAGAACTTACCTTGCAGGACGGGTGTCATCAGCGTACCGATAATCAGCGTGACGCCGATGGCGATACCGATGCCCATCGACATGCCAAGGTAGCGCATTGTCAGGCCGTAGTTGATATTGCCGATGCCCCACATCGCGCCGAAGAGAAAAACAGGGAGTAGGGTCGCCATATCGAACGAACCGTAATAACGCCAAAAATCAGGCAGTAACCACCAGCTGATGCTCCAGGGCAGGATAATCCACGAGAAAAATCCGGCCAGTGACCACATGGTTTCCCACGACCAGTTTTTGACTTGCTTAAACGGTGCATAGAAACAGGCCGCGCTGGCCGCACCGATGAAATGCCAGAAAATACCAAGGAAAATAGGATCGTTCATGCGTAACCCCTTGTTTTACTTTGTGGTAAGCCTGTATTCGGCTCTGAATGTAGAGTGCAGTGTATGATTGCTGC
Organism: Pectobacterium versatile; assembly: GCF_020166435.1. Lineage (GTDB taxonomy): Bacteria > Pseudomonadota > Gammaproteobacteria > Enterobacterales > Enterobacteriaceae > Pectobacterium > Pectobacterium versatile. The sequence goes on along the minus strand of NZ_JAINZP010000026.1, from coordinate 23,225 downwards.
CAGACCTGCTGGCGCTAGACAGTGTAGGAAGGTGAAAAAGGGTGAACCTTCAGATGCGTGCCACGAGCAGCAGGAGGACGGCATCGGTTTGAAGGTGAGTGCAGGCCGGATCACAAAACGCGGAAATCATCGCTGAGGGCACGACAGGGCAGAGCATTCTGTAAATGGTGCATTCTGCTCAAGAATTGATTAACACCACAGCAGGACTTTTCGCTATTATTTCCCTCTTTTCCACCTGCATATAGTGAGTTATGGAACGTTTTATTGAGAATCTGATGTACTCATCGCGCTGGCTGCTTGCCCCTGTTTACCTCGGGCTATCGCTGGGTTTGCTGGCGCTGGCGATCAAATTTTTCCAGGAGGTGTTCCACGTCCTGCCCAATATCCTGGATATCGCTGAAGCAGATTTGGTGCTGGTGCTGCTGTCACTGATCGATATGACGCTGGTCGGCGGATTGCTGGTGATGGTGATGCTGTCCGGTTACGAGAACTTTGTCTCGGCGCTGGATATCTCCAAAGGCAGAGAAAAGCTGAACTGGCTCGGTAAGATGGACTCCGGCTCGCTGAAAAACAAAGTTGCCGCCTCGATTGTCGCTATCTCGTCGATCCATCTGCTGCGCGTGTTCATGGATGCCCGTAATATTCCGGATAACAAGCTGATGTGGTATGTGATTATCCATTTGACGTTTGTGCTGTCTGCACTTGTCATGGGGTATCTGGATCGCATGTCGCGTTACGAAAAAAGCAAAACGGCATAATGAACGCCGCACGGTTTGCGTAGCCAGATGAAAGAACAGATCCTATTGTTAACGAAGTGATTTTATCAACACGCTTTGTTTAACGGAGGATATTATGCCGCAAACCGATCAAATTAACCGCCGTGTGGTTCTGGCTCAGCGCCCGCACGGCGCGCCAACACAAGAGACTTTCCGTCTGGAACAGCAGCCTGTCCCACAGGTCGATTCAGGGCATATCCTGCTGCGTACGGTGTTCCTTTCCCTTGACCCTTATATGCGTGGCCGCATGAGCGACGCCCCTTCTTATGCCAAACCTGTCGAACTGAATGACGTGATGGTCGGCGGGACAATCAGCCGCGTGGTGGCGTCAAAACACCCGGATTATCAGACTGGCGATTGGGTGCTGTCCTTCAGCGGCTGGCAGGATTATGCGATTTCTGACGGTAAAGGATTAACGAATCTGGGTCAGTCGCCGACGAATCCTTCCTACGCATTGGGCGTGCTGGGTATGCCGGGCTTCACCGCCTATATGGGCCTAACGGATATCGGCCAGCCTAAAGCGGGTGAAACGCTGGTTGTGGCCGCCGCGACCGGCCCGGTGGGTGCGACGGTTGGGCAGCTCGGGAAATTGAAAGGCTGCCGGGTTGTTGGTGTGGCGGGTGGCGCAGAGAAATGTCGCTACGCGGTTGAGGTGTTGGGGTTTGATGCTTGTCTTGACCACCGGGCGGATGATTTTGCCGAACAGCTGAAACAAGCCTGCCCGCAGGGAATCGACATCTACTTTGAAAACGTCGGCGGAAAAGTCTTTGACGCCGTGTTGCCGCTGCTGAATACCTCGGCGCGTATTCCGGTGTGCGGACTCGTCTCTGGCTACAATGCCACAGGGTTACCGGATGGGCCGGATCGCTTACCGCTACTGATGGGGACGATCCTGAAGAAACGTATTCGGATGCAGGGATTCATTATCTTTGATGATTATGGTCATCGCTTCGATGAGTTCTGGAAGGATGTTTCGCCATGGGTGGAGGAAGGTAAGATCAAATATCGGGAAGAGATTGTCGACGGGTTGGAAAATGCCCCAGAGGCCTTTATCGGCCTGCTGCACGGCCGAAACTTCGGTAAGTTAGTGGTCAGAATCGGGCCAGATGCCTGATACACCGGACTCGCCGCTGCGGCGGCGAGTTTTGCACTCGACAGAGTATGTTACCAGTACGGGCAGATAGTCACGCGTGTATAGAAACTGCCTGAGTAATACATGAGAATAACAAGGTAGGTAATTATTCTTGGTGGTGTTCGTTTAACCAAAAGAAAAGGGATAGACAAAGGGATGATAATGAAATTTGAAAAACTATCAGCATAGCTTCTCGGATTTTCACAAAAATTTTCAAGTGAGCTGTCACCAAATAGCCATTCATATTCGATTGATGAAAAAGCATGAATTAAAAAAAGACATAGGACAGAATAAACATAAAAATAGATGCTATATATGTGATTTTTACTAATCATGCTTTCAAATTCCTTTTTTAATCTTTATGAAAAATGAATATTAATATTTAATAAATGAGATATCAATCGTTCTATTTTTATCATCTTGTATTATATTAACCTCATCATGTCCTTTTATCCATACTTCACTTATATTTCCATAAATCCATGGAATGCTCTTGGTTTTTTTAAATCCAAGCGTCTCTATGTATTTTATCAATTCAGCTTTACGCTCAGGCATTGGGTTATAAAAAACTACGCCATTGGTTAATCGCTGCGTGCCATCTGATGAATAATAGTAAAATTCGTAGTTGTCAGAAATAACAGGTATGTCTTTTACTTCATCTAGGGTTAAAGTATAATGTGTAAAGTAATCATCTTTTTTGTAGTGATAGCTTTCTTCGTAGAGTAAACCTGCGGAAATAATAAATACGCCAATTGAGAAAAATAGTAAAAATATTGCTTTTATGAAGTCACTATATTTGAATGTTAGCATGTCATTCACTCTTTCTTAATGAGCTATGGAACAGAGACTAATCCGCGTATAGAAACGGTATGAGTGGTACATAAGTATCGCAAGATAGGTGATTATTCTTAGTATGTTTCGTTCAATCAGAAGGCGATTAGCCAGAAAAAAGGGTATAGATAAAGGAACAATGATAAAACTGAAAGAACCATCAGTATCGCCTTCTGGAACTTCACAGAAATCTGCAACTGAGTCGCCATCTATCATCCATTCATATTCAATGGTAGAAAAAGCATTGATCCAAAAAAGGCATAACGCAGAATAGGCATAAAAATAGATGTTGTAGATATAGCTATTTTTTCTTAACATTTATCAATCACTCAGCCGTTTTTAACCACATATTAATGATGCTTTTTTATAACCCTGGGCTACTATGCGAAGGTGTTATGATTTTTTATTCTAGCAAAAATAAAATCTAATATAAAAACTCCATAAATAATAAAATAAAATCACAATATAAGTGATTATCCTAGCCAGGCTTTTCTTTACAAGCAAGAAAGGAATTGATAGGGGGATGATAATAAACGCAAAGAAACCATCGGAGTCCGCTTCAGGTATCTCACAGAGATTTCTTATTTCTACCCCATCAACCATTCCTTCATAGTCTCTTATTGATGTGATCAATATGATTAGAGCGCAGAGAAGTGAATAGAGATAAAAACAGAAAGCAAAGAGTAATGTGTTTATGTTTTTCATAGTGCATTATCTGTACGGACAGAGATTAACCCGTGTATAGAAAAGACATAAGACCGAATAGAAATGAAAATTGACGTTATAAATGTAGTCATTTTTTATTAATGATAACGCCTTTTGGACTTATTTCTAAGCCAAGGACAGCTCAAACGCGAATGTACTCATTTTTTAATCGATTACGCTATTCATTAAATTATAGTGTTAATTATCCTTGTTCCTTAGAGAAAATCAACATTAGACATTCGCTTTCTTTTCCTGTTTTATTGTTTTTTTCTTTCGTTTTTACAATCTGAAAATATTCCTGAAATTTCGGGTAATTACCTAAACTAAAACCATCAATTAATGGTATTTTGGTACTTTCAACATAAGAAAGCAATTCCCTGTAAGTCTCATTAATATGAGTTAAATCACAAAGATATATAGCACTGGTTTGAGGGGTCGATTCATCACTAGGCCCATAAGAAAAATAATAATTATTTGATAGTCTCGGTACGTCTCTGATTTCTTTATAGGTTAATGTATAGTATTTAAAAATGTCTTTCTCCGTATAAACGGTATAAGGAACGATGATAAGCCATCCCCAAAAAAATAGCAGGGAAGATAATGAAATGAAGATAGTTAAGATCGTTTTCATTAAAACTTAAATCCCAAAAATACATTCTCATCAATCGTGTTGATAACTAGATCGTTTTCGTAAGATGAAAAAGGCTTTATCGCTGACAGATAAGGTGGTAATGGTCTTTTATAAGGGTAAGCATGCATTTCTGGATCGGGGAAAATGAGTGGTCTGAGTTCATTATTCTTATATCTTCCCACTGGGCCATAGTAATCCCATATTTTAAAAGCATATTCTTTCGATTTTTTCTGACTAAGTGAAATATAGTCTCTGGGAAGAACTACTGAATAAAAACCGACTAAATTGGAAACCAGATCTTCACAGCTAAAACCGCTATCCGTAGCAAGCGAGAACAGGGGATTAGATTGTAACCCTTCAAACTTTAGAGAGACGTAAAACATTATGGAGAGCGCAATAGAACGTTTAGTCTCTATCGATAACCCTCTTTTTATCTTCCATTGCGCATGAACCCCCGTCTGTACACGGCGATAATGCATGGCCTGAGAATAATTAACCAGGAAATATCCTTTGAGTAACGGATTCGTAGGTTCACTGATGAGCTGCCCCCACAAATCCCTCGCATCATCACCTTTTGCGTGGCCTAAATCAATCCACCCAAGCTGTTCGGTATAAATTAAACGCTCATTTTTTATATGTTCTCTTGTTGTCATTCCAATTGACTCCGACTGAAGGTTTTATCATTGAGTTGCCATTTGTTGCTCACTATCCCTCCTCATAAAAAACCATAATGTATTAAAGAAATAATGAGGTGTGTTTTATGGCTTATCAGTACATATTTTCAGTTAATATGCTGTATCCCGATGTACCCGCGATATTGTGCTGGCAGGTAATGCTTTCATAACGCAGGCTCAGGATTTCAAATGGCTGCATGTCGTTATGCGTCAATGAATTGGGATTTTGATTAGAGAGGTTGACAATAGAGGCATCTCTTAATGTGATTGTCATGTAGTTCTCTTGTGTCCCGCTGGCGGAGGTACGGTAATACCTCAATTCAACTTCCATTAGCTCATTGTTGGCGATGCTGGTTAGCAGGAGCGGTGTGGATTTATCAACGACTTTGGTCACGGAAAAGGGATGATGATTGACGTGTCGATCTCTTGATAAGTCGTAATTCGTTGCATAAACAAAAATTTCATCCTCGTGACCAGATATATTTTTATTTCCTACGGAATCGATACTTAAACACCCTTCAGAGATCAGTCCCTGAATTTTTCCCGTTATCTTCATGAAAATAGAATTAGCCATTCGTATTACTCCCTGTTAAAAAATCCTTGTTGGGAACGTTATAACGTAAATCTTTATTGAACAAAAGAAGAACTCGACTATTTAATAATAAATATGATTTCTGTCAGAAAGATGCCCCTTCCAAAACTCTATAATTGTTTGTTTTTAATGTTAAATGCTCATACGGGATAAAATTTATTTATTACCATGCTAACTATATTTGAGTGATGGTTTTTTATATAAATAAAAAAGACGAGTGGCTAAAATAACAAGGGGGATGGTTGAAGAAGTTAGTGTTTTAATTAAAAAGAAAACGTTATTGATAACTCGCCGCTTAAGCGGCGAGGCTTATTATCCATTCTGTTTTTATTATTTTCCGGCGCTAAGCCAGTCTGGTAGATCGTGCAATCCCATTGCCTGACGAACCAGCGTGGGTTTAATACCGGGCAGTTTGTCCGCCAGCACCAGACCGACATCGCGCAGCAGCTTTTTCGCCGGATTGTCACCGTCAAACAGTTCGCGGAACCCCTGCATGCTGGCGAGCATCACCGCAGCGCTATGTTTGCGGCGACGTTCATAGCGGCGCAGATAAAGGTGTTGGCCGATGTCTTTTCCCTGCGCCTGTAAGCGCTTCACTTCCGCAATCAGTTCGGCGACATCCATAAAGCCCAGATTGACACCTTGCCCTGCCAGCGGATGAATGGTGTGCGCCGCGTCGCCGACCAGCACCAGCCGGTGTGCCGCAAAACTGCGGGCGTAGCGTCCGGTCAGAGGGAAAGTCTGGCGCTCGCTTTCCAGCTCACACAGCCCCAGGCGCATATCAAACGCCATCGCGACCTGACGATTGAACTCTTCGGCAGATAAGCTCTGTATCGCCTGAGCCTGCTCCGGAGAAAGCGACCAGACAATCGAGCAAAGGTGCGGATCGTCCAGCGGCAAGAACGCCAGAATACCGTCGCCGTGAAACGTCTGACGCGCAACGGACTGATGGGGATGTTCAGTACGAATGTTGGCGACCAGCGCGTGATGGCCGTAGTCCCAAAAGGTCAGCGGAATATCCGCATGCTGGCGCAGCCACGAATGGGCGCCGTCCGCAGCGACGACCAGCCGAGCGGTCAGCATGCTGTCATCCTGCAGCGTAATAAAGGCGTCGTTCTCACCCCAGGCAACCTGTTTTAACGACGCGGGGGAGAGCAGGGTGATATCGCTTAACTGAGAGGCGCGTTGCCACAGTACCTGCTGAATCACCTGATTTTCAATGATATGCCCAAGGTGGGAAAAGCCGAATTCTTCGCCGCTAAAGCTGATTTTACCGAAGCTGTCTTTGTCCCATACCTGCATATCGTTGTAAGGACTGACGCGTTGCGCCACGAGATTTTCCCAGACGCCGATATGGCGCAGGAGGCATTCGCTGGCGGCATTAATGGCGGAGACGCGCAGGGCATAGTCTTTCCCGAGCGGCTGAGGTTCGGCCACCTGTTTCTCCAGAACGGCGATGCGCAGGCCGCTGCCCTGTAAGCCGCAGGCTAGCGCCAGACCGACCATACCGCCACCGGCAATAACCACGTCGAATGATTGCATTTCCGTATTTCCTGTTGGCGAGCTTAATTAACGTTCTACCCAGCCCAGCGTGCGACGAGCAAAGGCGTCGCGCATTAGCGGTAGGTTATTCATGGCGATCAGTCCCAGATTGCGGCTGACGGTCAGCGCGGCATAGCGGTTGGCGAATAGCCTGACCAGTCCATCGGTGATCGCCACCGTGGTGTGTTGGTCGGGCTCGCGCCGCTGTTGGTAGCCGCTGAGTACGCTGTACTGGCCGATATCCTGCTGTTTTTTCGCTGTATCGACGAGGGTTTCCGCCAGCGACATGACATCGCGAATCCCCAGATTAAAGCCCTGTCCGGCAATCGGGTGCAACGTTTGCGCGGCGTTACCCACCAGCGCCAGCCGATGGCTAATATGCTGGCTGGCCGTGAGTAAGCGCAGTGGATAGCTGTGGCGTTCGCCGATGTGGGTGAACGGCCCCAGACGCCAGCCAAAAGCCTGCTGTAGCTGTTGGCGAAAGTCTGCTTCACTCCAGCTATCGACCTCATGTTGACGGTGTTTATCATGGCACCAGACGAGCGAACTGCGACCGTTACTCATCGGCAAGAGCGCCAGCGGGCCGTGCGGAGTAAACCGCTCGAACGCGCGTCCGCGATGGGGTTCTGCGGTTGTTACATTGGCGATGGTCGCAATCTGATCATAATCATGCTGCTGCCATTGAATGCCGCAGGACTGCGACAGCATGGAATGTGAGCCATCGGCGGCGACCAGCAGTTGGCCCGTTAGCTCGGTGCCGTCGTCCAGCGTTAGCGTTGCATTATCCTGCGTTCGCGTGACAGCAACGACTTTGGCCGGGCAATGCAGACGCACGCTCGGAGCCTGTTGCAGCAGGGAAAACAGGCGTTGCCCGACGTCGTGCAGTTCAACCACATGGCCTAACGCCTGAACGTGATAGTCCGAGGCCTTCAGATTCACCACACTGGCGTGCCCGCGTTCGCTGACGTGAATGTCGGTTATCGCCGTTGCGTTACCCGACAGCGCTTGCCAGATGCCTAACGCTGCTAGCTGTTGACGAGTGCCGTCAGACAGCGCGATGGCGCGTGCGTCAAAACCCGGATGTTCCTTGCCGAGTGGCGAGTGCGCCTCGATAAGATCGACCGGGATTGCGCCCTGCGAAAGCCGCGATATCGCCAGCGCCAGCGTTGCGCCTGCCATCCCACCACCGACAATCATGACCGCCATGCTGTTGTCCTTTGCAATGATGTCGTTGCCCTTTGAAAGCGCTGCTTAGTGTTGCTTATCATGCTGCTGCGCCATGAGCGCCTCGATGGCATCAGCGTCTTTGATTACGCCTGCCGTCAGGTTTTCATTGCCGTTTTCGGTGATCACGATGTTATCTTCGATACGTACGCCGATTCCCCGGTACTGCTGCGGCACTTTGGCATCAGGTGCGATGTAAAGACCCGGCTCGATGGTCAGTACCATACCCGGTTCAAGCGGGCGGCCCCGATCGGTGGTGCCGTAATTTCCAACGTCGTGCACGTCCAGACCCAGCCAGTGGCTGAGACCGTGCATGAAGAACTGGCGATGTGCCTGCTCGGCAATCAGCTCTTCCACTTCACCTTTCAGCACGCCGAGCTTGATAAGCCCGCTGACCATGATGCGCACCACTTCTTCGTTCACTTCACGGATGCTACGACCTGGGCCAAACAGTTCCAGCGCACGCAGCTGTGAGCGCAGCACGATGTCGTAAATGGCACGCTGCGGCGCGGTAAATTTGCCGTTGACGGGGAAGGTGCGGGTAATGTCGCCAGCATAGCTTTTGTATTCACAGCCGGCGTCAATCAGCACTAAATCACCGTCACGCATTTGCGTTTCATTTTCGGTGTAATGCAGGATGCAGGCGTTGTCACCGCTGCCGACGATGGTGTTGTAAGAAGGATAACGCGCCCCGTGACGGGTAAATTCGTGGTGAATTTCGCCTTCAAGCTGATATTCATACATGCCGGGACGGCATTTTTGCATGGCGCGGGTGTGGGCCAGCGCGGTAATTTCACAGGCGCGGCGCATCACGCTAATTTCTTCTGGTGATTTAAACAGGCGCATCTCATGCACCCACGGGCGCCAGTCTGTCAGCGTAGCCGGGGCAGCAAAGCCCTGACGGGAGCCGTTGCGCAAGGTGTCTAGCGCGGCGAAGACCAGTTTGTCGGCATAATCGTACTGCCCTTGTGCGTGGTACACCACGTCCAACCCATTCAATAATAGATGCAACTGTGCGCCGATTTCGCCAAATGGCAGCGCGCGGTCAACGCCGAGTTTCGCTGGTGCCGCTTCCTGACCGAGACGACGACCAAACCAGATTTCGGCTGTCAGATCGCGTACGCGGTTGAAGATCACGCTGTGATGATGTTTGGCATCGCTTTTTACCAGTAGCAGAACGGCTTCTGGTTCGTTGAATCCCGTGAAATACCAGAAATCGCTATTTTGACGATAAGGATAGTCACTGTCGGCATTGCGCTGCGCTTCCGGCGCGGCAAAAATAATCGCCGCGCTGCCCGGTGCCATTTTTTCCAACAGACCCTGACGACGACGAAGAAATTCTTGTGGATTCATCACCTGCTCCTGAAAATAGTCCGTGCGGTTGCCTTTCCCTTCCGCCCTGAATAAGGCATGCCTTTCTACGTTATTTAGTGCAGCGTTGGCTTTTGCTGCTCGGGCACAGTCACAACGTGTTGGCTGGTAAATTCGGTATGGCACAAAATGGCAGAGACGCGAACATACTCAATGATTTCTTCCAGTGATTGCGCCAGTTCTTCCTGGTCTTCATCTTCGTCGTAGCCCAGCTGTGCGATGTTGCGTAAATCTTCGATAGCTTCTTTCAGCTCGCCTTTGGCTTTGTTCAACTGTGACTGAGCCACGCCCAGCCCGAGCAGGAAGTGGTTGACCCAGCCTGCCAGCGCGTCAGCGCGATCGAAAACGCTCACGTCATCCTGCGAGTCGTCCGGCAGGAAAAGTTGGAACAGAAAGCCGTCATCTTCCAGCGCTTCACGCGTGGCCTGATACAGCTCCTGAAGCGGCTGCGACAGCGTTTGGGTAAACGCCATGCCTTCGTTAGTCAGTTCAAAAACCAGCGTTCTCCAACTGTCGTCATGGTTTCCACCACACAGCATCCCACTGATCAAACCGTGCATTTCTGCTGCGGTCAGCGCGACCTGCTGTTGGTGAAGCAGTTGGTCAAGGCCTTCATAGGCAGGAAACGTATTCTCTATAGACATGCGGATTCATCATCATTGGCTGGATGGGTTCGTGCTATGCTACCACCAAGCTCCCTTTCGATTCCAGAAAGGGCTTGTATCTTAGATCTCGGCTATATATAGTTGCGCCCGCTTTAACGAGCCCGATGTAACGGGTAATGCTCATGCTATGTGGCACGCGGGCGTAAGAACGACAAAAGGCAGGAAGGTGGTATGTCTGCACAACCAGTAGATATTCAAATTTTTGGCCGTTCGTTAAGAGTGAATTGCCCGCCAGAACAACAAGATGCGTTGAATCAGGCGGCGGAAGATCTTAACCAGCGGTTGCAAGATCTTAAAGTTCGCACTAGAGTCACAAACACTGAGCAACTGGTGTTTATTGCCGCGCTGAATGTGTGTCATGAATTGGCGCAGGAGCGGGGTAAGACTCGTGATTATGCGTCGAATATGGAACAGCGTATTCGTATGTTGCAGCAGACGATCGAACAGGCGCTGCTGGAACAAGGCAAGATCACGGAACGCCAAGGTGCACAATTTGAATAACGTCGTATTTTCACAAAAGTACGGTGTTTTTACTCGATAAGACGTGCTAAGGTTTATTGCAAGTAACGAATAAAATTTCTCTGAGATGTTCGTCAGCGGGCCAGTCCCCTGAGCCGATATTTCATACCAACAGAATGTAATGCTCTGCGGTTGGTGAGCACGCTCGGTTCGTCCGAGAAGCCTTAAAACTGCGACGTTATGTTCACCTTGAACCAAGGGTTCAAGGGTTACAGCCTGCGGCGGCATCTCGGAGATTCCCTTTCTTTTATCATTTTTGACCCGTGGCGAATGCAGCCCATGTCATCTTCTGATTCATCTTCATCGGCACTTCCCGATACTTCACTCTCTTCTACGGCAGCATCGCGTCAGCAGATTCGTCAGGCTGTGCGTCAGCAGCGTCGTTTACTGACGCCAGAGCAGCAGTCGCGCTTTGCGCAGCAGGCGAGTGAACGCGTCATGGCGCACCCGAAAATCATACAGGCAGAGAGTGTGGCGGTATTTCTGTCATTTGATGGCGAACTGGATACGCACCCGCTGATTCAACAGCTGTGGCAGCAGGAGAAGTGCGTTTATTTGCCGGTTCTGCATCCGTTTCGTACTGGGCATCTGTTGTTCCTGCGCTATGCACCGGACACTGAGCTGGTGCGCAATCGTCTGAAGATTATGGAGCCGTGTCTGGATGTACGTCAGGTGCTGCCGTTACCACAGTTAGACGTCCTGCTGACACCGCTGGTGGCGTTTGATCATCAGGGGCAGCGGCTGGGTATGGGGGGCGGTTTTTACGATCGTACGTTACAGTATCGCAACCAGATGTCTCGTGGGCCTTACCCGATTGGCCTGGCCCACGATTGTCAGCAGGTTGATACACTGCCGATTGAAAGTTGGGACATCCCGCTACCGGAAGTTATTACCCCCTCCCACCATTGGCAGTGGAATATGCGCTAGCTTTTGATCGGTTCGGGTAGCCGATCGTGACCCAACATCTGCTGTACCAATTCCACACAGTGCAGAAAACGCGAATCGTAGTCTGACTCTTTGATGTAAACGTATGGGATATTATTGTTAGCCAGCATCGTTTTCAGCAGGTCCTGGAACTCCGAGCGGGCGCTGGTGCTACCTAAACTGCGCAGCCCGTCGGCCACCCACGGCGTATTGTTTTCCAGCAAAATCACCAGATCGAAGCGGTATTCGTCGACCAGCGCCTGAACGAACGGGTGCTCACGGCCCTCATATTTCTTGCAGAACGCCTGTGTGGTGACGAAATCGGTGTCGATAAAGGCCACTTTATTGGCGTATTTGACCGCAAAATCAATGTACTGCGCTTGGCCCAACGCAATCTTGTCGTAGTCGGAATATTGCAGCGCCATCTCGTCGCCACCCAGATGGGAGAACACGTAATCGCGACCATATTCCCAGGCGCTGGTGGTGTTGAAGATATTTGCCAGCTTGTTCACCAGTGTGGATTTACCGCTGGATTCGCCGCCAAGAATGGCAACGGTACGCACAAAGAACGGCTTCACTTCGGTCGGGATATAGTCCCAGTAGCGGAAGGGATCGTGGCGGATCTGTGAACCGCTGATGTTCATAAAAGATCGCTGCGGGTCGATCAGGACGGCCTCAATGCCCAGATGCTCGCGGTATTGTGCGGCATCCTGCTCTTCGCTGGTGTAGACGAAATTTGGCGTGATGCTTTTTTCCTGCATAAACGCCTGAATCCCTTTACTCCACACATCCCAGCCGTGCGGGTAAGGCTCCATTCCTTGCTCATTGAAGGCGTGAATATGAATATTTTTCTGATACTTAAAGGTTTGTAGCAGCCAGCGCAGGCGGTCGCTGACGGTAGGCTGTTGTGACATCGAGCTGTTTTCAAACAGCAGGCGGTCGCGCGGTTCGTCGTAACCTAAAATCACATGCAGTTCATCGACCTGGCTGCATGCACGCTGAATCAGATAAATATGGCCGGTGTGTAGTGGATAGAACTTGCCGAAGACGATGCCAATATTCTTTTCGTAGCGAGGAAATTCCAGTTCAAGAAAGCGATGCAGCGCTTCCAGCTTCTGTGCGCTAGGGCTTTTGATTTTGGCATTAAGTAATTGACTGAGATAGCCTTTGGTCATATCGGTTGCGTCGGCAACCTGCTGTAGGGTGCAACCCTTCTGGCGGATAGCAGATTTCAGGTAATCAAATGATGACATGGTGCAATACTCTTGTTTAGCCTACTAAACAAAATACCACAAGATAAGGCAATATCTGCCACTCTTTCACATTCCTGTTTAGCTGAGATGGGAGGCGTTCTTCTCCGTGATGTGTTTACAGATCGTCGAGGAGCGCCAGTGCGTCGGCTAACTTTTTCACACCGAACACCTGCATGCTGGCAGGGGCTTTCTTCGGCATATTGGCATGAGGAACGATGGCGCGTTTGAAGCCGTGCTTGGCGGCTTCGGTAATCCGCTCTTGTCCGCTGGGAACCGGGCGGATTTCGCCCGCCAGACCGACTTCACCGAAAATGACAAGATCTTGCGGCAGCGGGCGGTCGCGGAAGCTGGAGACCAGCGATAGCAACAGCGCCAGGTCGGCACTGGTTTCGGTGACTTTAACGCCGCCGACGACATTCACGAATACATCCTGATCCGACATCTGCAAGCCGCCGTGGCGATGCAGCACCGCCAGCAGGATGGCTAATCGGTTTTGCTCCAGCCCGACCGCCACGCGACGCGGGTTGGCCATCATCGATTGATCCACCAGCGCCTGAATTTCGACCAGCAGCGGACGTGTGCCTTCCCACACCACCATGACCGAACTGCCGGACGTGATTTCGTCTCCGCGGCTGAGGAAAATCGCCGACGGATTGCTGATCTCGCGTAGACCTTGTTCCGTCATCGCGAACACGCCCAGCTCATTAACGGCGCCGAAACGGTTTTTATGGCTGCGCAGGGTGCGGAAGCGAGAATCGGCATCGCCATCCAGCAGCACGGAGCAATCGATGCAGTGTTCCAATACTTTTGGCCCGGCGAGCGAACCGTCTTTGGTGACGTGGCCGACCATGACGATAGCAACGCCGCGCGTTTTGGCGAAGCGCGTTAGGTAGGCGGCGGTTTCACGCACCTGCGCCACGCTGCCGGGAGACGATTGAATATCGGCGAGATGCATGACCTGAATGGAGTCGATCACCATCAGCTTCGGCTGTTCCTGCTCGGCAATCAGGCAAATCTGTTCGATGCTGGTTTCCGACAGCATGTTGAGATTTTGGGTCGGCAGATTGAGTCTGTGCGCCCGCATTGCCACCTGCTGCAACGATTCTTCGCCGGTGACATACAGGGTTTTCATGTTTTCTGACAGCTTGCAGAGCGTTTGCAACAGCAGGGTGCTTTTACCCGCGCCGGGGCTACCGCCGATCAGAATGGCGCTGCCGGGAACGACGCCGCCGCCCAGAACGCGGTCAAACTCCTGAAAGCCGGTAGAAAAGCGCGGCAGGGCTTCAAGACTGATTTCCGAGAGCTTCTGTACCCGGCTGACGCCAGCGCTTTCGCCTGCATAGCCAGTGAGACGGTCAGAACGTGACACAGACGCCGAGGCCAGGCGGACTTCGGTAATGGTATTCCAGGCATGGCAGGCGCTACATTGCCCTTGCCAGCGCGGGTAGTCAGCCCCGCATTCATTACATACAAACGCCCGTTTGACGGCTTTTGCCACGTATCACCTCCCACTGATTAACGCTTTTCGTGTCTCATGCTGCCGCTGAGGATGCATAGTACACCAGTCAGGTCGGCATGACGGATAGTCACCGCAGATTGCTCATTGACCTTCGGTTTGGCGTGATAGGCAATGCCTAAGCTGGCTACCTTGATCATCGGCAGATCGTTTGCGCCGTCACCAATCGCAACGGTCTGATGCATTGGGATTTCCAGCTTTTCCGCCAGCTGTTGCAGCGTGGTCGCTTTATATTTTGCATCGACAATCGTGCCGATGATGTCGCCGGTCAACTTGCCGTCTTGCATGCCTAATTCGTTGGCAACGGCGGCGATCAGACCTAACTCATCACGTAAATAATCAGCAAAGTAGGTAAACCCGCCCGATGCAATCGCGACGTGCCAGCCTGCTTCCTGAAGCTGACTAACCATATTACGCAGGCCCGGCATCAGCGGCAGCGTTTTACGCACCGTCTGTAAAATATTGGCGTCGGCACCTTTTAATGTCCCTACGCGCTGGCGCAGACTGTCAGCGAAATCCAGCTCGCCACGCATCGCGCGTTCGGTAACTTCAGCGACCAGTTCGCCTGTACCCGCCAGTTTGGCGATTTCATCAATACATTCGATCTGAATCGCGGTGGAATCCATGTCCATCACCAGTAAACCCGGCGAACGCAGCGTTGGCGCGTTACGCATGGCCGCGACATCGATGCCCAGTTCGTGGGCCAGTTTGGTTGCGCGTGGGGTCAGCGTGCCAGCCAAACGCACGACCTGATAATCGCCCACGTTCCAGGCGCTCACGATCACCATCGCACAGCCCAGTTTACGCTGGTAGCGGGAAATCAGGTTTTTATCGAGGACGTCGCTATAAATAAGCCAGCCAGTGTCGCCAGCGCGGTAGTCAAGCGGCATCACTTCGTCACCGCTCAGTGATAATGGCAGTCCCGGCCAACAGTTGATCTCATCAGGGAGGTCACGATAGGTCAGACTATTCGACATGGGGTAAATCCTCTGCTGGCAGTAGTGCGATAAAGTCGTGTGATAAAGAAGGATGTGGCGTCGACCGAACATATCCCTCCAAAAACTGGGCAACAAGCTATCCTATCGTTGGCGCTTCTGGCAACATGAAAGTATCCAAATCGTGTAAGGATTATCATGGTTCGCGCCCGGGTGAAATTTCGTCTACACCGCACGGCAATTGTGCTGATTTGCCTCGCTCTGCTAGTGGTATTAATGCAAG
Organism: Pectobacterium versatile; assembly: GCF_020166435.1. Taxonomy (GTDB): domain Bacteria; phylum Pseudomonadota; class Gammaproteobacteria; order Enterobacterales; family Enterobacteriaceae; genus Pectobacterium; species Pectobacterium versatile. The sequence continues at coordinate 7,652 of NZ_JAINZP010000026.1, read as the reverse complement.
GTGCGTCCTATTTCAGTTTGAGCCACCAGATGGCACGATCTGAACAGGTTGAAGATCTGGCGCGTACGCTCTCCAGACAGGTGGCTTACAGCCTTTCTCCGCTGATGGGCAGCGTGGATGATAATAGTCAAAAAATTAATACCATCCTTAAACAGCTTACCGATCACAGCCGCATTCTGGATGCTGGCGTGTATCAGCAGGACGGCTCGCTGGTGGCGCATATTGGTGAGCAAGTGCAGTTGAGAGATCGGCTGGCGCTGGACGGCAATCGGGTCGGTAGCTACTTTAACCATCAACTGGTACAGCCGATTGAGGGAAAAGAAGGGCCGATCGGCTTCCTGCGGATTACCTTAGATACCCATGTGCTGGCGACCGAAGCCAGACAGGTCGATAACACGACCAATATTCTGCGTCTGATGATTTTGCTTTCACTGGCTATCGGCATCATTCTGACCCGTACGCTCTTGCAGAATCATCGAACTCGCTGGCAGCAGTCGCCTTACCTTCTCACCGCCAGTACGCCAGTGAAAGAAGAAGGGGATGAGGTGGAACGTGAAACGCTGCCGGACAGCGGCGCGGTAGTGAAAAAAGACGGGGAAGAGAAAAGCCTCTGATACGTTGGTGGCTAGGCGTACTAAATAAACAGCAAAGCAGGTGATAGCGACCTGCTTTGCTGTTTATGCCATCACCGATTGTGTCTGCACGTTAAATCAGGGAAAATGCTCGGCTACAGTTTATTTCCGCTTTGCCTGACGATCTGACATCGGTGTGTTGTTGACTTGATGCTGACGCCGGGTGGCTAACAAAAGAAACCTGAAAATCATGTCTCCAAGTGAATACGCCCGCGAAGTCTCCAAAAGAAGAACGTTCGCTATCATTTCTCACCCCGATGCCGGTAAAACCACGATTACCGAAAAGGTCCTGCTGTTCGGACAGGCGATCCAGACTGCCGGTACGGTAAAAGGGCGTGGTTCGAACCAGCATGCGAAATCCGACTGGATGGAGATGGAAAAACAGCGTGGTATCTCCATCACCACGTCCGTGATGCAGTTTCCCTACCGCGAATGTCTGGTTAACCTGCTGGATACCCCAGGGCACGAAGATTTCTCCGAAGATACCTATCGTACGCTGACGGCGGTGGACTGTTGCCTGATGGTGATCGACGCCGCGAAAGGGGTCGAAGATCGTACGCGTAAGCTGATGGAAGTCACTCGTCTGCGCGACACCCCGATTCTGACGTTCATGAACAAACTTGACCGTGACATCCGCGATCCGATGGAAGTGCTGGATGAAGTCGAGAGCGAGCTTAAGATTGCCTGCGCACCGATTACCTGGCCGATTGGCTGCGGTAAACTGTTCAAAGGCGTGTACCACCTTTATAAAGACGAAACCTATCTGTATCAGACCGGTAAAGGCCATACGATTCAGGAAGTGCGTATCGTTAAAGGGCTGGATAACCCGGAACTGGATACCGCCGTTGGCGAAGAGCTGGCTGCACAGCTGCGTGAAGAGCTGGAGCTGGTGCAAGGGGCATCGCACGAATTTGAACTGGACGCATTTCTGGCAGGTGAACTGACGCCAGTCTTCTTTGGTACGGCGCTGGGGAACTTCGGCGTTGACCATATGCTGGATGGGCTAATCGCCTGGGCACCTGCGCCGATGCCGCGTAAAACAGATACGCGTGAAGTGACGGCAGCGGAAGAGAAATTCACCGGCTTTGTGTTCAAGATTCAGGCCAACATGGACCCGAAACACCGTGACCGCGTGGCCTTTATGCGCGTCGTGTCCGGGAGATATGAAAAAAGCATGAAGCTGCGTCAGGTGCGTACTGGCAAAGACGTGGTGATTTCAGACGCGCTGACCTTTATGGCGGGCGACCGTTCCCACATTGAAGAAGCCTACCCCGGCGATATCATCGGGTTACACAACCACGGCACTATCCAGATTGGTGATACGTTTACGCAGGGTGAAGACATGAAATTCACTGGTATCCCCAACTTTGCGCCGGAACTGTTCCGTCGTATCCGCCTGCGTGACCCGCTCAAGCAGAAACAGCTGCTTAAAGGGCTGGTACAGCTGTCCGAGGAAGGCGCGGTGCAGGTCTTCCGTCCATTGACCAACAACGACCTTATCGTGGGTGCGGTCGGTGTGCTGCAATTTGATGTGGTGGTTGCTCGTCTGAAAACGGAATACAACGTTGAGGCGATTTACGAGTCAGTGAACGTTTCTACCGCGCGCTGGGTTGAGTGCAGCGATGTGAAGAAATTCGAAGAGTTTAAGCGTAAGAACGAACAGCATCTGGCGCTGGATGGCGGTGATAATCTGGCCTATATCGCACCGACGATGGTGAACCTGAACCTGACGCGGGAACGCTATCCAGAAGTGAAGTTCCACCAAACGCGTGAGCATTAATTTTGATTGGTAGTGCCACGGTTTCACGAAAAGAGTAGTGGCTGTGGCGTTTAAATAGTGACCATGTTGTTAAAATAATCATCACCCGGTTATGCTTGGCTTTAGGCCAAAAGTGCCGGGTGTTTTTATTTTTAAATGTATTAAAAAACAATGTATTAGTCTTTTTTCCTTCCTGCTTTTATTTCTCGTTTCAGTGCAACAGACAAATCTGAATTGCTGCGCCTATTCCCCTGTTCCTCTGTGATTTTCCATTCTGTAGGCTATAGTTAACAGCGTGTTAACTGATTTAGCTTGTTCAACTGTTAGTGCAATTTAAGTTGGTTCATTATTTTGATTTGTTTCGTCTTTGCAATTCAATACTCTGATTTTTTTATGCAAGTAGAGGGAATCATCGGAGTATTGATAACGTCATTATCACCTTGATTTGCTGATGACGGTGCAGGCGTTAACGTGACCCAAATCGGTTTTTCGGGTTTATAGAAGAGCATAAGAAGGAAGACATCGATGAAAAAGACCAAATTGACACAATCGCTGATCGTAGTTGCTCTGGGGTCGATTCTGGCTGGCGGTGCTATGGCTGAAGAAACGTTAGGGCAGAAAGTAGAGCGTATCGCGGACACAACGGGTGCAAAAATCGATAGCTCCGCCAATAAAGCCTCTGGCTACGTCAGTGACAGCGCTATCACAGCAAAAGTGAAGAGTGCATTGTTGGAAGACAAATCGATTACCAGCAGCGATATTTCCGTTGAAACATCAAATGGCGTCGTCACGCTGAGCGGCTTTGTCGGTAGTCAGGAATTGAGCTCCCGTGCGGTAGAAATCACTACGCAGGTTGAGGGTGTCCAGTCTGTCAGCGATAAACTGCAGGTGAAAGATAATCAATCACAATCGGTTGGCGCGTATGCCGATGATGCCGTGATTACCAGCACCATTAAGGCCAAGCTGTTGGCGGATGACATTGTTCCGTCCCGTAAAGTGAAAGTCGAAACGCAGGCTGGCGTCGTGCAACTGAGCGGCGGGGTGGATAACAAAGCACAGTCCGACCGTGCTGAGAGTATTGCGAAGGCCGTCGACGGTGTGAAAAGCGTCAAGAACGACCTGACAGTTAAATAACCATTTGATACTGGGTTATCCGTAATGGCGGATAACCCTACCTAATCCGCATAATAAAACACCACCTGTGGATACGCAGTCAGGACGCAAGAATCGCGTCAGGATGACCACCATGATTTTTCATTTTGTCTGGTAAGGAGAGCGTATGTTTCGTTGGGGCATTATATTTTTAGTCATCGCACTCATTGCTGCGGCACTGGGTTTCGGCGGGTTGGCCGGCACAGCAGCTGGCGCGGCAAAAATCGTCTTTGTAGTCGGTATTATTCTGTTTCTGGTTAGCTTGTTCACGGGTCGGAAACGGCCGTAGCACAGCGCATTCTTTCTCTATAGAAAGAAATGTCATACAGAGCACACAGCCGCGCCACGCGGCTGTCATATTTTACCGGCACACTGTTCACGTATTTGCTGCATTTCGACAGTTTATCAGGAGGTTTATGATGAATAGCGATATCGTTGTTGGCAAATGGAAACAGTGGAAAGGGAATTTCCTCGCGCTGTGGGCCGATTGGTTTGACAGCGACTGCGCCTGGCTGGAAGGGAGTAACGATTACCTGTCCGGTGTCTTGCAAGAGGGTTACGGAAAAGCGCACGAAGAGGTATCCTCAGAGAAAACCACGTTACACTGAGGCCTCACCGCAACGACAAGTCCGATTCTGCCATGAGGTTTTGGCAGGATAGTTCTTGGGCGTAGATTAGGTCGCCTTATCTTGACGGGTCTAATCTTGACGGAGAGAAGCAACGTGCTTTCTGAACGATACCGTTTTATCGATACCCACTGCCATTTTGATTTCCCCTTATTCTATGATGATGCACCGGAAAGCTTGCATCTGGCGCAAGATGCTGGGGTTGAGCGCATCATCATTCCTGCCGTGGCTTCTCAGCATTTTGAGCGCGTGTTGACGCTCACTCGCACTTACTCACCGCTCTACGCCGCACTGGGCCTTCACCCGCTTTATATCGCCGAGCATCAGGAGAGCGACCTGCTCCGTCTGGAAGACGAACTGCGCCAGTTACCCGCCAAACTGGTGGCGGTGGGGGAGATTGGGTTGGATCTCTATATGCCGGAACCGCAGTTTGAGCGGCAGCTTACCTTCCTTGATACTCAGCTTCGGCTGGCGAAAAAATACGATCTCCCGACGATTCTGCACTCGCGACGCAGCCACGACAGGCTGGCGCAATTACTGCGCCGTATCGATGTGCCGCGTACCGGCGTGGTTCACGGGTTTGCAGGTAGCCTGGCACAGGCGCAGGCTTTTATCCGGCTGGGCTATTACATCGGCGTAGGGGGAACCATAACCTATGACAGAGCGAATAAAACGCGTCAGGCAATCGCGCAGCTGCCGTTAGATCGGCTGCTGCTGGAAACCGACGCGCCCGATATGCCGATGAGTGGTTATCAGGGGCAGCCAAACCGACCTGAACGTATTTCGTGCGCATTTCAAACGCTGTGTGAGCTACGTGCAGAATCGCCTGAAGAGATTGCCGAAGCGCTGTGGCAGAATTCATTCAGGCTGTTTGGACGGCTGAGCCCGACGTAACGCTGAAAGTGTTACGACGCTACTGTTACACCACTACGATTCCCCCAAGTGGAAGAATCTTTTGCTTCCGCTTTTCTGTTATTTCTGTGCAACAACAAGCAGAACAGTCATTTCGATTTCATATGCCAACCATAAAATTGTGATGAAGATCACTTTTCAGTGTTTTTGACTGTTCGATGTTGTATGTATTTGTGACATAAATTAGCGACCTTCACGGGCCTGTCTTTATACTCGTCATACTTCAAGTTACATGTGCGTTGGCCGCGTTCAGTTACCCGAATCACTTACCTGAGTAAGCTCATCGGGATGCCTTCGCTTGCCGCCTGCCTGAAACTTGAATTATTTAGAGTATGGGATTAGTTCGCCAGCGCGTGTTTACCGTTCTGGTGACCCGATTTTTATTATGCTCTCACTTTTTCATGCGTTATAGGGAACTACACATGCAACTCGTTATGAGTCTCATCGGCATGATTGTTCTGATGCTGTGCGCGGTTATGCTGTCCAATAACCGTAAAGCTATCAGATTGCGCACCGTAGCCGGTGCTTTCATTCTTCAGATCGGTATCGGTGCGCTGGTGCTGTATGTACCAGTAGGCCGCAAGATTCTGGAAGGTTTGACGGGCGGTGTAGCAAACGTTATCGCCTACGGAAATCAAGGCGTTTCGTTCATGTTTGGCGGTCTGGTCTCCGACAAAATGTTCGAAGTATTTGGCGGTGGTGGCTTTGTTTTCGCACTCCGCGTCTTGCCGATTATCGTCTTTTTCTCTTCTCTGATCGCCGTGTTGTACTACATGGGCATTATGCAGATCGTCATCAAGGTACTCGGTGGCGGATTGCAGAAACTGCTAGGCACCTCCCGTACTGAATCGCTCTCTGCGACGGCCAATATCTTTGTCGGTCAAACGGAAGCGCCGCTGGTGGTCCGTCCGTATATTGCCAACATGACGCAGTCAGAACTGTTTGCCGTGATGTGTGGTGGGTTGGCCTCAATTGCCGGTGCGGTGATGGCGGGCTATGCCCAGATGGGCGTGCCGTTGGAATACCTGATTGCAGCGTCCTTCATGGCTGCCCCGGGCGGGTTACTGTTCGCCAAACTGATGGTGCCGGAAACGGAAAAAACGCACGACCATGATGAGATGGTTGGCTTTGTCGATGAAGACGATCGCCCGGCTAACGTCATCGATGCGGCGGCAAGCGGTGCGGCGTCCGGTATGCAGCTGGCGCTGAATGTGGGGGCGATGCTGCTGGCGTTTATCGCCTTGATCGCCGTGTTGAACGGTATTCTGGGCGGCATTGGCGGCTGGTTTGACTACCCGCAGCTGTCACTGGAACTGATTCTGGGTTGGTGCTTTGCGCCTGTCGCGTTCCTGATTGGTATCCCGTGGAGTGAGGCAACCGTGGCGGGCTCGTTCATTGGGCAAAAACTGATCGTCAACGAGTTCGTTGCTTACCTGAATTTCAGTGAATATCTGAAAGCGGATGAGGTGGTGCAGGCCGCTGGTTTGCAGGTTCTGTCGGATCATACCAAAGCTGTGATTTCGTTCGCGCTGTGCGGCTTTGCTAACCTTTCGTCTATTGCTATCCTTATTGGAGGTTTGGGCAGTATGGCACCGACTCGGCGTCAGGATATTGCCCGCTTTGGTTTGAAAGCGGTTGCGGCAGGTACGCTTTCTAACCTGATGAGCGCCTGCATCGCAGGGTTCTTCCTGGCCCTGTAAATGTAACCAGGCATTCTTGCAGTAGCGAGATGATGGGCGGCGAAAGTCGTCCATTGTTCGTTTAAGCCCCTACATTATTCAGGGTTTAAGCGTGGCTTGCGCAGCATTTACCGAATGCGGGTGCGATATGCTTGCCTGAGTGGAGCAACATGCTTTCTGCTTTTATTGATGATGTTGAATGGATTTCTTTTCCACGGGCAACGGACGGTGCCGCCTACCCAGGTATTACTGCACGCTGCCATTTCCATTTGTCTGCCTACGACGACGCGCTTTTTGCCGAGGCGAACATTCCTTTTTCCGACGCGCTAGAGCGCGCCGTACCGAAACGACGTGCCGAATTTTTGGCTGGGCGTTGTGTTGCCAAACATGTGTTGAACAAGCTGGATCACCCTGGTTTTGTTCTGCATAGCGGAGAAGACCGCTCGCCGCAGTGGCCGGGAAATATTGCTGGTTCGCTGAGCCATAACAAAGACAGCGTACTCTGCGCCGCCCATTTACGTAGCGATGCGCTATCGTGCGTGGGTGTGGATATCGAAGGATTTATGTCCGACGAGCGTGCGCAGTCGCTGTGGCCCGGCATCATTGGCGATGAAGAGTTCCAGTGGTTTCAGGAGCGGGATGAGGCATTTAGCTGTTTGCTGACGATCAGCTTCTCGGCGAAGGAGAGCCTGTTCAAGGCGCTTTACCCGCAAGTTAGGCACTATTTCGATTTTCTGGATGCCCGACTGGTGGCGCTGGATATCACCAAACGCGAGTTCGAGCTGGAACTGCTGACCGATCTGACGCCAATGTTTTACGCCGGACGCCGTTTTAAAGGCGCGTATCTGTTAAGAGAGTACGACGTCACCACCTTTCTCTGCTGCTAAAAAAG
>NZ_JAINZP010000025.1 GCF_020166435.1 Pectobacterium versatile | reverse complement strand
GTTACGGCTACCTTCAAAAGCTTAACTGACAAGCATTATGCCATTGTCGGGGCTTTTTTGTGCAATTAGCTCATGCGGTTCTAATTACGCGTCTTCATCATCTTGCTCGACGATGCGTTCTACACGCACCAATTCAATACGGTATTCGGAAACCTCGATGATATGGAAACGCAGATGGTACAGCTCGATGATAGCACCGACTTTCGGGAACTCATCACTATGCGCCAACAGCATCCCCGCCAGTGAAGCGTACTCTTCCTTCGGGTCAACCAGATCGCTGCTATCCACTACCTGTTGCAAAGCGTGCAAATCCGTTCCGCCTTTCACCAGCCAGCCTTCGCCGTCCGGAATAATATCCAACGTTTCGTCTTCATCTGGGAATTCACCCGCAATCGCTTCCAGCACATCCAGCGGCGTTACCAACCCTTGCACCACACCAAATTCATTGGCGATGATCACCAGGCTACCTTTCGCACGACGCAGGACGGGCAGCAGATTAATCACATCCAGCGTTTCCGGCACCACAATTGGCGAGTTAGCCGCGGCAAAGCTCTCTACATCGGTCTGTGTTTCCAGCGCCACCAGCAGATCTTTAGCACGGACCACGCCGATAATTTCATCCAGCGACCCGCGACAGATTGGGAACAGACTGTGAGGCGTATCCAGCAATTGCATACGGATCTGTTCGACAGAACTTGCACTATCCACCCAGGAAATTTCAGTCCGCGGCGTCATCACGCTTCGCAGTGAACGCGAGGCTAACGTCAGCACACCGCTGATCATATTGCGCTCTTCTTCGGCGAATTCCTCTATTGTGAGCTTCTTCTGCGGTTCATCCGCATCCACGTCGTCCGTGTTTTTCCGTGAGCCCATCAGGCGCAGAATGGCCTCTGCGGTACGTTCACGCAAAGGACGGTGCGACTGATGCTTCATAAAGTTATGACGGGCAATCTGGTTAAACATTTCGATCAGAATAGAGAAGCCAATCGCCGCGTACAGATAACCTTTCGGAATATGGAAGCCAAGACCTTCCGCCATCAGGCTCAAACCAATCATCAGCAAGAAGCTGAGACACAGGACAACCACCGTTGGATGCTCGTTGACAAAGTTGGTCAACGGTTTAGAAGCAATCAGCATGACGCCCATTGCGATGATCACCGCCGTCATCATGACGCCCAGATGATCTACCATGCCCACCGCAGTAATCACAGCATCCAGTGAAAACACAGCGTCCAGCACGACGATCTGTGCCACCACGGCCCAGAAACTGGCGTGGGCGCGATTCCCGTTGCCATCGTGCGTTTTATTCTCTAGCCGTTCATGCAACTCCATCGTGGCTTTGAACAGCAGGAACACACCGCCGAACAGCAAAATCAGGTCACGACCCGAGAAGCTGAAATCGCCAAGGCTAAACAGTGGACGCGTCAGTGTGACCATCCAAGAAATCAAAGACAACAGCCCCAGACGCATTAACAGCGCCAAGCTTAAACCGATAATGCGGGCTTTATCTCGCTGTTTGGGAGGTAATTTATCCGCCAAAATGGCGATAAACACCAAATTATCGATACCCAGAACAATTTCCAGTACCACCAGCGTCAATAAACCTGCCCAGATTGAAGGATCTAGCAAAAATTCCATGTCAGACTCCAGAAAATGAACGAGCAGATGACATCAATGAATAATGAGCCGCATTGAATGGTAATAAAAAGAGTTGGTGTGAATCAGAGAGATTCTGAATGTGGTCTGAGTGACCAACTGAGTACAGAAAACCGCCAGCATTAGCGGGAAAACAGAGAACGTTTTGTCGGTGACAGTCCATGGGAAGGGCTGATGCCCGGTGCTCCTAAGCAATTTGAGGGATGTTTACTTTAACAGGTTGTTACCAATTTTCACAAAGAATTTCTTAGACCAGCCTCGCATTGATAACATGCTAAAATTTACATATTTCGCTTACACCAATTTTAGCCCTCAGCTTAACTGGTCAGCATTAGAGCATCATCACACTATTTATTTTTTCGATAAGTAAAATAAATCTGTCCGTCACAATTTCTCGCCTGACAACGTGGAGGAACGCAGTGAATGTCATGAATCCACGGTAAAATTTTTTCTTGCAGCCATACTAATACCACGACGGTTAACGTTGAGCGACTTAACGCTAACCCGGTTTCCTGACACATTGACTCTTTTTTGATCGTGAACGTGAGGAGGTAGCAAGTGAGTATTGCAATCATGTTATGCACTCACGGCGCCACTGCGGGACCGCTGTTAAAGACAGCAGAAATGATTCTTGGCGAGCAAAGTAATGTCGCCTGGATTGATTTCGTTCCTGGAGAAAACGCCGAAACATTGATAGAAAAATATCAGGAAAAACTCACGCAGTTAGACACATCACAAGGCGTGCTGTTTCTCGTTGATACCTGGGGCGGCAGCCCGTTCAACGCCGCCAGCCGCCTCGTCACCGACAAAGAAAACCATGATGTTATCGCTGGCGTGAATATTCCCATGCTAGCGGAAACCTTTATGGCTCGGGATGATAACCCGTCCTTCTCCGATCTGGTTTCTATCGCGTTGGAAGCTGGTAGAGATGGCGTAAAAGCCCTGAAACATCAGGAAAAAGCCAAAGTAGCCCCCCCTTCTCCTCCACCGCCCCCAAAAGCAGTCCCCACACCGGCAGGACCCGGCGAACATATGAAGATTGGGTTGGCTCGTATCGACGACCGTCTGATTCATGGTCAGGTCGCCACCCGCTGGACGAAAGAAACCAATGTTTCGCGCATTATTGTTGTCAGCGATGAAGTTGCTGCCGATCATGTGCGTAAAACGTTGCTGACTCAAGTTGCGCCACCGGGCGTTACCGCGCACGTGGTGGATGTGGCAAAGGCCGTTCGTGTTTATGACAATCCGAAATATGCCGCCGACCGCGTGATGCTGTTGTTCACCAATCCGACGGATGTATTAACGCTGATCGAAAATGGCGTAAACATCACCTCGGTTAATATTGGTGGGATGGCATTCAAACAGGGGAAAACGCAGGTGAATAATGCTGTCTCTATCGATGAGAAGGATATTGCGGCATTCCATGAATTAGATAAACGCGGTATTGAATTGGAGGTTCGAAAAGTATCAACCGATTCCCAGATTAAAATGATGGACTTGATTAACAAAATGCCGCGTTGATACCTATCGTGCTGCGAAGGTTATTAACGCTACTGTCACCATCAATAATAGTTTTATAGACCTGACGATTTTCAAGATAGGTATTTATGTCGATATTGAAAAGCTTTATGTCGACATGGAAAACTTTACGTTGACCTTGAAAAACAACGGGGATGGCGATTTATTTTACTCAGACACATTTTATAGGAGAAGTACGATGGAGATTACCACACTTCAAATTGTGCTGATATTTCTCGTCGCATGTGTTTCGGGGATGGGTTCGATTCTTGATGAATTCCAGTTCCACCGTCCACTCGTCGCTTGTACGCTGATTGGCGCAGTATTAGGTGATTTAAAAACCGGGATCATTATTGGCGGTACGCTGGAAATGATCGCGTTAGGCTGGATGAACATCGGTGCAGCCGTAGCACCAGATGCGGCGCTGGCGTCCATTATCTCAACCATTCTGGTTATTGCTGGCGGTCAAGGGATTGGTGCTGGGATTGCTCTGGCGATTCCGCTTGCGGCAGCCGGGCAAGTCTTAACCATCATTGTTCGTACCATCACAGTTGCGTTCCAGCATGCGGCAGACAGCGCGGCAGAGCGAGGTAATCTCACGGCTATCAGTTGGATTCACGTTTCTGCCTTACTGCTGCAAGCCATGCGTATCGCGATTCCTGCAGTGATCGTTGCCGTTTCCGTTGGCACCGACGCCGTTCACGCCCTGCTCAACTCCATCCCAGACGTTGTCACCAACGGCTTGAATATCGCCGGTGGGATGATCGTTGTTGTCGGTTACGCGATGGTCATCAACATGATGCGCGCGGGTTACCTGATGCCGTTCTTCTATCTTGGTTTCGTTACCGCTGCCTTCACTGAGTTCAATCTGGTGGCTCTGGGCGTAATCGGTATTGTGATGGCGGTGCTGTATATCCAACTCAGCCCGAAATATAACAAGGTTCAAGGCCAGTCTGTCGCATCAGGCAATAACGGTCTTGATAACGAACTGGATTAACAGGAGTGAGAAAAATGGTCGAAAATACGAAAGTCAAAAAACTCACTGCTAGCGATATCCGTGCAGTGTTTATCCGTTCCAATCTGTTTCAAGGTTCCTGGAACTTTGAACGTATGCAGGCACTCGGCTTCTGTTTTTCCATGGTGCCGGTGATTCGCCGTCTTTATCCTGAAAACTCGGAAGAACGTAAACAAGCGATCAAGCGCCATTTGGAGTTTTTCAATACGCAGCCTTTTGTTGCCGCTCCGATACTCGGCGTTACGATGGCGATGGAAGAGCAACGTGCTAACGGCGCTCCCATTGATGACGCAGCGATAAACGGTCTGAAAGTCGGGCTGATGGGGCCGCTGGCTGGCGTCGGCGACCCGATATTCTGGGGCACTGCCCGTCCGGTCTTCGCCGCACTAGGCGCAGGGATTGCGATGAGCGGCAGCCTGTTGGGGCCCGTCCTCTTCTTCGTCCTATTTAACTTGGTTCGCCTGTTGGTGCGTTACTATGGCGTCGCCTATGGCTACCGCAAGGGGATCGATATCGTCAGCGATATGGGCGGCGGTTTCCTGCAAAAAATGACCGAAGCGGCCTCTATCCTCGGCTTGTTCGTCATGGGGGCATTGGTCAATAAATGGACTCACGTCAACATCCCGATGGTGGTGTCGACAGTGACGAATCAGAACGGGGAAACCACGGTGACCACCGTTCAATCCATCCTTGACCAGCTCATGCCGGGGCTCGTTCCCCTACTGCTGACGTTCGGCTGTATGTGGTTGTTACGGCGCAAGGTAAATGCGCTGTGGCTGATTATGGGCTTCTTCGCTATTGGTATCTTCGGGTACTGGATCGGTCTGCTCGGCGTGTAATGTTCAATGGCCGGGTGCCAATACGCCCGGCCATTGTTATTCACGGACACAAATAGTTAACGGACAAGGGTAATACGGATGACGATGACGGATATCACGCTGGTGGTGTTGATTGCATTAGCACTGGTTTATGCCATCTACGATGAGTTCATCATGGATAAACTCAAAGGGAAAACGCAGCTCCTCGTCCCCTTAAAGCGGATGAATCGACTCGATACGCTGATTTTTATCGGCTTAGTCGGCATTCTTATTTATCAGAATGTGATGAGCAATGGTGCCATTATCACCACCTATCTTTTGATTTCTCTGGCCTTCATGGCGTGCTATCTAGCTTATATTCGCCGTCCCAAACTGGTTTTTAAATCAACCGGATTCTTTTATGCGAATATATTCATTCCTTATATCAGAATTAAAAATATGAATTTATCTGAGGATGGCGTATTAGTTATCGAACTTGAGAAGCGTCGTTTATTGATACAGGTTGCACAGCTCGACGATTTAGAGAGAATATATAAATTTATGATTGAAAATCAATGAGGTAAGTTTACCTTTAAATTATTTAAAATAACGTTAGCTATACACCTCATGTTTAGATGGTATTTTAACCACAATAACTCTGTCGTTATTTTATACGATTCCTCATTACCAATCACTAAATGAAAATAATTATCAATTGCATTATTAACACTTAAAACTTTTAGTGTTGTTTGCACCATAAATAATATGGTAAGGTTGCGCCGTCATTGGGGAGTAGCCGATTTCTGATTAGTCATTATTCATAGTAACTCGTCAGAAATGCTCGTATCAACATACTCGTTCTATCTCCATATTATCGGAGCATAAACGTGGTGCGGGCGGCCAAGCGTGATTGGCAGGCGAGACCATAGACACGTGGCATCATCTATCGGGTTGGAGATGATCTGCGTGGATATGGTTAATCGTCCAGCCGAGGCTACTTAAAATGAACATGTCAGCAACACTTATCCTAGCATTTGGTATGTCAATGGATGCCTTCGCCGCGTCAATTGGTAAAGGTGCCGTACTGCATAATCCCCGTTTCCGCGATGCCATTCGTACCGGCCTTATCTTTGGTGTTATCGAAGCTATCACCCCGCTCATCGGCTGGGCACTTGGCTTTTTTGCCAGCCAATATATTCTCGAATGGGATCACTGGGTTGCCTTTACCCTGTTACTGATTCTGGGTGGCCGCATGATCGTTGAGGGACTCAAAGGTTCTTCAGACTGCCGCTGCGAAAAAGTCAAAAACCATAGTCTGGCACTGCTAGTTTGTACCGCGGTTGCCACCAGCTTGGATGCCATGGCAATTGGCGTCGGGTTAGCTTTTCTTCAGGTCAATATTTTCCATACCGCCATGGTCATTGGCTGTGCCACCATGATTATGGTCACGCTCGGAATGATGATTGGCCGCTATATCGGCCCGATTCTCGGTAAAAAAGCAGAAATTATGGGTGGGCTGGTTCTGATTGGTATCGGCTGTAATATCCTGTATGAACACCTCGGCTACGCCGCCTGATATACCCGTCATACTTCAGATCAACGGGCAACCCGACTATCGTGCTGCCCGTTTTTATTCTTCCCGATCACACGATAGCATCGTTCTCAACACGCTGATGCAGGCGGATAATAAAATCTGTTTCACAGTTAAACAATATGGTTGCTTGCAACCGCTCGCTGACTTCTGGTGTTGCCCGCCAGGCAAAGGGCGTCATGTGTAATAGCGCTGCTGCCTCACTCCCAGATAGCTGCATTGGATACGCGATCGCCTGCTGATCCATAAGCTGAAAACCTACGAGCATTTCATCTTTGCTCGGGTGCAATAGCACCTCATCGTAAACTTCCGCCTTTAGTTGATAAAGATGTCGTGGGCCCGGAGACACCGTCACCACCCAACCACCAACCTTAATGGTGCGCTGTAGCTCCGCGTCATTACACGGTGCGTAAATTTTTACCACAGCATCAAGGGATTCGTCGCGAAAAGGCAGTCTCTGGCTGGATGCAACGCAAAACTCAACGTTTTCATATCGCTTTGCCGCGCGCTGAATCGCCGCTTTGGACACATCCAGTCCGTAGATCGTCATCGTTCTGTGCGATATAAGACGATGCGCCAGCTCCGCGGTGTAATACCCTTCACCACAGCCGATATCTAACAGCGCAGCAGCGTCATCTGCCACAATAGTATCAACACGTTGCGCCACGACTTCGCGTAACGGTTGATAGTGGCCAGCCTCCAAAAAGCTGCGCCGAGCCTGCATCATTTCCGCACTATCGCCAGGTTGCTTCGAGCGCTTAAACTGTACTGGCAGCAGGTTGACGTACCCTTCTTTCGCGCAGTCAAAGCTATGTTTACCACACGTCCATTGCCGCGGGTGTCGCTCCAGAGGTAACTGGCATAGCGGACACTGATAACTCATCGGCACATTTTCCTCATTAAAAATGTTTTCATTGCATCACAGGTGCAGATAAAACGCAGACAACAAAAAACCCGCACCATGGCGGGTTTTGCAACAGAGCTGTAAAACTACAGCGCAGTGACGTTTACTGCGGAAGGACCTTTCTGGCCATCCTGAATTTCGAATTCTACGTTCTGGCCTTCAGCCAGAGTTTTGAAGCCGTTGCCTTGAATTGCAGAGAAGTGTACGAATACATCTTTGCTGCCGTCAGCAGGAGTGATGAAACCAAAGCCTTTAGACTCGTTGAACCACTTAACCTGACCTTTAATCTTTGCCATTTCAAATATTTCCTTTAATTGTTTAAACCGCCCAAAAGGCGTTATACAGACAAACCAGAGTCGTTACTGCTTGAGGCACTAAGATAAGGATCGGCAGAGAAGCAGCATGCAACGCTAAAGGTTGTATTTAAGTCTTCTTTACTGAAAATGCCATTCATATACAGAACTGTACCTCGTTTTACCCAGAATCGTTATTACACACTCTGTAAACGATGGCAAGGCATTTTTTATCGGTCGTGGACATGCCGCACAAATTCACGCCATTACTGATTCATTAATACACGATAGCACTACCTGACATCTATATTTACAGGCATCTTTTGATGCCACACAATAAACACTCTTTGGATTCAATTATGCAATAAGAATACCCTACAGCTGTCACAACGCTGAAAAAAAAAGCCCATGCAATTATAACAAAAAGCTATAATTGGCATGCTTATATCAATGTTTAAAATCAATTGTCGGTTTTATGCTATCTATGGCTTTTGCATTAATACATTACATAATGAATATTATTTATAACCTAATTGTTTTGCCTCGCTGGGAATTAACTTGTTTGAATCAAAAAAGCTAGTAACACCACAAGAAAAGTCAATAACACTATACTTGCCAACTTCCAGCGTCGTTCTGATTTAGTACTCATATCACTCACAATCCTTTCGTATTAAAAATCCAGAGGTATCACTTACATTATTTATGGTTTATCGGCAGCCATCGAGGTTTTTTTAAGGCTATATCATTTTTTTCCCGTTTTTTGATATAAGCCTTACCATGTGTGCACCAGACCATCATCGTTACCGTTAGACTTTCGTTGTAACCTTAAGTACGATTCATTAAATTAAAGCAATATTCCTGTTACCAAAGGAGCATGATGCATTCCTTACCCGCGCAAGCGCGTGCTACGTGCCTGCGAACAGTGACTTCTTGTGTCATGAGACACCCCTCTATATTGACTCCACGCTCTTCTGTGCCCCTTGACTTAAATGATATTGATAATTATTCTCAAATAATATTTTCACGGTTTGTAAGGATATCCGCATGATTGGCTTTCACATCCCTTTGTCTGCCCTGTTTCGCCGTGTTGCACTGCCGTGCTCATTGCTGCTTTTAGCCAGCACATCCGCTCAAGCGACTGAAAAACTCAAAGTCATTACCACCTTTACTATCATTCAGGATATTGCCCAGAACATAGCGGGAGATGCCGCAACGGTCGAATCCATCACTAAACCCGGCGCAGAGATTCATGATTATCAACCAACACCGCGTGATATCGTGAAGACACAGTCTGCACAACTGGTGCTGTGGAACGGCATGAATCTCGAACGCTGGTTTACTCGCTTTTTCGAGAACGTAAAAAACGTCCCCTCAGTTGTGGTGACAGAAGGCATCACACCGCTTCCTATCCGTGAAGGTGCCTACAATGGCAACCCAAACCCGCATGCCTGGATGTCTCCCTCCAATGCATTAATCTATATCGAAAATATCCGTAAAGGTCTGGTTCAAGCCGATCCGACCAATGCAGAGACGTATAACCGTAACGCGAAAGCCTATGCCGAAAAAATCAATGCTCTCGACACTCCGCTGCGTGAGCGTCTCTCCCGTATCCCAGTGCAGCAGCGTTGGTTAGTGACCAGCGAAGGCGCATTTAGCTATCTGGCGAAAGATTACCAGTTTAATGAAGTTTATCTCTGGCCAATCAACGCCGATGAACAAGGCTCACCGCAGCAGGTACGTCGGGTGATCGATACCGTGCGTGAGAAGGCCATTCCTGTAGTCTTCAGCGAAAGCACCGTTTCCGATAAGCCAGCAAAACAGGTCAGCAAAGAAACGGGGGCGAAATATGGCGGCGTGTTGTATGTTGATTCGTTGTCTACGGAAAAAGGCCCTGTGCCAACCTATATCGACCTGTTAAAAGTGACGGTGGAAACCATCGCTAAAGGATTTAATCAATGAGTAGTGATCGAGCCGTACAGTCATTAGAAGTCAATGATGTTTCGGTTACTTACAGCAACGGGCATCAGGCCATTCGCCACGCTTCGTTTTCTCTGAGCGGCGGTACGATTTGCGCCTTGGTTGGCGTAAACGGCAGCGGAAAATCGACGTTGTTCAAAAGCATCATGGGGTTGGTCAAACCCACCTCAGGGCAGGTACTGCTCAACCAGCAACCGATCTACCAAGCGCTGAAACAGAATCTGGTTGCCTATGTTCCACAAACGGAAGACGTAGACTGGAATTTCCCCGTTTTGGTTTCCGACGTAGTCATGATGGGCCGCTATGGGAGGATGAATTTCCTGCGCATCCCCAGCAAACAAGACCGCACTATTGTGGCGGAATCGCTGGAGCGCGTCGGGCTATCGACGCTGCAACATCGTCAGATCGGTGAACTGTCCGGTGGACAGAAAAAACGCGTCTTTTTGGCGCGGGCGCTGGCTCAACAAGGCAGTGTGTTGCTGCTGGATGAGCCTTTTACTGGCGTAGACGTTAAAACAGAGAACGCCATTATCGATCTGCTTCGCACCTTGCGTGATGAAGGGCATTTGATTCTGGTGGCAACCCATAACCTCGGTAGCGTTCCTGAGTTTTGTGACAACGTTATTTTGGTTAATCGCACCGTTTTAGCCGCAGGACCGACGCACAGCACCTTTACCCAAAGCAATTTGGAGAAAACGTTCGGCGGTGTTCTGCGACACATCAACCTCGGAGGTTCTCATCTTCACGATGATGATGATGTCCGCTCGGTGACAGTGTTGACAGACGATGAGCGTCCTGCCGTGTTCTATGGATCGACCAAGAGCGATCCTCCTGCGTCACGCGTAATACCGGAGGAGAAAAAGCCCTGATGATCGATATCCTGTTGCAGCCATTCAGCTATAACTACATGGTCAAGGCGATCTGGGTCAGCGCGATTGTCGGCGGCGTGTGTGCTTTTCTTTCGGCGTACCTGATGCTGAAAGGCTGGTCGTTGATGGGCGATGCGCTCTCCCACTCTGTCGTCCCCGGTGTTGCAGGAGCCTATGCTCTGGGCCTGCCCTACGCGGCGGGTGCATTTTTTACCGGTATGCTTGCCGCACTGGCAATGACGCTCATCCGCCACATTACCCGATTGCGCGAAGATGCGATTATCGGCTTTATTTTCTCAACGTTTTTCGCTGTCGGCCTGCTGATTATTTCACTCAACCCGACATCGGTTAACGTGCAGTCCATCATTTTCGGCAATATTTTGGGCATCGCCGACGAAGATGTCCTGCAAGTTGAAATCATCATTGGCGTGACGTTCGTGATTCTCTGCCTACTGTGGAAGGATCTGCTGGCCGTGTTCTTTGATGAGAACCATGCCCGCTCGATCGGTCTTTCCCCGCTGAAGCTGAAAATTCTGTTCTTTACGCTGCTGAGTGCCTGTACGGTCGCAGCACTGCAAACTGTCGGCGCAATTTTGGTAATTGCGATGGTGATTACACCAGGTGCCACCGCTTACCTGCTCACCGATCGATTTGGTCGTCTGGTTGTGCTTTCTATTGCTCTGGGCGCGATCACCAGCGCGGTCGGGGCGTACCTGAGCTTCTTCCTTGATGGTGCAACCGGCGGCGTGATTGTCACATTGCAAACCGTCGTCTTCCTGTTGGCATTTGTCTTTGCACCCAAGCATGGGTTGCTGGCCTCTCGCCGCCTGCGGTTACGCGATCAATCAGGAGATGCATTATGACGCTCATTAGCTGGCTCATCGATCCTCTGTCCTATCCGTTCATGCAGCGTGCACTACTTGCCGCCGTCGTCACTGGTACGGTCTGCGCGGTGCTGTCGTGCTATCTGGTGCTGAAAGGTTGGTCGCTAATGGGTGATGCCATTTCCCATGCCGTGTTGCCCGGTATCGTTGTCGCATTTTTACTGGGGATCCCGCTGGTCATCGGAGCTTTCGTTTCCGGTATTTTTTGTGCGGTAGCGACGGGATACGTGAAAGAACACAGTAGGGTTAAAGAAGACACGGTCATGGGGATCATCTTTTCTGGCATGTTCGCGTTGGGGCTCGTGATGTTTGCGCGCATCGATACCGATCAGCACCTGAACCATATTCTGTTTGGTAACGTGCTGGGCATCACTCAGCAAGAGCTGACGCAAATCTTACTGATTGCCGGAGTGACCCTAGCCATCATTTTATTGAAACGGCGAGATTTCATGCTGTACTGCTTCGATCCCAATCATGCCCGCGTTATCGGCCTGCCCGTTAAGCTGCTGCATTACGGATTGCTGAGCCTGCTGGCGATGACCATTGTCGCATCCTTGCAGGCCGTCGGCGTTATTCTGGTTATCGCGATGCTAATTGCACCGGGCATTATTGCCTTCATGGTCTGTAAGCGCTTCGAACGGATGGTTATCGTCGCCACGCTGGTTTCCGTCATTTCCTGTATTGCTGGCACCCTGATCAGCTTCTACATCGATGGCGCAACAGGCCCTTGCATCGTCATCGTTCAGGCACTGTTCTTTACGCTAGCACTGACCTACCACCAGCTTAAATTGCGTCGTCAGGCAACATCTCAGGTTGTCACCGACACGCTGTAATCCTCACGCCCTCAGTCTTTTAGCATGACGTAACCGTCGGTTACGTCATCAATCCGCTATTTCATTACCTTATCTAACGGATTGAGCGTCATCCTAACCCCGCTATTTTTAATTATGACTATACTTGTTTCTCGCTATCTCGACCTATCGGTTATCACTGTGCGATAGATTCCATTTTTATTGTGCACAATGGATTACCGTAAATGAATCACCCCAGTGAACAGCATCGTATCGGGCAATATCAACGGGAGGATGACCTTATGTGGCAAGCTATCAGCCGACTTTTGGAAGAGCATCACGGTACTGCGGATATTCAGGAACACCGCGAATTGTCTGGCGGTGAAATACACCCAGCCTGGTACGTCCGCTACGGCGAGCATGACGTTTTCGTAAAATGCGATAGTCACGAAATGCTGGCTAAATTCACTGCTGAAGCCGATCAGCTTCACTTACTGAGCCGCAGCAATACGGTTCGTGTGCCTGAGGTCTATGGCGTCGGTAGCTCACGTGATTACAGTTTTCTGCTTCTGCAACATCTGCCCGTCAAACCGTTAGATGCCCACAGCGCCTGGTGTCTGGGCGAACAATTAGCACGTCTCCACCAGTGGAGCGAGCAGCCGCAATTTGGGCTGGATTTTGATAACGACCTCTCGACCACGCCGCAGCCAAACAGCTGGCAACGACGCTGGGCTACCTTTTTTGCCGAACAACGAATCGGCTGGCAATTACAGCTAGCGGCGGAAAAAGGGATGCATTTCGGCCACATTGAAACGCTGATCGCACGCGTCGATGAACGTCTCGCAGGGCATCAACCTCAGCCGTCGCTCTTGCACGGTGATTTGTGGCCGGATAATTGTGCGAATAGCCAGGATGGGGGGTATCTGTTCGATCCTGCTTGCTATTGGGGGGACAGAGAGTGTGATTTGGCAATGCTGCCACGCTATCCCACCCTGCCCGCACAGATTTATGATGGTTACCAAAGCGTATGGCCGCTGGATAAAGGCTTTATCGATCGCCAACCCATTTACCAGATTTACTATCTACTTAACCGTGCTAATCTTTTCGGCGGCAAGCATATAGTTGAGGCACAACAGCTCATCGAGCGGCAATTGCTGATCTAATACGGAAAATTTGATCTAAGGTAGGCAGGACATTTCAGCGTCTGGCGCAATCGTTGCGCCAGACCGTCAATCAGACTGGCAACCCGAGTAAACGTAACACCAAGTAGCCAATACCCGCGATAATCACTGGCAGGATATAAAGCGGAAAGAATTGCACAAAAATCGAGTGTCCAGGAACAATAACACGTGATTCCAGCGTCTCACGCGTATTCCCACCATCACCTTTCATTTTTTCCAGAATCAGTTGATCTTCAATGCCTTCCTTAATGGTCTTCGCCTGACGTGACATCCGGGCACCCGAAACCTGTAAAGCCAAGCCAATAAAAATCAGGATGTAGATCAGCCAAAACATCAGCGTCGCCCCACTGAAAAAACGCGTGAAATCCGGTACTGGCGAGTTGTACCAAAAAATGTTCAGGAAAGGCGTATTAAAGCGCACCATGTCGACCATCAGATGCACAAAATCCAGAAGAACAGCATCAATGCCCTGTTTTTTCTGGGTATAAGCGTAGAGATAATTAGCTAGCGAGACGAAGGTTGAAAGCAGCGCGGGAATAAAAAGGATCCATCCGGCAATGCGTTTAACGACGGCAATACGGCCAGCCTGTTGATACGTCATGAGAACCCCTTCTTAGCGACGCAACATCGGTAATGTATCGTTTTAGTACGACGGGTAGCCTACTGTAACTTTACGCGCAGTCAACACTTTATCTCCCGCACCACCTGAGTAGTCCCCTGCAACTCGACTTATTAGGGTATAGTTTATCAGTAAATGTTCTTTTTCTTTGCTGACGGAGCCAGTGGTATGTCCTTTGATTCTTCTATTATACGAGCGGCGATTTTCGATATGGATGGGCTGCTGATTGATTCAGAACCGTTGTGGGACAAGGCCGAACTGGAGGTTATTGCCTCGCTTGGCGTAGACATTTCACTACGAGAATCCATGAAAGATACTTTGGGTTTACGCATCGATATGGTGGTCGAACTCTGGTATCAGCGTTCTCCCTGGGCGACCCCCGCCCGGGACGAGGTTGTCCGCCGTATTATCGATCGCGCGATTGAACTTGTTGCCGAACAGCGCCCCCTTCTGCCCGGCGTCGAACATGCACTGCAACTGTGCCGTGAACAGAATCTCAAAATTGGACTAGCTTCCGCTTCGCCGCTCCGCATGCAGCAGCAGGTGCTGCGAATGTTTAACTTGGAACACTACTTTGATGTCCTAATGTCAGCCGAGACACTGCCGTATAGCAAGCCTCATCCGGAGGTGTATTTGAATGCAGCAAACAGACTCGGCGTTCCTCCGACACAATGTGTGACGCTGGAAGATTCGGTGAACGGTATGATCGCAACCAAAGCAGCACGCATGCGTTCAATCGTTATTCCACAGGCTGAGTTTCGCGATGACGCTCGCTGGGTGCTGGCAGACGATAAGCTGGATTCCCTGAATCAGCTGACCGCTGAACATGTAGTCTAGGGATTTAGGAGTAGGAATTAGAAATAAAGAAGTAGAAGAATAGAAAAGCAGACATCGTGGGATATGACGAAAGCGTGGCCAGTCTATCGGCTGACCACGCTTTGAGGCATTACAGGAAATCAGCTCGCTTAGGCGAGAAAGCATCGATCAGGACGCTGCCGTCTTCCAGCGAGACCACACCGTGCATCTCGTTTTTCACTGCCAGATAAGCATCGCCCGTTTTCAGGATACGTTTCTCACCTTCGATCTCGACTTCAAAGCTGCCAGCGGCAACATAAGCAATCTGATCGTGAATTTCATGGAAGTGCGGCGTACCAATCGCATCTTTATCAAAATGCACGTAAACCATCATTAGCTCATCGCTCCAGGTCATGATTTTACGTTTAATGCCACCGCCCAGCTCTTCCCATGGCGTTTCATCATCAATAAAGTATCTTCTCATCATCTCTCTCCTCTAACGCTCTTTATTGCCATACCTTCTATTGCGCCAACAAACCGTGTACGACAACGAGTGTATGACTATGGATTGCGACATTTTAGCCACATCAGTACCAGAAGAAACATAAAATAAGCAAAACCATGACGGCCCTCAAGAAATAAATAAAACATTATTTCATTTTTATTGAATTCACATCCCATCCAAACTATCATCCCGCATAACAAGAAAGAACCGGGCAGTTTGAGGAACAGGTGACGTTGTCACTGCCACGCAACACCATCTGTTTCGCCCGGCGCTTTCACCAAGAACGGTTAGTAATGAAACAGCAGTTTTCCACATGATGGGCAGCAGCAGGAAACCCGTCATTAGAGTAATAAAAAACGAGCGGGCGGTGATTTCACCGATCTGGTCGATGCATTCCGGTGTTAGCACCAGACGCTACACCTTTATCTGGGGCATGGTTGGCGATAATCAAGTTTTCGGTGACATGGATCACGTCAAGGTTAGCGAGTTACGTTAATCGCTTTCAACCGGAATTACCGATGTTCCCTACAGTAACAGCTAACGACTAAGTATTTTGTCGCTTATAGAGAGATTACAGATATGATTTTAAATTCTTTTGATTTGCAAGGTAAAGTTGCTCTGATCACGGGTTGTGATACGGGTTTGGGTCAAGGCATGGCTATCGGTCTGGCACAAGCAGGCTGTGATATCGTCGGCGTCAACATCGTTGAACCTAAAGACACTATCGAGAAAGTCACCGCACTGGGACGCCGTTTCCTGAGCCTGACTGCCGACATGAGCAATGTCTCTGGTCATGCAGAGCTGGTAGAGAAAGCTGTTGCTGAATTTGGTCACGTTGACATTCTGGTCAACAACGCCGGTATCATCCGTCGTGAAGATGCGATCGAGTTCAGCGAGAAAAACTGGGACGACGTAATGAACCTGAACATTAAGAGCGTTTTCTTTATGTCTCAGACCGTTGCTCGCCAGTTCATCAAGCAAGGTAAAGGCGGTAAGATCATCAACATCGCTTCTATGCTGTCCTTCCAGGGTGGTATCCGCGTACCTTCTTATACCGCATCAAAAAGCGCCGTTATGGGTGTAACCCGTCTGATGGCGAACGAGTGGGCAAAACACGGTATCAACGTCAACGCAATTGCACCGGGATATATGGCTACCAACAATACCCAGCAACTGCGCGCTGATGAAGAACGCAGCAAAGAAATTCTGGATCGTATCCCAGCTGGCCGTTGGGGTTTGCCACAGGATCTGATGGGCCCATCCGTCTTCCTGGCATCCAGCGCATCTGATTACATCAATGGTTACACGATTGCCGTTGATGGTGGCTGGCTGGCTCGCTAAGGGAAACCTTTCTTAGCGGCATTTCGCCAACCTACGATAAAAAGCACAATTTCGGTTGTGCTTTTTATTTGTTTTTCAAGTTGTTATTTCGTTTTTCATGATTCTTTCTCCTGCCAAAATCCTTTCTTAAAAAAAATCAAAACAACGTTCCGACTTTGATCACACTTTCGATATTGCGTGCATGACGACAAGGTTAATAGCGCAATATAATCAATCAAAACAGTGTTTCTATTTATAAGGAACTGTTCACACGGTTCCATAAGAAGGTACTCCATGAGTATTTTTGAAAGCTTATACACCAGCAGGAAATCGCAGCTCGACGAATGGGTTGCAGCACTCGATAGCCACATTGCCTGCGTTCAGGAGAAAGGCCGCAGCCAAAGTCAGCCGACGTTATTATTGGCTGACGGTTTTGATGTGGAAAATTATGCACCTGCGATGTGGACATTCCCAGATGGACATAGCGCTCCTATTTCTAATTTTGCCAGCCAGCAAAATTGGCTAAGAACGCTGTGTGCCATGAGCGTCGTTACGGGTAATGAGAGTTACCAGCAGCACGCTATCGCACAAAGCGAATATTTCCTGGATCATTTCGTTGATGATAATAGCGGCCTGTTCTTCTGGGGCGGCCACCGCTTTATTAATCTGGATACGCTGGCAGGCGAAGGGCCAGAATCCAAAGCTCAGGTGCATGAATTAAAACACCACCTGCCCTATTACGCGTTGTTGCATCGTGTTAATGCGGAAAAGACGCTGAATTTCTTTCAGGGTTTCTGGAACGCACACGTTGAAGACTGGGATTCACTGGATCTAGGCCGTCATGGTGATTACAGCAAAAAACGCGATCCAAATGTGTTCCTGCATGCCCGCCATGATGTCGTCGATCCGGCACAGTGGCCTGTTCTGCCATTAACGAAGGGGTTAACTTTTGTTAATGCTGGCACAGACCTGATTTATGCCGCATTCAAATACGCAGAATATACGGGCGATAGTCACGCCGCGGCTTGGGGTAAACATCTTTATCGCCAATACGTTTTGGCCCGCAACCCAGAAACTGGTATGCCTGTGTATCAGTTCAGTTCACCACAGCAGCGCCAGCCAGTGCCGGAAGACGATAACCAGACGCAATCCTGGTTTGGCGATCGTGCTCAACGCCAGTTTGGCCCAGAGTTCGGTGAAATAGCGCGTGAAGCCAATGTGCTGTTCCGCGATATGCGCCCACTGCTGATTGATAACCCACTGGCAATGTTGGATATTCTCCGCACGCAGCCTGATGCAGAAATGCTGAACTGGGTTATTTCAGGGCTAAAAAATTACTATCAGTACGCCTACGATGTCACCAGCAATACACTGCGCCCGATGTGGAACAACGGCCAGGACATGACAGGCTACCGTTTTAAACGCGATGGCTATTATGGTAAAGCGGGTACGGAATTAAAACCGTTTGCATTAGAAGGTGATTATTTATTACCGCTGGTTCGTGCTTATCGTCTGAGCGGCGATGAGGACCTTTATGCTCTAGTTAACACCATGCTGACACGGCTGAACAAAGAAGAGATTCAGCACATCGCCAGCCCGGTACTTTTGTTGACCGTTATCGAACTGGCCGATCACAAACAATCAGAATCTTGGGCACATTACGCCGCGCAGTTGGCTGACGTTTTGTTTGAACAACATTTCCACCGTGGTTTGTTCGTTCGCTCCGCACAGCATCGTTATGTTCGTCTGGATGATACCTATCCGCTGGCTTTACTGACTTTCGTTGCCGCTTGTCGCAACAAATTAAACGATATCCCATCGTATCTGACACAAGGTGGATATGTTCACGGGGATTTTCACGTTAATGGGGAAAATAGAATTGTTTATGACGTGGAATTAATTTATCCAGAGTTATTAACAGCTTAATTTTATGTTTTTTTTAATGGTTCACAATTAATCAATAGGTAAGCATTATGAATGAAAACAGAATGCTGGGGTTAGCCTATATCTCCCCCTATATTATAGGGCTGATAGTTTTTACCGCTTTCCCCTTTGTTTCGTCATTTATCCTCAGTTTTACTGAGTATGATTTGATCAATCCGCCTGAATTTACGGGGCTAGAAAACTATCACCGTATGTTCCTGGAAGATGATCTCTTTTGGAAATCCATGGGCGTCACCTTTGCCTATGTATTTCTGACCATTCCATTGAAATTAATCTTCGCATTGTTAATTGCGTTTGTACTTAATTTCAAATTACGTGGTATCGGTTTCTTCCGTACTGCTTACTATGTGCCTTCTATTCTGGGCAGCAGCGTGGCAATCGCCGTTCTGTGGCGAGCACTGTTCGCTATCGATGGCTTGTTAAACAGCTTCCTCGGCGTGTTTGGCTTTGACGCTATCAACTGGCTGGGCGAGCCGTCGCTGGCACTGATGTCGGTAACCCTGCTGCGCGTATGGCAGTTTGGTTCCGCCATGGTTATCTTCCTTGCTGCATTGCAGAACGTTCCGCAATCTCAGTATGAAGCCGCCATGATCGATGGTGCATCCAAATGGCAAATGTTCCTGAAAGTAACGGTACCGCTGATTACACCGGTTATTTTCTTTAACTTTATCATGCAGACCACTCAGGCATTCCAGGAGTTTACGGCACCTTACGTCATTACTGGCGGTGGTCCAACGCACTACACCTACCTGTTCTCGCTCTATATCTACGATACGGCGTTCAAGTATTTTGATATGGGCTACGGTGCTGCATTGGCATGGGTTCTGTTCTTGGTTGTTGCGGTATTTGCGTCTATCTCCTTTAAGTCGTCGAAATACTGGGTGTTCTACTCCGCTGATAAAGGAGGAAAAAATGGCTGACATGCATTCAAACCTGACGACAGCACAAGAAATTGCTGCTGCAGAAGTACGCCGCACGCTGCGTAAAGAAAAAATCAGTGCCGCTATCCGTTACGTGGTTCTGCTGTTCGTTGGCTTGCTGATGCTTTATCCACTGGCGTGGATGTTCTCAGCATCGTTCAAACCGAACCATGAGATCTTCACCACGTTGGGTCTGTGGCCAGAACACGCCACCTGGGACGGTTTCGTTAACGGTTGGAAAACCGGTACGGAATACAATTTCGGTCACTACATGATTAACACGTTCCAGTATGTGATTCCGAAAGTGGTTCTGACCGTCATCTCCTCGGTGATTGTGGCTTATGGCTTCGCTCGCTTTGACATTCCGTGGAAGAACTTCTGGTTTGCTACGCTGATTACCACCATGCTGCTGCCAAGCACCGTACTGTTGATTCCGCAGTACCTCATGTTCCGTGAAATGGGCATGCTGAACAGCTATCTACCACTGTATTTGCCGCTGGCGTTTGCAACACAAGGGTTCTTTGTATTCATGCTGATCCAGTTCCTGCGTGGTGTACCACGTGATATGGAAGAAGCTGCCCAGATCGATGGCTGTAACTCCTTCCAGGTGCTGTGGTATGTGGTCGTGCCGATTCTGAAACCAGCCATCATCTCTGTTGCGCTGTTCCAGTTCATGTGGTCAATGAACGACTTTATCGGTCCGCTGATTTATGTCTATAGCGTGGATAAATATCCGATTGCGCTGGCGCTAAAAATGTCTATCGACGTGACTGAAGGCGCTCCGTGGAATGAAATCCTGGCCATGTCCAGCATTTCCATTCTGCCATCCATTATTGTTTTCTTCCTGGCACAGCGTTACTTCGTACAAGGCGTGACCAGCAGCGGAATTAAAGGTTAATAGAGGATTTATCATGGCTGAAGTTATTTTCAAAAAGCTGGAAAAAGTATACACCAACGGTTTCAAAGCGGTTCACGGCATCGACCTGACCATTAAAGACGGTGAATTCATGGTTATCGTCGGCCCGTCTGGCTGTGCGAAATCCACGACGCTGCGTATGCTGGCCGGTCTGGAAACCATTAGTGGCGGTGAAGTCCGTATCGGCGAGCGCGTTGTTAACAATCTGGCGCCAAAAGAGCGTGGGATTGCCATGGTGTTCCAGAACTACGCCCTCTACCCTCACATGACGGTAAAAGAGAATCTGGCGTTTGGTCTGAAGCTGAGCAAACTGCCTAAAGAGCAAATTGAAGCGCAGGTCGCTGAAGCGTCCAAAATTCTGGAGCTGGAAGACCTGATGGATCGTCTGCCGCGCCAGCTGTCTGGTGGTCAGGCACAGCGTGTGGCCGTAGGCCGTGCCATCGTTAAAAAGCCAGATGTGTTCCTGTTTGACGAACCATTGTCTAACCTGGATGCCAAACTGCGTGCTTCGATGCGTATCCGTATTTCTGACCTGCATAAGCAGTTGAAGAAAAGCGGTAAAGCAGCAACAACGGTCTATGTTACCCACGATCAGACTGAAGCAATGACCATGGGTGACCGTATCTGCGTCATGAAACTCGGTCACATCATGCAGGTCGATACGCCAGACAACCTGTACCACTTCCCTGTCAACATGTTCGTTGCTGGCTTCATTGGCTCACCAGAAATGAACATTAAGCCGTGCAAACTGGTCGAAAAAGACGGTCAGATTGGCGTTGTGGTGGGTAACAACGCGCTGGTATTAAACAGCGAGAAGCAAGACAAAGTCCGCAGCTATGTCGGACAAGACGTCTTCTTCGGTGTTCGCCCAGACTATGTTTCCGTGTCAGATACGCCATTTGAAGGCAGCCACTCACAGGGTGAGTTGGTTCGCGTAGAAAACATGGGTCACGAATTCTTTATGTACATTAAAGTCGATGGCTTTGAATTAACCAGCCGCATTCCTTATGACGAAGGCCGGCTGATTATCGAGAAGGGCCTGCATCGTCCGGTGTATTTCCAGTTCGATATGGAAAAATGCCATATTTTTGATGCAAAAACAGAAAAAAATATCTCTCTTTAACAGGAGTAGTAACCGATGAAAAAAGCGATCCTACACACGTTAATAGTTTCATCTCTGGCATTAGTGGCAATGCCTTCTTTCGCCGCTGATAATGTTGAATTGAGAATGTCCTGGTGGGGCGGTAACAGCCGTCACCAGCAGACGCTCAAAGCCATTGAAGAGTTCCATAAACAGCATCCGAACATCACGGTGAAAGCGGAATACACCGGATGGGATGGTCACCTGTCTCGTCTGACTACACAGATTGCCGGTAACACCGAGCCAGATGTGATGCAGACTAACTGGAACTGGCTGCCGATTTTCTCTAAAAACGGTACCGGTTTTTATGACCTGAACAAAGTGAAAGATACTCTGGATCTGGCACAGTTCGATCCAAAAGAGCTGCAAAGCACCACGGTCGACGGGAAACTGAACGGTATTCCAATTTCCGTTACTGCTCGCGTATTCTACTTCAACACCGAAAGCTGGCAAAAAGCGGGACTGGAATATCCGAAAACGTGGGACGAACTGTTGAACGCCGGTAAAGTGTTCAAAGAAAAACTGGGCGACCAATACTACCCTATCGTGTTGGAACACCAGGATTCTCTGGCACTGCTGAACTCTTACATGGTTCAGAAATACAACATCCCTGCTATTGATGTAAAAAGTCAGAAATTCGCCTACACCGATGCGCAATGGGTTGAATTCTTTGGCATGTATAAGAAATTGATCGACAGCCATGTCATGCCTGATGCGAAATACTATGCCTCTTTCGGTAAGAGCAACATGTATGAGATGAAGCCATGGATCAACGGCGAGTGGTCTGGTACTTACATGTGGAACTCCACCATTACCAAGTACTCTGACAACCTGCAACCACCAGCAAAACTGGCATTGGGTAACTATCCGATGCTGCCTGGTGCGAAAGATGCCGGCTTGTTCTTCAAACCTGCACAGATGCTGTCTATCGGTAAGTCAACCAAGTATCCTAAAGAATCTGCTCAGTTGATCAACTTCCTGCTGAACAGCAAAGAAGGTGCTCAGGCTCTGGGTCTGGAACGTGGTGTACCATTGAGTAAAGCCGCTGTGGCTCAGCTGACTGCTGATGGCATCATCAAAGATGATGCACCAGCCGTTGCCGGGTTGAAACTGGCGTTGGCTCTGCCGCATGAAGTGTCTGTCTCTCCTTATTTCGACGACCCGCAAATCGTTTCTCTGTTTGGTGATACCATCCAGTCTATCGATTACGGTCAGAAATCTGTGGAAGACGCAGCGAAATACTTCCAGCGTCAATCAGAGCGTATTCTGAAGCGCGCAATGAAGTAATGTCGTACCCGATTTAAGCTGTAATTCATCCCTGCCGCACTGACGGCAGGGATTTTTCATTTAAATTAAAACAACCGCTATATTCAATTCGATCTCCCTCACAATTTGAAACCCCATTTTACTTTTTGTTACCCAAGCCGATCTCGATCACAGAACGTAATTTAATAATAAATAAAATAGAACTTGTCCCAAAAAGCATAATGCGTCTTTCGAAATAAAGTATTAAGCATCATCCTAACCAATAGGGAATATAACAATGAAATTTAAATTATTAGCTCTGGCTGTTACGTCATTAATTAGTGTGAATGCAATGGCTGTGACAATCGATTATCGTCATGAAATGAAAGATACACCAAAAAATGATCATCGCGATCGTTTGTCAATATCACACCGTTTTGATAACGGCTTTGGCCTTTCTGCCGAAGCAAAATGGCGTCAGGCAAATAACGACAACACGCCGAATAAACCATTTAATGAAACCGTCAGCAATGGTACAGAAGTGGTTGCCAGCTATGTGTATAAAATTAACAAAACCTTCCAAGTTGAACCAGGTTTCTCTTTAGATTCAAGCTCTACTTCTAACAACTACCGTCCTTATTTGCGTGGGCGTGCGGCAGTTACTGATGATTTTTCTGTTTCTTTCCGCTATCGCCCATACTATTTAAGAAACAGTGGACTTAATATTGGAAAAGCAAACAGTGATCCTTCCGTTGAAAAAGGTTACAATTTAACAACTGTATTAAGTTATAAATTCCTGAAAGATTTTCAAGTTGATTATGAGTTAGATTATAAAAAAGCAACTAAAGCTGGAAAAACACTCTACGACAACGATAATGATAATTTCGATCATGACGTAAAACTTTCTTATAAATGGGATAAAAACTGGAAACCATATACGGCTGTAGGTAACGTAGCTGAGGATGGAAAAACAGATCGCCGTCAGACTCGTTTCCGTGTTGGTGTGCAATACAGCTTCTAATAACGGCCTTGTTATTTAAATAAGCGTCATTAGTTGGCAAAAGGGATGTGAGTGTTAATTGATTCACTCAGCTTTATCATTAGCATCCCTTTATTATGATGTGTTGTTGGTTAAACAAGTTAGTTACGTTTCGTTGTTACATGTGGCGTCGTTAAATGTAATTTAGCTACATGCGAGTTAGCTGTTGGAATTGCTGTGTCTGATTTACCCTCTTCGTGTATGAATGTTATTTCTTTATTAAAGTTTGCGGTTCAGGGTAGTCATTTTTTCTCCGATGTGATGGCTACCCTATTTTTTTACCATCGCCCAACGATTTCCCCCCTTCTCCCCTTTGTCAGGTGATCTATCATGATTGTTCGTTCTCTGCTTGTCGGGGCCATTATGATGTCTGTGCATGGATTAGGTTACGCCCAACCTGTTTTTCCTGTCTGGCCACACGGTGAGGCTCCGGGAGCCTCTTCTTCAACGGCACAGCCGCAGGTGGTTGAGCGCAGCAAAGATCCTTCCCTTCCCGATCGAGCAGCAACCGGTATTCGCAGCCCTGAAATCACCGTTTATCAGGCCGAGAAGCCAAACGGCATGGCATTGCTCATTACACCTGGCGGCTCTTATCAGCGCGTCGTGCTGGATAAGGAAGGCAGCGATCTGGCACCGTTCTTTAATCAACAGGGTTATACCCTTTTCGTGATGACCTATCGCATGCCCGGCGAAGGCCATAAAGAAGGTGCTGACGCCCCGCTAGCCGATGCCCAGCGAGCCATCAGAACGCTAAGAGCCAACGCCGATAAGTGGCACATTAACCCGCAGCGCATCGGAATTATGGGGTTCTCCGCGGGTGGTCATGTTGCTGCCAGCCTGGGAACCCGATTCGCCCAGTCCGTTTACCCCGCGACGGATGCTATTGACAGCGTCAGTGCACGCCCTGATTTCATGGTGCTGATGTACCCCGTTATTTCGATGCAGGCAGATATTGCGCACGCAGGTTCGCGCAAACAGTTAATCGGCGAACAGCCGACGGAAACGCAGGTGCTGCGCTATTCGCCAGAGAAGCAGGTTACCGATCAGACGCCTCCTACGTTTCTGGTGCATGCTGTTGACGATCCGTCAGTGTCAGTTGATAACAGTCTGGTGATGTTTAGCGCATTGCGGGAAAAACAGGTTCCGGTCGAAATGCACCTTTTTGAGAAAGGTAAACACGGCTTCGGCCTGCACGGCACCAAAGGACTTCCTGCGGCGGCCTGGCCTCAGTTGCTGGACAACTGGCTGCGCGTTTTACCTGTGAACAACGAACAACCGAAATAAATCATTACGCCGCCACCGCTTCCGCAGGCAGGGATAATCTCTTATACTGTATAAAATAACAGTTTTATTTGAGAAGTTTCATGACTGCGGAAGGACACCTGCTGTTTTCTGTTGCCTGCGCGATTCTGGCTAAAAAAGTTGAGCTATCACCTGCGCTGGCTACCGGAGACTGGTGGCACATTATTCCCGGTGCACTCCTTACCGCGCTGCTGCCCGATATCGATCACCCTAAATCCGTTCTCGGGCAGCGCCTGAAGTGGCTTTCTTCACCGATTGCCCGCCTCTTTGGTCACCGCGGGTTTACGCACAGCCTCCTTGCTATCGCCGCGGGTATTTTCTTTATTCAGACGCGCCTGCCGCCAGACTGGCCAATTCCAACCGATGCCTACCATGCCATGATCGTCGGTTATCTGAGCCACATTCTCGCTGATATGCTGACGCCATCGGGCGTCCCTCTGCTGTGGCCCTGTCGCTGGCGTTTCCGTTTGCCAATTTTAAACAGCCAAAAAGGCAATCAGTTGGAACGCTTTCTGTGCATTGCCTGTATCGGCTTTTCGCTGTACCAGCCACAAAAAAATCTGGACTGCTGCACCTACGAACAGTCATTTCGCTTTTTGCAGTCAGCGCAAACTTACCTCTTCCAATACGTGAAATAACCACGTTACCTGGCGTAATACCCTAAATAATTCGAGTTGCAGGAAGGCGGCAAGAGAAGGAATCCCGATGAGCTTACTCAGGTAAGTGATTCGGGTGAGTGAGCGTAGCCAACGCACATGCGGCTTGAAGTATGACGGGTATAGACATATCTCTGTAACATGATGGAAAAAGACCTGCTATCCTGTGCGCGTTTGTTATTTTTCATCGCAAAAATCACGCTACCTCCACCGATCTACGTTACCGCGCGAGATCGTAGGCAGCGTGGCACGACTCACTGATAGGGAGCAAAGCCGGATGAATTTTCCGCTACTCATCAATATTCTGCTATTTGTCGTATTACTGCTCGGATTAGGTTACGCCAACCGTAACCCATCCTGGAGTCTGGCCAAGAAAGTGTTGCTGGGGTTGGTTGTCGGGGTGCTATTTGGCCTAGCACTGCATCTGATTTATGGTGGCGACAACCCGGTTGTTAAGCAGTCCATCTCATGGTTTAACATCGTTGGTAATGGCTACGTGCAGCTGTTGCAGATGATCGTCATGCCGCTGGTCTTTATCTCCATCCTCAATTCCGTTGCCAAGCTGCATAACGCCTCGTCATTAGGGAAGATCAGCCTACTGACGCTTTCTACCCTGTTGATTACTACGCTAATTTCTGCCTTGGTCGGCGTTTTTGTCACCAACCTGTTTGGCCTGACGGCTACCGGATTGGTGCAAGGCGCGCAGGAAACCGCGCGATTAACAGCGATTGAAAGCAACTATGCAGGTAAAGTCGCTGACCTTAACGTGCCTCAGCTTATCCTGTCATTCATCCCTAAAAATCCGTTTGCTGAGCTGACTGGCGCAAACCCAACGTCTATCATCAGCGTCGTTGTCTTTGCAGCCTTCCTTGGCGTAGCAGCGCTACAGCTGTTGAAAGATGACGCAGTCAAAGGCCAGCGCGTTTTAACCGCGATTGACACGCTGCAATCCTGGGTGATGAAGCTTGTTCGTCTGGTAATGAAATTAACGCCTTATGGTGTTATGGCGCTGATGACCAAAATGGTCGCCAGCTCTAACCTGCAAGATATCCTCAAGCTGGGCAGCTTCGTTGTCGCCTCCTATCTGGGGCTGGCGATTATGTTCGGCGTCCATGCACTGATTCTGTCTTTCACGGGTATCAATCCAGCTCGTTTTTATCGCAAAGTCTGGCCGGTACTAACGTTCGCGTTTACCAGCCGCTCCAGCGCAGCAACGATCCCACTCAGCATCGAAGCACAGACGCGCCGAATTGGCGTACCGCAATCTATCGCCAGCTTTGCGGCGTCTTTTGGGACTACAATCGGTCAGAACGGCTGTGCAGGGCTTTACCCTGCGATGCTAGCGGTGATGGTTGCGCCAACAGTGGGAATCAACCCGCTAGACCCCGTATGGATCGCGACGCTAGTCGGTATTGTCACCATCAGTTCTGCCGGTGTGGCAGGTGTGGGCGGTGGTGCCACCTTTGCCGCATTAATCGTTCTGCCCGCGATGGGGCTGCCGGTCACTCTCGTTGCTCTACTGATTTCCATTGAGCCGCTTATCGATATGGGCCGTACCGCGCTTAACGTTAGCGGATCGATGACGGCAGGGACGGTCACCAGCCAGTTGATGAAGCAGACGGATAAAGCGGTTTTCAACGAGCAGGATGATGCTGAGTTGACGCACCGCTAAACCACATAGCGACAGAAAAAGAAAACGCCGGCAGCATCAGCTGTCGGCGTTTTCTTTTTCTGACTCTTCACCCGCTCTTTTTAATGACGACTTCGTGCAATCACGTTACTTAGCGCTGTGGGTTAGTATCGTAAGCCTGGCAGCTCTGGAAGCCTTTATTGAGAACGTGGCCAGTCTCGCCGTAGCTCACAAAATAGTTCTGTGCAGTACCATCACGGTTCTTCAGCAGATAATCACTACAGGTGCCTTTGGCATTCACCAGCCGTTTTTCTACCCCGCTGCCTGCAAGTTGATGGACCTGCTGCTTCATCATTCCTACTTTCACATCTTTCACCACCGGCTCATTGACATAACTTTCTGCCTTATTATAAGCCGAACATCCCGCCAACATGACAGCACCTGTTACCGCAATACACAAGAGTAATCTGTTATTCTTCATCTCATTACCTCATTATTAATGGGTCACACTAAGGCTAGTCGGCAGTGACCACTTTTTCAAATTATAAGGAGAGTATGTAACCTATTGGCCAATAGTCTAAAACGGGTTATCTATAGGGAAAATGACTACCTGACAGCTTGTTCTTTTTCTTCACGTCGATTCGTTTTACACTCAGGCAGCGTAATAATTCTTTTGCAGTATCAATAAGTTCAGGAGGGGATGGCATGTCATTACAAAACGACATTATCACTGCGTTAGGAGTGAAAAGCAGCATCGAACCAGCACAGGAAATCCGTGTTAGCGTTGATTTTTTAAAGAATTATCTGAATGCTCACCCGTTCGTTACGTCGTTAGTTTTGGGTATCAGCGGCGGGCAGGATTCTACGTTGACAGGCAAACTGTGCCAGATGGCTATCACAGAGTTACGCCATGAGACGGGGAATTCTCGTTATCAATTCATCGCTGTTCGGCTGCCTTACGGCGTGCAGGCTGATGAAGCTGACTGTCAGGATGCCATTGCCTTTATCCAACCTGACCGCGTATTAACCGTCAACATCAAGCCTGCTATTGAGGCCAGTGAAGCCACCTTACGTGCCATCGGTGTGGAGCTTTCCGATTTTGTAAAAGGCAACGAGAAGGCCAGAGAACGTATGAAAGCGCAGTACAGCATCGCGGGTATGAATGCTGGCCTCGTCGTAGGTACCGATCATGCAGCGGAAGCCGTAACAGGCTTTTTCACTAAGTACGGCGACGGCGGCACTGATATCAACCCGATTTTCCGACTGAACAAGCGTCAGGGTAAAGCGCTATTGCACGAACTGGGCTGCCCTTCTCATCTTTATACCAAAGCCCCCACCGCCGATCTGGAAGAAGACCGTCCGTCCCTTCCGGATGAAGTCGCATTGGGCGTCACCTATGAAAAGATCGACGACTATCTGGAAGGTAAGCAGATCGAGGCTAACGATGCGGCCATTATCGAAAACTGGTATCGCAAAACTGAACACAAGCGTCGGCCGCCGATTACCGTTTTTGATGATTTCTGGCGATAAATCATTGTGATGAGCAAACCGGACGCAGATAACGGCGTCTGGTTTGTTTTTGGTTTCCTCTGCACAGACTTCATAACTGGGAATAAACATGACGCCACAGCGCGCCACGCTCACGGGCCTACTGGCGATCGTTTTATGGAGCACATCCGTCGGGCTTATCCGTAGTCTGACAGAAGCGCTCGGCCCCATCGGCGGCGCCGCGATGATTTATTCCACCAGCACGCTATGTCTTCTGGCCTTTTATGGTCTTCCCCGCATTAAAACGCTACCCAGAATCTATTTATTCGCAGGCGGTGCGATGTTTGTCTGCTACGAGATATTTCTGTCGCTGTCCATCGGGCTAGCGGATAGCCGCATGCAGGCGATAGAAATAGGGATGATTAACTATTTGTGGCCCAGTTTGACCATTCTTTTTTCTCTTTTTATCAATCAGCAGAAAAGCCGTTTCCTGCTCTGGCCCGGTCTCGCACTCGCGCTGGGCGGCATTGTGTGGATTATGAAAGGAGAAAGCGATTGGACACCAGAACTGCTGTGGAACAACGTTCTTGCTAACCCGCTGGCCTACAGTCTGGCGTTTTCTGCGGCCTTGACCTGGGCGCTCTACTGCAATATCACTAAACGTTACGGGCAGGGAAAAAGCGGCGTCTCGCTGTTTTTTTTCATCACCGCCCTCATACTCTGGACGCAGTATTCCTTCAGTGCCGAAAGTGCGATTTCATTAACCTTGCCAAGTTCGCTGCAACTGCTCTTTATGGGCGCATCAACCGCATTAGCCTATTCCGCCTGGAATATCGGTATTCAGCATGGCAACCTAACATTTCTGGCAACCGCCTCTTATTTCACGCCCGTGTTTTCCACTCTATTGGCCGCGTTCTGGCTCAATATCACGCCCGCCATTTCATTTTGGCAAGGCGTCGTCATGGTCACGGCAGGCTCACTGCTTTGCTGGTATGCGACGCGTACGCCGACAAGCTGATCTCAACCGTCCCCACGGTTTTCGTCTGGATTTCCTGACCAATAAAAACCCTAATCTGCTCGTGGTCATATTTTTCTTACTAACCTGTTATAGTCGTCCTCACATTTCGTTACCTAAAAAATAGTCACACATGTTAAGGCGTTTCTTTTCGTACTATTCCCCTTACAAAGGGTTATTCGTCCTCGATTTCGGCTGTGCCATTATCGCTGGTCTGCTTGAATTAGGGTTTCCGATGGCGATTAAAGCGTTCATCGACAAACTATTGCCGGATCAGGACTGGTCGCTGATCCTGTTAGCGTCGGTGGCGCTATTGGCGGTGTACCTGCTGAATACCGCGCTGATGGCCATCGTCAACTATTGGGGACATGCGCTGGGCGTGGGTATTGAAACCGATATGCGGCGGCAGGCATTTGAGCACCTGCAAAATTTGCCGTTCCGTTACTACGACAATATGAAGACCGGCCATATCATCACCCACGTCACCAAAGATCTGGAAGAAGTGGGGGAAATTGCCCATCACGGCCCGGAAGACCTCTTCCTCGCGATCATGACGTTTATTGGTGCGTTCATCCTGATGGCAACGGTTCACCTGAATCTGGCGCTGCTGACGATTATTATCGTGCCTTTCATGACGTTTCTCGTCAGCCGCTATGGTGCGCGCATGACGGAAACCTGGCGTCAGCTATTCGGTCAGGTTGGCAACTTCAACGCCCGAATTGAAGAAAGCGTTGGGGGTATCCGCGTCGTTAAAGCGTTTGCTAATGAAGCGCATGAGAAGAAACTGTTCTCCAACGATAACGAAAACTACCGCCGTACCAAGCTGCAGGCCTATCGGATCATGACCGCCAGCATGACGCTCAGTTACCTCAGCACGCGCCTGATACAGCTTATCGTGATGCTGGCCGGTATTTGGTATGTCATTCAGGGCGAACTCAGCTACGGCGGTTTTATCGGCTTCCTGCTGCTGATTGAGGTTTTCTTCCGACCAGTCGCCAAAATTACCTCGGTGCTGGAGAGCTATCCCAAAGGGATTGCGGGATTCAAACGCTTTACTCAACTGATCGACACCGTTCCTGAGATTGCCGACGCCCCCGATGCGCATGATGCCGGGCCGCTGAAAGGCGATATCCGCTTTAATCAGGTGAGCTTTGGTTATTCTGCCGATCGTCCGATTCTGCGTAATATCGACCTGTCGATTCGCGCAGGGGAAACCGTGGCGTTTGTTGGCCCATCTGGTGCGGGCAAAACCACGCTCTGTTCCCTGCTTCCCCGCTTCTACGATTTAACCAGCGGAGCCATCACCATTGACGGCATGGATATCCGCCAGATGACGCAGGCGTCACTACGCAGTCAAATCGGCATCGTACAGCAGGATGTCTTCCTGTTCGGCGGCACCATTCGGGAAAACATCGCTTACGGTAAGCTTGATGCCAGCGATGAAGAAATCATGGAAGCCGCACGGCGTGCGCGGTTAGATGAGCTGATCGAAAATCTGCCTGACGGGTTAGATACCGTGGTCGGCGAGCGCGGCGTTAAACTCTCAGGTGGACAAAAGCAGCGTTTATCGATCGCGCGAATTTTCCTGAAAAACCCGCCGATCTTGATTCTGGACGAAGCGACATCTGCACTGGATACCGCGACAGAGCAGGCGATACAGCAGTCGCTCAGCGAGCTTTCCGCAGGACGTACCACGTTGATCATCGCCCACAGGCTGGCAACCATACAGAATGCTGGGCGCATTGTGGTGGTGGATAACGGCAGCATCATTGAGCAAGGCAGCCATCAGGTACTGCTGGATCAAAGTGGTATCTATGCCAGATTACATCAGGCGCAGTTCGGTCAGGCCTGATTACGATCTCCCTCGGCGAGGGTTCTCCTCGCCTTTTTCTCTCTGCTTTCCCACATAGATGTGACTTCAGAGGTTTCCCTTGCAATAAATTGCATTTAAAATGCATCTATTATGATTTCATCAGGACATGACGCACATGGCGAGAAAACCCCTGGGAAAATACCGACAGCGGGAGATCCGTACCGTCGGATTGATGATCGAACTGTATGAAGAGCATCATCCTGAAACCGACGATAACGCGCAGTATAAAGACTTATTCAATTACGCCATCAAGCGTCTGGAACGCTGCCAGTTCGGTGAAGATAAACCCGCGTGTAAGCATTGCCCCATTCACTGCTATCAACCCGCCAGACGTGAGGCGATAAAAGCGATTATGCGTTGGTCGGGGCCACGGATGTTGTTACGCCACCCGATTCTGGCAATACGCCATTTAATTGACGATCATCGACCAGTACCGGACTATCCGAAAAAAGAGACCGCGCCAAAAGTGTCAACCGGGCGGGCAACCCGCTTAGCTTCGCAGCATACGGCACCAGCAGATACCGAATCGACGTTGAAATAGATAATGTGAAGACGAATAAGATAGGAAAAGGCCGCTTGCGCGGCCTTTTTGGGTGACACTGTTACTCTTTGGGAGAGGCGTTCTCTACCCTGCTTTTTAGCTTTTGCCCCGGACGGAACGTGACCACACGGCGCGCCGTAATCGGAATATCTTCGCCAGTTTTTGGGTTACGTCCCGGACGTTGGTTCTTGTCTCGCAAATCAAAATTGCCAAAACCTGA
This sequence comes from Pectobacterium versatile, assembly GCF_020166435.1. GTDB lineage: Bacteria > Pseudomonadota > Gammaproteobacteria > Enterobacterales > Enterobacteriaceae > Pectobacterium > Pectobacterium versatile. The sequence goes on along the minus strand of NZ_JAINZP010000025.1, from coordinate 28,019 downwards.
CAACTTGACCTGCTCGCCATTTTCCAAAGCGCGACGAACTTCTTCAAAAAACAGCTCGACTAGCTCTTTGGCATCCCGTTTGCTCAGCCCGAGCTTCTCAAACAGGTATTCTGACATTTCAGCTTTAGTAAGCGCCATAGGTTCAATCCCTCAAGGATGCTTGGAATCGCTGTTTTAATGCTGCTACGCATTCTGCAACGGTAGCGGCAATTTCCTCTTCTGCCAGTGTACGCGTGGTATCTTGCAGGGTCAGACTGATAGCCAGACTCTTATAACCTTCCGCTACGCCCTTCCCTCGGTACACGTCGAATAAGTTTACGCCAACTAACTGATTTGCGCCAACTTTCTTACACTCAGCCAAAATATCGCCCGCAGGGACATTTTCAGCGACCACAACGGCGATATCGCGACGGTTCGCCGGGAAGCGGGAAATCTCGTTCGCCTCAGGCAATACGCGGTCTGCGACCTTATCCCACAACAATTCGAACACCACGGTGCGCCCGTTAAGATCCAACTTGCGCTCCAGTTCTGGGTGAATAACGCCAATAAATCCAATGCGTTCTCCGCACAGATAAATAGCAGCACTTTGTCCTGGATGCAATGCCGGATTATTTTCGGCCTTGAACTCAACCTCAGACAACTTGCCCGTCAATGCCAGTACCGCTTCCAAATCGCCTTTTAAATCATAGAAGTCAACGGCCTGACGCGCCAGATCCCAATGCTCTTCATAACGGGTGCCAGTAATCACACCCGCCAGCATCAGGTCCTGGCGAATACCCAGGTCAGCACTGGTGTCGGGTACAAAACGGAGGCCGCTTTCAAACAGGCGCAGGCGGCTTTGTTGACGGTTTTGGTTATACACCGCAGCACTCAGCAAGCCACTCCACAGCGATAAACGCATCACCGACATCTCTGCGGAAATCGGGCTCGGCAGGCTCAGCGACGCTTCATTAGGGTGGATTAACCCTTGAATTTTCGGGTCAACAAAACTGTAAGTAATTGCTTCTTGATACCCGTGATCGACTAATAATGTCTTCACGCGCTTCAATGACAGTGACGCTTCGCGATGCGAGGTCATAATCAGCGGAGCTTGAGTCGGAATATTCGGAATGTTGTTATAGCCGTAAATACGCGCGACTTCTTCAACCAGATCCTCTTCAATTTCCATGTCGAAGCGCCAGCTCGGTGCCGTCGCCTGCCAACCTGCATCGGTTTTCGCGACGTTACAGCCCAAACGTTGCAGAATATCGCTCACCTGCTCATCCGCAATCACATGGCCAATCAGACGATCCAGCTTTTCACGGCGCAGCGTAATCGTTGCGCGCGTCGGCAAGTCTGCCTCACTGGTAACATCAACCACCGGACCCGCTTCACCACCACAGATATCAATCAGCAGACGAGTCGCGCGTTCAATGGCTTTGTGCTGTAACGCCGGATCAACGCCACGCTCGTAGCGGTGAGAAGCATCAGTGTGCAAACCGTGACGACGTGCGCGTCCAGTAATCGACAGCGGATTGAAATAAGCGCATTCCAGCAGAACGTTTTGTGTCTCTTCATTGACGCCAGAATGCTCGCCGCCAAAGATACCGCCCATCGCCAGCGCATTCTGCTGGTCAGCGATAACCAGCGTATCCGCATTCAGCTTCGCTTCATTACCATCCAGCAACGTCAGCGTTTCGCCTTCTGTCGCCATACGCACGATAATGCCGCCGCTGAGACGGTCAAGATCGAACGCGTGCATTGGTTGACCGAGCTCCAGCAGAACGTAGTTAGTCACGTCAACCACTGGATCGATAGAACGAATACCGCAACGACGCAGTTTTTCACGCATCCACAGCGGCGTTGCCGCCTTAACGTTGATGCCTTTCACCACACGGCCTAAGTAACGCGGGCATGCCTGCGGCGCATCGACCTGAATCGGGAAAGTATCCTGAATCGTCGCGGCAACGGGCTCAATAGTCGGTTCATTCAACGCCAGTTGATTCAACACGGCGACATCGCGCGCCACACCGATGATACCGAGGCAATCTGCACGGTTCGGCGTCACGCTGATTTCAATCGCGTTGTCATCCAGCTTCAGGTACTCACGGATATCCGTGCCAATCGGCGCATCTACTGGCAGCTCGATGATGCCATCGTGATCGTCGGAAATGCCCAACTCGGAAAATGAGCACAGCATGCCTTCAGACGGCTCGCCACGCAGCTTGGCGGCTTTGATTTTAAAATCGCCCGGCAATACGGCTCCCACCGTCGCCACCGCCACTTTCAGGCCTTGACGGCAGTTCGGCGCACCACAGACGATGTCCAGCAGGCGATCACCGCCTACATTGACTTTCGTCACACGCAGTTTGTCTGCGTTCGGGTGCTGCCCACATTCAACCACTTCACCGACAACCACGCCGTGGAATGCGCCAGCAACAGGCTCAACGCCATCCACTTCCAGCCCTGCCATCGTGATCTGTTCAGATAGCGTTTCACTGTCAACTGCCGGGTTTACCCACTCGCGTAACCAGAGTTCACTGAATTTCATGATGTATACCCGCCTTACTTAAACTGTTTGAGGAAACGCAGATCGTTTTCGAAGAATGCACGCAGATCGGTCACGCCGTAACGCAACATCGTCAGACGCTCCATACCCATACCGAACGCGAAGCCGGAATACACTTCTGGGTCGATACCGACATTACGCAGGACATTCGGGTGCACCATGCCGCAGCCCAGAACTTCCAGCCATTTACCGTTTTTACCCATCACATCCACTTCAGCAGACGGTTCGGTAAACGGGAAATAAGACGGGCGGAAACGAACCTGCAAATCTTCCTCAAAGAAATTACGCAGGAAATCATGCAGCGTACCTTTCAGGTTGGTGAAGCTGATATCTTTATCGACGATCAACCCTTCCATCTGATGGAACATCGGCGTGTGGGTCTGATCGTAATCGTTACGATAAACGCGACCAGGCGCGATGATACGTATAGGCGGTTGCTGCTTTTCCATGGTACGAATCTGAACGCCAGAAGTCTGTGTACGCAGCAGGCGTGTAGCATCAAACCAGAACGTGTCGTGGTCAGCACGCGCAGGGTGATGCCCTGGAATATTCAGCGCATCAAAGTTGTGATAGTCATCTTCGATCTCTGGCCCGGTAACAACCGAAAAACCCAGCTCGCCGAAAAAGGTTTCGATACGATCGATGGTACGCGTCACCGGATGCAAGCCACCATTTTCAATGGTGCGGCCCGGCAGGGAGACATCAATGGTTTCTTGCGCCAGACGCGCATTTAGCTCAGCGGATTCCAGCATGTGCTTACGGGCATTCAGCGCGTCCTGAACGTCTTGCTTAGCCTGGTTAATGACAGCACCAGCCGCAGGGCGTTCTTCAGCCGGCAACTCGCGCAGCGAGGTCATCTGAAGGGTTAAGTGACCTTTTTTGCCCAGATATTCGACGCGCACATTTTCCAGTGCGGCAACATCCTGAGCCTCTTCTATAGCTGTTCTGGCTTTGGCAACCAGCTCTGCGAGATGTGGCATTGTGTTCCTCTTTTTCTGCCTATGTGGCCAACGGTCATGATTGAAGAATGTCGTTTTACTCAAAACGATAAATGTTACTAAAAACAAGAGTAAAAACCGATTATTGTAAACAAAAAAGCCTCCCTATGGGGAGGCTTAAGCGCTACTTTTCGTTTCTTTTCTTACGCGCAAAGCCCCCTGAATTCAGGCGCTAAAGTAAAAAAAGAAACGGAAAATAGCAGCGTTCATACTTGCGTTACCTTTGTCTTATAAATAATAAAAACTAAAAGTGTAAAACTCGACGAAAAGAGGGAGCCAAAGCTCCCTCTCTCAACTGACTTACGCCAGTGCTGCTTTCGCTTTTTCGACCAGCGCGCTGAACGCTAACTTATCGAATACTGCGATATCAGCCAGAATCTTACGGTCAATTTCAACAGAGGCTTTTTTCAGGCCGTTGATGAATTTGCTGTAAGACAAACCGTTTTGACGAGCTGCCGCATTGATACGTGCAATCCACAGCTGGCGGAATTGACGTTTACGTTGACGACGGTCGCGGTAAGCGTATTGACCAGCTTTGATTACTGCCTGGAAGGCAACACGATAAACACGCGAACGGGCACCGTAGTAACCTTTCGCTTGTTTCAATATTTTCTTGTGACGTGCACGGGCAACTACACCACGTTTTACGCGAGCCATATGCTCTCTCCTAAAGTCTTATTCTGAATTAAAAAAAGGTTACTTATGCGTACGGCAGACATGCGATAACAAGACCCAGATCCCCTTTGGAGACCAGACCTTTTGGACGCAGGTGACGTTTACGCTTAGTTGACTTTTTGGTCAGAATATGACGCAGGTTAGCATGCTTACGCTTAAAACCACCGCTTGCGGTTTTTTTAAAGCGTTTAGCGGCGCCACGTACTGTTTTGATCTTTGGCATTGTTATTTCCACTTCGCATTGTTAATAAAACGAATCAGATAAGGCGAACAAAGCCGTACAACACAGAGGTTGTACGGTCTTGCTACTTGAATGCCTTACTGTTTCTTCTTCGGTGCTAGCACCATGATCATCTGGCGGCCTTCGATCTTCGATGGGAAGGATTCGACAACTGCCAGTTCACTCAGATCGTCACGAACGCGGTTAAGCACTTCCATACCAATCTGTTGGTGCGCCATTTCACGACCGCGGAAACGCAGTGTGATTTTAGCTTTGTCACCGTCTTCAAGAAAGCGAATCAGGTTGCGTAGTTTGACCTGATAGTCGCCATCATCGGTACCAGGTCGGAATTTGATTTCCTTGACCTGAATAACTTTTTGTTTTTTCTTCTGTTCCTTTGTGGACTTACTCTTCTCATAAAGGAACTTGCCGTAATCCATAATTCGGCAAACCGGCGGCTCGGCGTTCGGACTGATTTCGACTAAATCAACACCTGCTTCTTCGGCTTTTTCTAATGCTTCATTTAGACTTACGATGCCCAGCTGTTCGCCTTCGACGCCTGATAGGCGTACCTCGTGTGCGCGAATCTCTCTGTTGATGCGATTAGGACGCGCCGGTTGAACTCGTTTTCCGCCTTTAATACTTATACCTCCAATTGATGAAGACTACGGCTGCGAATCTCTTGTTGCAGCTTACTGATGACTTCACTGACGTCCAAGCTCCCCAGGTCTTTACCACGACGAGTACGGACAGCAACTTTTCCTGCCTCGACCTCTTTGTCGCCACAAACCAGCATATAGGGAACACGTCGTAAAGTGTGTTCGCGGATTTTAAAGCCAATCTTCTCATTTCTCAAGTCTGCTTTTACACGAATGCCCGCTTCTTGCAGTTTTCGGGTCAATTCGTTGACATAATCAGACTGACTATCGGTGATATTTATAATCACCGCTTGAACCGGGGCTAACCAGGTCGGGAAGAAACCTGCGAATTCTTCGGTCAGAATACCGATAAAACGCTCCATTGAACCCAAAATAGCTCGGTGAATCATAACCGGAACCTGACGCTCGTTGCTTTCGCCAACGTAAGACGCGTTCAGACGACCCGGTAATGAAAAGTCGAGTTGCACCGTACCACACTGCCACGCACGATCCAAACAGTCATGCAAGGTAAATTCAATTTTTGGGCCGTAGAACGCCCCTTCACCCGGCTGATAGGCGAATTCGATGTTGTTTTCAGTCAACGCGGCAGCCAAATCGGCCTCAGCGCGATCCCACATCTCATCACTACCAATACGTTTTTCAGGACGCGTAGACAGTTTCACCACGATTTTTTCAAAACCGAAGGTGCTGTACATGTCATACACCATCTTGATGCAACTGTTCACTTCATCACGAACCTGCTCTTCCGTACAGAAGATGTGCGCATCGTCCTGAGTGAAGCCACGCACGCGCATTAAGCCATGCAGAGAGCCTGACGGCTCATTACGGTGGCAGCTACCGAACTCAGCCATACGCAGCGGCAGATCGCGGTATGACTTCAATCCCTGATTGAAAATCTGTACGTGGCCTGGGCAGTTCATCGGCTTGATGCAGTATTCACGGTTTTCTGATGACGTCGTGAACATCGCTTCTTTGTAGTTTTCCCAGTGACCGGTTTTTTCCCACATCACGCGATCCATCATGAATGGACCTTTTACTTCCTGATACTGGTACGACTTAAGCTTCATGCGGACAAACGCTTCCAACTCGCGGAAGATCGTCCAGCCGTCGTTGTGCCAGAAAACCATACCTGGTGCTTCTTCCTGCATATGGTACAGGTCAAGCTGTTTGCCGATCTTGCGATGGTCGCGCTTAGACGCTTCTTCAAGACGTTGCAGGTAAGAAGCCAGTTGCTTTTTATCCGCCCATGCGGTGCCGTAGATGCGTTGCAACATTTTGTTTTTGCTGTCGCCACGCCAGTAAGCGCCGGATGTTTTCTGCAATTTGAAATGGTGGCAGAAACGCATATTCGGTACGTGCGGACCACGGCACATATCGATGTATTCTTCATGGTGATACAGACCCGGACGATCGTCACGACTGATGTTTTCATCCAGAATCGCAATTTTGTAGGTTTCGCCGCGTGCAGCGAACGCATCGCGCGCTTCTTGCCAACTGACTTTTTTCTTAATGACGTCATAGTCAGTGTCGGCAAGCTCGTGCATACGCTTTTCGAGCAGCTCAATATCTTCCTGAGTCAGGGTACGGTCGATATCAACGTCATAGTAAAAACCGTTATCGATAACTGGACCAATCGCCATTTTGGTATCTGGCCACAGTTGCTTAATCGCATGGCCCAATAGGTGCGCACAGGAGTGGCGAATAATTTCCAGACCGGCTTCATCTTTAGCGGTGATGATGGCTAACTGCGCATCGGTATCGATCTTATCACTGGCATCAACCAGTTCGCCATTGACACGTCCTGCGATACAGGCTTTTGCCAGACCGGGACCAATATCAAGTGCAACATCGAGGGGAGAAACGGCGTGGTCGTAATGACGCTGACTTCCATCAGGAAGAGTGATAACTGGCATTATAATTCCCTTATTTACAGTGGTGAGCCACACGAAAGCTCACATGCAAAAAATCGCATATCAATTGAAAATCAAAAGTGTTAACCCTGCTATTTCTCTTTACTCTGTGAAATATATACACATGATGCGAACACTAAAGGTGCGCATTAGCGTGACATGGATAACGTCGGGGCAATAATACACCTTATAACTTACGTGTTAAAGCCGGATGGCTAGCCTGTTCATCTTTGCATCGTGATGAACAGGCTACGGAGGGGTTTACTGTGTCTGCACAGACTTCAGCGATGTATTATTTTTGCGGGACAATCGGAAGCCAAGCCAAATAACGGCAATCCAGAACGGAATTAAGATGACCGAAATGCGAATCCCCGGAGACAGCAACATAATCACAAGAATCCCCGCCAGAAACGCCAGACACAGGTAGTTACCCCACGGATACCAAAAGGCTTTAAACGCAGGAACAATGCCCTTCTCTATCATCGCCTGACGAAAACGCAGGTGAGCAAAGCAAATCATGATCCAGTTAATCACCAGCGTTGAAACCACCAGCGCCATCAACAACTCAAAGGCTTTGCCTGGCATCAGGTAGTTGATCGCTACGCCGAACGATGTTGCTAATGCTGACAGCGCGATAGAACGAACGGGGACACCACGTGCGTTGACCTTCGCAAGAGATTTTGGCGCATTTCCCTGTTTTGCCAAACCGTACAGCATCCGGCTATTGCAGTACACACCGCTGTTGTAAACCGATAACGCTGCCGTGAGTACCACGATGTTAAGTACGTTTGCCACTATATTGCTATTCAGCGCCTGGAAAATCAGAACAAACGGACTCCCGCCATCGACGACATTTCCCCACGGATAAAGCGATAACAAAATAGACAGCGCGCCAATATAGAAAATCAGGATGCGATAGACCACCTGATTGGTCGCCTGAGGAATAGAGCGCTTCGGATCGGCTGCTTCGGCAGCGGTAATTCCCACCAATTCCAGACCGCCGAATGAAAACATGATCACGGCCATCGCCATGATCAATCCGCTTGCGCCATTCGGCATGAATCCACCGTGGATCCATAAGTTACGCACCGTTGCCGTTTCGCCGCCATTGCCACTCAGCAGCAACCAACTGCCGAAGACAATCATCCCAACGATGGCAAGCACTTTGATAAGGGCAAACCAGAATTCCGTTTCCCCAAACATCCGCACATTAACCAGATTGATAAGGTTGATCAGCACGAAGAATATCGCGGCGGACAGCCAGGTTGGCGTTTCAGGCCACCAGTATTGGATATAAATCCCCACGGCCGTCAGTTCAGCCATCCCTACCAGAATAAACATCGCCCAGTAATTCCAGCCAGCCAGAAAGCCCGCAAAATCGCCCCAGTACTTATAGGCAAAATGGCTAAACGAACCCGCTACCGGTTCTTCCACCACCATCTCACCCAACTGTCGCATAATCAGAAACGCAATCATTCCAGCAACCGCATAGCCCAATAGAACGGACGGTCCAGCCATTTGGATAGTCTGTGATATCCCTAAAAACAATCCGGTACCAATCGCGCCACCCAGCGCAATCAGTTGAATATGTCGGTTCTTTAACCCTCGTTTTAAAACCAATTCCTGTTGATCGTTTGCTATGTTGTTTTGATCATTTGCCATGTTGTTTTTGTGCTTCCTGTAAAACCTTCTTCATTTTATACCAATTATACCAATGCCTGCTCACGCCATCAGCATGAAGGATGGCATAAGCAGGTAAAGGGATAGGTATTTTACGCGTTACACAGTGATTGAGCCATTAACGTTCCGGGATGACACTTTTAAACGTTAACTCCACATCATCACGATCGCGCTCAGCGGCAAGCGCCTCAGGCTCATTTTTCTCTGCATTCTGGGGCAGCAATTTTTTCAATAACGCTAACTGCTGGCGTTGCTGCTCTACGATCTCCTGCAGCAATTTCACTTGCTCATTCGCTCTGACACTCGCCCGATTAACAAAAAACCAGACCAGCGCGGCCAGCAGCACAATCAGCAAGACAAAAACCACTTCTAATATGTTCACAACGACTCCAGTTATAACCACTTATGACAGGTACCTGTGGGCTATCTTACCACCGTGGCATAGCCAAGTTCGATACCCAACCCTATCAGTTACCCACATCGTGTTGATGCGCATCACTATCGTATTGGTGCAAAAACAAAAAAACGTGGGGAACGTTTTTCAACGTCGCTTGCGACGGCCCGCAGGGTAACGGCTAGGGATAGCACGCCATAAAAAAGCCTGTCGGCAAGGACAGGCTCTGGCATTGATAGGGAATATCAGAAAGGGTAATCGTGGTAGCCCATTTGCTCAGAGATATTTCTGGCTGCGGTGTGCAGCGTCGCGACATATTCGTGTTTGTTTTCTTCTGAAAAACGAATCGTTGGGAAAGAAATACTGAGGCCCGCAATCACCACGCCAAAGCGATCGAATACCGGCACGGCGATACAACGCAGCCCTTCTTCTTGCTCTTCGTTGTCTTCTCCGTAGCCTTGCTCACGCACGACATCCAATTGGTTGAGAAGCGCTTCAGCAGAACACAGCGTGTGTGGCGTACTGCGAGTGAATTCGACGGTCGACAGAACCTCTTCCACTTCGCTACGATCGCGCCATGCCAACAGCACTTTACCAATTGCGGTACTGTGTAACGGATTACGACGGCCAATACGTGAATACATACGCAGGTTATACATCGAATCAATCTTGTGGATATAAACGATGCCTTCTTCATCCAACGCGCCAAGGTGGATTGTTTCTCGCGTTAGTGCAGACAACTCACGCATCTGTATATCCGCACTGCGGATTAAATCTACATTCTGCAATGCTTTTGCCCCAAGTTCAAACAACTTGAGCGTTAGCGAATATTTCTCTGATTCACCTTCCTGCGCAACATAGCCCAGGGATTTCATCGTCTGCAAGAAGCGGTAAACGGTACTCTTGGACATCATGACTCGCTGAGAAAGCTCGGTAATACCAATTTCTCTCTCTTCACCTAATGCCTGTAAAATACCAAAAACCTTTAAAACGGACGACACGGAATCGGGTTGTTTATCTAAATCTGCACTAGCCATTTTTGTGGTTACCCTACTCAGGTTTTTTTGTTTTAAAAAAAATAGAACAATGGTTTTAGTATAAAGGGAACGCTTTGATTATGGCAATGGAGCAATAACGATAATCAAGTTAAGTTTGAGAAATAACCGCGTCAGAGACTTAATAAAATAATATGTAAGAAAATATTTTAAAATAATCCGCGCCATAAAATGTGACGCGGATTTATTAGTATTATTAGTGCCAGACTGAATCAGGAACTTTCGCCAGATACAGCGCAGGTTTTCCATCTACGTCAGAAGTAAACAGGACTTGTTTATTATCTGGCGTAAAGGAAGGATGTGGGTGAGTAACCTGACGGTCCCCTTCCAACACGTCCCAAGATGTATTGTGCTGTGCAATACGATGTTCTTTGCCGGTTTTCAGGTTGAAAACATACAGGAATGGATCGTTCTCAATTTTGTAACCGCCATCATCCTGCACGTCGACTGGCGCATCGGAACCATCGCCGACCAACAGCGTGCCATCATAGTTACTCATCAGGTGAGAACACGGCGGCATGACGCGCAGTTGGCGATCTTCCAACGTAACAGGATCGATGCTGCGGATGTAGCGATTGGTATCGTCTTTAAGGTAAGAGACGTAAATCATCGCTGAACCATCTGGAACCCAGAATTCGTGGGTGCAGCTTTCGCCTTCCGCATGCTCTTTCACTTTACGCATGTTGTTGCCATCTTCATTGATGAACCACATACGCGCATCAACTAGGTCATGCGGACCTTCGTGGCAGAACGCAACCGTGTTGTCATCACCCGGACGGTAGATTGGGTGACCCAGCCACTGGTTTTCCTGAAGGATAGTCTCCGCTTCGCCCGTTATCAAATCGACGCGAATCAGACGACAGCAAGGATTGGTGAAATAGAATTCTTGGAACTTTTTCCAATCGGTCAGTGGTTTCCAGTCTTCTTTTTTGATCTCAATACCGACCATTTTAGTGCAATCAGAGTTGGCAACCCAAGTACCGTAGCCGACCCAGTCGTCAGGCACCTGATAAATCGTTTTCTCTTCCAGCGTAGCCAGATCGACACGCATCAGATTACGGGTATTTTTAACGTAATACAGCGCATCGTCATTCGGAGACAGGAAGCCACCGAAGGTATTGTCGCCTTTGCCTTCCGTCAACTGCGTGGCGCTCTGCTCTTTTAAATCCAGCAGATAGTAATTCCACGGGCCATCAAACGCAGCGCCAAACAGCAGTTTGCTGCCATCATTGAAGAAACACTTCTGATAGAAATAGTTGCGATGGCAGATAACATCGGGCGGGGTTAAGCGCACAACTTCGGTGCCGGTTGCTGAATCCTGATAGGTATGAAACGTTAGGGGGATCTTGTTACCTTTGGCCATCCGTAAATCCTTAGAACTTATCATGAAGAATCTGACGCCACACGCGCATACTCTTCGATAACCTGACATTTCAATCGCCCGATAAATCTGTCATCCCGACATCGGTTGTTCAAAAATCAGGCCACCAATCTCACGCGAGACGCCTGTTATATCGGCATTATAGAAACAATGTTTCATTTTTCCGTGATCGTGGTTTTATTTTATAAAACATTCTTCATATTTTCACCACCTGTTTCAGATCTAATGAAAACACTCGGGCAGAGAACACACAGGATCGATGAATCAATAAAGGCAGAAATAACAAAGGCCCGGATGGGCCTTTAGGAGGAAACTACTGAAAATTACTTCAGGTACTCGCCGGAACGCAGCGCTTCGATGCGCTTATCCAACGGCGGGTGCGACATAAACAGTTCGCTGAAAGATTTCGATTTGCCATTAATGCAGAAAGCCATCAAGCTGCCCTCTTCCTGCGGCTCATAGCTGGTCTTCAAGCGTTGCAGTGCAGCGATCATTTTCTCGCGCCCCACCAGTTTGGCAGAACCGGCATCCGCATGGAATTCACGGTAACGTGAAAACCACATGGTGATAATGCTGGCAAGAATACCAAACACCAGTTCCAGCACGGTGGCGACAGCAAAGTAAACCAGTGGGTTGCCGTTGCTGCTTTCGCCTTCATCTCGGTTGCCGGATAAAAAGCCAGAAACGACCTGAGCGATCAGACGAGAAATAAAAATAACGAAGGTGTTAACTACCCCTTGAACCAGCGTCATCGTCACCATATCGCCATTCGCGATGTGGCTGATTTCATGCGCAATAACCGCTTCGGCCTCGTCACGGCTCATGTTTTGCAGCAAACCAGTACTTACCGCCACCAGCGATGCATCACGGCGGGCTCCCGTTGCGAACGCATTGATGTCCGGTGCATGGTAGATTGCCACCTGTGGCATCGCGATCCCAGCCTGCTGTGACTGTGAACGAACCGTTTCCATCAGCCAGCGTTCAGTTTCGTTACGTGGTTGTTCAATAACTTCACCGCCAACGGACCGTAACGCCATCCATTTAGACATCAGCAGTGAAACAAACGCACCGCCAAAGCCAAACAGCCCAGCCATAATCATTAAGCCTTGGACACTGCTGGACTGAATTCCCGTCAGGCTGAGTACCAGCCCGAAAACCAACATCACCGCCAAGTTGGTGATCAGGAAAAGCGCAATACGCATCATAAAGGTCTGATTTCCTCTTGCAGAAAGATAAAGTTTGCAATACCTACATCGTATGGGTTGCCGTGGCATTTTCAAGCATTCTTAACTTTTCAGTTACTAAATCCACATAACTTTACACTTTTCAAAAGGAAAACAGCGTCCAGCATGAGCTTGCTTACTCAGTACAATATTCGACTAGCTCTGTGCATGTGCCATATCTGCATGCATTGAAGCAGCAGCAGGTTGATACTTAGGCGGTTTGATCCACAGAGTAATCAACAGCGAGACAACAGACATAATGATGATTGCCATGAAGGTGGCCTGGAAGCCCCCTAACTGTGCGGCAATAAACGAGCCAGACAATGCACCGATACCGAACCCCTGATAAATCACGCCATAGTTTTTGCTATGATTTTTCAGGCCGAAGAAGTCGCCGACAATCGCCGGAAACACCGTGATATTGCCACCAAAACAGAAAGCAATGGCGCTGACACAGGTAAAAAACAGAATAGGATTAAGCGGCAGGAACGTCATCACGGACACTGCCAGAATCGTCACGAACAGCGTAAAGGTGATCACCCGCATACGACCGACATTATCGGAAAGCGCACCAAGCACAATACGTCCAACGGTATTAAAAATCGCAATCGCAGACACCGCATTTGCCGCCGTCGCCATATCCATTCCGGCCATTTGCACGCCAATATCTTTCACAATACCGATCAAATACAGGCCACTCATGCACGCAGTGAAGAAGATAATAAACAGCAAATACGACTCTTTGGTTGCTAGCATCTCGGCCAGCGAGAAATCACGCGTCTGCCCCTGAGCCGCAGCCTGCTGTACCGGCACCGCAGCAGGTTCTTTCAGCAGTGAGCTACCGACCAGAATCATCGCCATAACGATAATGCCCCAGTAGAAAAAGGCTTCTGACACACCGACTTCCGCAATCAAAAAACTGTTTACGTATTTGAACAGCAGGCTTCCGGTACCGAATGCGCCAACAGAAATGCCCGCTATCAGCCCTTTGCGGTTAGGGAACCATTTGATCAAATTGGACAGGGTCGTGATGTAAGCCGTGCCGTCCGCAAAACCGACAACAACGCCCATCAGCAGATAAATCAGCGTCAGTGACGGGCTTGCTGCACTCGCCATAAGCCCCGCACCCAGCGCGATGCCAGCGATCATCGTTAAGCGGCGCAGACCAATACGCTCCTGAAATTTACCAGCAAACAGCGTGGCAAATGCCAAACAGAAGCTGGTAATAGAAAACGTCGTCGCCACAGAGCTCAGCGTCCAGCCGAATTTGTCCACCAGCGGCTGGTTGAATAAACTCCAGGTGTAAATCGTGCCTAGTCCCATTTGGGTGATGATCGTACCGAGGACAATCAATCCCCGGTTAACAGGTTTGGTATTCATGGGCTTTCCCTTACATCAAAATTGGTCCGATTCACTCGGCACGCTAAAAAATATAAGCTGATGTGGAGAAGAGAAAATCCATCAAAACACTGTCAGCTTATGGGCTGAGGCCAGTATACAAGCGGGCTGACAGTGGTTGATCGAATGGGGAATGAGATGCCTGAAACGCGGAATGAAATGCCGTTAAAGACGCATCAATGACCTGAACGCCTTTATCTTGCTTCTGCTTACTGGGACTTCAAAATCCAGGTCGTTCAATCGCAGGATATAGGTATTGTTAAACCACGGCACAATTTCACGGATTTTCGTCAGGTTGACGCAGTAAGAACGATGGCAGCGGAAGAAGTACTCTTCCGGCAAGCGGCTGCAAAACTCCGTAATATTCATCGGCATGATGAATTCTTCACGTCGAGTATAAACCAGCGTGACCTTTTCCTGCGCGGCAGCATAGTAGATATTGTTAATATCCGTGACGATAATCCGTTCGTCTTTCATCAGGTTAATAGTGTGCTGCGCACTTCTCGGGGCACTCGCCTGCGCGCCAGTTTCGACAGCAGGTGCTATTTGCCGCTGCTGCCAGGTTGTTTCCAGTTTACGCAGCATCGTGATGATGCGTGATTCATGATACGGTTTGAGAATATAATCGAAGGCTTCGACTTCAAACGCCTCAACCGCATGTTCTTTGTACGCCGTAATAAAAATGATGTAAGGCTTATGCGCGAATTTGCTGATATTTTGCGCTAGCCAGACGCCATCCAACGAAGGAATATTGATATCCAAAAAGATTGCATCGACGTCGTTATGTTGCAGATATTTCAGTACATCCAGCCCGTCATCAAATGTCGCCTCAATCGTAATATCACTGTGTTGTTTGATGAGATAACTCAGCTCTTGCTGCGCGAGGAACTCATCTTCAACAATAATGGCTTTCATGGGTTGCCTCCTGTTTGTTCAGCAGCAGAATCTCCCGACTGCGGCACCTGAATGATATCCGGCAACGCCGACGGGGTTTTATCTTCTCGTGGAATGTAGAAATAAATCTCAGTCCCCGGTTCCAGCCGGCGAATATGCAAGCCATCGCCATAGAGCAAGCGGACCCGATGGTGGACATTCAGCAGACCAATTCTATTCCCTGGCAATTCGTTACGCGCGACGCGATCCATCGTTTCCTGACTAATGCCATTACCCGTGTCTTTTACCGTCACCAGCAGTTTATCGCCCCGTTCCTTCACGGACAGCACCACAGTCCCTTTACCTCTGCAAGGTTGAATACCATGCACAATCGCGTTTTCTACCAGCGGCTGAATTAACAAACTGGGGATTTTGTACGCTAAATCGTCGTCGATATCGTAGATCACCGTTAGCTTGGCACCGAACCGCGCCTGCTCAATCGCGATATAATCCTGAATCTGGTACAACTCTTTTTTTATATCGATCAGCGCATCGTCGTTGAGTTCGAGGTTATAGCGTAAATAACGAGACAGATTGATCACCAGTTGGCGCGCGGTATCGGGATTAATACGAATAGACGAGGAGATCGCATTCAGCGCATTAAAAAGAAAGTGCGGATTGATTTTACTTTGCAGCGCTCTCAACTCCGCTTTATTTGCCATATCACGCAGTTGCTCGGTGCGGGACACTTCAATTTGCGTTGACATGATTTGCGATAAACCGACGGCCATCACGCGTAATGAATAGGTAATTTTATGCGCATGACGATAATAGATTTTCAGCGTGCCAGTCACCTGCCCGTGTTCCCACAGCGGGATGACAATCATCGAATGGATTTCCGGCGTCAGGTGCTGTTCATCATTATTTTTAATGATGATTTTCCCATCATGGATCGCCTGCTGTGTCATCGGGCTAATTATATCGTGGCCAATATTATATTTTTCTTCCCCAATCCCCACATACGCCTGAATGTGCTGCGTGTTCGTTATCGCTACCGCATCGGCATTAATTTCAGTCCGAATGATCCTACAGATCGCCGTCAGTGAATCGCTGTTGATATTGCGGAAATACGGCAGTGTTTTGTGTGCGATATCCAGCGCGAGTTTGGCCTGTCTGGCGGCAATGACCTCTTTTTCATTCGCCAC
Organism: Pectobacterium versatile; assembly: GCF_020166435.1. Lineage (GTDB taxonomy): Bacteria > Pseudomonadota > Gammaproteobacteria > Enterobacterales > Enterobacteriaceae > Pectobacterium > Pectobacterium versatile. The sequence goes on along the minus strand of NZ_JAINZP010000025.1, from coordinate 11,800 downwards.
GCTTTGCACCAGCAGGACGATCAGGCCAATACAAACGGAGCCAAGAATCATCGGCACCGCAATCTTTGAGACAATATCCAGCCCTAACTCGATCGGCGTCGCCCATGCCACAACCAGCAGCATCGTTAACGACTCACACAGCATACCGCCCAGAATCCCGATGCTCCACTGCTGCTCTTTTTTGACTTTCTTATTGATGTAACCGGAAGTGATACCAGCGATGATGCTGGTAATCAGGCAAGGTACGGAGGTGATACCATCAATATCAATGAGATAACGGTGCGCACCCGCAATGATGCCAGTTGCAATCCCTACCCAAGGGCCAAAGAGAATACCGCCGGACATCACGGCAATCACGCGCACGTTGACGAGCGACCCTTCAACATTAATGCCGGAATACGTACCGAACAGCGCAAACAGTGAAAAGATAGCCGTCACCGTCACTCGCTCTCCTGGCGAGTGTTGCTCTTTTTGCAGTAATTGCCGGAACTGACTGGTTCTTGTCAGGAAAAACAGACAAATCAGCATCAGCGCGGCGCGGTCGAAGACCGCAAGGAGCATCTCAAATATTTCGTGCACGGGACATCCGGTACAGGGTTACGAGCCAGCACTATAGAAAAAATGTGATCCAGATTCCACTTTTTAGTCTGTGAACCGCGTGGGGAGCGCAAAGTATGGAAGCCAGCGGATGCTGGCTTTCTGGGAAGGCTAGGTGGTACAACCGCTGTTTGTCTATCTTGCTGAAACGTCTATTGGCTTATTCAGTTTCAGTAACTGGGTGAATTCCTCGGCCGGCATTGGATGCCCAAACAGATATCCCTGCGCTTCCTCGCACCCTTTACCCCGCAGACGCTCGCTCTGCTCTAATGTTTCCACACCCTCGGCAATCACACCCAGACCGAAACTTTTCCCGAGATACAGGATCGCCCGGACAATAGCCGCATCCGGCGGGGACTCGCACATGGTTCTGACAAAAGTTTGATCGATCTTCAGCCGAGTTACAGGGTAGTTTTTAAGCATGCTGAGCGATGCATAACCCGTGCCATAATCATCAAAGGCAATACCGATTCCCGCTTCACGCAACGTATTTAACGGCTGCAACATACTTTCGTCGTAACGCAGAATGATATTCTCCGTGATTTCAAGCTCCAGCGAACTTGGCTGTAACCCTGTACGCGCAAGAATATCCATAATCTTTTGCGCCAACATACCGGTACGAAACTGTGCGCTGAAAAGATTAATGCTGATACGAAAATAGCTGTCGCTCGCCTGGCACCATTCCGCCGCCTGCCTGCATGCCGTTTCGACGATCCAATCCCCGACTCGTTCTGCCCACGGGCCGTTTTCCAGTGCGGTAAGAAATGCGGCAGGGGTCAGCAGCCCTCTTTCTGGGTGACGCCAGCGCAGCAGCGCCTCTGCACCAACAATCTCATTTGTCGCCAGTTTGACCTGTGGCTGATAAAACATCTCAAATTCATGCTGCTCGTAAGCGCGCACAAACTCTAACTGGAAGGCGTGTTTGGCCTGAAAGACATCAAGCAGTTCTCGCGTGAAAAAGCGGTAGCAGTTTCGACCTTCAGACTTCGCCTGATACAGTGCTAAATCCGCGCTGGTCAACAGATCCTGCACAGTCAACCCATATTCTGGGTATAGCACCGCACCAATACTGGCACTAATATTGATTTGATGATCGTCAATAATCATCGCCTGCGAAATTTCATGGATAATTTGCTCGGCAATTTTTCCCGCGACCTTTTTGTCACTCAGGCCGGGAAACAGCAGCGCAAACTCATCCCCACCCATTCTCGCCACAACATCACCGGAGCGAACCGTGGCTTTTATTTTTTTGGCGACATGCACCAGAATATTATCGCCGCTGGAATGCCCCAGACTGTCATTCACATCTTTAAACCCGTCCAGATCGACCATCATGATACAAACCGCAGGTTCATTCTTTAGTGCAGTTTCCAGATTGGATGTCAGTAACGTCCGGTTTGCCAACCCGGTTAACGGATCCAGATGCGCCAGTAAAAACAGCCGCTCTTCATTGCGCCGCCGTTCTGTGATGTCACGCAATATCGCGCCATAGCTAATATTGTCGTTGTCTTCCCACATAGAAACCGACAATTCGACCGGAACCAGATTCCCGCTTTTGGCTTGCACGTTCAGTTCCAGCGTCACGCCTTTCATCAGCGAATCGTGGTCGGTGACTAAATGGTTGAGTTGTACGATAAAGGCATCAGGCACGATGGTATTAATATTGCGGCCAATAATGTCCTCACCACTGTATCCCAGCATATTTTCCGCAGCGGTGTTCCAGAAAGTAATCATCCCCCTCTCATTCACACATAAAATCGTATCCGGAGAGGTATTAGCGATATTTTCAAAACGTATCTGACTGGCTTTACGCGCCAGTTCCAAGCGGCGCATCTCCAGCTTGTCCATGACCAGCGAAGCTAGATCTTGCATATTGTGCTCATCACGCTTGGTGAATGTCGCTCTGGGTTTCACATCAATAATGCACAGCGTACCGATAGCATGCCCGGACGGCGTAATTAATGGTATACCCGCATAAAAACGAATGTAGGGAATCCCCACAACCAGCGGGTTATTTTTAAAACGCGCGTCCTTAAGTGCATCTGGCACGACCATAACTTTTTTCTTCAGGATCGTATGAGCACAAAAAGAGATATCGCGAGATGTTTCACAAAAAGGAACCCCCACGCTGGCAGCAAACAATTGGCGCTCAGCTTCTACCAGCGACACCAAAACTATCGGCGCGCTAAAGATATTAGCGGCAAGGCTAATCAGGTTACTCAGACTCGGGTCGAATAGTACATTCTTAATGCCATACTCACGAAGAGCAGCAAGACGTTTGTCTTCATCTTTGCTTATTGGGGCACGGCTCATGGGTTCTCCCCTCCCATCGTATTAATGTTCTGATTAGACAAAAATTTAGCTATAAATCCAAAATATTGCAGCAATGAGCACGATAAGAGTAGCAGGCTAACGTTAGTAAACCAAGGCTCCTTCTCTCGCCAAGAGTCAAGATACATGGTGGCTGAGTATTGAGTATGGCAAAAGATCCAGACTCTATCATCCCTTCGAATCATTAAGAATAACAAGTGTAAGTATCTATTAAGATGATAGATGAAAAACGAAATAAAAGGATACCGCCCCCCTCACAACGTTGAGCGAGGAAGGCAAAGAAGAGAGGATAAGGCTGGTATATTCAAAAGTTCAATACCGGATAACGACAATATATTATAAATATTATTAACAGAATATAACCAACCAAAGCATTATTAGGCGGGAAAATAGGTTATTGAATGTTCAGGCGTGTCATTTTTTGCTCGGATCACAACATCCCAAACTCCAGTATAAGGCACAGTTAAATACACTTCGCCTTCTGCATGACGGAAAATAGAGTCTTGCGTAGCACTATTTTCTTCGGTCATGGTTTCCTACTCACCATTACTCATTTGCACTTCAAATGTATTAGCACACCGGACAATTACCGTATCACCACCAAACAGACTTAAACACGTGCGAATTACAGACATGCATCCTCCGCGACATGCAGCCATGCGCATACTTAATGAAACGAATTTATTGGTTATATTTTCCCACAACGGGATTTCCATAAGAGCAAAATGCATACGGTCAGATTGTGAATTTAGATCAAGCGAAACACATGTTTAAGTCAAATCAGGTGATGGAATAAGACGATATTATGACTGCCTGACATTAATTAGGATCTTTGATAGTCAGGCGATAGCGCTTATTTCGATGTTATCTCATACATTCGCACGGTTTTCTCCGCGCGACATAACAACTTAAATTGTTTTCATGGTTGTATTTATGATGTCCTTCTCACACCAACGATACATAGCTTTGGTTTTTTTAAACAACAATAATATCCACTTGATAATTTACAACTTAGGTTGTAAATTGAACGAATGAAAACGACACTTGCAGAACGATTAAAGACCGTCAGGACTGCACAAGGGCTTAGTCAAAAAGCACTTGGCGACATGATTGGTGTATCTCAGGCTGCCATACAGAAGATAGAGGTGGGGAAAGCATCGCAGACAACTAAAATTGTTGAGCTTTCCAATGCACTGCATATTCGTCCTGAATGGTTGGCAAATGGCGAAGGCCCAATTCGTAACGACAGAGTGGTTCGATCACTCCAGGAATCGAGCATTCCGCCAGCATCAGAATGGGGCACCGTATCAGCTTGGGACAGCACGACAGAACTATCAGAAAACGAGGTGGAAGTGCCTTTTTTAAAGGATATTGAGTTTGCTTGCGGCGACGGACGCATTCAAAGTGAGGATTACAACGGCTTTAAGCTCCGTTTTTCCAAAGCCACGCTGCGTAAGGTCGGGGCAAATACTGATGGTTCAGGCGTCCTTTGTTTCCCAGCAGCAGGTGACAGTATGGAGCCCATCATCCCGGATGGCACCACCGTCGCCGTTGATACCAACAACAAGCGCATCATTGATGGAAAACTCTACGCCATTGCTCAGGAGGGCAGCGGCAACGATAAGCTCAAGCGAATCAAACAACTTTATCGCAAGCCTGGCGGTCTTCTCGTTATCCATAGTTTTAACCGAGATGTTGACGAAGAAGCCTATGAATCAGAGGTCGAGATCATCGGCCGAGTGTTCTGGTATTCGGTACTGTTATAGCCCGATATAGGTGATTTTTCACTTACATAGCTATCGCTTTTTTCCTCTAATCAAAGCCGGTGGCCAATGCGGGCACCAGCTTTGTTTCACATTTCAAAAAAACGCTTACTCTCGCCCAAATAACCTTACCCACGCATAACAATTTTATACAATCGCCGTGCTATTGTTTTATCACCCCCTTGTTGATGTTGTGTTATTCCTCCTATCTATGTGTTGCTTTCCCGCCCTATGGCGGGATTTTTTTGCTTGCCTGCCATGCACTCGTTGCGTGTAATCACGCAGTCGAACACGTCTACTAACAACCAAAAACAACCCAAATTAAAACTAAAGATGTTGACATAAAAACAACCATGGTTTTAAATAGACATGTACCAGCAGGACAATCCCTGCAAACGTAGCAACCCAGTTTTCACGTCAGTAACAACGCACATGCATAACAATAAGGTGATTTATGACTGAACCACAATTTCGTAGTAAAGGTCCTGAGCTTCTGGTCGAACTTTCTCAACATGTCGCCAATACGGTCAAAAACGTCACAGAACTGGATCCACAAACCGCCGAACTAGTCGGCAATGCCGTTGCCAAACATATGATGACCGTATGGGGAGGACAAAACGTTTACTTCCCGATGGGGATCTCCTGGCGTGCCTCTCAACGCGATCTTCAAATATATGAGGAGTTCGACGGTCGCAATCACAGCGCTTTGGCTAAAAAATATAATGTCTCACTGCAATGGATTTATAAAATTGTCAGAACAATGCGAAAAGAAGAATTAAAAATAAAACAACAAAATCATTCGTAATATAATCAATATAAAGAAATCATGATCCAATAACCACCTGCAATTCTAACAATATACAATCTAGGTAATTCGATTTTTCACAATATGTAACAAGATAAAATATTCCAATAAACCAACTCCAATAAGGAATTCGGATGACTGACACCCCTGAAAATAATTAATTTTTAAATAATTTTAAATCACTCAAGGAGCGAACTAAGTCATACATCCAACGCCCATACGATTTGAAATATGATGAGTATAATCGAGATAGCTTGTAGAAATTAGTAAAATGGGTACGTTTGCGTACCCTTTATTTATGATATACCTAACGTTATTTTTTAAGTAAAACCCGCCAACACTATATCCTGTCATTCAATACATATGTCATATCGTCCACGATATTTGTTTATCTTCTTATATAAATCAATCAGCTAAAAAACTCAAAAACATGCATTTACAATGCATAAATCAATTTTTGGCGGTTAAGAGCGTGATAACGTAACCACACGATCCCTCGGTGTGCTGAAAATGCCGAGCGAAAAATATAATGGAGGTAATTAAGAGTAATGAGCGAAAAAGTAAGAAAGCGCTGGCAACGTCGACCCGGAACAACTGGTGGTAAACTTCCCTGGAACGACAGGCGCAACGCTCTGACCTGGCGCAGAGCAACACAAATTTTACTACTGACAATCAACGTTTATATCGGCATCACCTTCTATTTTTGGGTACGCTACTTTGAAACCGGCGGCACAAGCCTTTATATGTCGAGACCGGGTGGTATTGAAGGCTGGTTGCCAATTGCCGGATTGATGAACGTGAAGTTCACTTGGGAAACGGGTGATTTTCCCCCTATCCACCTTGCGTCAATGCTATTACTTGTCACATTTATTTTTATCAGCCTGTTACTGAAGAAATCATTCTGCTCCTGGCTGTGCCCTATCGGCACGATTTCCGAGTGGGTGGCTGCTTTGGGGGGGAAAATATTTGGGCGTCATTTCATTCTCCCGAAGTGGCTGGATATTCCACTGCGTAGCCTGAAATATCTGCTATTAGGCTTTTTCCTCTATATCGCTTTATCGATGCCAGCACAGGGCATTTATATGTTCCTGATGTCGCCTTACGGTCTGATCGCCGACGTCAAAATGCTCGGTTTTTTCCGCAATATCGGCACTATCACGTTGGTCAGCGTTTTTCTTTTTACGTTTACCAGCCTGTTTATCCACCATTTCTGGTGTCGCTATCTATGTCCTTACGGCGCGCTTTTAGGGGTATTTTCGCTGCTGTCCCCTTTTAAAATTCGTCGCAACGCCACCCGTTGTATCGATTGCGGCAAGTGCGCTAAAGCCTGCCCATCTAACATCCCAGTGGATAAGCTCATTCAGGTGAGAACGGCGGAATGTACAGCCTGCATGACCTGCGTCGAATCCTGCCCGGTAGCATCGACGCTCCATTTTTCGCTTACGAAGCCTTCAGACTCACAGCAAAAGGGCAGAGAAGCTGCCAAACCGCTATGGCGACAAACCGCACTGTCCGGTATTGCGATGACAGCGGTGGTACTCGGCATCCTTTTCGGCATGATCGGCTTTGCGATGTACATCGGCGGCTGGGACAGCCCGATCCCTGAACACATGTACTTCCGGCTCATTCCCGACTCACAGGGGATTGGTCATCCGTAAAAAAGGGGCCAAATCGGCCCAGTGTAGTTTCCCCTGAATTGAGACTTACCGATTAATGGCGTTATTTGGTTAAAATACAACCCATCTAGGCTCGCTATAGGAGGAACGGTGTTACATTTACCACTGGTGCTGATGAAGCGCTGCATTGAGGTCAGTCATTATCACAGGCACTCAGTGAATGCCTGCTGTAATGCCTTATTTGATAACTGAGTTATCGATAGTCCTAATGGCTGTGCCATTTTGCTGCTTGATGATGTTTAAGTGGATGTTATCAGATTTACGCGCTGCCAAGACGTTAATATCTTTTTCATCATCACAATTGAAATCACCTTGTAGCGATAATGCCATAGCCTTCAAAGAGTCATCGGTAGAGAAAGGGACATACGACACAACGTTATCTTTATTAATGATTTTGACGCCTACTGCTCCAGTGACATCATTCTGATACAGATTGTAAACCTTGCCGTTGCGTGAGTCGGTGTCGACAAATATTTCAGTGCCGAGTGCTTTAGCACTCGTAATAACAATAGAATCAATATCTGAACCGGCTGACCCTGTATAGGATGATAGGCTCGTGTCTACGATTTTTAGATAGGCAAATGAATCTTCTGTCGAATCAATAACGTCAACATCATAGCCAATAACTGAACCACGAGTTGCGACGATACTGTCCGGCTCAGGATTGATCTCAGTAAATACCGCAGTAGCCTTGATCCATAAATTGCCATCATTAGAAACATAAGCATCCCATGATTCGTAAATCCCAACTTCATAAATATAAAAATCAGCGTCTGCTGTGCCACTTTTCTTAATAGCGTACGGAGCAAAACCGACAACCATACTGCCTGCTGAACCAAGAGATAATGACACATTACCAGTACTGTAAACAGTAGGCTCCCCCAAAACCCGCTCTGGCACTTTACGATTTGAGTCTACATTTTTCCCTGGAGTATAACTGACGACCTCTGTAGCAAAACCAACTGCATTGCCTGGGATATCAGGATAGCCTTTATAGGTCTCGGCAAATGCTGAAACCGAAAACAGGCACATTAACGCAATAGCGTATTTTTTCATTTCACTTCCTCTTGATAAAAGATCCCCACTATTGCGAGGAATAAATGGATTCCGTTCTACGTATTCCAGAAAGCTGATTGTTAGCTTGATCAATTGCCGTCAATAGCGGATCAATCCAATAAACAACCTGCGCATACGTCAGTTTGCAACCGGTGGCAGTGAAAGTCAGTTCCGCTTGTAACGGGACGTATTGTGCTAGCACGTAAACGGTACGTGTAGTCAAGCAACCGATCCGCAACATCATCGCTAACGCACTGACGACCGATTGGGTCACGTTTGATAATTGTCCAGTAAACGATCTGTGTTTCATCTGAATTCACTTTAATATTTGTGCTGTGCTGATTGTCCTGATGGGCAATCTCATTGTGGACGTCGTGATATTCCAGAGCGAAAATCACCGCTAGTGTGAAAACTCCGTATAACACCGCCTCCAACATTATTTTTCTCCAACAACCGCCCGTATACGTAACGCGTATCAACAAAAATACTGACTTCTACATTCAAAAAGTCAGAGATAAAAGCGGATCGATATGGGATTAGGGAACTGAGCCAACCTTTCACGAACAACGATTTCTTTCAGAAAGGCTTTATCGCGATCGAGGGATCGACACTCAGAAACTACCAGGTCACAGATCGAGGAAAATGACTGACAAATATAACGATGACAGAGGTAAGGATTGGGTGATTATCGGCACAAAACTAGCCTAGTTATTGAACGGTTTTGGGGAAACATTTTGGGGAGAGTTTTGGGGAAAGGTTTTTAACACAAAAAATAAGGGGCCAATCAAGGCCCCTATTGTTAACCCATGCTTAATACTGGATTACATGTTATCGATGATGTCCTGCGCAAACTCGCTACATTTCCGTAGGGGTATTGCCAATATGAAATTTTCAGATATCTGGGATGACCACCTACATATTGTTCAAGAGAACGCGAGGAAGACGGCTTTGTTAATGACAGAACCATTGTGACGAACCTTTACCACGATACAGTCAAGATAAACAATGGGATAGAGAAACTCCAGAAGCCTATTTTGCCACTCGACAACCAGCTATTTAACTGCGTCGGTGACTTTCGATATCAACGCAGGCGAAACATCAGCATCGTACATTTCTTTGAAGGTGGCGACGCTCTCACGGGTCGTCATACCTTTGGCGTACAGGGACAAAATCTGGCTCCCCATCGGGGTAATACGCGTCTGGTTTTTCTTTATGAGTTGAGGATCGAAGGTATCTTCACGGTCACGTGGCGCGTTCAGCTCTATTTCGCCGTCATCGCAAAGAAGCGTTTTGGATGAATACCCGTTGCGGGTATTCGAGCCTAATTTTGGGACATTTTTCTCGTGCTCGAGGTGCTCTGACAGTTCAGCATTCAGTGCTGCTTCGACGGTTAACGTCGTCAGCATGCGAGAAAATGCATTGAGGTCAGCTTCAGTTTTGATGCCTTTAGCCGGTTCGGCAGAAAGTACCTTAAGTTTCTTTTCGTCCATAATTTGCCTGTCTCCACAGTTGGAGTGAACATATCAAAAACGGGCAATTACACAATTTTAATTACAGGCTCACTTGCTCTGATACAGTGCCCAAGTACACTTAATGTGACAAAGACCATTTCTTAACACTTTCAGTTATTTTACTTTGCCGTTCTAACTCCAACTGTTGTTGTCTTTGTTTTTCTTGTATTATTTCACGTTCATTGCGTTCTTGCCGCAAATCCCCTAGGTTGTTATTCATGCCTTCTCCACCTATGAGATAATCATGGGGATTCATGTTGGTACGTGAAAGCGCATAGCATTGTTCTTGATTGATGCTACTGCCCCGCCGTTTCAGTTCCGCAGTTAATCGAAGAATGGTTTGACCATCATAATTATATGTACCCAATGCTTTGCACAATTCGTCATTTTTGAACGTAGCTATCTGTTGACGGGATGGTGTTGATATTCCACAGCCTGACAACAGCACAACTATGACTAAAGCTAATAGTGGACCCTCAGTTTTATTCGGCAAAAAATTTATATTGGCGCGCACAATATCGGCAAAATGAGAAAAAACACCCATAGTTCATCTCCTGTTATGATAGTGCCTGAAGCACTACATTAAGTCATACTTCCTACCCAAGCTAAATAGTAGATCACTTTAAGGGAACTCAGTCCGAGTTGTGCGATCTGATCAATCGCCACACATCACAAATCACCAACCAGACTGAGCGATGCCGATCATAGCAGCAATCTCTGATGAAGAACGACGACTAATGCGTAAAGAAGCCCAACAAACACGCGATAAAAACCATTCCAGACGACTCATCGCCATACTGATGCTGAATCGGGGAATGACCGTTACCTACGTCGCCAGACTGCTCTGTGCCGCTCGTTCATCCGTTGGACGATGGATAAGTTGGTTTACTTTACATGGTGTTGAAGGGCTAAAGAGCCTCACATCTGGACAAGAACCTCGCTGGTCAGTCGCCGATATCCTGCATACTCTCCCGCTTTTAATTCAACGTTCTCCTCAGGATTTTGGCTGGCTGCGTTCCCGCTGGAGCACCGAGTTATTGGCACTTATCGTTAATCGGCTTTTTAATCTAGCACTTCATCCCGCCACGTTGCACCGCTACCTGAGATGAGCGGGCATTGTCTGGCGCAGAGCCACACCAACACTGAAAATCAAAGACCCGCATTATGAGGAAAAACGTCTCGCCATCGAATGCACCGTCGGCCAGAAGCAAACAGAGCATCCCGTGTTTTATTAGGATGAAATTGATATCGACCTGAACCCGAAAATAGGCGCGGACTGGATGCTCAAAAAGCAACAGAAACGTGTGACTACGCTGGGACATAACCAAAAGTACTATCTGGCAGGGGCACTGCATTCGGATACGGGGCGAGTCCATTACGTCGGCGGCAGCAAAAAGTGTTCTGATTTATTTATCAATCTGTTAAAGATATTATGGCGGACATATCGGCGAGCGAAAACCATTACGCTGGTCGTTGATAACTACATCAATTCATAAAAGCCGCAAGGTGGAACGGTGGCTGGAAAAAAATACGGCGTTCCGGTTGTTGTTCCTGCCTAGGTATTCGCCGTGGCTGCATCCCATCGAGTTGCTCTGGTTGTCGTTACACGAAACCATAATGCGTAACCATCAGTGCCGGTATATGTGGTAGTTACTGGAACGGGTAAAGCTATTTATGAATGCGACTTCGCCGTTCCCCAGCAATCAACATGATCTGGCTAAAGTGTAGCGCTATTATGCGAAGTTATTTAGACAATTGGCAACCATGGAGCCGGAACTGCAACGGGAAAAAGTAAAGGAACTGGTACAAGCCACCAGCGGTGTATCTGGCCATGAACGTGTTTGCCGTCAGCATGAAATTTTAGGTAGACTAAAACACCAAGGCCCTTGAAGGCGCGACTGGCGATTATGCGTCAGCCCTGCGTTGGGTTCTGGGTAATGTTTCAGCGGATAGCTATCGGCAGGAGGGATTATGAGTGAGGTTGCCATCATTATCCCTCCTGATATAAGCACAAAAGCCCGTGAGAAGATTTTTAGCACAAAAAATAAGGGGCCAATCGCG
>NZ_JAINZP010000024.1 GCF_020166435.1 Pectobacterium versatile | reverse complement strand
AAGATAACAGTCATCAGTTGTCGTAAAGCCAGACTCATTGTTATTTCTGAGATTGCTCCCCTGAGTGATTCCGACGCGCTTGAACGTATTCAGCAGACGTCGTGCTGATGATATGCAGTGTGTCCTGTCTCGTGAAACATTTTCACCTTATGCGTTGAGCGCTCGACATTAGTACGAAAATTCGCTATCTTCGGGCATCTGGATGTCTAAACGTTTAAACGTATGCTTTGAGGATATAAGGTTATGCCAATTCGGGTTCCTGATGAGTTACCAGCTGTCAATTTTCTGCGTAATGAGAACGTCTTTGTGATGACGTCCTCGCGTGCTAAAACGCAGGAAATTCGTCCCCTCAAAGTGCTGGTTCTGAACCTGATGCCTAAAAAGATCGAGACTGAAAACCAGTTTCTGCGCCTGTTATCCAACTCCCCCTTACAGATCGATATCCAACTGCTACGTATCGATAGCCGTGAGTCGAAGAACACGCCAACCGAGCATTTGAATAACTTTTACTGTAATTTCGACGATATTCAGGACGAAAATTTTGATGGCCTGATTGTGACTGGTGCACCGCTGGGATTAGTCGATTTCTGTGATGTTGTGTATTGGCCACAGATCGCGCGTGTCATTGAATGGGCAAAAGAGCATGTCACATCCACATTGTTTGTGTGTTGGGCTGTACAGGCTGCTCTCAATATCCTTTACGGCATTCCCAAAATGACCCGCGAGGAAAAGCTATCCGGTGTTTACCTACATCAAACGTTGCAACCCCACGCTTTGCTGACCCGCGGTTTTGATGAAACGTTCCTGGCACCACATTCACGCTATGCGGATTTTCCGACTGATGTAATTCGTCAGCATACGGATTTAGAGATTCTGGTTGAGTCGGAGCAGGCCGGAGCCTATCTGTTTGCCAGCAAAGATAAACGTTTGGCGTTTGTTACCGGACACCCAGAGTATGATGTCTTGACGCTAGCGGGCGAGTTTTTCCGCGATTGTGACGCTGGATTGGATCCGACTGTGCCAGTGAATTATTTCCCCGATGACAATCCTGAACTGGCACCGAAAGCGAGCTGGCGTAGCCACGGTCATCTGTTTTTTGTTAACTGGCTGAATTACTATGTTTACCAGATTACGCCTTACGATTTACGTCGTATGAACCCTACGCTGGACTAGCTCATCCCAATTCTTTTCTCTGAGGCACCTTTAAAGGTGCCTTTCTTTTTTCTGCGGAACTATTCCATTCTCGTTATTGATTGAAAGCCATTTCTCTTCTTTTTTTATTTTAATCTTCATTTTTATCATGATCTTATTTTTGTTTTTACGTAAAAATGGAAATTGTTTTTGATTTTTTTTTTTATTGTATTACGCTTAATTCTGTCGGCTAAGAAATGTACATACTGGTTTGCCGATTTGGCGGTTGTTGATAAATGAAGCGGAATCTGAAAAGGAACCACGAATGATGCAGCAGACGATAAACAGAGAATTGGCGTTTAGTCAGCGTTTTGGCGAAGGTGAGAAGCAAATTCTTACGGAAGAAGCGATTGATTTCTTAACGGAGCTGGTCGCGCATTTTACGCCAGCTCGTAATCAATTACTCGCCGAACGGCAGGTACAACAGCGTAGTATCGATCAGGGTAAATTGCCTGATTTTATTTCAGAAACGGATTCCATTCTTGATAAGACATGGACAATACGCGGTATTCCCGATGACCTTCAGGATCGTCGTGTTGAGATTACCGGTCCGGTCGAACGAAAGATGGTGATCAACGCGTTGAATGCCAACGTGAAAGTTTTCATGGCGGACTTTGAGGATTCGTTGTCACCGAGTTGGGAAAAAGTGATCGACGGGCAAATCAACTTGCGTGATGCCGTATGCGGTACGATTTCCTACATCAATGAAACAGGAAAAATCTACCAGCTGAAACCCAATCCTGCCGTATTGATTTGCCGGGTACGTGGTTTGCATTTGCCTGAAAAACACGTGTCCTGGCAGGGGGAAGCGATTCCCGGCAGTCTGTTCGACTTCGCGCTGTATTTTTTCCACAACTATCAGGAACTGCTGAAGAAAGGGAGCGGTCCTTATTTCTATCTGCCAAAGACGCAGTCATGGCAGGAAGCGGCCTGGTGGAATGATGTCTTCTGCTACACGGAAGATCGCTCTGATCTGCCGCGCGGGACGATCAAAGCAACGGTGTTGATTGAAACGTTGCCCGCCGTTTTCCAGATGGACGAGATCCTCTACCATCTACGTGATCATATCGTTGGGCTGAACTGCGGCCGCTGGGATTATATCTTCAGCTATATCAAAACATTAAAGAACCACAGCGACCGCGTTTTGCCCGATCGCCAGTCGGTGACGATGGAAAAACCCTTCCTTAGCGCTTATTCGCGGCTGTTGATCAAAACCTGTCATCGCCGTGGCGCGTTCGCCATGGGCGGGATGGCGGCGTTCATCCCAAGTAAGGATACGGAACGCAATAACTGGGTGTTGGATAAGGTACGTAAAGACAAAGAGCTGGAAGCTCACAATGGCCATGACGGCACTTGGGTGGCCCATCCGGGGCTGGCCGATGCCGTGATGGAGGTGTTCGACCGAGCATTAGGTGAACGCAAAAATCAGCTCGATATCAGCCGTGAACACGATGCGCCTATTCGTGCAGAAGAGCTGCTGGAGCCTTGCCCGGGAGAGCGAACGGAAGTGGGGATGCGTGCGAATATCCGCGTTGCGGTGCAGTACATCGAAGCATGGATATCCGGTAATGGCTGCGTCCCGATTTATGGACTGATGGAAGATGCGGCGACGGCAGAAATTTCTCGCACGTCAATCTGGCAGTGGATTCGCCACGGCAAGACGTTGAGCGATGGTCGTGTAATCACCAAAGCGCTGTTCCGCCAAATGCTGGCCGAAGAGATGTTCGTGATTCAAGAGGAACTCGGTGATGCCCGTTTCAGTGGAGGGCGCTTTGATGAAGCCGCTCGGCTGATGGAAAAAATTACCACGCAGGATGAGCTGATCGACTTCCTGACGCTACCTGGCTACGCATTGCTTGATTAATCCTGACTGATAATAAAAAGGAACCTCTGCTATGACGACCTCTCGTACCCAACAAGTCCAGCATATCGAAAAAGAGTGGAAAACCGCCCGCTGGGAAGGTATTACGCGCCCCTACAGCACAGAAGATGTGATTAATCTACGGGGATCGGTGAACCCGGAATGCACGCTCGCACAGCTCGGCACGGCAAAGCTATGGAACCTGCTGCATGGTGGCTCACGCAAAGGCTATGTTAATTGTCTGGGCGCGCTGACGGGAGGACAGGCTTTACAGCAGGCGAAAGCGGGCATCGAAGCGATTTATCTTTCCGGTTGGCAGGTGGCGGCGGATGCCAATCTGGCGTCCAGCATGTATCCCGACCAGTCGCTCTACCCAGCGAATTCCGTACCCGCGGTGATTGAACGCATCAATAACACCTTTCGGCGCGCCGATCAGATTCAGTGGTCGAACCGCATTGAGCCGAGTGATAAGCGTTATACCGACTACTTTCTGCCAATTGTTGCGGATGCGGAGGCGGGGTTTGGCGGCGTGCTTAATGCGTTTGAGCTGATGAAGTCGATGATCGAAGCGGGCGCGGCGGCAGTTCACTTTGAAGATCAACTGGCATCGGCGAAGAAATGTGGCCACATGGGCGGCAAAGTGCTGGTGCCGACTCAGGAAGCCGTTCAGAAGCTGGTTGCAGCGCGTCTGGCTGCGGATGTTTTGGGTGTCCCCACCTTGCTGGTCGCGCGAACCGATGCGGATGCGGCGGATTTGTTGACCTCCGATTGCGATGAGTATGACCGTGATTTCATCACCGGAGAACGTACGGTGGAAGGTTTCTATCGCACGCGAGCTGGGATCGAGCAGGCGATCAGCCGTGGTCTGGCGTATGCGCCTTATGCCGATTTGGTGTGGTGCGAAACTTCAACGCCGGATTTATCGCTGGCGCGTCGTTTTGCCGAGGCCATCCATGCGAAATTCCCCGGTAAGTTGCTGGCGTACAACTGTTCGCCTTCCTTTAACTGGAAGAAGAATCTGGATGACAGCACGATTGCGCGTTTTCAGGATGAGCTGTCGGCGATGGGCTACAAGTACCAATTCATTACGCTGGCCGGCATCCACAGCATGTGGTTCAACATGTTTGACCTGGCGCATGCCTATGCGCAGGGCGAAGGAATGAGGCACTACGTAGAAAAAGTGCAGCAGCCTGAATTTGAAGCGATTAAAGACGGCTATACCTTCTCATCGCATCAGCAGGAGGTCGGGACTGGCTACTTTGATAAGGTAACGAACATCATTCAGGGAGGCGAGTCTTCAGTGACGGCGCTGACGGGATCGACGGAAGAACAGCAGTTCTGATCCTGCCCGGCCAGCGTTTGGCTGGCCGGGTCTCATCTGGAGATCATGATGACGCGTGACCTTGAAAAGCTGGTGGCGCAAACGATCCTGCAAGGGTTTGATGCGCAATATGGACGTTTTCTCGAAGTGACAGCGGGTGCACAGCAGCGCTTTGAACAGGCTGACTGGCCCGCCGTACAACAGGCAATGAAACAGCGTATTCACTTATACGATCACCACGTTGGTCTGGTGGTCGAACAGTTGCGCTGTATTACCGGTATTCGCTGCGATGATGCGGATTTTTTGGCTCGTGTGAAGCATATCTATACCCGCTTACTGCCGGACTACCCGCGTTTTGAGATTGCAGAGAGTTTCTTCAATTCCGTCTACTGTCGGCTGTTTAACCATCGGGAACTGGCACCTGACAAACTGTTTGTTTTCAGTTCTCAGCCGGAACAGCGATTTCGTGAGATCCCCCGGCCTATCGCCAAGACGTTTGTGCCCAGTGACGGCTGGCAGAGCATGCTGGAAAAGCTGCTGGGTGACGTGCCGCTGCGTTTACCGTGGGAAGATTTGCCGCGTGATATTGGTTATATCACGGCGTATTTACAGCGCACCTTCTCAACGGAGCTGCTTGAGCACGCGACGTTACAGGTGGCGAATGAGCTGTTTTATCGTAACAAAGCGGCCTGGCTGGTGGGCAAACTGTCGCTCCCTGACGGTGTTTTCCCGTTCCTGCTGCCGATTCACCACAACGAACGCGGTGCGCTATTTATTGATACCTGCTTAACCAATCAGGCTGACGCGAGCATTGTGTTTGGTTTCGCCCGTTCTTACTTCATGGTATATGCCCCCCTGCCGTCGGCGCTGGTGGCCTGGCTGCGTGATATTTTACCGGGGAAGACGACAGCGGAGCTGTATCTGGCCATCGGCTGCCAGAAGCACAGTAAAACTGAGTATTACCGCGAATATCTGCACTACATTGCCGAATCAAAAGAGCAATTCATTATCGCCCCCGGCGTTAAAGGTATGGTGATGCTGGTGTTTACGCTGCCTTCCTTCGATCGCGTATTTAAGGTCATCAAAGATCGTTTCGCGCCGCAGAAAGAGGTGAGCGCCGAGCGGGTCATGGCGTGCTATCAACTGGTGAAAGAGCACGATCGCGTCGGGCGCATGGCGGATACGCAGGAATATGAAAACTTCGTCATTGATAAGCATCGCATCAGTCCAGAGTTGCTGGATGAGCTGTGGCGGGAGGTGCCGGAAAAACTGGAGGATCTGGGCGACCAACTGGTGATCCGACATTTGTATATGGAACGCCGGATGACGCCGCTGAACCTTTATTTGGAACAGGCAAACGCACAGCAGCTGCACGATGTGATTGAAGAGTATGGTAATGCCATCAAACAGCTGGCTGCTGCAAATATTTTCCCCGGCGACATGCTATTCAAGAATTTCGGCGTCACACGTCATGGGCGAGTCGTCTTTTATGACTACGATGAAATTTGCTACATGACTGAGGTGAATTTCCGCAAAATACCGCCGCCACGTCACCCAGAGGACGAACTGGCCGCAGAGCCGTGGTACAGCGTCGCGCCGAATGACGTGTTTCCCGAAGAGTTCCCCCATTTCCTGTGCAGTGACCGTCACATTCGTACGCTATTTGAGGAAATGCACGGCGATCTGTTTTGCGCGGACTACTGGCGAGCACTACAGCAGCGCATCAGGGAAGGGCACATTGAGGATGTTTACGCCTACCGGCGGAGGAAGCGTTTTAGTCAACGTGTTGAAATTTAAGCGTGGCTCGTTATTCGTTAATTTATTCTGTCTCAGAGGGCGTTTCGTGCGCCACACCCCTGCCATTCACATGCGATACCGTATACGCGCCCGACGTAGGGCGGCTCAGTCGCCGCCGCCCTACGAACCCAGGCTTCCGACTAAATTATGCCGCTACGCGGTCCCATCGATGCTCTTGACCGCTAGTCGAGCCGCCAGTGACGCGTTCCCGACGCGGCACTGGCTTTCGCGACGTCCTGTCGCTCACTCGGCGGTCAAGTTCACCGCTGCATAATTTTCACGCCGGGCAATAGTAAAACTCGTCATAACAAGCTCTTATTACGAGAAATACTCGTTATTCATAACCCGCTGTATTCCTGCATGACCTGTTTCGCCGCTTTGATCACCAGTGCGCCGAGTTCTGTGACACGGTCGTCCGTGATGCGCGACACGGGGCCAGAGATGGAAATGGCGGCGAAGGCTTCGTGATGTTCATCCAGAATACAGGCCGCGATACAGCGTAGCCCCAGCGCGTGCTCTTCGTCATCAAACGAATAGCCCTGTTTGCGAATCAGAGACAGGTTTTCTTTCAGGGCTTGTGGCGAGCTAAATGTGTGTGGCGTGTAGCCATGCAGCCCTTTCTTGTGCAGCAGTTGGGTGACCTGAGCATCAGGTAAATGCGCCAGAAACGCTTTTCCGGCACCAGAGGCATGCATCGGTAATTTACCGCCGATAGGGGCGGACATGCGCATCAGCGCCGTACATTGCACCTGATCGATGATGATCGCCTGACTGTCGGTCTGATCGAGCACGGCCAGATTGACAGTTTCGCCAGAATCTTCCATTAGCTTGCGTAGTATCGGATGCACAATGGCCAGCAGGTTGCGGCTTTGCAGAAAGCTGCTGCCGACGATAAACGCGTGTGAAGCAATCGTCCACAGCCCCAAGTCGCCAACCTGACGCACAAAGCCCTGTTGCTGCATGGTGGTGAGCAGGCGGTGGGTCGTGGAATTCGGTAAACCGGCCTGTTGAGCGAGATCGGTTAGTGCCACGCTGCCGTTTGCTTTGGCGATATATTCAAGCAGCGTCAGGCCACGGGTCAGCGACTGAACCTGCCCGGTTGGCTGCGCGGTGGTGCCCGTACTGGCTCTGGGTTTCTTCCCGCGTTTGGCTGGCTCTGGTGGCGTCATGGCGTCGATTCCTTTTTAGGGTTATGGAATTGATTTTCGTTTTTTTACCACAGAATGCAACTCTTCTTTCTCTGCGCTTTTTATCGGCGAATGATCTGAAAAAGTCTCATGCTACACGGCGTTAGCGTGCTCATAACTTATGCTAGGATATACCCGTCATACTCCAAGCTACATGTGCGTTGGCAATACTCGGCTCTCTGAGCCTCGCTCTGAAGAGCCGCCGCAAGCGACGTTCAAATCGGCTTAGCCGATTTGTCCTTACTCACCCCAGTCACTTACTTATGTAAGCTCCTGGGGATTCGTGCGGTTGCCGCCTGCATGCAACTCGGATTATTTTGGGTATAGACACTACATATCGTATTTATTGGCTGGGAATGGGGTTCGCGTGAGTAATCGGGTAGACGAATTGCGGCGTCAGTTGGCGCAACGCATTATGGTGCTGGATGGTGGTATGGGTACCATGATTCAGGGTTATCGCCTGCAGGAAGTAGATTATCGCGGTGCGCGCTTTGCTGACTGGCCGAGCGATGTGAAAGGAAATAACGATCTGCTAGTGCTGACCAAGCCGCAGGTGATTAGTGAAATCCATGACGCCTATCTGGAAGCCGGTGCCGATATTCTCGAAACCAACACCTTCAACTCCACCACCATTGCGATGGCGGACTATGATATGGAAGCGCTGTCGGCGGAAATCAACACCGTCGCCGCACAGCTGGCGCGTGCCAGCGCGGACAAATGGACTGCCTTAACGCCGGATAAGCCACGTTATGTTGCCGGTGTGCTTGGCCCGACAAACCGCACCGCGTCGATCTCCCCCGATGTTAACGATCCCGCGTTTCGTAACGTGAGTTTTGATCAACTGGTGGAAGCGTATCGCGAATCGACACGCGCCTTGATCGCGGGCGGTGTCGATCTGATCATGATCGAAACTATTTTCGATACCTTGAATGCTAAAGCGGCGAGTTTCGCCGTCGAAAGTGAATTTGAAGCGTTAGGGATCGTGCTGCCCGTGATGATTTCCGGCACGATCACGGATGCGTCAGGGCGTACGCTGTCCGGTCAAACCACGGAAGCCTTTTACAATTCCCTGCGTCATTCCCGTCCGCTTTCCTTCGGCCTGAACTGTGCATTGGGGCCGGATGAGCTGCGCCAGTATGTCGCTGAACTATCACGTATTTCAGAATGCTATGTGAGCGCACATCCGAATGCGGGGCTGCCTAATGCCTTCGGGGAATACGATCTGGATCCGGCCGATATGGCGAAACATATCGGAGAATGGGCGCGATCCGGCTTCCTGAATATCGTTGGCGGTTGCTGTGGATCGACACCTGCGCACATTGCCGCGATGGCGAAAGTGGTGGAAGGCGTGCCGCCGCGTAAGCTGCCGGAGATCCCGGTGGCCTGCCGTTTATCTGGCCTGGAACCGCTGAATATCGATGCCAACACCCTGTTTGTTAACGTCGGGGAGCGGACGAATGTCACCGGCTCCGCACGTTTTAAACGATTGATAAAAGAAGAAAAATACAACGAAGCGCTGGATGTCGCCCGTCAGCAGGTGGAAAGCGGCGCGCAGATCATCGATATCAATATGGATGAAGGCATGCTGGATGCGGAAGCGGCGATGATCCGTTTCCTGAATCTGATTGCCGGTGAGCCTGATATCGCCCGTGTGCCGATCATGATCGACTCCTCAAAATGGGATGTGGTTGAGAAAGGGCTTAAATGCATTCAGGGCAAAGGGATTGTTAACTCAATCTCCATGAAGGAAGGCGTTGAGGCCTTTATCCATCACGCTAAGCTGGTGCGGCGCTATGGCGCCGCCGTGGTAGTGATGGCCTTCGATGAAGTCGGGCAGGCAGATACCCGCGCGCGTAAAATTGAAATTTGTAGCCGGGCGTACCGCATCCTGACGGGAGAAGTCGGCTTCCCGCCGGAAGACATTATTTTCGACCCAAACATTTTCGCCGTGGCAACGGGGATCGACGAGCACAACAACTACGCGGTGGATTTCATCGAAGCCTGTGCGGACATCAAGGCGCAGCTACCGCATGCGATGATCTCCGGCGGCGTATCCAACGTTTCCTTCTCATTCCGTGGTAACGATCTGGTCCGTGAGGCGATCCACGCCGTCTTCCTGTATTACGCGATCCGCAATGGGATGGACATGGGGATCGTGAACGCCAGCCAGTTGGCGATCTATGACGATCTCCCTGTTGAGCTGCGCGATGCCGTTGAAGATGTAATCCTTAACCGTCGCAGCGATGCTACCGAACGTATGCTCGATCTGGCAGAAAAATATCGCGGCAGCAAAACGGAAGATGAAGGCAGCAAAACGCAGGCGGAATGGCGTGGCTGGGACGTGAGGAAGCGTCTGGAGTATTCACTGGTTAAAGGTATTACCGAATTCATCGAGCTGGATACCGAAGAAGCGCGACAGCAGGCGACGCGGCCGATCGAGGTGATCGAAGGCCCGCTGATGGACGGAATGAACGTGGTCGGCGACCTGTTCGGTGCGGGGAAAATGTTTTTGCCACAGGTAGTGAAATCCGCCCGTGTGATGAAGCAGGCGGTGGCCTATCTCGAACCCTATATTGATGCTAGCAAAGACAAAGGTTCTTCCGCTGGGAAAATCCTGCTGGCGACCGTAAAAGGTGACGTCCACGATATCGGCAAGAATATTGTCGGCGTGGTGCTGCAATGTAACAACTACGAAATTATCGATCTTGGCGTAATGGTGCCGACGGATAAAATCCTGAAGACCGCGCGTGAAGAGAATGTCGATATCATCGGGCTGTCCGGGCTGATTACACCGTCGCTGGATGAAATGGTCAACGTGGCGAAAGAGATGGAGCGTCAGGGCTTCACGCTGCCGCTGCTGATTGGCGGCGCGACGACCTCTAAAGCGCATACCGCTGTGAAGATTGAGCAGAACTATAGCGGCCTAACAGTCTACGTGCAGAATGCCTCGCGCTCTGTTGGTGTGGTGTCGGCCCTGCTGTCCAGTACGCAGTATGCCGACTTTGTTGCGCGCACTCGTAAAGAGTATGAAACCGTGCGTATTCAGCACGCGCGTAAAAAACCGAGAACGCCGCCCGTGACGCTGGAAGCGGCTCGTGCTAACGCCTCCGATCTGGATTGGGAAAACTACACGCCGCCGGTTGCGCATCGTC
The DNA here is from genome assembly GCF_020166435.1 of Pectobacterium versatile. Lineage (GTDB taxonomy): Bacteria > Pseudomonadota > Gammaproteobacteria > Enterobacterales > Enterobacteriaceae > Pectobacterium > Pectobacterium versatile. The sequence continues at coordinate 53,028 of NZ_JAINZP010000024.1, read as the reverse complement.
TGGGTGTCCAGGAAGTGACGGCCAGCATTGAAACACTGCGCAACTACATCGACTGGACGCCATTCTTTATGACCTGGTCGCTGGCCGGAAAATATCCTCGCATTCTGGAAGATGAGGTGGTGGGTGACGAGGCCAAGCGCCTGTTTGCCGATGCCAATGTGATGCTGGACGACTTATCCGCACGCGGCGCACTGAATCCCCGTGGCGTGGTAGGCCTATTCCCAGCGAACCGCGTTGGCGATGACGTGGTGATTTATACCGATGAACGGCGTGAAACGGTGCTGTCAGTCAGTCATCACCTGCGTCAACAGACGGAAAAAACCGATTTCCCGAACTACTGTCTATCTGATTTTGTTGCACCGAAATCCAGCGGCAAGCCGGATTATTTGGGAGCCTTTGCGGTGACCGGCGGGTTGGAAGAGGATACGTTGGCCGATCTGTGGGACGTTCAGCATGATGATTACAATAAGATCATGGTGAAGGCGATCTCTGACCGTCTGGCGGAAGCTTTTGCGGAATATTTGCACGAGCGCGTGCGTAGGGTTTATTGGGGCTATGTGCCAAATGAGAACCTGAGTAATGAGCTGCTGATTCGTGAGAGTTATCAGGGTATTCGTCCCGCACCAGGCTATCCGGCTTGTCCAGACCACACGGAGAAATTACAAATCTGGAAACTGCTGGAGGTGGAAAAACACACCGGCATGAAGCTCACCGAATCCTATGCCATGTGGCCGAGTGCGTCAGTATCCGGCTGGTATTTCAGCCATCCTGACAGCAAATACTTTGCCGTCGCTCAAATCCAGCACGATCAGGTGGAAGATTACGCGGTACGTAAAGGGATGGATGTGAGCGAGGTTGAGCGCTGGCTGGCGCCGAATTTGGGCTATGATGCGGATTAAGGAATTGAGTAAGTGACTTACTGATATTGTTGTCTGAATTATGTATTGCAGGGTGGGCGTTTCGTGCGTGATGAGCCACATTTTTCTCTGTGACACTAGCGCCACGCCCGACATAGGGCAGCTCAAACGCCGCTTGCCCTATGTACCCAGGCTATTGGCTGAAATCCTGCCGCTACGCGGTGCCTTCGGAATCATTGAACGCTTATCGAGCCGCCAGTGACGCGTTCCCTACGCGGCACTGGCTTTCGCGACGTCCTGTCGCTCACTCGGCGTTCACTGATACCTCAGCATGATTTCTGATGCCAGCCAAAGAACCTTCCCTACGCTAACTAAGGTGTTCAGGATTTAGAATGCATTTCAATGAGAATAGTTATCAGTCTTATTGATGCGCTCGCTACGCAATGATAAGGTGAATAACGATCTCTGTAGCGAATACGTCGCTGCGTCACGTCATTTCCACTAACCGCAGGCCTGATTCTGGGCGTTAAACAGGATGAGGGTATCTTCCCGCTCATGCTAAAACGACTCTTTTCCATTGAGGATTTCTTCGACATCGGTGAACGTTACGGGATTGATTACCACTTCCCGCAGCTATCGTCCTGCCGTGAGCGCGCGAAAGAAAAGCGTATCGTGGTGCAGGGTGATGTCGAAGAGATGACGCTGTCCTCCGGGATTTGCCTGACGAATTCTAACGTGCGCGTGTTGCAGCCTTACGAATCGACGTCTTTGCATTGCTGTCCGTTCTATACACTGGTTGTGCTGGAAGGTCGTGTCGCGCTGCGTCTGAACGGCAAGGAATTTGTTGTGCGCTCAGGTATGGCATTCAGCACCCGGCTGGGTGACCCGTTAGTCATGAACGCCAGCCACCTTGCGGACTGTCACCTTCGTACCGTGTCGCTGGGTATTTTTCCCACCACTTTCGCTTTGGATCCGCTGTTGGGCTCGCTGCTGAGCGAGTGGGAACAGGGCGGTAATCCGACGTTTTTATGGCAGGTTCCCGGCTATTTATTATCTGGGTTGCAGCACGCGCTGGAAAATACCGTGCCGGGATTATCGCGCCAACTGATGCTGGAAGGTGTGATGCTACAGTTGCTAGGGCAAGGTCTGTCATTCGGGCAACGTGGGGGAGAACGGCGCGTATTGCCCCCGCCCGGCGAACAGGATCGACTGGAGAACGTTCGGCGGCTTCTGGCGCAACAGCCTGAAAAAGAGTACACCCTCAATGAACTGGCGCAGATGGCCGCGATGAGCACCAGTAGCCTGCGTACCAAGTTCCGTCAGGCGTATGGTCATTCGGTTTTTGACTACCTGCGTGACTGCCGGCTGGAACTAGCTCGATGCTATCTGGTGCAGGGATACAGCGTTCAGCAGGCGGCCTGGATGTCGGGTTACCAGCACGCCACCAACTTTGCCACGGCTTTCCGGCGGCGTTACGGTATGGCGCCGAGCGATGTGCGCATGGTCAGCTAACGTTTCCTTCCTTATCAACATCAATCCATATCAACTCATTGACCCTTTACGTCTGACTTTTCCGCCGTGCCGCTCATCTGGGTTTTTCTCGCTGAGTTCCCGTTTTGTCATTGCGCATACGTAAGCTGTCACTGCGCATAGCTATCGCCAGACCGAAAACGGTAATAATTCTTATTTACAATAATAAGGTCTGTGGAGATTCCCATGTTCAGAAAAACGCGGCTGGCGCTGGTGGTTGGCTGTTTCACCAGTGGATTGACGGTGTCGGCACTCGCGCAGGATACGCCATCTTCTTCTCAGGGCGAGACGCTAGTTGTGACGTCTCAAACACAACGTGGTGCAACCAAGCTGGAAACGCCCGATATTGAGACTCCTCAGGCCGTTTCTATCATTACGCGCGACCAGATTCAGGAGCAGGGTGCGACCAGCGTTCGTCAGGCGGTCGGTTATACGCCGGGCGTGTATAACAACCAAATCGGCGCGTCTAACCGCTTCGACTACATGGTATTGCGCGGCTTTTCCGATGGCAGTCTCGATAACGTCTATCTCGACGGGCTGAAGATGATGGGGGATACCAACTCCCATAGCTCACTGGTTATCGATCCCTGGTTCCTCGACAGCATTGAAGTGGTCAGAGGCCCGGCTTCCGTACTCTACGGGCGTTCTTCTCCGGGCGGGATTGTGGCGCTGAATTCCCGTCAGCCGTCGTTCGATCGCAGCGGACAGATCAAGCTGTTCGCAGGCAACAATGCACAACGTGGTGCGGCGTTCGACGTTACCGGTCCGTTGGATGATGACGAACGTTTTGCGTTCCGCCTAGGCGGGATGGTGCGTGAGGCGGATACCCAATTTGGGCCGCTGAAAGAAGAGCGCTATGCGATTGCGCCTAGCCTGCTGTGGCGGATTTCCGACAAAACTCGTCTGGAATTTATGGCTTATCTGCAACGCGATCCTGAGGGCGGCAGCCATTCGGGTTTACCGTATGAAGGCACCGTGGTGGCGCATAACGGGCAGAAAATCTCGAACACCTTCTATGAAGGGGAAGAGAATTATGAGAAATACGACCGTAAGCAAAACATGGTGGGATACAACTTTGAGCATGGTTTTGATAGCGGTTGGGCGGTACGTCAAAAAGTGCGTTATCTGCGTACCAAAGTGCACTTGGATCAGGTGTACGCCTATGGTTGGACGCAGCCTAACGCCGACACGCTGACCCGTTACTACTCGGGTTCCCGTGAGTCGCTGTCTGCGTTAACGTTAGATAATCAGCTCGATGGCAGCGTGGATACCGGTGCGGTGAACCACCGTCTGCTGGTGGGAATCGACTATCAGCAGCGTAATAATAATGTGGACTGGCCTTCGGGTTCTTTCCCTGCGATCGATGCGTTTAACCCTGTCTACGGTTCGGGCCCAACGGCCATGTCTGGCACGCTGGAAAAGCACAAGCTGCAACAAACGGGCATCTATATGCAGGATCAAATGAGCTGGGAGCGCTGGCGCTTAACGCTGGGCGGTCGCCATGATCGGGTGAAAGTGACCCACGTTAACCATACCAACGGCACACACAGTGAGTTGGATAAAAACAACTTTAGCTCGCGCGCCGCCTTACTCCACCTATTTGATAATGGCTTGGCACCGTATGCCAGCTATTCTACGGCCTTTACGCCAACCAGCTTCGCCGATGATAACGGCAACGTGCTGGAACCGATGAAAGGCAAGCAGTGGGAAGCTGGGATGAAATATCAGCCTGAAGGTTCTCAGGGTCAATACAGCCTGTCGGTATTCCGTATTAACCAGAAGAATGTGGCGACGAAAGTTCAGCCTAACGATCCTTATCGCTCCGTGGGTGAAATCGAGTCTGAAGGGGTGGAACTGGAGGCCGTGAGCCATATTACCGACAATCTGCGTCTGCAAGCGGCCTATACCTATACGGATATTCGCTATAAGAAAAGCAGCGTAGCCGAGCAAGGAAAACGTGCGGTGTACGCGCCGCGCAATCAGGCCAGCGCCTGGGCCAGCTATGATGTGAAAAGCGGTCCGCTGGACGGTCTGACGCTTGGTTCTGGCGTGCGTTACGTGAACGGTGTGACTTCCGATCGTGCCAATACTCACACGCTGCCTTCTTATACGCTGGTGGATATGGCGGTGGGATACGATCTCTCGAAGGTCGGTCTGAAAGGGCTAAGTGCGCAGCTTAATGTCAACAACCTGACCGACAAACGCTACGTGGCGGCCTGTAACTCGCTGGAGTTCTGCTACTTCGGTGCCGAGCGTAGTGTCGTCGGCAGCGTCTCTTATTCGTTCTGATCGCGTTTGTTGCTGTAATGCAAAGAAAAAGCCGAGGTAACCCGGCTTTTTCACATCATGATTCGCTAACCATTAATACAGGCCAATCGCTTTCCACCACAGCAGACCCGCGCTCATGAAAATCGCCTGATTCACCAGACTGACGACGAAACCGGTGCGCCACCAGACGGCGGTGGGCACGTAGCCCGCGCCGAACAGGATTGGGCCGCGCGCGTGCGTATATTGCGTCAGTGAACAGTACAGGCTGCTGGTAAACGCTAGCATGAACGCCATTGGTACCGCTGGAATATTCAGGTTGATCCCGACACTGAGGAATACGGCAAAAAGTGCGGCGATCTGCGCGTTGCCGCTGGCGAAGAAATAGTGAGTGTAGAAATAGGCGGCATTCAGCAGCAGCAGCACCAATACCCAGCTGGTTCCCTGCATTAAATGACCGATGTTGCTGCCGATGAGATCGCCAAACCAGTTGGTGAAGCCGAGCTTTTTCAACTGATTCGCCATCATCAGTAGGGCGGCGAACCAAATCAGCGTATCCCAGGCTCCTTTCTCACTCTTCACGTCTTCCCAGCTCAGTACGCCGGTTAACAGCAGGAAAGACAGCCCGACGAACGAGGCCGTCGTGGCATCCACGCCTAATTTATCGCCAAAAATCCACAGCACCAGCAGCAGGACGACGGTGAATGCCATCAGCCATTCACCGCGGCTCATATTGCCCATTTTTGCCAGTTCGGCGACAGCCAGTTTTGGTGCATCCGGCGTATGGCGAATTTCTGGTTTGGTCAGCCAGTAGACGAGCAGAGGGACAACGGCCAGAGAAATCAAACAGGGCACAAGCGCTGCCAGAAACCAGCTTCCCCAGGTAATCGTCACGCCTGCGTTGGCTGCCAGTTTCACCGCTAGCAGGTTGCCGGTGTAGGCGGTCATAAACATCGCCGCCGTCACATCGTTAACGTTACCGATACAAGTGATCAGGAAGGTGCCAATCTTACTGCGCGAGGCATCTTCCGGTTTGGAGTCGAAGCTTCGCGACAGCGAGTCGGCAATCGGATAAATAATCCCGCCGCAGCGTGCCGTGTTGCTTGGCATCGCGGGGGAAAGCACCAGATCGGCAAAGGCCAGTCCGTAAGCCAGACCCAACGTGCGTTTTCCCAACATGCGGATCATCTGCAAGGCGATGCGGCGGCCCAGCCCTGTTTTGATAAAGCCGCGTGCGATCATGAAGGCGACAACAATCAGCCAGATCAGCGAGCTGTTCAGGTCGCTGAGTGCAGTTTGTATCGCGCCGCTGGCCGTTTTATCCCCCGCGGCATACGTCAATGCAAAGAGCGTGATACTGATAATGCCGATGGCCCCAATCGGAAGTACGTTCGCGACAATACAGACGATCGTGGCCACGAAAATGACGGCGGAGTGCCAGGCGGCGGGGCTTAGGCCGGTAGGGGGCTCCATTTGCCAAAAAAAAGCGGCGATGGCGAGAATAATGATTAGCGGGAGCCAGTTCAGTCCATAAGAGGTTTTCGTCTTCATCCATTTTCCTTACTCTGGATCAGCAGGATTGTGTGGGGTTGTAACCCATAAGAGTTATAAGGATAAAAAGAGCATAGCGTTAACCAGAAAAAATGTGAGGTGAAGTTGTCGGCTTATTGATTTGGATTCTGTTTTTTAAATATTGTCAGTTAATTAACTTTAATCATTATTGATATTGAGCGATTTTTCTCTGGCGCGGGCTGCCTCGCAGTACGACCAGCCAACATCTGGTAAAATAGTTGTTCATTACCTCATCAATACATTGTATTTATCAACACACTGTATTTATCAACATATTGTTTAGCTGGAGGCGCGGACTTTTTGTTAACACTGCTGAATCTCCTTTCTGCGATTGCGTTACTGGTATGGGGCACTCACATTGTCCGTACCGGTATCATGCGGGTTTATGGCACCCAGTTACGGCGGGTTCTCAGCGATAGCGTTGAGAAAAAACCGTTGGCTTTCATGGCTGGCATCGGCGTCACTGCGCTGGTGCAGAGCAGCAATGCGACCGCGTTGCTGACAACCTCTTTTGTCTCACAGGGGCTGGTGGCATTAACGCCTGCGCTGGTGATTATTCTCGGGGCGGATGTCGGTACGGCACTGATGGTGCGAATTCTGACGTTCGATCTGTCCTGGCTTTCTCCGCTGCTGATTTTTCTGGGCGTGATATTTTTCCTCAGCCGTAAGCAGACGCGGGTGGGTCAGGTTGGTCGCGTGGCGATTGGGCTCGGGCTCATTTTGCTGGCGTTGGAAATGATTGTTGTGGCCGCGGCCCCGATCACGCAAACGTCGGGTGTGAAGGTGCTGTTTTCCTCGTTGACGGGCGACGTCATGCTGGATGCACTGGCTGGCGCGCTGTTCGCGGTGATTACCTATTCCAGTCTGGCAGCCGTGCTGCTAACGGCAACCTTGACGGCAAGCGGTGTGATCTCGCTGGAAGTGGCGATGTGTCTGGTCATTGGTGCCAATCTGGGTAGCGGATTACTGACGATGATGAGCACCTCGACGCAGAATGCGGCAGGCCGACGCGTCGCACTCGGCAGCATGCTGTTCAAGCTGATCGGCTGTTTGGTTGTGCTACCGCTGGTTGAGCCGCTTTCGCGCTGGCTGACGCGCATTCCGTTAAGCGCCGAAGAGCTGGTCATCTACTTCCACCTGTTCTACAACCTGATTCGTTGCTTGCTGCTGATTCCGCTTACTGGCGTGGTGGCGCGGCTGTCCTGTGCGATGATTGCTGATTCGCCGCAGGTCGATCTCCAGATGAAACCGCGTCATCTGGACACCAGCTCGCTGGACACGCCTGCGCTGGCGCTGACCAATGCTGCACGAGAAACGCTGCGCATTGGCGATGTGCTGGAGCAAATGCTGCGTTTGTACCGTGAAGTTTTACAGGGCGACCATATGCAGCGGCGGGAGATTCGCCGACTCGATGATGATGTCGATATCCTTTACACCGCGATTAAGCTCTATCTGGCGCAGATTCAGAAAGACGGATTGGATGAGCGAGATTCTCGGCGCTGGGCTGAGGTGATCGAGGTGGCGCTGAATCTGGAACAGGCGGGGGACATTATCGAACGCATGGCAGATGACATTGCCAATCATTCATCTGGCGTACGCATGGCGTTTTCCGCGCAGGGGCTGGAAGAGTTGAACCACCTACATGAACAACTGCTGGCGAATCTGCGTCTGGGACTGTCGGTTTTCCTGTCGGAGGATGTTACCAGCGCGAAACGCCTGCGCCGTGCCAAGCACCGTTTCCGCATTATGAACCGCCGTTATGCGCATGCGCATGTTGATCGCTTACATCAGCACAACGTACAGAGTCTGGAAACCAGTTCGCTTCATTTGAGCTTACTTGGGGACATGAACCGACTGAATTCACTGTTCTGTGCAGTAGCGTATAACGTCTTGATTGTGCAACAGGATGGGGAAGAAGAACGCGAAGAGTCACCGCTGACGCTGTGATTCCCTTTGTGGAAATTTTTATTCAGATTAAGATGCGGTTTCGTGCGCGATAATGCCGCTATTTTCATGCTACGTCGTAGCACGCGCCCGACATGGGGCGGCTCAAACGCCGCTCGCCCCATGACCCTCAGGCTTTTGGCGCAAATTATGCCGCTGACGCGGTTCCATCGGTGTTCCTGACCGCTAGTCGAGCCGCCAGTGACGCGTTCCCTACGCGGCACTGGCTTTCGCGACGTCCTGTCGCTCACTCGGCGGTCAAGCCCACCGCTGCATAATTTTTTACGCCGGATAACGGCAAAACCCACGATGCCTCTGTATTTGTGACTAAGAGACTACGCGCTGATGGAGAATTTACTCGAACAGGCTGCGGTGCAGTGTCTGTACCACACGCTCGGCGTCATCACCCGGCACTAAGAAGCACAGGTTGTTGCTGCTGGCGCCGTAGCAGATCAGGCGAATACGGAACGGCTCCAGTACGCCAAATACTTCTTTCCCGACGCCACAGGCCTGAGACAGATTGTTGCCGATCAGCGCGACCAGCGACAGATTCTCTTCAACCTCAACCCGACACAGCGATGACAGCTCAGTCAGCAAGGCGCTTGATAGCAGGCTGTCGCCCGTTGAGGTGGAGCCGGTTGTGTCGAGCGTCAGCGCGACGTTGACTTCTGACGTGGTGATCAGGTCAACGGAGATGTTGTGACGTGCCAGAATGCCGAACACTTCGGCCAGAAAACCGCGTGCGTGCAGCATGTTCAGGCTATAAAGCTTAAGCAGTGTTTGTTTACGACGCAGCGCCAGCGCGCGGAACAGCGGCGGATTTTCGGTTTTATTGCACACCAGCGTACCGCCAGCGGCCGGATCTTTGCTTGAGCCAACAAATACCGGAATATCGCTACGCACCGCAGGCAGCAGCGTGGCTGGGTGCAGGACTTTCGCGCCAAATGTCGCCATTTCGGCGGCTTCTTCAAACATAATTTGGTCGATGCGTTTTGCTGTCTGCACCACGCGTGGATCGGTGGTGTAGATGCCTGGAACATCGGTCCAGATATCAATCCGGCTGACGTTGAGCGCTTCGCCCAGCAGTGCCGCCGTATAATCGCTACCGCCGCGACCCAACGTGGTCGTGCGACCTTTCGCTTCGCTGCCGATAAAGCCCTGAGTGATCACCAGACCTTGCTCAAGACGCGGCTGCAACTGGCTGCGAGTCAGCTCACCCAGCACGTCACAGTCCGGCTGAGCGCGGCCAAAGTGATCGTCGGTACGCATGATCTTGCGTACATCAAACCATTCAGCCACAACATCACGCTGGCGCAGAATCTCGACAAACAGCAGGGTAGACATCAGTTCGCCGTGGCTGACTAGTTCATCGGTCAGGGCGTTGGACGTCGCGAGTGCCGCCGCTTCAGACAGCGTGGTGACGCTATCCAGCATGCGATCAATCTCATCGCGAATCACGCTTTGGTTGGTCAGTTTGTCGATGATGGCGTATTGGATTTGACGGATCTTCGCCAGATGCTCGGCACGCGTTTCGGGCGTTTGACCTTCCGCGAGCGCGACCAGTAAATTGGTGATACCTGCCGACGCCGACAGCACCACAACGCGCACATTCGGGTTGGATAACACCACATCGGCACTGCGATTCATGGCGTCAAAGTCCGCCACGCTGGTGCCGCCAAATTTGGCAATAACGGTAGAGTTCGCGTTTGCGGATACTTCAATTGCAGACATGTCAAAAAACCTCGTGTCAGGGGGTAGGCTGTTTTCAGTAAACAGCATTCCATTAATCAGCCTTGGCACAGGGGGAGAGCAAAAGTAGGGGGCAGGCGTAGAAAATTACTACGATACACCCAGAAGCGCTCCACCTTGCTGGACGTCCGTCAGGACTAATCCGGTGACAACCCAGAGGATTCAGCCTCTGTAGTCGATAGGGTGAAAGCCGTATTTCACCGCATCTCGGCGTCGCTCCCCCTCGGATATCATCAGCGGATTACGGTTCCTCCGATATCTTACCTGGGCGACGCGCCTCTTCTGGCTTGCACACCGAGTGTGCAAGTACGGTGTTAGAAATAACGGGTTATGCCGTTTCTGTCAATAAACAATCTGCCTGCAAACTACAAGCTGTCAGTAAACGACAGGGCATAAACCGCTTTTAGCAAGAAAAGGGATCTCAATCGGGATTTTAAGGGATACAATCGATTCAGTCACTTTGAACTCATGCTTAGAGAGAAAGTCGCATTATGAAAAATATTAATCCAAGCCAAACTGCCGCCTGGCAGGCATTACAAACCCATTTTGATACGATGAAAGAGGTGCAAATCAGCGAGCTGTTTGCACAAGATAGCGATCGTTTCGCGCATTTTTCCGCGACGTTCGACGATCAGATGCTGGTGGATTTCTCCAAAAACCGCATCACGGCAGAAACGATGGAAAAACTGCACGCGCTGGCACGGGAAACCGACCTGTCTGCGGCGATTCAGTCCATGTTTGCTGGCGAGAAAATCAACCGTACGGAAGACCGCGCTGTTCTGCACGTTGCCCTGCGTAACCGCAGCAACACGCCGATACTGGTGGATGGCAAAGATGTGATGCCAGAAGTCAACGCAGTGCTGGCGAAGATGAAAGATTTCAGCGAGCGCGTGATTGGCGGTGAGTGGAAAGGCTATACCGGCAAAACGATCACCGACGTGGTTAACATCGGTATCGGCGGCTCCGATCTGGGCCCGTTCATGGTAACGGAAGCGCTGAAGCCTTATAAAAATCACCTCAATATGCACTTTGTCTCCAACGTCGACGGCACGCATATCGCTGAAACGTTGAAGCCGCTGAACCCAGAAACCACGCTGTTCCTCGTCGCGTCGAAAACGTTCACCACGCAGGAAACCATGACCAACGCGCACAGTGCTCGCGACTGGTTCCTGAAAACGGCGCAGGATGAGAAACACGTCGCCAAGCACTTTGCCGCGCTGTCCACCAACGCGAAAGCCGTCGGCGAATTTGGTATCGATACCGACAACATGTTCGAATTCTGGGACTGGGTTGGCGGACGTTACTCCCTGTGGTCGGCGATTGGCCTGTCGATCATTCTCTCTCTGGGCTTTGATAACTTTGAAAAACTGCTCAGCGGTGCGCACGCGATGGACAAGCACTTTGCTTCCACGCCAGCGGAGAAAAACCTGCCCGTGCTGCTGGCGCTGATCGGCATTTGGTACAACAATTTCTTCGGTGCCGAAACTGAAGCGATTCTGCCGTACGACCAATACATGCACCGCTTTGCCGCCTATTTCCAACAGGGAAATATGGAATCCAACGGGAAATCTGCCGATCGCAACGGCAATCCAGTGGATTACCAGACCGGGCCGATTATCTGGGGTGAACCGGGTACGAACGGCCAGCATGCCTTCTACCAATTGATCCATCAGGGAACCAAGCTGGTTCCGTGTGATTTCATTGCGCCAGCGGTTAGCCACAACCCATTAAGCGATCATCACAGCAAGCTGCTGTCGAACTTCTTTGCACAGACGGAAGCGCTGGCGTTCGGTAAAAGCCGTGACGTGGTGGAAGCCGAATTTGCGGCGGCAGGCAAAAGTGCAAAAGAGGTGGAACACGTCGCGCCGTTTAAAGTATTTGAAGGCAATCGCCCGACCAACTCTATCCTGCTGCGCGAAATCACCCCGTACAGTCTGGGCGCGTTGATTGCGCTGTATGAGCACAAGATCTTCACTCAGGGCGCGATCCTGAACATCTTCACATTCGATCAGTGGGGCGTGGAGTTAGGGAAACAACTGGCGAACCGTATTCTGCCAGAGCTGGAAAATGACAGTACGATCGACAGCCATGACAGTTCTACCAACGGACTGATCAACCGCTTCAAGGCGTGGCGTAACTAATCGGGCCTGTGCCCTTTGGTTTTTCAATCGCAAGGAGGAAGACATGCAGGTTCGTATTTTGTTGGGGCTATCAGCGGCAGTTTTGCTGGCGGGGTGCAGCAGCACCAGTCAACTCAGCGCTGCTGGGCAAGCCGTGGCGTTCACGGATACCAAACCAGGAAGCGAATGTCAGCTGTTGGGGCAAGCCAGCGGTAGCCAGTCTAACTGGCTGGCAGGAAACCATAGCGACGGCAGTTCTATGCGCAGTGCGGCAAACGATCTGCGCAATAAAGCGGCAGCGATGGGGGGGAATACCATCTATGGCACAACCAGTTCGAGTGAAACCTTCTGGTCAAGCTTTGCGCCGCTAGACAGCAAGATGAACGGCAGCGTTTACAAATGTCCTTAAGCTAAAGAAAAACCCGGTGAGAGTGGAGAAATCCGCTCTCACCGCATTATTCACTCACTCGAACGCTCAACGTAATAAATCGGTATCGTCCTGATGCTGCTTCATCCCTAAATCCAACGGCGTTTTGCTGGCTTCCCCACCGATTTCCCGAGCCAGACGGGGCACCAGATAGCCGGATACCTTCTTCAGCAGCGCTTTAACTAAGACGCGTGCCTCGTTGTCATCTACCAGAAAATGAGCGGCACCCTGGACCTTATCCAGTACGTGCAGGTAATAAGGCAGAATTCCTGCGTCAAATAGTGCATTGCTGAGTTGGGCAAGCGTCTCTGCGTTGTCATTCACTCCGTGCAGCAGCACGCTTTGGTTGAGCAGCGTCACACCTGCGCGGCGCAAACGCGCCATACTTTGTGTTAAATCAGGATCAATTTCCTGCGGATGATTAATATGCGTCACCAACAGCACCTGAAGCGAACTGCGTGACAGGCGATCGCACAGCGCGTCGGTAATGCGCGCAGGGATCACCACAGGTAAACGGCTGTGAATGCGTAGGCGTTTCAGGTGTGGGATGTGTTCCAATTCGGTGATCAGCCAGTCCAGTTCATGGTCTTTGGCCATCAGCGGGTCGCCACCGGAAAAAATAATTTCATCCAGTTCTGGGTGCTGGCGGATATAATCCAGAGCCTGATGCCAGTTTGCTTTATTGCCCTGATTATCCTGATAAGGGAAATGGCGGCGGAAGCAGTAGCGGCAGTTCACCGCGCAGCCGCCTTTAACCAGCAGCAGGGCGCGGTTGTGATATTTGTGCAGTAACCCCGGCACGACGCTGTGTTGTTCATCAAGCGGGTCATGGGTGAAGCCTGGGGTAGCGATAAACTCCTCACGCGCGGTCAAGACCTGTAGCAGCAACGGATCGTCAGGATTGCCTTTTTGCATCCGTGCAGCGAATGCGCGTGGCACACGCAGCGCAAAAAGCCTGCGCGCATCACTGCCTTGCCGAAGTTTAGCGTGATCGTTCAGTGCCAAAAGTTGCAGTAATTCATCAGGATCGGTAATTACGTCCGCAAGTTGCTGCAACCAATCTTCTCTGGAAGGTATATTTAGGGTTACAATGTGTGCCATTTTTTGGCTTCGTACCAGTATTAAAATTATAGAGGGCCTTTATGGCGACTTATTCTAGCAACGATTTCCGTTCCGGTCTTAAAATCATATTCGAAGGCGAGCCGTATGCCGTCGAATCCAGTGAGTTTGTTAAGCCGGGTAAAGGCCAGGCTTTTGCTCGCGTAAAAATGCGTCGCCTGTTGACGGGCTCTCGCGTTGAAAAAACCTTCAAGTCTACCGATTCTGCAGAAGGCGCAGATGTCGTTGATACCAACATGAACTACCTGTACAACGACGGTGAGTTCTACCACTTCATGCACCCTGAGACGTTTGAACAGCATCAGGTTGAAGAGAAGACCGTTGGTGATGCCGCAAAATGGCTGCAAGACAACGCAGAATGTATCGTTACTCTGTGGAACGGTAGCCCAATCACCGTTCAGCCACCGAATTTCATCGAAGCTGAAATCACCGATACCGATCCAGGCCTGAAAGGCGATACTGCCGGTACTGGTGGTAAGCCAGCAACGCTGAGCACCGGCGCAGTTGTTAAAGTGCCATTGTTCGTGCAGATCGGCGAAGTTGTCAAAGTTGACACCCGTTCTGGCGAATACGTATCACGCGTTAAGTAATTAATGTAAAGAAGGGCGCCTTTTATATGTATCGGTGCGCCCTTCTTTAGGCATTTTTTCTGCATTTAGGCTCTCCTTTTGCCCCATTTTTCATCAGAGCCTAGCATTTAATCGAACGAAAAATCGCTTTTAAAAATTAGACGATCCTGTGTAATGATCAACCATCTCTTATTATAGTGAAGAATGAATAAAAAGTGTTTTTTGAAATAATTCATATGATTATCATATATAATAATTCTTCATTTATTAGGTGGTTATCTTACAAATAGAGACAATAATATGATTGGAAAAATTAACTGCCAACCTTCCTTCATTTTTTCTCATGTCAAATCAGATAACAACGCGTGTTTAGAAAAAAAACCATTAAAAAATAAAATCACTGGTTCTACGATTAATGTAAAGAACATTGACGCTGATTTTCGCATTGTCAGCAAAGAACTATCTCTATTCAGGGAAATAAAAAATAACCCTTGTTTGGCAGACGTTGCAAATATTGATGCGCAAAAAAACCAAAATACTCGATTCTGGTCTATTGGCATGGCAGTAAGCGCAATATCTAATTCAGATTTAGATGGGAATCGTTTTTTTGTAGATAGAAAAGTAAAAGAAAAAGCTGATGAAATATGTGATAAAAATGCTCTAAATAACCCCAGTGATATAAAATCTGATCTTTCAGTAAATAAACGGGGTCAGGAGTATATCCATTCCTTCCTTAATGCGGAAACCCCTCTTGATTCTACTAACTATGCTATTGGGCTCAGTGCAGCATCTGAAGTGATAGAAGGTTCACCCTATCTAACTATGAGAAAACAATTCGGTTTTATATGGGAGCAGCGGCAGCGTCTTATCCTATCAGGTAAGTGACAAATCAGCCAGAGGCTGGTTGAACGCTACTTGCAGCGGCTGCTAGCTAGTATGCCGAGTAATGCAGTTAACGTACAGGCAACTGAAATATGATGAGTGTAGAACACGATGGTGAAATGCTAGACGTGTTGTTATGCATTTTTCAGTCATACTAGGAGGATATTATAAGTAGATTGGCCTCATTTACGTGGCAATAATACATAATTTTTTGCGACCCCCGAAATTTTATAAGCTAGAGGGAAAGAGTGAACTGTAGGGATATATCGATAGTTCCAATTTTTGGTCGATGGTGCGTTATCGACGGCATATTTGAAAAATTTTCACAATAATTAAGCTATTGGACGACAGATTTCATAAAATGGTGGGGCATGTTTATCGTTTTCTGCCACATTTGCTTAAGGCCATCAAAGGCATATCAGAGGGAAAAAGGATATTACTTAACGTGAATATTGCTCCTCTGAGTATTAGAGACTTCATCCGAAAAATTTCCATAAGTATCAAAATTGGCTACGCTTAAAAAGCAGTCCTTTCGTACCGTTGAAATCCTACTCTCATAAAGAAGGAACCGAGTATGTTGAAGAAAGCGTTTGTTGCCATTTTCTCTCTGGTTATTTTCTCTGCGGTGGTTGGGTGCAATACCACCCGAGGTGTTGGGCAAGATGTTGAAGCAGGCGGGAAGGCCATTCAGCGCAGCGCTCAATAGCCCATACCCGTCATACTTCACGCTGCATGTGTGTTGGCAATACTCGAGGCTCATCTCTGAGCCTCGCCCTGAAGGGCCGCCGTGAGCGGCACTCAAATTAGCTTAGCCAATTTGTCCTCACTCACCCCAGTCACTTACCTGAATATGCTCTGATTACTGATTGACCCAGATAAGCGCCTCTGTCGGGAAGCCATAGCGTTTGGCTGTCGCGACCAGTTTGTCGCGTGTCACAGCATCTAACGTTGGCGTGCGCGAGAGAATCCACAGGTAGTCGCGGTTCGGCCCACAAATCAGGGCGTAGCGGTAGTCGTCGTCCAGTTCAATAATGTTGTAACCGCCATAGAACGGCCCGAAGAACGACACTTTTAGTGCGCCCCGCTGAGGCGAACCCGTGAAATACGCTTTCCCGATGCTCTCTTTCCATTCCTGTTTTTCGACGTTAAAGCCGCGGTTGATCACTTTGATGCCGCCGTCATCTCGCGGGCTATAGGTTGCCGTCACGCGTTCCATATTGTGTTCAAAGCGGTGGTCGAGGCGGGCAATCTCATACCATGTGCCGAGGTAGTGATTAACGTCAAAATTTTCCACGACGGTGACGTTATCGGGCGGTGTTACGCTACAGGCGACAGAAAAGAGTGCTATCAGCGCGGCAACGCACGCTTTCCCACGTCGTCTGATTTTGAATAGAAGGTTTTTGAATAACGTGGTGTTAAAGCGAATAGCGTTAAAGGGCATCATATTGACATCTCATCGTTTTCATCTCTGTTCCAGTGTAGACGATGGATGTGGTCAGGCGGGGAAAATAAAACGGCCTGCAATATCGTGCAGGCCGTTAAGTAGAGATTCACATCTACAGCGTTGTATCTACAGAGTGACAACACCGATGACGGTAACCACAGTCAGGATTGCCGCCAAGCCGTAGAACACCCATTTCCCAGCAGGAACGTGGATTTTCAGGTCATGCATCGCATGGTGGATACGGTGCAGGCCACACCAGAGCGGCAGTACAATCATCAGCAGTAAAAAGACGCGGCCGATGAAGCTCTGGCTGAACGCGGCGATGCGCTCATAGGTTAACGCGTCCGGGAACAAGCCCAGAGGCAGCATCACACCGACCAGCAGGATGATCACCGGAGCGAAGAACGCGCTCCACATCCCACCGGCGCCGAACAGGCCCCAGAAAGGCGGTTCGTCAGAACGTTTTGGCGTTGGGTTAATCACGTTATTTCTCCTGTTCAGAATAGTAAGGCGATTGCCAGAACGGCTACGGTTACCACCACGGTGACAGCCCACAGCCCTTTAATGATTGGCTCCGGCCCCATTTTTTCATCTTTAATTACGATGATGCTGGCCTTCGGTGCCAGTTCAAACCAGGTTTTGGTATGCAGCGCGGCGGCCAGCAGAGCAACGATATTAATCAGCAGTACCAGCGGGTTTTGCAGGAAGCTGACGAAGTTTGCCCAGCCTTCCGGCCCATTTTTCAGCGCGAAAACGCCAAACATCAGTACGATGCTGAACCAGACGGCAGGGACAGCAGTCCCTTCACGCACCATATAAAAGCGGTAGAAACCCAGCTTTTTCCACCAGGTCGGCGACATACCGCGAACATACGCTTTACGTTTAGATGTCATCATTGTCCCTCCCTTATTGTGGTTTCAGCATCGCGATCATGAAGTCTTTTGCGCTTTCGACTTTGCCTTGCTGGATAGCCGCGGCAGGGTCGACGTGCTTCGGACACACTTCTGAGCAGTAGCCCACAAACGTACAGGTCCAGACGCCGTTATTCCCGTTCAACTGCGCCATACGCTCTTTCTTGCCGTGATCGCGGTTGTCCAGGTTATAACGGTGTGCCAGCGTAATTGCCGCTGGGCCGATGAACTCAGGGTTCAGGCCGAACTGCGGGCATGCCGCATAGCACAGACCACAGTTAATACAGCCGGAGAACTGGTGATACTTCGCCATTTGCGCCGGAGTCTGTTTGTTCGGGCCGTCAGCCGGTTTACGATCGTTGCCGATGATATACGGCTTGATGGCTTCCAGACTCTCGATAAAGTGGGTCATATCGACCACTAAATCGCGCTCGATGGGGAAGTTGCCCAGCGCTTCGACCTTCAGACCGTTCGTGTATTCACGCAGAAAGGTTTTACAGGCCAGTTTAGGGACGTTATTCACCATCATGCCGCAGGAACCACAGATCGCCATGCGGCAGGACCAGCGGTAGGAGAGGTCCGGTGCCAGGTTATCTTTGATGTAACCCAGCGCATCCAGCAGGGACGTCTGCGTGTTGTACGGAACATCGAACGCCTCAAAATACGGTTCGCTGTCCTGTTCAGGGTTATAGCGCATGACTTCCATTTTCAGGGTTTTGATCATCTCAGCCATTCGCCTGCTCCTTCTTGCTGCCTTCCTGCGCATCACCTTCTGCACCGTATACGCGTTTGGCCGGTGGAAGTTTGGTAATCTTCACATCGCTATACTCCAGACGAGGTGCGCCTTCTGGGTTATAGAACGCCAGCGTATGCTTCAGGAAGTTAACGTCATCACGCTCGGTGCAACCATCATCCAGACGCTGGTGTGCACCGCGGGATTCTTTACGGCTGATCGCCGAATGCGCCATACATTCCGCAACATCCAGGCTATGGCCCAGCTCAACGGTGTACAGCAGGTCGGTGTTGAACACGCTGGATCGGTCGGTGATTTTCACGCGTTTGAAGCGTTCTTTTAGCTCAGCCATCTTATCGACGGTTTTCTGCATCAGGTCGGTGGTGCGGTAAATACCACAGCCTTCTTCCATCGACATGCCCATCTCATCGCGGATTTTCGCCCAGCTTTCTGTGCCTTCCTGATTCATCAGGTCATGCAGGCGTTGTTCGATATCGCGGGTTTGTGCGTCCAGTGCCGTGCCGTTGGCCGGCGCTGCCGCCTGTGCGCGCTGTACGGCGTGTTCACCTGCAACGCGACCGAAGACCACCAGTTCGGCCAGCGAGTTGGAACCGAGACGGTTCGCACCGTGCAGGCCAACCGAGGAACATTCGCCGACGGCAAATAGACCTTTGATGCGGGTTTCGCAGTTTTGATCGGTTTCAATGCCGCCCATCGTATAGTGCGCGGTAGGACGGATAGGAATCGGCTCTTTCACTGGATCGACGCCGACATAGGCTTTTGCCAGTTCACAGATGAACGGTAAACGTTCCAGAAGCTTCTTCTCGCCGAGGTGGCGCAGATCGAGGTAAACCACGTCACCCAACGGGGTTGAGACGGTGCGGCCTGCGCGCCATTCGTGCCAGAATGCCTGCGATACCTTATCGCGTGGCCCCAGCTCCATATATTTATTTTTCGGTTCTCCGAGCGGTGTTTCTGGGCCCATGCCGTAGTCTTGCAGGTAACGGTAGCCGTCTTTGTTGACCATGATGCCGCCTTCGCCACGGCAGCCTTCGGTCATCAGGATACCGGAGCCGGGTAAACCGGTCGGGTGATATTGAACGAATTCCATATCACGCAGTGGAACACCGTGGCGGAACGCCATGCCCATGCCGTCGCCTGTGACGATGCCGCCGTTGGTATTGTAACGGTACACGCGACCTGCGCCGCCTGTCGCCAGCACCACGGCGTTAGCGCGGATCTGAATCAGCGAGCCTTCCATCATATTGATGGCAACGAGGCCGCGTGCCTGGCCGTCATCGACCAGAACGTCGAGGACAAAGTGCTCATCGAAGCGTTGGATTTGCGGATATTTAAGGGAAGTTTGGAACAGGGTATGCAGCATGTGGAAGCCGGTCTTATCGGCGGCAAACCAGGTGCGTTCGATCTTCATCCCGCCAAAACGGCGAACGTTGACAGAACCATCCGGTTTACGGCTCCAGGGGCAGCCCCACTGTTCCAGTTGAATCATCTCTTCCGGGCAGCGCTTGACGAAGTGCTCAACAACGTCTTGTTCACACAGCCAGTCGCCACCAGACACGGTGTCATTGAAGTGATAATCGAAGCTATCGTGTTCCTGAGTCACTGCTGCTGACCCACCTTCTGCCGCCACGGTATGGCTACGCATTGGGTAGACTTTTGAGATCAGCGCAATTTTCAGTTGAGGGTTGGCTTCCGCGGCAGCAATTGCCGCTCGTAGGCCAGCGCCTCCAGCCCCGATAATGGCTAAATCGGCGTTAAAGGTTTGCAATGCATTCCTCCAGTTACTTAAGTTAATTAAGTTAAAATAAAAAAATAATATCTATTCGTTTCTGTCTTTATATCCGAGCTTAATATCAAACCCGCTGAAAATTATGTGATAGATGTATAAAGAATAGATAAACCTATAATTTTTGTGTGGGAATGATTATACCGAATTATAGGTAGATGAAATTTGATGTGATCCTGCATTTTGCGGTTTTTTTAGTGGGTCGCGTATTTATTGATAAAAACGTGATCGAAAGACTTATTTAGGGGGGAATAATGCTTTTATTTCTTTAATAACCCTTTTGGGGTGGATATAAGAAAATGATCCACTGGATATAATTGATGGCTGCTATCCTGACCGCACCTTCTTAGAGGGTAGATCATGCGTTGCTGAAAAGCGCGTCTGGCCTTTTTTCCGCTGGAAATTTGGGCTGATGCGGGTAGACTGCACCCCCTGTTTGACTTTGGAGTAAGAACCATGAGCGAGACGACAAGTTGGCAACCTAGTGCTTCTGTCGCTAATTTGTTGAAACGAGCGTCGATCATTGCTGCTATCCGACGTTTCTTCACCGATCGTGGTGTACTGGAGGTTGAAACGCCCGCGATGAGCCAGGCTACGGTAACGGATGTTTTCTTATACCCGTTCCAGACCCGCTTCGTTGGCCCTGGTGCTGCGGATGGCATGACGCTGTATTTGATGACCAGCCCGGAATACCACATGAAGCGTCTGCTGGCTGCTGGCAGTGGACCGATATTTCAGCTGTGCCGCAGTTTCCGCAATGAAGAATCAGGCCGACACCACAACCCAGAATTCACTATGCTGGAATGGTACCGCCCTCACTATGATATGTACCGCCTGATGAATGAGGTCGACGACCTGTTGCAGCAGGTACTGGATTGTGAAAGTGCGGAAATGCTCTCCTATCAGCAAGCGTTTTTACGCCATCTGGAGATCGACCCTCTGTCTGTTGATAAAGCGCAACTGCGTGAAGCGGCAGAAAAACTCGGGCTGGGCGATATCGCCTGCCGTGAAGACGATCGCGATTCGCTGGTGCAGATGCTGTTTACCTTTGGCGTTGAGCCGCACATCGGGCGTGACAAACCGGCGTTTGTCTACCATTTCCCAGCAACACAGGCCTCGCTGGCAGAGATCAGTTCGGAAGACCATCGCGTCGCCGAACGTTTTGAAGTCTATTTCAAGGGGATCGAGCTGGCGAATGGCTTCCGTGAATTGACCGATGCTGATGAGCAACGTCAGCGCTTTGAGCAGGATAACCGCAAGCGTGCCGCGCGTGGTTTGCCACAGCAGCCGATCGATGAAAACCTGCTGGCGGCGCTGAAACACGGTCTGCCGGATTGTGCCGGTGTGGCGTTGGGCGTGGATCGTTTGATTATGCTGGCGCTGAATGCCGAGAAGCTGAGTGACGTGATTGCGTTCTCCGTAGAGCGCGCGTAACCGGTCTGATACAGGGCGGTGCCACATCTGGCCACCGCCCGTTTTCCTTTCTTATAAGCTGCCCGGCGTCCGCTGCCGTGGCGTCAGCGTTTTTCCACTGCGCGACAGATTGTCCATTTTCACCTGGAACGGTGGGAAAGGAAGCTCCAGATTGTGTTTACGGTAGTTTTCCAGAATCAGCTGATGCAGTTCGTGACGCAGCGGCATACGGTGCCCCATTTCGGCGGCGAACACGCGCAGCTCGAAAATCTGAATGCCCTGTTGCAGGTCAACGAGGAAGGCTTCGGGCTCTGGCGTATCCAGAATTAGCGAACAACGCTTCACTGCATCCATCAGCAGTTCCGTGACTTCCTGACTGTTCGCGTTCGCGGGAGCAGGCACCGTCATCACCACACGCGTGACTGAATCCGACAGCGACCAGTTAATAAACTGCTCGGTGATAAAGGCCTTGTTCGGCACGATGATCTCTTTGCGATCCCAGTCGGAAATGGTGGTGGCGCGGGTATTAATCCGCATGACGCTACCCGTGAGATCGCGGATCGTGACCGTATCGCCGATACGGATCGGTTTCTCGAACAGGATGATCAGGCCGGAGATAAAGTTGGCGAAGATCTCCTGTAAACCGAACCCGAGCCCCACACCCAGTGCAGCAACCAGCCATTGCAGTTTCGACCATTCGATCCCGATCAACGAGAACCCCATCAGACAGCCGATCAGCATCAGAATATATTTGCTGATGGTGGTAATGGCGTAGCCGCTGCCCGGCGACAGATCCAGATGCTGTAGGATTGCCAGTTCCAGCAGGGCGGGCAGGTTACGCACCAGTTGTGCGGTAATAATAAAGATCAGAATCGCGATCAGTACCGATCCCAGCGTAATCGCCTGCACGCTTTCCACGCCCTTGACCGTGCTGGAGACATCCCACAGGCTAATATTTTCCATGAACGCGAAGGCGGAATGAATTTCCGACCACAGTGCGATAACGGAAACCAGTGCGATCAACGTCAGGATGGAACGCACCAACTGCAAGGATTTGGCGCTGATGGCGTCCAGATCGACAACGGGTTCTTCCACCGCTTCCGAACTGCTTTCATGTGATGATGCAGACGGCGTGTCTTCTTCACCTTTGGCACGCTGCGCCAGAATTTCCGAACGTCGCTGTTTGGCGCGGTCGAAGGCGATGCGGCGGCGCTGAATTAACATCCAGCGGCGGATAATGTGGTAAACCACCAGCAGGAAGAACCAGATAGAAACGGAGGTTTCCAGACGGGCTAACAGTGCCTGTGCGGTCGCCAGATAGCCTATGCAGGAGGCCAGCGCAGCAACGAGCGGCATGGCGATCAGGATGTTCCACATCGCACGGTTAACGGAGTTTTCCCCCGAGCCTTCTTTATCCAGATACAGCGGGATACCCGCGCGTTTTAATCCGGTGGTGACCAAACTCAACGCCATACAAAGCAGGATGAAACAGAGCCGCCCGAGCGTGCTAGAGAACTCGCGATCGTTGAGCTTATCGAACGTAATCAGCGCCATAATCAGCGGCACGATAAAGGCGATGGAGAGACGATAGTAGCGCATCGCTCTGGCTACGCGCTCCGGCGACCAGCGGAAGTGGACAATGAACAGCCCCTGCGGATGCGAGAATGAGGCACTGATCATCACCAGCCACATCAGCGGCACAGTGGCGGTCACGCTGTCGCCGATGGCGACGGCAATCGGGTAAGGCCAGGCGTTTTGCAGCCCGTATCCCAACGCGGCCCAGAGCACCGGCAGCGGCAGGGCGGTAAGGATGGACCAGAACACGGTACGCAGCGTCAGCATAAAGTGATCGAGCGTGACCTTGCCGACACGGCTGCTGGCGCGCTCCATAAACGCATGATAGTGGCGACGTGAGCTGATACTAAAACCAACCAGCAGCAGTGCGCCCAGCAGCGGCAACACGGTTTCCTGACTGGTCACCATCATCACCAGCGCGCTACCCAGCTGCGTCAGCGTATCTAATGACAGCAGGCGCGTCAGATCCTGTACCAGTTTGAGCGGATAGGCGAACGTTACGGGATCGACATCTGCAACCCAGAACAGGTCGCGATGGGCCGCTTCCCGTGTTTCGGTTAGTGCATCCGCCAGCTGGTTATTGGCGACTTTGAGTTTGGTCAGTTCGAGTATCTGTGAATCACAGCCGGAGATCAGTGACGTCAGCAGGTCGCGCTGGGTTCGCATCTGATCGGCCAGAATACGCTGCTGCGCGCTGGTCAGCGGATCGCCATTATCCTGCTTGGCATTATCAAGATCCTGAGGTTTGTTGATCAGGTCTTCAAAGTGCAGGCGCTGTACGCGCAGCTGCGCCATGTCGCTATCCAGCAACTGAGGTTTGGGCATTTCCGGCAGGCGGGCGATCTGTGCCCGTAAGGTTTCACCCAATATCGGTGAGACGCCGAGCCACTGTGCCTGTTCGCGAATGGTGCTCAGCGCCTGACGAACCTGAATGGTGTGCGTGGCCGCCTGACGCTGCTGAGAGGCGATGAGATCCATCCGCTGCGCTTGTTGATTCAGCGCGACGGAGAGCTCGCGGTTAACCTGTAGCTGCTTGCTGATGACGCTGGGTAAATCGCCACTTTGTTCCGCGAGCAGTTCTGTACGTTCTAATGCCTGTTCGGCTTCGCGCTGGCGCAGGTTGTTGAGTCTGCTGCGTAAATCCTGTTGCAGCAGATCCAGCCTGTCGTGACGCTTTTTATACAGTTCGACGCGTAGCCGAGACAACTCTTGACGATTGCTGGCTGACAGCTGTGCCAGTTCCAGTTCGTCTACCCTACTTTTTCGCAGGGCGGATTCGGCCTGAAGAGCGACAAGCTGCGCTTGCCCCAGCGGGGTAGCAGGAGTACCGAGAGACTGAATACGGCGTTCCGCCTCGCTTTGCATGCGGCTGGCTTCAGTTTGCTGCTGCGGAAGCTGGCTCAGTGAATCACTGATTTCACGCAGCCGATCCTGTTCCTGTTGGAGCTGGCGGGCCTGTTCCAACAGCTGGCTGCTGGTTTGCAGTAGCTGCTGTTCGAGATCGTTGCTGGAGAGGCTTTCTGAAATAGACGACGGTTTGCCGTCTTCAGCATTAAGCTGGCGACGCAGCTCTTGAACCAGTTTGGGGAAATCATCAATGACGCGTTGATACTGTGTGGCGCGCTCCAGTGACTCTTTGCGGTCCTGCAGGGTGTTCAGTGCAGCCTGATATTCTTCAACGACTTTCGCCTGATCGGCTGCACCTTTGTTGGCTTCTGCCTGCTGTAGCTGCTGGCGTAACTGCGCCTCATTGGGCGCAGTGGCAGCCAACGCAGCAGTTGATAATAAACATCCCAAAAGAAAAGTCAGAATCAGACGCACGTTAGCTACCTTTATTACAGTATTACAAACAACAAAAATCTGACGTTATTTACGGCGCGTCGGGTTTGTGGCCCGTCTGGCCGGCTGCATCAGCCGCAGGATGTTGTCCCTCAACTTTAACAGGCTCAGACGTTGCCGCGACAGGCGATGGTGCGGTGTCGTTTTCTTCCAACTCGGTTCCTTCCGGGAAAACAACAGGCGCTTGCTCATCCTGACGGACTTCGGCAAACGGTTCGCCCATACGCGTCACGCTCATCGTATTCAGGTGTGCAGCAAACTGGAGATTATTGCCTGCGGCAAACAGGTTAATCACGGTGGAGCCCAGCTTGAAGCGACCCATTTCCTCGCCTTTCGCCAGCACGACTGCACCTTCTTCACCCGCCTGTGGATAAGTCCAACGCTTGATGATGCCTTCACGCGGTGGCGTCACCACGCCTGACCACACGGTTTCGATGCTGCCGACAATGGTTGCACCGACCAGAATCTGTGCCACTGGGCCGAATTCAGTATCAAACAGGCAGATGACACGTTCGTTACGTGCAAACAGATTCGGCACGTTATCGGCCGTCAGCAGATTGACGGAGAACAGGTCACCCGGCACATAAATCATCTCGCGCAGCACGCCATCGCACGGCATGTGGAGGCGGTGATAATCACGTGGAGAAAGATAAATGGTGGCAAACAGGCCGTCGCGGAACAGATCGGCCATCACATAGTTGCCAGCCAGCAGCGCTTCCAGCGTGTAGTCGTGATTCTTTGCCTGAATCAGCTTGCCGTCGGTAATGGGGCCAAACTGCGACAGGACACCGTCAGCAGGCTGCACCAGACGGTGCGCATGAGGATCGACAGGGCGAATGCCTGGGCGCAGCGGGCGAACGAAAAATTCGTTAAACGTGCGGTAGGAGGCGGTATCCGGCTGCTGTGCTTCCTGCATGTTGACGTTGTATTGGCGGACAAACAGATCGATCACCAGCTTGGTGAGTTTTCCCGCACGCTTATTTGCTCCCCAGCCCGCTAAGCGGGTCAGCCAGATCTTGGGAAGCCAATACTGTAATTTGATTTTGATATTATCCAGCACTGTGAGCCTCTTGGATTAATAGTGCGCCATAAAACAAGCTTTCTGGGGAACACGCTTAGCTTAGCGCTGTCAGCGGTAGCCCAGAGAGAATAAGCGGATTCACTTATCCTCAAAGGGGGCGCATTGTAGCGACGGTTATGATAAATGTCAGTTATCTGTATCCGAAAAGCCTTTACGCGTTTTTACTTGCGCCATGCTCTCCAGAATCCGGTGATAGTTATCAAAGCGCTCTGTGGCAATCTCTCCGCGCGCAAGTGCGGCATTGATCGCGCAGCCTGGATCGTTTTCATGTTTACAGTCGCGGAACTTACACGAGCCGATGTGTTTACGTAACTCAATGAAACCACTCGTCACTTGTTCAGGCTCCAGATGCCACAGACCAAATTCCCGCACGCCCGGTGAGTCGATCACGTCGCCGCCGTGCGGGAAGTGATAAAGCCGAGAGGCGGTGGTGGTGTGTTGCCCCAATCCTGAGTTATCAGAAACCTCATTCACCAGAATGCGTTCTTCACCCAGTGCGAGCAGCGCATTAAGCAGACTGGATTTCCCGACACCTGACTGTCCGGCGAAAATACTGATACGGTCAGTGAGTGCCTGCTCCAGTTCAGGGATACCCTGTTGAGTATGGCTGGAAACCATCAGCACGCGATAGTCGAGGGCGCGGTAGATATCCATTTGTTTATCAACAAACTGGCGGGATTTGTCATCCAGCAGGTCAATTTTGTTCAGCACGATCAGCGGATCTATCTCCAGCGTTTCGCAGGCGACCAGATAGCGATCGATAATGTTCAGCGACAGCTCAGGCAAGATCGCTGAGACGATCACGATCTGATCGATATTGGCGGCGATCGGTTTAATGCCATCGTAATAGTCGGGGCGGGTCAGGACTGAATGGCGAGGGTGAACGGCTTCCACGATCCCGCTGATACCAGCGAGTGATTCATGGCCGGGTCGCCAGACTACGCGGTCGCCCGTGACCAGCGATGAAATGGTCCGACGAATGTTGCAGCGGTGCACCACGCCATCGGTGGCTTCCACATCGGCGTGCATACCGAATCGGCTGATGATAATACCTTCCTGCGCATCGCCCAGTTGGCTATCTTCCCATTCGACTTTGCTTTCCGTTTTTTTCAGGCGACGCTGGTGGTTTGCGCTAACCCGACGCTGCTGACCTTTCGACAGTTTCTTTTTGCTCACTGAGCCTCACTTAAGACGATTTATCGTTCACGATAGCGGGTTATCGCTCGCTGCGTTTGAACAGACTATAATACACCCTATTTGATTTTAATTAACTGATACCACCTTATCGGTATCAGCATTGAGATTGATACTGGTATCCTTGCCTCGACGACAGGGCACAATGCAACAGGAATTCCCACGATGGTAGATGAAAATAACCTGATCTGGATCGATCTCGAGATGACCGGTCTGAACCCGGATCACGATCGCATCATTGAGATCGCAACGCTGGTGACGGATGCAAACTTGAATGTGTTGGCCGAAGGACCGGTAATGGCGGTGCACCAGTCAGATAGCCAACTGGCACTGATGGATGACTGGAATGTGCGTACGCACGGTGCCAGCGGCCTGACGGATCGCGTCAAAGCCAGCACGACGGATGAACGCGCTGCTGAGCTGGAAACGCTGGCGTTTCTACAAAAATGGGTACCGGCGGGTAAATCGCCGATCTGTGGCAACAGCATCGGCCAGGATCGCCGCTTCCTGTTCCGCTATATGCCAGAGCTGGAAGCTTACTTCCACTATCGTTATCTGGATGTCAGCACGCTCAAAGAACTGGCGCGACGCTGGAAGCCAGAAATCCTGACGGGTTTTAAGAAGCAAGGCACACATCAGGCGATGGACGATATTCGCGAATCACTGGCGGAATTGGCCTATTACCGTGAGAACTTTCTGCGACTGTAGTCGGTGACGCAAAACGGGTAGGGTGTGATGCCCAGCGATCTGTTGCTATTTACGCCATAACGCCTGTTTTGTCAGCGCATTGTTTTTTTTATCAGCAGTCAGACAATTTTTCATTTTTGGGGGCTTGCGGTTAAACGGATTTCTCGTATAATGCGCACCCCATACCGATGAAGAATTTCAATTAAAGAACGTCAACATCGTGTAAAGATTTCCCGGGCGGGAATAGCTCAGTTGGTAGAGCACGACCTTGCCAAGGTCGGGGTCGCGAGTTCGAGTCTCGTTTCCCGCTCCAAGTTTTATCACTGTTTGTCACCATACAGGCAGTGTGCAGTAATCAGACATAACGCCTGTTAGCGTCTGTCCGATATGCGGGAATAGCTCAGTTGGTAGAGCACGACCTTGCCAAGGTCGGGGTCGCGAGTTCGAGTCTCGTTTCCCGCTCCAATCTTTTAGTCTCTTTTTTCAATCATCTCCTGATTTATAATCTCTCGTTCCTACTTTATATGGTCCCATCCACGACTCACGTCATTTATGCCTCTATTTAGAGGAAGAATGGATATCGGCGTATCAAATGTATAAAGCGAGTACGGGTTTTCTTGTCGCTGCGTCTACCGGAGAAATGAAGCGGTTTTGGCGGGCCACATTCAGTGGTCGACTGCTGAGCGGTGTGGGAAAACAGAACGCAGATCGCTGTCTTATGGTTTGGCTAGATGACGTCCAGTGTTATAGGACGTTTCTTTACGAAAGCACCAGCCAGCGTCGATCATCATATCGTCTGCTTGTACCCTGATATCATGAACTCAATTTTCTCCAGAAAGAAAAACACCCCGCCAGCATATGGCTGACAGGGCGGTGGTTTGCGTATTAACCCAGAAGTGTAGCTTCAGGGTTTTTCATACTAGCTGGATCGGCAATAGCTTATGAACCGATTAGCATTGGGCCTTTAAGCTTTTTTCTTTCAGCAACATTCACCTCTCTTGTGAATGGATAGCCATTTCAATGTTTATAGGCAGGAGACGCCTGGATTACGATTCAAAGGTTGAGAGTTCCTCACATACCTCGCTCAGTGCTTTAACAAAGGTATCCGCTTCTTCCAGCGACAAAACCAGCGGGGGTTGTATGCGCATCACGCGGTTGTTATTCGCTGTCACGAAAGTCAGAATATGGTGATCTTTGGAAAGTTTGGTCATGATTCGCAGTACGAACATGTCCGCCAGTGTAGATTCTAATTCCTTTATTGCGGCTTCCAGATGTTCACGAGCTTTCATCGGCATCATCCGATAGGTTGCCGCAGCTTTGGCAGGCAAGCGGCTGGACATTTCCCGGACAAATGCCTCAATGCCATCTGAGACGTCATTCTGAAATTCGATCGCAATCATCAGCCCTTGTCCACGAACTTCCTTGATGAAGTAATGCCTGTCGGCTAATTCCTCCAGTCTTTTTCGCAGATGTGCACCAACCTGTGCGG
This sequence comes from Pectobacterium versatile, assembly GCF_020166435.1. Lineage (GTDB taxonomy): Bacteria > Pseudomonadota > Gammaproteobacteria > Enterobacterales > Enterobacteriaceae > Pectobacterium > Pectobacterium versatile. Next base: position 23,821 of record NZ_JAINZP010000024.1, on the reverse strand, counting down.
CATTGTCGGCCAGATTTTCACGTTCGATCACGTCCAGTGCCGCCATCGCTGCGGCGGCGGCAAAGTTACCGCCGCCAAATGTTGATGTGTGAAGCGCGAAACGATCGATATTGCCATAAGCACGTTGCCAAACATGTTTGGATGATAGCGTTGCTCCAATAGGGACAAGGCCACCAGAGAGGGATTTTGATAGCACCATAATGTCGGGAGAAACGCCCTCCCACTGGCAAGCGAACATCTTGCCGGTACGGCCAAGTCCAGTCTGGATTTCGTCGAGGATCCAGAGGCAATCATGCTCTGAACAGAGCGTTCTTACGGCGTTGAGATAGCCATCGGGCGGTATCACCACGCCACCTTCCCCTTGGATGGGCTCCATGATAAAGGCTGCTATGTCTCCCTTTTGCAATCTGGCTTGTAAGGCTGAAGCATCGCCAAACGGAATTTCCTCACAGTGAGGTAATAGAGGCTCGAACACCTGCCGATGTTTCGCTCGTCCTGTTACGGACAAGGCCCCAAGTGTTTTGCCATGATAACCATTAGCGCAATAGAGCAGTGTTGGTTTGTCGCTGGCTGCCAGCGCTAATTTCAACGCGGCTTCCACGGCTTCAGTGCCAGAGTTACTCAGAAACACACGTTCCAACCCGTCAGGCGAAAGTGCCGCTAAACGCTTGGCTAGAAGGCTGGCATGGAGAGGTGCTGACAGATATTGAACAAAAGTAGGATGTTGCTGTAGCAGGTACTTTTGCAGATTAGCAGCAATATCTGGATGGTTATGGCCAGTATTGAGGCAACCATATCCTGCTACAAAGTCCAGATAGCGTTGTCCGTCCAGATCCGTTAGCCAACAGCCTTTTCCGTGGTTGAAAACCCGTTCAACATGGTTGAAAGCATAAAACTCTCGCAGAACGGGATTGATGTATTCTCCGAAGCATCTCAGCACGTCTTCACGAAGACGTTCAGGTTCGCGAAGATGTTCAGGGTTAATGTCACTGCCATCAGGAGTTGTGTGTCGTTTCCCGTTATGAAATCGACGCAGTTCGCGCAGTTTCACATCATCCACATTTTCACCGCGGCTTGACATGGGGCGGGGCAAAAAACCATGTCGTTCAGCAAGACGGCCAATCTCCAGAACCCGATCAACGGGTAACTCCCGACCAATCGAGAACGGTTCGGCCCAGCCTTCCAGAGCGAGAATGATGGTCTCAGCCAGACAACCATTGAGATGGCGTTTGGGATCCAGTCCTAACGTCATCGCGCCGAAACTGACGGCATCGGTTGCGGAAACTAATCCGCCATCAATCACCAGAATATCGTCACGAGTTTCCCAACCGGGTAATACATCTTTTGGCAGTGCGGCATCCACGACGATACTGCCTGGAGCCAGTCGCTGAGGGTCAATGACACCGCCACTGGATGTAGCGGCTACGAACAATTTCACCCGCTCGTAGCAGTCGTCCATGCCGGCGTGCAGCGTCACATTTCTGTGTAAGGATGCAGGCAGATAATCCAGTAAAGCCTGAGCATGCTGTTTCTCATCCCGGTGTATCAATCTTAGTTGGCATCCCAATGGGGCAAGCAGCCGTGCAACCGCCAACGCAATTGAACCGGGATATCCCAGTATCGCAACGTCGGCTTGCTCTGCTGGAATATCTAACGTAGAGAGGACATCCAGTATATTCACATAGGTTGCATAGGCCGTCAGTGAATTGCCTGTCGTGACAGGAATGTTTGTGCGGTCAAGGGTCTGTAGACCACGGTTGCCGACAATAGAGGTAAAGCCGCCGAGCCCTACCAGCTCCACCCCCTGATGCTTGAGTGTGTTGACCCCTTCGACTACACGCTCGGCAATGCGTCGGGGCTGGCTCAGCATTTGCTCTGCGGTTAACGGCATGAACTGTAAGATCCCCTCGCATTGGGCACCACTGGCGCTAACGATGCGGCTGAATTCGGCAAACGGGACCAGATTACGCCGTTGCCACAGCATAGGATCATAACCCGTTGCCTGTTCTTCCAGCATTCGGCCAGCCATATCGATCAGTTTTACCTGATTTAGAAGCTCTCTGGATGTTGGATGGGCAATAAAGCCAAATTTCATGGTGTTCCCTCATTACCAATATGAATACGGTTCCAAGAGTCCTCAGAGGCCAGACTCAAGCCATCACCCTCAGAATTATGTCCAAGCCAGATGTCGAAGAAGTTGACTCTCCCTGGTGCCAATAAGGCTTCACGTAACAGTGCTGGACAGAACTGACGCAGCACGCGGTGATGAACGTTGATTCCGTCGATTACGCGATGAGAAGGCCCCTTATCCAGCTCTATCAAGGGCACATTGACCTGACAACTGGCATTGAGCGCATAACGTTTGTCCATATAAGTCTGAATCATGGAGAGCACGCCGTTGGTCAGGTAAAAGACCGTGACATTACCGCCACGCCCTGTCACGCCCTTAACTGATGACCAGGCCAGACGTTGCTCAATATTCGGTACCATTGCTCGGGCACCATCGCCGACGAAAGCTAAAATATTGTGTTCGTTCTTCAGTGCGATATAGGGTAACGACATCAGACCATCTCCCATCAACGCGCGGCCATACCAGCCGGAGAAACCAGGATCGGTACGTGGCACATTACGGATGGCCGATAAGCTACAGCGGCCTACATCGTAGACCCCTGTATAGCGATAATCGTGGTTCTCAATAAGTTCGGCGATAAGTTGGCCTAGCCTGTGGAAGAAATGATTGGATGTCATAGGCATGGTTTCGATCATATCGCTTGGCAACGCTGTCGGCAGCTGTCGCAGCCGCTTAAGCCCAGCACGACGATAAGACAATACGGTGCTGTCGATTTGTAGACGAGGTTCAAGATAGTCTAGGAAATCAGACAGTTGAATATCCAATCCCAGATCGGTAAAGGGTGAAAGGTGTGCCGGGTTGCGGTTAACCTGAGCGATGCGGAAATTACGTTTGAGCTTACCTTCTGAGTAAGGTGTTGCTGACTGCTCAACTTTGCCTTTTAAGAAAAACAGCCAGGGTGTGCCTTCTCCTTCTGCTGCTGGTGTTTCCAGGAACTCATAGACGGCGCGGTTGAAGCCATACATGGAAAGCGTACCCAGATAGTTATCTACCAGAGTGCCATCGCTATAAGCAGACACGCTGCCGGGGTGAATGATGCTGTCGACTAATGCTATTCCGGCCCGTTCTGCCAGCGTTAGGATGCGTTTGCGCTCTCGAGCAGTAAGCCGTCCGCAGTGCCACAGGATGCGGGCGTTATCATGATTGATGGCTGACACTGCCTGATCTAGCTGTTCACGTTGCTGTGCGGAAAGTTCCTCCTTCCTGGGAATGTGGGAAGGAATCTCGATTTTGAGGTTGTCTGCTTGAGATTCAAGGATGTTTTGCGTGGCTAAAACAAAGGTAGGCGCCGGACGTTCATCTAGTGAGCGAAAAGCACCTTGCAGACCGGTGGGCATTTCATCGGGTGTGCGGATGAAGCAATGCCATAAGCCACGGGCAGTAATAACTTCATGCCCGTCATTATCGGCGTCAAGCGTTCCCTGAAATGGATACCAGGTTGTTTGCGGCGAGTCCGCGCAGATAATCAGGCCTGGTGCAGCGGCACGCTTGAGGTTTGATAATGTCCCACGTGCTTCATCGATCATGCCGGACGTTATAGCAATCACATAGGCGCGCCCATATAATTGCCATCCTGCCAGTGCGCTGACGGCAAGAGCATGCTCATTATTACCCGTCAGACAGCGGTTTTCTGAACCGTGAAGTAAGGTTTTCATTGAGTCGATGAACCCTGCCACCATTGACCCGGTGTAGAAGTGAAAATCCCATTGATCGCCCCAGCGCTCGGTCATATGACGATAAATCGTTTGCGCTAATATCCCAGGGCCTTCCGTTTTTTGGCAAGCACGTACCAGCAGGCGGTTGAAGTGTGCATGTTCAAGATGATCCAGCACCAAACGAAGGATATCGGCCCGCCGTTGCCACGGACAATCGTGTAGAACCCTGACTAATCGATTTCCTCCGAGTCTGCCCATCCATTTACCCAGAAGTTCCTCTTTGCAAAGCAACATGGCAGAACACGGTGAAAACCGTGACTCTGATGACTTCGGGGTGAATTGGGTAAAGGGATCTTCTGAACCGTGTAGCTCTTCGTGACGTGTATCTAATAACACACATTCGATAGGTGGTGGATGGTGTGCTGTCATCGCGTGATTTGCTGTTGCCATAGAATCAAAGCGCCGCAATGTCAGTGATAACGTTTTGTCACGCCGCTGTGATGACAGGTATTGACTTGCCTGAGATAGAACCCGCCGATAGGGCAGGCAGGTACCGTCTGGCGTTATACTCTTGGGGACATCAATATTGCCGCAGAGCAAATTATTGACACTTTTCAAAACGACATCCAGATCCTGTGTTAATCCTTCATCCTGGCTAACCAGGCAAACGCCAATGGTTCGTATGTCTTGTCGCATAAGCAGGTGCTCCTCTTTTGGTTACTGCTAATGTCGATCTTTTCAAGATCACGATTTCCCTTGGCTCAGTCTGTAATTGACGCAAACGGAAGCGATGTTTTCCGTGACGTCCGGAAATAAAATCAGTACCTAAAACAAGAAAAACTAGACGATATACCGCCGGATGGAGGTGCCGCCAACTCTGTTGGATGGAAATATCATCCAACAGGTAGAACGTAGCAATGATTTTTTTAGCTGTGTGTTTTTACTGCCTTTTAGGGGCAGCAAGACACTTGACGAAATAGAATTTCGCCGCAGAATTTAATCAATTTTTTTATTATACATTGCGAATATTATGTATAGTTGAGGCTGATGAAATGGCAATAATTGAGATGTGTAAATAGCTATTAATTTCTTTGTTTTTACTTATCTAATTGTATGGTATGGGTTTTTATTTGAATCGCTTTTATTAAAAATGCTATTATTAAGTAGTCTGGTAATAATGAATGAGTAACTTATTTTTCAATTTCATTGAAAGATTATTTTTATCGGTTTTTTATTTTTAATCATATTGTTAGATATGAATGAATAACATTGAATACTGAACAGTGGTGAAATAGATGAGACCGAATAACCTATTCTTTTCAATACCTAATAAATATATTACAGAAGGATATTTTCAACATTATTTACCATCCACGTATAGCTCTCCTGAATACGTATCAGTAGCATGATGACCGTCAGGAAGCATCATGTTACCTGTTTGTATACGGATGTAGTGATATCATCTCTGTTCAGGTGGCAAAATTCCGTGTGTTACGACAGGCCAGCGTTACAGGTAAATAATTATTTTGAGTGCAAATCGAATCCAAACCCCGTCTCTCCCCGTGTTAAAGCTCCTCGCACTTGCGACAGCCGCGTTTCTGACCTTACTGACTGAGATTATGCCGGCAGGGCTCCTCAGTGCGATCGCGACGGGTCTTGATGTCTCTGAAAGTCTGGCCGGCCAGTTCATCACTGCGTTTGCTCTGGGGGCGCTGTTATCTGCGATCCCCGCTACGGCGCTGACGCGCGGCATGCGACGTAAACCTCTGCTGCTCGTCGCGATTAGCGGATTTGCCGTCGTGAATGCGGTGACCGCCTTTTCAGACAACTACGCTTTATCACTGGCTGCCCGCTTTGTCGCTGGTCTGTTCGGTGGTGTGGTCTGGTCGATGCTGGCCGGGTACGCCTCCCGTATGGTTCCCAGGTGGTTACTCGGGCGTGCAATCGCGATTGTCGGTGCGGGTTCTACGGCTGCGCTGGTCCTCGGCGTACCGATTGGCGGCCTTCTCGGCTCGGCGATTGGCTGGCAGGGCGCCTTTGGGCTCGTGTCGGTTATCGCGGTACTCCTTGTCGTCTGGATCGCGCTCTTTGCTCCCGATTTTCCGGGTGAATCGGCTGATAAACGGCTATCGCTGCCTCAGGTTGCCGCCAAGCGTGGCGTCGGGGCGACGCTTGCGCTGATCCTCACCTACATCGTCACGCACAACATTCTGTATATTTACATCGAGCCTTTCCTCGTGGCTTCCGCCATGGGGGACTGGCTCAACGGCGTGCTGTTCATTTTCGGGGCGGGTGCGGTGTTTGGCCTCGTGCTGTCAGGGATTATCGTCGATGGGAATCTCAAGCGTCTCGGCCCTGCCGAGGTGTTATTATTCGCTGCTGCGACGCTCCTTCTGGGCCTTTGGTCCGATGTACAGGCCATTCTGATTCTGGCAGTCTTTATGTGGGGCATCTCCTTTGGGGGATTCTCCGTCGTCACGCAAACGGCAATGACTCACCTTTCCTCTGATGCCGTGGACGTCGCACAATCGATGTCGACTACATCGTGGAACACCGCTGTGGCCTTAGGGGGCGTCATCGGAGGATTGCTCCTCAGCGGCGCAGGCCCGGGCGCGTTTCCGTGGGTGATGATCGGGCTATTGACGCTATCATTCCTCGTCGTGCTTCTGGGGGTTAACCGCGCGCTGACAGCGGCTAAGCCAGCGCAGTCTATCCCTGTCAGAAGCGATTCCTTGATGCAGAGTAACCAACACTTATGAAATACCGCCATTTCCTGTTTGACCTTGACGACACGCTGTTGGACTTCAAAGCCTCCGAGCGTCTTTCGTTCGCGCGTACGCTGACGAACCTTGGTGTCGATATTGAAAATACGACCCTGTTCGCAGATTATCAGCGCGAGAATTCCCAGCTATGGAGCGAGTTTGAAAAGGGGGAAATCTCCAAGGATCTCCTGAAAGTAGAACGATTCCGCCGCACGTTTTCCCTTCATGGCATCGATATCGATCCCCACAAAGCGAGCAACCTCTATCTGGAGTGCCTGCCTGAGACGGTGGTGTTGGTGGATGGGGCGGTTCAGATCTGTGAAGCGCTTGCCGAGATCGGTGAAGTTGGCATTATTACCAACGGCATTGAGTATGTGCAGGCGAAGCGAGTGGCGAACTCGGGTCTGGCAGATTGGCTCTCGTTTGTCGCTACCTCTGAAGCTTGCGGCTTCGCCAAGCCGGATGCGCGTTTCTTCGAGTTCTCCGCCAGCAAATTCAGCTCGTTCAAAAAAGCCGAGGCGGTCATTGTAGGCGACAGGCTCGATGCCGATATTCTTGGGGCGAACCTGTACGGCATAGACAGCTGCTGGTTCAATGCAGGTGGGGCCGCCAACGATTCGGACATCGCGCCAACCTATGAGGCTGCAACACTACAAGATGTCTTCACGCAGATCAGCGCCAGGTCTTGAGCCTGTACCACGCAATATCGACGACAATCACCATCATTAGCCAGCAGTGGGTTGTCGTCGTACTTACCTGCTAATCAGCGCAAATTCTCAGTAATCGCAGACCATGAATACCTTGTCAAAGCGTAGGGCTGCGAGGTCGGTGCGATGGATGATGAAATTCAGCGTGCCGTCATCCCACTGAAATTGTCCATCCAGACAGACCTGAAACAGCACCAGCCAGTCCTGTGCCTCGCCGCCTAACGTCTGTGCTGCCTGCAATTCTGGTAATTCATGCTGGCTGAAGCCACAGCCGTTGACTCGGGCAATCCCCTGATATTCAGGCAATGGAGCATCAAGCGGAAAGTTCGATGGTAGCATGTCCTTTTCGATCATCCAGGCGAGTTGCTCTTTAGTCACTTTACTATCAGGCAACAGATTGAATGCGCCCAGTTGCCGTAACTGCCAGGCGTAATATTGTGCGAAGCCGAGATGGGATAACGTATCGTCGTATTCATCATCGTCCAGCGCCGCCTGTTGTTCCAGACTCAGGCGCGAGCAGAGTATCGAGCCAAGATGGGGATTTTGACGCAATGCGTAAAAACTGGGTACGGTGACGCTGGCTCTGGGATGCAGTGTAAAGGCGGGCTTTTGCCCGAGCGTCTTCTCATCATTGAAAGCAAGATCGGCAAAGCGCGTGCCGCTACACAGGCTTGCGACATCCTGCACATAAATTACCTTGCCTCTGGTCGTTAAAGGGCTGCTTCCACATTCCAGAAAGAAGAATAATGTGCCTTCGCGCGGTAAGTAATCTTGCAATGGTGCCAAAGCGCGGCAGTCTACCTGTGCAATAAATTCCAACGGTACACGATAGGTCTGCGTAACGTCGTCCCAAGGGAAAATGCACACATCTTTTTCGTCTTCACCTTCTTGCCAGCACTCCTCGTATTCGAGCAAGGTGTCTTCGGTGGTGCTGACGCAAGGGTAGGGGATATCGACAGGTAAATCCGGCAGGCCGCCCAGCCGATGATTGCCCAGCGCAGTGTGGTCGTCTTCTGCACCATGATAGAAATCGATACTACTGCGCAAGGTGCGTGCCACGGCCTCGGCGAGGGGGGCGATGCCGTCAGCCGAGAGCAACGTATTTACGAGATGTTGTCGCTGCGGAGAATGCTCCGCCAGCAACGGGTGCATAGCGGGATTGACAGCCACGGAGGGATTGGCCGACTCTTCCGTGTGTATGATTGGCATAACTATTCCTGTTTGAATGTCCTTCAAGGTATCGGAGTACTCGATAGGGTGAGAACGTGACGACATTCACTCTTCACCCAGCGAACGCGATACGCGTTCTTTTCTTAATACGCCCTGTATGCCAACAAACAGCACGCCGATTAGCAGCAAGGTGACGATGAGGCCGTCGTAACCGTAAAACATGATGGCTGCACCAGAGAACAGCGGCCCGCTGATACTGCCCGCAGACCACACCAGCCCCAGAAGTGAATTCATCACAATCAGTCGCTGACCAGCAAATTTCTGACCCGCCCGCACCAGAGACAGCGTGTAAAGCCCGCCTGCCGCTGCGCCCAGTACGATACAGACGGGAACCAGAAGTGCAGGGGAGGAGAATGAGAACGTGATCAATACCAGCATCACACAGAACAGGACGCCGCAGCTGATGTGGGTTTTGATGATGCCGCATTTGTCTGCCAGCCAGCCAATCGGCGTCTGAAATACGGCATCGCCCAGAAAAATGAGTGTGACCAGTAATATCGCGGATTTTTCGTCTAAGCCTTGTTCTATGCCGTAAAGCGGAAAGAGCGCAAGTATGCTGGCATCGAAGAAGGAGAAGCAGAGCACACCAGAGGCGATTGCTGGGAGAAAAGGGATAAGATCTCGATAAGACGTCGAGGACTGTTCATCCGCTCGAACCATACTGGTGCAGTTCCTCAACATGAATGCACACGCAGCGGATATGCCACAAATCAGCCATAGCGCATAGATTTGAATATGCTCCCCAGCGGCAATAAGCAACGGCCCTATCAACTGACATCCTGTGAAAACGGAAGCATACAGCCCCGTCAGCGTCGCTTTGTGTTTGTCAGAAGCCCGGCTGGTGACCCAGGTTTCTCCCAGCACCACCAAAACCCCCGAGGCCAGCCCGGTTAACAGGCGAGGTAAAATGAGTGATACGGGGTGTGACAGCAGGAATGAGGCAACGGTTGAGGCTGCCAGAATAATCAGGCTGCCGGATAACAGATAGCTAACGTGCAGGTGGCGGCTGAGCCACGGTGTAACGAATGAGGATAGCATCATCCCCGCCGCCGGAAGAGCTGCCAGAATACCAAGCGTCGCCGTGCTGTGTCCGTGCTCTGCCAGTTTCAGGCTGATCAGCGGTAGCGTGTACCCTGTCACCAACCCCACGAGTGAGGCGGCGATAATCATGTTCAGTGTCGTGAAATTGGATTCACGGGAATGTGCTGTCATTGTACTTCCTGTGCGGGTTTAACAAGCATTCTCGACCCCGGAAAGGCCGGTGGAAACTTCCTGCATTAGCCAGGTATGAAATCGTACATACTTTTCATTTTGCTCAAGGGGGATGGGCGATAACAGATAATAGGCAGACCCATCCCGCGCAAATCCATACGGTGCATGCAACTGCCCGTTTGCTGTCTCGTCTTGCACCATCAGGAAAGATGCCATTGCTATGCCTAATCCCGAGACGGCGGCCTGAATACACAGATAAAAGTGCTCATAGTCCGCTCTGGTGCTGCCTTTGAGTGACACATGCGTCTGCCGCTGCCAAGTTGCCCACGCTTTCGGTCGCGTTCCGGTATAGAGCAAACGCATCCCTTCCAGACTGTTTTTGCACTCGGTTTTGTCACGGCTTACTGGCCCTATCCATTCGTCACATACCTTTACCGCATGCGTTTGCGGCTCCCAGTGAAAATCGTCACGCCGCAGCGCGAGGTCAACGCCGCTACGCACAAAATCAATCGGCCCACCCGCGGCCACCAGATGAAGTTTGATATCGGGATGCGCCTGATTAAAAGCCGGTAGCCGTGGGATCAGCCATTTCATGGCAATCGTAGGCTCGCATGACAGCGTCAGCACGTCATCCTGTGCACTTTGCTGTAGCCGATAAACTGCGCCTTCAAGCTGTTCAAAAACGGACTGCGTGACCGTATGCAAAGAACGGCCCGCTGCGTTTAAAAAGATCGCTCGGTTGCGTCGTTCAAATAGCTCAACCCCCAGCGCATCTTCCAGCAATCTGATCTGCCTGCTGACAGCACCATGCGTGACATGCAGGGACTCGGCGGCTTTAACAAAGCTACCGGTTTGTGCGGCCGCTTCAAAGAAGCGAAAAGAGGCTAACGAAGGAATTTTCATATACACGATGAAATTTGACAGATTTATACCAAGATAAATCGCTTTTTTGCCACATGCAAACGCTGAATAATCACACTTTCCTCAGGTGAAAAAAGCCTAATAGCCTAAATAGTGAGGAAATATCGTGGGGATCGCACCTTTGCTAGTCGTATTGCGTCAGTGATTTTTGCATTCCTCTTTTAGCCTATCTGTTACCCATCTGTGCAGAATCATCGTGAAAGTGATGGCTTGCCGAACAAGGAAAACGTTAATGAATGAGTTAATTGCTGTCGCGACGATCACCATTTTGGCGGTGATCAGTCCGGGACCTGATTTTGCTATGGTGACCCGCAATAGCTATGCCTTTGGTTCGCGTGCCGGTTTACTCAGTGCGTTTGGTATTGCCTGCGGCGTCCAGATCCATGTGATGTATACCGTTTTTGGCATCGCGGTATTCATTGTTAACTCTCCGATGATATTTATGGCGATGAAGATTCTGGGAGCGTCATATCTGATTTATCTGGGATATAAATCATTAACCAATAAGATAAAAATAACATTAGAAGAAGCGTCCGGTAATGCACCGTCATCGCTTGCCGCGTTTTGCATGGGCTTTCTCACCAATGCGCTTAACCCAAAAACCATGCTGTTTGTCGTCGCTACCTATACTCAGGTCGTACAGCCCGGTAGCCCAATGAGCCATAATTTTGGCTATGGGTTATTCATGTCGGTGGCGCACTGGGTCTGGTTCAGTATTGTTGCGCTGTTTTTTGCTGCACCGGCCATGCGTCGCCGACTGATCGATCGTCAACATTGGGTCGATAAAGGTATCGGTGTTGCCCTGATTGCGTTAGGCGCGTCTCTGGCATTGACCAAAATTACCCTCTGATGAGGTGAGATTCATTGGAACAGGCAAGAAAACCATCGGAATGCTATACCTATCTGCTGAGGGATTTAGGAAAATAGTCGATTTTTTAACATGATCGGTTTCTCAACATAAAAGGAAATAGCCATGCTTGTACACGCGTATGGGGCCCATGCGGGCGACAAACCTCTTGAGCCGTTACAGATCGTCCGACGTACGCCGGGTGCCCACGATGTTCAGATTGAGATCGCGTACTGCGGTATTTGCCATTCGGACCTGCATCAGGTGCGTGCTGAATGGGCGGGAACACAGTTTCCCTGCGTTCCCGGCCATGAAATCGTCGGGCGAGTGTCTGCCGTTGGGGCACATGTCTCTGCCTTTAAGGCGGGCGATCTTGTTGGTATCGGCTGCATTGTAGACAGCTGTAAGCAGTGTCAGGATTGCGATGATGGTTTAGAGAACTACTGTGATGGTATGGTTCTCACCTATAATGGCCCGACGTCGGATGAGCCCGGCTGGACGCTTGGCGGCTACTCCCAGCAGATCGTCGTGCATGAGCGTTATGTGCTGCGCGTCCGTCATTCCGAGGCGGAACTGGCTGCGGTCGCGCCGCTGCTGTGTGCGGGAATTACCACCTATTCCCCGCTGCGCCACTGGAATGCTGGGCCGGGTAAGAAGGTCGGCGTTGTGGGTATCGGCGGGCTTGGCCACATGGGGATCAAACTGGCGCATGCCATGGGCGCTTATGTTGTGGCGTTCACCACGTCTGAATCCAAACGTGAAGATGCGAAGGCGCTGGGGGCAAATGAAGTCGTGGTGTCTCGTAACGCCGAAGAAATGGCAGCGCACGCGGGCAGCTTCGATTTAATCCTGAATACCGTTGCTGCGCCGCACGATCTGGATGCGTTTCTGGTTCTGCTGAAGCGCGATGGCGCACTAACGCTGGTCGGTGCGCCTGCGTCGCCGCATCCTTCTCCGAACGTGTTCAACCTGATCATGAAACGCCGTACGGTGGCGGGATCGATGATCGGTGGCATTCCTGAAACGCAGGAAATGCTGGATTTCTGTGCTGAGCACGGGATTGTTTCCGATATTGAGCTTATTCGCGCCGACGAAATCAATGGGGCCTACGAGCGGATGCTCAAGGGTGATGTGAAATACCGCTTCGTCATTGATAACGCCACGCTGAACGCCTGATTGGCCTATGTCCCACAGCACGGATTTCCCCGTGCTGTGGGGCTGTCATGACGTGATTGATCACGCCTTCTTTGCATCATGAGAAAAACCACACCATCGTGATTTCCTGTCACCAACGACGCGTGAATGCGGTACTATTTATCGTCATGTCTTTATGCCAATGCGTTGATTTTCCTTCTCTATCACAGCGAAAAGACAGTTTAAGATAAGCATTTATCCTGATTTCGCCCTCCTGCTATGTTCGCTACATTTCACTGCTACGGAATGACGAGAAAGGCAAAAAATAGCGCGATTCGTGCTACCTTTTGGCGGTTGGTCAACATCATCAATGCTGTTTTCTGGGGCAAAATTTCATCTGCGATAAACAAGGAAAAAGAGAAAAATGACGGAGAGGCACTCGAACGAGGCTGGGGGATCACTACCACATGAACGACCTATGCAGGATGAAGTGCTGGCGATAATCAGCGAATGGTTTGATGCGCTGGAGAAAAGAGTCGATGTCGATAAGGTCGTATTGCGAACAACGCTGCAGGCAGGCATCCATAACGATGTGATACTGGATTATGCGCCCGGGCGGACGTCAATATCCGCTAAGTCGAAGCGTGATGCTGACGGACTATCGATCGGTAGCCGAAAAGGGGCATTAAGCGTCGCGCAGATACAGGAAAATATCGTTCCTGTGCTGACTCAGGCTATCGCGCAGCGTGTTGAGAAACTGGCAGAGACTGCGGTGATTGACTATCGGTTTTGCTTTCGAGCCGTATTCCCAGCAGCCGAAGGCCGGCTGCTGACTACGCTGTTTACGTTCACTAACTACGTGAAAAAACAGCGGCTACTTGAGTCTATTCACGACTATATCGAACAGCATCTTACCCGTGGTAATGCGCCGACTGAGCCGCTGCAAACGTTCTTTCTGGCTCGTCATTTGCTTGATGTGCATCTCTTTCCCTCGCTGGATATCCGCTGGATCATGGCTCAGCTTGAACGAATTCAGCAGCAAAACGCAGGGCAAGAGACACTGTTGGAGCATAGGCGCACGATTATCCGTGCGTTAAGAACGTGGGTCGATCAGCAATTTCTGTTGCGCTACTGCGACGTGTTCCAGCCTGAACACTTTTTCGAACCAGAAACCCATTCCCTCAAGCCCGGTATTGCATTGGATTTGCCGGATCCACAAACGCTGCACCCCGTTGAATTAGTTCTCTATGCGGCAGTTATGATCCTGCGTTATGAGCCTTCCTATAGTAAGTCTCAGGCGCTGGAATACCTGGGTATCGCGAAGCAGTTGGGCTACCCGCGTGCGCTAAGCATCATGGAAGAGGGAAGTGGTGCGTTTGAGAACGCGCAGATTAACCTGAAGAACGAATCGGTCGAATGCGTGGCGAATGATGTGTTTTCGACCATCACGGTACGTATTCGTAAGGAAAGCGCCGAAGCGTATGAGCAGGCGCTGCTTTTCATTACGCGCTTACTGACGCTCGGTTTTCCAAAGAGCTACAAGATCGTTCTGAAATCGTCGGCGCGACAGTATCTTCCTATCAAGGGGCTGGCAAAATCGGATACCCACCGCTTTTTTGCTAACGCGTTGCAATATGCATCGAACTATCCGCTTCTTGAGGATTATGCGCGTATCGCGATTGAGGAATTTGAATGGTATGCGGATTCGGAAGGCGAAAAGTGCTGCATGCCGGGAAGCTATGCGGTATTCGGGCTGGGTCTGACCGATACGGGCTATTTCCCACTCGTAAAAGCGTATATGGAAAGCGTGGATGACGAACACCAATCAGTACAAGATGCCTTCATTCGTGCATTTTTCGATAAGCATGGTGTGATGGTACAGAACGTGGCGACTTTGGTTGCTTGCCTGAGCCATGCGACGGAAAGGTTAAAGCTGAATATGTTGCCTGCGCTAGAGGATGACGCGCTGTTCGAACAACTGGCCGAAGAAGTTCGGATGCGAGAACCCGCCGTGATAGAACATATTTTGTATCTCATTTGGGGCAATACTAAGAAACTTGCAGTGTTGGTGAAAAAATCGGAAGCGAAGCGCGGCGCGTTATTGACGTCGCTTATTCAGGCTTCTGCCTAACCCTAAACGGAATGACGACAATAATTAGGGTGAGGCCGAAGGTGCTTTACCCTATTTAAGGAACGTGCTTATGACCGCTATTCTGCTACTGGACTCGCGTGCCGATGAGATTGGCTCTGTCTTACATCATGCTGCGCCGGAGCTTGAGCTGGTGCTCTCAAACGGTACGGCAGAGCAGGCCGTGAGCTGTCCGATTTGGCTGGGTGAGCCTGATACCGCCGCCGCATTGCTGGCTCAGGGAGCCAAACCACAGTGGCTACAGTCTACCTGGGCAGGGTTCAAACCGCTGTTGGCCGATGGGCTACCGCGAGATTACCGCTTAAGCCGCGCCGTTGGCGTGTTTGGGCAGCCGATAGCCGAATATGTGATTGCCTACATGCTCAGGCATGAGCTGCGTCTGGGGGAACGACAAATCAGTCAGGAAGAGCGGCGCTGGGATCACCGTTTACCGGGATCGCTGGCGGATAAAAACGTGCTGATTGTCGGTGCGGGAGAGATCGGCTGTGAGGTTGCTGGCTTTTTACGGCCTTTTGGTGTTGAGCTATACGGTATCGTCAGTACGCCAAGGCAGCGGCCTGATTTTAAACGGATCATGAGTTTAGCGGAACTGCCTTCTGCGGTGCCGGAGGCCGATTATGTGATCAATCTTCTGCCAGACACCTCGGCAACCACCGATATCTATGATGCCAGTCTGTTTGCCGCCCTGAAGCCTTCGGCGCTGTTTATCAATGTTGGGCGCGGTAGTGCCGTGGTGGATGATGATTTGCGGGCGGCATTATGTGATGCGCAAATTGCGGGAGCGGTGCTGGATGTATTCAGGCAAGAGCCGTTACCGTACAGCCATCCGTTCTGGAAAACGCCGAATCTGACGTTGACGGCACACATTGCTGGGCCGATGGTGCCAGGACTGATGGGACGATTATTCCTGGAGAATCTTGTTCGTTTCCATGCCGATAATACGCTGCGTGGCGAGGTGGATTTTAATCGCGAATATTGAATATATCATTAGTATTAATTTAATTAAAAATAGTTTCACATTAATTCTATTATAAAGAATTCTGGGAAATAACCGTTAAAGCTAAATTAGGGCAGAGTAAAGCAGCCCTAGTTTAGCAAGTTCCAAACCTTGCATTCAGGGAAAAGCACCTTATTCGGATGATTCAGCGGTAAGAGGGTATTGAGATAACCTATCGCGGTTCAGATCCATATTCGGCGGTTGGCGGATAGCTTTAATCGAATTCGTGGCGGCTCTGATAGCTGTTCTGATGCTCACTACGCATACACTCTACTATGTGGTTAGCATATTTTACTGTGTACTGGTGTCCCTGCTCAGGAAGATATTGGTGTAGAAGAAAAAAGCGCTACTCATGTCACATTTGAGCACATTTGCAGGGAAACCTTGTCGCACGGCGTAACATCATGACACACAGGAGCAAATGGTATTATGAATAGTATTTCTACATTTGGATCGCACACAGTGGAATATTCAGGGCAAAATAGTCGAACGGTGAATAACCAGACTGAACAACCTAATGTCGCGAAGAGTAAAGCCGTGTTAACTGGGGACAACATTGAGCGTCAGGTTGTAGAGATAAGTCAGGAGGCCCTCACTAAATTTCAGGAATATACCGCAAAGCAGAAGGTCAGCGATATGGTATCTGAGCAGCTAAGAACTGCTGAAGGCGCTAGGGTTGGCCAAGCTGATCGTCTTAGTGGGGAAGAACAAACCAGCCAAGCAGAATCTGTAGCGATTAATATCGAGAAGTTTATTGCTGAACATTATCGTGAGTCCGATAAGGCGCTCGCCCATCGTCTTGCTATACAAGATCAGATGAATAAAACCTATGTGTCGTTTCTCGATCAACTTGCTGAAGAACATCCTGATTTGCAGGGGGCATTTTTCGGATTTAGTGTAAATAAAGACGGAACGTTGTTTGTGACGCAAACTGACGGGTTGAACCGGGAACAAATTAATCGTCTGGAAAAGGCGCTGAATGATTCTGAGGGAATGGTTACGCTAGCCAATCAATTGGCAGATGCTCAGATTGCAGAATTTAATATTCGGCCCGGTCTCAAACCCAACGTAACGCTTAATCGAGACAGCTATGGGCAAACTATCGATATGGGACTCGAGTTCTTCACCAGACATCAGGCTAGTTTCGCGCCACGCGATGGAGATGCTGGGGGGATCCGTCAAAAAGCGATGTATAGTACTTGGGATAACCAGCTATATAAATAAGTTATAGCATCCTCGGAGGCCTCTACAGCACGAATTATGGACGTCGTTCGCCCCAAAAGCGTGGATCTATTCACATTGCCGGGACCGATGGGGCGGTTATTCCTGAGGAATCTTGCTCGTTTCCATGCCGATAATACGCTGCGTGGCGAGGTGGATTTTAATCGTGAGTATTAAATGATTATTTAGTAAATAATTAATGAGAGAATTAATTTATTTAAAAAAATTTAATTCTCTCATTTGAAAGATTTCATTTTAAATATTTTTGTAAGATTTTATTGAGATTATACGTCGTGTCAGTGTAATACTACCTCCGCTTAGCGTTCAGTATTTGTTAAATATTAAATAATAAGTCTGCATTCTATTTGAGAATACTCAAAGATAAGGAAATATTGGGATGAAATACCATCGTTTAAATTTATATCTTGCGGCTGCCGGATTGGCATTCTGTATGGGTTCAGCGATCGCTGAGACCAGCGTTTCTGTCGAAGTGAAGGATATTGGGAAACTGCAAAAGAAAGGCACGGTTTCTGTATTTGATGCTCCCAATAGTATACAAGCACATGCCGCAAGTAATTATAAATTCCACAAAGCTGAAAATGAGGGGGTTGTTGTTATTGCTCCCAATTCATCAACTGCGCAGGCTGATGCAAACAGCGCACAAAAAAAGTCGTTATCAAGCAGTCAGGCTCTGGCCAATGACAGTTCATTCACCCCGCTGTGTCCGACTCTTGCAGTAAACTCAATCTATACGCTGGATGGACTGCAAAGTGGAGGTAGTGCCTGTTATCACTTTGAAATCACTCAGCGTTCTAAAACAACCGCTTTTGTCGTAGGCATGAGCCCTGAAACCGATATTGCTCTTAGTTTGATGCGGGACGATGGCCAGAATAATGTGACGGCAATTAATTATTCAGATCAGCAGGGAAATGCTGATGAGGCTACGCTGAATTTAACCCAACCGGGGCACTATTATTGGTTTATGGAGGCCAAGGTGGCAGATGGTTCAAGTTTTAATTTTGGAGCCATTGTTAATACGGGTATTGATGCCTATGAGTTAAATGATATTCCCTCTCTGGCATCTCCTTTATCGAATGTAATAAATCGCATTGTCGGGAATTCTGATAGTGACTCTGATGCTGATCACTATATATTTACCGCAGTACGTGGCCAGCATGTTCTACTGCGCGTTGATGGAGTGACTAGCGGAACGAATAATAATTGGCTACTGGCGTATTCTACCAATGGTGGAAATTCCTGGATAACTCGTAATACAGGACAGGATGTTACAATTATCCCCTCTCAGCCAAATGAAAAAATTCTGGTAAGAGTGTTACCTAATCCATCAAGGTTGCCGACGGCCTCTCAACTCTACATATTGTCTTTAGGCTCTAAAATTACCACATTCACCAGCTCTGTTGAGGGGGAAAGTAGCGTTTTGCGAATCCCGTATTCGGCACCGACAAGTTACGGCTTTATGACCACACAAGCTTACCGAGATGTTACCTGGCGGGTTCGTGTTGCTGATTCAACCGGTGCCGGTATTCCAAATATTAATGCAGATCTTTATCTCGATCAGCGGGAAGATGATGGTAAGTTGTTGTTTGATGAAAGTAATCTGCATAGGATAACAACGGATTCAAATGGAAATGCTTCAGGGGCGGTGAAGTTGGGTACCTGCCATGCGGATTACACCACGCAATTCCAAGACTACAACCTAGGCTATATCAATACTTGGAGCACAACCTATGATGTGGGTGGGTGGCGTATTGATTTCCGTTCTCAGGATGGAATCGGCGTTGGAGGAGAAAATGCGACTCACGTCACGTTTGGACACATTTGTAAGCAAACCTTGGTACGCAGCGTAAAATCCTGATGCTCAAGAGCAAATGAAATGTCAGGCCGCCTTAATCTACGGTGGCCTGATCGTGGAGGCTGGCTTATGGCTTCGCCTCCACAGCGACAGGGCTGATTGAAACGGTGTAGCGATGTTTTTCAGTGAAAGGGCTTGCCACGTTAAATTGATTGGTACATAATGCTGACCGTTAAATCGCTTTATTAATAAATAGTTATTAAATTCATTAAGTTATGCGTGATTTAACAGGGTTTAATTGGTTTTAATTTCAGCATGGTTTACTTTTTGCTGAAATTAAAAAGATAATAAATCCGATTCTATGCGGGAATAGCTCAGTTGGTAGAGCACGACCTTGCCAAGGTCGGGGTCGCGAGTTCGAGTCTCGTTTCCCGCTCCAAAATTTTTCGTTGTTTTCCCCCTTCCTTTAGCCCGACATCAGATTTTTATCACTGACTACTTTTTGGTTTATCCTCGTTAAATATTAATAATCTCTACGAAAAATTGGATCTCTGCTAAGCATCACTACCAATATTATTTTAAATAGCCTTGCATACAGGGTGAAAGCGCTACACTTATCTGATTTATGTTGGGATTAGTGCTGGCGGGGAATTTTTGCCTATCTCAATGAAAAAAAGGCAGTACTGTAATCATTAACTGTTGTTATGACCAAAAGGTAAGATGAAGTAATTATTAATTTTACATTTGCCATTTTGTTTTTCCTATTGATTATTTAAATTACAACGGAACTGTGTTTTTTGAGGTTATTCAGGGCTAGCTTAATAAGCTGGATTGCTATTTCTGTTAAATAAGTAGGCTCATAATTTATTTCAAATTTTTCTTTGAAATAATTCCTTCGTATATGTAGATTTGTTATCAGTGAAGTTCAGGCTGGCTGGTTTTTTATTTTTTTTTCTATAAAAACGATCATGTTTTATAGCTGATCAGTAAATATTTGTATAAAGATGGGGGTATCGGCCAACGAAAATTGACTATAGGGTAATACTTATTTCATCGCTGGATGAGTTACAACATTACGCAACAGAATGGCAGTGGTTTTATAATCATAAAATATCCAATGCGGCATGGGGGGATGCACACTAAAACAGCATGCATTATGTGCTGCATGAAATCTACTTATGGCCTTAGTTGTTTCAATCGGGCACGTTCCCTTGTGCATTTTCTTGTTCCTACCCTACTGGTTATATGATGTTTGTCTGCTATTAAACGAAAAATACCAATAATCGCTTTTTTTAATACTCATGGAGACTTGATATCTATATCATCTAATACACATCACCATTGATCATATGCTTTAAAATAAACATATGATGTGTATGACTTTGATTAAGTGACTGGTTATACGTTGAATTTTAACACTAAAATTGCCGATTGGTTATCGGTAATCAATCGGTCGCTAATATAAAAAAGTCTATCGAGACTGGGTACATACAAAATTGTGGTACCCCCATATAGAGATAATAATAAATGATTAGAGTAATTAACCCCATAAGAACCCAATGCGTAAATTTATATAAAAACCCACTACTCAATAGCAGGATTGATAGTAGAGGGATTTTATCCCAGGTAAATAAAATCTAAAACGCTAAATCTGGGATAACGTTATTCCGAGGGAACCACAAGCTAACCATTCAACACCAAAATCCTCCAGAGAAAAGGGTAATTAATGAACATGGCACACTTTTCCAAGGACTAAGTGTAGGCTCTAAAATATCCATTAAGGAAAGTAATGATATAACAAATACCAAAGATAAAAAAATTCAAGATTGGAAGATATAAAAAATTTTAATGCACCTGACATCAACAAAGCAGATTATAAAGAAGAGCTGTCTGGATATCTCTTAGACAAATATTTATTAGATAGGAACAAACTATTTTTTTCTCCAATGAAGGAAGATCATACATTGCCAAAATCAGAAAATGACGAACACCTAAAAAATATTAATACCAAGTTTACTCCTGAATACTATAAGCTTACGTTCGAGTAGACCGATATCTTCCCTTTGTTCAGGGTATGTGCGTTCTGAAAAGTGAATACCGATTCGTCGGAAATTGCCTGAATCTGTTTTAGCAGGGCAACCGTCTGCCGTGACAGCGGCATAGGTGTTCATCCTTCATTTTTGCGCCACGCTCGGAGAACCTCATGCTGTTCGTGCCGAGCTGGTACCCTCCAGATATGTGCCTTAAGGTTGAATTCATCTCAGTCCTCCTCTGTCAGAAGGGGGGCTAAGTCAGAAGTTCGATGTTGCACTAGGACTTGAATACATTACAAGGACTGCACCTAAAAAGATCGCCAGTCTTTCAAAGACTCAGCAAGCGCAAATGCGTAACCTTTACGTTGCAATGTAGCGCCCTACGAAGTTGCTATGCCTTGCTGCGAACGAAAGTCGTGTCTCACAGAGTTTGCGAGATAAGATTGTGGAGATGGGATGGCATATTGAGATAGTTAACTGACTTTTAAGCAGGTTCTGGGTTCGGATATACCATCGGCACGGTAGTGAAACCAGCCCGCCAATATTATGGTGGCAGGGTGTTTTAGAAACTATTCCACGGTGCATTCTCTGGGAATACCTCCGAAAGAAAGTCGAGAAATACTTTGACGTTAGGATTACCCCGCCTTGATTCTGGCCAAAAGGCAATAATGTCCATTCGTATGGAATGAAAACCTATCATTACTGGGATAAGCTCACCACGCATGTGATAGTCATAAGCAAGGTATGTAGGGAGCATGCCTATACCGCCCCCCTCTCTTATCACTGTGAGGGCTGCATCGGTGCTATTAACCAGAATATGTGCGTCAGGTATAAACTCGATTATTTTGTCACTTACCTGCATTGGCCATCGGAGAAGCTGGCCTGAGTTGGGCATTCTGACACTGACGAGGCTGTGGTGGCTTAATTCTTCCACGGATTGTGGAGGAGCATTTTTCTTAAGATAGGCTGGTGAAGAATACAAACATACTGTGTTTGGTACGAGCTTCCTTGCTATCAGCCTTGAATCACCGAGCGGCCCAATCCTAATGGCAACATCGATACCTTCTTCTACTAAATCAGTGTAGTTATCGTTAAGACACAGTTCGATTTTCAGATTCGCGTATCGCTCATGAAATTTCGGTAGATGGGAAGCAATGAGTGTATTTCCAATTGCATAAGGAGCGGTGATTTTTATAAGACCTGAAGGCTCGCTTCGAGCTGAAACGGCTGCTTGCTCAATCTCTTCAGCCTCATGAAGCAGCCTTAGGGCTCTCTGATAAAGGTCATGGCCTTCGGTAGTCAGCGTAAGTGAACGTGTTGTTCTGTTGAATAATTTGACTCCGAGTCGCACTTCGAGCCTTTGGATACTTTTACTGATAGCCGAGGGAGATAAGGACAACACTTTTGAAGCCGCAGTATAACTTCCCAAAGAAGCAGCACGCGCGAAGGCGATTATACCCGTTAACCTGTCTAGTGAAACGTCTTTCATGTACACACCTGCTTAGGAGAAAAATGCTGTTCACATTCTGACTATATGACCAAAGTCTTATAAACTATTGATAAAAAATAGATTGAATGTGTCATGGCTTTAGCTCTGGAGCGAACTCACTGTAGTTGTAATTACCTGTGATGGTAATAATTATCATGCACATCAAAACATTTTAACTGATCTTAACATGCACAGACTCAGGAACAACTATCACGCGATCCTGGAGCATTTTAGATCAGTTAGAAAATGAATTATGCATTTGTGACATGATGTCACAACTGAAATGAACTCATGAGCATTTAGGAGGGTGTTATAATTAAAATGTGAAAAATTAAATTATGTTTAGGTCGAGCTTTTTGACGTGAAGCTAATTATTTTATCATAGATGCATAGACATAAATTTTTAGAGTAAAATGGAAAAAATATGAATAATCAAAATTATCTTCAGCGTTGTGGTGCCTTATTGAGTGCTATTCTTGTTGCATCGGCATTATTGACAAATGCGCATGCTGTGGAAGTCAATTCGGCATTAAATAAACAACATGAATTGACAGAAAGTACGAAGCTATCAAGCGCTAAATACAACCTCGATCCGAAAGATGTCATTTTTATCTTTGCTGATTTACATCCAGATTTAATTGCTACAAGTAATACAATGAGCCCTGATGCGCTGGCTAAGAATGCAGGTGGTCTGGCTAAGGTAGCACATGCCATATCTGCCCCCTCGCTCTTTCTCACAGTCCCACGCAATGGCAAGCCCGGTGAGTTGATCAAGGAACTCAAACCTTATGCGAACAATGAAAATACTATTTATCGACTCAATGCAGACCCGTTCCAAGTGAATGAAATTGTTGATGCTATTAAGAAAACGAACAGAAAGACTATCATTGTATCGGGTTACACCGCTGAAGTGGCTGTCACGCTTACTGCGCTGGGTGGTCTACGTGACGGTTATAATATATACATCCCGGTGGATTGCATAGGCAACCGATCGCTTCGAACTGAACAAGCAGCTTTGGCCAGAGCAGAGCAGGCAGGTGCTGTAGTGACTTCTCTTGCAAGTGTTGCCGCGCAACTGGCTCCAGATTTTTCTAAGGAACCTGGCACAACTATTCTGTCAGTGATCCTCGACGCTCAGCTTTAGTTTCAAAGTATATATGGCTCGGATCAATATAGGCTACTAATGCGTGACTAACTATTCCCGTAACACAAAGTATATTTCCTAAGAACCGAGCCAATTATATCGTTAACCGTTTACAAGGTATTTACTATGAAACCAATAACGTTATCCAAAATGGGATCATTCATAGCCGGTGGCGAAAAGGTGAGCCGTACAGAGAATAGGCCGAATGTTGTACTACGTAACCATGCCTATGTTGAATATTTTATTCCTGATAAAACATCTCCTGATCGCCCGCCGATCATTTTGACACATAATTACTTTACGGCTGCTGGCTTGGCAACGTAGAAGGGAATGAAGGCTGGGCGCAATTTTTCCTCCGTAATGGATTTCCGGTATT